>NZ_PSTZ01000001.1 GCF_002931555.1 Pseudoclavibacter sp. RFBB5 | reverse complement strand
AGGCCCAGGTCTGCGGATGGGTCTGCAGCAGACCTGGGCCTTGCGCACCGCAGCTCGCGCGGAGGCGTGCACAACCCCCAGGTCTGCTGCAGACCCATCCGCAGACCTGGGCCTTGCTCACCGCGCTGCGCACATTCAGCGGTCCAAGGCCCACATCTGTCGCAGGACGGCGGGCGGGCGGGCGGGCGGTGCGCCTCAGCGGTAGCGCCGGGGAACCCGCCAGGGTTCACCGAAGGCCGTGTTCCAGCTCTCGGGCTCGAAGGGGCTGTCGCCACCGGCCGGGTAGTTCGTCAGCTCGCCGAAGATGACCCGATCCGGCAGATGGTAGAGGTCGACGCGCACGAAGTCGGTCTCCGCACCGAGCCTGGCTGCGACCTCGAGCATCTCGTCGAGACGAGCCGGTCGAGGCGGAGTCGGCGTCCGCCAGGGCAGACCGCCCGACATGTCGAGGTGCGTCCAATCAGGTCGGAAGAAATCCTGCGTCCGCTCGCCGAACCGCCCGCCGTCGACCTGCACGAAGTGGACCACCCCGTGGAACACGAAGAACTTGAAGTCCTCCGGCACCGCGCCGTCCTCGCCGACGAGATACTCCTCGACCAGCACGCGGCGCGGCATCCGCCCGTACACCCACTCCTTGTTGGGGCCCTGGCCGTACAGCTTCGACACCCACCCCTCGCTGATGGCCGCGAGGTGCTCACGGTTCGCGTGCTCCGGCCGCACGTGCGCGTACACCCACCCCCACCTGGCTTCCGGCAGCCGCGAGTCCACCGGCGCGGCGGGCGAAACGACGACCACTGCACCCGAACCGTGGGTCGGCTTCACAACGTACGACTCCGGCAGCTCGAGGGCCTCCAGCCCGCGAGGGTCGTCGAGCACCCCGTAGGCCTCGGGCAGGTAGCGCGCGCCCACGGCCGCCTCCACGTACCCGCGCACGGCGGCCTTGTCCGCGAACGTCACGATCAGCGGCCGCCGATCGCGCAGCATCTTGTACCGCACCTTGTCGGTGAACGTGACCGGGCTCGAGGTGCGGGCGAGACGCCACAGGCGCACGAGGCGACTGCGCTCGCGCCATCGACGGAACCGGCGTCGCCAGGGGGTGATCGGTGCGGGCATCCGCCTAGTGTGCCGCGCATCTCGCGGTCAACCGCGCCGCGCCCTCCCTTCGGACCGAATTGCCCGAGGGGCTTGCGCAAATTCCTTCGTTGAGCTAGCGACAACACTGCTGGCAGCAAAATGCCTGGTCATGGTGGTGCGATCCCCGGAGCAGCTGTCACCCTCGGTCGAAAACCCGAAAATCTCCAAGCTCCTCCCAGACCGCCCCGTCACGCTTTTCAGGAACGGCAGAGGAGCTCCCCCATGATTCCCATCTCCGCATTGACCGGATACGAACTCACGCAGACCACGGCAGGCATCGTCGCCCTCGAACGCGAAGGGGCGCCACTCGGATTCATCGTCGATGTCGAGGGCGTGCACGTCGTCCTCCGTGGCGCACGGGTGGACACCGGCGTCGAGATCAGCCAGCACGTGCAGCTTGAGCGGGCGATCGAATCGCTCGTCGCGGCCTGCTGCGAAGGCGAGGCGCAGCTCGCGACCCGTCGCGCCTCGACCGGCGAGAAGCCGTCGACGAGTCGTGCGAGCTCCGTCGTGGCCCGCCGCTCGCGGGCGAAGATCTCCGGGCCCGCGCGCTGACCGAGCGGCTCGGCCGGGCTCGCCACGTCGCACCCGCTCGCTCAGGCCAGCGGGTCCGGGGAGCGCAGTCGGCGCCCTAGGAGAGCCAGACCAGGCTGACGACCACCCAGACGATCAGCAGCGCGATCATCGCACCGGAGGCGAGCAGCGTCGAGATGGTGGCCGTGCGGTTGATGCGCTGCGCCCGCTCCACACGTCCCACCAGGTCCAAAGACATCCGCTGCCCGCTGCGCAACCGCATCGCCGCGGCGACCCAGACGCCGACGACGAACAGCACCGCCACGCTCACCACCACACCCGTGACCATCAGATCGATGGAAGACGGGAACGCCGCGACCACCGGTGGCTCCGCCGGCAGCGCCAGGGGCAACGGCAGCGCGCTCGCGTCGAACGCGGGCAGCTGGAAAAGGTGGGAGCGCATAGGACCTGGCTTCGCGTCGGGGGCATCGGGCTGACCTGCTCAGATCACCCCGACGACGGCCCCTGGCCCAGGGGTCCACATCGTGGACGCCCAGTCGGGGGATCGAGCCAGGGGCCGGCGACGGGTGCCTCTAGTCTGTCCCCGCCCAGCAATTGCGCCGTTCTCCTAGCGCGACGAGGCCGACACCGCTACCCTGGCCCGCGTTCCGGATGCCCGGGGATGCGCGGCTACGCCCCGTCGGCGTCACGAGACGGAAGGTCGGACGTCGCCGGCCCCTCGATCCGCGTCCCATCAGGCGCGAACCGGGACGCGTGCAGCGGGCAATCCCACGAGCAGTCCTCGTCGTTCCACCGCAGCACACCGCCGAGGTGCGTGCAGACCGCCGAGACGGAACGGGTCACCCCGTCGACCGTGCTCACGGCCACCGGTACGCCTCCCGATCGGCCGACGCTCCCCTCCCCCTCCGCCGGATGCGCCTCCGGCGTGGACAGCTCGGCTCGCGCCCAGTCGCCGACCGCGGTCACCCCGACCTCCGCGCCCCGCGCGACCAGGCCGCCCACCGTGGCAGCGGTCACGCGCCGGTCGTAGAGGGTGTGCATCCACTCGTCTCGGCTGTCCAGGATGCGCCCGCGCAGATCGTGGGCGGCGGCGATGCCGTTCGACAGTCCCCACTTGTTGAAGCCGGTGGCGTAGAGGATGCGCGGATGGGCGGGCGTGGCCACGCCCGAGGACGGCGTCATGTCCGGCTCCTCGTAGTCCTGCGCCGACCAGCGGTACTTCTCGGGGCTCACGAGCCCGAACGTCTCCTGGCCCCACTGGCTGAGGCCATCCACGCGCTCGCGGGAGGAGACGCTGGCGCCGACCTTGTGACCGGCCCCGCCGACGACGAGGTGGTGTCGGCCCGCCGTGGTGTACTCGCGCAGCGAGATGGTCTCGCTGTCGAGGCCCAGGTACATGCCCGTGAGCAGCGGCATCCCGGTCTCGAAGCCGAGCGCGTAGGAGCGGTAGGCGGTGAGGGTCGTGAACTCGGCGCTGCGGTCGACGATGGGGAAGCCGGTCCCGATGATGACGTGCGCGCCGCGCACGGAGAGGTCGCGGCCGGCGCGGCTCGCGTGCACGTCGACGTGCGTGCGGTGGTGGTCGACGCCCGTGACTCGCGTGCTGAGGGAGAGGTGCACGCCGAGCTCGATGGCCCGTTCGAGGAGCGCGAGGATGAGCTCGTAGGGGTTGAGCTGCAGGCCGCCGTCGAGGGTGATGGCGTCGAGGATCTCGAACGGCAGCTCCCGGGCGACCTGGTCGCCGATGGGGAGACGCAGCGCTTCGGCGGCCTCTCGCTGCTTCCCGACCTGCTTCGCGCCCTGCTCGGTGCGGGCGAAGAGGATGGAGGTGCGCTCCTGCATCGGCACGTGCCGCTCGGCGCAGAACGCCCTCGCCCAGTCGATGGCTGCGATGTTGCCGTGCACGTACGCGGCCGCGACCTCGTCGCCCCGCCTGCTGCGCAGCGATGCCAGTGTCTGGCCGTGCAGGAGCGACAGCTTGCCCGTGCTGTTGACGGTGGCCGATGCGCGGAGGTCGTGGGCCTCGAGCACCCCGACCCGAAGGCCGGACTCGGCGAGCAGCACGGCGCTCGTGAGCCCCGTTATCCCAGCGCCGACGACGAGTACGTCGTAGGCGTCGTCGGCTTCCACGCTCAGTGCTTCGGGGTGCTCGGTCGTCCGCTGCCCGAGGGCTGTCCAGATGCCGTGCCGGTCAGAGTCGTGCTTCGCTGCGCTCATGACGCCAACGGTAGGAAGCCAACCCGAGTTTCACGTCAGTATTGACTCCTGGCGGATGAGGACGGTGAGAACGAGCGCACGTCACCGTGTCAAGGGGGAACGAACTTCCCAGCTGGCTTGTCTTGACTGGACGCATGACACCAACAGCCAAGACCCTACGGACTGCCTTCGCCGCCTCCGCGGCACTCGCTGCTTCTCTCCTCCTGGCCGGTTGCGGTGGCGACGAGGTCGTCCAGAGCCCGATCTCCCCCGACACCGGGGTGCCGACATCGACGACCGAGGAGACCGCGGACGAGGACGACACGATGACGGTCTCCCCCGATCCCGAGGAGACGGAGTCGACGACCGACTCGCCGACCCCGTCGGAGACGATGAGCCCGACGCCGACCCCGTAGCTCTCGAGACGGCCGGAGCGCTCAGTCCGCCGTGCGGAAGCGCGTCGTCAGCTCGCCGATGCCGGCCACGCGGATGAGCACCGAGTCGCCGTCGACGAGCGGGCGGTGCTCGCGCAGCGCATCCTCGAGCTTCTGCGGCGATCCCGTCGCGATGACGTCACCCGGCTGGAGGGTGATGGACTGCGACACGTAGGAGACGATCTCCGCGAACGGGAAGATTAGCGTCGACGTGCTCTGCGAGACGGTCGTCTTCCCGTCGCGGACCACCTCGACGAGCAGATTCGCGGGGTCCGCGATCTCGTCGGCCGTCACGACGGCTGGCCCCAACGGGGCGAACCCGTCGAAGCACTTGCCGAGCGTCCACTGGCTCGTGCGGTTCTGCCAGTCGCGGGCCGAGACGTCGTTGACCAGCGTGTAGCCGGCGATGTGGTCGAGGGCGTCCTCCGCGGAGACGGCGTGCGCCGTGCGCCCGATGACGACCCCGATCTCGCCCTCGTAGTCGACGTCGTCGCTCTGCGGCGGCAGGACCACAGCGTCGTCCGGCCCCAACGTCGTGTTGGCGGTCTTCACGAACACGTCCGGATGCTCCGGGTCGGGCTGTCCTTCTCCGCCTGCGACCACGTGGCCGCGGTAGTTGTAGCCGATGCACAGCAGCACGCGGGGTGTGATCGGCGCCAGCAGGCGCTCGCCATCGCGAGCAGGGAGGCTGGCTGGATCCGCCGCGTCGACCACGGCACGTGCATCCGCCAGCGCCCCCTCATCGGTGAGCAGCTCGAGCGTCGAGGCGGCGACGCCCGACAGGTCGACCAGCTGGTCGCCGTCGCCCGAGTCGACGAGCGCTGCGGGCACGCTGACACCAGCGCGGTCCCAGTTGACGATCCTCATGCGCAGACTCCTTCGCCCATGACGCCGCTCACCAGTAGCGCTTCCAGTCGGGGCGGGAGGCGCGGGTCAGCGCCTCGAGGTAGAAGTAGTCGCCCCAGAGGGTGCCCTCGTCGACGCCGACGAGCTTCGGCAGGTCGTAGACCCCGTGCAGGAGGAGCGCGTCAGAGGACGCGGGCGGCTGCGGGGTGGCCTCGGCCATGAGCGCGTCGATCTGCGCGTGCGCCGCCTGCAGCGCCCGGGCCGAGCGCTCCGGGTCGGGCTCGACGGCGGCGAGCTCGAAGAACCCGCATGCGGCGATCGCGGCGGCCGAGCTGTCGCGGGGCGCATCGCTGCCCTCGGTGTACACGAGGTCCCAGTACGGGATGCCGTCGCTCGGCAGGTGCGCCAGGTAGTAGTCGGCGCACCGCCAGGCCGCCTCGAGCTGCCGCGGGTCGCCGACCGTCTGCGAGTTGAGCGCGAAGCCGTAGATGCCCCAGGCCTCGCCGCGCGCCCAGCAGGACTCGTCGAACGCGCCCTGCTCGGTGCCGCCGCGCAGGGGCTCGCCGGTCTCCGCATCCCAGTAGAAGGTGTGGAAGGTCGAGTCGTCTGCACGGAAGATCTGCGTGCGCAGCTGCTCCGTGTGCCGGCGCACCGCATCCGCGTACCGCGGGTCGCCCGTCTGCTCGCCCACCCAGCTGAGCAGGGGCATGTTCATGAGGCTGTCGATGATGGCGCGGCCGCGCTGCGCGGGGTCGCTGAGGTCGCCCCAGGCCTGCAGGATGCCGGCCGGCTCGAGGAAGCGCGTCATGAGGCGCTCGCCGGCCTTGATGCCGGCCGTGCGCCAGCGCTCGTCGCCGGTCTGCTTCCACGCAGTGACGACGGAGAGCGAGTAGAGGAAGCCGAGGTCGTGCGTCTCGAGATCCTCGTCGCCGTACAGGCGGCGCTCGAAGTCGACGGCGTGCGCGAGCGCGGCCTCGTGGAAGACCGCGTCGCCCGTGACGTCGCCGGCGAGCCACATCATGCCCGGCCAGAAGCTGGTGGTCCAGCCGCGGTTGGCGCCTTCCGCGAAGGTGTCGGTGGCGGGGCGAAGCAGGTACCTGTTGTCGCTGGTCGTGTCGTCCGGGTAGGCGGCACCGAACGCTTCGATATTGCGTCGAACGGTGTCGGTGGCCGCTGCCAGCGCGTTCTCCACGGTCGTGGATGCGGGCGCGAAAGTCATGGGTGTTCCTTCGTGAGAGTTCGGGAGGTCAGTCAGGCCGCGACGCGCGCGGGTGCCTGCTGCAGGGTGAAGCGGCCGCCAGCCCAGACGACGTAGAGGCAGGCGGCGGTGGTGATGCCGATGGCGATGGCCGGGGCCGCCGTGAGCACGGCGGCCTGGACGCCGACGATCGCGAACGAGGCGAAGGTCAGCGGCCAGCGGCGCACGGCGAGGATGAGGGATGCGCGCGCCAGCACGAGCAGGCGCGTGTCCTCGGCCTGCGTGATGGCCACGAGCGTCACGGCTGCGGTCGCGAGCGTCAGGATCGCGACGACGACGAGCAGCGGCACGAGGAGGACGCCGATGCCCGTCGGGACGAGCACGAACACATCCACGAGCGCGACCGTGACCACGGCGGACGTGACCGCCGAGATCACGAGCGCCCGCTTCCAGGTGCGGCGCACCCCGCTGATGAAGGCGCGGATCACATCCGTGTCCCCCTCAGCGTGCGCACGGAAGGTCGCGAACGCACCCGCGATGCCCGGCCCCGTGAGCGCCGCGCTCGCCGCGAGCAGCGGCCACGACAGTGACGGGTCGGTGGTCACGAGCAGCACGAGGAACGGCAGGCTCATGACCGCGAGCATCAGGTTGACGGCGAGCGCCAGGTAGGTGACGTTGAACGCCGTCGCGTAGACGCCGTGCGAGATGCGCTTCATGGCCTAGCCCTTCATTCCGCTGGTCGCGATGCCCTCGACGAAGTACCGCTGGCCGAGGAGGAACACGATCGCGATGGGCAGCACCGAGATGGTGAGGCCCGCGAAGAGCACGCCGTAGTCGACGTCGTAGAGGCTCGAGACGAAGTTCTTGAGGCCCAGCTGCATGGTCCAGAGGCTCGGGTCGCGCAGGTAGATGAGCGGTCCGAGGTAGTCGTTCCAGGTGTTGACGAACGTCAGCAGCGAGAGGCTCGCGATGGCCGGGACCGACAGCGGCAGCATGATGCGCCGCCAGATGCCGTACTCGCTGAGCCCGTCGAGGCGGGCCGCCTCGGAGAGCTCCATGGGGATGGTCTCGTAGAACTGCTTCATGAGGAACACACCGAAGGCGCCGAACGCCTGCAGCAGGATGATCGCCCAGAGGGTGTTCGAGAGGTTCGCGTTGGACAGCAGGATGAACTGCGGGATCATGTACGACTGCCACGGCACGGCGATCGTTCCGACGTAGAGGAGGAAGAGCACGTCGCGGCCGGGGAACTTGACGCGCGAGAAGCCGTAGGCGGCGAACGAGCCGGTGAGTACCTGCAGGGCCGTGACGGTGACCGAGAGGATGAGCGTGTTGCCGATCCAGGTCATGATGTCCGACTTGGTCCAGATGTCGACGTAGTTCTGCCAGACGAAGACCTCGGGGATCCACTGCACCGGCACCGAGAAGACCGCGTTGGCCTCCTTGAGGGAGCTCATGATCATCCAGAAGAACGGCGTGAGCATCGCGGCCGCGGCGACGATGAGGATGACGTACAGGAGCGCGCGAGCGAGCTTGTGCTCCTTCTTGCCAGCGGGCTTCGCGGGCTCGACGTGGTCGGTCGAGAGGGGGGTCGTGGTCTCCTCGGGGAGGACGACTGCCATGGTCTGGGACATCAGCTGTCCTTCCGCTTGTTCCACATGAACTGGATGATCGTGACGACGATGCAGAGCAGGAACAGCACGACGGAGGCCGCTGACGCGTATCCGAACTCGTTCTCCTCGAAGCCCTTGCGGTAGATGAACTGGGAGATGACGGTCGTCGACTGGCCCGGCCCGCCCTCGGTGAGCACGAGGATGAGGTCGAAGATCTTCAGCGAGTTGATCGTCAGCATGACGGTGACGAAGAACATCGTCGGGCGCAGGCAAGGCAGCGTCACGTTCCAGAAGCGCTGCCACGCGTTCGCGCCGTCGACGCGTGCGGCCTCGTGCAGCTCGGGCGGCACCGTCTGCAGGGCCGCGAGGAAGAGCACCATGTAGTAGCCCATGTCGCGCCACGTGCTGATGATGACCACCGCGGGCATCGCCCACTCCATGGAGGTGAGCCAGCCTGGCGGGTTGTCGATGCCGATGAGGCGCAGGCCCTCGTTGATGGGGCCGAAGTCCGGGCTGAAGAGCAGGTTCCAGACGAGCGCGATCGCGACGATCGACGTGATGTAGGGGAAGAACGCGGCCGTGCGGAAGAACGCGACGCCGCGGAGCTTGTTGTTGAGCAGCAGCGCGAGCCCGAGCGAAACGACGATCGTGAGCGGGATGTGCAGCACCGAGTAGTAGATGGTGTTGCCGAACGCGACCTGGAAGCTGCCGTCGCCCAGGAGTCGGGTGAAGTTGTCGAAGCCGACGAACGTCGAGGTGCCGAAGATGTTCCAGTTCGTGAGAGACATGTAGAACAGCACGATGACGGGCACGAGCGTCAGCGTCGCGAAGCCGAGGAAGTTCGGCAGGATGAAGCTCCAGCCGACAAGCGAGCGCTTGAGACGTGAGCGGTTGCGCAGCTTGCGCGCCTCGGGCGACAGGCCCTCAGGCGCGGCCTTCGGCTGCGCCGGTTCCGTTGTGGTGGTCATGATTCTCCTGGAGAGAGGTGCCGGTCGGCCGGTGAGAGAGCACCGGCCGACCGACGAGAGGGGTTAGTCGAGGCCGACTTCGTTGGCGACTCGGGTCTCGGCCTCCGTGATGGAGTCCTTGACCGACTTCGAGCCGGAGAGGATCGAGGAGTGCATGTCGTTCAGGATGTTCTGGACGGCGGCGGTCTTCGAGTTGGTCGGGCTCTCGGGGAGCGTCTCGTGCGTCTGCACGGCGAACGCGGAGAGCTCGTCCTGCGGGGCGCCCTCGACGCCGAAGTACGCCTCGACGACCGGGTCGCTCAGGAGCGCCGGGGTGATGCCGATGCCGGCGAGCTTCGTCGCCGCCTCTTCGCTTGCTGCGTAGGCGAGGAAGTCCTTGGCGGCCTGCGTCTTGCCCTCGTCGATGTTGGCGTTGATGCCGAAGCCGGCAGGGTCACCGAACGTGACGGGGGTGTTCTCGAGACCGGCGGTGGATGCATCCATCTGCGGCACAGGTGCGATGCCCCACTCGAAGTCGTCGGCCTCGCCGGCCGCCTGCTGCGAGATGAGCGTCGCCACGAACCACGAGCCCATGGGGATCATCGCGGCCTTCTGCTTGCCGAACTCGCCCTGGTAGGTGAGCTTGTTGGCCGTGACCGTGTTGAAGGAGGCCTGCGCGCCGTCGTCCTGCAGCTTGAGCGAGTTGTCGTAGTACTTCTCGAAGTAGTCGTACTCTCCGCTGAAGATGTCGCCGTCAGCCTGCGCGTTGGCGAAGCCCTGGACGGTCGACTGCCAGCTGTGCTGGTGCGCGCCCTTGGCGGTCGAGCCCGCTGCGGTGAGGTTCTGCGTCAGGAGGTCGGCGTTCTCGACGTAGTCGTCCCAGGTCCAGCTGCCGTCCGGGTAGGCGACGCCTGCCTGGTCGAAGAGGGCCTTGTTGTAGTAGAGCACCCACGAGTCCTGGCGGTACGGGGTCGCCCACGTGGTGCCGTCGATCTCGTACGACGCGGCGCCGCTGATGCCCTCGGGCAGCTCGATGTCGGACACGTCGAGCAGCTGTCCGCCTTCCTGGAAGGTGGTGACGAACTTCGTCTCCTTCTGCGTGATGATGTCGGGGCCCGAACCGGCCGCGAGGTCGGCCGTGATGAGCGTGTTGTACTCGGCGGGGTCGTAGTCGACGACCTCGACGGTCACGTCTGGGTACTTCTCCGTGAAGCCGTCCGCCAGCAGCTGGAACTCGGGGGTGGATGCGACGCTCCAGCCCGACACCGACAGCGTGATGGGACCGTCTGGGTCGACGCTCCCGCCACCGCTGCATCCGGTGAGGGCCAGTGCGGCGGCGGCGAGGCCCGCAGTGGCGATCATGGTGCGCTTCTTCATGGTGCTGCTCCTTTGCTGCAATGAACGAGACCCGCTTCGGATCCCTGAAAACCGACGCCCGGGCTACGAGAGGCGGTAGTTGGTGAGGTCGACGGTGCTGTGCGCCCCGTCCGACCAGGTGATGGCGGCGAGCTCATCGGTGAGCTCGACGCCGGTGGTGGGGCTTGGGGTGTGGTCTGCGCCCGCGAGGGTGAGGTGGGCGGCGGCCCAGGTGCCGACCTCGACGGGGGCGTCGAGCACGGGCACCGCGGTGGATGCGCCGAGCGGGCTCGCGTCCGTGCGCGTCACGGTGCGTGCCGTCGTGCCCGCCGTCAGGCCGCGGAGTGCGCTCGTGATCTGCGCATCCTGTCGGCTCGTGACGGGCCAGCCGCCCCAGCGGAGCATCCAGTCGCTCTCGTCGACGCCGTCGGCGAGGTCGGTGACGCGGGCGAGGCGCACCTCTTCGGCGCCGCGCACGACCGAGACGACCGTGAGGCGCGCGACGACCGTCGCTTCGCCGTCGAGGCCGGAGCCGTGGCGCTGCTGCTTCGCGCTCGGGACCAGCGTGTGGGCGAGCCAGGTGGATGCGGCCACGCCGGCGTCGCCGTCGGTGGTCGTGGCAAGGAGCTCCATCGCGGCGCGGTGCGTGGCGGTTTCGGTGCCCGTGGTGGCGTTCTCGCCCGTGGTGGCGCTCTCGACGAGCGCGACCGACTGCTCGAGCGGCTCGTGCCAGGCGGCGTCGTCGAGCAGCGGGCTGGTTGCGCTCGAGTAGGCGATGCGGGCGTAGAGGGGCGAGTCGCCGACCAGCGTGTTCGGCTTCGCGTGGTCGGTGCCGTGGTTGGCGATGCGCACGATGCCGTCGCTCTTCGTACCGGTGACGACCCAGCCCGGGGCGGCGATCGTGCGCACGAAGTCGCCCTGCTCGACGGGGAGCGGGTCGGCTTCGGCGGCCCAGACGGGGTGGTCGGCGGGGAGGAGGATGCCGAGCAGGCCCTTCGAGGCCCAGTACGGGGAGGCGGGGCCGGAGTAGGCCTGAGCGAGCTGGCGCCACTCGTCGAGCCAGCCCATCGTGAGGAGGCCACGCTCGTCCGGCACGCCGCGCTCGGCGAAGTGGGAGACGACCTTCTCGGCCGCGTGGCGGAGCGCGCCGAGCGAGACCGAGGGAACCTCCGCGAGCGCGCCGACCCAGAACGGGCCGGCGGCGGCGAAGCGGTAGATGAGGCTGCGGCCCTGCAGGAGCGGGGAGCCGTCTCCGCCGATGAGGTGCACGGCGTCCTGCAGGAAGCGGTCGAGGGCGGCGACGTCTCCGGCGAGGCGGTCGCCCGCGAGCTCGCTGGCCCCGCGCATCCGCGACCAGAGGACGGGGTAGATGTGCAGCGCCCAGCCGACGTAGTGGTCGTAGGAGCGCTCGTCGCCGTCGGAGAGCCAGCCGTCGGCGCGCACGAACGAGTCGTGCAGGGCGAGGTCGTCGGTGACGTCCTCCGGCGACCAGGGGCCGCCGACGGAGCGCAGGAAGGTCTGCACGACGAGGCGGAACCACAGCCAGTTCGTGCGCGGGTAGGTGTCGTCGCCCACGGCCGGCGCGAAGTAGTCGATGACGCGCTGCTGCGTGAGCTCGTCGAGCGCATCCCAGATCCAGGGGCGCGTGAGGTCGAGGATGAGGGCGAGCGACGCCGCCTCCACCTTCGCCTGCGGGTGCTCCTCGAGGCGCACCCAGCGGTCGGCCGCATCCGGGTCGACGCCCGTGCGGACGCCTTCGGAGAAGAAGGAGATGAGCTCGTCGACGCCCTCGCCGCGCTCCCCCGCGATGCGGAAGCCGGCGAGGAGGAACGTGCGGGCGAAGCCCTCGAGGCCGTCGATGTCGTGACCGTAGCCACCCTCCGCGCCGGGAGGGGTGATGCGCCCCTTGCCCGGAGAGGACCAGGCCATGGCGCCCGTGAGGAGGCGGTCGGCGTAGGCGGTCCAGTCGTCGCGGGTCCATGCTCGCTGCGACGCTGACGGAAGCGCAGCGGCGGGCGCTTCGGGCGTGAGTGCAGTGGACACGGATTCTCCTTTGAATTGCCGTCCGGGGTGCCTGCGGCGTCCCCCGGGGGTGGTGACGTTTCGAAAGAGTAGCAATCATTCTCGATCACAACAATGCGGTTATGATCGTGCATGATCGTTTACGATCGATTCCAGTGGCAACACCACCACCGCAGCAGCGGCGAGCACCACCCCTGAGAAGTAGGTCGACGATGACAGACACCACGGACATTCCCGTGCAGAGCGGCACCGCATTCCGTGGACCCCTCTCGCGCGCCCTCGACGAGCAGTTCGGCGGCCGGAACCTTGACGAGGTCATCGCCGACCCCAACCACGCGCTCCCCGTGCCACCCGCATCCGACTGGCCCGCCGGAATCGCCGACGCGCGCACCCTCGCGGAGATGACCGAACGCGCCACCGCCGAACAGGGCACACCATGGCCCCAGCCGCGCGCGAGCGACGCCGCCAGGTATCACGGCGACGGCAACCGGATCGCCTGGGAGACGCCCGCCTTCGCGCGGCAGGAACGCCTGACCCGCACCGCGGTGGCGGCCGCCGGTGACCCGTCGCTGCTCGCGGAGGTCGTCGACGGCGTCATCCTGCTCTGCGAGCAGAGCTCCTGGTGCTGGCCGGCCCACGACGACACGCTCGCCCGGCACGGTTCAGTGCTCGCAACCGTCACCGACCCGTACCTCGACCTCGGCGCCGGCGAAGTCGTCGGGCAGCTCGCCTGGATCGACCAGCTGCTCGGCGACCAGCTCGACGCCCAGTACCCGGGTGTGCGGGCGCGCATCCGCCACGAAGCCCGCGTGCGCGTCTTCGAGCCGTTCGTGCGTCGCCGCGACTGGCACTGGCTCGGCCTCGACGGGGATGCGCACAACTGGAACCCGTGGATCCACGGCAACGTGCTCGTCGCCGCCCTCCGCTTGCTCGACGCACCGAGCGAGGCCGCGGAACGCGCGCGCATCCTGGAACTCGTCGTCGAAGGGCTCGACCGCTACGTCGCCGTGCTCCCAGAAGACGGCGCCATCGACGAGGGCTACGCCTACTGGTGGAACGGCGCCTGCCGCCTCCTCGAAGCCCTCGACCTGCTCACCTTCGCGACCGGTGGCGCCTTCGACCCCGTTCCGAGCATCCGCTCGCTGCGCGAGACCGTCGCGTTTCCGCACCGCATGCACCTCGGCGACGGCTGGTTCGTGAACGCCGCCGACGGGCAGGCCAAGCCCAGCAGCGACCAGCCGTGGCACTCCCTGCACCGGACGGCCGTTCGCGCTGGAGACGCCGACGCGCAAGCGTTCGCAGCCTCCCACCGCCGCCCATCAGAGGCCGCGGTCGTCGAGGCCGAGGGACTCGGGCGAGTGCTCCGCGGACTCACCGACGCGCCCTGGCTGCAGCTGAGCCCGCCCGCTCCCCCGGCCCCCGCATCCACCTGGCTCCCCTCCACGCAGATGCTCGTCGCCCGCGAGCGCGACGGCTCGTCTTCGGGCTTGTCGGTCGCGGTCAAGGGCGGCCACAACGACGAGAACCACAACCACAACGACGTCGGCACGTTCCTCGTCGCCTCCGACGGAGTGCCGGTCATCGTCGACGCCGGGCGCCCCAGCTACGACGCCCGCACCTTCAGCGACCGCCGCTACGAGCTGTGGCCCATGCGGAGCGAATGGCACAACGTGCCGGTCATCGCGGGGCGCGGGCAGCCGACGGGCCGCGAGTACGCGGCGTCGGTCATCGAGGTGTCGACCGGCGAGACGCCCTCGCTCGAGCTCGAGCTGGCCGGCGCCTACGACGTCGCAGGGCTCGAGTCGTGGCGCCGCGAGGTGCTCCTCGACCGCGAGCGCGCCGAGGTGCGCGTCCACGACGCGTGGCTCTGTGCGTCGACACCCGCCGATGCAGCGGCCGCCCCCGCGACCGAGAGCCCCGCCCCCGCGAGCTCCACAGAGTTGTGGCCAAGCGCGGTCCGCGAGGAGCTGAACAGCACCTCGCCACAACTCTCCGCACCTGACGCCGACGCGACGGACGCGACATCCTCCTCTGCCGCACCCGCCCCGACGCAGCTGCGGATGCTGCTCGCCGGCGACGTTGCCCTCGCACCTGACAGTCAGGGTGACGACAGCGCCGTCATCACGCCTCTGGGTGGTGCCCCGCGGGTCCACGTCACCTGGACTGGCACCGCGACCGCCACCCTCACGCCGATCGAGCTCGACGACCCGATGCTGACGGACGTGTGGGGCCCTAGACTCGTGCGACTCGACCTCGACGTCGCCGACCGGTCAACGATGACCGTCACCGTGCGCCAGGAGCACTCGACACCGCCCTTCGGGGGCATGAACGCTGTGGGGGACGCAGAATGATGGAACAGGGATCACGGCTCGCCGCCGAACGGCGCGACCTCATCTTGGAACGGCTGCTCGCCTCCGGTGCGGTGCGGGTCGCCGAGCTGACCGACGAGCTCGACGTCACCCCGGTGACGCTGCGACGCGACCTGCAGCAGCTCGAGTCGGACGGCCTCCTCGTGCGCGTGCACGGCGGCGCTGTGCTCCCGCCCGACGGCGCGCCCGCCTTGCAGGCGCGCCAGGCGACGAACGGCGCGCAGCAGACCATCGGCGTGCTGGTGCCCTCGCTCGACTTCTACTGGCCGCGTGTCATCCGCGGCATGGAGCAGGCGGCTCGCGAGCAGGGCGCGAAGCTGCTGCTGCGGGGAACGTCGTACGAGATGCAGGATGAGCGGCCCGTGCTCGAGCGGATGGTCGAGCACGAGGGTGTCACGGGCCTCGTCGTCGCCCCCAACACCGACACCGACCATGCCCGCGAGGTCATGGAGTGGCTGCACGAGTCGGGGCTGCCGTTTGTGCTCGCCGAGCGCGATGCCGTCGTCGGCCCCGACCGTACGCCCGCGGAGTCGGTCACCACCGATCACGCCCTGGGCGCCGTCCTCGCAGCCCGCCACCTCGCGCAGCTCGGGCACCGCAAGGTGGGCCTCTTCATCTCGAGGAATTCGCCGACGTCGCGGAAGATCATCGCCGGCTGGTCGGCCGCCTGCCGCGAGCTGGGCCTCACGCCGGGTGAGCACGTCGAGCGCATCCTGCCCGACCGCCGCGACCCTCGCTTCTCGGGGGCCGTGGATGCGGTGCTCGACGCGGTCCTCGAAGCCGGCGTCACCGCCCTGCTCGTGCACTCCGACCGGGAGGCGATGGCGATCATCGACGTGGCTCTCGCTCGTGGGCTCAGCGTGCCGGACGACCTGTCTGTCGTGGCCTACGACGACGAGGTCGCCGACCTGTTCACACCCGCGCTGACCGCCGTGACCCCGCCCCGTTCGTCACTGGGCCGCGCGGCCGTCGAGACGCTCCTCGCACGCATCGCCGACCCGTCAAGGCCCGTGCACCGCACCGTGCTCAGCCCGAGTTTCAACTCGCGCCTCTCGACGGCGCCGCCCCGAGCCGTCTGAGCGGGACGGGACGCCGGGCCCCGTTCTCCTCGCGGTGTCGGATGGCTGCGGCGCGACATTCGACGGCTCCCATGGGGTGAACAGGTCAACCGACAATGCGCGAGTGCGAGTGCGAGTGCCAGCGCGAGTGCGAGCGCTCCGCTCATCGACTGCATCGACTGCATCGACTGCATCGACTAAACGGCAACCGATCGCATTCATTGGCCAGCATTGACGAAGAATGGGGTCAGGTTTAGAGTGGCAACCGGTTGTCAGCATCAGCGCACCTAGCCCCGAAGCCCAACACTCGAGGACTCTCCTATGACTGCACATTCACAGCGCAATGACGCGCTCTCCGACGTTCGCGGCGCGGAGCCACGCAGATACGAAGATTTCAAGGGCCGGGTCTCACCCAGGTCCTCCGAGTCCGATCCGTGGTGGCCAGAGGAAGTTCGCGCGGATGACAATGCACCGAATGTGATCGTCATGCTGGTCGACGACCTCGGTTTCAGCGACATCTCCCCCTACGGCGGAGAGATAGCGACCCCCGCCTTGGACGCGATCGCGAACGAGGGATTCCGCCTCACGAACTTCCGAGTGACCCCTCTCTGCTCCCCGTCTCGAGCTGCGCTCCTGACGGGTGCGAATCCGCACCGGGCGGGTTTCGGCTTCGTCTCCCACGCGAATCCCGGCTACCCGGGTGTCTCGATGAAGCTCCCCAAGACCCTGCCCACCCTCGCCGAGATCTATCGAAGCCAGGGGTACTCCACGTTCATGGTCGGGAAGTGGCACCTGACTCCAGAGTGGGAGCTTCACGATGGAGCGCCGAAAGACTCCTGGCCGCTTCAGCGGGGGTTCGACCGCTACTTCGGTGCCATGGACGGTTGCACGACCCTGTACCACCCGCACAGACTCGTCCGCGACAACTCCCCCGTCACCGAGAGGTTCGCCGATGACGCGTACCTGACAGATCGCCTCACCGATGAGGCGATCTCAATGATCGACGGGTTGCGAGCCAGCGATGAAACTCGCCCGTTCTTTCTCTACTTCGCCCATCACGCTGTCCACGGCCCCGTTCAAGCCAAACCTGCGGACATCGACGCCGAGCGAGGCTCCTACGACGCCGGCTGGGATGCCTGTCGTGAAGCGCGGATCGCGAAGCAGAAGCTCCTCGGCATCGTGGACGCCGCCCTCACGCTGCCTGATCGGGATGAGGGAGTGGAGCCGTGGGACGCACTCGACGCAGAGACTCAGGCCTTGTACGCGCGGCACATGGAGGTCTACGCGGCCGCTGTGCGGGCAGTCGACGAGAGTGTGGATCGGCTGCTGTCCCACCTGAAGACGACAGGCGACTACGAGAACACCATCTTCGTCTTCAGCAGCGACAACGGGGGCACCGGTGAGGGCGGACCCGCGGGAACGCGGAGCTACTTCAGTCAGTTCACGACCATGCCGAGCCTCCCGTCAGGTTGGGTTCGGGATGTAGCACGCCCGCTGGAGGAGCTGGGTGGCCCCACTGTCCACGGACACTACCCCCGCGGATGGGCTCAGGTCTCAAATACCCCGCACAGGTCGTACAAGGGCTCAGCTCTCGAGGGCGGCATCCGGAGCCCGCTGCTCATATCGTGGCCGAATGGACTCCCTCGCCATGAGGAGGACGATGGTGTGCGCAGGGAGCACGCGTATGTCACCGATGTCGCTCCCACACTTCTCGACCTCAGCGGCCATCGACGACCCGAGACGCTCGGTGATGTTCGCGTCGACGAGATCGATGGCCGCAGCATCCGTGACGATCTCGCATCCCCATTCGATGGGTCCGATTCTCAAGAGCGCACTCCGGGTCAGTATCTCGGCCTCCTCAAGGAACGCGCGTACCTCCAAGGGAACTGGAAGATCCGAGCTTCTGACTGGGGACCGAGGAGCGACCCGGACTCAGCCTGGGAGCTCTACGACCTGGAGGCTGACCCGACGGAATCCACGGATGTCGCCGGAGATCATCCAGGACTTGTGTCGATCATGGCGGAGGAGTGGCGGCGCGCGGCATGGCACAACACGGTGTTCCCGCTGCCCGACGAGCCAACGTTCCTTGCGACTCGACCGTCGACAGAGCTCCCGCTGGAGCGCCCGATCACGATCCGCCCAGGCGCTCCCACCCTTGAGCGCTTCCGCTCCTCCCGCCTCATCGCGCTCCGCTCGTTCACGATCACGGCGCGCTTCGAGCCGACAGCAGGCGAGGGCGTCGTGGTCTCGCACGGCGACCAGGGCGGTGGTTACATCCTCTGGACTGCGGAGGGCGATGCCTGGTTCGCCTACAACGCGTACGGCGACATGCACCGCCTGCGAGTCCAAGCCTCTCAACCTGCAGAGATCACGCTGAACTTCACGGCCCTGCCGGACCTCGCGTGGAGCATCGACATCAGCGTCGATGGCGAATGCCGGGCCTCACTGGAGCGTGTCCCCATGCTCGTCGGCATGGCGCCGTTCACCGGAATCAGCGTCGGCCAGGAGGGCGGTGGCCCCGTGGATTGGGATCTCCACGCCCGGGGCGGTGACACGCCACACCGAGGCGGGTTGCTCGACGTGCGCTACGAACCCGGTGCGATTGCGGCGTACTCGCGCAGGATCGTGGTCGATGTGGACGAGCTCCGTCTCCGCCTCCTGGATTGAATTGCGCGAGATGCAGGGCGGCTGACGGTTGCCCCTGCCTGCCCCTCCCTGAGCT
Organism: Pseudoclavibacter sp. RFBB5; assembly: GCF_002931555.1. Classification (GTDB taxonomy): domain Bacteria; phylum Actinomycetota; class Actinomycetes; order Actinomycetales; family Microbacteriaceae; genus Pseudoclavibacter. The sequence continues at coordinate 546,879 of NZ_PSTZ01000001.1, read as the reverse complement.
GGAGTCGAACGACGCATGAGCCTGCACGAAAAGTGAGAGCCCCGAGAGGAATTCGGGGCTTCAGGGACTCAGCAGCCCGGCCGACTCAGCTCATCGAGGACTTTCACTGCGGCATCGAGCACTCCTCCGACCGATAGTCGGGCGTCAAGGGCTGCACCCGCCTCCTCCGTGCCGAGGAGTTCGAGAGCTTCGAACTGCGACTGCAGCAGGGCGGGTGGCATGAAGTGGGCGTCACGACTCACGGCGCGTTCGAGGACGTCGTCGTAGCTCGCGTGGAGGTGGAGGAAGACCGCATCCGGACACTCCAGGCGTATGAGGTCGCGATAGCGACGCGCGAGCGCAGAGCACGCGAGCACCATGCCAGCCTCGCTCTGCGCGAGCGCGCGCCCGCACGACAGCAGCCAGGGTCTCCGGTCAAAGTCATCCAGAGGAACGCCTGCAGTCATCTTCCTCAGGGATGCGTCGCTGTGGAGGGCGTCAGCATCGAGGAACGGAAGACTCAACTTCGCAGCCAGCGCGGCGCCGATCGTGGACTTGCCTACAGCTGAAACCCCGAACACGACTATCCGTCTCGGTTCCGCATCACTCATTTGCTCTCCTTGAACGTTGTCATCTGACCCTCATGAATCCCGACCTTCAGGCCGCCAGCGTGAGTCCGAGGAGAGTCAGGCCAGCGAAGATGACGATCAGGGCGATGTCCGGGATGCGAACGCGCCGCCGGATGGTGGGCACCGCGGCTGCGAGGAGCACGCTGACCGGCACAGTGATCAGTCCAGGGACACCGGCTTCCCCGGCGATCCGGACATTGGAGAGCAGCATCGACAGCGCTGTCGAGGCGAGGAGACCGCAGATGACCGGCAGGATGAAGGTGGAGATGTTGCGGATCAGCAACGAGTTCCTCGCCCGATCGTAACCGGAGAGGACGCCGACGGCTACGGCGCTGCAAGAGGCGACCGTGAGGATGAACGCCACCGCAGCGAAGACCCAGCCGAGCGAACCGCCCAGGACGAAGGCGGTGCCTGCAGCGACCTTCACGAGTATCGGACCGGGCAGGGCATTCGCGACGGGAACGATCTGCCCGTAGAAGACCGTGGACTCGATCAGTCCAGAAGCCACGAAGAACCCATCTGCGACCCCCACATATGCTTCTCCACCACCGAAGGACGTCAGCGTCGACGTCAGGACCAGGGCTTGGAAGCCGACCAGACCGCTACCCGGAATGAGGAGCCCTGCGGCCACAGCGAGACCCGCGAGACTGCTGAACAGGAGAACTGTTCGAACAGCTGCCGCGGCACCGTTCCCCGGAGGGGGGCCGGTCCGATTGGCACCGGGCGCTGCATCGGAGCGTGGAGATCTCCGCGCTGAGAAGTACTGGATCATGGACGCCACGCTGATGGCCGCCAGTGAGACGAGCACGAGACCCAACGCGGTGAGCTCGGGCGGGCGCAGCTCGAACGACAGCCCGACCATCACCCCTGCGAGTTCGATGGCATCGCCAGCGCCGCTTGCGAGGAACGCGAGCGCGGCGATGATGACTGCGCTGCGTTGCACCTTCCCGTTCGGCAGGAGCACCTTGCCGACGTAGTGTGCGAGCAGGTAGATGATGAACGCCGTGATACCGAGCGAGGCGAATTCGACCGAACGAATGGCGCCCGGACCGAGCTGCGCAAAAAGCGCGAGGAATGCGACCGTGCCTACCGCACCAGGAATCGCAACCGCGAACGCGCCAGCGAGGGCGGTCCTGGACCGCCCGAAGCGCACGCCGGCAAGCGCGGCCAGCTTCACTGGCAGGGCCCCCGGCGTGATGTTGGCGATGACCGTATCCTGAACGAATTCGTTCTCCGACAGCCGTCCAGGGCCGACAATCTCCTTTTCCATGACCGGGATGAGCGCGCTCCCGCCGCCGAACCCGATGACGCCGACCTTCAGCATGAGTCCGAGGTGCTGACGGGCTGTCACAGTTGGAGCGGGGTCGCGCTCCGGCTCTCCCGGCAGGTTGCCATCCTCAGCCGGTCGCATCATCCGCCGCGATCCTGAAACCGAGATTCCCGCTCGAGCTGTCGGGGTCATTCTTCGATCGCGCGGCGACCCTGTAGCGATTGCAGTACGAATCGTGACACATGTGCGACCCACCGCGCATGACCTTCTCGGTGCCGCGGGCCGGCCCCGGCGGGTTGCTCGACCTCTCGGCGGCGTGGCGGTTCGTGAACCAATCCCCGCACCACTCCCAGACGTTGCCAGCGACATCATGCAGCCCATACCCGTTCGGAGGGTACGTGGCGACGGGCGAGGTGCCAATGTAGCCATCGTCCCGCGTGTTCACCGTCGGGAAGGTTCCTTGCCAGATGTTGCATTGGTGCACGCCATCGGGCGTCAGCTCGTCACCCCAAGGGAATCTGGCCTGCACCAGCCCACCTCTGGCACCCGCCTCCCACTCTGCTTCCGTCGGCAGACGAACACCCGCCCAACTGCAGAAGGCGAGGGCATCCATGTGGTCCACGTGCGTGACCGGATGCAGCCAGCGATCTTCGAGCGTCGACCCGGGCCCCTCCGGACTCCACCACGAAGCCCCCTCGACCACGCACCACCAGGGTGCGCCTCGTACTCTCTGCGTCCTCTTGCGAGTCTCTTCATCGACGAAGAGGTGGAAGACGAAGGACCAGCCGATGCGCTCGGCGCCTGTCCTGTATCCGGTCGCCTCGACGAACTGCTGAAACTGCCGATTGGTGACCGGGGTCCTGCCGAGTCGATATGGGGACAGGATCACCTCGCGGACAGGACCTTCACCGTCAACGACGTTCTTGTCGGGATCGTCTCCCCCCATGAGGAAGGAACCTCCCGGTAGGCGCACCAGGTCGAGGAATCCGTCGGCGATCTCCCGATCAGCGCCCGTCCAGGAGGAGCGGAGGAGATCGGAACGACGCGCGCCGACGTCAGCACCTGCAGCTTCTTGGCGCACGCCAGGGCCAGGACCGCATCCGCAACCGCATCCGCTCGCTGGTGCGGCTTCCCCCGGCACCCGTTCATTCACGGTTCGCCTCCAGGGCTGCGAAGTCCTCGGCGATGCTGCGCAGGACGCTGCTCGGCATCGCCCCCATGCGCGTCAACTGGTACAGGTCGAATGGCGTGGGCAGCGCGAGCAGCTCGGTCTTCGAGAGTTCGGGCGCGTGACGGTCGAGGATCGTCTTCGCAACCGGATCGCGAAGCAGGTCCTTGACCTGTGGCCCTCGAACCGCGGTCTCCGGAAGGTCGCTGAGATCCGGCATGGATTCCGCGAGGCTCTCCGCTCGGTCGCGCTGCGCCCGGACTAGGAGATGCTCGGGGGTCACACGGCCCGTGGCTGGCATGCCGAGACGCTCGAACTGGCTCTCGGGTGCATCGTTCTCTCGCATGAGATCGGCGAGCAGATTCAGCATTCTGAGCTCCACGTCGTCGTCGACGATCGGGGCAAGTTGATCTGGGTCTTCCTGGAGATCGAAGAGCAAGGTGCCGTAGGTCCAGGAATTGATCAGCAGGCTCCTGGTCTGCATGCACATCGTGCGCACTCCCTTCGTGAACGTCCGCGGGGCCGCCGGCTCCCAGTCCACGAGATCGCTCCGCTTGAAGCGGGAGCGCATGTGGGTCGGCATGAGCGTGTACTCCTCGAGGGGCGCATTCTCGCGGTTGAGGGATGCACGCATGTACACGTACCTTCCGTCGGTGACATTCACGTGCCCACCGTGAATCCCGAACAGGCCTCCCTCGCGGTGAGGCCCCTCGCCGAGTTCCTGGCCGAGGTCCACGCCCTGCATGTCCATTGGCACGTCGACGCCGAAGAAGCCGAGCAGCGTCGGTGCGATGTCGATGGTCTGCGCGAGCTCTTCGCGCCGCGTGCCGTGAGAGCCCTGGCGAGGGTCCCACATGAACATCGGGAGCTGAACGAGTTCGTTGTACCAGGGCTGGAAGTTCTTGCCCCACCACCCGTGCTCCCCGAGAAGCAGCCCGTGATCGGTGTTCACGATGAGCAAGGTGTCGTCCCAGAGGTCGTGCTCGTCCATCGCGTCAAGAACTCGACCGAGAGAGTCGTCGCACATCGACACGAGTGCGGCGTACTCCATGCGAGCATGCTCGATCTGGGACTCCGGTTCGGTCACCTTCGCGTAGGGGGGCCAGTCGAATTCGGGTCCGTCGTAGTCATGCGGGTAGCGCTGCTTGTACTGCTCATGCGTGAAGAAGGGCTCGTGGGGGTCGAAGAGCTCCAACTGGAGCATCCAGCGGTCCGCATCCGCATTTCTGCTGATGAAGTCGAGTCCTGCGTCCACAGTCAGCGTCTGGGAGTGCTCGCTGACAGACGGCATGTGGTCTCGGTTCACCGCGTCCTGGAGATGGCTCTTCGCTCGGAAGCCGGCGGTGGCCACGCCCGCGTCGACCACCCCCTTCCAGGGGTCACCATCCTGGCCACGGAACAGCTCCCATGTCGTGAATCTGGGGTGGTAGGTCGCGCCACCGTCTTCCACGTAGTGGAAGTGGTCTGTCGCGAGGTGCGTGTGGACGCCGGCACGGCCCAGCAGCTCGGGCGTCGAGTCATCAAATGGCTCGAGCGGGCCCCAGCTCCGGTGGAGGAAGTTGTAACGCCCAGTATGGAGTTCGCGTCTCGCCGGGATGCAGGGCAACGATCCCGCGTAGAAGTTGTCGAAGGTGACAGACCTGGCCGCGAGACGCTCGAAGTTCGGCGCCTTGACCATCTCACCGCCGTAGGGGGGCAGCATGTTCCTGTTGAGGCTGTCGAACATCATCACAATGGCACGCATGGGGGCTCTCCTCGTTACTCAGCTGAAGGTCGATCAGTGGTGTCACCAGTCGTGGACGGTCCCATCGGCAAGCCGGTTGTAAGGGAGATACGCGGTCTCATACGGATACTTGCCCGCCTCGTCGACGTCGAGGTCGACACCAAGCCCTGGCTTGTCACCGGGGTGGAGGAAGCCGTCTGACCAGGTGAACGACTGCTCGAAGACGGAATCGGTCCTCGACCCGTGCTTCATATACTCCTGGATGCCGAAGTTGTGGATCGCCAGCCCGAGGTGCATGGCCGCAGCCATGCCGACGGGCGAGATGTCGGTTGGCCCATGCATGCCGGATTTGATCTGATACTGCGACGCGTAGTCGAGGATCTTCTTGAGGTGTGTGATGCCACCAGTGTGGGTCACAGCGCTTCGCACGTAGTCGATGAGCTGCTCGCGGATGACCATCTGATAGTCCCAGACGGTGTTGAAGATCTCTCCGATGGCCAGCGGAGTGGTCGTGTGCTGCCGCACGAGACGCAGCGCCTCCTGATTTTCAGCCGGGGTCACGTCCTCCAGCCAGAACAGGTCGTAGGGTTCGAGTGACTTGCCGAGCTTCGCCGCCTGGATGGGGGTGAGCCGGTGGTGTGCATCATGGAGCAGCGGGATCTCCGAGCCGAATTCCGCGCGCACTGCTTCGAAGACCGTCGGCACGTGGCGGAGGTAGCTTCGCGTGTCCCAGTCCTCCTCGGCCGGACGAGCACCACGTTGGGCGGGCTCGTGGTCGTAGCGGACACCGTTGTTGGCCTCGAATGTCGCATTGGAAGCGATTCCATAGATGGATTTGAGGCCGGGGACTCCCGTCTGCACGCGAATCGCTCTGTATCCCTGGTCGAGGTGGTCTCGGACGCTGTCGAAGATCTCATCGGTGGTCTTGCCGGACGCGTGGCCGTACGCCAGAAGGCCCCTGCGCGAGGCGCCGCCGAGGAGCTGATAGACCGGCATGCCCGCAGCCTTGCCCTTGATGTCCCAGAGCGCCATGTCGACGGCAGCGATGGCCGCCATGGTCACCGGTCCACGACGCCAGTAGGCGCTCCGATAGAGGAACTGCCAGGTGTCCTCGATGCGAGACGCATCGCTCCCGATCAGGAGGGGCACGACGTGCTCTCGAAGGTACGCGACGACGGCCAGTTCTCGCCCGTTCAACGTCGCATCGCCGAGACCCGTCAGTCCCTCGCTCGTCGTCAGCTTCAAGGTGACGAAGTTCCGGTCCGGGCTCGTGACGATGACCTCGGCTTGTTCGATGATCATGCTTGCTCCTCTGCTGTCGTCTCTGGATCTGTCGTCGGTGTGCTCGAGGCCCGGTTCTTGAGCTCCAACCAGCGTCGACGAACGTCGGCTACGGCCGACTTGGGTTTTCTGTCCCGCGTGAACATGCCCTTCCGATTCCCGTCGACGCGATGCGTCGTCACCTGCGTCGCGAAGTCGGCGAAGTTCCAGATCTGCTCACCCACAACTTCCGGAATGCTGTCGAACACACGGTGGTAGGTCTCGAGGAAGTCGCGCTGGTACTCCTCTGACCACGGCTGCGCGGGCGCTGTATGCAATCCCGCCACGGTGTCGGCTCCGTATTCGGTCATGATGATTGGACGTCGATAGTTCTTCGCCCAGGTTCCAAGGTCGCGGGAAAGGACCTTCTCGGCGACCGCCAGATCGCCCGTGAGGAAGTACCATCCCGCATAACGGTTCAGGCAGAGCACGTCAAACAGATCTGCGATGCGGTCATCTCCAGCGCCGGGCAGAGCCACATGTGCGAACGTGACGGGTCTCGTCGGGTCGAGTTCGCGAGTCAGCGCCACTATCGGCTCGAAGTACTCGCGTGCCCCGTCCACACACGAGTCGGGCTCGTTGGCGACGCTCCACAGGACCACGCTCGGGTGGTTCTTGTCCCTGGCGATGAGCTCGCGGAGATGCTGCTCGTGCGCGAGGCGCGTTGCATCCGTCACATAGTCCGGCCCGTAGGTCGGCTTGTCCCTGTGGCCGAACTCGCCGCCACCCATCGCGGTATTGAGCCCGACTGCCGCGCTCTCGTCGATAACGACGATGCCGGCGCGGTCCGCGTAGTCCAGGACGTCCTCCGCGTATGGGTAGTGCGATGTGCGGAAGGAGTTCGCCCCCATCCAGGTCATCAGCGCGAAGTCGTGCACCATGTGCGCGTCGCTGTGTCCTCTTCCGAACACGGGGAGATCCTCGTGGCGTCCGAAGCCCGTGAAGTAGAAGGGCTCCCCGTTGATGAGGAATTCGGTTCCCCGCACCTCGACGGTCCTGACGCCGAACGGCTGCGAGTAGACATCGAGGGTCTCGCCCTCGGGCGACATCGCGGTCGCTTCGAGCTCGTAGAGGTAGCCGCAGCCTGGGCGCCACAGTGTCGGTGCGTCGAGGGAGAGCGTGTCTGCTCCCGGACCGGCAGTCGCGACGACGGCTCCCTCCGCATCCTTGATCCGGAGGTGCATCTGAACGGCACTTGATTCCGCGGTCTCGGAGAGACGCACGTCGCACCCGATCCGGGCGACGCCGCTCTCCAGCCGGGTAGTCACCGTCACGTCGACGATCCGCGTCTTCGGGACGCCGCACAGCCACACTGATCGCGTGAGCCCGGCGTAGTTGAAGAAGTCGTGCCGGTACGTCTGGGTACGTCGTTCACCTCGCTGCGAGATCTCGCCTGGCGGGATCGTCTCGAGTGTCAGCTGGTTGTTGACCGCGACGGTGATGGTCACCTCTTCGCCCGGCCGAGCGAAGTCCGTGATGACCGCCTCGAAGGGGGTGTATCCCCCAACGTGATGTGCGACTTCGTGGCCGTCCGCCCAGACGATTGCCTCGTGCGTTGCCGCGTCGAATCTGATCACGACCTCTTTGGCGGCCCAGCCGGCTGGAATGCGAACCGTCTTCTGGTAGGTGACCCAGCCGACATGGTCGTGGATCTCCTGATCGGCGAAGAGATCGTTGTAGCTGGCGGGAACGGCCGCTTCGCGGGCTCTCGGGTCGAATCGCTTCGCCCAGTCTTCGACGGCTGTCGGCTCGTGGCGGACAGCGAACTTCCAGAGGCCGTCCAAGCTGACGACCTCACGGGTGGGTGTGCTCTTTGCTCTCAGCATCAGCGATCGCTCCTCTGCGTGTCTTGCCGGGAATGTTCATCCAGGGTGCCCATCAGGGACGTGATCTCGAGCATGACGCCTCCATCATCGGCAAGATGGTCATCGACGCTCGCGATGAGGGATCTCGTCTCGCGCGTCGCCGGGCTGTCGTCGAGGAAACCGCGCTGGGTGGCGAGGACCCAGGCTGCGACTGCACGACAAGCGCCTCGAGCTCGGACACCGCGGCCTTCGAGAGCTTCGATGACCGGCACCGCCCGCACCCGCAGCTTCACTGCGCCGTCCCTGGCGATACGTTGGAGCGCATCATTCATCTGCCGGTTCTCGAATCTGCGGATCAGCTGCTCCCGATAGTGCAGATTCTCTTCGCGGGAGAAGACCTCCGGCAGCGCCGAGGCCGCATCGTCCCAGAGCTCCTCGACCCAACCCCGGAGCACCGGATCGGCGATGGCGTCCGCGACCGTGGTGTGCCCCCGGATCAGACCCGCGTACGCGAGTAGAGAATGAGCGCCGTTCAAGAACCAGAGCTTTCGAGATTCGAACGGCCCGATGTCATCGACGATCTCGACCCCGCTGGCCTCCCACCCGGGGCGCCCCGCCGGGAACGCACCGCTGAGCACCCAGCTGGAATATGGTTCTGCGATCACAGGCGACGCATCGGCGAAGCCGGTGAGCTCCCCCGCGATCACGACATCAGCGGGGGTCGCAGATGGAGTGATCCGGTCGACCGAGGTGCTGACGACGCTGACTTCCTCGGACACGTAGTCGGAGAGCTCGCCGCTGATCTCCTGGGCCATCAGCGACAGTGCCGCCTGGACCTTGCTGCCCCCCGCCAGGAGGTTGTCGCACGGCACGATCGCGAGACCCCCGACACCGGACCGCCTGCGCTGTTCCAGCCCTGCAAGGACCCGGGCGAGCGGCGTCGCAGGCGTGCGCGCGAGCATCAGCCTCGACGACGACGCGCCTGCCGCAGCGCGAAGCGCAGCGATATCGCTGGCGACGTCGCTGTCGTCGAGGTCCAAGCTCTCGTCTTTCCTCAGTCGGTAGCTCGCTTCGGTCACCGTCAAGGTGACGACAGCCGTCGTCGGGGCAGCCAGCAGGTCCAGGAAGGTTGCCATGTCCGCGCCATCATGCACGCTCGAGAGGTTGCGGATGATAGCCGCCTCGTCCCGATCCGGATGCCTCGCGATCAGGGTGTACAGGCCATCCTGCGGACGGAGCGCGGCTGCGAGGTTCGGGCGCCTCCCGGTGAAGGATGCGAAACCCCAATCGTCAGCGTCCGAAGCCAGAGCAGTATGGTGCACCTGGTGAGAGCGGTGGAATGCGCCAAGACCGAGATGCACGAGACGAACCGGTGGGGCTGCCGCTTCGCCACCGACGGCAGCGGCGAGTGTGCTCCGGCGGAGAGGTTCGGTCATAGCTTGAACACCTTCCTCGGCTGCTCGCTCGTGAGCTCGTGGATGATCCGAGCCGCCGCGCGGTGAGTGAGTCGTCCTTCGAGAACGAGTCGGGCGAGGTAGACCGCATCCGCTCGTCGAGCCATGTCGTGCCGCGCGGGAATCGAGAGGAAGGCTCGAGTGTCGTCGATGAACCCCGACGCCCGAGAGAATCCAGCGGTCTCGGTCGTCGCGGCACGAAAGCGCTGGATCGCGTCAGGTGCGTCGAGGAACCACCACGGGGCACCGATGTAGACACTCGGGTAGAAGCCGGCGAGCGGCGCGATCTCGCGCGAATACGCGGTCTCATCGATCGTGAAGAGCACGAGATGGAAGTCGCGTTCGAGGCCGTATCGCTGAAGCAGGGGCCGGAGGTTCTCCGTGAAGCTGGTACTCACGGGAATGTCGGCACCGACATCCTTGCCGAATCGATTCAGGATCTGGTCATTGTGGTCCCGGTGCACGCCCGGGTGGACCGTCATGACCAGCCCGTCCTCAACACTCATCCGGGCGCTCTCCACCAGCATGTGCCCCCGGAAGACCCTCGCCTCCTCGGACGTGAGGTCGCCGCGCACGGCGCGCCTGTACATCGACGCAGCCTCCAGGGCATCGAGGTCGACCGTCAGCAGGTCGTGGACGCCGTGGTCGGCCGAGACAGCGCCGTGCTCGATGAAATAGCCACGCCTGTCTTCGAGGGCACGGATGTACGCGGTGTAGTCGTCGACCGCGGCTCCTGACCAAGCCGCCAGTCGCTCGGTCGCCTCGACGAAGCCCGAACCTGACGGGTCGAGGTACGCATCCGGCCGAAACGTCGGCAGGACGCGCCCGGAGAACGACGCGTCGTCCCGGATCTGCCGGTGGGCATCAAGAGAATCGAGCGGGTCGTCCGTAGTGGCCAGCACCTCGATGTTGAACCGTTCGAACAGCGCCCTCGGTCGCATACCCGCTTCGCGCAGACGCTCCTGCAGGAACTCGTAGGTGGTGAAGGCATTGGCGGGGCTGGGCTCGACAGGCAGTCCGAGGACGCGGCCGAGCACGTCGCGCATCCAGTACCCGGATGCAGTGCCCTCGAGGAGGTGCCATCGGTCGCAGAAGATCTTCCACGCGGCACGAGGATCGGCGGGTGCACCCGACCCCGCGCCCAGGCGCTCAATGTCGACGCCATCCGCGTGGAAGAGGCGGAGCACATAATGATCTCTGGACAGCAGCAGACTGACGGGATCCGAGAAGGCCGCGTCTTCTGCAAGCATCGAGGCCTCGACGTGCCCATGCGGGGAGATGACGTTCAAACTGCTGACGGTGGAGTACAGCTCGCGGGCCAGGTCGCGACTGCGGGGGTCGCTCGGGAAGAGGCGATCCTCCTGCAGCTCGAATCCGTCGGGCGCGCGACCCGTCCTGCTCGCAGAGCCGATAGCCGTTTCGACAGGGCTGTTCATCGGTGCGTTCCTGCTTTCGGCGTTTCAAGGTGATGGAAACCTGGCGACGACGTGATGCTCGAAACGTTGACCGGTGAATCTTGGCAGTCCATCGAACATCACCCTGGATGCATCTATGCAGCCAAGCGCACCTCCATTGTGCTCATGCGACTAGACTCTGTCAATCGGTTTCCAAAAACTATTGCCGACCGCCAGCGCGTGCGTTCCGGCCATGCCGGACGCGACCAGCGGGCAATCGTCTGACTGGGCGCCACGCTTGCGGTAAGGTCAAGCAATCGGTTGCCGAACTATGCACCGCGTCACCGACAGACCTCTACGCCCACCTCAGACCTCACAACGATCGGGGAGGGCCTGAGCCATGATCCGAGGAGAAGCGTGACCGCAAGACGCGAAGGCGCCGAGCTGCGGCGCCTGGATCTCAACCTGCTCGTTGCACTCGATGCTCTCCTGACCGAGCAGAGCGTCACGGCCGCCGGCAAGCGGCTCATGGTGGGGCAGCCAGCTATGAGCGGTTCGCTCGCCCGATTGCGACAGCACTTCGACGATCCTCTGCTCGTACGAAGCGGACACTCCTCACGCTGCACCCCGCTCGGGGAGCGATTGCGCGAGCAGGTGACACACGCGCTGGCGCTCGCCTCACGGGTTTTCGAAGCCAGCGAGACCGCGAACCCCCTCGAGCTGAAGCGCCGGTTCACCTTCTACGGGTCGGACTACTCTCATGCCAGCATCGGACGACGCCTGCTGACGCTCGCTGGCCAGCGAGCACCGGGCGTGACCGTCTATTTCCGCCAGCTGACGACAGCGGATGTGCGGACAGCGCCGGAAACGCTGCGTCGCTCAGATGGCGTGTTCATTCCGAGGGGGCACCTGCATGACTTCCCCAGCGTGAGCCTCTGGGAAGAGCCATGGGTAGCGCTGCGGCGACGCGCCCCCGATCGGGGCCCCCTCACGATCGGAGACCTTCGCACAGCGCCGTGGATTCACGCGTTCGATGCCGGAGAGTCGTTCACCTCAGCGACGCAGAACCTCCGGGAGATGGGCGTCAGCCCCCGAGTGGTGGCGGTGACAGAGAGCTTCCTGATACTCCCCCTGCTTCTCGAGGATGCAGAAAGCCTCGCTTTCCTTCAGCGCTCGCTCGCCCAGCGATTCGTCGCCTCCGGAGAGTTCGAAGTCGTGGAGATTCCTCTGGCGACTCCGCTCATGAGAGAAGCCTTCTGGTGGGATTCCGCCCACACCCACGATCCCGCGCACGCATGGATGCGCGAGCTGATTCTCGAGGTCGCCAGCGACTTCAAGCGCATGGAATGCTCCTGAGGGTTGGCGCCTCCTGACGCAGGCCGCAGGCACCGAGCGCCTATACGAGCGCCGTTGAACCGCGGACCACGAGCTGGGTTGGAAGCAGTCCGATGTCCTGCGGCGGCAGTTCCCTGTTCTCGATCCTTGCAAGAATGTTCTGCACGGCCAGCTCGCCCGCCTCGATCAGTTGGCTTCGTACGGTGGTGAGGGCAGGAACGATCAGCTCGCTGCCGAAGATGTCGTCGAACCCCGCCACGCTGAGCTCCGCCGGTATGGCCACGCCTCGCTCGGCGGCCGCCTGCATGAGGCCGATCGCGAGCAGGTCGTTGAAGGCGACCACCGCGCTGGGGTGTGCAGCCAGGACCCGTCGGAGAGCGTCCCGTCCGCCTTCGATGGTCGGGGGGTTCGGACCGATCTCGACCAGAGCCATGTCCAGGGATTCCGCTTCCTGCAGCATGCACTCCCATCGCCGATCACCGATCCAGGACGTGTCGGGGCCGCCGAGGAAGACAACGGATCGGTGACCCAGCTTGTGCAAGTGCTGCATGAGCTCGTTCACACCGGCGGCCACGTCCGGAAGCACGCTGTCGACCCCCTGCACAGCTCTATTGATGAGGACGACGGTCTTGGCACCGGAGATACGCGAGATCGCCTCGTCGGAGAGCCGTGTCGTGGCGAGGACCATGCCGTCTACGCTCGGCAGCAGCCGCTCCACCACTTCGCTCTCGGTCTCACCGGACTCCTGAGACTCGGCGATGACGAGGGTGTAGCCAGCGGCGCTGGCGGCGCTCTCAGCTCCCCGCACGATCCCGAAGACCACTGGGTTGGTGATGTCCGCGACGACCACCGCGATGGTGTGGCTACGTCCGGTGGGAAGGGCTCGCGCCATCGGATTGAAACGGAAGTTGAGGCGCTGAGCAGCCGCTCTGATTCTCGCTTCGGTCTGAGCGCTGATACGTCCAGGCTTCGACAAGGCACGCGAGACCGTCGACGGGCTGACTTCGGCGAGTGTCGCGATGTCATAAATCGTCGCCGCACCACCTCGCCGATTCATCCGCTCCAGGATCTCCCGTGGTATCTCCCTGTCCATGCCCTCCGGGTCGGAAACGATGTCAGCAGGCATTCGCTCTCCGTTCCAAGACCCTGGACTCGGCAGGGAGCTGCGGTGTTCTGGACGCACTGCGTCTGCAACCAGGATGGTTGCGCTCACGTCTCCTGTATTCAATCATGTGCTTGCTGCGCTGCCCGTCTTCGAGCCCGATGCCGCAGTTCACTTCCGCTCCACGCTCGACCCCGCTCGTCGCCGGGCAATGGCCTGCTTCTGGAGACGCTGGATTTCTTCATCGGAGGGAAAATTGACGGCAGAGGCTGCGTGCTCGCGGACGAGAGCTGCCAGAGATGCGCAGATGGTCGCATGTTCCGGGTGCCCGGCGAGATTGCGCGTCTCTCCGGGGTCGTGTTCCGAATCCGCGAGGAAGATGTCTTCTTCGGCAGCAGTGGGCACGCCCCCGTCGATTCGCACGTTCATATCCAACCGCCAGCGCCCCGAACGGATACACGTCCGGCGCGGCCATCCCCTGCCTGCTTCCCACTCGCCGGTTCCGCCATTGGGGAAGGCGCGACTCTGCGGACCCCCGTGTCCGATAGTGGCGAAGATGTGCTGCGGCGCGGGTTGCGGGCTGGTGAGCGCACGCCCGGACAGATCCTCGGGGAGATCGATGCCAGCCAACCACGCCAAGGTGGGGCCGATGTCGACGGACTGCGCGAGACTCGCGTCGCGACCGGCTGCGAGGTGGCCCCGCCACCTCAGCAGCAGCGGAACCCGCTGACTGTTCGGCGCGAACGTGTGCTTGCCGAAAGCGCCGGTCTCACCCAGATGGGCACCGTGGTCCGAAGTGAGGATGACGATGGTGTCTCGATCTAGTTCGAGCTCTTCGAGCGTGGCGAGGAGAATCCCCACCTGCTCGTCGACCCAGGCAACCAGCGCGAGGTAGTCGGCCTGAGCTCGACGAAGAACCTCCGGCTGGATGCCGCCAGCCCCGTTGATCTCGGCGAACACCTGCTCGAAACGACTCAGGGAAGCGGCGCCGCGGCCGATCCCCGGCTGCTCGTGCGGGGGGAACTCCCTTCGGAGGCGCGCTGGCGGGAGCACTGGCGTGTGGGGCTGGAGGTAGGAAGCGCGGAGGATGAAAGGCCCCTGCGCCTCTTCGAGGAATTTCACGACGTTCGCGGTTATGCGCTCGGCAGGGAGAGTCTCCACCTCTGTGACTCCCCCGATGACGAAACCTCGTTCGGGCGAGAGGATCATCTCCTCCTGGATGGCACCAGCGAAGGGATCGCGTCGGCCTGCGCCTTGCTCGTCACAGACCTGCCAGGGGCTCAGCTGCTCAGGAATGTGCTCCTTGCCGTAGCTCGCCGTCACGTACCCGGCATCCGCGAAGGCCTCCGTGAAGGTCGAGAACACATCAGGGAGCTCGTACCCGGGAGCTGACCCCTCATTGGCGTAGACGCCGGTCTCCTCGGGCAGACGCCCGGTCAGCAGCGCAGTTCGGCTGGGGACGCAGATCGGCGAGTTGGTGTAGGCCCGGTCGTACACGACGCTCTCATTCGCAAGCGCATCGATATTCGGAGTGCGTGGTCGCAGACCGCCCGGTTCCGCGTAGCATCCGAGAGCGTCGGCGCGGAGCTCATCGCAGTAGATCCAGAGGACATTGGGCCGGTCAGGCATCCGATTCTCCGGTGAACAGACGTGCTTCACGCAGCTTCGACGAGAGGTGTGGGCGCGCCGCCGCGCTTCCGGCCCCGTACCCCCCTCTGCCGCTCGCCGGCGGTCTGCTGAACGGCGAGACCGGAATCACCTCGATCGAGATGTCGCTGCCCACACGCACCGAGATGAGATCCTCCGCGAGGAGGAGCGGACCGTCGTAGCTGCTCCTGATGGCGTCACTGACCAGCTGGCGTGTCCGCGCGTCATTCATGAAGTGGAAGGCCACAGCGAGCCGAGGACGCGTGAGGGCGAAGACGCTGCCCAGCTCCCAGGGGTTGGTGTGAACGATGCTCTCGGGTCCGGGAACTGGCGCGTTCGCGCCTCGGGCGTTGGCAGTCTCGTGGACAAGGACGTCGACACCTGCCGCGATGTCGGTGAGGAACCTGTTCGGCGCTGTGTCACCGGAATACACCAGAGAGTGGCCGTTCCAGTCGAGGCGGTAGCTGACAGCACCGTCATGGACGTGAACAGCCGGGACGGCCCTGATCACGACGCCGCGCTGCTCATAGATGATGCCAGTGGTCTCCCAGTCGAACTCGTGGACCGTGGGCGTCTCGCCCGCCTCCGGCAGAGATCCGCGCCGCGAGACCGTGTCCCAGGCGTAGGACTCGAGTTGATGTGCGGCGAAATGCGCGAACCCGAGCTCAGGGCTGGAGCCGGACGGACCGTAGACCTCCAACGGCTGCAGTCGGCCCGCAATGCGGGAGGTCACCCAGAACTGGGCGAAGTCACCGACGTGGTCCGTGTGCAGGTGGCTGGCGAAAGTGGCCGTGAGCGCGCCAGGGTGGACCTCGAGGGCGGCGAAACGCGTGAAAGACCCGTAGCCGTAGTCGAACAGGAAGCTGTCCCCGTTGCCGAGCTGCACCAGCCAGGAGGAGTTCGCCTGGGCGAGGCTCGAATACGGGCGCCCGGTCCCCAGTGCGGTCACGCGCATCTCATCCGGTGCGATGCCCAGGTTCTGATTCTGCATCAGCTCAGCCTCCACGAACCGGTCTGTTCGAACAAAGATCGCCATTCTGCGCGGCGTTGAGCCTGCAGGTCCGGGTCAGGAACCGGTGAGGCCAGCAGGAGCCGCTGCGTGTAGGGGTGGACAGGTGCCGTCGTGACCTGCGACGCCTCGCCGCTTTCCACGATGTCTCCCCGGTAGAGCACCGCGACCTGGTCACTGACATGCCGGACCACATCGAGGTCATGGGAGATGAACAGATAGGCGACGCCGGTGTCTCTTTGAATCTCGGAGAACAGGTCGAGAACGCGCGCCTGCGTTGAAAGATCGAGCGCGCTCACCGGCTCGTCACAGACGATGAGCTTCGGCTTCAGGGCGATCGCCCGCGCGATGGCGACCCGCTGGCGCTGACCACCGCTGAACTCACGGGGCAGACGGTCCATCGAGCCAGCGGGCAGCTGCACACGATCCAACAGCTCTCTGACTCGTCTCCTGACGTCGCTCTTCGAATCCCCACCGCCGTACAGCGGTTCCGACAGCGTGTCTCCGATGGTGCGCGATGGGTTCAATGATCCGTAGGGGTCTTGGAAGACGACCTGGATGTCTCGGCTCAGGGCTCTGCGCGCTCGTCGCCGCAGATGGGTGATGTCGCTGCCCTCGAACGAGATCATGCCGTCCGCGGCCGGTACCAGGCCGAGGATCGCGCGGCCGATGGTGGTCTTCCCTGATCCGGATTCGCCGACGAGGCCGAGTGTCTTTCCCGAATCGACCTTGAGCGAGACCCGGTTGAGGACCTGCTTGGATGGCGACAGTCTGTGCTTGCCCTTGAACTTGACGACAAGGTCGTTCACCTCGAGGAGGTGCGCAGCGGTCTTCGCATGCTCACTCATCATTCGCCTTCCGAGTCGATCTTCTGATGGACGTCGCTATGGGGTGATGACAGCATCGAGCTCAACAGCATCTGGGTGTATGCGCGCTGCGGACGCTTCATGATGTCGCGCACGTCTCCGTCCTCCACGACGCGTCCCGCGTTCATGACGACCACGCGGTCGCAGATATCCGCCACGACGCCGAAGTTGTGGGTGATCATCAGCATCCCCATGTTCCGTCGTCGCTGGAGTCCTCGCAGGACGTCCAGCACTTCAGCTTGGACTGTCACGTCCAGAGCCGTCGTGGGCTCGTCAGCGATGAGGAGATCGGGGTCGCAACTTATCGCACCGGCGATAAGCACTCGCTGAGCCATTCCTCCGGAGATCTCGTGGGCTCTTGACCGCATCATGCTGTCGGGGTCGGGAATACCGACGCTGGTGAGCAGGTCGAGCGCCTTGGCTCTGGCTTCGTGCTTCGAGAGCCCCAGCACCTTCTGCATGGGACGCATGAGCTGGTAGCCGATCGTGAAGGTCGGGTCGAGGTTCGACATGGGGTCCTGTGGGATGTAGGCGATCTTCGCCCCCCGGAGCTCCCGGTACCGCTTAGGTGAGACACTGCTCTCACCGGGTTCCAGAAGCCAGTCTCCGTCGAAGACGATGGACCCAGCCGCGACCACTGCGTTCGGAGGCAGGAGCCCGAGGACTGCGAACGCCGACTGGCTCTTGCCTGAACCGGATTCGCCCACGAGCCCGACGACCTCGCCCCTGTCCACGGTGAAGGACACATCTCGGACTACCGTCGCCGTCAGCTCCCCCTGCGGGTAGGCGATCTCCAGCCCCCTCACTTCCAGAAGCCGCGAGCCCGTCGGCTCTGGAAGGTCTCGCTTCGAGAGCGGCTCTTCGTCCTTGACCTCTGCACGCCGACGGCGTCGAGGGCTGGAGGACGGTGCAGCGTCCTCGAGGACGTCGCGAAGGCTGTTGCCGAGGAGCGCGAATGCGGCCGTCACCAGACCGATGGCGAGCGCCGGCCAAGTGATGTTCGCCAACGTCTGGTAGATGGTCGTGAACCCGTCCGCGAGCATCCCGCCCCAGGTCACGGTATTGGGGTTGCCGAGTCCGAGGAAGTCCAGCGAAGCCTGAACTCCGATCGCGATGGCCCCGACATTCGCGGTGTGGATCACCAGCGGTGCCCTCACGGCGGTGAGCACGTGACGGCCGAGGATGGCAGCGTCGCTGAGCCCGGATACGACTGCCGCGTCCACGTAGAGTTCGCGCCGGACGCCCTGGACGACAGCTCGAGTGAGCCTGAAGTACGACGGACTGACCATCAACCCGAGAGCCACCATGGTCAGCACCAAGGATGGCCCGACTGCCGCGCGCACGGTGAGAAGGACGATCATGCCTGGGAGCGCCAGGAGCACATTGGAGCCCCAGGTTCCGATCTCATCCCACACGCCTCCGTAGTAACCCGCGAGAAGTCCGGTGAGGATGCCGACGACCATAGCGGTGATCGTGACGATCAGGACGCCGATGAGCGTGGTCTGCGCGCCCCAGACCAGTCGACTGAAGTTGTCGCGGCCGGCGCTGTCCGTCCCGAGCAGATGCTCGCCGGAGGGAGGCGCGATCGGATTGCCGAGGTCTGCGAACTGCGGTGGGAAGTTCGCGATCAGCGGTGCTGCGACGGCAGCGATCGTGAGCAGCGCCAGAATGGCGATCGACACGACGGCAAGCGGCATCTTGAGCAGCCGCCGCCAAGGAGGGGTCCGGGGGCTGTCGGCGGTAGGGATTGCGAGTGTGGCAGTACTGGGTTCGGTCATGACGCGCGCGCCTTCGGGTTGAGCCAACCGTTCATGAGGTCCACGAGCAGGTTGACGATGATGACGATGATGATTGTGTAGAGGACGATCCCCATGACCAGAGGCGCATCACTCGTACTCGTCGCTGAGACGGCGAGCGTGCCGATGCCTGCGATCGCGAACAGCTGCTCGATGACGACGACGCCCCCGAGCATGCCGACGAACTGAAGCCCCAGCAGCGTGAGGGCGGCGGGTGCGGCGCTGCGGAGAACGTGCACGAAGAGGATCTCGCGATCATCGATCCCGCGACTGCGCAGCGTGCGAACGTAGTCGGCATCGAGCTGACGCAGGATCGCGCTGCGGAGCTGCATGACGGTGGAGGCGGCACCGGAGATCAGGAGGGCCAGGATCGGCAGCGCAAGACTGCTCGCCCACGAGGCCAGACCACTCCCCGGGTAGATGGTGCTGATCGCGGGCAGCCATCCGAGCTGGATCGCGAAGACAGTCACCAGAATCAGGCCGATCAGGAAGGCGGGGAGGGCGGTGCCAGCGATGCTTCCAACCTGGATGACCTGGTCGAGAATGCCACGCTTGACTGCGGCCCAGGCGGCGAGGATGACCGCGAGCAACATGGTGAGAAGTACCGCGAGAGTGACGAGGACGAGCGTCACCGGGAGCCTCGCGCCGATAGCCTCGAACACGGGCTGGCCGCTGACCCACGAGGTTCCGAAGTCCCCCTGGACCGCCCCCGCCCACCACCCCGCAAGGCGAATCAGGAAGGGTTCGTCGAGACCGAGCTCGGCTTCCTTGAGAGCGACCTGATCGGGGGTCGCCTCGGGCCCCAGCAGATTACGCGCGATGGAGCTGCTACTGAAGAACAGAAGTGCGTAGGCCGCGCAGCACACTGACACCAGAATGACTGCGCTCGAAGCGACACGCCTGAGTATGAACATCAGCATGTTGTCTCTTCCTTTCGGTAGGTGGGGTGCCGACGTGAGTCACGCCGGCACCCGCTGCCCACTATTTAGCTGGCACGTATCCGAAGAGAAGAGGGACCGAGGAGTAGTCCACGATGTTTCGGATCTCCGAGACGACGTCCGGGTTGTAGGCGTAGCTGGCGCCGACGCGGTACCAGGGCGCGAACCAGGCGTTGTCGACCAGGTAGCGATTGAGTTCCTCGCCTGCATCATCAGCGTCCCCGGCGTTGCGGGTCTGATCGATGAGCGCAGCCACATCGTCGTTCGTCGTACCGAAAGGGTTGTACGCAGACTCGGGAAGGATGTTCCTCTGAACGGTCACCCAGGCAGGGTCCAGACCCTGGACCGTCCACCCCATCGCATATTCCCCGCCGCTGATCGAACTCGAGAACTGCTGCGGAGTGATGGAGACCTTCTCGACGGTGATGCCGATGTCACCGAGCTGCTGCGTGATGAATGGCGCCACGAATTCTCCTGGGGGAGCGAAAGCCATCGGGACGGTGAAGCCGTCGGCGTAGCCAGCCTCTGCGAGCAGTGCGCGCGCTTTCTCCGGGTCGTAGGGGTAGGCCTCGTCGAGTTCCTCGACATATGCCGTTGTTCCCGTTCCGAAGAGCTGGGCCGTCTTCTCTCCGAGGCCCTTACCGGCCTGCTCGAGAATCAGGTCGCGGTCGAACGCGTGATTGATGGCCTGACGAACCCGGACGTCCTCGAGCTCAGGTGCCATGGCGCCGTTGCGGTCCATGAGGATCAACCCCATGACGCTCGCCGTCCAGGTCGCGATCTCAGCTCCCTGGGCCTCGACCTGCTCGATCTGACCTGGCTGGACCAGGGTGACGTCGATCTGCTTCGAGGTGAGCGCATTCGCTCGCGCGGTCGGGTCGGCGAGCACCCGGAAGTTCAGGCTGTTCCACATCTGGTAATCGGGCTGCCAGTAGTCCTCGCGCGCGGTCATCACGTACTGGCTGCCGCGGACCGAAGCGGCATCAAGCACATATGGTCCTGTTCCCACCGGGTCCGTAGCAATAGAGCCGCTCTCGATGCCTGCGGGGCTCGCGATGAGGCCAGCCTGCCGAGTGAGGTTGAAGAGGAGAGCAGGATTCGGCGCGCCGAGGGTCAGCCGAACGGTCTGTGCATCAGCGGCTTCGACGGCTTGCACACCACCAAGCTGTGCTGCCATGGGGCCGTTGCCGGCCATGAAGTTATCGAGGTTGATCTTGACGGCCTCGGCATCAAGTGCGGTTCCGTCACTGAACGTCACACCCTCGCGGATCTTGAGCTCCAGCTCAGTCCGCTCGTCGTTCACATAGGCCCACTCCTCGGCGAGGCCCGCGATCACCTCGCCCTCGAGGTCCGTGAGCAGGAGCGTGTCGTAGATCGCACGCTCCATCTCCAGCAGGTCTGCTGAGGGAGCGGCCTGCGCAGGGTCCCACGAGCTCACATCATTGATCACGCCCACGCGGAGGAGGTCTCCGCGTGAACCATCGCCGGCTGGGCTCGTCGTCGAGCCGCCACCGCCACCGCTGCAGGCGGTAAGCGCCAGCACCGCAACCGCTGCGGCGGCCGCTAGGGACTTCCGTATTGACATGTTGACCTTCCTCATTGAATGTCACAAGCACTCAGCTCGTCTCAAGCGATCGTCACCAGATTCGCTGAGCCCATTATGCACAAGATGGGCTTTGGCCACAACCGGTTGCCAAAGTCCGTTGACCGATTGAAACCAAGCGAGACAGGTCCTCTCCCCGCTCCGACCGCCTACCCTGTGCTTTGGTGCCAACCGATTGCCATGCGGCGTAGCCCAGCGATCGCACGGACACGGGAATCGAAGTCCGACACCTGCCGAGCTGCCACGACGCCGTGGACATCAGCCCTGCGCTCGTCCGATCGCGAGGCCGACCACGGCGACCGCAGCGAGAAGCGCAACGACCACCAACGCCAGCGCCGCCATGGCGATCCCCATCCCGCCTCTGCCCAGTCGATTCTCCTCACAGAGCTCCCGGCACACTCGACGGTAGCGAGAACGACTCAGACTGTAGAGGCAGGCGACCACCGACAGGACGGAGAGAAGACCCAGCAGGGCCGCATCGACCCCCAGCGCCGCCCCGCCGACGCGAACGCAAGCCGTGGACGCCACCGCGAGCGAGAGAATCGTCCGCTGCCAGGCGAGCGCCGTGCGCTCCGGCTGCAGTCCAGGGTCGAAGAGCAGCTGTCGTCCCTTCACCCCCATGCATGTCCCACAGCAAGCAGCGCCACGGCCAAGACGACTCCGATGACGATGACCAAGGCGCTGCTGGCAGGAGGCAACGGGCTGCCCTCCCGCAGTGCAGTCTCTGTTCGCCTCCAACCGCACCAGCCCTGCACCGCTGCCAGCAGACCCAGCAGCACGAAGATCGCAGCGGACGCGAAGCGAAGGGTCGGCGAGACCGGCACTTGAACGGCCTCCAGCGCAACCCCCACGGCCAGCAACGCCAGGGCGGTACGCACCCATGCGAGGAACGTGCGCTCATTGGCGAGACTGAACCGCGGGTCGGGCTCAGTTCCTCGCGCATAGACCCCTCTTGGAAAACGCTCCCTCACGCCGCTTCCGATGGGACGTCCAGCCTGACGGGGAGCCCGGGCTGGTAGCCCAGACGCCAGGTCCGAACCCAGACGGTCCTCTCCGTCAACGTGATCGGGCCAGTGTAAAGATTCCAAGGGTGCTCGAAGGTCATCCGCTGACCGAGGATCACTTCGAGCGGAATCGGGTCTCGCCGTCCAGGTGGCTCGTAGCTCCACCCGATCGACACTGACGGATCAGACACCTCAGCGGTGAGCTCGCCTCCTTCGCAGCGAACACGCGGCGCCTCCGCTCGTGGTCGATATTCACCGGTCCCCCACGTTTCGACAAGCGCATCCTCCGCGAGCTGCCCCAGATCGCCCGTCCGCTCCATCCACTGGTCGAGGGCCGCGCTCAGCTCAGCCAACTTCGCGCCATGCTCGGGTGACCCCACCAGGTTCTCCGTCTGGTGGGGGTCGTGCAGGATGTCGAAGAGCTCCTCCGGTTCCTTGTGCGAGTCCACCAACCTGCGCTGCGGGGGCGTAAGGAGGAGCGCCTGCTCGCCGTTTCCGGTGAGCTGTGCCTCTTGATAGCGCAGCTCCCGCAGGTTCCGCCACGTCGCGAAACGCTCTGGGTAGTGCGAGTACTGCATCCATGGGCGGTCCGGATGCAGGTGTCGCGTGTATCGGAATCGCTCATCCCTCACCGTGCGGGACGTGTCCCGATCGTCCACCATCCGATCTCGAGCACTGAACGCGTACTTGCGCGCCTCGAGCACCTCACCCTCTCGGTCGTACAAGGGTGTTGCCTCCAGAGGCGCAGCGGGTTGGACGTCCGCCATCGTCAGGACCGTCGCTGCCAGATCCTGCAGCTCCACGACCTCGGAGCGCACGGAACCTGGCTCGATGTGCTCAGGCCAACGCATGATCAGCGGGACGCGAACTCCCGCTTCCGAGGCCCAGCGCTTGGCGCCGGGCATGCCAGCACCGTGGTCGCTCCAGAAGATGACGATCGTCTCTTCGGCGAGTCCATCCTCCTCCAATTGCGAGAGCAGGTCCCCGACCCACATGTCCATGACGGTGATCAGATTCAGGTACGCACTCCAAGCGCGCCTGAAAGACTCGGTGTCCGGGTGGTAGGGAGGCAGCGACACATCCTCGGGGCGCACACGGTCCTCAACCGACAGAGCCGCGAGTGCAGCCTGAAGCCGCTCTTCCGGCGCGTAGATCTGGGACTCGTGCGTGGTCATGCCGTGGAACGCGGCAAAGAATGGAGTCTCGCGAGTCGGGCGGTCTCGCCAGTGCGCAGTCGCCGAGCAGTCGTCGAAAGCAGTCGGCGGAACGTCGAAATTGACATCCGTGAACCAGTTGTTGGTCGTGTAGTAGCCGGAGCGTCGGAGCGTCTCACTGAACAGCTCGACATCCGCTGGTGGCACGGCAGCACTGCGCATGTGCATGGTTCCCGTCGATATGGGATACCTGCCCGTGAAGACCGCAGACCGGGACGGTGCGCAGATCGGAGCCGCCGAGAATGCCTGATCGAACCTCACCCCCTGCGCTGCCAGCCGATCGAGGTTCGGTGTCCGAGCTTGCTCTGCACCCGGCCAGATCCCGGCGTAGGTGCCGAGATGAGGATTGATGTCATGGGTCGAGATGAACAGGAAGTTCGGACGAGACATGGCTGCTTCTCCACTTCTACGCATGCGGCAACCGATTGCCAATGCGGGATTCAAGACTAGCTCAGGCCTCGGGTGCGGCGTCAAGCCCGCATCCCATCCGGTTACGAGCAGAAGGAGGCAGGCTCGAGCCAGGCCCGCGAAGGAGTTCTTCCAGGTTTCCTCTGCGGAAGTCCGTCTACTATCTCCCGAAGCAAGGGGAGTACTCCCGTCTGCGGTGTGCCCGTCAATACGAGCGTGATTCCACGTTCCGGGGCGCCGGTTCCACCAGGTCAGCGTCGCTGATCTGGTCGGGGCGGAGGAGACCTTGGTGTCGTTGTCGAACACCAATCCCCCTTTGGAGTACCCCCATGCAGGTCACGACCTCTGTCTGGCTGATCACGATCGCCGTGACGATCGGCTTCTTCGTCTACGAGTTCTTCGCCCATGTGCGGAAGCCGCACGAGCCGACCATCCGAGAATCCGCGCGCTGGTCCGCGTTCTACATCGGCCTCGCGCTGCTGTTCGGCGTCGGCATCGGCTTCGTCACCGACTGGCGCTACGGCGGCGAGTACTTCGCCGGCTACCTGACCGAGAAGGCGCTGTCGCTCGACAACCTCTTCCTGTTCCTCATCATCATGACCGGCTTCGCGGTGCCGAAGATCTACCAGCAGAAGGTGCTGATGATCGGCATCGTCATCGCGCTCATCATGCGCGGCGGGTTCATCGCCGTCGGCGCCGCCCTCATCGAGAACTTCTCCTGGGTCTTCTACCTGTTCGGCGCGCTGCTCTTCGTGCTCGCCTACCAGCAGATCAAGGGCGACCACGGTGACCCCTCGAACAACGCGTTCATGCGCTTCGTGCGCCGCATCCTGCCCGTCACCGACGAGTACCACGGCGACAAGCTCACCGTGAAGAAGGACGGCAAGCGCTGGGTCACCCCGATGCTGCTCACGATCGTCGCGATCGGCTTCATCGACCTGGTCTTCGCCCTCGACTCGATCCCCGCCATCTACGGCCTCACGAACGAGGCGTACATCGTGTTCACCGCGAACGCCTTCGCCCTCATGGGCCTGCGCCAGCTGTTCTTCCTCATCGGCGGACTCCTCGAGCGCCTCGTCTACCTCAGCCAGGGCCTCGCCGTCATCCTCGGCTTCATCGCCGTGAAGCTCGTCTTCCACGCCCTGCACGTCAACGAGGTGCCGTTCATCAACGGCGGCGAGCCGCTGCTGTGGGTGCCCGAGATCCCGATCTGGTTCTCGCTCACGTTCATCGGCGCGACCATCGCGGTCGCCACGATCGCGAGCCTCCTCAAGACGCGGAACGACCGCAGCAAGTCCGAGCGCTCCACGGTGCAGGACGAGCCCATCGAGACGGCCGCCGACGCGACGGATGCCCGGGTTGCGACGGATGCGACGGATGCGCGCGCGAGCATCAGCCCGACCTCGGGCGAGGCGTCCAGCTCATCCTCGAGCGAGGCGACCCGCACGTCCTCGAGCGACGCGACCCGCACCGGCGGGCGATCCAACGACGCCTAGCGGCAAGTGCCGCCTCCCCGGCGATCGCTGCCAGTCAAGTGGCCCCTTAGCGCCGCTCATCCGCCGCCGCTGCCAGTCAAGTGGCCCTTTAGCGCCGCCGAGAAGCAAGCACTGCCAGCCAAATGGCCCTTCTGGACTTCCCAGAAGGGCCATTCGACTGGCAGCGATGCGGACACGGCGCGTTGCCCCGCCCCGAAAGATCGGCAAGGTGGAGGCGAGAGGCGAGAGGCGAGAGGGCGGAGGAGACTCACCTCGCGAGCGCCCATCTCAACGCTGCCAGCCGAATGCCCCCTACCCCCTCCCGGTGATCGCTGCCAGTCAAGTGGCCCTTGAGCGCCGCCGAGAAGCAAGCACTGCCAGCCAAATGGCCCTTCTGGACTTCCCAGAAGGGCCATTCGACTGGCAGCGATGCGGATGCGGCGCGCGGGGCGAGCGCGCGGCGGGGTTACTCCTCGAGGGGGCCGAGGGCGGCTTGGGCGACGAAGCGGGCGACGGGCGACGCCGTCACCTCGAGCTCGATGACCGAGATCGTGTTCGTGCCGGATTTGAGGACCGAGCCCGGCACGTAGAGCGTCTGCTGCGGCCCGCTCCGCCAGTAGCGCCCGAGCAGGAAGCCGTTGACGAGCGCGTATCCCTTGCCCCACTTCGAGGTGTCCAGGTACAGATCCGCCGGCTCTTCGAGCTCGAACTCGCCGCGAAGGCCTGTGAGCCCGAGCGGCGTCCCGGGATGAGCCAGTGACGAGGATGCGTCGGCGGCAGCGAGGCCAGCACCACCGACATCGGCAGGAGCACCAGCAGAACCAGCGGCGAGGTCAGCCCCGGCCGCGGCGATCGCCACTCCGGCTTCGGCGACGTCGATGGGGGTCGCCGTCCATCCTTCGAGCGGTACCCCGTCGAGGAGTGGCGTGCCGATGATGCCCTTCTCCTCGCCGATGCGCTCGGCGTAGTTCACGCGGCCCTGCTCTTCGACGAGCACGCGCAGTCGCTGCCCGGGCGGGACGACGATCGCGGTCTCGTGGAGGGTGCGCGAGAGCGTGCCGATGGGGATGCCGTCGACCGAGACCCATGCGTGGTCGCGCACCTCCTCGAACTCGAGCAGGCGAGGCTTGGATGCGTCGGGCAGCTCGACTTCGTAGCTGATGAGCGCGCTGAGGTGCTGCAGCGCGTCGAAGGTCGGTGGGACGGCGTACGTCGCTGGCGAGGCGAGAGTCCCGTCCGAGCGAGCGGCGTCAGCCGATGCAGCCGAACCAGCCGAACCGGCCGAGCGAGCAGTGTCAGCCGATGCAGCCGATGCAGCCGAACCGGGCGAGCCGGCGCGGGCGTCCGAGACGGTCGGCAGCCACGCATCCGCCGCAACGACGGAGAGCGGAGCCGTGAACTCGGGCGCAGGCCCGCCGGCGGCCGGCGATTCGGCGGGCACGTCCGCGTATTTCGCGATGACGTCCTTGAACGCGAAGAACTTGGGTGTCGGGTTGCCGGCCTCGTCGAGTGGGGCGTCGTAGTCGTAGGACGTCGCGATGGGCAGGTAGCGGCCTTTGTGGTTGGCGCCATTGGTGAGGCCGTAGTTGGTGCCACCGTGGACCATGTAGAAGTTCACGGAGGCGCCGGCGGCGAGGAGCGCGTCGAGCTCGCGCGCCGCATCCTCGACGCTGGTCGTGTGGTGGAAGGCGCCCCACCAGTCGAACCAGCCGTCCCAGAACTCCGCGCACATGAGGGGGCCGGTGGGCTGGTGGCGTCGCAGGGTGGCGAGGCGCTCGTCGGCGCGCGACCCGAACGAGCCGGTGAGGTGGGCGCCTGCGACGCTGCCGTCGCTCAGCATCTGGTCGGTGGGCTGGTCAATCGTCGTGAGTGGCACCGTGATGCCAGCCTCGCGGGTGACCTCGATGAGCCGCTCGAGGTAGGCGGTGTCGTTGCCGTACGCGCCGTACTCGTTCTCGATCTGCACGAGCACCACGGGCCCGCCCAGGTCGATCTGCCGCGGTGCGACGATGTCGTAGACGCGCCGCAGGTACGTCTCCACCTCGGACAGGTACGCGGGCTCCGACCGGCGCAGCCCGATCCCAGGCATCGCCGTGAGCCAGGTCGGCAGGCCGCCGTTGTGCCACTCGGCGCAAATGTACGGTCCGGGCCGCACGATGGCGTGCATCCCCTCGGCGGCGATGAGGTCGAGGAAGCGCCCGAGGTCGTTCCAGCCCGTCGCATCCCACTCCCCCTTGCGGGGCTCGTGCGCGTTCCACGCCACGTACGTCTCGATGGTGTTGAGCCCCATGAGCTTCGCCTTCTGGATGCGGTCAGCCCACTGCTCGGGATGCACGCGGAAGTAGTGCAGGGCCCCGGAGAGCACGCGGTGCGGCTCGCCGTCGAGGAGGAAGTGCTCGTCGCCGATCTCGAAGGTCATATGGGCGTGTTCCAGTCTTCTGTCTGCGTCGGCAGGGGTTCGGTTTCGGTGAGGTGCGGTGAGGCGCTGGCGGGCTGGCGGGCCGCGGCTCAGCGGAGGACGGCGTCGCCGGAGCCTTCGACGAGGCCGCGCACGTCGCCCCAGCTCGGCTGCGACTCCCAGTCGCCGTCGGCGCGGCACGCGCAGGCTCCGCAGGCGGCGGCGGTGAGCATCCGCTGCTCGAGGGTGCCGCCGCGGGTGAGTTCGACGAGGTAGCCGGCGGCGAACGCGTCTCCGGCTCCGACGGTGTCGACGACGTCCACACGGTAGGCGGGCACCTCGAGCTCGAGCTCGCCGTCGACGCCGGATGCGCCGTGCTCGCCGCGCTTGATGAGCACCTGGGTGGGCCCGAGGGCCTGCAGGGCGCGGGCCTGCTCGAGGGGCGAGGATTCGCCGACGATCATGGCGGCCTCGTCGTCGCCGGCGAAGACGATGTCGCTGAGCGCGACGAGCTCACGGTAGCGGGGCGCCGCGGTCTCGGCCGACCAGAGCTTGCTGCGGTGGTTGACGTCGAACGACACCGTCACGCCGCGCTCGCGGGCGAACCGGACGGCGTTCAAGATCGTCTCGGCCGAGCTGTCGCTGAGGGCGAGGCTGATGCCGGTGACGTGCAGCACGTCTGCCCCGGCGATCACGTCGTTCGGCACGTCGGCCGGGGTGATGCGGCTGCCCGCGAACCCGTGCCGGTAGTAGGTGACGCGGCTGTGCCCTGGGCGTGGCCGGTCCTTGACCATGAGCGCCGTGGGAACATCCGCGTCGATGCGCGCGTGCAGCTGCACCTGCTCGGCCCGGAGGGTGCGACGGATGCGGTTGCCGATGGCGTCGTCGCCGAGCCGTCCGATCCAGGCGACCTCGCTGCCGAGGCGGGCGGCGGCGATCGCGACGTTGCTCTCGGCGCCGCCGAAGCTCATCTCCGCGTCCGATTGCAGGTCGAAGCCGCCGGCGCGGCGCGCGAGCACGAGCCCGAGCGCCTCGCCGATGGTGACGATGCCGCTCACGCGGCGGCCGCCTTGGCCTGCAGCACCTGGGCGGCGATCTCTGACGCCTCGCGTGCCGCCGCGGCGACCGCATCCGCTCCGGCGTCAAGCAGCTTCGCGCCGCCGAGCCAGCTGCCGCTGACGGCGAAGACGGCCGGATGCTCGAGGTGCTCGGCGAGGTTCGCGGGCGTGATGCCGCCGCTCGGCATGAACGTGATGCCGCGGAACACGGACGCGTAGGTGCCGAGCAGCGCGAGCCCGCCGAAGTTTCCGGCGGGGAACAGCTTGAGCTGCGTGAGCCCCAGCTCGCGGGCCGCCGTGATGTCGGTTGGCGTGAGGGTGCCGGGGAGCACGGGCACGCACGCGCGCTGTCCGGCGCGCACCACGTCGGCCGAGAGGCCGGGCGACACGAGGAACTGGGCACCCGCATCCAGCGCCTGCTGCGCCTGCTCGACGTCGAGGACCGTGCCGGCTCCCACGATGAGGTCGGGGCGGCCCGCGATGTGGCGCATCGCGGCGAGCGCCCCGTCGCCGCGGAGGGCGATCTCGACGATGCCGATGCCGCCGGCGACGAGCCCGTCGGCGAGCGCTTCCGCCTGCGCGGTGGTGCTCGGTGTGGAGAGGGGAACGATGGGGTGCCCCTCGAAGAGGGAGCTCATCGCGCGAGCCACCCGCCGTCGACGGGGAGGACGACGCCCGTGACGTACGCGGCGGCGGGGCTCGCGAGGAACACGGCGGCGCCGCCGAGGTCGTCGGCCTCACCCCAGCGGCCGGCCGGGATGCGCTCGAGGATGGAGCGCGAGCGGTCGCTGTCTTCGCGCAGCGCCTCCGTGTTGTCGGTGGCGATGTAGCCGGGGGCGATGGCGTTGACGGTCACGCCGCGCGCCGCCCACTCGTTGCTGAGCGCGTGCACGAGGCCCGCGATGGCCGACTTCGATGCGGTGTAGCCGGGCACGTTGATGCCGCCCTGGAAGCTGAGGAGGCTCGCGGTGAAGATGATGCGGCCCTCGCCGCGCTCCACCATCGCGCCGCCGACGATCTGGCTGAGCACGAACTGGCTGGAGAGGTTGACCTGGATGACCTCGTCCCACCAGTCGAGCGAGTGCTCGGCCGCTGGTGCGCGGCGGATGGTGCCGGCGTTGTTGACGAGGATGTCGGCGTGCTTGACGGCGTCGCCGAACTGCTCGACCGCGGCGCGGTCGGTGAAGTCGACGCCGTGGCCTTCGAAGCTGCGGCCGAGGGCGCGGACGCGCGCGCCGACCTCGCCCCCGTCGGCTTCCTGCTGCGAGGAGGCGGCGATGATGTCTGCGCCGGCTTCGGCGAGGGCGGTGGCGATGCCGAGGCCGATGCCGCGGCGGGCTCCCGTGACGACTGCGGTCTTTCCGGTGAGGTCGAAGCTGGTCATGGTTAGCCTTCCTGAACGTTGACGAGGATCTTCATGGCGGCGGCACCCGACAGCTGGTCGAAGGCCGACTGGGTCTCACTCAGCCCGACGACGCTCGTGATGAGTTCGTCGGCGGGGACGGCGCCGGATGCGAGCAGCTCGATGGCCCGCTCGAAGTCGGCGCGCACGTAGACGCGGGCGCCGATGAGCTCGAGCTCGCGCCAGAAGACGCGGTGGAGGTTGATGGGCACCGGGTTGGGGTGGATGGCGACGAGCACGACGCGTCCGCGGACCTTCGCGTAGTCGACGGCGGTGAGGGCGGTGACGGCGACGCCGGCGACCTCGAAGACGACGTCGGCGCCGGCTGAGCCGGTCGCTTCGTCGATGATCGCGACCGCGTCGCTCGTGGTCGGGTCGATGGTGCGGGCGCCGAGGCGCTCGGCGAGCGCGCGACGCTCGGGGTTGGGCTCGATGACGTACACGGTCGCGCCGGTGGCGGCGGCGACGAGCGCGATGAGCTGGCC
This sequence comes from Pseudoclavibacter sp. RFBB5, assembly GCF_002931555.1. GTDB lineage: Bacteria > Actinomycetota > Actinomycetes > Actinomycetales > Microbacteriaceae > Pseudoclavibacter. The sequence continues at coordinate 516,397 of NZ_PSTZ01000001.1, read as the reverse complement.
GATGGGGCCGCCGCCGATGACGACGGCGGTCTCGCCTTCGGTGAGCCGCGAGCGCGACACGTCGTGGCAGGCGACGGCGAGCGGCTCGACGAGTGCGGCGTGCTCGAGGGAGAGGGATGCCGGCAGCGGGACGACGAGGTCCTCGCGCACGTTCCACAGCTCCTGCAGCGAGCCGGGCGAGTCGATGCCGACGAAGTTCAGGTTCTGGCAGATGTGCGAGTTGCCGGCCTTGCAGGCGGGGCAGGTGCCGCACCAGTCGAGGGGCATGACGGTGACCTTGTCGCCGGCGGCGAACGCGGTGACGCCCTCGCCGACGGACTCGACGGTGCCGCTCATCTCGTGGCCGATGGCCTGCGGGACGTCGACGCGTGCATCCATCGACCCGTGCAGCACGTGCAGGTCGGTGCCGCAGATGCCCGTGTAGGCGACCCGGATCTGGACTTCGCCGCTGGCCGGCGCTGGCGCCTCGACCTCGTTGACGACGATGCGGTGCTCGCCGCTGTACTGCGCTGCTCTCACTCCCGTGCTCCCTTGCTCGGTGAAACTTGTTTCCGTTGCGAGGTCCGACTGGCGGAACTCGGTTTCATCTGGCTACTATAGCGGTCGTGGCGAGCGCAAAGGCAAGCGCCGCCAGTACTCAACGAGGAGGAACCATGCGGATCAGCAAGATCAGCAAGATCGGCGCCATCGCAGGCGTCGCAATCGCAGGACTGACCCTCAGCGCATGCTCTGGCAGCGGCGCGGGCGGCGGCACTGAAGGCGGAGCGGAACCAGGCGTCGGCGAGCTCATGGGCAGCGAGAAGGCCTTCCGGGTCGCCTTCAACCAGAGCGTCGAGCACCCCCAGGCGCAGGCGCTGCTCGAGTTCTCCGACGAGCTCTACGAGGCGACCGACGGCCGCTTCTCCCTCGACCTCTACACCGACGAGGTGCTCGGCGACCAGGCATCCACGATCGAGCAGGTGCAGTCGGGCACCATCGACTTCGCGATGATCGCAGGCTCGCTGCTCGAGAACTTCGAGCCCGACTTCTCCGTCGTGAACCTCCCCTACCTCTACGACTCGCCAGAGCACCAGATGCAGGTGCTCAACGACGACGCCATCATGGGCGACCTGTACGGCGCCGTCGAAGACGACAGCATCAAGGTGCTGTCCGCGTTCCACGGCGGCGTGCGCAACGTGTACTCGAGCAAGGGCGCCGTCGAGACGCCCGCCGACCTGGCCGGACAGAAGATCCGCGTCATCGGCTCCGACACGAACGTCAAGATGATGGAGCTCATGGGCGGCGTCGGCACGCCGATGGCCCAGGGTGAGGTCTTCACGGCCATCCAGTCGGGCGTGCTCGACGGCGCCGAGAACAACGAGCTCATCTACTCGAGCCTCTCGCACGACGAGATCGCGCCGTTCTACTCGCAGACGCAGCACCTCATGATGCCCGACTACCTCATCGCGGGCACCACGGTGTGGGACGGCATCGAGCCGGACGTGCAGGCCACGATGACGGACCTGCTCGCAGCGAGCTCCGACCGTGAGCTCGAGCTCTTCGCCGAGGCAGTCGACGCCGCCAAGGGCGAGGCCGAAGAGGCCGGCGCCACGTTCAACGAGGTCGACGTCGAGACGTTCCGCGAAGCGACCCTCCCGCTCCACGAGGAGCGCGTCACGAACGAGCGCACGCAGGCCATCTACGACGCCATCGAAGCAGCGAGGAGCTAGCTCGTGAAGCAAGCCGCCGCCGCAGTCGAGCTGTGGTTCGGACGCATCCTGAAAGCACTGGTCATCGCGCTCTTCGGCGTGCTGCTGCTGCTCGTGGTGTGGCAGGTGTTCACCAGACTCGTGCTGAACGCACCGAGCGCGTGGACCGAGGAAGCCGCACGCTTCACCTTCGTGTGGGTCAGCTTCATCGGCATCGCCGTCGTCGTCGGCCAGAAGGCTGACGTCGTCATGGACTTCCTCGTCGAGCGCCTGCCGAGGCAGCTCCAGCGCGGAGCCGACATCGTCGCCTACCTCGCCACCCTCGCGTTCGTCCTCTACGCCCTCGTCTACGGCGGCGGCAAGCAGGCGATCCTCGCCTGGGGGCAGTCCAACCCCATCCTCCCGGTGACGCAGGGCCAGCTCTACCTGGCCCTGCCCATCGCGGGCATCCTCTTCTCGCTCTACATCGTCCTGCACATCTCACGCACGCTCTCGCCCGGCTACTCCGTCAGGTCGCGTGGGCACGAGGACCCGGAGGCCGCATCCATATGATCGAGCCAGGTCTCATCGCACTGATCCTCGTCGGCGGGCTCGTCCTGCTGCTCGCGCTCGGTGCGCCCATCTCCATCAGCATCGGACTGCCCTCGGCGCTCTGCATGCTCCTCATCCTCGGCTTCGACAACGGAGCCATCACCAGCGCCCAGCAGATGTTCCGCGGCGCCAACTCGTTCGCCCTGCTCGCGATCCCGTTCTTCGTCTTAGCGGGCGTCATCATGAACAACGGCGGCATCGCGGAACGGCTCATCAATCTCGCCCGAGTGCTCGTCGGGCGGATGCCCGCGCCGCTCGCGCAGACCAACGTCATCGCGAACGCGATCTTCGGCACCGTCTCCGGATCCGCCGTCGCCACGGCCTCCGCAGTCGGCGCCACCATGGCGCCCATGCAGAAGAAGGACGGCTACGACCCCGCGTTCTCCACTGCCGTGAACGTCGCCTCGGCCCCCGCCGGCATGATCATCCCGCCGAGCAACACGCTCATCATCTACTCGCTCGCGGCGGGTGGAACGTCGGTCGGCGCCCTGTTCGTCGCCGGGTACATCCCGGGCGCCCTCTGGGCACTCGCCTGCGCCGTGGTCGTCTTCTTCTACGCCCGCAAGCACCCCGAGCTGCGCGGCAAGCCGCTGCCAGCGTTCGGCGTCATCGTCAGCACCTTCCTGAAGGCGCTCCCCGCGCTCGGCCTCATCGTCGTCGCCATCGGCGGCATCGTCGCCGGGTTCTTCACCCCGACTGAGGGCTCTGCAGTAGCCGTCGTCTACGCCCTGCTGCTGTCGTTCATCTACCGGACGGTGTCCGTGAAGGACCTGCCGCGCCTCCTCTTCGAGTCCGCGCGAACCAGCTCCATCGTCATCTTCCTGATCGCGGTGTCGTCGATCATGGGCTTCGTCATGACCTACGCACGCCTGCCGCAGATCCTCGCCGACTCGCTGTTCGGGTGGACCGACTCCAAGGTCGTCGTGCTGCTCATCATGATGATCGTGCTGATCATCATCGGTATTCCGCTCGACCCGACCCCGGCCATCCTGATCTTCACACCGATCTTCCTGCCCATCGCCATCTCCTACGGCGTCGACCCCGTGCACTTCGGCATCATGATGGTCATGAACCTCTCGATCGGTGTGATCTCGCCGCCATCGGCACCCGTGCTGTTCGTCGGAGCGCAAGTCGCGGGAGTGAGGCTCGAGCCGGTCATCATGCGCCTCCTCCCCTTCCTCCTCGCGCTCATCGTCGTCCTGTTCCTGGTCGTGTTCGTACCGCAGCTCTCGCTCTGGCTGCCGGGCCTCTTCGGCCTGGTCTGACCCGACCACCCCTGACCTCAACCGCAAACGAAAGGCATCCCCTTGTCTCACCAGTACCGTCCGGGCCGCCCGGAAGACATCCCCACCCTCGACCAGCAGGGACTCCGCGACCGCTACCTCGTCGAGCAGCTCCTCACCCCCGGTGAGATCCGCATCGTCTCGACGCACTTCGACCGCGTCGTCACCGTCGGCGCCGTCCCCGTCGACGCGCCCCTCAAGCTCGAGACCGTCGACGAGCTGCGCAGCGAGAACTTCCTCGACCGCCGCGAGATCGGCTTCGTCAACACCGGCGGCACGGGCACCATCGTCGCGGACGGCGAACGCTACGAGCTCGCCAAGACGGCCGTCCTGTACCTCGGCCGCGGCACCGTCGACGTGACCTTCGAAAGCGCAGACGCCGCCGACCCCGCCAAGTTCTACGGCTTCAGCGCACCCGCCCACACCACCTACCCGAACACGCTCGTCACCCCGGAAGAGGGCACGATCCGCGAACTCGGCGACCAGGTCACCTCCAACCGCCGCACACTGCGCCAGTGCATCCACGAGAACGGCGTCAAGAGCTGCCAGATCGTCATGGGCGTCACCAGCCTGCACGCCGGCAGCATGTGGAACACCATGCCCGCCCACACCCATGACCGCCGCACCGAGGTCTACCACTACTTCGACCTCGACGACGACCAGCGGGTCGTGCACCTCATGGGCGCCCCCAAGGAAACCCGCCACCTCATGGTCGCGAACGGCGACGTCGTCCTCTCCCCGAGCTGGTCCCTGCACTCCGGAGTAGGATCCTCAAGCTACTCGTTCGTATGGGCGATGGCCGGCGAGAACCAGTCGTTCGACGACATGGACTCTGTGCCGATCACCGACATGCGGTGATGACGGAGACGACGAGGATGGTCATCATGGACGACGTGGACCGCTCCCCCGCACCATCTGCAGGGGCCAGCGAGAAGACGCTGCGCGTGCTCGCGGCGGCACTCGCGCACCCGCGGTTCACCGACATCGTCGCGGAGGCCGGGCTCGCGAAGGCGACCGTGCACCGCATCCTCGCCACCCTCGTCTCGCAGGAGTACCTCGGCGGCAGCGCCGAGCAGGGCTACCGGGCCGGCCCGACCCTGCTCGCGCTGTCCGGCCGGGCGCTCGCGAGCGTCGACATCTCCAGCGTCGCCGCCCCCCTCGTGGAGCAGCTCGCGGCCGAGGTCGACTGCACCATCCACGTCGGCGTCGCAACCGACTCGGAGATGGTCTACGTCATCCGCCGAGACGCCGCGAAGCCGTACCGCATGCGATCCCGCGTCGGCCTCGCCGTGCCCATGCACAGCTCCGGTATGGGCAAGGTCGTGCTCGCCGACTGGGCACCCGAACGGGTCGACGCACTCGCCGAGCGCATGGGTCTCCCCCGACGCACCGACCTCACGATCACCGACCTCGACGCCCTCCACGAGGAGCTCGCACGCGTGCGGGCTCGCGGCTACGCGACCGACCTCGGCGAGAACGAGAGCGGCACCGTGTGCGTGTCGGCACCCATCCGCGACCACACGGGCGCCGTGACACACGGACTCTCCGTGTCGTCGATCGAGCTCGAGTACCCCGGGCACACCATCGAGGAACTCGCGCCCGCCGCGATCGCCGCGGCCGACCGCATCTCGCGGGAGCTCGGGGCGCCGAGCGTGTAAGGCTGCGAGCGCTTCTGCAGCTCAGAGACGCCCGCCACCAGCATCAGCTGGCGGCGGGCGTCTCTTCTTTGTCGGGCCCGGCGACGGGGCGGCAGGTGGCGGGTCCGCGGGTGGCGGGTGGCGGCGGCGGGTGGCGGGGGCTCTGTCCAACATCAGTGCAGATTCGACCGATGACACGATTCATCCGCCAGAAATCGCCCATGTAGCACTGATGTTGGACAGCGGTCCCGGAGCGACGGCCCGGCGGAACCGCTGCGCCGCCAGCTCGAGGCCCGGTCGCCGACGTCCGCGACACAGCGGCGAGACACCGCGGGCTGGAGACACCGATGACCAACTTCAGTGCCCAAAGCGTCGGCTCGGGGCGCTCGGCCCCGGAACAGGCTCGATGAGCACTGAAGTTGGTCAGGGTGGGGCCGCGGACTCAGCCTCGCGAGCTCGACTCGCTGGACGATCCACGGCGCTCCGAGGGGCCGACAGCGTCGGCTCGGTCCTGTCCCGGCCCGTCGACCGCGAACTCGGTCTTCCGGTCGATGCTGTCGGAGGCGAGCTCGAGGTTGTCCTCGCCCTCGGCCCGTGCTTCGGCTTCGTCTTCCCCGTCGAGGCTCATGAGGTGCTCGACGTCGACGTCGTTCGGGTTGTCGAGCACTTCCTGCAGCCGGTCCCGGTCGAGGGCCTTCGTCCACCGGGCGACGACCAACGTGCCGATGCCGTTACCGGTCAGGTTGGTGAGCGCGCGGCCCTCCGACATGAAGCGGTCGATGCCGACGATGAGCGCGAGGCCGACCATGGGGATGATGTGGTCGAACGCGGCGATGGATGCGGCGAGCGTCACGAGGCAGACCCGGATGACACCGCCTTGCCAACTGGCCTCGTGAGCCAAAGCCAGCCGGTGAGGGCAAGCCCCCAAACCAGGAAGAGCGGGTCCCAGAGGAGCGCGTGGCCGATCATCGCGTCGCGGTCGTAGCCGCCTTCCGGGACGAGGATGCGGAGCAGCACCGCGCCGCTGACCACGATGTTGACGAGTCCGTAGAGCACGATGCCGCCGCCGCCCACCCAGCTGATCGCTCGCCAGGCTCTGGGCCACGGCATCCGCTGCGCGTCGACGGCGACGGGGATGAGCGCGGCGAGGGCCTTCACGAGGGCGACCGCGCCGAGCATGAGGCCCGACTCCACTGGTTCGCGCCTCGAGAACTCGACGGCGATCGCCCCGATGGTCGACAGCAGCCAGGTTCCGCCGAGCGCCCAGTACGCGCTGAAGGCGGCGTGCACGACGCCGATCGCGGCGGCGATGAGCACGAGGATGCGCGCGGTGCGGCGGGTGCTGGCAGCGCGGGGGCTTCGGGCTGTTCGCGCCGCTCGATCGCTTCGCGCGACGTTGCCCATCCCCTACTCCCCCGGCGTCTGGTCGCCCGGCTCCTCCAGGTAGACGAGCCCGTTGCCGTCCGGGTCAGTGAACGAGAACATCGGCTCGACGCCCTCCCTGCGCAGCACTTCGTCGTTGTGGAGTTCGACGCCGCTTGCCCGGATGCGGTCGTGCGCCTCCTGCGCATCGGTGGTGCCGAGGCGCACGGCGATGGGGATCTCGCTGTCGTGCGGGAGCAGCACGATGCCCACGCTGGAACCCGGCGGAAGAACCTCGACGTAGCGGGCGCCCGGCCACGCTTCGACGTCCATGACGAGCTCGCAACCGAGCACATCCGTGTAGAAGGCGAGCGCCGCATCCACATCGGAGACAGGGACCGAGACGCTGATCACGCGCGTTGTCTTAGGCATGGGTCCAGTTCACCGCGCGCTGGCCGCGATGGCCAGAGTGTGGCGTGGATGTGGAGGGAGTTCGGTGGGAGGGGCGAGCCTGCCACTGTCGATCGCCGCCTCACCCTGGCTGGGACCTAGACCCCAGGCACGCCCAGCACTCGGGCTACACCTGGGACCCAGTCAGCTCAGTCGCACTAACACCGACCGAGCTTCTCAACGTTGGCATTCAATGCATATAGTCCACCGATCAGCGTCCCTTTGGAAGGCGCAGCGATCTTCAACCGTCCCAGGTCGGCAAGAGCAGTCGGAGGCACTCAGCGCCCCTGAGAAAAGTAAAGGGACATGGCCCGCTTGCCTGCCGCATCCGCCCCCGCAAGCCCGTCGGGGAAGTCGAAGCCTGTAGCAATAAACGCATTGCTCGCCAATGGGAAAGAATGCACTGGGAGCGTCAGGAGAATCACAAGAATCGACTGTGATTCACGTCAAGGAGAACCTGGATGACCCACCCCACCCATGCATTACCCGGCTCTTCGCACTCTAAATCTTCTACCGGAGTGAGAAAATCGAGCGGCCTACCCTTGGAATTCGGAAGCTTCCACGGGGAATCTCTCTTGCAGCTCTAACCAAAACTTCATCTTGATCGGGATCAGTGCGCTGAACTGATTCCTGCCGTCCTCGACCATGTGAACATTTATGTCTGCGCGGAAGGTGCGCCACCCGCGAGACTGAGCCCACCGCGTCATCCAGACATCCTCGATCAGCACGCCGTTGCGGGGGATGGACGTGAAGTACGTCCGATCTCGCACGATCTGACTGTCGAAGATGGCACCGCCGGTTCCGACGTAGTTCGCGATCTCACCGACCGGAGGCTGGCGCCGCGCGCCATAGTCGTCGAGCCTTGAGCTCCAAGCCCAGTAGCCACTGACCGTCTGCGGCTCGTACCCCTGAAGTAGCCGTGTCACGAAGTCGGGTTGCACGATCTGGTCGTCGTCGAGCGTGACGATCGGCCCCCTGTAACCCTGCTGATCGAGATCAACGACGGCCAGGAAGCGCGCGATTCCGCGGATGTTCTTCGAGCTGGAGTGGAACTCGATGGAAGCGATGGCACCTTCAGGAGTGAAGGCCTCAAGTCGCTCGCGGTAGTAGGTGCTGTCTGCCTCGTTGTCGTTCCAGAGGATCAGGCGCAACGGCCGCGGGGCATCCACGCCGTCGACCATCCGGAGGATCTCCTCGAAACGCTCCCGTCGATCCCACAGACACATGATGATCGGAAGGTGCTCGACTGAAGCCTCACCGACGAATGGCTGGTAAGCGCGACTCTGATCCAGCTGTCGCAGCACATCGAGCCGGATGCGCTCACCGGCCTCTTCCAGAAGCGCGACGGTGTCCCCAGTCGTCGGTTCGTTGACTGGCTCGGGAGTTTCCCGACGTTGCGGAACGACCTCTCGTGGGCCGACTTGCCGCAGAGCATTCAGAACTCGACGTGCGCCTTTCGTAACAGCGGACATGCGACCTCTTCCGGGGTGGGGGATCCTCGAATCACCGCTCGGGGCGAATGGACGCCTCGAGAATAGCGGCTTTGGCGGATGAGTCAGGTGAACTGCTCGCGAGTGAGGCCAGCCATCGATCGCGCGCGATTACCCGGACATATCCAGGTGAGCGCCTGGTGGCCACCAACAAGTAACGTAACTCTGTTCTGAACCTCCAACGAAGTTAGGTACTTGTGCGCGCTTTCTTGATTAAGGCGGTCGGGAGCCTCGCTCTCGCTTCCCTCGCCGTCGTTGGCCTCTCCCCCGTGGCATCAGCGGCTCCTGATGTTTCGCCTCCGACGCTGCACTCGTTTGACTTCACCCCAAAGACCGTAGATGTCTCGAAGTCGTCCGCGACAGTCAAGGTGACCACGAGAATCTCCGATCCTTCCGGGGCACAAGCGCCGTACATCACGCTGTCGCACGACTCCGGCCAGTCCGCCGGGTTCGGGCAGATGTCGCTCATCTCCGGCTCCAGCTTTGACGGCACCTACGAGCGAACCGTCACGATCCCCGCAGGGTCAGCACCCGGCGCCTGGGATGTCAGTCTCTACCCCCTGCGCGACAACCTCGGCAACTCAGGCTCCTTCGGCCCACCCGCTAGCTACCCACAAACGCTAACCGTCTCGAACGGGCCGAGCGATGTTTCGCCTCCCACGCTGCACTCGTTTGACTTCACCCCAAAGACCGTAGATGTCTCGAAGTCGTCCGCGACAGTCAAGGTGACCACGAGAATCTCCGATCCTTCCGGGGCACAAGCGCCGTACATCACGCTGTCGCACGACTCCGGCCAGTCCGCCGGGTTCGGGCAGATGTCGCTCATCTCCGGCTCCAGCTTTGACGGCACCTACGAGCGAACCGTCACGATCCCCGCAGGGTCAGCACCCGGCGCCTGGGATGTCAGTCTCTACCCCCTGCGCGACAACCTCGGCAACTCAGGCTCCTTCGGCCCACCCGCTAGCTACCCACATACGCTCACGGTCACCTACGGACCGGTCGTTACGGATACTCCGAAGCCAACTCCCTCCGCAACATCAACTCCGAAGCCAACGCCCACGGCGACTGCGACTCCGAAGCCAACGTCGACTCCAGCAGTTCCGGGCGCCACGACTCGCCTTGCCGGTGACGACCGCTACCAAACCTCCGTCGCCATCTCGAAGTCCACCTTCAAGCCCGGCGTCAACACCGTCTACATCGCGAACGGAACCAACTTCCCCGACGCCCTCTCCGGAGCACCCGTCGCCGGAGCCAACAACGGCCCCGTCCTCCTCATCCCCGGCAACAGCCTCCCCGACGTCATCAAAACCGAACTCACGAGGCTCAAGCCCAAGAACATCGTCATCCTCGGCGGCAACAACGCCGTCACCACCGACGTCGCCAACCAGCTCCGCACTCACACCAAGGCAACCACCACTCGCCTTGCCGGTGACGACCGCTACCAAACCTCCGTCGCCATCTCGAAGTCCACCTTCAAGCCCGGCGTCAACACCGTCTACATCGCGAACGGAACCAACTTCCCCGACGCCCTCTCCGGAGCACCCGTCGCCGGAGCCAACAACGGCCCCGTCCTCCTCATCCCCGGCAACAGCCTCCCCGACGTCATCAAAACCGAACTCACGAGGCTCAAGCCCAAGAACATCGTCATCCTCGGCGGCAACAACGCCGTCACCACCGACGTCGCCAACCAGCTCCGCACTCACACCAAGGCAACCACCACTCGCCTTGCCGGTGACGACCGCTACCAAACCTCCGTCGCCATCTCGAAGTCCACCTTCAAGCCCGGCGTCAACACCGTCTACATCGCGAACGGAACCAACTTCCCCGACGCCCTCTCCGGAGCACCCGTCGCCGGAGCCAACAACGGCCCCGTCCTCCTCATCCCCGGCAACAGCCTCCCCGACGTCATCAAAACCGAACTCACGAGGCTCAAGCCCAAGAACATCGTCATCCTCGGCGGCAACAACGCCGTCACCACCAGTGTTGAGAAGGAACTGAAGAACTACATCAAGTAAGGGGGCTTTGCGACTCTGTGCCGCGGAGAAAACGATGGCCATCCACCTCGCTCAGAGAGCGAAGTGGATGGCCATCGTTTGGTTGCGAGGCGTGCGCCAAGGCGCCGGACCTCAAGCAGCGAGGCGCCGCGCGGAGGCTAGCCGTTCGCGTTCGTGGCGCGCTTGCGCACTAGCAGTGCGGTCGCGCCCGCGACCAGAAGCGCGAGTGCGGCCAGCAGTCCGGTGTTGAGGTTCTCGGCGCCGGTGGTGGCGAGGGCGTCCGAGACACTGTCTGCGTTGTCGCCGACTGCTACCGGCGCAGTCGTGGGCGTTGCGGATGCGGAGGGTGTGGTGGGTGCCGGCGCGGTGGGCGCTGCAGTGGCGGTGCCGGTCGGCTCGGCGGTCGGGGCTGGCGTCTCGGTTGGCTCGGTCGTGCCGGGAGTGGTTGGCTCCGGCTGCTCGGCTCCTGCGTCGACGAGGCTGATCGTCCCGTCGGCATTGACCTCGACCTGCGCTGCCATGGCGGCGGCGAGGTTGAGTCGCTGCCAGCTGCCCTCGGCGCCCTCGTCCAGGGGGTATCCGGAGTCGATGGCGGTGAGCTCGAGCACCTGACGACGCTGCTCGGGCGTGAGGTCGGGGTGGCTCGTGATGAGCAGCGACTCGGCGTTCGCGGGGATCGTGACGGTGTCGCCAGCGGGCGCGATCTGCGGGAACTCGTACGACATGCGCTGCTCGTAGAGCGCGAGCGCATCCTCATCGGACAGGTACGGGGTGTCGGCGGCGATGCAGACGGCGAGTGCCGCACCGCATCCGGCCTCGAGGACACCGCGCAGCTCGGTCTCGGCCTCAGCGAACAGCTCCCGGAACGCGGGGTCGCTCATGCGACGCTCGACGATGTGCTGACCCATCATGCGCCCGCTCATCACATCCAGCGGGTAGTGGGCGGCCATGACGATGCGGTTGTTGCCGGCCTCGGAGGTGCGGGCGAGGATCTGCGGGGCGAGCTCGGGCAGCATCATCGAGAGCGACGTGCCCTGCCAGTACGCCTGCGAGGTGTGGCCGCTCGGGTAGGCGCCACTGGTGGAGTCCCACGCGTCGCCACCCTCCTTGTCGCGGTACTGGAGCAGCTCGGGGAAGCGGATGTAGGGGCGGTCGTAGTCGAAGTAGTTCTTCGACGGGTTCGACGACGAGTAGTAGCCGACGAGGCCGCCGCTCTTCGCGAGGAGCGCGTCGATCTTCGGCAGCTCGCCCGCGAGGCGCGCCTCGGCGTAGATGGCACCGAGGTTCGCGCCGAGTCCGTCGGCCATGGAGACGGACATGTCGTCGTACTGGTCGACGATCGCGCGCTCGACCTGCTCGGGGGTGGCCGAGTTGTTGATGTCGACGGTCTGGCTGTCGTTGAGCGCGATGATGTCGGCGCGGTCGGTGACGAGCCAGGAGAACTGGTCCATGATCGGCACATAGTCGTACTCGGCGTTCGACGGGTAGTCGTAGGCGAGCTGGTCGTCGGTGAACGGCTCGGCGGCGGATGCTGCCCCCGCGCCGAAGCCGGAGAGGAGCACCCCCAGCCCGGTCGTCACAGCGAGAGTGGAAGCGAGGCGTCGTCGAGACGTCGTGATGCGCATGCGGGGTTCGGCCTAACGGTCGGGGGATGAACTCCGCGAGCGTAGGGATCCGGGGAATCGCGGCAGTGTCCGTTAGGTGGACGACTAGTGAACTGAGGTGCGGACCCATCGAGGCGTATCTCACTCGGGTTTTGAAGGCCCGGAGATCTAACTCGAGATAGCTTAAGTCGAAATTCTCAGCGGTTACCCTCGAATTCCTCGAGCACGACCCCAACATACGGGTCAAAAGAGGATATAGGCATCCCGGGCGGCGAAAGCTACGATTTCCTCATCCCCGACTTTGGAGTTCGAATTGGCCTTTGCAACCCCCCCCCCCATAATCAGTCTCAGACCCAACTGAGGCGCATATCCCTGGCACTACTGACAGTGTGCGCGCTAATGCTGAGCCTTTTCCTGAGCGCAGCTCCAGCTCAGGCCGCTAGCGTTCGCCTCTGCTCTGGGTACGCAGGTTGCCAGAACGCCGGATACAGCCACGCGGGCTACGCCGGCGCGAGCGCCGCGAACACGATGTACTGGCGTATGCTCGGCGGCCACAACTGCACGAACTACGTCGCGTACCGCCTCATCCATTCCAACGGGATGGCTAACCAGCGACCTTGGAGCGGCGATGGCAACGCCAACAACTGGGGGCGCCTGAACTCGAGCAAGGTCGACCAGAACCCGACTGTGAGCTCAGTCGCATGGTGGGACGCCAACGCGTCAGGGGCCGGGCCCACGGGCCACGTCGCATACGTTGAACAGGTGATTTCCGCAAACGAAATCATCATCTCGGAGGACAACTGGGTTGGAGATTTCCACTGGAAGCGAGTGACACGCGGCGGGCCGGGCTGGCCCAGTGGGTTCATCCACTTCCAGGACATCCCGCAGGGAAGCGCTAAGCCCTTCGGCAGCTTCGATTCGGCCGAACCCGTTCTCGGAGGCGTGCTCTTGCGAGGCTGGGCAATCGACCCGGACACAAATGACTCCATTGACGTACACGTGTACTCGAACGGCGTCTATCGAGGCGCCGTCCGCGCAGATAAACATCGCCCGGACGTCGACGCTGTGCATGGGCGCGGCGCATATCACGGATATGAGTACTTTTTAGGAACAGAGTTTGCTGTCGGGTCGGTGAAGGTCTACGCGATCAACGCTGGCGGCGGCGATAATCCGGAACTCGGAGTCAAACAGATTGCGGCATCCAGCACGCCCTTCGGCCACTTGGATGAAGTCGTTGGCATGGACGGGAATGTTCGGTTACGGGGTTGGGCACTCGACCCAGATACGAATGACCCCATCGACGTGCACATCTATCGGGATGGGGTTGGCCTCGCGTCGGTCAAGGCCTTCCTCACCCGGGACGATGTCGACAAGGCGCATGGTCGCGGTGCGAAGCACGGGTTCGAAGTCCTTTTGCCCGCCGGCAGCGGAGGAGGTACGTACACGATCTACGCCATCAACTACGGCTCGGGCGGCAACCCAGTCATCGCCACGGCGGCAGGGCCTCCAGTGGTCACGTCGAGCCCGACGGTGAGCGGGTCGGCAGTCTTCGGACAGACCCTCACAGCAAACCCGGGTTCGTGGAGCACCGGCGGACTCAACTTCAGCTACCAGTAGATCCGGGGATGGGATGCAATCCCTGGAGCGACCGGTCAGGCGTACAAGCTGACTTCCTCCGATCTCGGGAAGACCATGAGCGTGCGTGTCACGGCGACAGGCTCCGCTGCTCCGCGCTCCGAAGCAAGCTCGAGCGCGACGGCCACAGTTCAGCCTCAGACCCTGAGCGCCGCCCCGACTCCAACGATCACCGGAACGGTCAAGGTCGGTCAGACGTTGACGGCCAAGGCCGGCGTTTGGTCCCCTTCGCCAGTGACGCTGAAGTATCAGTGGCTTCGTCATGGGTCCTCGATCAGCGGAGCAACGGCGGCGACGTACAGATTGACCGCCGCCGACGCCGGCGAGCGGGTCAGCGTCAAGGTCACGGGATCCAAGACTGGTCACACGACCGCGAGCAAGACCAGCACTGAGAAGGCCGTGCCTCTGCAAGCGTTGACGGCCACGCCCGCGCCGACGGTTTCGGGCACTGCCAAGGTCGGTCAAACGCTCACCGCCAAGGCAGGAAGCTGGGCACCGTCGCCCGTAACGCTCACGTACCAGTGGCTGCGCAATGGGGTCACTATCGGCGGTGCCACTAGCAACACATACAAACTGACCGTGGCCGATGCAGGCAAGAACGTGTCGGTCCGCGTCACTGGTAGCAAGGGCACCTTCGTCGATGTCAACAAGACGAGTGCCGCAAAGGCTGTACCGATGCTGCAACTCTCGGCGACGCCTACACCACCATCACTGGCAGTGTCAAAGTCGGTCAGACGCTGACGGCGAAGTCAGGCACTTGGTCTCCGTCCCCGGTCACATTGAAGTACCAGTGGCTACGGAGTGGTTCGGCGATCTCAGGAGCGACCAGCAGCAGTTATAAGTTGACGGCTGCGGATGCAGGGAAGAGCATCAGCGTGAGGGTCACGGCCACGAAGACTGGTTATTCGAGCATCGCGAAGACGAGTGCAGTCAAGGGTATCCCCCTGCAATCGCTGACCGTTGCTTCGGCCCCGATGATTGCTCGGTCGGGTGCCGTCGGACAGACTCTGACGGCGAAGACCGGTGCCTGGTCGCCGGCTCCGGTCACGCTGAATTACCAATGGCTGCGAAACGGAGCCCCAATTAGCGGCGCGACCAAGAGCACGTACAAACTGACTGCGGCGGACAAGGGCAAGAACATCACCGTGAAAGTCACGGGGTCCAAGAGCGGATACACGAGTCTGAGCAAGACCAGCGCCGCGAAACCAGTCAAGTAGGCGGCGAAGACGAGAAAGCCGTGGGGTGCACTCCAATCGGGGTGCACCCCACGGTTTCTTAGCTGTTAGTCCGTGAGCTGCGCCGCGAAGCTCTGAAGCCATGGCCTGAGGTCCGGGCCAAGCTTCGGGTCCTGGCTTGCGAGCTCGACGGTTGCCTTGATGTACTCGAGCTTGTTTCCGGTGTCATAGCGGCGCCCGTCGTAGACGACGCCAACTACTCCTCCGAAGGCTTCCGGATCACCGGCGAGCACCTCGAGGGCGTCGGTGAGCTGGATCTCATCGCCACGTCCGGGCGCAGTGCGCTCAAGGACGTCGAACACCTCGGGCCGGAGCAGGTAGCGGCCGATGACGGCAAGGTTGGACGGCGCGTCTTCCCGAGCCGGCTTCTCGACGAGGCCCGTGAGCTGAATCGTGTCGGGCCCGACCACACCCTGCTCACGCGGGATGCTCGTGTCGTACGCGGCTACGCCGTATGCCGAGATCTGGTCTAGATCGATCTCCTGCAGAGCGACGACACTCGCGCCAGTCTGCTCGTGGACCTCGATCATGCGCTTGAGGAGTGAACCGCCGGAGGACATGATGTCGTCGCCGAGGAGCACAGCGAAGGCCTCATGCCCAATGTGCTGCTTGGCGCGGAGCACCGCGTGACCGAGGCCGAGCGGGTCACCCTGACGAAGGTAATGCACGTCAGCCAGGTTGGTGGCCGCATTCACCCGAGCGAGCTTCTCGTGCTCACCACGCGCCGCAAGGAGAGACTCGAGCTCGGCAACGCGGTCGAAGTGGTTTTCGAGTGAGGCCTTGTGACGACCCGTGATCATGAGCACGTCGGAGAGACCAGCCTCCACAGCTTCCTCGACCACATACTGAATCGCTGGGCGATCTACGACTGGGAGCATCTCCTTCGGTATCGCTTTGGTCGCGGGTAGAAAACGAGTCCCCAGGCCCGCAGCAGGGATGACGGCCTTCGTGATAGTTGCGCGCATACCGGAAGCTTATTGCCTCAAGCCGAGTGGATCGTTCCGAGTGACAGAACCGCCATGCCCTGGATTTCTGCGGACGGGCACGCGCAGAGAATCGTCGGGACCAAGGCAATGGCTGAGTCGATCCGTTCGGACATGTCCGTGCGTCACGACTTGTGGGCCGACGCGAACCCCGCAAGAGCCGAGGGCGGTCGATAAAAGAGCGACCCAAACCGCGTCCGCACCAGGCCTGCGTGTATCCACCAGGCACACAACACCGCCAGGACGACCCAAACAGCCGCGGTGACACCAGGCCAAGCCAACGCGAGCGCGTAGAAAGGAGAGTGATAGAGAGCCACAGTCAGGACCACAAGGACAAATGTGTGTGCTACATAGATGGGCAACGTATTCTTGCCAAGTAGCTCCAGCAACGAGGCGAACCAGAGCAATTTCGCTAACTGGAATCCGGCAACTGCGCCCAGACAAGACACGAAAAACATCATACCTGGCACGTCAACCAAGTAAGTCATTCTTACCCAGGCGACCGCACCCCAAACCATCACGCCCACTGCGCACACGTACCAAGCGCAGTTCGCCACCCAGGAGAGAAGACCTTTCGAGAAGTAAACACCCGCCAGGAAGAAGAAATAATAGGAAAAAACTCCGGACCAACCATTGCCCAGAAGACGAATCACGCTATCCGGGACAAGGGCGTTCGAAAAGCTTAGCCACAGGATAGACACGAGCGCAGCAGTTGCAAGCTGAATCCTCGGCGGCACACGCGCCGCCACCTTCGCAAAAATGAAGAACACGGCTAAAGCCCACAAGAACCAGAGCTCACCGTTGGGACGCAAAGGCGAGAGCAAAACTTTACCCACCTGACCAAGCAACGAATTATCAGGCTGCCCAGGCAGGAAATACATCTCGAGAAGCTTGTACGCGAAGACGACAGGTTGCCACGCCAAGAATACCCACGCAAGTAGGACAACCTTCCCGCGCAACAACTGTGGCCAGCTTCTTTTCAACCACGATCCGGCGAAAAGACCAGATGCAGCAAAAAACAGCGGCATTCTCATCGTGGCGAAGATATCGACAGTCACATCTACCCACGCGACCTCGAGCCCCACGAAGGCAAGCTCCAGTCGGGTGTGAGCCAGCACGACGAGGATTATAGAAAAGGCCTTCGCTCGGTCTACCCAGGCGTATCGAGGTTTCGTACTGTGTGGCGACTCAGGCATTCAGCGATCGTACATGCGACGCCACTACTCGCCAACGCCCGGGTAATATTCCCCAGCGCCACGTCGCGCCAGGCCGACACCAGTTCGACAGAATCTTCGCATGGGCCGGTCACCCCGTAGCGCGTGGCTCCCCAGTTGCTGCACGGTGCACTTTGGAACCACTCAGAACTGTGCAAGAAAGATCACTCATGCTCGCCTGAACAGGAGCCGCATTGCCATTTCGTCAGCGGGTGACTATCAAAAACTGCTCACGAGCCTTCACCAATAACCAAAACGTCGCATGAACGGTGGCTACGCAAAAGCTCGTGGAGGATGAGAAGCGGTTGACCCTTACGATTCACCACAGCGACCACTCGTCAACACAGCCATTAGTCAACGTGAACGCCTTCACGAAACCCCCTGTCTGATAAGCCAGTTGCTGAAGACCGCGTTCATAGCTGAGCGGCGGATCTGTCCAGATGACGGACGAGCTACCGTCGAAGCATCTCGCCGCGTAGAGAGCAGCTCGGCTAGCGTGAGTGCGGGAGGTCACCACCAGCACAGAGTCCCAAGAGTATTCATCAGAGAGCCGCTGAAGCAGAGCCATTTCCCCTTGAGTAGTGTACGGAATAGATCTACCACAGAAGACGAAGTATGGTCGCTCCGAGACACAGGCACTGATCTGATTCTTACCGAATCTGGATTCGTTGTCGGGCGCAGAAATCACAAGCGCATCCGCGTACCCATGCTCTACTAGGCGCTCACCAAGTTCAAGACGATCTGCCTCAGCTGGCCCCAAAACGAACACGACATCAGCCCGGGTAGGGGTGAGGCGTTCCGGGAAGAACACTAGTCGGGTCATGCCGATGAAACATAGTAAGAGCGACACGCAAGCAGCGGAGATGAGTGCCCTGCGCACACCTCGCGAAGAAAAGCGACGGGGCTGGGATCCAGGCTCCGAAACCATAGAACTCCTCCAAGACTTGGACGCGAGAAGAGCCTTCATCGACACGGTTGAAGAGTGATAGCCGGTCTGCACGAGCGCCAGCTATCACTCCGGGCTCATGGCCGGCCCATCCCGAAGTACTGCCACCCTGCCGCTCGCCACCGTGTAGCGTCGAGGCAATTTCGTCCGTCTACTACGATCCGCTCCTTAGCCCATGAAGCGGCGTCATCGGGGTCGAGTTCGCGACGGTACTCATCCCACTCAGTGACCACCAGGAGCACGTCTGCACCAGTAATCGTCCTCACCAGATCCGGCTCGAAGGAGAGCTGCGGATGGGCTCGTCGGGCATTCTCGAGGGCTTCAGGATCGGTAACAACGACGTCAGCGCCCAGGCCGTGGAGCCGCACAGCTACGTCCAGTGCCGGGGAGTCTCGAATGTCGTCACTGTGTGGCTTAAATGCCGCACCGAGAACGGCGACACGCTTGTCGAAGACCGAGCCGCCAACACTCTCGACCACCAGCTGAACAGCGCGCTCGCGGCGCCGCAAGTTGATGGCATCCACCTCTCGCAAGAAGTTGACCGATTCTCCTCGGCCGAGCTCCTCGGCGCGCGCTGAGAAGGCACGGATATCCTTCGGCAAGCATCCACCACCGAAACCTATTCCCGCGCCGAGGAAACGCCGGCCAATCCGAGCATCATGCCCGATGGCGTCTGCCAACTGAGTCACATCTGCTCCAGTCACCTCGGCTATCTCGGCCATAGCATTGATGAATGAGATTTTGGTAGCAAGGAAAGCGTTGGCTGATACCTTTACCAGCTCGGATGTCGCATAATCGGTGACGATCAACGGCGTATCAGAGGCGATAGCCGTGTGATATACGTCGCGTAATACTTCGACAGCTTTCTCCCCGTCATCTCCGGCGGGAACGCCGACAACGAGGCGATCTGGAGAGATCGTATCCACCACTGCGAAACCCTCCCTCAAGAACTCCGGGTTCCAGACCAAAGTCGCGCCGGTAGCGGTGATGGACGGGGCCAGGCGCTCCGCCGTACCCACTGGGACGGTCGATTTACCTGCGACGATGTCTCCTGCCTCTAAGTACGGCAGCAAGGATTCTACCGCCGCATCAACAAAGGTGAGATCAGCAGCGTAGCTGCCTCTCTGCTGGGGGGTCCCAACACCGATGAAATGCACCTGAGCATGCTGAGCTGCAGACATGTCAGAGGAGAACGCTAGTCGTCCAGACTGAAGCCCGGCTTCTAGAAGTTCCTGCAGGCCAGGCTCGAAAAATGGAGCATGCCCAGCAGATAGCTGGGCGATCTTTGCCTCATCGACGTCAATACCAACAACATGATGCCCAATTGAGGCCATTGCTGCAGCGTGGACAGCTCCGAGGTAACCGCATCCAATAACAGACAAGTGCATTCTATACTCCTAGAGTTTGATCTAACGAGATTTGGTATTAAGTAAACTAAGCACGCCTCAGCCCATCCCTCGCTTTTGTGCTCACGAAAACAAAGTCTCTCCTAGCCGCAGGCCAGATAGCGAGGGTAACAGAATATGACACTGCGTAGAGGACCAGAGATAGGACCAACGCAATCCAGCCCGGCAGCTCGCCGCTCTCTGACCAGTGGAGGGCAAACGCGGCTACGACTACGGAGGCTGGTGTCACTGTGAGAAGTGTTCGGAAGCCGTTCCACGCCATGGAACGCGCAGGCACCCCAGGAACTCGGCGAATCCACCAAATGCCAAGAGGCCACATCACCAAGAGTGATGCAGAATAGCCAGCAGCTGCTAATTCAGGACTGACTAGCGCCCCCATCAGCACCATGGCAATCATGATTGGGCGCGTGACTAGCGCGTATTTCAGATTCGATCCGGTCAGCCCCTTGGCCAGGAATATCCAGTACACGCAATAGCTTCCTACTTGCGCGATCGCCCCCACGGACAAGATGGATACGTATAAAGCAGAACCTTCCCACTCGTCGCCCAGCAGCGCAACCACCAGAACGGGACTGCTTGCAGCAAGGAATCCCAGGAGTGCGATCAGAGGAAGCAACAGCAAACGTTGGCCAGCAAGAACAAACCGGGCGAAATCCGGCGATTCTTGCAATTTAGCCAAAGTGGGTAGTGCCACTTTTACCGCAGGTGCATTGATCTGCGCAACTGGCTTCATGACGAGCTGAAAGGCACGATCGTACAGACCCAGGGACTGTGCTCCGAATCGAGCACCGATGACCACGGAATCGATGTTACGGCTGGCGTAGTTCAAGAGTTGCACTAAGAGGAGGTTCAGGCCGAATCTCATGAACGGCCTGACGTCCGCGTCGCGGCGCCAGCCACCAGGCAACCAGGGGCCGAGGCAGACGGATAACAGGAGAGTGAATACAGCTAATGCGAGCTGCTGACCGACGAGAGCCCAGTAGCCTCCCGAGAGCAAAGCGATCGCGACCCCAACGACGAGGGCCATCACTGGAGCCAGCGTCTCAACTATGGCCAACCTAGCGAACTTCATCTCCCTGTTCAGGTTCGCCCGATGTTGTGTGCTTAAACCATTCAGCAGGAATGTTGGAGACAAAGCGATTGTGATAGCTACAAGCTCAGGCCTGTCATAGAGGTAGGCCAAGAGCGGAGCCATCGACGCACAAACGAGTCCCAGCGCCAACCCAATACCAGAATTGATCCAGAAGAGCTTGTCTCTCTGTCCTCTTGAGAGCGAGGCGGCCTGGACGGCGGCCGAACTCAAACCGAAATCGCGCACCACCTCACCGACACCCACCACAGCCACCACCATGGCCATCAGTCCAAAGTCGTCCGGAGCTAGCAACCTAGCCAAGATCACCAGGCTGACTAGCTGTGTGCCAATCCTGGCGACCTGGCCAATCATGGTGATCATGCCGCCCCGGCTTGCCTGCCGGCCGAATGAGCTGATCGTCATTCGCGGACCCTGGCAGTGATCAAGCGTGCATACTCACGTAAGAGAGTCGACGAATAGTTCTCATGCGAGTACTCCGCAGCTGCCCACTCTGCTGCTTTCTTACCAACGGAAGCACTGTGTCGCGGATCCTTGAGAGCCTCGAGAATCGCCCCTGCGATTTCGTCCGCGTTTTCTGCACGTGCCCAGACCGTGCCTTCAGGGGCGTGGATACCTTCGAGACCAACTGACGTCGACACGACTGCCTGACTCATTAGCAGCGCATCGATCGTTTTAAACTTTACGCCAGCACCCTGTCGAAGGGGAACGACGTTCACTAAGCAACTCGCGTAATACGGATAGAGACTCGGAACGTACCCCGTAACTGTTACGCGGCCCAGATCATTCGCGAGAATCCTCATCTGTGCTGTTGGTGAAGCACCTGCGATCACTAGCTCCGCCGCCGGGTTCCTAGCTCGCACCAGTGGCCAGATTTCCCTGAGCAGCCACAAGGCGGCATCGATATTTTCTGGACGATGGAAGGCACCGACGAAAAGAACCCCTGCAGATCGCTCGTGTACGCTTGGTGTCTCTATCCTCTCGAGAGTGAGAGGAGGAGTGACAGACACGACGGAGGTTCCAGTTGAAATTGTCTGGAGCATGCCCTTGTCCTTGGGACTCAACGCGAGAACTAGGTCCATGACCTTAACGGTTCTGCACTCATCCCGGACCGTCTGCCTCCGACGTACTTTTGCCAGAGTCCAGCGGGCAGAGAATTTTCGGGCTGCGTCCAAACGTCGATTCTCGCGCTGTGCAAGTACGTCGTGGGCAATCAGCACACGCGGAGTCTGCTCTGGCCAAGACCTTCTCACCTCGGAGAGCGGCCCAGCAGCCAACTCACCAGCCTCTGTCCACTGAAATTCGACCAGATCGGCCGCTAGAACGGCGCTGAGGACGGCCGGCTCGCGCCGAAAAGCTTTCCGGTGCCGTCGACTTAGTCGACCCTTGTATACACGAACTCGCAAATCTATTCGCGCGAGAATCACGCCCAAGGAGCCCGCCGGTGTGGGATCCTTCCCGAAGAGAAGCACATTTACGGGGAGATCTAGTCGTGCTCTTGCATCGACGTTTCTCTTGTCGTAAGGAGAGATGATCGTCACTTTGTAGCCGAGACTAAGGAGCGTTCTAATGTGCTGATAGTAGAACTGGCCGCCTGCATGAGGCGCGCTAGCGAATGGAACTATTTTAGAGACACTGACTATGTTCAGAGGCACCGCTAGACCCCGTGCTCAATCAGAGCCTTAGCAAGTGCCTCGCGTCGGACGCCCGCCTCTCGGCTAATTTCCGCCCTATATGCAACTTCGGGCAGTGAATCAAGCGAGCTAGCAGTCTCGAGAGCAGTAGCGACTTGATCCAATGACCTGAACGTCAGCCTGGCACCCACCGATTCGTAGTGATCACGGTACTTGAAATCCGGCTCCTGTCCAGGTGGCGTAACGGCCATCGCTGGAACTCCGAGTGCATGAGCGAAGATGAGTCCATGCAAACTGGACGCTGCTAGGTACTGACTCTCAGCGATCTGCTCCGCGATGTGCTTCGGCGAATGTGCCGGCGTAAGCACCTGGAAGCCGAGCTTCTTGGCCGATCTGATTCCATCGATGCCCTCATTGGTACTCCACGCGCGAAAATGCGGAAGGTATATCTTCTTTCCGCTTTTCTTCCTGATGGGTCGACTTAGAAGCTCGCTAGCAAACAAGCCAGGATCACCAGTGACTACAGACTCGCTACCGAGCAGCGCCGCAGTCCTCGGCCCCCGCACCGCAAGAATATTCCAGGAGTCCAGCCTCTGTTTCTCCGCAGAAGTAAGATCCTGCCTCCCACCCGTTCCCCAGACCAGGAGATCACGTCGAGCGTCGCGTAGGGCGAGGTGGAGAATCGAGCCAATTGCAATCGCATCCGCAGATGAAGGCGGGCTCCATTGCGCTTTCGACGAGGAGGCGATTGACCATGCCAACGGGGACATCTCATCACCGAAGTTTCGCATAAGGCGCCCACTTCGGAGAGCAAGACTTGCCCAGGCCCGGCCATTCAGGCGAGCCTCTTTGCGAAAATACTCATAATGCCGACCGGGCGACCACCAGTAAAGATTCACGACATCGATCCCATTTCCCGCTTGTTTTTCCGACGTTTAGCTTCGCCATACACGACGACATTTCTGCCCACCGGTTCCCCAGGTGCTTGCGAAGCCTTGGACGCGCTTTGAAGACTGAAGGAGAAATATCCGAAGAGGAACATGAGCAGAGTAAATACGTTCGGATACATGAGACCCCAACCAGTAACACTCACGAGAATCAAGGACGGCATGAGTGCCAACAACGCTCTAGCATCACCCACTCCTGCTGCCTTGCCTCCTCGAAGTGCTCGGACGAACACGACGATCACTGGGATCAAGAACGCCACAACGCCTAGCAGACCTAGCTCAGAGAGGAGCAGTAGACCTACATGGTGGACCGGCCAGTTCTGTGCAATGAGTGCATCGAACTGACCGAAATAGCTTGTGAATTTCCCCGGCCCAACACCTGTCCACAGGACTCGCGGCAAGTACTCAAGCGTAACGATCGTGAAGTGTTCTCGCTGCCCACCGCTCGGATCCGCTAGGAATCGCTGAATTATTTGGTCCACAAAAATCAGTGCAACCACGCCAACAAACATGGGTAGAACCAGGCGCCCCCCGAACCTTCTGCTGGCAGGCTGAATTACGGCCCAAACAAGGACGACGGCTAAGTAGGCAATGAAATTTGAACGACTGGCTGTCAGAGCAATAGGTACCAGTGCTAGCCAGACGGCGACGCTGGCGATACGTCTGGTTGCCACATCTGCACTCAGCGTCGCAGGCAGCGCTAGAACAGCAATCAACATGAGCACTTTCCCGAGCGTTCCTGGGTGGTCCATTGTGCCATTAGCACGACCGCTCTCAAGCTCGGCGGTAACCCCCTCGAGCTGGAAGATCGGCACCCCCATCGCTTGCAGGGAAGTCACACCCGTCTGAACGACGACAACGATCAGAAGCGTCCATGCAAACCATCGCATGTTGCGAGCTGAGTCGTGAGTGGACTGGCTCACGCGCATACCTACCACCCACGCGAGTAGATACACCGCATAATTCAATAGTGACGAGGTTAAGGCATGCCATTCGTAGATCTGAAGCAGGAGAGCAATAATTAGAAATGGCGCGAAAAGCAATAAGGTCTTGTAGAATCGGCCACGTGCTAGGAGAGCCATTCCCGCGACTACTATGACGAGGTTCGTGCCGGAAACCAGGTCGAATGCGTTTCGGTTGAAAGAGGCTGGAAAGACAGTCAAGTTGATGAGGATGACCGATCCCAGAAGGTTCCATCGCAAGTCAGTCTTCGACAGCATCGATGCTAGGAGAATCACGGATGTCATCACAAAGATAACTACTGACATGTGGTCAACCTTTGCCGACGCAAGATCCAGAGCACGATTAACTTCACGTCAGCTCCCGAACTGCAGCAGTCGCGCCTGAGCGGCAGCCAGCGAGGCTTCGATGGACTGCGTCTGGGCATTATCGTACACGTGCTGGGATACTCTGATTCTCAGCTCGTCATCTTCGATTAAAGACCGAGTGCTCCTTATCCACGCTTCCTCATCATCCAACGGAAGGACGAAAGCCTTTCGCAGGTCCGGGTCCGTGTATAGGAGCGGAGCAGCTCCGTACTGGTCTGACAGGATCAGAGGCGTCCCCGTCATAGCTGCCTCAACTGCACTTCTACCAAATGCTTCGCGTAGGGAAGTGCCAATGAAGATACTGGGACGGGTCCAGAGTGAACGCGCATCGACCCAGCCCGCGACGCTGACATTCTGCGGAGCCTGCCTTCTCATGGCCTGTTCCAGGGGACCAGTGCCGTACATGTCAGAATGAATGCCGGTGCCTCGGGCGATATCGAGGAAGAGCTGCGGGTTCTTGTCCCGGTCAACTCGAGCCGCCCAAATAAGCCTCTCAGGCAAGACCGTGCCGTCATGTACCCGGACTGAGGAGGGAACTCCGGCAGGCACGATGAAGGGAGCGCGAGCCCGAGCCACTTCCTTGGCCAGGATAGGCGTCGTGGCCCACACCTCATCCGCGCGTCGCAGAGCCCAGCTCTCGATCATGCGAGCCGCTAACGTCCTAGAGGCTGACTGCTCCCCTTTGTCGGGCCAAGGCATTCCCCTCGTCCAGGCCACCCAGTTCTTCCCCGCCATTCGTAGCCGTCTGCCATACGCGATGTCGGACTGCGAGATCAATGTGATGACAGTGTCCGCCTCTTGAACTGCGTCAGATCTAGCGAACCAGTCGCCCAGTTCATCTATAACGTGCCGGCCATGACTAACGACATCACGTTCTTCTACGCCTGGTGCTTCTGAACGTTCGCCCAAGGCCGACGATCGCAAGCCTATTAGTGCTTTCCAGTCATGACCCTGCGCTTGAGCAGTGGCAACCAAGTCCAGCGCCGTTCTATACACCCCGCTTCTAGCCATCAGTGGAGCGGCGAGAAGGACGACTCGCTTCGTATCATTAGGCACCGTAGAGACCTCGGATTCGACGCGCTTTTGACTCCCAGGTCATGAGTTCAGGAAAATCTTCCTCGACCCGGCTAACTCGCGAGTGCTTACTCGCCAGATCCTTGATCCACGAACCATGTCGAGTCCCCTCGAGCACATGCAGTCCTGCAAATCCTCGCTGTTCAACGCCAGCGAACGGAGTCGCCAGCACGGGAAGTCCGGCGGCGCGGTATTCGTAGGTCTTGATTACATCGCCTCCAACCTCGCCCTCACCGACCCGATGAGGGACCCAGCCAACGTCGAAGCTCTGCAAGAGATCGGGGACGTCAGTGTAATGCACATCGCCCAACAATCTCAGGTTCGGCAAAGCGCTAAGAGGCGCACGATACTCTTCGTCCAAGATGGGTCCCGCGAAGGTGAACGTCACGTCCGGGTTAGACTCAGCAGTTTCTACGATGCAAGCGAGGTCAACTCGCTTGCCGATCTTGCCTACGTAACCGATGTTGAGTGCCCCCGTCGGCTCACTACGGCGGCTAAAGCGTTCCGGATCGACACCGTTCGGCAATAGTACGGCGTCCTTACGACCGAATCGGTGAGCAAGCTCAAGCGTGCCCTCGGCGTTAGCTGTAACACTATCTGCTTTTTCGAATGCTGCTCTATAAGCGCGAAGTACATCCTCGCTTATCCCCGCGAACGCGAAGTGCACAGTCCAATCATCGAGTAGATCGAAAACGACTCGACGCGTGTTCGAGAACGGATTGGATCCCTTGGGTGCCAAAGCTACAAAGGGATTCCAGACGACTGCAGGCACCGCGGGACCCCAGGGATCGAGCGAAGGATAACTACTAGCGCTGTCGACCCACCAACGACGCCGGTTTCGCAGGTTCGGTACCTTCCAAGCACGGGTGGAAACATCGATCGTATTGAGCGCGACATTCCTATTCTTGCGAAGGCTTAGCGGAGCTGGTTCCGGTCTGGAAATGACCGCGACAGGATCGGGATCGTTCAGTTTGCCTAACCACTCGATGACGTGCCCGTCCCTAGTCCGATACCCCTCCGAGCTAAGTTTAGACTGCCCGTGCATTGGGAAGCAGAGTACGGAAGCCTTGGGGAACGAAGTGGTCATGCGATCAACTCCCGGAGGGAACGCTCGTAAGATGAACACACCCGCTCCCAGGTGTAGATAGCCTCGGCACGCCGCTGTCCTCGCATTGAGTTGGCTTCCATCTCATCTGGATCATTCAAAAGTTTGACGAGTTTAGAAGCTATCTCAGCTGCATTTGGTGAGGTGTAAGTCGCTTCATCACCCAGCACTTCACGATTGTACGGCGTGTCGCGGGCCAGCGTCGGAGCCCCGGCGGCCATCGCCTGAACGAGAGCTGGGTTCGTTCCTCCTACGCTGTGGCCGTGAAAGTACACTCCAGCGTTTTGCCAAAGCGAAAGAAGTTTCTGATCGTCAGAAACGTGCCCGAGCCATTCGACGCCGGGCCGAGTTTGGCTAAGCTTCTCTGCTCGTTCGTCTAGCTCCCCACCGTAGCCGGACGATCCCACGATTATGACCCGCAGATCAGAAGGCAGCAGCTCTACGGCGTCGAAGAACTGAGGAATCGAGTTCTCAGGAACAAATCTGGCGACGACCAGTATGTATCCACGGCGCTCGAGTCCAGTCACTACGGGCAATCTCGAAGAGGGAGCATCTCCACCGTAAGGAATGAAAACGCCGTCGCGGTCGAATTCGTGAGCCCAGCGTCGACCGATCTCGTGGGCATCGAAAACTAGCTGATCCGCCCATTTCGCGGTGAACCTGGCGCCACTCTTGAACACTCCCTTCGCGACCTTTCCCCACTTTTCTCGGTCCCACTCGATTCCGTCCACGTTCACGAGCGCAGGCACACCTCGCGCCTTCAAGATCGGGAGCCAGAATCCGTTAGCAACATTCATGACGAGTGCCACGTCTGGTTTCTCGCGCGCTGCGTGCACCGCCGAGGTAAAGCCATACGAGAGCGTGCTCAGGCTCTTCGTCTCGATACCGCGTGTGATCACGCTTCTGACCCGACGATCCGCGCCTGAATTCGGCCCGCGACGCGCGCGACTATAGACAGTTACATCCCACCCTTGGTCCGCGAGGTACGGGGCGAGTTTTCGGACGGCCGTCTCAAAGCCACCGTAAAAACTCGGGTAACCTCGCGTTCCGATGATTGCTACTTTAGGCATACTAAAACTTCCAATGACTTCGGGGGCTTACGTCGCGTATCGCCGACAGGAATCTTTCAAATTTCATCTGTACGTAATCTTCCAAGTGCGCTGATAGCTCACCACGGTCCACGCGCAAGAGATCTAGACCGACGAGGGCAGTAGCGATCGCCTCTTCTGAAGCCTCTACTTGCACGAGGGCGGAACCGGCTATTTGCTCAATTTCGAGCATGGCTGGAGATACCTGCGTCAACACAACACGTCCAGAAGATAAACCCTGCCAGACTTTATTAGCTATAACAGAGCGAGATTTGAGAGATGACCCAAAGACTCCGAGTACGAGATCATTTTCTGCTATATATTTCGGAAGTTTTTCCTGCGGCACTGGATCCAAGAAAACGACCCTCGAGCCACTGGGCCAGTTATTCGTCATGGCCTCGACCGCAGCCCTGCTAGGTCCGTCTCCGATTAGTGTGAAGCGTATCTTGCGAGATTCTGAAGCTCGACGCACAGCCGGCACCAAGACATCGAGTCCGTGCAGTTCGATGTAGTTGCCGTAGTAAAGAATCCTCATCTCGTCGTGGCCATTTGCAGGCTCATGCTGCACAGCCCAGTCAGGCGCACCGACCGGCAACGCGAACACTTTGGATCTAGTGCGCATTACGATCTCTCTGGCGCGCACTTCGGTATCAATCAGGTAATAATCGGCAACTCTGCGCGCCACTGCGTCGAGAAACCTGTACTTCTTGGCTGGATACGACCCAGGCAAGACAGTTTTCTTATCTTCGACTTCAGTCTCGTACATACCTATGAAGCCATCAATAACGAGAGTCATGCCCCTCAGTCGTGCAATTGCCCAGGCGACGCTCGCGTATTGTAGGTTAAATTCCGAAAGCACAAGAATCCGAGCACCCCGCGAGGCACGCCACAATCCCAAAGATTCGTAAATCAATTTACGTGGACCGTGCACACCCTGGACTCTGGCGAGACACGTTACTTCGTATTCGCTAGACAGAGCCGAGCGAATGCGACTGTTACGTGGGTAGGTCGAGTCATGGATGCGGAAGTATACAACAGCACGAGCACTCGCCTGATTCATTCCCTAAGCTCCCTTATCCATGATCACCGCTCGAGAGGAGAGTTCATTTTCGTCGCCCCTCCCGCGTTCAGCGTCCAGCCGAGATTTCTACCGTGTTCCCTTCCGAGCGGACGTGATGATCGGCATCTGACCGGTGCCGATTTTTCGGTACTCGGTCGTCGGGTTCCCGTCCTGGTCCGTGCCGTAATAGGCACCGTAAGCACCGTAGGAACCATAGGCGTAAGAGTCAGGGCCCTTGGTCGGTACCTTGGTTACCACGATTCCTGAGACTTCTCGCCCGATGCCTTCGAGCTGTGAAACTGCGCCCGCCAGAGCCGAGCGAGGTGTCTGTCCGCTGGCCACTACGAGAATCGTTCCATGGACTAGCTCACTGAGTACCGCACCGTCTGTTACCAACAGGAGGGGTGGCGCATCGATGATCACGTAGTCGTGCTCCGCGAGGAGCTGATCGTGGACCTGCTGCATCGTGTGGGAGCCGAGGAGCTCACTCGGGTTCGGCGGGATACGGCCGGCGGGGAGCACATAGAGGCGCCCACGGCCCCATCGCTGCAGAACATCCTTCGGCTCGGCGCGTCCGCTCAGGAGGTCGGTCAAGCCTACGGATCCGTCAACACCCATTGTCGTCGCGACCTTCGGCTTGCGGAGATCGCCGTCTACGAGCGCGACCTTGGCCCCCTGCTCCGCCAAGGCGATTGCGATATTGGCGGACGTGGTGCTCTTTCCCTCTGATGGGAGTGAGCTAGTGACCACAAAGCTGTGTCGCGTGTTTTCGATGTCCATGAATCGCAGGTTCGTGCGAAGTGCCCGGTACGACTCTGCTTTGGGACTCTTTGGCTCCTCATGAACAATGAGGGGGCGCTTAGCGGCATCAGGATCGAAGGCGATCGTCCCAATGATGGGGCGATCCGTGATCTGAGCAATGTCGTGAGTACTGCGGATCTTCGTGTCCACGAGCTGGCGAAGTACAGCCACACCTACACCGATAGCCAAACCAAGCAAAGCACCGATGATGACGTTGAGAGACACTCGTGGGCTTATCGGGCTGGTCGGTACTTCGGCAGATTGAACGGGTTCAATCTTTACCAGGCTAGGAGCCCCACCTTCGGGCTTCTCCAACTCATTGACAACTACGTCGATGAAGTTGGTGGCTACCGAGTTTGCAAGCGTCGCCGCCAACTGCGGGTCCTCATCGATGACGGATATCTCGATAACCACAGTATTGACCTGGTTCGTCGCCGTAATCTGAGTGGCGAGCTGCGCGGGGGTTCGATCGAGTCCCAGTTCCTCTACGACTCGCGAGGTCACGATCTCTTTGTCGACAACCGTCGTGTAGGACTGGACTGCCTGACGGGCGAACGTCGTTCCCTGGTTAAGACCCTGGACTTCTGTGCCATCGGACGCGCGTACTGACACGTAGAGCTGTGCTTGCGACTCGTACTTGGGAGTCATCAGGAGCGATGCCCCAGCTCCCGCGGCCACACCCGCCAGAGTGCAAATCAGGATGATGATCCAGTTCTTGTGCAGGATTCGCAAGTAGTCGCGCAGTTCCATGTGGGGTCCGTCCGTGTGTCTCTCGCGCTCGTGCCGCTGCCGCTTTCGCGGCTGGCACGAAACGGGTGGCTCGCGGTTCGGAGCGCAGGGGGTATGTCAAGCAAGCTGGGGCAAGCCCGGCCTCATACTACTGGTGTCATGTTATTCGGCTGTAAATTCTTGAAATGTGCCGCGCTGGTCGCAGATCGGGCACATGCTGGCGAAGAACGCTGATCAGCCGCCGATTTCCACGGGCAGGCCCGCGTCGACAGCGTTCGCGATCAGCTGGTGACCGGCGTCGTCAGGGTGCAGGCCGTCGAGCTCGAAGTACTGGAACTCGTCCTCGAACAGGTGACCCACGTCCAGGTACTGGCCGCCGACTGCGGTCACGTCCGCTTCGATCAGCTCGCTCGTGAGCGTCAGCTGCGCGGGGTACGCCGTGCTCACCCAGAAGGGCGAGACCGCGATGATGCGCGCATCCGGCAACCCGGCGCGAAGGTCGGTGAAGACCGACTCGACGCCAAGCTCCTGATCGAGCTCCGACATGTTGAGACCGCCGGAGACGATCACCACGTCAGGCTGCGCCTCGATGGCTTCCTCGACCTGGACCGCGTACGAAATCCACTCTTCGAGGCCCTGGCCGTAGCTCGCGCCACTCACACCCAGGTTGAGCTCTTCCCAGCCGTTCGCCGCGGCCAGCAGCGTGGTCCAGCGCAGCGACGGGTCGCTCGCGCCGACACCCTCCGTGTACGAGTCACCGATGAACGCGACCGTCAGGCCGGTTCCCGCAGGGGTCGCCGACGGTGCGGAAGCGGATGGAGCTCCACCGGAGTTCGTCGCCGAAGCGGCATCTTCCGAGCTGGCAATGGTAAGAACGGGTTCTGCGCCGACCCCCGCGGGGGCCTGCCGTGGCATGAACGCCAGAGCCACCAACGCAGCCGCAGCGAGAGCCACGACCACGAGCAGTGTCAGCTGGGGCCAACGACGCGCACTCTGGTTGCGTGTTTTCATTTCCCAGTGATCGTACCGGCCCAGCGGCACACCTTGTACTCCCCGGGGAACCTAAGGCCGTTCCGACACGCGCAGATCCGCGGGATTTAGCCCTGGACGTCATTTCAGATTCATCCAAATTCGCAATGTCGTAGCCCAGAAAACGGGCAAGTGTAGCGTCGAGACACGGCGAGACGGAGAACGAATGGTGACACACGACGCGACAGCACGCGCATCGTCGACCGTGCCCCAGCAGCGGGAACGCTGGATCGACCTCATCCGCGGCACCGCCATCCTCCTCGTCATCGCCAACCACGCCATCGACGTACCCATGCACATCGCCGACATCACCCCCGGCACCGTCATCGACGACATCACCCTCTACTTCGCGCCGTTCCGCATGACCTCCCTCATGCTGCTCTCCGGCCTCCTCCTCCCCCGCGCCCTCGCCAAACCACCCCGCCGCTACTACGCCAGCAAACTCCGCACCCTCGCCTGGCCGTACGTCGTCTGGCTCGTGATCTTCTGGATCGCCACCTCCAACCCCACAGAGTGGATGCGCCCAGATGGCTGGGCCACACGCAGCTGGCTGTGGTTCATCCTCTGCCTCTTCCTCTCCTACGTGGCCGCGCCCCTGCTCACCCGCA
Source organism: Pseudoclavibacter sp. RFBB5 (assembly GCF_002931555.1). GTDB lineage: Bacteria > Actinomycetota > Actinomycetes > Actinomycetales > Microbacteriaceae > Pseudoclavibacter. The sequence goes on along the minus strand of NZ_PSTZ01000001.1, from coordinate 484,386 downwards.
TCCCGACCCCGTGGTTCGCCCTCGTGCCGATCACCCTCTGGCTGCTCAGCACCGTCGCCCCAGACGGCACGCTCTTCGACCTCAGCTACTACAGCGGATTCTTCTTCGCCGGCTACCTCATCGCCCGAACCCAGCACCTGCTGAGGCGCTTCGACACCCCGCTGGCGATGGTGCTGCTCCTCGCCGGCAGCTCCACCTTCGCCGCACTGCTCGTCCTCCAGGAGCACGGGCTCACCCTCACCTCGCCCACGACGCCTGGCACAAACGACGACGGTGCCATCGAGCGCTTCGACCTGATCTGGGTTCCCGTCGTACTCGCCGGCATCGCCGGCACCGCGCTCCTCGCGCGACGCATCCGCGGCACCCTCGACGGACACCGCGAACCAGCCCCCTCACGCTTCCTGCAGCACATCGGCCGCAACTCGGTCGTGTTCTACCTCATTCACTACCCACTGCAGATCGTGCTCGTGAGACTCCTGGCCGCGGCGGGCATCACCGAGCAGCCCATCGTGATGAGCGCGTGCATCATCGCCGCACTTGCCGTATCGTTCGGCGCTGTTGCACTCCGACGCCGCAGCCGCGTCGTGAATGCGCTCTTCGTCTTCCCACAACGAGCAACGCCGGTCACCAGATGATCGGAACGCGGTTCGCGCACCGTGACACCCCTCCAGCGCCCGATGAAACCCCCATGCCAACACCAGCACCCACCGAGCAGCCATCCCGCAGAGGCCCGGCCCATGTGACGCCCGACTCCGCCACGAACCCCGGCCCCGGCCCCGGCCCCGCAGGACGGCGCGAGCACTGGATGGACCTCGTCCGCGGCGCCGCGATCCTCCTCGTCGTCACCTTCCACGCCAGCGCCATCCCGATCTTCCTCGCCGGCGTCGACCCGACCAGCGTCATCAACGACCTCAACACGCTCTTCGCGCCCTACCGGATGAGCACGCTCCTCCTCCTCTCCGGAATGCTCCTCGGCCGCTCCCTCGCGAAGACGGGCCCCACCTACTACACGGGCAAGCTCCGCACCCTGGTCTGGCCGTACCTGCTCTGGGGCACCGTGTACTGGCTCGTCACCATGCAAGACGGGTGGACAGACCCCGGCAACTGGATCGCCCTCAGCTGGCTCTGGTTCATCTCCTACCTCGCCATCTACTACCTCGCCGCCCCGCTCCTCACCCGCATCCGCGGCCCCTGGTTCGCGCTCGTGCCCCTTGCCCTCTGGGGCCTCAGCGCCGTGCTCTCCGCCGACGGGATCGGCCCATCCGGGATGTGGGGCGACCTCGCCTACTACGGCGGATTCTTCTTCGCCGGCCACCTCGTCGCCCAGCACCGACAGCAGCTCGCCCGCATTGAGAGCTGGCCGCTGCTCATCGCCTGCACCGCCATCGCCGGCGGCTTCGGCGCGCTGCTCATCGGGCAGACGCGCGGCACCTACTTCGGCCTCGACGGCGCACTGCAGTGGGTCTCGGGCACAACCTCAACAGCCCCCGGCGACGGCTCACTCACCGCCGCGACCCGCCTCATCGACCGCTACGAGCTCGTCTGGATCCCCGTCGTCCTCGCCGGGGTCGCCGCGATCATGATGACCACCCGCCGCCTCACCGGCACCCAACGGGGCCTCGACGGCAACTCCGCCCGCTGGCTGCAATACATCGGCCGCAACTCCGTCGTCTTCTACGTCGTCCACTACCCCGCGCAGATCATGATCACCTCATGGCTCGGCGACTGGGGCATGCGCGACCCCACCTGGATGCTCATCATCAACACCATCGTCGCGATGAGCCTCAGCTACCTCTTCTGCTGGCTGCGCCGCTGGCCGGCAGGAGACGCCGTCTTCGTCTTCCCGAAGCTGCGACCCCGCCGCCGCCCTACGCCCTGACCGGAGCGCCGTTGCGCTCGAACCCCGACCACGCCGACGTGACCATGTCGTCCAGCGAGTACTTCGCCGTCCACCCCAGCTCATCCTTGATCCGGGATGCGTCAGCCACCAGCAAGGCAGGGTCACCCGGGCGACGAGGCGCGACGTCCGCCTCGAACTGCTGCCCGCTCGCGCGACGCACCGCATCCAGCACGTCGAACACGGAGTAGCCCTCACCGCGACCCACGTTGTACTCGGCAGAGACCGGCTCGCCAGCCGCGATCGCATCCAGCACCGCAAGGTGCGCATCCGCCAGGTCGACGACGTGCACGTAGTCACGGACGCACGTGCCGTCAGGCGTCGGGTAGTCGTCGCCGAACACGAGCGGCGACTTCCCCTCGGCAAGCTTCTCGAAGATCATCGGCACGAGGTTCAACGCAAAGCGGTCGGCCAGCTCATCGCTGCCAGCACCCGCGACGTTGAAGTAGCGCAACGACACAGCACTGATGCCCGCGGCCTTCGCCGCCGCCTGCACGAGCCACTCCCCCGCCAGCTTCGTCTGACCGTACGGGTTGATGGGGTTCTTCACATCGTCCTCGCGGATCGGCTCGTCGGACCCGGTCCCGAGGCCGTACACGGCCGCCGACGACGAGAACACCAGGCTCTTCACGTCCGCACGCTGCATCGCCTCGAGCACGTTCGCGAGCCCACCCATGTTCTGCTGGTAGTACCAGGCGGGCCTCGCCACCGACTCGCCGACCTGCTTCTTCGCCGCGAAGTGGATGACGCTCGTCACCTCGAGCGCCTGCATGATGTCGGCAAGCGCATCCGCCGCGCCCGTCGTGGAGATATCGAAGTTGAAGTGCGGGGTCGCGCCGACCTTCTCGGGAGTGCCCGTCGTGAGGTCATCGACGACAACCGCCGTGTCGCCGCGAGCCTCAAGGGCAGCAAGCACGTGAGCGCCGATGTAACCGGCACCGCCGGTGATGAGCACAGTCATGGTGAATCTCCTCAGAGTGCGTCAGCGCCGAGCGGCTGCGCCGGGCTTCGTCGGACGCGCCGGAACGCACCCGCCACCATTCTGGCAGTTCCGGGGAACAGGCGCGCCCGAGCGGCGGGTCAGCCCTGCCGCGCCTTCATGCGCGGATTCTTCTTGTTGATGACGAACGTGCGACCGCGGCGGCGGACGATCTGCGCGCCGGGGACCTTCTTGAGCGCCTTGAGCGAGTTGCGAACCTTCATGAGCCTGACCTCCTTCTTGAGAATCTTTCTCATTAGACTACTCGCATGACCCCCAACCAGCCAACCAGCCAGACCGCGACGAGCTCACTCGGCATGACCCTCGTCAGCGGCCTCGAAACCTCCGGGCGGCAACTCGTGACCGCCCTCATGTGCGGCGAACCCGGCGGCCCAACACCCGCGAGCGACTACGGCGACGAGCAGACGGGGGCGCTGGAGCTCGGCGTCGAACTCGCCGAGGACCTGCTGCGGCAGGCCTCGGACGGACGGCGCGGCAACACCATCGTCGAGCTCTCGGCAGACGCAGACCCGCAGAGCATCGGACTCGCGATGGAGCATGTCCTCGCCGAGGGACGCGGCGCGAGGGCTTCAACTCCAGGCGATGATGAAGCTGGGCTCGTCATAGGCCCACGAGAGTTCGTCACCGTCGCCAGCATCTCCGACGTCAGACGCCTGCTGTTCCAAGAGGGAACCTCCCCGCCAGACGACACCGACGCATCCGCCACCCTCGTCGGGCAGCTCGAGTTCGCGACCGTCATCGTCCTCACCGCCGCCGACGCGCACCCCGCCGGCGTCGTCAGCGAGACCTGCGCGCTCATCCAGCAGCTCAACCCCACAACCGCCATCACCACACCAGCCGCGGCCACCGAACTCGGGCGGCGACTGCGGCCGATCCGTCCACGACTCGCGCACCAGCTCGCCTCCACCGCCGGCTGGATGCTGCGCCTCGACGAACACACGCACTTCCCGCCGGCCGGCGGCCCCCTCGACTGCCACGTCTTCAACGAGCCGAGACCCCTCCACCCCGAACGCCTCGCCACAGCCCTCGGCGGCCTGACCCCCGACCGAGTCGGACTCATCGCCCGCTCCCGCGGACTCTTCCGCCTCGCCAGCCGCACGGATCACGTCGGCGACTGGTCGAGCACAGGCAGCAGCATCCAGCTCGGCGCCTCCGGCCTCGCCAGCTCAGACCCGGACGCACCCATCGGCACCACCATCGCCTTCTTCGGGAAGAACCTCCGCACCGACGCCATCGACACCGCCCTGCACGACTGCGCCCTCACCGACGATGAGCTCATCACCGGCCCGACCGCCTGGCATGGTTATGCCGACCAGTTCCCGGGATGGGAGTAGCGGACAAACGCCACCGAGACGCGCCTCGTCACGCTACGAAAAGCCCCGACCCCTCCGCCGACGCGCCCGCAACCGCGAGGCCGACGGCCCCTGCTCGAGAACCCCCAACAGAGCAAGCGTCGTCGCCTCCCAGTCGAACATGACCTGCCGATACGACAGCCGGACGACCCGCACTCGCGAATGCACGCGCACTCCGTTCAACACGAGATCGCGCGAACGATCACCCTCGAACGCCGCCTGATCGGTGTGATGCAACCTCGAATCACACTCGATCACCAGCCATCCGTCGACCAGAAGGTCCACAAAGCCCACGCCCTCGAACCACGACTGGGGCTCCACTCGGTGACCCCCGCTCTGCAACCAGAAGCGCACCTTCGACTCGGTTCCCGACATGGCTGCGCCGCTCACATAGCGCAGCTTGCTTAGCGCGCCAGAAGGCACGCGAGCAGCAAATGCCTCCAACGTGCCGAACTCGAGAATCCGCCGTTGGAGGAGCGAATCGACCACAACGACCAGATCAGGCTCGTCCAGGCACAAAAGCGCGGACCCGACCGCCGACTCCACATCGTCGACGGCGTCCTTCCCCAACGGAAGCGCCAACGACCGTGGCCGCCGATGCAAGCGAACTCCCGCTCGCGACTGTGCTGCGACATCCCGCGTGCCCCCAGCACGCCGCCTCATCTCGCCACCGGCGCCGAGACGCACACGCACATGCGTGAGCGGAGACTTCAGATCCCAGGCACCCAGCAGCGCAAGGGCACTCGAGCACGTCACCCGGCCGCCCACCTGAACCGCCTTCACCGCATGGCTGCTCGCATCCGGAAGCGCGTACCAACCAGGCGCAACCCGGCGAAACACACCAGCCCGGAGACTCCGTCGAAGTTCAGCGTCAGAACCACCGAACCGTAGCCAACGGTCACGCGCGAACACCCCGCCGATGGGGGCTTCGAAGTCAGAGGGCAACGGCGGCATGTGCACAGCCAACGCCAGAGGCCCTATCTTCGGACGACCAGTCGAGAAACTGTGGACAAGATCCCGCGCCGCCATCGCGGCCGATGTCCCGCCTTGGCAAACTTCGGTGACTGATGCGCCCTCGCGCGTGCCTTGGAACTTGTACGGCTGAATAGTCACCGAAGTTGACGCGAGCAGGCCGGGAGGCACCGCTCACGACCGCGGGCGGCCCTCCTCCGGGCACCTGCTGGTCGTCCGGCCAGGCCGCCAGGTTCGGGGACTAGCCGAGACGCTCTGCGCGCAAACCGTGCAGAGACCGCGAATAGTCACCAAAGTTTGCGAGGCGTGCGCGCAGAGGGCTGGTCGCGGCGTGACCGAGCACCCCACGGTGCCCCCAGCCGGACTCCTCGGGCGGCACGGTGCGAATCACCGCGGAGGCGAGCACGCTCAGCGCGCGGCGACCGGCAGGTGCATCTCGAAGGTCGTGCCTTCGCCCACCGTGCTCGACGCCTCCAGCCGCCCGCCGTGCGCCTTCACGATCGCGAGCGTGATGTTCAGACCGAGGCCCACACCAGGAACCGCCTGCTTCGTCGCCGTCGTCGCACGGAAGAACTTCGTGAAGAGACGATGCATCTCCGCCTCGGGAATGCCCATGCCCGTGTCCGACACGTACACCACGAGCTGGTTCCCATCCCGGCGCACCCCGACGCGGACGACACCGCCCCGCGGCGTGAACTTCACCGCGTTCGAGATCAGGTTGTCGATCGCCTGCCCGAGGCGCATCGCGTCGCCGGCGAGAGTCTCCTCCTCATTACCTGGCTCACGGACTAGTTCTACCGAGGCCTGCGCAGCAGTCGGCAGTGCCGTCTCCAACGACTGCCGCACGACCTCCCCGATGCGCACCGGCGAGAACTCCATCGGCACCTTCCCCGCGTCCACCTGAGCGACGAAGAGCAGGTCCCCGACGAGCGCGAGCAGCCGCTGAGCGTTGCGTTCAGCCACCTCGAGGTAGTGACGCTGCTCGTCGTTAAGCGGCCCGCTCTCCTCATCGCGAGCGAGCTCCAGGTAGCCGAGGATGGAACTCAGCGGAGTCCGCAGCTCGTGCGAGATCGTGCCCACGAACTCATCCTTGAGTCTGGAAGCTTCATTGACCTGCGTCATGTCGTACGCGATGAAGATGTGACCGACTACGTCCCCCTCTGGCGTCTTCCTCGGAGCGCACGTCATCAGCGTCGACAGCGGCTCTCCATCGGTGCGGACCAACTCAACGAGCGTCCCCGCCTGCTCGTCGCATCCGGCGATCTGGACAAGACGCCGAAGCAGGCGATCCCCGCCCTCATCGCCCTCTCCCTCGCCGCGCAACGCGCACGCAGAGGCCTCAGACAGGAACTCCGTCACATTCCGGGACCTCACGACCTCGCTCGATGCCGGGCCGAGGAGGTTGCGCGCACCAGGACCCCACGCCACGATCGTCCCGTCGAGCTCCGTCACGATGGCAATCTCGTGGACCGCGGCGTTCCAGACGCTGCGGTTGAAGGCCTCGGAGGCGCGTAGCTCGCCGAGAGCGACCTCGCGGGCCTCGTTGCTCGCCTGCACCTCCCGAAGGCGGCGATCCCGCTCGTCCGCGTAGAGCTTCGAGCTCTCCACCTGCACCCTCGCCCGATGCGACAGCTCGTTGATGATGCTCGCGATCACCGCGAACACCAACGGGGTGAAGACGACGCGCAGGATCAGCGGGTCGCTCCACGGCGCCGTGCCGATCAGATACGGGATCGCGACGGTCAGCACCGACGTGCCGATCGCCAGCCAGATGGCACGGCGACCGGGCGCCGCCGCGATGAAGATCAGGGGGAGCAGGATCAGCGACGTGAACATCGACTGCGCCCCGCCCGTGCCAGCGCGGAACAGGCCGAGCGCCAGCATCGTGATCACGGGAAGGACTAGCTGCCACAACGGCGCGATCTTCGGCCACGGGATCACGAAGGCGACACCCGCGAGCGCGAACACGATCACGACCCCCGTCCACGCTGCAACAGGCTCCATGATGACCACGCCAGGCACGACGACCATGGCACCGAACGCCAGCACCAAGCCGAACACCGAGGCGAGCTGCCGGATCGCAGGCGACGTCGTGTCGATCGTGAACTGACCGAACGAGCTCTTCACAGAGACGCTCATGACCGCACCTCCCTGAGCATCGCGACGAGACGGGCCAGCGAGAAGGGCTTCGTCAGATAGCCGTCTGCCCCCGCCGCCTCTCCCGCCTCCAGCGCCACGACCGCGGCGTTGGCCGACACGATGATCGCGTGCGCCCGAACGTCGCCCTCCTGGGCACGCACCCGCGCGAGCACCTCGAGCCCCGACAGCCCGGGCATGGACACATCCAGAAGCAGCAGTTCGGGCGACAACTCGACGGCAGCGCGCAACGCGCTCACCCCGTCGCCGTACGAGCCCGCGATCTCGAACCCGGCCCGACGAGCGGCAGTCTCGAGCAGGAAGCGGATGTCGTCATCGTCATCCGCGATCACCACCCTCGTCGCCATCAGGCACGCCTCTCACGCAGACGCGACACGAGCCCCTTGACCTGCTTGCCCGTGAACGGCTTCGGGAGCACATCATCCGAGCTCGGATAGTCGGACTCGTCGAGAACCGAGGAGATGACGATGGCCACTTCGGGCACCAGCTCGCAGATCTTCTCCCGCACCTCCCAGCCGCTCCCGACACCAAGCAGCAGGTCGATCACCGCGACATCGGGAACCTCGACGCGGATGCTCGCGAGAGCTTCATCGAGGGTCGCCGCTGACGCCACCCCGCAGCCAGCCTTCCGGAACTGCGTGCGCAGCAGCTCACGCTGGTCCGCATTGTCATCCACGATCAGCACCCGCAACGGCCCATCGCTCACAGGAAGAACACCTCTCGCACGACGACCAGCGCTGCGACGCCCACCAACGCCAACGTCGCCTGCAGGTACAGGCGACGCTCCGCTCTGGCATCCCGCTCGATCTCCTCCGCCAGACGGCGCTCACCCAACTCGCTCATGCCAGCACGCGTCCGCTCTTCTCCGTCTTATCCCACGTCATCGCGGCACCACGCGCCTCCTTGATGTAGGCGTCGAACGTCACCGCGCACAAGATCGGCCCGTAACCGATGAGATAGACCAGGAAGGGATTCAGCAAACGGCCGATCCTCGTCGAGTCGATCGCCTTCATGCCCCACGCCGCGACCATGCACAGCGAGATCCACGCGAAGATCGCCAGGTTCCAAGCGTCGTACCCGGCCTGGGTGAGCGTCAGCCCGAACAGGGCAGGCACACGCTCCTCGAACAGCCCAGGGAAGAACGCGGCCAGCAGCACGATCATCGAGATCAGGCCGGGGAACAGCAGCACCTCGCGCCAAGCCACTCTGCCCACCTTCGGGTCGAGCTGCGCCGCGAACAGCATGATGTAGACGTATGCGCAGCCCACCACGATCCAGAGCGCACGGAACACGAGCGAGGCAAGCGGCGAATCCATCAGGTACAGCCCGATGAGGCCGACCGACGACAGCAGCATGAGCACCGGCAGCAGGAACACGCTGAACCAAAAGAGGCCGAACGAGACCGTGCCGAGCTTGTGCTCCCTCGAAGGCCGGAACCACAGATGGCTGTACCGCTTCGTCAGCTGCACGTTGCCCCTGGCCCAGCGAAGCCGCTGCTTCCAGAGGTCCCCGACGTGACGAGGCTCCTCGGCCAGCACGACAGCGTGCGGCTCGAACACCACCTTGCGGCCGGAGAGCTGCGTCTCGAAAGTCGTGACCGTGTCCTCCGCCAGCGAGCTCGTGTCGATCTGCCCGCCGATGGCGAGCAGGTTCTCCCGCGAATGCAGCTGCGCACCGCCGGCGAGGCAGGCGAGAGCCCCGAGCACATTCTGCGCGCGACGACTGCCGACCTGCGACAGGACGTACTCGAACGCGATGAACCGCGTCAGGTAGTTCTTCCGCAGGCTCCCCTCGCTGATGTACGCCGTGACCGACCCCACCTCGGGGTCGGCGAGATGCCTTGTCATCTTCCGCATCGAATCCGGAAGGTAGATGACGTCGGCGTCCATGATGAGCAACGCCTCCATCCAGTCCTCGCTCAGGACGCGGCGCAGCCCATGGTTCAACGTGTGCGCCTTGCCCTCCCCGCCCTTCTCGCGACGCAGGTGGAAGACCCGGCCCGGGTACCGTGCGGCGCGCTCCAGAACGACATCGGGGGTGTCATCGGTCGACGCATCGTCGACGACGTACACCCTGAGACGCTCCGGTGGATACTCGAGAGCCATGAGCCGATCGATCGACCCCCCGATCACCGCGCCCTCGTTCCACGCCGGCACGACAACCGCCACGTTCGGGAGATACGGCGCGGCCTTCGCGTAGTGATTGAAGTGAGCGTGCAACGGCACGATGAGGAACTGGTAGGCCATCGTGAAGGCCGGGATCGCACCGACCGCGACGAACGCGACGAAGATCGTCGCCAGCACCGCCCCGCCGAGATCGAGCCAGGCGTCACCGCTCACGCGACACCACCAGCATCCGACGCGCTGAACGCCGGCACCTCCGTCAGCAGCTCGCGAACCCGGTCGTAGACGCCGACATCGGCCGCGCGGTGACTGTCCGTCGACGCGACGAGCGTCGCACCCCCTGCGAGGGCCGCCTCGATCGCCCGCGCACTCGGGCACACCCACTTCTCGTTCACCTCGATGTGCGTCCCCGTCTCGCGCGCGGCGGACGCCCACGCCGACAGATGCCCCGCCGAAAGCCGCGACTCGTCGATGCCCACCTTGGGAAGGATCGAGAACGGATGCGCCAGCTGTGCGCCGCCGCCCGCCATGCGCATCGCGCCTATCGTCGCGCCGATGAGCAGATCGAGCGCATCCTCGACCGCCAGGCCGCGAGCGAGACGCTCCCTCGTCTCACGCGGGGACCACGGACCATCCGGACCGGGGAACTGGTGATCGGCGATCACAATGCCATCGACTCCGCCGCCACCCACCCGGAGGTCGCTCGGCACGTCGAGCGTGCCACGCGCATCCAGGATCTTCGCCTCGACACCGATCACCAGCTCGACACCGGTCCTGCCCCGCGCCTCGACGACCGCAGCAACGAACTCCGGCACCCATGCCGTGTCACGGCGCACATGATCGGTCGCCCGCATCGCCATCAGGCCGGCCCGCTCGGCGGCGCGGACATTCGCCGAGATGGGACTCTCCGCGTCGTCCGAGAAATCGGAATGGACATGCCAGTCGCCGAGCAGCAGCGCGTCGAGACCGGGACCCGCCTGCATCTCAGGCACGAGCGAGCACTTCATCCCAGGGCAGGAAGACATCCTCGAGGAAGCGAACGTTCGCGACCTCACGGAACTCGACGCGCGCAGGAACCGACCGGCCGAGCGCGATATCCACCGCGAGCGACGGCATATCCACACCGGCCGCTATCGTCAACGGCATAGCGCCCGAGAACCTCGGGTTGATCTCCAGCAGCGCTGGGCGGCCATCGGTGCTGTACCTCAGCTGCACGTTCGCCACCCCCACGAGCCCAACCGCGCGAGCACAGGCGGCAGCCGTCTCCTCGAGCTCCGAGCGATGCACCGTCCGGCCCGCAACCGCCACGCCGGAATCCACGCGCGCCCGAAGACGAGGAACTGCGGCGATCGCCTGACCGTCGGCACCCATCACGACGTCCACGGAGAACTCGTCGCCCGGGAGGTTCTCCTGGATGAGCAAGGCGGCATCGCGCGTCTTCGCCTCGAGCTCCTCGCGCGAGTGCACGAGATGCACGCCGCGCGAGCCTGCACCGCTGCGAGGTTTCACGATGACCGGAAAGACCCAGTCGCGCGCGATGCCCTCGTCATCGAGCAGAGCAGTCGCCGGCACCAGCGCGTGCGGCTCGCACGCCTGCACGAGCAGCCACTTGTCGAGGCACGTCGCAAGCGCCTCCTCGGAGGGCGCCGCGAGCGCCGCTCCGAGCTCGGAGCGCCGAACCGCGAGCGATGGGAGCTCCACATCCACTGTGGACACGACCACGTCGATGCCGTCGGCAGCTACGACGGCGATCACCGCGTCGCAGAAACCCTCCGAGAGTCCGGGGGGAACAAGCCTCCGGTGCGCCGCATCGACGAGATACAGGCCGCTCGCCCAGCCGTCCATGTCAGCTGCGAACACCTCGAGGTCAGCCCGGCCGAGCAGAGAGCGGATGACCGCGACCCCAGCAGGCCCACCGGCACCAGTGATCAGAACACGAAGTCTCATGCGCGGTTCTTCTTCTCAGTCTCAGTCGTGCCCAGATTGTGCACCGTCGCGAACTCACCGTCGCCGCGCTCCACAGTGATGCTACTCGCATCCCGGATCACCTCGAGCGGCTCGCTGTACGTCCCCGTCCCGAACCGCGACCAGTATCTTGCCGCCGAGAGCACGAAGTCCGGTGCCAGGTAGTCGCGGATGTCGGCCTGCGAAGCGAAACGCGCCAGGAGACCCAGCTTCGTATCTATGAACCCGTCGACGGTCACGAACCGTGTGGGACGGAAATCGATCGTCGATGAGGGGCTCTGGTAACAGGCCACGCTTGCAACCCGCCGACTCGCGACGAGCGTCGCCTCATGCACTGCGCGATGGTCCTGATGACGGTCATTCCGGGAATGCGTGTAGACGATCGTCGGATCGGTCTCGGCGATCACCCGCTCGATGATGCCGACCGTCGGATCACTGTTCGGAATGGCCGTGTCCGTGAGGTCCTCGAGGAAGAGGCGCGCGCCAAGGGACTCCGCAGAGGCAAGAGACTCATGCTGCCGATCCGCGGCGTCACCGCCCCGCCCGCCGCGAGACAGCGTCAGAATGACGATCGAATCGCCAGCAGCCGCGTGAGCGGCCAGCGTGCCGCCGACACCGATCTCTACGTCATCCGGATGCGCCCCGATCGCGAGCACTCGTCGGCGCGAGTTCTGCGCGCGCCTGGCCCTGGCCGCCTCGACAAGGCGCTGCACGGTGCTGACCAGCAGCGCACTCGAGATCGGCTTCTGCAGGAACTCGTCGGCACGGTGGCGCAGGGCGTGCACCGCGTACTCGACAGAAGCGTGCGCCGTCATCACCACGACAGGCAGATCGGGCTTGATCTCACGCAGTCTTCCCAGAACCTCGAGGCCATTCGCTCCCGGCAGCTCTACATCCGTGAGCACCAGATCAGGATCGAAATCGTTCACGTTCATCAGCACGGCAACCGCGTCGCGCAGCACGCGAACCTCGCACCCGAGACGCCTCCGAAGCACCGTTTCAAGGAATTCGGCGACGTCACCGTCGTCTTCGATGATGAGAATGCGGTACGAAGCCTCGGGCATAGTCGTCAACAGTAGTCGGAAAAGCAATTAGCGGCACCCGCTTCCGGCGATTCTCAAATGGGAGCGAAATACCCGGATAATACGAAAGAGGAATGCTTATGAACTTACTGCGATTTCGACGGAACGCCCCTATACCGCAATCGGGTTCGGCGAGGTAGAGGCCGCGTCGTTACCCGGCGGGATGCGGCACCACGACTCGGCGATGAGTCCGACCGCCAGCAGGACCACCGAGCCGATGAGCGACACCGCGGCGTGCCAGATGGGCTCCTCGGGCGGCACCGTGCGGGTCGACGCGAAGACGAGCACCCCCAACGCGACGCCGCCCATAAGCGATGAAGCCAGGCTCGCCGCTCGAGCGAACGCCAGCACGCGGAACGCGTACTGCGGGTCGACGCGCTTTCCCCTGACGTCGCGTTCGATCTCCTGGCCCTCCTGGCCCTGGCCCTGGCCCTGGCCCTGGCGTCCGTCGCAGTTCCCGGGGTTGGCACGGCCGCCGCGCTCGAGACCAGGCGCACGCCGCCGCGACTCGGCCTCGCGGCGCTCACGCCAGAGGCGGCGCGTGTACGCCCGGATGGGCCACGCGAGCCACAGGAGCAGCGCCGCGAGCACGACCAGCGTCAGGGGCATCGTGAGCGGCGGCGCCATGACGGGACGACCCGATGTCACGAGCCAGGTCTCCACGCACCACGCGAGCACGCCTCCGATCACGACCAGCCCGACGAGCAGGCCAGGTCGCGTTCTGCTCGCGAGGTTCACTGCACGATCCGATCGACCCGATCCGGAGCGGCCGCCCGCAACTCCGCGACGCTGCCGTGCGGGGCGAGCTGCGCGCGCGGGTCGACCTCGAGCCACGGGGCCAGGACGAACGCACGCTCGTGCGCCCGCGGGTGCGGGAGCTGCAGAGCACCGTCGCGGAGCTCGCCGGACACCTGGATGAGATCGAGGTCCAGCGTTCGGCTCCCCCAGCGCGTCTCGCGCGTACGGCCGTGCGCATCCTCGATGGCGTGCAGCGCCTGCAGAAGGTCTTCGGCGGGCAGATCGGTGTCGACGAGCACCACAGCGTTTCGGTAGGCGGGGGCTTCTTCGCTGACGCCCTCGAGCGTCAGCGCGGGCGTCTCGTAGAGGCTCGAAGCGGCGACCAGCTTCGTGCCTGGCAGCTCCGAGATGCTGCGCAGGGCGGAGGACAGGGTCGCGTCGCGGTCGCCGAGGTTGGCGCCGAGCGCGATCACCGCCTGGCGAACGCGTGTCGGCAGCTGGGCCGACGTGGCGTTCGGGGCGCCACCGGCGCGGCTCACGACGGCCGCATCGGAGGGCGAGCGCTCGTCCTGCTCGCGCTGCGCGATCGGCGAGAAGAGGTCGCCAGCAGGCTCGATGCGTGGCAGCGGCACGTTGGGGGCTCCCCCGGAGTCGAGGACGATCGACGCGTCGGAGGCGGTGTGCGCGGCGGCGGCCGCTTCACGCGCGAGGAAATCGTCCTCGGCGCTCGCCGACGCGGCGGTGCTCGGAGCCGCAGCGGGAACGGTGGCAGGAACGGCCGTGGCTGCCGTCTGGGCGCTGGGTGCCTGGACCGCGTGCGCGGCCGCCGATTCCAGGTACTCCCCCGGAGCGGCCGGCCGATGCCGCAGGATGCTCACGGCGACATCCTCGAAGTCCAAGGCGACAGGCGCCTGGGGCTTGTGCACCGTGATCCGCACCGCCGCCGCGTCGTCGAAGCCGAACGTGGCCGCCGCCAGGCGCTCGGCCAGCGTCTCGATGAGATCGACCGGTTCACCGGTCACGATCGCGTGCAACGCGTGCATCCACTCGCCGTAATGCAGTGTGTCGCCGATGTGATCGCTCGACGAGGCCGCGGCCGCGTCGACCCATGCCTCGGCGTCGACGTAGAAGTCCTGCCCGTCCCGGCGCTCGTGCTCGAACACCCCGTGATGGCCGCGGGCGTGCATGCGCCTGATGATGATGCGGTCCAGCTCGGGCTCCGGGACACCGGTGCGGCGGACCGGCTCTGGCGTCGCCGTTGCTGCGAGCTCGGACGGGACCTGACCGGCGACGCTGTTGGTCGCACCGACAACCCGCTCGCGCACGAACGCGTGCTCGTGCGCATGCCCGCGAGCAGCATCAGCGGCCGCACTGCGTGTGGCGGTGGGCGCATCCGCCACCCGTCTGGCGTCCAGGTTCGGCTCGTGTCCGCTCGAGTGATCAGTCATCCTGTGCTCCTTCACGCCACGCGTCGACGACATCCAGCGCCACGCGGTTCGCCTCGACGTTGTGCACCCGAACGCCCCAGACGCCCGCCTTCGCGGCGAGCGCCGTGATGATCGCCGTCGGCAGGTCGCGCTCGGTCACGTCCGCATCCGGTCCCAGCATCTCGCCCGTGAAGCGCTTCCGCGAGGCGCCCACCAGCAGCGGATGCCCGAGCGCCACGAACTGCTCGAGCTCGCGCAGCACGGCCCAGTTGTCGTCGCGGCGCTTCGCGAAACCGAGGCCGGGGTCGAGCACGATCTGCGACGGGTCCAGCCCGGCGTCGACGGCGCGGTCCCGGGCACCCGCCAGCTCCGAGAGGATCTCGGCGGCAGGGTCGCGGTAGTCGGCGAGCTCGTTCATGCGCACCGAGTGGCCGCGCCAGTGGCTCAGGATGAACGGGTTCCCGCTCTCGGCGACGAGGCCGAGCATCGCGGGATCGGCCAGTCCGCCCGACACGTCGTTGACGTACTCGGCGCCGAGCTCGAGTGCGGCCTCGGCCGTCTTCGCGTACATCGTGTCGATGCTCACGAGCACGCCGAGCCCCGCGAGCTCCTTGATGACCGGCAGGACGCGCGCGGCTTCCTCCTCCTGCGGCACCCGCACGGCGCCGGGGCGCGTGGACTCGCCACCCACGTCGATGATGTCGGCGCCCTGTGCGACGAGCTCACGCGCACGTCGCAGCGCACGCTTCGTGCGGCGATTCTGGCTGAAGAGATCCTCGAACTTGCCGCCGTCGCTGAAGGAGTCCGGCGTGATGTTCAGGATGCCCAGGATGCGCGGACGCTTCGGGATCGCAGGCTGCAGCAGGTTCGTGAACCGCTGCGGCAGCTCGAACGGTCGCGTGTTCACGGGGCCGGAGTCCTCCGCCCACTGCTCACCCGTCGCCGCGTCGAGCTGCGCGTCGCGCTCGGTGACCTCGGCGGGCGCGTGCGATGCGGGTGCCGCCGCTGCAGTCCCTGCAGCCTCCGGCTCCGCTGCTTCTGGCGCTCCAGCCGTGTCGTCCTCGTCGGCTGACGCGGAGCTCGCCTGCGTCCCCAACCGTGGGTCGAAGCGCGCGCCGCGCAGCACGTGACCGACGATGGGCGCGGCGGGCGGAGCCGACTGACCGCTCGCGGCGGGCGTCGCGGCGGCCTCATCGGCGGCGACGATCGGCTGCGCCCCGATGAGCGAGATGATCTCGGCGCGAGCGATGGGCTCGGAGAGCTCGCCCCGCGCAGACACGGTCACGACGACGCCTGCCTGCTGCCGCGAGCCGCGAAGCCCGGCGCACGCGTGACTCGCCACGATGATCGCAAGCGCCCCGCGGGCGTCGAGCGCCGTCATCATTGCGTCGACCAGCTCGTCGCCGAGGCGCTCCTGCAGGGTCGGTCGTGCGGAGAGCGTCTCGAGGAGCGCGTGCAGACGACCGAAGCCGACGATCGAATCACCGGGCACGTAGGCGAGGTGCACACGGCCAGAGAAGGGCAGCAGGTGGTGCTCGCACATGGATCTGAAGGCGAGATCGCGGAGGACGACGGGCTGCGACACAGGCGCGGTTGCGTTGTCCGCGGATGGAGCTGCGGACGCGGATTCGCGTGCGGAGGCAGATTCGGACGCGACGGCACTCGCAGATGCGGAAAGCGGAGCCGCGGATCCGGCCGCGCCGGAGACAGCCGCGAGCGGCTGCTGCGTGTCGGCGACGGGGAACCTGGCGCCAGCCAGAGGCGTGATCGCTTCAACCCCGATGCCGCCGAACAGCTCGAGCGCGGCCTCCGCGACCCGCTCGGGAGTGCGCGCGAGGCCAGGGCGGTCGGGGTCCTCGCCGATTGCCGCCAGGAACTCCCGCACGGCAGCCTGCGCGCGCGCAAGATCGACCCGCTCCGACGATCCGGAACCGACATCGTTCATTTGCAAGTCCTCACTCCGCAGCGCCCGCAACGCGGGTCGGTCTCCATCCTCCCGCGAAACGAAGCCCGCGCGCATCCCCGCGGCACTCGCGCGAGTCGCGCGGCGACGCGAAGGCGTGCGTCCGAGGCGGAGGGGAGCCATCCAGATTCGACATCATCAGCAACTGGCTCATGGAAGCGGGCGGCGGGCGCGACGGCGCCCCCGACCGGGCCAGCGACGTCGTGCCGGTTGCAGGTTGCCTGGGCATCAACGCCTCAGGTTGACAGGCCACCGCCCGCCTCGAGAGGGTCGAAGGGCCACGCAAACCCCGGCGTAGCTGCCACGAAGTGCGTACCGACGATCGGAGGAGCACCTATGACGACCGAACGCCCCGGTTTCCGGAGCTTCGCATCCACGCCACTCGCCATCACGCTCTGGGTGGCCACGGCCCTCCTGACTGCCATGTTCCTCGCGTTCGGCTGGAACCTGCTGCAGATGGGCATCCTCATCGTGCCCCTCGCAGTCGTCAGCATCGCCGTGACGGCGGCCGCTCTCAAGAAGACGCGCGGCTCCTAGCCACCATGCCCTGACCGCAGGTGCACGCACACACGAAGAAGGCAGGTTCCCATCGCCGGGAACCTACCTTCTTCGTCGTGCATGCGGGGTTTAGAAGCCGAGCTCGGCGCCGCCATCCTGAGCGTGCTCGATCGGGTCCATCTGGTCGACCGGGATGTGCGGCTTGAGCGGCACGGGCGGCAGCGCGCTCACGGGCCGGTCGGGGCTGGAGAGCCACTGCGGGCGCTCGGGCAGCTTGCGCACGGGCGCGAAGATCTCTTCCAGCCGAACGTGGTCGAGCGTCTCCTTCTCAAGGAGCTCGGCCGCGAGCTGGTCGAGGATGTCGCGGTTGTCGTTGATGACCTTCCACGCCTCGTCGTGCGCCTGCTCGATGAGGAGGCGCACCTCGCGGTCGACGGTCTCGGCGACCGACTCCGAGTAGTTGCGACCTGCGCCGGCCTGCTGCCCGTAGACCGTCTCAGCGGAGGATTCCCCGAGCTTCACGGAGCCGACGGATGCGGTCATTCCGTACTCGGTGACCATCTTGCGGGCCGTCTTCGTGGCCTTCTCGATGTCGTTGGATGCGCCCGTCGTGGGGTCGTGGAACACGATCTCCTCCGCGACGCGGCCGCCCATGGCGTACGACAGCTGGTCGAGGAGCTCGTTGCGGGTGACCGAGTACTTGTCTTCCAGCGGAAGCACCATCGTGTAGCCGAGGGCGCGACCGCGCGGGAGGATCGTGATCTTCGTCACCGGGTCGGTGTGGCGCATCGCGGCGGCGGCGAGGGCGTGGCCGCCCTCGTGGTACGCCGTGATGAGGCGCTCCTGGTCGTTCATGACGCGGCTGCGACGCTGCGGACCGGCGATGACGCGGTCGACCGCCTCGTCGAGGGCCTCGTTGTCGATGATCTGCGCGTTCGAGCGGGCCGTGAGCAGCGCCGCCTCGTTGAGCACGTTCGCGAGGTCGGCACCCGTGAAGCCGGGCGTCTTGCGCGCGATGACGCGAAGGTCGACGTCCTGCGACAGCGGCTTGCCCTTGGCGTGCACGCCCAGGATGCGGGCGCGGCCGTCGAGGTCTGGCGCGTCGACGCCGATCTGGCGGTCGAAGCGGCCTGGCCGCAGAAGCGCCGGGTCGAGCACGTCCGGACGGTTCGTCGCGGCGATGAGGATGACGTTCGTCGAGCCGTCGAAGCCGTCCATCTCGACCAGCAGCTGGTTGAGGGTCTGCTCGCGCTCGTCGTTGCCGCCGCCGATGCCGACGCCACGGTGACGACCGACGGCGTCGATCTCGTCGACGAAGATGATGGCGGGCGAGTTCTGCTTGGCCTGCTCGAACAGGTCGCGGACGCGGCTCGCGCCGACACCCACGAACATCTCGACGAAGTCGGAACCCGAGATGGAGTAGAAGGGCACGCCAGCCTCACCCGCGACGGCGCGGGCGAGCAGGGTCTTGCCGGTTCCTGGAGGGCCGTACAGCAGCACGCCCTTCGGGATGCGGGCGCCGACCGCCTGGAACTTGGCCGGCTCCTTGAGGAACTCCTTGATCTCCTGCAGCTCCTCGAGCGCCTCGTTGGCACCGGCGACGTCGTCGAACGTGACCTGCGGGCTCTCCTTCGAGACGAGCTTCGCCTTCGACTTGCCGAACTGCATGACGCCGCGGCCACCGCCGCCACCCAGGCCTCCGGCGAAGAGGATCCAGATGAAGAAGCCGATGAGCAGCAGCGGGAAGAGGATGCTGACGGCCGACAGCAGCCAGCTCGGCTGAGGCACGTCGTCGTCGTAGCCACCGGCGGGAGCAGCCGTGTCGACGGCCGACACGACGTCGTCGGCGCGCGCATCCACGAAGTAGAACTGGACATTCTGGCCGTATTCGGGGTCGGCCTGCGCCAGCTCCATGTCGACGCGGTTGTCACCGTTGACGATGACGACCTTGTCTGCCTTCTTCTCCTGGAGGAGCTGAAGGCCCTGCTGCGTCGTCACCTCGCGGGTGCCGCTGCCGTTGATGAGGCTGAAGCCGAGGCCGATGACCAGCACGGCGAGCACCACGATGAAGATCGGGCTCTTGAGGATCTTGGTAACTTGCTTCATAAGTCGAGACTCGAGTGGCGTGCTCGGTGCCTTTCAGCCGGTTCTTCGCCAGCGCACCGGGGCGCGCGATCGAAAGTCATGGTACTCGGCACCACCGACACGGGTCTCCAGTGTTCGCTGAAGGCGCGCGGATGCACCGGGTCGCGCTACCCCGCCTACTCGCCGCCGTACACGTGCGGCTGCAGCACGATGATGTCGCGCAGGTGGCGGTACTGCTCGTCGTAGTCGAGGCCGTAGCCGACGACGAACTCGTTGGGCACGTCGAAGCCGACGTAGCGCACGGGCACATCCGACTTGAGGCGCTCCGGCTTGCGCAGCAGCGTGCAGATCTCCACGGATGCTGGGCCGCGCGATTCGAGGTTCTGCTTGAGCCACGACAGCGTGAGGCCCGAGTCGATGATGTCCTCGACGATGAGCACGTGCCGGCCCGTGAGGTCGGTGTCCAAGTCCTTCAGGATGCGCACGACGCCGCTCGACTCGGTGCCGGAGCCGTAGGAGCTCACGGCCATCCAGTCCATCTTCAGCGGGATCGTCAGCTCACGGGACAGGTCGGAGACGACCATGACCGCGCCCTTCAGCACGCCGATGAGCAGCGGCTCGCACTCGGCGTAATCAGCCTCGATGCGGCGGGCGATCTCAGCGAGCTTCGCCTGGATCTCCTCTTCCGTGATGAGGACTTCGCGGACGTCGTTCGGGATATCAGTGGCGCGCATCCTGGCTCCTGGGGTGTTTCAGCGCTCGAGAAGACGAACGTGGTGTGCGGCGGAACGGGTGAAGCTAGGCGGTCTCGTCAAGGTGGTCGTCGTGCGCGGAGGCCGTCGCACCGAACAGGATGCGACCCTTCTCGCGCTCCACCCGGATTCCGGGGAGGTCGACCGGGCCCTGACCGCGCCACTCCGTCGCGAGGGCCGTGACGGCCATCGTGTGGCGACGCGTGAGGGAGACGCCGAAGCCCTGCTCGGCGACGATGCGGCAGATGCGCTGGCGCAGCGCGGGAGGCTGCGCGACGATGCCGCCGACGTCGAGGGAGATGCGGCCGTCATCATCGGTGTTCACGATCTCGTGCGCCCACTCGAGAGCAAGCGCATCGAGCGTCTCCGAGTCTTCGCGGAGCGTCGTCGCCGTGCGGGCGAGCGCCTCGGAGATGCCGGGGCCGAGCTCCTTCTCGAGGAGCGGCAGCACCGTGTCGCGCACGCGGACGCGGGTGTAGGCGGGGTCGCTGTTGTGCGGGTCGATCCACGGCGTGATGCCCTGGTCTTCGCACGCCTGGACCGTCACCTGGCGGTGCAGGCCGAGCAGCGGGCGCAGCAGCGTTCCCGTGACGGGCGCCATACCGTGCAGGCTCTTCGCGCCGGAGCCGCGAGCGAGGCCCAGCAGCACCGTCTCGGCCTGGTCGTCGAGCGTGTGGCCGAGCAGCACCCAGGATGCGCCGGTCTCGACGCGCACGGCCTCGATGGCCTCGTAGCGGGCCACGCGGGCAGACGCCTCAGGGCCGGCCCCCAGGTCCTCGACATTGACGCGCACGACGCTCACCGGGGCGAGGCCAAGCTCAGCCGCCTGCTCCGCAGCGTGCTCGGCGATCTTCGCCGAACCCTCCTGCAGGTCGTGGTCGATGATGATCGCGCCGGCCTCGACCTCGAGGCGCTTGGCCTCGAAGACGGCGGCAGCGGCAAGAGCGAGAGAGTCGGGTCCGCCACTCAAGGCGACGAGCACACGGTCGCCCTTTTGCACACGCCCGAGGAGCGAACCACGGACGGCTCGGCGAAGGTCGGCGACTGCTGGAGTGAGGCGAGGGCGATCTGACACAGGTACAGCCTAAACGCGCCCGCGCGAACCGTCACGCTCGGAGCCGCAACAAGCGCCGCCGAAGGTGCGGCGAGGCGCGGTGGCGGGCAGCAGGCTCAACGCTTGCGGCCGAAGAGGAAGTAAGAGATCGGACCCACGAAGTTCACGAGCGAGAACGCACCCCACGCGAGTCGCGAACCCCGCACCTCGGTCGGCTTGCGACGCACGAGACTCAAGAGCGCCGCGGCGAGGAGGGTGAACTGCACGCCGGCGACAAGAGCCGTCCCAAGCGACAACGCGTGCGGAAGCGCCTGGCCCGTCCCCTCCCGAAGCGGGATGAACGGATCGAGGTGCAGCGCTTCCTTGAGATCAGCCATGCAGACCAGCATGCCACGATCCGTCGCCGCCGCTCCAGCGGAGCGTCACAAGGCGAGGCGCAGGCAACGGCCGCCGCCGATGCCGACGGAAAGCGCGCATCCGCACCCCCAACCGAGGCGCATCCACTACCCTGAAGCCGAACGAGACCAACGGTTTCGTGCGGCGAGCAGCGCCCCACAGGGCCCCGCCGACAAGCCACAGAGAATGAGCGCCGCCAGGCGCAACGAAGGAGCGCCATGGGCAGCTACGACGTCGTCATCGAAATCCCACGCGGAAGCCACAACAAGTACGAGGTCGACCACGAGACCGGCCGCGTCTTCCTCGACCGCGTGCTCTTCACGCCGTTCGTGTACCCCGTCGACTACGGCTTCTTCGAGCACACCCTCGCCGACGACGGCGACCCCCTCGACGCGCTCGTGCTGCTCGAGTACCCGCTCTTCCCCGGCGTCGGCCTCAAGGTGCGCCCCGTCGGCGTGCTCAACATGGCAGACGAGGCGGGCGGAGACGACAAGATCCTCTGCGTGCCCGCGAAGGACCCCCGCTGGGCCAAGATCCAGGACCTCGGCGACGTCGACGACTCGACCAAGGACCAGCTCAAGCACTTCTTCGAGCACTACAAGGACCTCGAGCCCGGCAAGTGGGTCAAGGTCGAGGCCTGGGGCGACGCTGCCGCCGCCGAGGCGATCATCGAGCGCTCCATCGCGCAGTACAAGCCAGCCGAGTAGGCACCGTTCGCCGGTTCGTCCGGCGGCAGGCTGACGAGAGCCCCGCATCCCACGTGGATGCGGGGCTCTTCGTGCGCCTGGTGCACGCTGCGGCTGCGGCTGTCCAACATGAGTGCAATATCGGGGATCTGCGGCCCCTAAGGTCCGGAATCGCGCGAAGTCGCACTGATGTTGGACAGACGTCGAGCGCAAGGATCGTCCCACAGGCAACCGCCGCCGACGTCAGACGCAGAAGGGCGGCTCCCCGCCGAAGCGAGGAGCCGCCCTTCTGCGCGCGCTGGGTCAGCCAGTGCGAGCGGGGATCAGTAGTAGTAGATGCCTGCCGAGGCGAGCCACGGCTTCGGGTCCATCAGGGTGCCCCAGTACTTCAGCTCGAAGTGCAGGTGGCAGCCCGTGGAGGAACCGGTGGTTCCGGCGTAGGCGAGCACGTCACCGGCGTTCACGGTCTGGCCGACGTAGACGTTGATGCCACCGTCCATGATGTGCGAGTAGGAGACCTGGGTGCCGTTGCCGAAGTCGAGCACGACGTGGTTGCCGAACCCGCCGTTGTAGCCGGCGTAGGTGATCGTGCCGCTGTGCACTGCGTAGAGCGGGGCTCCGCAGGTGCCGCCGTTGACGCCGAGGTCGAGGCCGTTGTGCATGCGGTAGGTGCCGAAGATCGGGTGCAGGCGCATGCCGTACTCGTCGGTGACGACGCCGCTGCTGATCGGTCCGTAGTAGCCGGCCAGCACGCCGCTCGGGGTCTCCGGAGTGGTCGGTGCGACAACCTCGGGCTCGGGTTCGGGCTCCGGCTCGAGCTCGACGTCAGGCTTCTGCGGTTCCTCGGGGAGGATCTCGATGTCGGGCTTCGTCGGGTCGGGCTCGGGTGCCGTGGTCGGCGGCGCGGTCGTCGGCTCCGGGGCCTGCGTCGGTTCCGGGGCCCGCGTCGGCTCCGGGGCCGTGGTCGGCGCTGGGTCCGTGGTCGGCGCTGGCGTGACGGGGTCAGGGTTCGGGGCGGGCGACTCGGCGGGAGTGGTCGGCTGCTGGGGCGCGACCGGCGCAGTCGGGTCTGCCGTGGCCGTCGGCGGAGCAGAGGGCTGGCGAGGAGGTGCAGCCTGTGCCGGCGGGCGCAGCGACTCCGGGGCGACAGAGGTGTCCGTCGGGTCTGCTGGCGCGAGCGGGGCGGATGCCTCTGGGACGTCCGTGGAGATGTCGGGCTTGGCTGGCGCCTGGACGCCGGCTGCTTCAGCGTCGGCGACGGCCTGCTGGTACGCCTCTTCCTGGTAGGCGGCCGCGGCTTCTGCACGCTCGCGGTTCGTCTGCGCGACCTGCTCCTGGCGGAGCTTCTCACCGGCTGCGTAGTCGCTGGCGGTGACGTCGCGCTTCTCCTTGAGCGGCGCGAGCATGGCCTGGAGGTCGGCCTTCTTGTTGTCGGCGAGGTACTTCTCGTTCTGGAGGACAACCTGCTCGGCCTGCGCGGCGTCGAACTTGGTCTTCGCGTCGGCTTCGAGCTTCGCGAGCTCGTCGTGCGCGGTTGTCGCCTGGGTGCCGAGGACGTCTGCCGTGTTCTTCTCGGTGACGGCCTGGTTGTAGATGCCGTCGGTCTGCTCGGAGAGCTTGCTGATGGTGCCGAGCTGGTAGAGCAGCGTGTCGGCGTCGCCTGGGTTGAGGAAGAGGGCGAGCTTGGGGTCGCCTGCGCCGCGGGTGCTCATGGCGGCAGCCAGCTGACCGGCCTTCTCGCGTGACGTCGCGGCCTTCTCTTCGGCCGCATCCGCCTGCTCCTGCAGGATCGTGACCTCGGCGAACTTCTCGCTCGACGCGGTCTGCGCCTTGCCGTGCTCTTCGCCAGCGGCCTGCGCTTCGGAGGCTGCTGCGGTCACCTTTGCGTCGAGGTCGGCGATCTGCTGCTCGATCTCGCTGATGAGCGATTCCTGGCGGTCGACGTTGCCCTCGGCGGCGACGACGTCTTCCCACGTGGCGTAGTCATCGTCGGCGGCGAATGCGGGGCCGGCGGAGAGCGCAAGCGCGGCCAGCACGGCGGCGGATGCTGCGCCCACGAGCGGGGTACGCCAGCGGTCGCGGAGTCGCAGGGGCTTCCGGCTCCTGGTGGCGGGCATTCGCTCTCCTCGTGATGGATCTTGGGTGCGGAACGAGGCGGACGCCTCTGCGGCAACGCGAGACTGCATTTACCACTGCAGTCACTCGTTTCACACCAACAACACGAGAAACAGTAACAAGTTTGTCAACATCTGCCTAGCGCGTCACAGAGACCCGGGTGAGGAAACCTGTACCGGGTCGTCGTGTGGGCCGGAATCCCGCGCCTCGTGGGGAACATCCGGATACGTGGAAGCCTGCGCGCGCACCCGACCACGTCCGGCGCGACACGCCGAACGAGCCGCGATGCGGCACCGGATTTGCCGCGAGCCAAAAACGCCCCTATGCTCTTCTCTCGGTAGTCAAGTCAGCTACAAGCACTCGGCCCCATCGTTTAGCGGCCTAGGACGGCGCCCTTTCACGGCGTTAACACGGGTTCGAATCCCGTTGGGGTCACGGTCGTGACAACACCAGGTGCTGGGATGCTGTACATTGAACTGTCGCAATCGAATACGGATGGATCAGCCCAGGCTGAGACACCACAGTAAGGCCCTGTAGCGCAGTTGGTTAGCGCGCCGCCCTGTCACGGCGGAGGTCGCGGGTTCAAGTCCCGTCAGGGTCGCCAAGCATCTTGCCCTCTTCTCGAAGAGGGCAATTTGCAACGGCGACGAACATCAGTGCGTCGCCACGAGGCAACAGCCTCCGGCTCTGTAGCTCAGTTGGTAGAGCGCACGACTGAAAATCGTGAGGTCACGGGATCGACGCCCGTCGGAGCCACTGAAACCCCGCCTAGCTTCTACATGGCGGGGTTTCTTTGCGTCCGCGGGGGAACGAGGCGATAGACGCGCCGTGCCCGCCCCGCCGTGAAGCCGGCGCGCACGTAGCGCTCGTGCAGCGCATCCGTCGCCGCGGCCGCGACCAGGATCGAGCCGGGCGGTGCCTGCTCGATCAGGCGCCTCGCGAGCATCACCGCGGTCATGCGGGTGCCGGGAAGCTGCGCCAGCGCCGCGACCATCCACCGCTCCCCCTTGGGGGTCTCCGGCCCGGACGCCGAGAGCGTCGTCCCTCCCGGCTGCACCAGCGCGATGACAGCTCCGATGAGCAGCGCCGCGTAGGCGAGCATCCCGAGCAGCAGCACGAGCATGGTGTCGAACAGCAGAATGCCGGCCACCCAGAGCGCAAACGCCGCAGCCGTGACGAGCCCGACCACGAGGCCATCGCGGATGGGTCGGCGCCGCGCGAACAGCACCGTTCCCGTGCGCGACTCATCGAGGTAGAGCCCGCCACGAAGCGTCATCGGCACGATCGAGAACGCGTAGATCGGCACCGACAGCACGGCCAGGGGCGTATTCGGGGTGGATGCTCGTGCCGAGATCCACGCGGCGCGCGGCAGATCGCGCAGGGTCGACGGACGGGGAGCCTCTTCGGGGGAATGTGGGGGCATCCCGGCCAGGCTATCGGGGCGTCTTGCGCGGTGCCTCCGGCTGGGACTCGGCGCAGACCTTTGGGAAATGCAGGCTCGTCCCGGAACGAGGCTGCGCCTCCCACACCTCTGCGGAGGAGGAAGGTGTGGCGCGAGCGGATGCGGGCGGCCCCGCCGATGCCGAGGTCTACGCCGTGACGTTGACCTTGATCTCGTGGTGCCCGGTGGCACCGTCTGGGACGACGTTGGCACGCGCATCCGTCTGCACCTCGCCATCGCTGGAGGTCGCGCGAACGCGCACGGAGTGCTCGCCGGCTGGGGCGTCCCAGTCGAGCTTCCACTGCAGCCACGTGTCGTCGGAGATGGGCGCGGCGAGCTCAGTCGGCATCCACTCGCCGTCGTCGATCTGCACTTCGACGGCCTCGATGCCCGTGTGCTGCTGCCACGCGAACCCGGCGATCGTCGTCGGACCCGCGTTCAGGCTTCCGGCGCTTGGCACATCGATGCGCGAGCCGATCTTGATCGGCCCCTCGGCGCTCCACCCGCGGTCGGTCCAGTATGCGTTGACCCGGTCGAAGCGGGTGACCTCGAGGTCGACGACCCACTTCGTCGCCGACACGTACCCGTAGAGGCCTGGCACGACCATCCGCACCGGGAAGCCGTGCTCGGCGGGCAGGGGTTGGCCGTTCATGCCGACCGCGAGGATCGCGTTGCGGTCGTCGGTGAGCGCGCCGATGGGGGTGCTGGCGGTCCACCCGTCGGCGGACTTCGAGAGCACCATGTCGGCGTCCGCCTGCGGGCCCGCGCGCTTGAGCAGCTCACGGAGCGGGTAGCCGAGCCAGAGGGCGTTGCCGATGAGACCGCCGCCGACCTCGTTGGACACGCACATGAGGGTCGTGATGCTCTCCTCGAGCGGCAGGGCGAGCAGCTCGTCCCAGGTGATGGTCACCTCGTTGTCGACGAGGCCGTGGATGCGCAGCGACCAGCCCTCGGGGTTCACGAGCGGCACGCTGAGGGCCGTGTCGATGCGGTAGAAGTCGGCGTTCGGGGTGACGACGGGCGGGAGGCCCGGGATGTCGAACTGCGCGCCCGCAGGGACGGCGGCGGCCTTCACCGCGGCCGCGGGCAGGGCGATCGCCTCGCGGACGGCCGTGACGGCGCGAGTTCCGGCCGAGAGCGCGGCACCTGAGGCGGCCGCGATCGCGCCGACGATGAGGGATGCCCCCGAGTAGATGAGGAAGCGACGGCGGTCGACGCCGGCGGGCGGCGCGGCCGACTCCACGTCGGCGCCGGCTGGCCCTTCGGCCTCCGAACCGTTTCCGGTCGCGCGTCCTGTCGCGCCTGCGGCTGAGCCCCGCCCGACGGCGACGGCCGACTCCCTCGAGCGCTGGCGGGCCCGCTGCTCAGCATCGGCGAGCGTCTTCGAGAGGAACTGCAACGTCAGCACAGCCACCACCATGGCGAGCAGCGGCGGCACGGTATCGAGGGGCGAGAAGGGGGTACGGGTGGCTACAGCGACAGCACCGATCGCGGCGATGAGCCCGATGAGCACGCGCCCCCACGGCGGACGAGCCCG
The DNA here is from genome assembly GCF_002931555.1 of Pseudoclavibacter sp. RFBB5. GTDB lineage: Bacteria > Actinomycetota > Actinomycetes > Actinomycetales > Microbacteriaceae > Pseudoclavibacter. The sequence continues at coordinate 457,146 of NZ_PSTZ01000001.1, read as the reverse complement.
CTCGAGTACGCCGGCAACCGCGGCGACGACGAGCAGCACGACCGCGACGAGCGCGATGAGGGCGATCTTGTCGGCGGTCCCGAAGAGCGCGATCGCCGTGTCCTTCGCCCAGGGCGGTGCGAGGTCGATGAGGAGGGCCCCCACCGCGACGATCGGGCTCGCCGTGGTCTGCAGGAACGCGGCCGCAAGCTCACCGAGGCCGACTCCGAGCGCCGCCGCACCGATGCCGGCGAGGCCGGCGGGGGCTGCACCGCGGAGGCGTCCGCGACGTGATTGAGCCACTGCGAGGCTGGGTTCGGAGGACATGGCGGACACGGTACGCGCGCCAGACCCGGCCGGGCTGAGTGCCGGTGGATTGCGTGAATCCGCTGTGAATGCCGCCCGCCTCGTGACCCGGATGCTGGCGGCGGCGAGGCGCCGCGGGTGCGGTCGCGGATGCGGCCTGACAGACTAGAGGCTTTGTGCCGCCTCTCCTGGCGCACAAGCATCCGGCGCCGCCCCCGACCCCGGCGCCCGAGAAGGGCCGGTTTGTCAGCGCTCAACGTCCTCGTCAATCTCCTCCGAGGCGCGCTCATCGGCGTGACGGAGATCATCCCGGGCGTCAGCGGCGGCACCATCGCCTTGCTGATCGGTGTCTACGAGACCCTCATCGACTCAGCTGGCCATCTCGTGCGCGGCGTCGTGCGAGCCGCCGTCGACACAATCCGCGGCCAGGGCCTGCAGCGCGCACGCGAGCACTTCGCGCAGGTCAGGTGGGGCGTCGTCCTGCCCATCGGCATCGGGATGCTCGTGGCGATCGTCGCCGCCGCCCGCATCGTCGCGCCCCTCATCGAGGCGCACCCCATCCCATCCCGCGCGCTCTTCGCGGGGCTCATCGCCGTGTCGCTCATCGTTCCGGCCCGGATGCTCGGGGCGCGCTGGCAGCTGCGCGACTACGCGATCGCGGTCCCCGCCGCCATTCTGAGCTTCGTGCTGACGGGACTCCCGTCTGCGAACGACGCTGACCCATCCCCCGTCGCCATCCTCGTCTCGGCCGCCGTCGCGGTCTGCGCGCTGGTGCTGCCCGGGGTCTCCGGATCCTTCGTCCTCGTCACGACTGGCATGTACGAGCCGACGCTGCGCGCCCTCAACTCGCTCGACCTCGGATACATCGCGCTCTTCGCGGTCGGCGCCGTCACGGGCCTCGCGCTCTTCGTGCAGGTGCTGCTGTGGCTCCTCACCAAGCACCGCCGCGTCACCCTCGCCCTCATGACGGGGCTCATGGCCGGGTCGCTCCGCGCCCTGTGGCCGTGGCAGACAGAGGACCGCGAACTGCTCTGGGCCTCGGGGGACGTCGTCGGCCCCGCGCTGTGGTTCCTGCTCGGCGCCGCGATCGTGGCTGCACTCCTCATCTCCGAAGGGCTGCTCGTCCGGCGAGCGCTGCGCAAGGCACCAGGCGCACACCCGACGCTCTGACCCTGACGCGCTTCGGTCCCGAAATCCCACAGGCCCGCCCAGTGTCGGTGGTGCTCGCTAGCATGAGTGACGCATCCACTCGACAGCAGGGAAGTGCCTGATGAGCCTCGTTCCATCGGATCCATACGCATCGCAGCCCGAAGACGACACCTTCGGCTCGTCCGACGCCAACCACGGGCCGTCCTCGCCGGCCGCCGGCTGGTACCCAGACCCGACGGGCAGGCAGCGCTACTGGGACGGCGCCCAATGGGGGCACTACGCGCCCACGCAGGCACCAGCCCCCAACGCGCCCGTGCTCTACCAGCAGACGGTTGTCGTCAGCGGCGGCAAGGAAGTCGGCATCACGTACGTGCTCGCGATCTTCCTCGGCGGACTCGGCATCCACAACTTCTACCTCGGCCGCACGGGCATCGCCATCACGCAGCTCGTGCTCTACCTCGTGGGATTCGCGACGTCCTGGCTCGGCATCGGCCTGCTCCTCATCTTCGGCGTCGCGATCTGGGTCATCGTCGAGCTCTTCCTCATCCCGCAGTTCGTCCGAGAAGCCAACGCGCGCCTCGCCGGGGCCGGCGCGTACACGGCGCATCAGGGCTACGGGCCCGCTGGCGGCGGCGGTCAGTACCCAGGCCAGTACTAGCGGGCGGGTGAGCGGCTCCCCGTCACGTCTACGCGAACATGACCTCGATGGGGCCGCGTGCGAAGTAGATGAGGAAGCCGACGGCGACGATCCACAGCAGCGGCGACACCTTGCGCGCCTTGCCGGTCAGGGTCTGCACGAGCACCCACGAGATGAAGCCCGCGCCGATGCCGTTCGCGATCGAGTAGGTGAGCGGCATAATCACGATCGTCAGGAAGACCGGGAGGGCGACCGAGAAGTCGTCCCACTTCAGCTCGCGGACCTGCGACACCATCAGCACACCGACGACGACCAGCGCCGCGGCCGCCACCTCGAGCGGGACGATCTGCGTCAGCGGCGTGAAGAACATCGCCAGCAGGAACATGACACCGGTCACGACGCTCGCGAGTCCCGTGCGGGCACCTTCACCGACACCCGCGGCGGAGTCCACGAAGATCGTGTTCGACGAGCTCGAGGTCGCTCCTCCCGCGACCGCCCCGATGCCCTCGACGACCAGCGACGACTTGAGGCGAGGGAAGTTGCCCTGCTTGTCCTGCAGACCCGCTTCGCGCGTGAGACCGGTCAGGGAGCCGACCGCGTCGAAGAAGTTCGTGAACACGAGCGTGAAGACCAGCATGACGCCGGCCAGGATGCCGATGCGCTCGAACGCACCGAAGTCGAATGCGCCGATCAGGCCGAGGTCCGGCACCGAGACGATCTGCGTCGGCAGCATGGGCACGTTGAGCGACCATCCGCCCTCGTTCTCGAACGCAGGGCCGAGCTTCATGATGGCCTCGACGATCACCGCGACGACCGTCGTGCCGACGATGCCGATGAGCAGCGCGCCCTTCACACGACGGGCCATGAGCACGCCCATCACGATGAGGCCGATCACGAAGATGAGCGTCGGAACCGTCGTCACCGAACCGCCCACACCGAGCTGCACGGGCGGCGACGCGTTCCCCGATGACGTGACGAAGCCCGCGTCCACGAGCCCGATGAACGCCAGGAACAGGCCGATGCCCACCGTGATCGCGGTCTTCAGCTGCGGCGGCACCGCGTGGAAGATCATCTCGCGCAGGCGGGTCGCCGACAGCACGACGATGACCAGGCCGTTGATGACCACGAGCCCCATCGCTTCAGCCCAGGTGACCTGCTGCACGACGTTGACGGCGAGGAAGGAGTTGATGCCGAGGCCTGCGGCGAGGCCGAACGGCAGGTTCGCGATGACGCCGAACAGGATCGTCATGACGCCGGCCGTGAGCCCCGTGACCGCTGCGACCTGCGACGCCTGCAGCCAGCCGCCCTCGACGTCGAGCGTCGCCTGGTCCTGCGAGAATCCGCCGAGGATCAGGGGGTTCAGGATGACGATGTACGCCATCGTCATGAACGTGACGAGGCCACCGCGGATCTCGCGCGGCACGTTCGAGCCGCGGTGCGTGATCTCGAAGAACGTGTCGAGGCGCTCCTTGAACGTCGACCCGCTGCCACGTCTCGTCGGCGCGACCTGCGTCGCACGCGTTGGCGTCGCAACGTGTCCGCCGTCGCCACCCTCCGCCTGCTCATAGTCGACTGCGGACTCGTGGCTGTCGCTCATGCGGCTCCCCTGATCGTGCTGCTCGCGGTACAGGGACAAGCGTAGCCAGCGCGCGGAGTGCCCGTTGCCGCTCGACCGCTCTGCGCCGCCCTGTTCCGCGCGACAGTCAGGGTGACGCACGGCATCGACACTCAGGGTGACGTGAGCTGGATCGCCGCCGCCACCGAGTTGGATCTCACTCCTACGTCACCTTGGCTGACGCGCGACGGCGGTCACCGTATCCCCTAATCTCGTAGAGGTCACGCGCCGATCCCCCGCGCAGGCCGATCCCCGCCGAACGACCTGGAAGCGAGACCGCCGTGGCATTGCCCTGGAAACTGCACGGAGACGGCAAGAACGTCCCCGCAAGCGAGATCGTGCTGCCCGAGGAGCGCCTCACCTGGCCGCGCACCATCGGGCTCGGCGCTCAGCACGTCGTCGCGATGTTCGGCGCGACGTTCCTCGTGCCCCTGCTGACTGGCTTCCCGCCGTCCACCACGCTGCTGTTCTCGGGCATCGGCACCATGCTGTTCCTCCTCATCACCCGAAACCGCATACCCAGCTACCTCGGCTCGTCGTTCGCGTTCATCGCTCCGATCCTCGCGGCCGTCGCCTCCGACGGGCAGGGCGTCGCACTTGCCGGCATCATCGTCGTCGGCGCGCTGCTCGCGGTGGTCGGGCTCATCGTCAACCTCGCGGGTACCCGCTGGATCAACCTCCTCATGCCGCCCGTCGTCGCGGGCACGATCGTCGCGCTCATCGGCTTCAACCTCGCCCCTGCGGCGAAGAACAACTTCGAGGCGTCGCCCCTCGTCGCGTCGGTGACGCTGCTGACGGTCATCGTCGTCGCGGTCGCCTTCAAGGGCATGGTCGGGCGTCTGTCGATCCTCATCGGCGTGGTCGTCGGCTACATCGTGGCCGCGTTCATGGATCAGGTCGACCTCGCGGGATTCGACGATGCCGCCTGGATCGGCCTCCCCACGTTCACGGCTCCGGTCTTCGCCGCCGAGCACCTGCTCGTCTACCTGATGTTCGTGCCGGTTGTGCTCGCGCTCATCGCCGAGAACGTCGGCCATGTGAAGGGCGTCGGCCAGCTGACGAACCGCAACCTCGACCCGATGGCGGGCCGGGCCCTGCTGGCCGACGGCCTCGCGACGGTGCTCTCCGGCTTCGGCGGCGGCTCCCCCACCACCACGTACGGCGAGAACATCGGCGTCATGTCGGCGACGCGCGTCTACTCGACGGCCGCCTACTGGGTCGCCGCGATCGCCGCGATCCTCCTCGCGCTCTCCCCCAAGGTGGGAGTGCTCATCGCGAGCGTCCCGGCGGGCGTGCTCGGCGGCATCACGACGGCCCTCTATGGACTCATCGGCATCATCGGCGTGCGCATCTGGCTCGAGAACAAGGTCGACTTCTCGTCACCCACCAATCAGTTCACGGCGGGCGTCGGCCTCATCGTCGCGATCGGCGACTTCACGATCAACAGCGGCCAGGTGACGTTCGGCGGCATCGTCCTCGGCACCGTGGCGACGCTCGTCGTGTACCACCTCATGAGCGGCATCGCGAAGCTCCGCGGATCCGACGTCGATGAGGCCGGCGACGACCTCGTCGCCGGGGCCGACGGGGCAGCGGATGCGGAGCGGGCCGCGCGCTAACCCGCACGAGCCAGCTGCGCCGTTGCGTGCATCCGACGCCGCGCGCTCGGGGCGTGCGCGGCGACGCGCTGTGACACGGGGCACCTGCGCGGCGAAGTCGAAGCATCCGGGACTGGTGCGGGGCGCATCCGCCTGTCACTATCCACCCATGAGCACCATCGACCCGGTCCAAGCACGGCGAGCGCGAGCGGAGCGCCGCATCGGGAGCCCGCGCACGCTCGCGGCGCTCTGGACGGCAGGCGCCGCGCTCTTCGTCCTCGGTGCCCTGCTCGGATTCGGGCTGATCGCCGAGCGGAACTCCGGTCGCCAGATGGCCTTGGGGATCCGCGACTTCGATGCTGAGCCGTGGATCAACGACGCCTGGTACGCGCTCCCCGCCGCGTTCGTGCTGCTGCTCGGCGCACTCCCCCTCTACTTCCTCGTCTATGCGAACCTCATCGGCGATCCGCGTCCGCTGCCGCCCGTGGACCCGTTCACGATCGCGCTGGCGGGCACGACGGTCGGGCTTCTCGCCTTCAGCGGTCTCTGGTCGCAGCCGCAGCACGTCGGCTTCACGCGCGACGAGCACTTCGCCACCGTCGACACCTGGTCGTCGAGCGCCTGGGCCTCCTACTGGCTCCCCCTGTGGCTGCCGGCACTCGCTGCAGCCCTCACCGTCGTCGCCTTCGTGACGTGCACGCTGCTCCGACGCCGATCCTCGCGGCGAGGAGATGCGGTCCGGCGGATGCTCACGGCGGGCCGCCCCGTGCCTGGCACGATCACCGAGGGGGTCGCGATCTCCCCGGGCACACGCACGATCGCGTCGTGGCACTTCACGTACACGGACGCCCAGGGCGTGCAGCGCTGGGTGAAGCGCACCAACGCCTTCGAGTGGCAGAACGCCCCGAAGCCGGGGCAGCGCGTGTGGGTGCTCTTCGACCCCGCACGTCCGGGTGACACCTCGCGGATCTTCGTCTCGAGGGTCTCTCCGGACCGAGCGGAGGACTACGCATGAGCACCGTCGACCCGGCGATCGCGCAACGCCACGCGGCCAAGGCCGACCGCGTAGGAAGCGGGCGAGCCCTCGCCGTGCTCCTGGTGATGGACTTCGGCCTGGCGGCGGGTGGATTTCTCGGAGTCGTGGGGTTGAGCTCGCTGTTCTCCATCGCCGAACTCGAGGCGACCAGCACCTTCCCGCTCGTCGCGCTGCTGCCGCTCCTCATCCCGATCGGCATCTTCGCGTCTGTCGGCCTCCTGATCGCGCAGGCCGCCACTCGGCGCGCCTACACGGGCGAGACGGACTTCACGCGCGCCCTGGCAGACGGGCAGCCGATCTGGTTCGCGGGCGCCGCAGCTGGCGCGTGGGCGTCGCTCGCCGCGCTGGCCATAGAAACGAGTTTCATCACCGGCCCGCTGATCTCGAACGGCGACGGGACCCCGGTCGAGGAGCAGACCCCGTGGGTCGTCACGGTGCTGCCATTGGTGCTGCCGTCGCTGCTCACGCTTGGACTCGCGTTGTCGGTGTGGAGGCGCCTTGCTCGCGCCAGGCGACACCGACGCACGAGGTCGACGTTCGAAGCTGTCTTCGCGACCGGCACCCGCACCTCGGGCGTCGTCACGCAGGGCGTCGAGCGTCCGCCCGCGAGCGCGCGCGTCGTCAGCCGCTGGACGATCCAGTTCACCGACCACCACGGGCAGACCCGCTGGACCACCCCCTCGGGACTGTTCCACGAGGACTCACTGCCCGGGATCGGCGACCAGGTCACCGTCATCTACGATCCCGCGAGCCCCGGAGACGAGCGCCGCATCTTCGTCGCCCGCGAGCATCCAGACCGGATCGAGTCGTACCGGGCCCACGAGCCGCCGTTCCCGTTCGGCGCGTGAGGTGCGGGCTGCGCGGTGTTCTCGCTGGCGCGCACCGCCCGCGTCGGCCAGCGTCAGCCCGCGTCAGCCAGTGCGTGCATCCACCGGCGAATGCATCTTCCCGGCGTGACGAAGATGCGTCCGCCGCATGTTTGCGGGCGGATGGCGCGCGTGGGGCGGTTCCTAGGAAGGCGGCGTCAGACCAGCGCCGCCTCGAGCGCATCGAGCCAATCGCCCCAGTAGGCCTTCCAGAGCTCGATCTCGTCGAGCACCTGCAGCTTCTCGTGCATGATGGCGAGCTTGGTACGGCCATCCGCGGTGGCGTCGAACGTGAACAGCAGTCCGCCGATCGGCTCGCCGCCGCGCGCGATGAGCACCTTGTAGGTCTTCGACGCGACCTTCGACCGGAACTCCGTCTCGAAGCCGAGCAGTGCATCCCGGTCCTCGTCGTCGGCGATGAGCGCACGAAGCACCTCGCGGTCGACGGGAAGCGTGCGCGAGCGGTTGGCCGTGAACGTGCCGTCTGGCATCTGCCCGGCGAGGCGCCGGCCTGTCATCCGCTCGAAGCTGACCGCAATGCCCTGGCTCCACCAGCCATTCTGTTCCGAGTTGGCCATGACCCACTCGACGATCCGCGGATGCGCGGCGTCGCGCCCCACGCCGGCGTCGATCGCGTCGATCCAGTCGTCCCAGCCCTGCCCGGTCTGCGCGCGGATCGCCGCGTCGGAGTGCATCGGCTGCGCGACCCAGTCGTGCCGGGCGTGCGCACGGACAGCCTCCGCGGCGGGTGCGGTCTCGGCGCCAGACGACGCGGGAACGGATGCGGTGATTCCGGGCTTCGCGCTCGGCTCGGCGGGCGCATCCGCCCCGCCACCAAGCAGCACCGAACGTCGCGCAAGCGTCTCGTCGCGCCGTTCGCGCATCTGTGCACCGACGGCCCCTGAAATTTCAGCAAGTGATCCCACGTCGCATCCCCTCGTTGTGGCCACCCTACTCAGCACTCCTCGGCGCCTCTCAGCACTCCCGAGCGGCGAGGTCGGGCGTGAGGTGACGTGCGCATCCCGCATCCCGCAACCCGCAGCCCCATCGCTGCCAGCCAAATGGCCCGTTCCCCCTCCGCACGGCCCATCGCTGCCAGTCAAGTGGCCCCGATGCCGGTTCCCAAGGGGCCACTTCTCTGGCAGCGATCCGCACGCCGCCGTCGAGCGACAGACCTACGACGAATGCAGGCTCCCGAGCGCAGGAGCATGCTTCCGGCGCAGGTCTGCGCGCCGACAGAGTCAGGCAGCGCGCCGACAGAGTCGGGCAGCGCGCCGACGGAGTCGGGCAGCGCGCACCGACAGCACAGGGTGGCGGGGGTCGCCCATCCCGCATCCGTGTGCCCGACCTTCCAGTCCGGGTCACCGTCCCAAACCAATTTGGCAGCGCTACTGGTAGCGCTGCCATTTTTGGGCTAGTGTCACGAAGCAAGCCGGCGAACAGCCCCTGATCTCCCTCAGACGGCCAACCCCACACTCTCTGTCGCCAGCAGCATCCGCCAGATTTCAAAGGAGAAATCATGCACTCTCGTCGACCCACATCGCGCTTCAGGATGGGTTCAGCACTCGTCGCCGCGGCCTCGGCCGTGGTCCTCCTCGCCGGATGCACGAGCGCACCGGCCGAAGGCGGCGGCGGTTCCGCAGGTGGCGAGGACGGCAAGTTCGTCATCGGCTTCCAGCAGCCCCTCGGCGGCCAGGCCTGGCGCGAGATGGGCCTCGCCTCGCTGCAGGCCCTCGCCAACTCACCCGAGTACGTCGACAAGGTCGAGCTCAAGATCGTCCGCACCGACGACAACGACGCCGCCCAGCAGAACGCCGCGATGCAGAACCTCATCGCGGACGGCGTCGACCTCATCCTCTTCGACCCCGCCTCCTCGAGCGGCGCAGACCCCGCGATCGCGCAGGCCACCGCCCAGGGCATTCCCGTCATCGCCAACGGCGGCCCGTACGAGAGCGAGGACGTCTACACGGTCTCCACCGACTGGGCGAGCGCCGGCACCATCGGCGCCGAATGGCTGCTCGAGAACCTCACCGACAACAAGGACGTCGCGGTGCTCGAAGGTCTCGCCGGCGTTCCCCTCAACGAGGGCTCCATGCCGGGCGTCATCGACGCGCTCGAAGCCGGCGGCGCATCCGTCGTCGCCCAGGACACCAACGGCTGGAACGAGGCCACCGCGCAGGAGTCGATGGCGAACATCCTGCGCTCCAACCCCGACATCGGCGGCGTCTACTCGTTCCTGACCGGCGGCCAGGGAGTCGCGGAGGCCTATAAGGCCGCTGGCATCCCCTTCGTCCCGACGGTCGGAGGCTCCGGATACAACGGTGAGGCGTGCGCGCTCGTCGAGTACGGGCCAGAGGGCTACTCGGGCAACATGATCTTCGGCCAGCCGTCGATCTACGCCAAGGGCCTCGAGCAGGCCGTGAAGCTCCTCGAAGGCGAGGACATCGAGCGCGAGCAGTTCTTCCCGCCGCTCGAGATCACGACCGACAACGCCGCCGACTACTGCCTCGAAGATCGCCCCGCGAACTTCCAGCTCGGCTACGACTTCCCCGGCCTCGACCTGAAGCTCGAGGACGTCATGGAGTACTACTCCGGCTCCTAGCCGGCTCCGGCGGCCCTGCTCGACGGGGCCGCCGACAGGTCTCAATCGCATCGATCAGCGAGGACACATCGAGTCATGAATGCAAGTGAAGTGGGCGCAGCGGCACCGGACGCGCTCCAGCCCGCCGCCGCGCCAGGGCCGCCAGCGACCGGGCAGGCGCAGAGCGGCGAGGCGCTCCTCGTCGCGACCGACCTGGTCAAGAGCTACGGCCCGGTCAAGGCAGTGCAGGGGGTGAGCTTCGTCTGCCACCCCGGCGAGGTGCTGGCGCTCGTCGGAGAGAACGGTGCGGGCAAGAGCACCGTCGCGAAGATGCTGGCGGGTGCCGTCACGCCGACCTCCGGCACGATCACGGTCGAGGATGCGCCGCTCGCGTCCGGCAGCGTGCGCCTGTCACGTCGCTCGGGCGTGCGCTGCGCGTTCCAGGAGCTCGCGCTCGTGCCCGAGTGGACCGTCGCCGAGAACCTGAGCCTCCCGGATGGGGCGCCGCTCCGCGGCTTCTCGCAGAAGAAGGCGATCTCGGCCGCGAGCGCGCTGCTCGAGTCGCTCGAGCTCCCGCAGATCGACCCGCGAGCGCTCGTCTCAGACCTGTCGCTCGCCAACCGGCAGCTCGTGGAGATCGCCCGCGCCTTCGCGGGCGAACCGAAGCTGCTCATCCTCGACGAGGCGTCATCGGCGCTCACGCCCCCTGGCGTCGAGTGGCTGTTCGCACGCATCCGCGAGCTCACGGCGCGCGGCGGCAGCGTCATCTACGTCTCGCACCGCCTCGGTGAGATCGCCGAGATCGCCGACCGCGGCATCGTGCTGCGCGACGGCGGCCTCGCCGGCGAGTTCTCGCGCGGCTCCTGGACCGACGACGAGCTCATCTCCCTCATGGCGGGCCGCAAGGCCGAGCGGTTCTTCCCAGACCCGCCAGCGCGCACCGACGACGGCGACGTCCTCGAAGTCGAGGGGCTCCGCGCCGAGGGCGTGCACGGCATCTCTCTCACGATCGGCGCGGGCGAGATCGTCGGCATCGGCGGGCTCGCGGGGCACGGCCAGGCCGAGCTGCTGCGCGCCCTGTTCGGCGCATCCGCCGCCACCGCCGACTCGTGGACGATCGACGGCGACCCCGTCACCCGCCTCACCCCCGTGCGCGGCGTGCGGCGCGGCCTCGGCTACGTGCCGGAGGACCGCAAGAAGGAAGGGCTCGCGCTCGAGCTCGGCGTGGGAGAGAACCTCCTCGCCCCCTGGTTCAAAGCCTGGCAGCTCGGCGGGAAGCCGCGCCTCGGTCGCGAGCGCGGCTGGCTCGACGGCGTGCTCGCCGCCCTGTCCGTGCGCACGCGCGGCCCGCTCGAGGCCGCCGGCTCGCTGTCCGGCGGCAACCAGCAGAAGCTCGTGTTCGGCAGGTGGATGAACCGCTCCCGGTCGGTCATCCTGCTCCACGACCCCACACGCGGCATCGACGTGCGCGCCAAGCAGGAGCTGTACGGCGCGATCGTCGACCTCGCGAAGCAGGGCGTCGGCGTGCTCTGGTTCTCCACCGAGGTCGAGGAGCTCGTTCACGTCTGCCACCGCGTGCTCGTGCTCTACAACGGCCAGGTGACCGACGAGCTCGCCGGCGAGCGGCTGACGGCGGATGCGATCGTCGGCGCCGCTGTCGGCGCGACGGGCAGCATCCAGACCGTCTCGGCCGCCGAGCTGGAAGAGGCGGCACGACACACCACCACGAGGAGCAGCAGATGACCGCCACCGTCACCCCGCCCCCGGCATCCCCCGTCACCCGGGCCGTCGCGAAGCGGCAGGGACTCGTCAGGCTGCGACGCGAGGGCGCGTTCGCGCCAGCCGCCGCGTTCGTCGTGTTCCTGATCGTCTACATCATCATCAACCCGGAGCTGCTGACGAGGTTCCAGCTGCAGACGGCGGCGAACCTCGTGGTGCCGCTCGCGTTCGTCGCCCTCGGTCAGCTGCTCATCGTGCTCGTCGGCGGCATCGACATCTCCATCGGCGCCATCATGAGCCTCTCGAACGTGGTCTTCGCGGCGCAGACCGAGCTGGTCCCCGTCCCCATCGCAGTCCTGATGGGACTCGCGACCGGCCTCGCCTGCGGTCTCTTCAACGGCTTCCTCGTCTCCTACGGCGGCCTCCCCGCGATCGCCGTCACCCTGGCGAGCGCCTTCATCTTCGGCTCGCTGGCCCGCGAGGTCATGGACCGGCCAGGAGGCGACATCACCACCGAGTTCCACCTCGCCACCAGCGGTGAGGCGATCCCGTTCGTCCCGGTCGCGCTCGTCTGGCTCACCCTCATCGCCGTGCTGATCTGGTTCATCCTGCAGCGCACCGCCCTGGGCAGGCACATCTACGGCGTCGGCTCGAATATGGACAGCATCCGCGCGGCAGGCCTCAACGCCCGCCTCACGAAGCTCGCCGCGTTCGGCATCGCCGGGGTCCTCACCGCCACCGGCGCCATCATGCTCGCCGGCTCCACCATGACCGGCGACCCGCGCAGCGGCGACCCCTACCTGCTGTCCTCCATCGCCGCCGTCGCCCTCGCCGGCGCCAGCTTCACGGGCGGACGCGGCAGCATCATCGGCACGATCCTCGCCGGCATCACCCTCGGCCTCATCGGCAACCTGCTCTTCTTCGCAGGCATCAACTCGTACTGGCAGTACGTCATCTCGGCGCTCATCATCGTCTCCGTCGTGGGCATCCCCGTCGTGTGGCGCAAGGTGTCGTTCGCTCGGAAGGGAGCACGGTCATGACCACAACAGTTCCGGCCGCAGTCGGCGGCACCGGGGCATCCGGCGCCGGAGATTCGGGGACGGGCCCGGGAACGACTGGCGGCGCCGACCACGAGGTCGAGTACTCACCGTCCAAGTCGCTGCTCGCCCGGGTCCCCCGCAGCGTGTGGCCGCTGGTCGCGTTCCTCGTGCTGTTCCTCATCGGCGGCATCATCCGACCGAACCTCATCACCATCGAATCGCTCATCGGCACCGCGACCTTCGCGATCATCCTCTCGATCGCGTCCTTCGGGCAGACCTTCGCCGTCATCCAGGCGGGCATCGACCTGTCGGTACCCAACACGATCGCGTTCTCGGCACTGTCGTTCCTGGCAATGGTCGGACCCCTCGGGCCCTTCGGCGCGTTCATCGGGGCGCTGCTCGCCGGAGCCGTCATCGGCCTCCTCAACGGGCTCGTCATCGCGAAGCTCGGGCTCACCCCCATCGTCACGACCATCGCCATGAACGGCCTCCTGTTCGGCGTGATCCTGCTGCAGTTCAACTTCTCCGAGCTCACGCAGATCCCCGACTTCATCACCGCCATCACGTCAGCGCAGATCAGCGTCCTCGGCCTCTCCATGGCCGCCGTCCTCCCCCTCGGGCTCGTCCTCATGGTCGTGCTGCAGCTTGTCCTCAGCTACACCGGATGGGGGCGCTCGCTGTTCCTCGTCGGCGCGGCCCCCGAGACGGCCAGGCTCGCCGGCCTGCCCGTCGACCGCATCCGCATCACCGGCTACGTCATCTCCGGCATGCTCGCCGCCTTCGCCGGCATGGTCATCGTCGGCTACTTCCAGCAGGCCTCCGCGACCATGGGCGACAGCTACCTGCTCTCCTCCGTCGCCGCGGTCGTTGTGGGTGGCGCATCCATCTTCGGCGGACGAGGCTCGGTCGTCGGCACCGTCGGCGGCGCGCTGGTCCTCGGCCAGGTCGCGACGCTCGTCACCGTCTTGAACCTCGGCTCCAACGTGCAGCAGCTCATCTACGGCGCCATCATCCTCGTCGTCATCTCGCTGTACGGGCGCAAGCGCGGGTAACGACGCTGCCCTCCGCCCAGAGTTGTGGCGCGGTGCTGTTCCCCGACTCGGGAACAGCACCGCGCCACAACTCTGCGCGCTGGATGCAGGTGGATGCGCCCGGTACACACGTTGACGCGCGCGACTCGATTCCCGCTTCCGGGGCGAGGCAAGAGCCAGGCCGCCCCGAGTCGCGTATGGTCGGACACTGCCGAGGCGCCGCCGTCGCGCCCCGCCAGCTCCCAACCAGACGCGCAACCGCAATGACCTCACCATCTCCGCAGTCCCAGCCACCGGCCGGTTCCCGCGCCCCGAGCGGCGCATCCCGGGCCCGCTGGATGGACCTCATCCGCGGAGGTGCGATCCTCCTCGTCGTCCTCCTGCACGCCACAGCGATCCCCTGGATGTTCGGCGGCATCAGCTCGGGCCGCGTCGTCAACGACATCAACTCGTTCTTCGCGCCGTACCGGATGAGCCTCCTCTTCCTCCTCTCCGGCGTGCTCCTCACCCGGTCGCTCGCGAAACCGCCAGGCACGTACTACTGGAACAAGGTGCGCACCCTCATCTGGCCGTACCTCGTGTGGATGGTCATCGGCATGCTCACCGAGGGCTACACGGACCTGCGGGACCCGTTCTTCTGGATCCCGAACAACTGGCTGTGGTTCATCTTCTTCCTCGCCGTTTACTACGCGGTCGCGCCGCTGCTCGCGCGCATCCCCGGCACCTGGTTCGCTCTGGTGCCCGCCGTGCTGTGGATCGCCAGCTGGCCGCTGCCCGACGGCGACCTCTCCAACCTCTGCTACTACGGCGGCTTCTTCTTCGCCGGCCACCTGTGCGTGCGCCTCGGCTCGCGGCTCTCCCGCTTCGAGACGCGCACCCTGATGTGGGTGTGCCTCGCCGTCGCATCCGGCTTCGGGGCGTTCATCATCGCCGGCAACCGCGGCTACACGAACGCCATGACCGCGGGCTTCGACGCGCACCGCCTCGAGCTCCTCCCGGTCGTGATCGCCGGCATCGCCGGCACGGTCATGGCCGTGCGCCGACTCACGGGCTCCCACGAGGGGCACAGCCACGACCGCGCCAGGTGGCTGCAGTACATCGGCCGCAACTCGGTCGTGTTCTACCTCGTGCACTTCCCAACGCAGGTGTGGATCACGAACACCCTCAGCGACCTCGGCGTCACCAACCCCAACATCTCCCTGCCCGCCTGCTTCTTCGGTGCCCTCGCCGTCGCCTATCTCGCGTGCTGGCTGCGCCGATTCCGAGTGGTGGATGCGCTGTTCGTGCTCCCCAGGTTCGCGCGCCGCAGCCCGCAGCTCGCGCCGCCAGTCCGCCCCGCGTAGCCGCGCATCCACCCGCCAGACGACCACCAGGAGGACCCCGTGTCCAGCTCCGTCTCCCTCATCCGCGCGAACACGCTCAGCGACGCCGCCGAATACGCCTACGCCTCCACCGTCGACGCAGGCGCGCGCCTCGTCTTCCCGGCAGGCGCCTGCCCCCTCAACGACGACGGCACGACGGCCGCCGTCGGCGACTACGCGGGTCAGGCCGCGAAGTGCGTCGAGAACCTGCGCATCGCCCTCCGCGAGGCCGGCGCGCGCCTCGAGGACGTCGCCAGCACGCGCGTGCTCGTCGCATCCAGCTCGCAGGCCGACCTCGTCACCGCGTGGGAGGTCGTGCGCGACGCGTTCGGCGACCACGACGTGCCGAGCACCCTCCTCGGCGTCACCGTGCTCGGCTACGACGACCAGCTCGTCGAGATCGAGGCGGTCGCAGCGGTGGCGCCCGCCACGCCTCGCCCGTAGCTCGAGCCTGCGCCGGCGGAGCTCGCGCTGGGGTCGTTCCCATCTGGGATGCGCAAGATGAGCAGCGGATGCGACACGTGCATCCGCCAGACACGGCCCGGCCGGACACAACCCGACCGCCGCGCCGCCTGCATTTCGATCAAAGGAGATCGCCGTGTTCAAGAGCCCATACCCAGACGAGCAGATCCCGAACGTCTCGGTCTTCGACTTCCTGTTCGCCGAGCTGAGCGAAGCGGACGCGGCCCGCACCGTCATCGTCGACGGCACAAGCGGCGCCGAGACGACCTTCGGGGCCCTCAGACAGCAGATCGAGCTCATCGCCGGGGCCCTCGCCGGCGGCGGGCTCGGGGTTGGCGACGTGGTCGCCCTGCACTGCCCGAACGTGCCCGCGTTCGCGTCGGTCTTCCACGGCATCCTCCGCTCCGGTGCCACAGCGACGACCATCAACGCCCTCTACAACGCTGAGGAGATCGAGACGCAGCTCCGCGACTCCGGCGCGAAGCTGCTGTTCACCGTGAGCCCGCTGCTCGCGCAGGCCCACGCCGGCGCCATCGCTGCGGGCCTCGAGCAGGACGCCATCATCGTCCTCGACGGCGCCGAGGGCTACCACGACCTCCGCGAGCTCCTCAGTGCCGGCCTCCCCGCGCCCGACGTGAGCTTCGACCCGGCAACCCACGTCGCCGTCCTCCCCTACTCCTCCGGCACCACCGGCAACCCCAAAGGCGTCAAGCTCAGCCACACGAACCTCGTCGCGAACGTCGTCCAGACCTACCCGGTGCTCGACGTCGAAGCGGACGATGTCGTGCTGGCGCTCCTCCCCTTCTTCCACATCTACGGCATGACCGTGCTCCTCAACATCGCCATCAAGAAGCGCGCCCGCCTCGTCACGATGCCGAAGTTCGACCTCGGCGAGTTCCTGCGCATCATCGAGACGCATCGATGCACCTACCTGTTCATCGCGCCGCCGATCGCCGTCGCGCTCGCGAAGCATCCGCTCATCGACGACTTCGACCTGTCGAGCGTTCGCACGGTCTTCTCCGGCGCCGCCCCCATCGACTCGGCGCTCATGACGGCCGTCGCCGACCGCCTCGGCACCCGCACCAGGCAGGGGTACGGGATGAGCGAGGCAAGCCCCGTCACGCACGTCCTCCCCCTCGAGCGGAACGGCATGCCGCTCGGCTCGGTCGGCGTGCCCATCGCCAACACCGAGGTGAAGCTGGTCTCGACCGAGACCGGTGACGAGATCGACGCCGTCGAGGGCGGGCGGAGCGAACCTGGCGAGGTCTGGGTGCGCGGCCCCCAGATCATGCTCGGCTACCTCGGCCGCGACGATGCGACGCACGAGGCCGTCGACAGCGACGGCTTCCTGCACACCGGCGACATCGCGACGGTCGGCCCGCTCGGGGAGTTCACGATCGTCGACCGGCTCAAGGAGCTCATCAAGTACAAGGGCTACCAGGTCGCGCCCGCCGAGCTCGAAGCGCTGCTGCTCACGCATCCCGATATCACCGACTCGGCCGTGGTGGGGGCGCTGGATGCGGACGGGCAGGAGATCCCGAAGGCGTTCGTCGTGCGCCGCGAGGGTGCCTCGCTCGACGAGGCCGGCGTCGAGACGTTTGTCGCCGAGCACGTCGCGCCGCACAAGAAGGTGCGGGCCGTCGCGTTCATCGACGTCATCCCGAAGTCGACGTCAGGCAAGATCCTGCGGAAGGACCTCCGCGGCCGCTGAGGCTCGGGCGGGCCTCGCCGTCGCCGCCCAGGGCGGTGTTGTGGTCGTCAACATCGACGTGAGGCGACCACAACTCCGCCCTGGAGCTCGGCCTACGCGCTCTCGCGGGCGACGACCTCGAAGCCGAGGTCGACGGTCTCGCCCTCGGGCGCATCCGCACCGCCACGGCTCATGCGAGCGAGCAGCAACTCGCCCGCCTTCGTGCCGATCTCGCGGTTGGGCACCGCCACGGTCGTGAGGGTGGGCGTGAGGTGCGACGACAGCTCGAAGTCGCCGAAGCCCGTCACAGCCAGCTCCCCGGGCACGGACACGCCGCGGCGAGCGCACTCGAGCACAGCGCCCGCCGCGAAGACATCGCTCGCGAACATGAGCACATCGGTCTCGGGATGCTCGCGCAGCGTCGCGTCGAGCAGGTCGCGTCCAGTCTCGAGGTCGACCGCCGCAACTCCGGAGTCGACGACCCGCACGGGCTCGCCCGGGAACAGCTCGGCGACGGACACCTCGAAGCTCGCTCGCCTCGCCGCCGCACGGAAGTCGCCGGACTGGAACGAGCCCGCGAACGTGGGATGCGCGTATCCCTTGTCCCGCACGTACTCGACGAGCGCGCGGACGGCATCTTCGTTGGAGAAGCCGATGAGGCTGTCGACGGGGTTCTCGCTCGAGTCCCACGCCTCGACGACGGGGATTCCGGAGGCTCGCAGCAGCGTCGACGCCGCCTCCGTGTGCTGCGCGCCGACGATGAACATGCCATCCGGTCGACGCCCGAGGAACGCCCGGACGAGCTCCTCCTCGTGCTCCGGGCTGTACCCGGTCGTGCCGATGAAAAGCTGGTACCCGAACGGCGAGAGCATCGCCTCGAGGCCGTGCAGCGCATCCGCGAACACCGATGCGGAGATCGACGGGACGATCGCCGCGACCGTCATCGACCGGTTCGACGCGAGGTTCGACGCGGCCAGGTTCGGCACGTAGCCAAGCGCCCCGATCGCCGACTGCACTCGCTCGAGGGTGTCGGCCGACACGAGCTCTGGCGTCCGCAGCACACGCGAGACGGTCTGCGGAGAGACCCCCGCAGACGCCGCGACGTCGGTGAGCGTCACCTTCTGCGTCGACCGCCTGGTCACAGCAGCCTTCTGGCCGCCAGGTTGCGCATGAGCGCTGCGATCCCGAATGTCCACGGCGCACACTCCTCGCTGGTCTGTACCTGGCCCACCAGACTACCGAGGGCAGGTGACGAGATGCGCACGACGTCCCCAGCGTGGTGCGTGAAGCCGTGGTCGGGCTGGTCGCGGTCGACGATGGGCGCGAACATCGTGCCGAGCATGAGCACCGCCCCGTCCGGGTACTGGTGGTGCGGGCCGAGCAGCTGCGCGGCGAGGTCGGCGGGGTCGCGGGAGATCTGCGCGAGGTCGGAGGAGCCGTGCAGGGTGAAGCCGTCGAGCCCCAGGATGTCGAGCTCGACCGTCATGCCGCGCACCGAGTCGAGGTCGAAGCCCGTGTCGAAGAGGCGGATGAACGGGCCCAGCCCGCACGACGCGTTGTTGTCCTTCGCCTTCGGCAGCAGCAGCGCCGAACGGCCCTCGACGTCGCGCAGGTTCACGTCGTTCGCCAGCGTCGCGCCGACGATCGTGCCGGTGGATGCGATGAGCAGCGCCACCTCCGGTTCCGGGTTGTTCCACTCCGACGAGGAGTGCACGCCGACCTGCTCGGCGGTGCCCATCGCCGAGAGGGTCGGGCCCTTCGTGAAGATCTCCGCGTCCGGGCCGATGCCGACCTCGAGGTACTGGCTCCAGAGCCCCTCCCCCACGAGGTACGCCTTGAGCGCCGTCGCTTCCTCGGACCCAGGCTTGAGGCTCGCGAGGTCGGTGCCGATCTCCGCGAGAATCTGCTCGCGCATCCGCGCCGCCGCCTCGATGTCGCCGCGCACCCGCTCCTCGATGACGCGCTCGATCATCGAGACCGCGAAGGTCACACCCGCCGCCTTCAGCACGTGCAGGTCGACCGGGGCGAGCAGCCACGGCTTCGACTCGTCGCGGGTGGTGGGCTCTGTGTTCGCGAAGATCTCGTCGAGTGAGCCGAGGTTCGGCGCATGCGCCGCGACCTCCCGCACCGCAGCCGCGGGCTCGGCCGACTCGGTGATGTCGCTGACCGTCGCGAAGGTTCCGCTCAGGTCGAGAACGCCGTCAGCAGTGATGAGCACCGGTGATGGGCCGCCGACCGCCGGGTCCCAGACCCGGCCGATGAGCGTGCCCGTCGTTCCGTCGGCGGGGAGCGCCTGGGCGGCGCTGCCCGACCATCCGGCTGCCGGCTGCTGGCCTGAGGCCATCTGCTGCGATGTCATGTGAGCTCCTGGATTCTGGTCGTGATGGTCGGTCGTGGCGAGTGGGTCGTGAGGTTTCGGGATGGAGAACTCGCTTCGGTGCGGGAACTTTCCCCGAAGGAAGCGACATTCCCATCCCGAGACGAAGGCGGGAGGTCACACGAGTTGAGGCTGGTGGCTGACATGGTGGGCTTGGCTCGGTTCAGGTCGGCTCGGCGTCAGCGGCGGTGGAAGATGCCCTCGCGCTTCTCGGCGAAGGCGGCGCGGCCCTCGTCGGCGTCGGCGGTGGCGAAGGTGATGGTCTGGAGGTCTCGCTCGTAGGCGACGGCCGCGTCCTGACCCATGTTGTAGGAGGCCCGCAGGTTGGCCTTCGCCGTCTCGGCGGCGATGGGCGGTCGGGATGCGATGATCGCGGCGAGTTCGCGAGCCCGGTCCAGCAGTCGATCGCCTGGCAGCACCTCCGAGACGATGCCCCAGGCGAGCGCCTGCTGCGCCGAGATGGGGTCGCCGGTGAGGAGCATGAGGGCGGCGTTGCTCGCGCCGGCGGAGTGGGCGAGGAACGAGGCCATCCCGCCGCCGCCGATCCAGCCGAGCTTGATCTCCGGGGCGGCGAACGACGCGGTCTCGGAGGCGAGGCGGATGTCGCAGGTCATCGCCGTCTCGAGCCCACCACCGAACGCGTAGCCGTTGATGGCGGCGATGATGGGCTTGCGGAGGGCGCGGAGGGCGTCGCAGTAGTCCTCGCGGTTGCGGAAGTCCCACGGGGTCGCGTACTTGTCGAGCGAGCGGATGTCGCTGCCCGCGCAGAACGACCGCTCACCCGCGCCGGTGAGGATGACGACGCGCACGTCGTCGCTCTCGTTGGCCCAGGTTGCGACGGTGACGAGTGCGTCGGACATCTCCTGCGTCACCGAGTTGAGCTTCGCGGGGCGATTGATGGTGACGGTGGCGGTGAAGCCGTCGAGTTCTACCAGGATCTCGTCGGTACCGAGCTGAGGGATGCTGTCGGTCATGAGCTGGCTCCTGAGGTCGTGGGGTGGGCTGCGTGGAAGCGCGAAACGGATGCATCGATGCGCGTCGATGCAGCAGTGGGCGGAGGCGAGGCGGCACGCGCAGCCGCAGCCGGAGATGCGGGCGAGGCGCCAGACGCCCCCGCCGACGCGGCGAAGGCCACCTCGAGGGCGTCGAGGCACGCGTCGCGAAGCTCTTCGACGTGGCTCGCGTCGCCGAGCAGCGCATCGCGCAACAGTTCAGACGCTTGGGTCTGGAACGCGATGTAGCCGTCGTACCGCGGGCGCACCCACGACTCCTCGATGGTCGCCGCCGTGTTCGCGTAGAAGTCGTGCGATGCCTTGTTGACGTTGCTGTCGTGCCACGCGGAGCGCAGTCCGGGCTGACCGTCGTGCTGCGGGATGAACGTGCGCTGCGTCTCGGGGTCGAGCAGCCAGGCGAGGTGGGCGACGAGCTCGGGGGTGACGCGGCAGCGCCTCGAGATGGCGATGCCCGTGCCGCCGATCGTGGAACCGAGGCGCGCCGATGCGGCCCAGCGCGGCGCATCCCGGAACTGCAGGGTGGGCGACGAGTAGTTCACGTACCCGTACACGAGGGGAACATAGGCGAGCGAGTCGCTGCTCGACATGCGCTCGAGGAGGGCGATGGGGTTCTCGCCCTGCGTCGCTGCCGGGGACCGGCGGGCGATGGTGCGGAGCAGCGCGAACGCCTCCTGAGCGGCAGGGCGGGAGGAGAAGAGCGCCCCTTCGGCAGGACTGTCGGAGATCGGCGCGCCGGCCCCTGCGAGCACGGACGCGAATGTGAGGAACGCGTGCGGGCCGGCGAGCGACAGCGCCACGGGGGCGTATTCGGAGAGGGCGACGACGTCGTCCCAGGTGCTCGGCTCGGCCGCGGCGATCAGGTCGACGCGCGCCGCCGCGACCTGCGTGGCCGCGTCGAGTGGCAGCGCCCATTGCGCGCCGTCCAGCGAGTAGGAGGTGAAGCTCGGGCCGATCGCGTCAGCCGCGATGCGATCGAGCAGGGCGGCGTCGAACACGTCGTCGAGCGGCCTGAACGAGCCGCTCGCGAGCGCCTCGCCGAGGTGCGGATGGTCGAGGACGATGAGGTCGTAGCGGTCGGCCAGGTCGGCGATCGGCGCCGACTCGAAGCCTTCGAGCGGATGCGCTTCCCAGTCGATCTCGATTCCCCCGCGGCCACCGGCGGCTGTCGAACCTGCCGCCTCGAGCGCAGTGCGCCCTCGCGGATGGTCCCAGGTGAGCCCGCGGTAGCGAAGCGGATGGCCCCGCGTTTCTGCGGCGACCGGCGGCGTCTCGCTCACGATCGTTCGGCGCTCGCGCCGACGTTCGCGGTTTGAGCGCTCGAACTGGTGTCGAGCCCGGGGGTGGAAGCCGCGGCCGGCTCCGGCGCCCCTTCTCCGGGGAGCACCGCATCCGACCCGCCGGGCAGGGCCGTGCCGTCGGCCGACACCGCGCCGCCGAGCTGCTCCCGCACGTTGTCGAGGGTGGCGTGCACGGCGATCGCGCCGCGCTCGGCGAGCTCCTCGATGCGGGCGGCCGCGTGCCCGAGCTCTCTGAGGATCTCTCGCGTGTGCTCGCCCGTGAGCGGGGCGCCTCGGTCGATTCGAGCGGGCGTCTTCGAGAACTTATAGGGGAAGCCGGGTGTCTTCACGAGCCCCTCGGTGGGGTGCTCGTATTCGACGAACGTGCCGTTGTGCGCGATCTGCGGGTCGGCGACGAGGTCGGCGTAGCCGTAGACGGGGCCGGCCCAGATCGAGGTCTTCGAGAACGCGTCGAGCCAGTGGGCGCTCGTGTTCGTCGCGAGCCGGGCAGCGGTCTTGGCGAAGACCTCGTCGCGCAGGCGCCACGAGTCGTCGAGCGTGTCGAGGCCGATGAAGCTGTCCTCGCCGATCGTGCGTCCGAGCTCCTCGAGGTCTGGCATGGCGAGCACGATGAAGCCGTCGGAGGTCGCGAACGAGCCGTACGGCGAGCGGATGTAGACGTGCGCGTGCGGCTCGGCGCTGCGCTGCTGCGGCACTCCCCCCGCGGTGAAGACGGACAGCTCCTGCATCTGCAGGGTCGTGATGGCGTCGAGCATGTTGACGGTCACGAGCTGCCCCTCCCCCGTGCGCTCACGGTGGAAGAGCGCCGCGAGCACGCCTTCGAAGGCGGTGGATGCGGTGACGGCGTCGACGAGGTACTGTCCGGCGGCCTGCGGGGGCTCGCCGTCGCGACCGGTGGAGAGCATGGCGCCGCTCATGGCCTGGAGGAGCAGGTCCTGGCCCGGCCGCATCCGGTATGGACCGTCCTCGCCGTAGCCGGAGACCGACACGTAGACGATGCTCGGGTTGATGGCGCGCAGCGTCTCGTAGTCGACGCCGAGGCGAGCGGCGACGCCTGGCCGGTAGTTCTGCAGGAACACGTCGCTGGTCGCGACGAGCTCGCGCAGGACCTGGCGGCCGTCGTCGGACTTGAGGTCGAGGGCGATGGAGCGCTTGTTGCGGTTGAGCGAGAGGAACGAGACGTTGATCTCGTTGCCGTTGGCGCCGCCCGCAGGGGCGTGGCGCTGCCACTCGCCGGCCGGCGGCTCGACCTTGATGACGTCGGCGCCGAGGTCGCCGAGGCGCTGTGCCGCGAAGGGGCCCGCCATGGCGATCGAGCAGTCGAGCACGCGGATGCCGGAGAGGATTCCGCCGCCGGCACCGGCCTCTGGCTGGTGCGTCTCGCTGGTGTCTTCTGCGCCGCTCATGGTGTTCCTCGTTTCGGTGGATGCGCTACTGGCAGCGCTAACATGTCAAGTGTAGAGCGCCCGGGGCCAACATCGTCGTCAGCCCCGGGCGTGGAGTCCTATTCCGGCTGATCGCCGATGGCACGAATCGCGGCCTCGACCGCGCTCGTCTCCGCGACCCCGTCGAGCACGCGGATGGTCGTCGAGTAGCTGCGCGACTCCCCGTGCTCGAGGAACAGCGCCGTGCCATCCTCACGCGAAGCCGCATCCCCCGACACGTGATGGGTGCTCGGCTCGAGGCCGATGCCGTACTGGCCACTGCGCAGGTTCTGCCACTCGAAGAAGTGCGGCATGCCCGCGGCCTCCCAGCTCAGCTCGATACCCCGCTCGCCACCCGCGGTGATGAGCGCGACGCGGTGCCTGCCGTCGTCGCCGACGACGAGCTCGTGCTCGGTGACCTGCTCGACGAAGCCGTCGATCGGGGCCGGCATGACGCGGTAGCTGGCGCCCTGCTCGGCCACGGAGTCCGACTGCCAGAGGTGCCTGGCGATCGGCGCCACGAACCTCGCCCCCTCATCCAGGAACGGCCAGCCGACGTTGATGTGGTACAGGAACATGTGCGGCGTCGGGTCGAATCCGAGGTTGTCGACGACATCGTCGAAGCGCACCTCGCGACCGTCGAAGTCGAGCTCGATCGTGCGCGTCAGGCGCAGATGCTCGCCGAACGCGGTGGCCTGGATCACCTCGCCGACCACCCGCAGTACGACGCGGCCGTCGCGTTCGACCTCACGGGCTTCGAGTAGCCGCGCCGGAATCGCGGTCAGCCGCCCGTGCAGCCCGTGCGTCACGGTCTGCTTCGGCGGGTAGTTGTAGCGCGTCGCATCCACCTCCCCGCCGAAGAGCGTGTGGTCGAGGCCGCCCGAGACGAGAAGGCCGTCGAGCGCGCGCAGCCACGAGAGCCCGCCCTCGTCGTTGTGCTCGTGCAGGCCCGGGTGGCGGAACCCATTGCCGCTGCGCCACCCGATGGGGGCTCCGCGGAAGCGCATCGAACCGAGATCGAACGCCCTGTCGACCAGCACTTCCAGCTCGAGGCCAGCGGAGGTGCGCAGGTCGATCGCCCGCACGCCACGCTCCACGCCGTTGTCGAGCACCACCTGGCGGATGCCCGCGACGGCCGAGAGGTCGCCCGTGCGCCTGCGGAGCTCGGCCACCGAAAGGTTCGAGCCGAAGACATCGACGCCTGATCCTGCTGTCTGCTCGCTCACATCATCACCCATCCGCCGTCGACGTTGATCGTCTGCCCGGTCACGAAGCTCGCATCCTTGCCGACGAGGAACGAGATCACGCTCGCCACCTCGTCGGGGTCACCGCGCCGCTTGAGCGACTGGTGGTCGAGCACGAACTGCGTGTACTCCTCGGGGTTCTCGTGGATCTCCTCGGCCTTCGTCGGGAACGCGCCGGGCGAGAGCAGGTTCACGCGGATGCCGAACTCGCCGAGCTCGCGCGCCAGGGCGCGAGTCATGGCGACGGCGGCACCCTTCGTCGTCACGTAGCTCGCGAGCTTGTCCCAGCCGCCGCTCCAGGTGATGGAGCCGATGTTGACGATCGCGCCTGTGCCACGCTCGCGCATCAGCTCGGCCGCAGCCTGCGCTGCAACGAAGTAACCGCGCTGGTTGACCGCGACGACGTCGTCGAACTCCTCGACGGTGATGTCGAAGAACGGCGTCGGCGGGTAGATCGCGGCGTTGTTGATGAGCGCATGCACCGGCCCGAGCTCGGCCTCGGCCTCGCGCACCGCGGCCTTGATCGCCGCCGCGTCGCGCAGGTCGACCTCGAGCACATACGTGGGCACGCCGGCCGCACGCAGCTCCTCGGCCGTCTCCGCGAGGGTCGCGCCGCCTCGCCCGAGCACCGCGACCGCGAAGCCGTCGCGTCCGAGCCGCAGCGCGGTCGCCCGCCCGAGCGATCCCCCGGCGCCGGTCACGATCGCGACCGGTTTCTCACCTGTTTCCGTCATGGTTCCTCCGGCCGAAGCCTGTTGTGGTCTGGGGTCTTCAGGGTCTTCTGACAGTCAAGGTGACGTGCGCACGTTCGTCACCCCTTGGCGGCGCGTCTGCCCGCCCACGTCACCTTGACTGTCAGAGACGACTAGATCGAGTACTTGCGCAGGATGTCGTCGATGAACTTCTTCGCACGCGGGATGTCCGACTCGTCGAGGTGCTCGATGATGAGCGGCGCGTTCGGGTTGCGCTCGGCGAGGCGCTGCAGGTAGAGCTCGTAGTCGAGCGAGCCGAGGCCAGCGGCCGGCAGCTCGATCTCGCCGACGCCGCGGAACGTGTGCGATGCGAGCGCGTCGTCGTCACCGATGTCGGCGTGCTTCTCGCTCTTGTCGTCGCCGGCCCGCTTGACGTCCTTGGCGTGGGCGACGCGCACCTTGTCGGCGAGCGTGTCGAAGACCTCGTTGAGCACGCCGGCCTGGTCGTCGATGTTGGACGCGTCGAAGTAGTTCGTCGGGTCCATGAGCAGCTCGATGCCGGGCGAGCGGATGTCGTTGAAGACGCGAACGGTCTCGCGCACGGAGCCGATGACGTTGTTGACGTACGTCTCGAGCAGGAAGATCGAGCCGTGGTCGTAGGCCTCCTGCGCGAGCTCGGCGAGCACGTCGCGCACCTGCTCGTAGGCGTCCTCGGTCTTGTTGTGCGGGTCGCTGTCCCATTCGCTGTCGGGGTTGAACGTGCCCGACTCGGAGATGACGTATGGGGTGCCGAAGGAGCGTGCGTTGCGGATGATCTCCTTCAGGTAGTCGACGTTGGCGCGGCGGTGCTCGGGATCGGGGTGCACGATGTTCGTGTAGCCGGAGATCGCCGAGATGGGCAGGTTGTTGTCGCGGAAGGTGTCGGCGACGAGCTTCGCCTTCTCCTTCGTGATCTGCCCTGCGGTGAGGTCGAGGTCCTTGAAGTGCAGGTCGAGCTGGACGGTGTTGAAGCCGAGCTCGCGCGCCTTCTGGGCGGTGGTCTTGAGGTCGTAGGGGAAGTATCCGCTGAAGATGCCGACTTGGATCATGAGCTTCTTTGCTCCTTCTGTAGGGGCCGTTGGCCGATTGAGGTGTTGGTGAAGTGGATGCGGGGTGGTGCGGTCAGAGCTGGAACTCGTCGAGGCGCACTGGGCGGCGCTCGGCGATGGAGCGGTAGCCGGCCTCGATGAGCGCGACGGTCTTGACGTTGTCGGCGACGGTGAGGGCTGGCTCACTGCCGGTCTCGACCGCGAACTGGAGCTGCTCCATGACGCCGATGAAGGCGTGCGGGAACCAGTGGGTGTCCCAGGTGGGCGTCACCCACTTGCCGTCGGTCGATGGGCCGCCGTCATCGCGAGCCGCCGATGCGTAGGTGATGGTCGAGGGCGTGCCGCTCGGCCAGCCGATCGTGCCCTTCGCGACGCCGCGTGTGCCCTCCACCCGCCAGGTGATGGAGAAGTCGTCGTCGAAGCCCTCTTCGCGCGGGCCACCCCAGACGTCTTCGGTCGAGAGGGCGAGGAGCCCGCCGGGGAAGCGGAGTGTGGAGACGACGATTCCGTCGGTGTGGGGGAACTGGGTGCGCGGGTCGGTGCGGGTGACGGTCATGATCTCGTCGGGGTCTCCGAAGAGGAAGCGGAGGACATCGAGGTGGTGGACGCTCATGTTGGCGAGGGTGAGACGGTCGTAGCCCTCGAGGAAGCCCTGCCAGTGGGGCACGGCTTTCATGTCGATCTCGACGAAGACGGGGTCTCCGAGCTCTCCGCCGTCGAGCAGCTGCTTGAGCACGCGGATGGACTGGTCGTAGCGCATGTTCTGGTTGACGGAGAGGATCTTGCCGGCCGCTGCAGCCTCGTCGCGCAGGGCGATGGCCTCATCGAGGGTGAGCGCGAGGGGCTTCTGGGCGAGCACGGCTTTGACGTGCGGCTGCGCGAGCGCCTTGCGGATGAGGGCGGGCTGCAGGTCGGGTGGATACGCGATGTCGACGATCTCGACGTCCGGGTCCTCGATGAGCAGCTCTGGGGTGTCGTGCACGGTTGGGATGCCCCACTGCTCGGCGACGCGCTGGGCGTTGGCCTTCGTGCGGGATGCGATGGCGACGACCGGGAAGCCTGCCTGCTTGTACGCGGCGAGGTGCTGGTCTGCCATGATGGCGCCGGCTCCGATTGCGCCGATCTTCGCGGAGCGGGCCCGCACTGGGCTGTCGGGGAGGAGGGCATTGCTGCCAGCCCGAGCCTCGTCGGCCTGCGTCTCAAGGGAACTCGTGGACACTGCTACTCCTTCGCGCCGTTGCGTGAGCGTGTGCTTCGAACCGGGGAGGCCCGAACCATGTGAGCGCTACTGGTAGCGCTGCCATTGCACCTAATGTAGCGATGCGGCGACCGGGCCGCAAGTCCCTGTCGGAGGGTTCTTCACGGGCAGAGTTGTGGTTCTGTGCGCTTCTCTGCTGCCGCAAGCGCATTTCGCCACAACTGTCGACGATGCGAGCCGCGAGGTCAGGCGAACGTGGCGTCGTGGCAAAACCGGGAGCTCAGCAGCCGTGACCCGAGTGACCGCGAGCCGCGTGGTGCGCGTGCGGTGCCGGGTCGCTGGCGTGCGCCGCGGCCAGGAACTCGGGCAGGTCGACCCGTGAGCCACCCACCCACGTCCCGAGCACCCGCACTCGTTCAGCGAGGTAGCGCGGCGTCACCTCGGACGGGTCGGCGCTCAGCTCCACGAAGTCGGCGAGCTTGCCGACCGCGATCGAGCCGACCAGATGCTCCCGATGCAGGGTGCGCGCCGCATCGATCGTGTGCGCCCTGAGCGCCGCATCCACTGAGATGGCCTGCTGTGGCGCGTGGATGCGCCCGCTGCTGGTGCGCCGAGTCACGGCCGTCTGCACGTTCAGGATGGGCGACGGCGGTGACACCGAGCCGTCGTTGTGCAGCGAGACGACGACCCCGGCGTCCACCGCATCGGCGAAGGCCTGCCAGCGCGCACCCTGCTCGGGAGCGAACATCTGCCCGTCGAGCAGGTCACCCCAGTAGTAGTACTGGAACGGTGCGAGCGACACGTGCACGCCGAGGCGCGCGGCCCGCTCGAACTGGTCGCGGCGCCCGGCCCCGGCGTGCTCGATGCGCCAGCGGTGGTCCGTGCCGAGCAATCCGTGCTGGGCGAGGGCGCGCTCGTAGGCGTCGAGCGCGAAGTCGATGGCGAGGTCACCGTTCGCGTGGAACGACATCTGCCAGCCCAGCGGCGCGCACGCATCGAGCGTCGCGTCCACCTGCGCTCGCGAGTAGTTCATGGCGGATGCGCCTCCCGCCGTCGAGGGGTCGATACCGGCCCGCTTCGTCGCGTCGCTCGCGAGGTAGGGGAAGGAGGTGGCGATGTTGCCGATCCACGGGGATCCGTCAGTCCAGAGCTTCACGCCCTGCTTCACGAGGCGCTCCTCACCAGCGTCGAAGTTCGCCGCGGCGCCCGGGGCGGCAGCCGTCGACACCTCCCACAGGCTCACGCGCAACGGCGAGGATGGCATGGCCGCGAGCGCCTCGTAGGCGGGGGCGAGGTCGGTGGAGAACGTCATGTCGGAGGTCGACGTGATGCCGACCCGCGCCATGAGGGCGTAGTACTCGGCGGCGCTGCCAAGCGGGTTGCCGCCGAGCTGCTGCATCACGGGGCCGAGCACGGCGGCGTTCGCGGGAATCTCGAACGAGATGCCGGCGAGGGCGCCATCAGCGTCGCGCGCGAAGGAGCCGCCGATGGGGTCGGCCGGGGGGTTCGAGTCCCACCCGCGGCTGCGGATGAGCGCCGACGTGAAGGAGCAGGCGTGCCCGGAGTTGTCTACGACCACCGCGACCCGGTCGCCGAAGATGTCGTCGAGGTCGGCGGCCGTCGGGGCGGGGCGGCCGTGGAGGAGCGCATCGAAGCCGTTGAAGAGGAGGGGGACGTCGGCGTCGTGCTCGGCCATCGCCTGCGAGAAGATGCTCAGCACCTCGCTCCAGGTCGGCGCCTTCCACGGCGCGATCGACAAGGCGGGCAGCTGCGTCGCGAGGCCGCTCAGGAACGGGTGGCTGTGCGGGTCGATGAAGCCCGGCATGAGGACGGGCGCGCCGCTGTCGATGACGGGAGCGCCCGGCACCACCTCAAGGCACTCGGCGAGCGTGCCGACCGCCACGATCTTGCCCGCAGACACCGCGACGGCTGACGCGCGCGGCAGCTGCGCATCCATCGTCACGACTGTGCCGGCAGTGAGGATGAACGCGTCCGGCACCGCGGGCACGTCGGGGGTGGCGGCGCGCGCGGGGGTGGCGGCTGGCTCTGACATGCGACTCCTTCGGGGCGCCGCATGGAAGCGGCCGGGCGACGCGGGTGGAGCAGGGCGTCTCCAGTATGGACGCCCAGGGCGGTCTTGTGGTCGTCAAAATCGCTTGAGAACGACCACAACTCCGCTGCGGTCCGTGGGGCGAGGGGGCGCGCGGAGGCGAGCGCGAGGCGCGAGGTGCGAGCGGCGTCAGGTCGAGCGGAGGCGGACCATCTCGGCGTAGCCCTCGCGATAGCCGGGGTAGTCGAGTGTGCCGAGCAGCTGCAGCATCCGCTCGCCGCTCAGCAGCGTGCCGCTGGCCTCTTCCCGGTGGATGCGCGGGGGCGGGGCCACGCCGAGCTCGCCGGCCACGAACGTGGCGACCTCACCCAGCGGCGCGGGGCGCGCATCCGTCGCGTGAAGGAGTGAGGGCGCGTCGGCACGTTCCAGCATCGCCTCGATCGCCCGCACCAGGTCGCTCTCGTGCACTCGATTGGTGCGACGCGCGTACTGGATGGGGTCGCCCTCGAGGACGCGCCTGAGGAGGCTGTCCCGGCCGGGACCGTAGATCCCGGACGGCCTGATGACGGATGCGCCCAGCAGCTCGACCGCGCGACGCTCGCCGTCGACGAGCGCGCGCGCCCGGTCGGACATCGGTGACGGCGCGTCGGCCTCGGTGATCTCGGCGCCGTCGGCCCGCCCCTCGAAGACGCGAGTCGACGACACGAACACGACGCGGTCGGGGACGCGCGGCAGGCGCGCGGCAAGCGCCTCGAGGGATCGCCGGTAGGCGTCCGGGGCGACCACCCTGTCGACGGAGGGGGGAGGCAGCGTGATGACCAGCGCGTCCGCGTCCGGGAGGGAGGGCGGGAAGGAAGTCGGGTCCGCGAGGTCCCCGCGGATGAGCCTTATCCCACCGCCTGCGGCCTCCGCGCTGCGTCGCACTCCGACGACCGCAGCACCGCGGGCCAGGTACCGCTCCCCCAGCCTCGAGCCGAGCTTGCCGAAGCCAGCGATGAGGACACGACCCGGAGGTGAGGACTGCGCATGCGGGAGACTCATCTCGAAATCGTAGATCGGCGCGCTCGCGGGGTCTCCCAGGGCGCGAGATCACCGGCAGTGAGGGCTTCTTCCTCGATCGCAGACGCGGTACGTTGGGCACGCCCATACAGATGCGTCACCACGGAGCCCAGATGCCGAACACCACAGCCGCCGGTTCGCCGTCTCGTCGCGCCCTGCTGACGACGGCCGTCTGGAGCGCCCCGGTCGTCGCCGCGGGGGTCGCCGCACCCTTCGTCGCGGCATCCCCTCGATGCTTCCGGACGCTGACGACGACCGGCACCGCCTATGCCAGGCAGAGCCCATCCCAGGGCGCCTTCACCTGGTCGAACGTCTACGCGACCGGCGACCAGCTGCGCCTGCGGGTCACCTCGAGCGTCGCAGCGGGAACCGGAGTGGGCACGCTCGGCACCGACAACCTGCAGTGGACGACGCTCGGCGGCGGACAGCCGTACGGTGGCGTCCCGGGCGCCCAGTCGGCGCTGCGCATGTCCATCGAGGGCACGGGCGTGACCTCGAGCGTCACCTACGCGTTCGCGCTCGAGTACCGCGCCACGTCCGGCGGCGCCTTCGCCGCGATCCCCGCCGCCGACCTCGGGTTCTCGATCGCCGACCTCGAGGGTGCGACCATCGCCGGCGGCGGCAGCGCGGAACGCGCGTGGGTCTCCCCGACGCCGACAAGCGGCGTTCGCCGGGATCCCAGCTACCTCGAGGGCAACGGCACCGCCGCATCCCCGTGGTCCCGCATCTCGACCGCACTGCCCGTCCTCATCGACAACAACCTGCCGCAGGGCACCGTCGACGTCAGCTACACGGGCCCCATCACCGGATGGAACGTGACCGCTCTCATCAACGCGAGCGCGTCGAACCCGCAGCAGGCCGCCCAGTCGAACGTGTGGATCACTCCCCTGACCTTCACCGTGCGGGAACCCGGCTGCGGCTGAGCTGCGCCACCCCGAGCGGGCGCCACGTCACATGACGCACCGCTTGAGCGCCTGAGCGCCTGAGCGCCTTCGGGCGTATCCTCGGGACGTGACTTCGGAGATCCTGACCCCGTACGAAGACCTGCTGCGCGACGTGCTCGAGAACGGCGCCCGCAAGTCCGACCGCACCGGCACGGGAACGCGCAGCGTGTTCGGCCGCCAGCTGCGGTACGACCTGTCAGAGAGCTTCCCCCTCATCACCACGAAGCGCGTGCACTTCAAATCCATCGCGTACGAGCTGCTGTGGTTCCTGCGCGGCGACTCGAACGTGCGCTGGCTGCAGGAGCGCGGCGTGAAGATCTGGGACGAGTGGGCCGACGAGAACGGCGACCTCGGCCCCGTCTACGGCGTGCAGTGGCGCTCCTGGCCGACACCCGAAGGCGGACACATCGACCAGATCGAACAGGTCGTCGCCCAGATCCGCGCGAACCCCGACTCGCGCCGCCACATCGTCACCGCGTGGAACCCCGCCGAGATCTCGACCATGGCGCTGCCCCCGTGCCACGCCCTCTTCCAGTTCTACGTGGCCGACGGCAAGCTCTCCTGCCAGCTGTACCAGCGCAGCGCCGACCTCTTCCTCGGCGTCCCGTTCAACATCGCGTCCTACGCCATGCTGACCCTCATGGTCGCGCAGCAGACGGGCCTCGAGCCGGGCGAGTTCGTGTGGACGGGCGGCGACGTGCACATCTACGACAACCACGAGGAACAGGTTCGGGAGCAGCTCACACGCGACCCGTACCCGTACCCGCAGCTGCGCATCCACCGCACGCCCGACACGATCTTCGACTACGAGTTCGAGGACTTCGAGGTCGCGAACTACGAGCACCACCCCACGATCCGCGCGGCGATCGCCGTATGAGCGACGCAGCGGGAGCGACCTGGGCGGCGGATGCGGTGCGTGCGGCGGCAGAAAGCGCGGGCGACGCCGGCGACGGCACCGACACCGGCGACGGCACCGGCCTGACGGTCGGCCTCGTGTGGGCGCAGGCGCACGGTGGCGTGATCGGCGCGGAGGGCGGCATTCCGTGGCACGTGCCGGAGGACCTCGCGCACTTCAAGGCCGTCACCCTCGAGCACCCCGTCATCATGGGCCGCAAGACGTGGGACTCGCTGCCCGAGCGCTTCCGACCCCTCCCCGGGCGACGCAACATCGTCGTGACCCGACAGCCCGACTGGTTCGCCGAGGGCGCCGAACGCGCAGGGTCGCTCGAGGAAGCGCTCAGCCTGGCGAGCGCCGGAACCGCCGCCGAGGCCTGGGTGATGGGCGGTGGCGAGCTCTACCGGGCGGCGATCGCCACCGCCGACCGCCTCGAGGTCACCGAGATCGACCTCGCCGTCGACGGTGACGCCCACGCCCCCGACTGGTCGGGAGACGACTGGGTCGTTGATGTGCGCGAGCCGTTCGACGGCTGGCTCGAGTCGCGCACGGGCATCCGCTACCGCTTCCTGAGCCTCTCGCGCTGAGCCGCGCGGGTCCCAGACACCGCGGCTCCCCGGGTCCCCGACTCCGCGGCCCCATTCGGCACCGCTCTGGGCCCGCCTGCGCGGATTCGCCGCAGGACCGGCTGGATGATCGGCTGCCCAAGCAGGATGCCGAGCAGCACCAGTGCCATGCCCGCGCCCTGCTGCCAGCTGAGCACCTCGCCGGCGACAAGCGTTCCGAGCAGGACACCCGTGACGGGATTGAGGAGCCCGATCAGGCCGGTCGTCCCCGCCGTGAGGTTCTTGAGTCCCCCGAACCAGGCGAGGTAGGCGAGCGCCGTCGAGATGAGGCCGACGTAGGCGAGCGCGGCGAGCGCGGGCCCGTCGTAGTTCGGCATCGGCCCCTCGACGAGCAGCGCGACGGGGAGCAGCACGACCCCGCCGCCCACGAGCTGCCAGGCCGTGAGCGGCAGCAGCTCGACGCCGCTCCCCCACCGCTTCACCAGGACGAAGCCGAAGGACGCCAGCGCCATGGCTGCGACGGATGCGGCGACTCCCATCCAGTCGACGGCACCCGTTCCCGTCGCGAGCATGAGCACGACCCCGGCGAGGCCGGTGGCCGCTCCCACGACGGGCAGGACGCGCAGCCGCTCGCCGAGCATGGAGACGGCGAAGACCATCATGACGATGGGCGACGCGGCCATGATCATCGACGCGATGCTTGACGGGAGCAGCTGCGACGCGACGTAGACGAGGGCGAAGAAGGCGCTCATGTTGATGGTGCCGAGCACGAGGGCGCGCCACCACCACGCGCCCTTCGGCAGCTTCCGGGCGAAGAGGAGGAGGACAAGCCCGGCCGGCAGCGCGCGAAGCACGGCGCCCCAGAGCGGCGCGTCCGCCGGGAGGAATGACCCCATGACGTAGTAGTTGCTGCCCCAGGCGATCGGTGCGATCGCCGTGATGAGCATCCAACGCCATGTAGTTTCCATGGAAGCCATCCTAGCTTCCACGGAAGCTATGATGGCACCATGATCGCCCCCGACGACCGCGTCAGCCAGATCCTCGCCGAGTGGGCGCGCGAACGTCCGGACCTCGACGCATCCCCGATGGGTGTGATCGGGCGCATCCACCGCATCGGCCTGCACCTCACCGACGAGCTCACCCGCGTCTACCGCGAATTCGGCCTCGGCGAGGGCGACTTCGACGTGCTCGCCACCCTGCGCCGGGCCGGCGCACCGTTCGAGCGCACGCCAAGCGAGCTCGCCGCGTCGACCATGGTCACGACCGGGGCCATGACCAAGAGGGTCGACCGGCTCGAGGGCGCTGGCCTCGTCTCCAGACGGGCCAGCGAAGCGGATGGGCGAGGCCGGGTCGTGCAGCTCACGCCGCGCGGGCTCGACCTCATCGACAAGGCCTACACGCGACACCTCGAGAACGAGGAGCGGCTCCTCTCCGGCGTGAGCGCCGACGACCGGGCCGCGCTCGCCCGCATCCTCGGCCGCTGGCTCGCCGACGTCGAGGGCACCGTCGAGGGCACCGGCAGGCGCGCTTCCCTAGACTGACGTCATGACTGCTCCCCAGGCGTCGGGCCGCGGCTCCGAGCTCCCGGACGAGGCGACCGGCATCGCCGAGCGCCTGTCGCGCATGGTGCGGGTGAAGACCGTCTCGGCGGACATGACGGAGCGCGACGCTGCCCCGCTCCAGGACTTCCTCTCCCTGATCGAGGAGCTGTACCCGCTGGCCCACCAGCGACTTGAACGGGAACCCGTCACCGACCGGGGCGTGCTGTACCGCTGGCCGATGGCCGAGACCGGCGGTCGACCCGGGCCCGGCAGCTCGAGTGAACCCGTGGTGCTCATGGCGCACTTCGACGTCGTCCCGGCGTTCGAATCGGAGGGATGGACGCATCCGCCCTTCGAGGGCACCGTCGCCGACGGCTCTGTGTGGGGCCGCGGCACGCTCGACGACAAGGGGCCGCTGTGCGTGATCCTGGAAGCCGTCGAAGCGCTGCTCGGCGAGGGGTTCGCGCCGGCGCGCGACGTGTACCTGTGGTTCGGTGGCGACGAGGAGACGGGCTCGGAAGCGGCGACGGCGGCAGCGACCCTGTTCCGCGAGCGCGGCCTCACGCCGTGGCTGGTGCTCGACGAAGGCGGTGCCGTCGTGGATGCTCCCCTGCCGTTCATCGATGTGCCAGCGGCCATGATCGGGGTCGGCGAGAAGGGGTCGGTGAACATCATCCTCGAGGCGAGCGGCGACGCGGGGCACGCATCGGCGCCGTCCGGACTGACGCCCACGGCCCGCATCGCGAAGGCCGTGACGAGGGTGGAACGCAGTCCGTTCCCCGCGCGGCTGACTCCGGCGGCCCGCGAGATGTTCGCGACGTTCATCCCGCATGCCCAGGGCCGCGGCAGGGTCATCCTCGAGTCGTTCACGCGGGCCCCGTTGCTCGCCGCGCAGACGCTGGCCCGCCTCGGCGGTGATGCGGCCGCACTCGTGCGGACGACCCTCGCGACGACACGCCTCAGCGGTGGCACCGCCGACAACGTGCTCCCCGCGAGCGCGAGCGCGACCCTCAACTGCCGCATCGCGCCGGGCGAGAGTGTCGCCTCCACGCTTCGGCACGTGCGGCGGGCGGTCCGCGACCGGCAGGTGCGCATCCGCTGCACTGATCCGAACGAGCCGACGGCGCTCGCCCCGACCGACAATGCGCAGTTCGCTCGGCTGCGCGATGCCGCACGCCGCGCCTACCCGCAGGCCGTCGCCGCGCCCTACATCACGCTCGCCGCCACCGACGCGAAGCACTTCCAGCGCTTCGCGCCCGCGACCTACCGCTTCGCGCCGCTCGCCATGGATGCCAGGCAGCGCGCGTCGATCCACGGCGTCGACGAGCGCGTCTCGATCGCCAGCCTCCGCGCTGGCAAGCTCTTCCACGAGTCCCTGCTGCGCTCGCTCTGATTCCCGTGCTCGTCGGCCGCGCCTGAGCGCCTCCGCCTCCGCAGTTCCCCGAAGTGGGGCCAGATTGCACAGACCGGTTGGTAGGTGGCGAGCGACGGCGGCAGTACAGTGATTCCACCCGGAACGACGGACGACACCGCAGCCGTCCGGCACGACGCACCACCCCGGGCCCCACCCCCGCCAGCGCAGGGGTCGGAGCTCAGTCGCCCGATGCTCCGCCCAGCTCCCCTCGAGGAAGGCACCAACGTGCACCGTCTCCGCCCCGCCGGCTTCGCCTCGATCGCCGGCATCGTCGGCTTCCTCGCGTTCGTCGAGTTCACGAGCGGGATCCTGCAGGGCTACTACACCCCGCTGCTCACCGACATCGCGCGGCACCTGGGCATCCACGACGCCGACGTCAACTGGCTGGAGGGGGCGCAGCTCATGCTGTCGGCACTGGTCGTGCCGGTACTCGCGAAGCTGGGCGACATGCTCGGGCAGCGCAAGGTGCTGCTCGTCTCGACGGCCGTCACTGCGCTGGCGTCGTTCGGCCTCGTGTTCGCGCAGGAGTTCTGGATGTTCCTCGTCGCCTGGGCGCTGCAGGGCTTCTACGTCATCTGGCTGCCGATCGAGATCGCGCTCATCTGGTCGCGCACGCGCGAGCGCCCGAACTCCGCGCGCCTCACCCGCACCTCGGCCGGTGTGCTCGTCGCGGCGCTGCAACTCGGGGCCGTCGCCGGCGCGCTCAGCGCTGGCGCGCTCGCCGAAACCCTCCCCGTGCCGGTGCTCCTGCTGATCCCGGCCGTCGCGGTTGCTCTCTGCTTCTTCGTGATCCTGTTCGGCGTGAAGGAAGCCCCGAACCCGGTCGGCGGCAGGCTCGACTACCCGGGCCTCCTGCTCCTGAGCTTCGCGCTGATCTCCTTCACCGGCGGGCTCAGCCTGCTGCGCGTCAACGGTCCGGCGGACCTGTTCTCGTGGAGCATCGTGCTGCTCGGCCTCGCCCTGCTTGCCGTCTTCGCGCGCGTCGAGCTCGGCCGACCGGATCCCCTCATCGACGTGCGCCTCTTCCAGTCGCCGGCGCTCTGGCCCGTGTTCCTGACGGCCGGCCTCTTCGGGGTCAGCGTGCTCGGCGCGCAAGCGCCGCTCTCGACGTTCGCACGCACCGACCCGAGCGTCTACGGGTACGGGCTGGGCGCATCCGCTGGCCAGACGTCGATCCTCATCGGCTCGTACGTGCTCTCCATGGTCGCCGGCGCGCTGCTCTACGCGCAGGTCACGAAACTGCTCGCACCGCGCATCGCGCTGATCGGCGCGAGCGGTCTCGTCGCAACCGGGTACCTGCTGTTCCTGCCCTTCCACGACGGGTATGTGCAGGCGGTCACCAACATGGTCATCGCGGGCATCGGGTCCGGCGCGCTCGTCGCGGCGCTTCCTTCTGCCGCGGCGGCCGCAGCCCCCGCAACCCAGACGGGCGTCGCGACCGGGCTGACCAACTCGGTGAAGACGCTGGGCGGGGCCATGGCGTCGTGCGTGTTCGGCATCGCCCTGCTCGGCACGCTGGCGAATGCCCCCGCCGTAGGCGACGGCACGGCAGGCTCCCTCACGGGCTACTTCACGGTGTGGACCGTGTGCGGGCTGACGGCCGTGGCCGCCGCAGCTGCGCTCTGCTTCGTGCCGAGGACGGCCTTCCAGGATGCGCCCGAGCGGGCCGGCCAGCCGCCGGTCGCCGTGTAGCGCCCGCGCATCCCTCAGCCCTGGGCTGGGGCAGCGAGCGGCAGGCGCACCGTGAAGCGCGTGGCGCCGGGTCGGCTGTCGACGGCGATCGTGCCGCCGTGCGCATCCACGACGCTCTTCACGATGGAGAGGCCGAGACCTGTTCCCCTGGTCACCGGAATGTCACCGGCCTCGGTC
Source organism: Pseudoclavibacter sp. RFBB5 (assembly GCF_002931555.1). Taxonomy (GTDB): domain Bacteria; phylum Actinomycetota; class Actinomycetes; order Actinomycetales; family Microbacteriaceae; genus Pseudoclavibacter. The sequence continues at coordinate 419,407 of NZ_PSTZ01000001.1, read as the reverse complement.
TCGCCGCGGGCGCGCGACGTGTCGCCGCGCACGAAACGCTCGAAGAGGTGGCCGAGCACGGCGGGGTCGATGCCCGGGCCGTCGTCGAGGACGCTGAGCATCGCGAACCGGCCATCGACGCCGAGCGTCAGCGTGACGTTGGTTCCGGGCGGCGTGTGCGCGTCGGCGTTGGCCAGCAGGTTCGAGACGACGCGGCGCAGCTGACCCTCGACCCCCACCACCTCGATGGGCTCGCCGGGGATATCGAGGTTCCACCGGTGATCGGGCCAGGCGGCATCCGCGTCGCCGACCGTCTCGAGGGCGATGAGGGACAGGTCGACCCTGCCGCGAGTGGCCTCCACGCCCTCGTCGAGTCGAGCGAGCAGGAGGAGCTCCTCGACGAGCGCGGTCATGCGGACGGACTCCGAGTCGATGCGCTCGAGCGCGCGCGCCGTGTCCTCCGGCAGGTCGGCGCGGCTGCGACGTGTCAGTTCGGAGTAGCCGCGGATCGACGCGAGGGGCGTGCGCAGCTCGTGACTCGCATCCGCGACGAACTGCCGCATCTTCGCTTCGCTCGCCTCCCTCGCCGTGAAGGCGCGGGAGATGTGCCCGAGCATCGTGTTGAACGCCTGCCCCATGCGCCCGACCTCGGTTCGAGGGTCGGCGTCACGGGGGTCGACGCGCACGTCGAGCGCGGCGTCGCCCGAGGTGAGCGGCAGTTTCGAGATGCTGGTCGCGAGGTGCTCGACCCGTTCGAGCGGGGCCATGGATGCGCGGATCCAGCGAGACGTGAACAGGGCGGCGAGCGCGATGCCGAGCAGCCCGATGAGGCCGATCATGAGACTCAGCGTGGTGGTCGTCGCGTTGACGTCGCCGAGCGGGAGGGCGATGACGACCCCGTACCCGGCGGGCCCTTCGCTCGCCTGCGCCCTGACCTCGCCGATGCCGTCGACGGTGACCGTGTGCGCCCGCCCGTCCAGGGGCACGCTCGCGAGCGACTCCGCGGTGCTCGGCGAGATGATGACGACCTCGCCGAGGCTGTCGAGGGCGCCGGCGGAGATGACCTCGCCGCCGTCGATGACCGCCCCGACCGTGCCCTCGGCCTGGCCGGGAAGCTTCAGCACGAAGGTCGCGTTCGGCGTGAGCGACAGCGGCCCGCCCGTGTCGCCGGGACCGGATGCGCCCTCGCGTCCGCGGTCGCTGGCAGAGAGCAGCTGCTGGTCGAGCCGGTCGACGAGCACGTTGTGCAGCAGCGAGACGCTCACGGCGCCGATGACGGCGGTGACGGTGACGAGCGTCGCGACGAGGCCGAGGACGAGCCTCCGGCGAAGCGTCATCGGTGCGCGGCCCTGCGGGGCGGCCGCTTCGGCATGCCCTCCCTGCCCGGCGAGGGGCGAGGTCATTCCGTGGCCTTGAGCATGTACCCCACACCGCGCACCGTGCTGATCATGGGCTCCCGGCCGGCGTCGACCTTCTTGCGCAGGTAGGAGATGTACAGCTCGACGACGGTCTCTCGCCCGCCGAAGTCGTAGCTCCAGACGTGGTCGAGGATCTGTGCCTTCGAGAGCACGCGGCGGGGGTTGCGCATGAGGAAGCGGAGCAGCTCGAACTCGGTGGCCGTGAGCTCGATGAGGTCGTCGCCTCGGCGAACCTCGTAGCTCTCCTCGTCCAGGCTGAGGTCGCCGACGCGGAGTACTGGGTCGTTCGCGGTGCCCTGCGTGAGCATGGACCGACGCACGAGGCCGCGGACGCGCGCGATGACCTCCTCGAGGCTGAAGGGCTTGGTGACGTAGTCGTCCCCGCCCGCTGTGAGTCCGGCGAGACGGTCGGCGAGTGCATCCTTCGCGGTGAGGAAGAGCACGGGCAGCGTTTCGTCGTCGGCGCGGATGCGGTGCAGCAGGCTGAGCCCGTCGGTGTCGGGGAGCATGATGTCGAGGACTGCGGCGTGGGGTTTGAACTCTCGGGCGACCTTGATCGCGGAGGCACCATCCGCGGCGGTGCGGACTTCCCAGCCCTCGTAGCGCAGCGCCATCCGGAGCAGGTCGGTGAGCGAGGGCTCGTCGTCGACGACGAGCACTCGGATGGCGGATCCGTCGGCCGCCGTGAGCTTCGGGCCGAGCCGCGAGCTCGACTGATCGGTTGCAGGCATGGCTCCAGTCTCCTCTTTCTTCTATGGAGCATCTATGAGCCGCCTGGGCGTGGAGTATGCGCGGTCAGGAGAAGAGCGTCTCCCCCACGTAGCCGCCGTCGCGCGCGCCGGGCGGGATCGCCCAGATGCCGCTGCCGGTGTGCTTGAGGTACTCGTTCAGGAGGTCGGTGCTGAGCGACTGCTGCACGCGGATGAACTGCTCCGGATCGCGCTGGTAGGACAGGAAGAAGAGCCCTGCGTTGAGCCGGCCGAGCTCGTCGTTGCCGTCGACGAAGTTGTAGCCGCGGCGCAGGAGCCGGGCTCCGGCGTTCTTCGCGGGGTGGGCGAGAGCGACGTGCGAGTTCGCGTCGATGGCGGGCTGCCCGAAGGTCGTGTCGCTCTCGACCACGAAGTCGGGCTCGGTGAACTCCTCGCCGCCGCTGAGCGGGGCACCGGCTCGCTTGTCGCGGCCGATGATCTGCTCCTGCTCCTCGAGGCGCACCCGGTCCCACGACTCGATCATCATGCGGATGCGCCTCGCCACCAGGTAGGAGCCCCCGGCCAGCCAGTCGGGGCCGTCTCCCGGGGCGACCCAGACGTGCTCGGCGGTGGCGCTCGTCTCTTCTGCCTTGACGTTCGCCGTGCCGTCCTTGAAGCCGAAGAGGTTGCGCGGCGTGGCCTGGCTCGTCGACGTCGACGAGGTGCGCCCGAAGCCCAGCTGCGACCAGCGCAGGATGACGCGGCCGAAGCCGATGCGCGTGAGGTTGCGGATGGCGTGCACCGCGACCTGGGGATCGTCAGCGCAGGCCTGGATGCACAGGTCACCGCCGGACAGCTCGCTCTGGAGGGCGTCGCCCGAGAACCGCGGGAGCTGCGTGAGCTTCACGGGCTGCCTGCTCGCGAGCCCGAAGCGGTCGACGCCGTCGCCGTCGACGAAGAGCGTCGGCCCGAAGCCGAACGTGACGGTGAGCGCCGACGGAGGCAGTCCCATGGCCTCGCCCGTGTCGTCCGGCGGGGCGAGCGGGGAGCCGCCGACGGCGCCCGACGCTGAGACGTCGAGGCCCTGCACGAGCCGCGACGACGCGTAGCTCCAGTCCTGCAGCAGCTCGATGAGCTCCTCACGGGTTGTGCCCTCGCGCACGTCGAAGGCCGCGAAGTGAAGCCGGTCCTGGGCTGGCGTGACGATGCCGGCCTGGTGGTCGCCGGAGAACGGATACTGGGTGCCGCTGCCCGCGTGAGTGCTGGCACCGGCCCCGGTCGCGGCCGCGATACCGAAGCCACCGGCACCGCCGGCGGCGATGCCCGCGGCGCCCGCACCGAGCAGCCCGAGCAGCCCGCGTCGAGAGAGGCCACCACTTGCGGGAGCCGCCGGGTCGGAGTCCGCCACCGGGTCGGAGCTCGCCGCTGGCCGACGTGCCGCCGTCGATCCGGACCTCACGTTCCCTGCTCGCGCATTTGCGCCGTCGGGTTCGCGCCCGGTCTCACCTGCGCTCACGGCGCTCCTTCTGCTGATGGTTCACGTGGTGCCGTCCCGGGAGATTCCAGCGGAAATCCGAGCACGGACCGGAGTCCCGTCAGTCAGGGTGACGAGGGGTCGCATCGCCGTGATGAAGGGCACTCAGCGACGCCACGTCACCCTGACTGGCGGCGTGCGTCTCGGAGAGGCTACGCCTGCAGGCCGAGCACCGTGGTCGTGAGCTGCGAGAGCGGCTCGGCGAGCGCATCCACCTGCGTGGAGAGCTCCTTGACCTGGTCTGGCGTGAGGTCGCGGTAGTTGGTGAAGCCCTCCTCGTAGCTGCCGTAGCTGCCGAGGAGGTCGTTCAGCGCCGTGAACTCCGTGCTGATGGAGTCGGCGATCGCTGTGCCGTCCTCTCCCTTCGACCGGGCGACGTCCTCGACGATGCCGAAGGCGACTTCTGCGCCCTCGACGTTCGCCTTGAAGTCGCTGAGGTCGGTGCCGGACCACCAGTCCTCCTCGCCGGAGATCTTGCCCGTCGCGACCTCGTCGAGCAGGCCGATCGCGCCGTTCGTGATGTCCTCGATGGAGATCTCGAATTCCTCGCCGTTCACGAGGTCGGCGAGCTCCTGGATGTCGGCGACGAGCTGGTCCGCGTAGGCGGTGCGTTCCTCGGGCGTGGAGGGCGCCCAGTCGAGGAACGCGTCGGTGTCGTCGGAGTTCTTGTCGCCCGGCTGCGGCTGCCAGAGGTCCTTCTCGATGCGGTGGAAGCCGGTCCAGTCGAGGCCCTCGGCGACGGCGTCGACCTCGCGGTAGTCGATCTTCGGGTCGAGGTCGCCGAACGCCTCGGCGGTCGGCTCGATGCGCTCGTAGGGCACGCGCGCCGCGGCGAACAGCTCGCGGGCCTTCGCGTCGTCGCCCGACTTGTAGGCGGTGGTGAACTGCTCGACGAGCGGCACGAGCTCGGAGACCTGGTTGCGCAGGTAGGCGGTGTAGCTCGTGACGGCCTCGTCGTAGGCGGCCTGGTCGTCTGCCGCGACCTCCACCGCCTCGCCGGAGACCTCGAAGGCCGTCTGCCCGATGCCCTCGCCGATCATGCCCGGCTTGCAGACCGTGAAGTAGCTGCCCGGCTGCGCGACGACGGAGAGCTGGCGGCTCGTGCCGGGGGCGATGTTCTCGACCTCGCCCACGATGCGCAGGCCGTCGTCGGCGAGCAGGTAGAACTCGGTGACGCGCTCGCCGTCGTTGGTGACGTCGAAGGTGATGGGCCCGCTGGCGGCGGCTGCGCCGGAGACCGTGCAGTCCGAGTCCGTACTCGAGACGGCGAGCGACGACGCTGAGTCAGCCGGCGCGTTCGGCACGCAGCCGGTGAGGGAGACGAGGGCCGCGGCCGACAGCAGTCCGGCGGCAAGTGGCTTGAGGTGCATGGGTGTCCTTCTTTGAGGGCGCGTGTCTAGAGCGCGGCGGTCGCCGCAGGCTGGGGTGAGGTTGTGGTCGCGTGCCGCCTGCCGGAGCGGGTGCGGATGGCGAAGAGCGTGGCGGTCGGGATGAGGTACGCGAAGTAGGCCAGGATCTCGAGCTTCGTCATCTCGGGAGTGAAGCCGAGCGTGCCCTTGAGGAGCGCGCCGAGGAGCCCGTCCGGCGGGATGATCTCGGGGATGCGGAACGCCCACGCGTTCTCCCCGAACCAGGCCTGCAGTGCTGCCGGTGCGGTCTCGGGGGCGGCGATGAAGGGTCCAGGCAGCACCGCGGCCTCCTGGAGGTCGTGGATCGCGTAGGCCACGATGCCCGCGGCGAAGACGATGAGGAGGGCGCCGGTCCAGGTGAAGAACGTGGAGAGGTCGATGCGAACGACACCACGGAAGAGGCCCCAGGCGAGCCCGACCGCGATGAGGAGGCCGAGGATGGCGCCGAGGAAGCCGAGCACCCAGCCGTCACCGGAGCGCGTCGTCGACCAGACGAAGAGCGCGGTCTCGAGGCCCTCTCGCGCGACGGAGACGAAGGCGACCGCGACGATGCCCCAGCCGCTGCCCCCGAGGTGGCGATCGACCTGCCCCTCAAGGTCGTGCTTGAGCGTCTTCGAGACGCGGAGCATCCAGAACACCATCCACGTCACCATGGCGACGGCGACGAGCGACAGCGTGCCGCCGATGATCTCCTGGGCTTGGAAGGAGAGCCCGTAGGCGCCGAACGTGAGCACCGCGCCGAGGATGAGGGAGGCGACGACCGCGAACGCGACGCCGAGCCAGATGCGACGCACGATGTCCGGTCGTCGGATTCGCCGAGCGTAGGCGATGAGGATGCCGACGACGAGCGCCGCTTCGAGGCCTTCGCGGAGGCCGATGAGGAGAGAGCCGAGCATGCTGGATTCCTGGGCGTGAAGAGAACGGGCCGGCGGGCGTGAGGGCCAGCCAGAGCCCAGGCGTCCATACGCGGTAGGCCAGGTAAGGCTTACCTTTTGTGAAGGTACACCTGCCTTCGGGGATTTGCCAAGTTCCGTTCAGGTCAGAGCCCGTCCGGCGTCCCAACTCCTCCCGAGGCCAGTGCGCCAGCGCTCTCGAAGTGCGCTGAAGTACCGTGGTGCGCGGCCCGCGGTCCCGCGGTGCAGAGACTCGACCAGGAGGATCACCCGTGCAGACCATCGACACCAAGCAGCTCGCAGAACTCGGCGAGCAGGCCACCGTCATCGACGTTCGCGAACGCGATGAGTTCTCTGCCGTGCGCATCCCGTGGGCCAGCAACGTGCCGCTGAGCGAGCTCACGGATCGTGTCGACGAGGTGCCGGAGGACGGCCCCGTGTACCTGATCTGCGCCGCGGGGGTCCGCAGCGAACGCGCCGCCGCGTACCTCGAGCAGCAGGGCAAGCCGGTCGTGAATGTGCTCGGCGGCATGTCCGAATGGGCGGGGTCGGGGTTCACGGTCGAACGCGACTGAACGACCCACGGTCGGCTGCCCGCCGTATACTCGCCATTCCTTCGCCGATCGACCCGAGGCAGACCTCCCCAGCCATCCTGTCGGGTGGGGAGTTCTCCCCTGGATCTCGGGTGTGCCGTGCGTCGATTCTCGCTAGCGTTGAAGCCCCCAAGATCGCGAGCCCTGCGGCGCGACGAGTCACCGGCGATGGGAGCTGAGTGTGAACAGCCCACGGCATCTTGCGCGCGCCCGTGATGCCTCGACCCGCCTGGCATCGCAGCCGAGCGTGGACCCTCGGCTGCAGCTCGAGCAGCAGCACCGCGCAGCTCAGCTGGACCCGTTCGACCGCACCCTCCCGCGGCGCGCGATACGGGCGGCGTCTGCGCCTCTGTTCATCCCCGGGTTCCGCTACTACCCGCCGGTCTCGCGCCTCGGCGCCGCCCGATAGCGGCACGCTGAGGCCCCCGCTTTCCGGTCGCGTCGGTGCGCGGATGCATGCGGCCGGGCCTGTGGATGACCAAGCGGATGTCGGTCGTCGCGCCTAGGGTTGCTTGCATGGTCGCAACGCACGAGACAGAAGCCCCCGCCAGGTCAGGGACCCTGCTCGAGCGAGCGCAGCGGGTGCTGCGCGAGGTCTTCGGCTACGACGACTTCCGCGGCGACCAGGCCCAGATCATCGAGCGCCTCTGCGCTGGCGACGACGCTGTCGTGCTCATGCCGACCGGTGGAGGCAAGAGCCTCTGCTACCAGGTGCCCGCGCTCGTGCGAGAGGGCACCGGAGTGGTCATCTCGCCCCTCATCGCGCTCATGCACGACCAGGTCGGCGCGCTCGAGCAGCTCGGCGTGCGCGCCGCGTTCCTGAACTCCACGCAGTCGATCGACGAGCGGAGAGACGTCGAGCGGCAACTCCTCGCGGGCGAGCTCGACCTCATCTACCTGGCCCCCGAGCGCCTGCCTGTCGCCGCCGACCTCCTGAGTCGCACCAACATCTCGCTGTTCGCGATCGACGAGGCCCACTGCGTCGCGCAGTGGGGGCACGACTTCCGCCCCGACTACCTGAACCTGTCGATGATCGCGGAGCGCTGGCCAGGCGTCCCCCGCATCGCCCTGACGGCCACCGCGACGAGCGAGACCCGGCAGGAGATCGTCGACCGGCTCGTGCTCGGCGACGCGAAGGTGTTCGTGGCCAGCTTCGACCGCCCGAACATCCAGTACCGCGTCTCCCCGAAGGCCACCCCGAAGGCGCAGCTGCTGCGCCTCATTCACGAGGAGCACCCGGGCGACGCCGGCGTCGTGTACTGCCTGAGCCGCAAGTCGGTCGAGAACGTCTCCGAGTGGCTGCGGGGACAGGGCGTGAACGCGCTCGGCTACCACGCGGGGATGCCTGCCGAGACGCGTGCGCGACACCAGGCGAAGTTCCTCCGCGAAGACGGGGTCGTCATGGTGGCGACGATCGCATTCGGCATGGGCATCGACAAGCCGGATGTGCGCTTCGTGGCGCACCTCGACCTCCCCAAGAGCATCGAAGGCTACTACCAGGAGACTGGTCGCGCGGGCCGAGACGGCCTGCCGTCCACCGCCTGGCTGGCCTACGGCCTGAACGACGTGGTGCAGCAGCGCCGCATGATCGCGGAAGGCGAAGGAGACGCGCAGCGCAAGCGAGCGCAGAGCCAGCACCTCGACGCGATGCTCGCGCTCTGCGAGACCGTCACGTGCCGCCGCGTGCAGCTGCTCGCCTACTTCGGGCAGCTCAGCGAGCCGTGCGGCAACTGCGACACGTGCATCTCGCCGCCCGACTCGTGGGATGGCACGATCGCGGCGCAGAAGCTGCTCTCAACCGTGCTGCGACTCGACCGCGAGCGCAACGGCCAGGCGTTCGGCGCCGGCCAGCTCATCGACATCCTCACCGGCAAGACGACCGACAAGATCACGCAGTGGAAGCACGACGAGCTCTCGACGTTCGGCATCGGCAAGGATCTCGGCGACACGGAGTGGCGCGGCGTCATCCGCCAGCTGCTGGCCGCGGGGGTGCTCGCTGTGCGCGGCGAGTACGGGGTGCTGGCGCTGACGAGCGAGGCCGCCCCGGTGCTCCGCGGCGAGCGGCAGCTCATGTTCCGCAAGGAGCCCCCGAAGCCGGCCGGCTCGAGCGGGCGCCGCTCGCGCGGGGAGTACTCGGGTCGCTCCGGCGGCGGGAGCGCGGCAGCGGCAGCCCTCACGGAGTCGCAGCGCGAGGTCTTCGAGCGGCTGCGCACCTGGCGCGCCGAGACCGCGAAGGAGCAGGGCGTGCCCGCCTACATCGTGTTCACGGATGCGACCCTCGCCGCCATCGCCGAGGTCAAGCCGCGCCAGCACGCGCAGCTCGCCGCCATCTCCGGCGTCGGTGCGGCGAAGCTCGAGCGCTACGCCGACGACGTTCTCGACGCCGTCGCCGACCAGTAGCGCCGCAGCCCTGGCCGTCGCGCGGCTACGACAGGACTCGGTGGACGCGCAGCGCTTCGACGACCAGCGCGTGGTCCTCGTGCATCTCGAGGCCGCTGACGCCGACCGCGCCGGCGAGGGTGCCGCCGATGCGGATCGGGAAGGCGCCGCCCGCGGCGGCGTACTCGCGCGGGTCCAGGAGGGAGTCTGCGGCGAAGTCCTCGCCGTCCGCCTCGTACGTGTATCGGACCGCGAGGGTCGAGTGACCGAAGTGCTCGACCACCCGGAACTTGCGGGCGAGCCAGGCGTCATTCAACGCGGAGGAGCCTGGCGTCGCGGCGTGGAACGCACGCTGTCCGCCGAGCACGACCGAGACGGCGACGCTGTGGCCGCGCATGATCGACTCGTGGCGCAGCCAGGTGCCCACCTGCCACGCATCCTCGAGCGTGAAGCTCGGGAAGTCGAGCTCCTGCTCCTCGGCGTGCAGGATGCTCAGGATCTCGCCGGCGGGCAGGCCGGCGTACGGGGGTGGGGTGGTGGAGCTCATGGGTGACCTCGGTGTGCACGGCAGTCTCGGACTGCGGATGGGCTGGGGGTTTCGGCACGACGGCGTACCTGCTGCGAGCATAGCCCTCCTGCGCCCTTTTGTCATGACATATGCACATGCAGAGTTCAGTCTCCGGGATGACGCGATACATCGCGAGTTGCGGCAGGCTTGACGCATGCGCACTCTCCTCAACATCATCTGGCTCCTGCTCTCGGGCTTCTGGCTCTTCTGCGGCTACATGCTGGCCGGCGTGCTGCTCTGCATCCCGATCATCACGATCCCGTGGGCCATCGCCTCGTTCCGCATCGGCCTGTACGCGCTCTGGCCCTTCGGCCGCGATGTCGTCTCACGGCCGAACGCCGGTGCCTTCTCCTTCATCGGCAACGTCATCTGGTTCGTGCTCGCTGGCTGGTGGCTTGCGATCGGTCACATCGTCTCCGGTATCGCGCTGTGCGTCACCATCATCGGCATCCCCATGGGCATCGCCGATTTCAAGATGATCCCGATCTCCCTCTCGCCGCTCGGCAAGGAGGTCGTCGACCGCGACAACGGTCCGTTTGCGGCCGCCCGCCGCTGACCAGCCTCCTGAGCGCGCGAAACGGCCGGCACCCCGCAGCGGGTGCCGGCCGTTCTCGCATGATCCACGCAGCGGACGCTGCGCCTACTTGGCGGGCACGTCCGGGATGTCGTCCTCCACTTCGCGGATGACGGCGATGTCCTGCGTGTAGCCGCCGAGCTGCTCGAGCTCGTGGGCGAGCTCCTCGAGTTCGGCGCCTCCGGCCATCTGCGCGGTGAGCTCGTCGAGGGTGATGTCGGCCTTGTCGTAGTAGCCGATCGACTTGCCTCGCTTCAGGAGCAGGAAGCTGTCGCCGACGGGGAACGCGTGGTGCGGGTTGTGGGTGATGAAGATCACGCCGAGTCCGCGGTCGCGCGCCGCGAGGATGTAGCGCAGCACCACACCAGACTGCTTGACGCCGAGGGCGGCGGTCGGCTCGTCGAGGATGAGCGCCTTCGCCCCGAAGTACACGGCGCGGGCGATCGCGACGCACTGCCGTTCGCCGCCTGAGAGCTGGCCGATGGGCTGGTCGACGTCGCGAAGGTCGATGCCCATGTCGAGCAGCTCCTTCTTCGTGATGTCCTTCATCTGCTCGACGTCGAGGCTCTTGAACGGGCCGAAGCCCTTCGTGAGCTCGGAGCCGAGGAAGAAGTTGCGCCAGATCGGCATGAGCGGCACGACCGCGAGGTCCTGGTAGACCGCCGCGATGCCCCGTTCGAGGGCCTCGCGAGGCGACTTGAGGTGCACCGACTCGCCCTCGATGAGGAACTCGCCGTCGGTGTGCTCGTGGCGTCCCGCGATGATCTTGATCAGCGTCGACTTGCCGGCACCGTTGTCGCCGAGCACGCACGTGACGCGCCCCGGGTCGACGTCCATGTCGACGCCCTGCAGGGCGAGGATGTTGCCGTACCGTTTGCCGGCTTCCCGGAGCGAGATCAGGTGCGCGCCCTGGTCTGCCGACGCCGACTGCTGCGCATCCGTCACTGTTGCCTGATTCGTTGCCATTACTTCTGCTCCGCCCTCTTCTTGACGACGAGGTTCACGATCGTGGCCATCAGCAGCATGAGGCCGAGGAAGAACTTGAACCAGTCCGGGTTCCACTGGGCGTAGACGATGCCCTTGTTGGCCATGCCGAAGATGAGGGCGCCGATGGCACCGCCGATCGCCGAGCCGTAGCCGCCGGTGAGAAGGCAGCCGCCGATGACGGCCGCGATGATGTAGAGGAACTCGTTGCCGATTCCCTCGCCCGACTGCACGACGTTGAAGGCGAACAGGTTGTGCATGCCGAGGATCCAGGCGCAGAAGCCGACGCCCATGAAGAGGCCGATCTTCGTCGCCGTGACGGGGACGCCGACGGCGCGGGCCGCGTTCTCGTCGCCGCCGACCGCGAAGATCCAGTTGCCGATCTTCGTGCGCATGAGGATGAACGTGGCGACGAGCACCAGGGCGATCCAGATGAAGACGGTGACGTTGACGTTGACGCCGAGGACCGGGATCTCGCTCGCGAAGATGGCCTTCGCCGATGCGAAGCCGTCCATGTCAGCGATCGCGGGGCTGGAGACGCCGCCGCCGACGAGGCGGGTGATGCCGAGGTTCAGCCCCGTGAGCATGAGGAACGACGCGAGCGTGACGATGAACGACGGCAGCTTCGTCTTGATGAGCAGCCAGCCGTTGATGAAGCCGACGACGAGGGCGAAGACGAGCCCCATGAGCACGCCGACCCACACGTTGGTGGCGAAGTACCAGCTGAAGAGGGATGCGGTGAGTGCCGACGAGATGACGGCGACGCCGGCGGAGAGGTCGAACTCGCCGCCGATCATGAGCAGCGAGACGCCGACGGCCATGATGCCGATCGTGGAGGCGCCGTAGAGCACGGTCGCGAGCGACGTGACCTGCGTGAAGACTGGGGCGGCGACCGCGAAGAACACGAAGACGACGATGGCGCCGACGACGGCGCCCATCTCGGGCCGGCCGAGGATGACGGAGAGCGGCGAGCGCTTGCCGACGCGCTCGTCGGTGGTGACGGGGGCCGAGCCGGTGTTGGGCGACCGGGGGGATGCTGCGGTTGGTGTTGAGGTTTGAACCATGACTGCACTTCCTTGTGAGGGGTCGGGATGGCCGCGCTGGCGGCCACCCCGACCGTGGTTCGCTGGTTAGCGGATGCCCTTTTTGGCCTCTTCGAGGACGACGGCCGCGTTGCTCTCGTCGATGATCGTCGGGCCGGTGAGCACGGGCTTGCCACCGCCGAGTGCGAACTCGCCGTTGTTCTGCAGCCAGAGCGAGTCGACGGCCATGTACCCCTGGAGGTAGGGCTGCTGGTCGACCGTGAAGGCGACGTCACCGTCGACGATGGCCTGCGCGAGGTCCGCGTTGAGGTCGAACGACGCGACCTTGGCGCTCGAGCCGGTCTCGGAGACCGAGTCGATGGCCGTGAGGGTGAAGGGAGCTCCGAGTCCGATGACGACGTCGGTGTCGGGCGTCGACTGCAGCTTGGCGGAGATCGTCGACTTGACCTGGGTCATGTCGGTGCCGGTCACGTAGAGGATCTCGGTGGCTGGCACCTTCTCCTTGATGCCCGCGCACCGCGCTTCGAGGCCGACGTGGCCCTGCTCCTGGATGATGCAGAGGGGCTTGGTGTAGCCGAGCTCGGTGATCTTGTCACCGGCGGCCTGGCCCGCGACGACCTCGTCCTGGCCGATGTAGGTGAAGGCGCCGAACTCGAAGGCTTCCTTGCTGCCGCCGTTGAAGGCGACGACGGGGATGCCGGCGTCGACGGCGGCCTTGATGGAGTCCTCGAGCGCGTCGCCCTTGGCGATGGTGACGGCGATGCCGTCGACGCCCTGGTCGATGGCCTGCTGGATCAGCTGAGCCTGGTTCGGAGCCTGCGGGTCAGACGAGTAGAGCAGTTCGACGTTGTCCTTCGCCGCCGCCGTCTCGGCGCCCTTGCGGACGATGTCCCAGAAGGTGTCGCCGGGGGCGGCGTGAGTGATCATCGCGATCTTGATCGAGGGCGTGTCTGCGACGCCGGCGACTGCGGGGTCCTCCGCCGTTCCGGTGTCGCGTCCACCTGCGGAGGAGCAGGCGGTGAGTGCGAAGACCGGCACCATGGCGAGTGCGGCCAGGCCGAACATGAGACGTTTCTTCTTCACGAAAACTCCTTTGAATGCCGTGATGGCGTCAGTTGTGCGCTCGACGAGACAGCCGCTGGGGGACGGCGTCTTGAGAAGCCCACGTGTGCTCGCTCGGTCATCCTTGTCCGAGAGCAACGAGCACGTCACTGACTTGTCATGACAATAGCTCAACAGGTGTATTAAGCAAACCTTTTCTTGTGAAGACCGCATCACGGATCGGTCTCAACCCCAGAACGGCGGGCGACCGAGACTCGATCACCCGCCGTCCGACGGTACGTTTCGACGCGCGCTCAAGAGAGCACCGGCTCCTCCCGGCCACTCGCGAGCGAGCGCGTCGCCGCCTCGGCGACAGCCTGCGCGCGAAGCGCCTCGCGCAGTGACGGCGACGGCGAACGCGCATCCTCGAGCGCACCGACGAACTCCGCGAGAGCCGCGGCGTACGTGGGCTGCACACGCTCGAACCAGCCAGCGTGCATCCCCGACTCCGTCACCGTTCCGCTCCCATACCTGGCCACCTGGCCCGACCTGTGCCGCTTGGCTTCGACCAGCCCCTCCGAGCCGAACACCTCGATGCGCTCGTCGTAGCCGTAGCCGGAGCGACGGATGCTGTCGATCTGCACGAGGGCACCGTTCGCGAGGCGCACGGTGGCGATCGACGTGTCGACGTCGCCGTACTCGGCGACCCTGGGTTCAGCCAAGGCACTGCCCGTCGCGGACACGGCGACCGCATCGAGGCCGGTGATCCAGGTCGCGAGGTCGAAGAAGTGCACCGTCTGGTCGCGCATCTGCCCGCCGGAGACCGCGATGTACTCGAGCGGCGGCATGGATGGCCCGCGGCTCGAGAGCTGCAGCAGCTCGACGTCGCCGACCTCGCCCGCATCCACGATTCGCTTCACCTCGGAGTAGTCGCGGTCGAAACGACGATTGAAATCGACCATCGCGGTGATGCCGGACGCCTCGACGTACGCCACCGTCTCCCGGGCGCGCTCGAGATCGAGGTCGATGGGCTTCTCGCAGAGCGCTGCGATGCCCGCGTCGGCCGCGAGCCGAAGATGCTCGGAGTGCTTGTTGGTGGAGGACGCGATGAGCACGGCGTCGACCTGCGCGGCATCGAAGACCTGCGCGAGCGAGGGCACGGCCGCTGCGCCGTGCGAGACGGCCAGCCTCTCTGCCCTCGCGAGGTCGACGTCGTACACGTAGCGGAAGTCGACATCGGGGTTGGCCGCGAGGCTCTGAGCATGGACGGCGCCGATGAACCCGGCGCCGATGAGCGCGAATCTCTGCATCTCAGTTGCCCCCTGCCACACGGAGTTCAGCGTCGGCGGCCGCCACCTCGGCTTCGTGATCGACAACGCTCGCCGGCACGACCCACGCCCCATCGGCGTCGTGCGAGGCAGCGACGGCCTCCACGAACTGCACACCGATGAGACCGTCGATGCCCGTCGGGAACGACAGCTCGCGGATGGTCGACGGGCGCGCATCCCGTCGCGCCTCGAGCTCGTCGGCGAGGTCGCGGTAGAAGTTGCCGAACGCCTCGAGGAAGCCCTCCGGGTGCCCGAGGCCGACCCTCGTGAGCCTGGCTGAGTCCTCGGAGAGCGAGGCGAGGCCGTGCGTGAAGACCGTGGTCGTGCCCTCGAGGTCCTGGAAGGTCAGGTGGTGCGGGTCCTCGTGCTGCCACTCGAGACTTCCCTCGTCGCCGAAGACGCGGATGCGCAGCCCGTGATTGTGGCCAGTCGCGGCCATGCTCGCCCAGAGCCGACCCGGGACCTCGTCACTGAACTCGAGTGCGACCGTCGCATTGTCGAAGACCTTCCGACCAGGCACGAGAGTGTGGAGCTGCGCCGAGACGCGATCGGCCTCGAGGCCGGTGATGTAGCGAGCGAGGTGGTAGCCATGCGTGCCGAGATCGCCGACGACGCTCGGGAACCCCGCCACGTCGGGGTCCGTGCGCCAGCTCGCCTGCTTGTGGCCGGTCAGCTCGAGCGGCGTCGCGGCCCAGCCGGAGGCGTGTTCCACGTCCACGAACGTGAGCCGGCCGAGGCGACCGTCGCTCACCATGCGTGCCGCCTCTCTGACCATCGGATACGCCGAGTAGCAGTGCGGCACGGCGAGGATCACGTCGTTGGCCGCCGCGAGGTCGACGAGCTCGCGAGCTGTCGCGGAGTCCCGCGTGAGCGGCTTCTCGCACACGACGTTGATACCGCGCTCGAGGAACGCCTTGGCCACCTCGAAGTGGCTGTCATTCGGCGTCGCGACGACGGCGATGTCGATGCCGTCCTCGCGTGCGGCCTCAGCTTCCGCCATCTGCTGGTACGTGTCGTAGGTGCGCTCAGGCGCGACCCCGAGGGATGCGGCCACTCCGGCCGACTGCTCACGGTCGCGCCCGAAGACCCCCGCGTCGAGCGAGTACCGGTCATCCATCCGCATCCCGAAGCGATGCGTCTTGCCGATGTCGGCGCCGATGCCGCCCCCGACCATTCCTGCGCTCAGCCGGCGCGCGTTCTGTGTGCTCATGCCACCCTCGTTGCTCATCGGATGCGTGCCCGGCAGTGCTTGCTGCTGCTTGCTCGCGTGTCTTGGACAAATATAGATCGGTGCAAATAGTTCCACACTGCGACGGAAAAGGCCATACGCTGGTGGCTCGACCGAAGCGCAGTCAGGAGGTGACACCGTGGAGGAGACCCAGAAGTCAGCCTCGACCCCCGTCACCATCCGCGACGTGGCCGAGCGGGCCGGTGTCTCCAAGTCGCTGGTCTCGCTGGTGCTGCGCGATGCCCCGCACGTGAGCGACACCCGCCGCGCGGCCGTCCTCACCGCGATCGCGGAACTCGGCTACCGCCCCAACGCGCACGCCCGCGGACTCTCCCGCGCCAAGACCCGAACCGTCGGGCTCGTCGTCAACGACCTCCGCAACCCCTGGTTCGTCGAGCTCCTCGAAGGGGCCTCCGCGACGCTCCACGCCTCCGGCTACGCGACGCTCCTGACTGACAGCCGCACCGACCAGCGCATCGGGCGCAGCTCGCTGGATGCCCTCATCCAGCAGGGCGTCGACGGCATCGTCGTCATCGGCACCACCTCAGAGGGTGACGCCGTCGCCCGCATCGCCGACGACGTGCCCGTCGTGCTCGCCGGCACCCTCGACCCCGACCTTCCCGCGGTCGACATCGTCACGAACGACGACGAGGCCGGCGCCCGCCAGGTCACTCGCCACCTGCTCGAGCTCGGCCACACTCGCATCGCCTACCTCCGTGGGCCCGGTCGAATCAGCGAACTGCGGGAGCAGGGCTTCCTGCGAGCCATGACCGAAGCCGGACTCGCCGCTCACGCCGTCGTCGAGGCTGGCGGCATGAGCGAGGAGAGCGCGCATGCGGCCGCCGGACGGCTCCTCGGGGCCCCGGAAGGCGAGCGGGTCACCGCGATCTTCGCCTTCAACGACGCGTCCGCCATCGGCGTGCTCTCGGTCGCCAACACCCTCGGACTGCGGGTGCCCGCCGACCTGTCCGTTGCGGGCTACGACAACTCCCCGCTCGCGAAGTTCCAGGTGGTGTCGCTCACCTCCGTCGACACCGGCAACTTCGCCATCGGAGTGCAGGCCGGCACGCTCCTCCTCGAGCGGATGCAGCACCCCGTGCAGCTCCAGCGCGTGCAGCGCGTTGCAACGAGTCTCGCCGTGCGCGGCTCGACCGGCAGCGCACCGGCCTGACTTTCGCGGCGGCTCGATCGCAGCGCTTCTGCCTCACCGCCGCATGATGGCCTGAACCCTGCGCGATACTGACCGGGTGACCCCGAACATCCGCGACGCCACCGTCGACGACATCCCCGCGATCACCGAGATCTACAACGAGGACGTGCTTACGACAACCGTCAACTGGAACGCCGCCACCGTCGACGAGGACGACCGCCGCGCCTGGTTCGCCGGCCGAGCAACCGCCGGACTTCCGGTCCTCGTCGCTGTCGACGAACTCGGCGCCGTGCTCGGCTACGCGACATACGCCGACTTCCGCACCTTCTCGGGCTACCGGCACACCGTCGAGCACTCGGTGTACGTGCGAGGCGAAGCCCGCGGACGAGGGCTCGGCAAGGCACTGACACTCGCGCTCATCGACCGCGCCCGGAGGGCAGGCAAACACGTCATGGTCGCCGCCATCGACGCAGACAACTCGGCATCGATCAGCCTGCACGAGCGCCTCGGCTTCACGCACGCGGGTCGCCTCGACCAGGTCGGCACGAAGTTCGGCCGCTGGCTCGACGTGATCTTCCTGCAGCTCATCCTCGACGCCGGCGGCCCGGGCGACGCCGGGCGAAGCTAGCAAGACTCCTGACCAACATCGGTGCAAAAATCGGGCCGTCGAGCTCGGTGCAGACTCCAGGCGGCGATTCTGCACTGATGTTGGTCACGAAGGCGCCAAGCAGTATGCGCCACAGCACCAACGAGCTGAGCTGCTACTCGACGACGACTCGGAACGCCGAAACCGGGCTGTCGACGGCACCGCGCACATGACTGCCCGCGGCGGCCGACGCCCGCAGGAACTCGACGACTTCGACCGTGATCTCCTCGCCAGGCAGCACGTTCGGGATTCCCGGCGGGTACGCGGCGAGCGAGTCGGCGGAGATGCGCCCGATCGCATCCGCCCACGGAACTGTCTCGGCGTCGGCGAGGTAGGCGGCGCGGGGGCGGATGCGCATCTCCCCCGGTCCAGGCATCGGCGGGATCGTGACAGCAGCGTCGCCTGGCACCTCGGTGGCGGGCGGCGCCGCGGTGGCATCGGCCGCGATTGCGGCGAGCGCGTCCAGCAGGACACGCGCATCCGGCGTCTTGCCGATGCCGACGACCGCGACGACGCAGCTCACGGTGGCCATCTCGACCATGACGCCGAACTCGCGGGCGAGGCGCAGCCGCACGGTGTGCCCGTCGAGGCCCGTCGCGCGGATGTCGACGGGGATGCGGAACGGGTCGATCGCGACCGTCGACGGGTACGCGTCGAACTCGTCTGAGACGACCGGGAAGCGACCGTCGGCGCGGAACATGTCGCGGGCGGCGAGCACGGCGTCGTAGGACGCCTCGAGCAGGTCGCGGCGCTCGACGAGGTCGCGACGATCGAGGTCCAGCGACGCGAGCAGCAGCGAGCTCTCGCTTGTCGACGCGGTCATGCGGTGGGCTCGCTCGACGTGCGGTTCGAGCGCCCGAGCGATGGGACCGTGCCCGAGGTGCACCAGCGCACTCTGCGAGAGCGACGAGGTGAGCTTGTGGGTGCTCGTGACGACGAGATCAGCGCCGAGGCGCACAGGAGAATCGGGAAGCTCGGGAAGGAACCCGAAGTGAGCGCCCCAGGCGGCGTCGACGATGAGGGCGGCACCGGCCTCATGCACCACCTCGGCGATGCCTGCGACGTCGGCGACGGCGCCGAAGTAGCTGGGCGAGACGATGTAGACGGCCGCGACGTCGCCGCCGCCGGATGCGCGTCGCTCGGCCAGCGCATCCGCGACCGCGGCGGGGGTGACCCCGTGGGCGATGCCGTGCTCGAGGTCGACTTCGGGCAGCACGAAGCTCGGCGACGACCCGCCCAGGATGATGCCGTCGACGAAGCTCGAGTGGGCGCTGCGCTGCATGAGCACGCCCTCGCCGAGCCCGCGCGCGGCGAGCGCAGCCATGCGGTTGCCCATCGAGGAACCGCCGGTGAGGAACCAGGTTCGGGATGCACCCCACGCGTCCGCGGCGAGACGTTCGGCCTGCTCGCGGGGTGACCCGTCGCCGAGGTCGATGCCGTCGAGCAGTGGCGTCACGTCGAGTTCGAGGACCCGCTCGCCGAAGTACTCCGCCTGACCCAGGCCGAGACCGGTGGCGTCGGCGCCGTGGCCTGGCACGAGGAAGGCAGTGGGGTCGCGGGCGGCGTGCACGGCGAGCGCGGCGGCGTATGGCGCCCCTGCGGTGTCTCGAGTCGCGCCGGTCGAGTTCTCGAGGGACATCGCGCTCTGAGTCGGGTTCGCCGACGCCCCACTGAAGTCGTTTTCAGCGTCGTCGTAGGCGAACGTCGGAACCTCGGGTGCGTGCGTCATGTCTCCATCGTGCCAGGGTCGCTTGCAAGAGAGAATGGCAACTTGACGGTATGGCTTCAGTCGTAGACTGAAGCCATGTCACACCGCCAGGCGCCGAATCTTCCCGACTTCAGGGGGCTGGCAGCGTTCGACGCCGTTCTCGCGGAGGGCTCCGTCGCCGCGGCGGCGAACAGGCTCGGATGGAGCCATCCGACCGTCGATCACCATCTCCGGCGACTCGAGCAGCAGGCAGGCGTCAAGCTGCTGGAGCGCGGCCCCCGTGGCAGCACCCCGACCGCAGCGGGCCGCGTCTTCGCAGTCCGCGCGAGGCAGCTGCTCGAGGCCGGCCGCAGGGCGTTCACAGAACTCGACGCCTGGCTCGACGACGAGCGGCGACTCGTGCGCTTCGGCATCTTCCCCACCCTCGGCGCGCTCGTCGTCCCCGGCATCCTGCGCCGAGCGGAACTCGCGCGTCTCAGCCTCGAGCTGACACTCGACGAGTGCGAACGGCTCGCTAGACAGCTGGAGCAGGGCCAGCTGGACGCGGCCGTCCTCTTCCAGGCCCCAGGGCTGCCGACGCCCCTCTCAGCCGAGGTCACGACCGAGCTGCTCTTCGCTGAGCCCCTCGTTCTGGCGGTGCACCGCTCGCATCCCCTCGCCACCACGGAGCCGAGCGAGCCCATTCGAGAGTTCACCGAGCTGCGGCAGGACCGGTGGGCGTTCGGCGCATCGGGCGGCGACACGCTCGACGAGGCCACGCGCGAGCTGTGCGGGCGGGCCGGTTTCGAAGCGAGCACGGGCATGCACTCCGACGACTACCCCGCGATCCTCGGGATGATCGCGGCGGGGCAGCTCGTCGCCATCGTCCCCGCTTCGGTCGCTACCTGGCACGACGATGCAGTCGCGTTCCTGCCCATCGATACTGCGACGCTCACCCGCGAGGTCGTGCTCGCCACACGGGAGGAGCCTCCGGCCGCGCTGAGAGACGCGATCGCGGGGGCACTGTCGGAACTCAGGACTCGCTGAGGCGGCCGTCTCCCGCCTTGCCAGCCGATTGCGTCACGGTCGGAAACCTCCCGGTGACAAGCCCTAGGGTCGTGTTGTTCTAACAAATGGCGGAAGGCGAACAGTGACCAGCAACGTTCCTGAACTCGGACTCAACGACGGCACCACGATCCCCGCGATCGGCTTCGGCACCTTCCCGCACGCCGGCGAGGACTCCGCCGGACCCACACGCGAGGCGCTCTCGCTCGGCTACCGACTCCTCGACACCGCCATCAGCTACGACAACGAGGAAGCCGTCGGCAGGGGCATCCGTGCGTCCGACGTACCGCGCTCCGAGATCGTCGTCACGAGCAAGATCCCCGGCCGCTTCCACGGCTACGACGAGACGCTCACCGGCTTCGACGAGTCGATCGCGCGCCTCGGCCTCGAACAGCTCGACCTGCTGCTCATCCACTGGCCGCTGCCGCGCCTCGAGAAGTACGTCGACACCTGGCGCGCACTGGTGCAGCTGCAGAAGGACGGCCGGGTGCGGTCGATCGGCGTCTCGAACTTCACCCCGGAGCACCTGACGAAGATCGTTGACGCGACCGGTGTCACACCCGCCGTCAACCAGGTCGAGCTGCACCCGTTCTTCCCGCAGGCCGCGCTGCGCGAGTTCCACGCGGAGCACGGCATCGTGACCGAGGCCTGGAGCCCGCTCGGTCGCGGCGAGCTGCTCGAGCATCCCGTCGTCGTCGAGGTCGCTGCCGCGCACGGCGTCTCGCCCGCGCAGGCCATCCTCCGCTGGCACGTCGAGCTCGGCTCGGTGCCGATCCCGAAGTCGCGTTCCACCGAGCGCCAGGCGAAGAACCTCGACATCTTCGGCTTCCAGCTCGACCAGGCAGAGGTGGATGCGCTCTCCGGCCTCGAGCGCGGACGCATCTGGGACCAGGACCCGGACACCCACGAGGAGTTCTAGCCCCCAGGCCTCGCGCTCGGGCCTGCCCGTTCCGGCCCTCAGCGCAGCGACGGCAGAGAGTTGTGGCCCGGTGCTGCTCATCGACGGATGAACAGCACCGGGCCACAATCCTGTGCTCGCGGCGGCGGCGGGGACCGCTTCAGCGCTACAGCTCGTTGCCGCTCACGGCGAACGTGTCGCAGGCGCCCGTGCCCTGCTCGTAGCCGGTCACGAACCAGTTCACGCGCTGCTCGCTGGTGCCGTGCGTGAACGATTCCGGGTTCACCTGGCCCTGCTGGCCCTGGATGTGGTCGTCGCCGACGGCGGACGCGGCCGAGAGCGCCACGTCCACCTGATCGCGCGTGGGCGGTTCGAGGAGCGTCACACCTTCGGCGGTCTCGGTCGTCGCGGCCTCGCCGAGCCAGGCACCGGCGAAGCAGTCGGCCTGCAGCTCGATGCGGACGCCGTCAGACGTGGGCCCGGTGTCGGTGCGGTTCGTGGTGTCGAAGACGCCCATCTGATGCTGGATGTGGTGGCCCCACTCGTGTGCGACGACGTACATCTCGGCGAGCGGGCCGTCCTGCGCGCCGAGCTGCGAGGTGAGCAGCTGGAAGAACGACGTGTCGACGTACATCGAGGAGTCGCCTGGGCAGTAGAACGGGCCGACCGCGTTGGATGCGGTCCCGCACGCCGAGCTCGTCTGGCCCTCGTACAGGATGAACCCGGGCTGCTCGTACGTGACGCCCACGGCCGCGCTCTCCGTCTCCCAGAAGTCGGCGAGCGAGTTCTGGACGCCGACCATGCGGCAGTCGATCTGCGCGTTCGCGTCGGCACCGGTCTGGCACTCCTCGGCGAGCCCGCCACCCTCGACCTCCTCCTGCTGTGACTGCTGGCCCTGGTCGACGCCGCCGACGATTCCCGTCAGGTCGACGCCGAGGAACTGCGAGGCGAGGAACGCCACGATGAGCAACCCGATCGAGCCGCCGCCGATCGCGGCCGTCTTGGCCCCCCGGCCGCGCTTCTGCACGCCGCTCGTGTCGAGCTTCGCGTTCTCGTTGAAAGTCATGCGCGAAATCTACTCCGCTGCACGGCGGGCGTGGGCCTCGACGCGAGAGCGTGCCCAAAATGAGGCCGGGCGGGGAGCGGACGCAGCTCGCGCCGCATCCGCTCGCCGCATCCGCTTCTCACCACACGGCACCGGGCCGTCCGGTTCGCCCTCGTCACTCGAGGATGCCCACGACCTTCGTCTGCGTCATGTCCTCGTATGCGAACCGGACCCCTTCGCGACCCATGCTGCCGTACTTGGCGCCGCCGAACGGCATGGCGTCGAAGCGGTAGTCGGAGGAGTCGTTGACCATGACCGCCCCGGCCTCGAGCTCACGCGTCGCCCGCATCGCGGTGCTCAGGCTGCTCGTGAAGACCGCCGCATGGAGGGCGTACTCGGGCTCGTTGGCCAGGTCGACGGCTTCCTCGAACGAGGAGAACGTCTCGATGACGACGATGGGCGCGAACGCCTCATCGGCCCACACGCACTGGCTGCGCGGCACGTCGGCGAGCACCGTCGGCGGGAAGAACGCGCCGTCGGCGCGCCCGCCTTCGAGGAGCCGCGCGCCGGCGGCCACGGCGGCCTCGACCGACTGCTGTGCCGAGTCCGCGGCGGCCTCGCTGATCATGGGGCCGACATCCGTCGACTCCTTCGAGGGGTCCCCGGTCGTCAGCCTCGACGTGGCCGCGACGAACTCGTTCCGGAACCGATCCGCGACCGACTCATGGACGATGATGCGCTGCGTGCCGATGCAGTTCTGGCCTGCGGCCCAGAAGGACCCGGACACGCAGCGCGCGACTGCCGTGGTCAGATCCGCGTCGCCGAAGACGAGGACCGGGGCGTTGCCGCCGAGTTCCATCGAGACCTTCTTGATGCCCGCGGCCGCTGCGATCGCCTCACCAGTGCGGAAGCCGCCGGTGAAGGACACCATCCGGATCTCGCGCGCGGAGACGAGTGCCTGCGAGAGCAGTCGGTTGCCGTGCACCGTGGTGATGACCTCGGCGGGCAGGCCGCTCTCGACCAGCAGGTCGACGAGGAGCCTCGCCGTGAGCGGGGTGAGCTGCGAGGGCTTGAGGATGACGGAGTTGCCGCCGGCGATCGCCGGACCGATCTTGTGCGCGACCAGGTTCAGCGCGTCGTTGTACGGCGTGATCGCGAGGATGATGCCGAGCGGTTCGCGCGTGAACCACCCGGTTCGCGTCTCCGATCCTTCGAACGCGTCGAATGGAACGACTTCGCCTGCGTTGCTTCGTGCTTGCACCGCGGACAGCTTGAGGGTGTTCTGGCAGCGCGCGACTTCCTTTCGCGCCTGCACGATGGTCTTGCCCGCTTCGGCGACGATCAGTCGAGCGACCTCGTCCGACCGCTGGCCGAGGAGGGCGGCGGCGTTCTCCAGGACAGTCGCGCGAGCGTGGCGTGACAGCGCGCGGGCGACGAGGCTCCCTGATCGGGCTCGCTCGATGATCTCGGGGAGGTCTTCCGCGGAATGCTGGCGCACGTGCCCGACGACCGCTCCGTCTGCGGGATTCGTGACGACCAGCTCCTCCCCGGTGGCGACCAGACCCGGCGCATGTCCGACGACGGACAGCCGGGCGGTCACAGAGTGACCCCGACGAGGTCGACGAGCTCTGCAGCCGCGGCTCGTTCGCTCGTGCGCGTGGCGGCGTCGATGGCGATGATGTCGGAGAGCAACGCGTACGCCGTCTCGACACGACCAGCTCCTGGGCCCGAGACGGTGACCTGTCCGAGGAGGTCGGTCGTGAACGTCACAGCGTTCGTGGCCCCCGCGATGCCGGCGAGCGGGTGCTCTTCGCCCAGCGCGACCGGCCTCACCGCAGCTGTCACGCCCCCGTCATCCGTTCTCGTCGCCGATCCGATGAGCTTCCATCGAAGCCCCTGCTCGCTGGCCTCGCGGATGTCGGCGTCGCTGATGCCGGAGATGCCCTGCGTGTCGATGCTGGCGAGGGACACGTCGACGCCCAGCACCTGCTGGGCGAGGATCGCGACCTTGAGCCGCACATCCGAGCCCTCGATGTCGGCGGTCGGGTCCGCCTCCGCGTACCCGAGCTCCTGCGCCTCGCGGATGGCCGCCTCCAGTGTCGCGCCTGCTTCGCGTCGCCCGAGCACGTAGTTGCTGGTCCCGTTGAGGATGCCCTCGACGGACGTCGTCGTGAGCCCTGGCAGCATCTGCTGCGCGAACCGGAGGATCGGCGTGCCGCTGAGCACGGCCCCCTCGAACTCGAAGGACAGGCCGCGTTCCTCGGCGAGCGCCGTCAGCGCTCGGGCGTGCAGCGCCACCGGGCCCTTGTTGGTCGTGGTGACGTGCTTGCCGGATTCCAGCGCCCACCGGACGTGTGAGGCGGCGGGCTGACCGTCGACGGGGTTGGTGAAGGTCGCCTCGACGACGATGTCGGCAGGGCAGTCCTGGATGACGTCGTGGTTGCGTGGGTCGGCGCTTCCTCCTGGGAGCGCACTGAAGTCCGCCCCGCGCGGCATGGCCAGCACTGCGGCGAGGTCGATGCCGTCCGGTTGCACAAGCGATCCGAAGGCGAGGTCGGTGATGGCGACGACCCTGAGGCTGAAGCCGAGCTGTCGGGTGAGTCGTTCAGCGTCACTGCTGATGAGCTCTGCGAGTGCGCGGCTGACGCCGCCGAATCCGATGAGGGCCAGGTCGTACGTTCTCACGGTGTCTCCTTCTGGTCGAGGTGACCTCAGCTTGGGCGGCACCTGCGTCAGGCCGATGCTGTCTTTTCGCCGCTGTCGCCTGACGTTTCGGCGGTGCGACTGCCGTTTCGCCTGCCCTCGTCGTAGGGGCTTGTGGAACCCGGTGGCGGATGCATACTTGGGAAATATCCCAGAGAGATGCAATATAGACACCACCACGTGACTATGTAGCACTCGCAGCATCCTGGTCACGACACAGAACTCAAAGGTGAGCCATGTCCCCTTCAACGCATACCGAGCTGCACAACTCGCTCCCCCACACCACCTCCACGCAGGTGCCATTGCGCAAGCTGCAGCGATCGATGGGTGCACGCCACCTGGTGATGATCGCCCTCGGCGGGGTCATCGGCTCCGGCCTCTTCCTGAGCTCCGGATACACGATCTCGCAGGCGGGACCGCTCGGCGCCGTCCTCGCCTACGGCATCGGCGCGGTCGTGGTCTACCTCGTGATGACCTGCCTCGGCGAGCTCGCCATCGCGTACCCAGTGTCCGGGGCCTTCCACATCTACGCCGCGCGAAGCATCAACCCCGCCACCGGCTTCACGACGGCCTGGCTCTACTGGCTGTGCTGGGCGGTCGCGCTCGGCTCCGAGTTCACCGCCGCCGGCATCCTCATGCAGCGCTGGTTCCCCGGCGTCGACGTCTGGATCTGGTGCCTCGTCTTCGCCGCGGCGCTCTTCGGCATGAACGCCATCTCGGCGCGAGTGTTCGGAGAGTCGGAGTTCTGGTTCTCCCTGATCAAGGTGACGGCGATCATCGTGCTGATCATCCTCGGCGGTGCGGCGATCTTCGGCTTCGCCCCGTTCGGCGGGCAGGCGGCGGAAAGCGGCCCCGTGCTGTTCAGCAACTTCGACACGCCTGACGGGCTCTTCCCCACCGGCATCTCCGGTGTCCTCGTCACCGCCCTCGCCGTGTTCTACGCGTTCAGCGGCTCCGAGCTCATCGGTGTCGCCGCCGGCGAGACCAAGGACCCTGCGAAGAACATCCCCAAGGCGCTCAAGTCGACGGTCCTGCGCCTCGTGATCTTCTTCATCGGCGCGATCACGGTGATCGCAGCGATCGTCCCGTACGAGGAGACCGGCGTCACCGACAGCCCGTTCGTGACGGTCTTCGAGTACATCGGCATCCCGTTCGCCGCCGACATCATGAACTTCGTGATCATCACGGCGCTGCTCTCCGCGGGCAACAGCGGACTGTTCTCCTGCGCTCGGATGCTCTTCTCGCTGGCCGAGGAAGGCCACGCGCCCCAGGTCTTCACGAAGCTCACCCGCCGCGGCATCCCCCTTGTGGCCCTCAGCGTCAGCATGCTCGGCGGGCTCGCGTCGCTCATCTCGAGCGTCATGGCACCGGAGACGGTCTACCTCGTGCTGGTCTCCGTCGCGGGCTTCGCCGTGGTCGCGGTGTGGATGTCGATCGTCGCCTCGCAGTTCTTCCACCGCCGGAAGTTCGTGCGCAGCGGTGGCGACGTGCGCACGCTGGCCTACCGCACGCCGCTGTACCCGTTCGTGCCCATCCTGGCGTTCGTGCTGCTGAGCGTCTCGATCGTGGCGATCGCCTTCGACCCGAACCAGATCGCAGCCCTCTACTTCGGGGTGCCGTTCGTCATCGCCTGCTACGTGATCTTCTGGTGGCGCTACACCCGCCGTGGCGCGAAGCCGAGGCTCCTCATCGACGAGGAGGCACCCGTCGCCGCCCCGGATGGGACCGCGACCGAGACCGGGCGTGGGCGCTCACCGGAGAGAAGCGCAGAGCAGTGAGCACGCGGATGACGACGGAACCCGTCTGGGTCGAGGTGGATCTCGACGCCATCGAGCACAATCTCCAGGAGATCCAGCGGGAGTTCGCCGGACGCAGCACGCTCTGCATCGTCCTCAAGGCGGACGCCTACGGGCACGGCATCGACCTGCTCGGCCCCGTCGTCATCGCCAAGAACATCGAGATGCTCGGCATCTCGAGTAACCGTGAAGCCGCCCAACTCCGCGCCCTTGGCTTCACGGGGCGTCTCCTGCGGCTGCGTTCTGCGCAGCCGCAGGAGATGCAGGCGGGGGTCCACTGGAACATCGAGGAGTGGATCGGCGGCTTCCCGCACGCCACAACCGCCTCGGCCATCGCCACCGCCTCCGGTCGATCGATTCCCGTTCACCTGTCCGTGAACTCGACCGGCATCACGCGGGAGGGCATCGACGTGTCACGCCCCGCAGGCCTCGCAGAGCTTCGGGCGCTCGCATCCCTCCCCGGACTCGATGTGCGCGGCATCGCGACGCACTTCCCCCTCGAGGATCAGCAGGACATCAGAGCCGGCACGGCCCGGTTCGTCGACGAGGCCGAGACCGCCACGAGCGTGCTGCGAGAGCAGGGTGCCACCTCGCGGATCGACCGCCATTGCGCCACCTCGTACGCGGGCCTGACCGTGCCCGAGTCCCGACTCGACCTCGTCCGCATCGGGGCCGCCCTCTACGGCGACACCGCGGCCGACCCTAAGCGCTTCCGGAGGGCGATGACCGTCAGATCCCGCGTCGCCGCCGTCAACGGATACTCCGCCGGCGAGACCGTCGGCTACGAACGCACCCACGTGCTCGAACGCGACTCCGTGCTCGCCTCGGTCCCGGTCGGCTACGGGGACGGCTTCCATCGGAGCCTGGGCGGTCGCGCGCAGGTGCTCATCCGCGGCAAGCGCGCGCCCGTCATCGACCTGCCCGGCATGAACTGCCTGATCATCGACGTCACGGAGGTCCACGGCGTCTTCCCGGGGGACGATGTCGTGCTCTACGGCAGGCAGGGCGGAGGCGAGGTGACGAGCCACGACCTCGAACTCGCCAACACGCAGATCGCCGCAGACCTCTACACCGCCTGGGGGCGTATCCTCCCCCGATTCGCGGTCGGCAGCGCCGCCCGTCGGCCCGCGCTCGCAGTACGCTGAAGCCCCCACCGTCGCCGACATCCGAGGTGACACGCAGAGAGCTCGACTCCGAGGAGATCGCACCATGCAGCAGCAGTCCTCGCTGGCGCAGGGCCTGTCGCTCCTGACCGCAGCGACGCAGAGGGAGGCCACCGGCCGCTCCGCCTTCACGGTGTCGAGGCTCGCCGACCACACCGGGATCGAACGCAGCCGGGTGTCGCGCCTCACGCAAGAACTCGTCCAGCTGCGGATGCTGGAGAAGAACGAGGAGCTGGTCTTCCGGCCAGGACCTCGCCATTTCCAGGTAGCCGCCGCCCGCCACACCCCGTGGCTGCGAGCGGCACGAAGCGAACTGCGCTCCCTGGTCGCCCGGTTCCCCGTGGATGCGCGCATCTCGGCGTCACTCGGCGACCGCGCACTGCTCCTTCGATTCGAGTCGCCGACGTCGGGGACGACCGCGTCGCTGCGCCCCGGCATGGTCACCCCGATCTGGTGCACGGGGGCCGGGCGTGCGCTCCTCTGGGACTCGTCGCTCGGCACGCTAGAGCAGCTCCTCGGCAACGCGCAGTTCGTCGGCGTCGGCGGACCCCGCGCCGCCTACTCGATCGCCGAGCTGGCCGCCAGAATCGACCGTGATCGGTCAAGCGGTCACGTCGACGCCTTCGAGGAGTTCGAACATGAGTCGAGCGATCTCGCTGTCCCCCTGCGAGGCGAGGGCGAGGTCATCGTGGCCTCGCTCAGCTGCGTCTCCCAAGCCCTCCCGGAAGCCGAGACCCCCGGCCTGATCGCGGCGATGAAGGCCGCGGCCGCGCGCATCACGACACTCGCCACCTCCAACAGCTGAGCGTCAGCAGGCGGGAGCGGCCAGCACTTCGGAGAGGCGCGCGGCGGTCCGGGCCACCGCAGCCCCGAGCTCATCGCTCTTCGGCACCATCTCCGCACGGGCGCCGACGATCTGCACGGCGGCGATCACCTCGCCGCGGAAGTCCCAGATCGGAGCGCCGACCGAGTAGAGCCCCGGTTCTGCTTCCTCATCCACGATCGAGTACCCGCGCCGACGCGCGCGCTCCAGGCGCTCGAGGAAGTCGCCGACATCGACCGGAGCATTCGGCCCTGACGCCCGGAAGTCCGCTGCCGCGAGAACGGCGGCCACCTCGTCGTCGTCGGCATCCCAGAGCGTCCCCTGCCCTGCGTCCGAGCAGAACGCCGGATACGGGCGGCCCAGCCAGGAGCCGATCATGCGAGCGTCCCTCGGCAGTGCCTCCACGATCGTCACCGTGCTGTCACCGCTCAGGACGCCGATGAAGCAGGCCTCGCCGGTGTCCCGCGCGAGCCCCTCGAGCAGCGTGAGGCCATCGATCCTCAGGCGTCGCTCCGTGAGCTCCTGAGCGGTCGCGTAGCCGCGCCATCCGAGCTCGTAGCTCCGGTCATCGCGCCTCAGGACCGAGCCATCCTCGGCAAGGTGCTTCAGCGTTCGCGAGACCTGCGAGCGATCACGGTCGAGCGCACCCGCGACCTGAGCCACCGTCGCACGGTGCGGAGGTGTCCGCGTCAGCTGGGCGAGCGTGGTGAGCACGTCGAGGGCACGCCCCATGCTCGAATTCGACTCCACGCTCGCCAGCCTAGCGAGGGTCAGTGGATCGCGAAGACTCGAGCGGGGAATCCGCTTCCGCCCTGCGGTTTCGGCCAGGTCGCGACGACCGCTGCGCCGGCCGCCGGCACGCGATCAAGACTCGCGAGCAGCTCAACCTGCCACCGATCCCGCTCGAGCAGGAATCGCTCGAGGCTGAAGTCGCCAGCGGAGGTCGCGACACCCGGATCCGTGTCGGTCTGCTCATGACCGACACCCGCGATGTCACGCTCCTCGATCAGAAAGGTGAGCACCTCGCGCGACCATCCGGGCGTGTGGCTCACACCGTCCGAGTCCGTGTTGGCCATGGCTGCGGCGTCGGGCCAGCGGTGGCTCCAATCGGTGCGGAGCGCCACGAAGGCGCGAGCGGGGATCCGTCCGTGCTCCGCCTCCCAGCGCTCGACATCCCGGAGCACCGGCGTCGCATCCGCGTCGCTCGCCGCACGTTCGCTGATGTCGAGGACGACCAGCGGGAGGATCATCTCGGAGACTGGCAGCTCGTCGACAGCCCGCCCTCCGGCGGCGAAGTGCGATGGCGGGTCCACGTGCGTGCCCCACTGTCCGATGAGCGAGTACCGGTGCGCCGTGAATCCGTCTCCACGCTCCAGGGAGAAGAGCTCTTCACGCTCCTCGTCCGGGAACGCCGGGAAATGGGGTTGCCCGGCGTGGAAGGCGTGCGTGAGATCCGTGTAGACGCGCCCCTCGAGCGCAGCGCTCAGCTGCGACCAGGCATCACTCGAGCTGGCGCCGCTCGAGGCCAGCGCGCTCGTCCCCTTCCCCCGCGAGACGAGCGTCACCCCCTCGGTCACCTCGATCACGGGCACCTCCCATGGATGCACCTCGACGATGCGCTCGAGAATCTCGGTGAGCCGAGCAGAGCCGAGTGCGTCGTCGACGTGCGTCGTCACCGCGAGCGTGGGCGAAATCGTCCGCTCGCCAGCGGACCCGAGCGTCGGCTGAGCTCCTGACCCCACGGTGAAGCCCTCGAAGCCGATCGACACCTCGGTCACCGTCTTGTAGTCACCGAAGTCACCGACCTCCGAGAACGACGCGAGCACGTCGCGCAGTGGGCGCACGTCGGGACTCTCCCTGAAGACCGATACGTTGCCGGCGACGACCTCGGCGAACGTGGCCGGCTGCACTGGCCAGTACACCCGGATCCTGCTTCGAACCGTTGTCCTGAGAACCATCGTGTTCCTCTCCTGTGACGCGTCATCGCGTCGTCGTCGTTCCACGCCCTATGCAATATAACCATGTCATAGTGCTAATGTCACACGCATGGAGGGGGTGCAGCAATGACGATGCGGCCACGAGACGAGATCGACGCGCAGATCCTGCGAGAGCTGACCAAGAACGCGCGCATCCCGCTCGTCGCACTTGGGAACCGGGTCCGACTCTCACGCAACGCGGTGAAGCAGCGCATCGAGCGCCTCGAACGAGACGGGGTCATCGAGGGCTACACCCTCGTGCGGGGCAGCGACGCCGACACCCACGACCACCCGATCTCCGCCGTACTTTTCGTCTACCGCGCCGACCGGATGCGCGGGGCCGATGTCCTCGCAACGCTCGCGGAGGTCCCCGAGGTGATCAGATGCGACATCCTGACCGGCGACTACGACCTGTTCGTGCTCCTCGAGGCCCGCTCGGTCGAGCGCATCAAGGAGGTCTGGGAGAGCATCGCCGCCATCCCGGGCGTCAAGAACACCGTGACCTCACTCTCCCTGTCCACGGCCATCCGACACTCGCCGCCCGCAGGCGACTGACCCTGGCCACCACGACCGAGGGCACAGCTCCCTGCGCTACGCGTCGATGCCGGCGGCCTCGAGCGCTGCGAGCAGGCCTGGGAGCCAGGCCAGTGCCGCGTCGCTCGCGGTCTGGCGCGAGCTGGCGTCGTGCCGCCCGTACTCACCGACCCGCTGCGCCCCGAGCTCGGTCATGAGCCGGTCGATGTGCTCGCTGCCCTGGCTGTACGTGTCCGAGTAGGTGGTGTCACCCATTCCGAACATGCCGTAGCGGTAGCCGTCGAGTGCCGGGCGGATGGCGTCGAGCTCCTCCCAGAAGGGCAGAGCCCCGCTCGGCAGCTCACCGTCACCGTGGGTCGAGCACACGAAGAGGTAGAACGTGCCTTCCTCGAGCTCCTCCGGCTCGAAGACGGACATGTCCTCGACCGTGACCTCACGGTCGGGCATGGCGTCCGCAAGGTCGCCGGCGACCATCTCCGCGTTTCCGGACTCCGTTCCGTAGAGGATGACGATGCTCATGAACTGCTCCTAGTTGTCACTGTCGGGGGTTGGGGCTTCTGGCACGGACGGGTGGGAGCTTAGCGGAGCAACCGCGGCCGAGGACCCGGATGAGCTTCGAGCAATGCGCAGGAGACTCTCGGTGTCCTGCTCCTTCGCCCGCACGCGGCCGGGGCCAGCCTGACGCTGCTCGTGCTCGTCGATGACGTTCCACTCGGCGAAGCTCACCGAGACCTCGTCGAGGCGTGCGAGCAGGGCCGCCCGCTCACCCTCGGGCTTCACATCCGCCGATGCAAGCCACTCCTCGACCTCGCGCGCGACCGTCTGCCCTTCGGCGCGGCTCTCGGCGATGGTGCCCTGCGGGCCGCGCCTCGCCCAGCCTGCCGCGAAGACATCCCGCTCGTGACCGAGCAGCGCATGCAGCAGGTGCGCGTCACCGCGGTGGAAGCCGACGGCGGTAACGACCGAGTCGACGTCGAGAGACGCGGGCTCGGCGACCGTCGAAGCACCCTGGGGCTCGAAGGAGCCGGGGCCGGCGACCGAGAGCCGGAGGGGCGAGCCTCCCTCGGACTCAGCGGCAAGCGCGACGGGCGCGACGCCGAACCGGAGGCGCACCGTGATGCGAGGCGTGGTCGGCTGGTCGCGGGCGAGCAGCGCCGCGAGCGCAGCCGCCTGCCCCGATCTCTCCGCAGAATCTTCGAGCGACGAGGCCTCGACGCCGACAACCTCGTAGCGGACATCGTCGATGCGTCCGAGCTCTGCGAGCAGCGAGGGGGTGAACTTCGCCTGGTCGACGAGGGATCGTCCGAGCACCTCGATGGTCCGCAGCTCACCCGAGGCCTGCTCGAGCAGCGGCGAGTGCACGTCGGACCCCTCGAAGTCCGTCTCGTGCTTCGCGAGCAGCCGCACGATGTCGATCGCCACGTTGCCGTTCCCGACGACCGCGACGCGAGCGCCGAGCGAGGGAAGGGACACCTCGTCGCCGGGGTGCTGGTTCAGGATGCGCATGAATCGTCCAGCGCCGACGACTCGCGCGTCGTCGAACCCCGGGAGCGGCAGGTGCGCGTCGGCGTGCAGCCCCGTCGCGACGACGGTTGCGTCGAACGCGCCTCGCACCGACTCGAGGTCGACGTCGCGCCCCACCTCGACGTTGCCGAGGAAGCGCACACCCGAACGGGTGAAGAGTCGATCGAACTGGCGGGTGACAGCCTTGGTCCCGACGTGGTCCGGTGCGACGCCGTAGCGGATGAGGCCGTAAGGCACGGGCAGGCGCTCGAACATGGTGATATCGACGTCGCGCCTCAGCTTGAGCAGCGCCTGCGCCGTATAGCAAGCCGAGGGGCCGCTGCCGATGATCGCGACGGCACGGCGGGGTTCAACGGTCATGCAGTGGTGCTCTCCTCGACTTGCGGGGGCGCGGGAAACGCTCCGCCGAGTATCGCACCTCGGCCCGAGCCGCTGCTTCAGGTTGGAGGCCGGCCGCCGGTCAGGTGGCGATCGTCAGGCGTTGGCGCCCGCTTTCTGCTGCTTCAGCTTCTCCTCTGCCTGCATGGCCTTCTCCTCGACGGGAGCAGTACCCGATTCACGCTGCGCTCGCACGTAGGCGCGTGCCTCGTCCTGACGTTCGCGTTCCGCACCGGAGGCGATGGACGCTCGAATGTGCTCGGGCCCGTAGCCGAACGCGTCGACCAGGTCGCCAGCGTGCGGGCGCAGTCGTGCGATGAGCCGCTCTCGGTATGCGGAGACGGCCTGCGCGCGAGGCACGGAGAGGCGACCCGACATGAGGTACCAGGCGAGGTTCTCCTCGATGAGGCCGAGACCGAAGAGGTCGCGCAGCCACGTGAGCACCTGGCGCGTCTTGCCTTCAGGCATAGCCGCGATCGCGTCGGTGAACGCCTCCCATTGCAGCAGCTGCCCGTGTGCCCGCGCCGCCTCGATGAGGGTCGGCTGGTGGCGGTTGAAGAGCGCGGCCGCTTCGGACTTGGACAGCTTCTTGGCGTTGCGCAGCTTCGCGGCGATCTCGGAGACGAGGGTCTCGACCCGCGCGGTGAGGAGTTCGTGCTGCGTGGCGGGCTGTCGCAGCCAGCCGACCGACCGGGCTCGGCTGCCCCGGTCGAGGACGATCTGGCCGATGCCGCGAAGGCCGGACCCCGAGTAGATGCGTTCGGCCGTCTGCTCGGCGACGATGCGCGTGACCTCGCCCCGGTCGGCACCCTTGAACTGCTCGGCGTAGTCGCTGAGGAGTCGCTTGCCGACGAGCTGCAGCAGCACGTGGTTGTCGCCTTCGAAGGTCGTGTAGATGTCGAGGTCGTGACGCAGTTGCGTGATGCGGTTCTCGGCGAGGAACCCGGCCCCGCCGCACGCCTCTCGTGCCTCCTGCAGCGTGTCGAGGCTGTGCCAGGTGGAGAGGGACTTGAGGGCGGCCGCGAGCGTCTCGAGGTCTTCCCTGTTCTCCGGGGTGTCGAGGTCGCCGGAGAAGACGCCGTGGAACTGCTTCAGCAGGTTCTCGTGCGCGAAGCTCAGCGCGTAGGTCGTCGCGAGACGCGGGATGAGCCGCTTCTGGTGCATCCCGTAGTCGAGCAGCACCGTTTCTTCGCCGTCACCGCCCGCGAACTGCCGCCGCTCGTTGGCGTAGGTGATGGCGATCTTGAGCGCGACCTTCGATGCGGCCACCGAGGCGCCGTCGAGCGAGACTCGCCCCTGGACCAGGGTGCCGAGCATGGTGAAGAAGCGTCGCCCCGGGCTCTTGATGGGCGAGGTGTACGTGCCGTCTTCCGAGACGTCGCCGTAGCGATTAAGGAGGTTGCGTCGAGGCACGCGCACCTGGGTGAAGTGCAGGCGCCCGTTGTCGATGCCGTTGAGGCCACCCTTGACGCCGTCGTCTTCACCGCCGATGCCCGGCAGGAAGTGGCCGCTGTCGTCGCGGATGGGGACGTAGAACGCGTGCACGCCATGCTTCACGTTCTTCGTGATGAGCTGCGCGAACACGACCGCCGCCTTGCCGTGCAGCGCCGCGTTGCCGAGGTAGTCCTTCCACGCCCCGCGGAACGGGGTGTTGATGACCCACTCCTGCGTGGCTTCGTCGTACGTCGCCGTCGTGCCGATCGACGCCACGTCGGAGCCGTGGCCCGTCTCCGTCATGGCGTAGACGCCGGGCACCTCGAGGCTCATGATGCCCGGGAGGAACGTGTCGTGGTGGTAGTCGGTGCCGAGGTGCATGACGGCAGAGCCGAAGAGTCCCCACTGCACGCCGGCCTTGATCTGGAGGCTTGGGTCGGCGACCACGAGCTCCTCGAAGGCAGCGATGTTCCCACCGTGGTTCGCCTCACCGCCGAGGCGCTTCGGGAACGCCAGGTTGACGGCGCCTTCCTCGACGAGGATGTGCAACTGGCCCATCACACGGTCGCGATGTTCCGGCATGGCAAGGGCCGGGTCGTGCCACAGTTCGGGCCGAGCCGAGTTCGCTCGTGCGCGCAGGCGCTCCTCCGGCCAGGTGCCGAGCAGCTGCTGCGACAGCCAGCCGACATCGATGCGGCTCTGCTCGAGAGCAACAGGCTCGTCGAGTTCCGGATCGTTGATGCTGATGTCAGACACGGATGCTCCTTTGCAACGTTGGGATGCCTCCACGCTAGGACGGGCCACCGACACTCGCCATTTCCCGGTGGGAGGGCACGAGGATTCTGCGCGCCAGAACCCCCCGAATTGCACACTTCATACAACTCAGCGGGCCAAGCGTTAGCTTGACCCGCTAGAGATGTGCGGTGATGCCGGCTGTTGCGGCCTGCGCCTACCCCTTGAGGGCGTCGCTGAGCTTCACACGTCCGCCGATGCGGAGGATGGAGTTCTCGTAGATACGGGCCCCGATCATGATCGACACCGCACTCGTCACGATGAGGATCACCAGCGCCAGGATCGGCTCCCACCATTCGGCCTGCCCGAGCACGACGCGCAGCGGCATCGCGATGGTCGCCGAGAACGGGATGTAGCTGAGGATCGTCATGAGCAGCGCGTTGCTGTTGAAGAGGATCACGAGCATGTACGGGATGAGCATGAGCATCATGAGGGGCGTCGTGACGCTGCCCACCTCCTCTTGCCTCGACACCATCGCGGATGCGCCCGCGTACAGCGTGGCGATCAGCACGAAGCCGAACACGAACAGCACCAGGAACCAGACGAAGCCCGGCCCGATGAGCGAGAACAGCGCCCCCTGGCCCGTCGCGGCGAGCGCTATGGCTGCGGCGGCGAGGATCGCCGCCACCTGGATGAGCGCCAGGATGCTGTTGCCGATGACCTTGCCCGCCATGATGACGCGGGGCGTGACCGTGGAGAGCAGGATCTCGACGATGCGCGACTGCTTCTCCTCGACGACGCTCTGCGCGATCGTGTACGCATAGCCCATCGCGGCCATGAAGTAGAGCACGCCGAACGCGACGGCCATGATGTACCCGAGGGCCGGGTTCACCTCGGGAGCCTCGAGCGAGAACGACGGGGGCACCTGAGCGAGGGCCATGGAGTCCTCGGTCGGCACCCCGTCGAGCCCGACGAGCACAAACGCACCGTCACCGAGGTCGCTCGCCGGCTGCCCGTCGCCCGTGAAGAGCTCAAGGCCTCGAGCATCGGCCGGTGTCAGCACCGCGTACTCGACCTCGCCGTCTCGCACGAGCTGGGCAGCGGCCTCAGCGGATGCGACCTCGGTCGCCTCGAGGCCAGCCGTGGAAGCGATCGACGTCGTGTCGGACACCGTCGCCACCTTCGTCGATCCGCCCCCGATGGCGTCACCGAACAGCGCGACCGCCACGATGCCGCCCGCGACGAGCAGCAGGGTGATGAGGAACGAGATCTGCTGGGCGCGCGAGCGAGCCTGCACGAGGATCTCTCGCTTGGCGATGAGCTGGATGCCCTTCGCCGAGCTGAGGCCGAATTGACGAGGCCGCGGCGCCGCGGCTGCGGCCCGCTGGGGAGACGTGGTTTCCTGTGTGTTCGTCATGCGACGACCTCCCGGTAGATGTCGGAGAGCTTCACGATGTGGCGACCGAAGCCGAAGACCGGGCCCCGGTCGAGGGCCGTGCGGAGGATGCGCTGCGCCGTCTCCCCCGAGTCGGCGACGAAGATCGCATCCCCTCGGTCGAATTCGAGGACCTTGATGCCCGGCTCGTCTCGGAGCCAGCCGGCGTCTCCGGCGACGGAGATGCGGTGCATGCCCTCGGAGTGGCGCTCCTGCAGCTCGTGTCGGTCGCCGCTCGCTCTGATGGCTCCCCCGGAGATGATGACGAGGTTGTCGCTGAGCCGCTCGACGACGTCCAGCTGGTGGCTGGAGAAGAGCACGGGGACGCCGCGGGCCGCGAAGCCCTGCAGCGTCTCGAGGACGACCTCGACGGCGAGCGGGTCGAGTCCGGAGAACGGCTCGTCCAGGATGAGCATCTCGGGCTCGTGCGCCAGCGACGCGGCGATCTGCGCCCGCTGCTGGTTGCCGAGCGAGAGGTCCTCCACGTTGTCGTCTGCCCGCTCTGTGAGCCCCAGGTCATCGAGGAAGCGGTCGGCGTTCTTGGCCGCCTCCTTGGCGCTGAGTCCGTGCAGCTCGGCGAAGTAGGTGACCTGCTCCTTCACCTTCATCTTCGGGTAGAGGCCACGCTCTTCCGGCATGTACCCGAAGCGGGCCCGGTCGGTCACGACGACGGGACGGCCGTCGATCGTGACGACTCCGGCATCCGGCTTCACGACGCCGAGGATCGTGCGCATCGTCGTGGTCTTGCCCGCGCCGTTGCCGCCGACGAAGCCCGTGAGCTTGCCCGGCTCCACGGAGAAGCTCACATCGTCGAGCACCTTGCGGTCGCCGTAGGTCTTGGAGATGTTCTGGATCTCGAGCATCACCCCTCCTGTCTCGCGCGACGTCCGACGCCGCACCGTCTCTGGGTATGCAGAAGACGCTACGGACAACGGCGGGTCGAGGGATCGGCCGCGCGACGGAACTCGAGCTCTGCCGCTTCATCCGCTCGGGTGAGGTGGTGGTCGCTCGGCCTGAGGGGCGCTATTCGACGGGCGCGACGACGCCCACGTTGTAGGCGAAGATGACCGCGTGGATGCGGTCGCGCACCCCGATCTTCGCGAGCAGGTTCGAGACATGCGTCTTCACGGTGGCTTCGGACACGAACAGACGCGCCGCGATGTCCGCGTTGCTGAGACCCTCCGCGATGAGGGCCAGCACTTCGCTCTCGCGCTCGGTGAGGCTCGCGAGCGCAGGATGCTGGGTGGGTGCCAGCGACGTGCCCTCTTCGTGCACGCCGGCCTGCAGCGCATCCGCGACCTGCGTCGGGGCCGACTCCGGGGCGTCGTGGAGCATGCCGGCGATGACGCCACGTGTGACCTGAGGATCGAGCAGGGCATCGCCTGAGTGGACGACCCGCACGGCCTCGACGAGCGTCTCCGGCGGCGAGTTCTTCAGCACGAATCCGCTCGCTCCAGCGCGCAGCGAGTCGCGGACGGCGGCCTCGTCGCGGAAGGTCGTCAGCATGAGCACACGCGGGGCGGCGTCGCCGAGCTGCATGATCTCGCGGGTCGCTGCGATGCCGTCGAGCACGGGCATCTGCACGTCCATGCACACGAGGTCTGGCTTGAGCCGCTCGACGACGGCGACGGCTTCGCGCCCGTCTGTCGCCTCGCCGACGACGACGATATCGGCCTCGGACTCGAGGATCAGCTTGAAGCCCATGCGCACGAGCTGGTGATCGTCGACCAGCACCACGCGGATCTGTTCAGACACTTGGCCTCCTTTGGCACCCGCAGCAGCGGTGTCGTTCTCGTGACCGTATGCGGGCGAGGTTACCGGGAGTTGTCCGAGTGGCGCTGGAGTCCAGGGGCACGTCGTCACACCTGCCGGTCATAGGGCACCCGGAGGAGAACCCGGAAACCTCCGCCACCGCGCTTGCTGGTGGTGACCTCGCCTCCCGCCGCGCGGGCTCGTTCCCGCATGCCCACGAGCCCGAGCCCGCCGGCGCTGTTCGTGTGCTTCGCGGCAGCGGCGTGGGCGAAGGATGCTGGCCCGTCGTCGGTCACATCGAGTTCGATTCCGCGTTCCAGATAGCGCAGCCGGACGTCGGCGGGAGCCTCGGGGCCGGCATGCTTCCGCGTGTTGGTCAGCGCCTCCTGCAGCACGCGGTACACCGCGATGCCGGTCAGCGGCGACACCGGCCGCGGCTCCCCGAATGTGCTGAATTCAACCCGCATGCCGGCCCCGCGCAGCTCCTCGATGAGCGCCGGCACCTGCTCGACGGTGTGCGTCGAAGGCGCGGATGCTCCTGCTTGCACTCCCGGTGCGCCGTCGTCGGGCGCCGGCGCACCGTCGGCGTCGTCCGCATCCGCGCTGCGCAGCGTCGTGAGGAGCGAATGGAGCTCCTCGATCGCGACGCGTGCGCTCTGCTCGACACCGAGCAGAGCCTGCTGCGATTTCTCTGGCGAAGTCTCTGCGGTGCGCCGAGCCGCGGCCGCCTGCAGGCCCATGAGCGAGACGTGATGCGCGACCACGTCGTGGAGTTCTCTCGCGATACGGACACGATCGAGGCGGATCGCCTGCTCTCCCACGCGCTTGCGCTCGTCAGCCAGCGCCTCCGCGTACTCCTCCAGCTCACGCGTGCGCTCCTCGAGCGCGGCGCGCTGCCCCGCCCGCCGGTAGTCGGAGTTGCCGAACCAGAAGGCGCCGATGAAGTAGAGCACGTTGATGAGCAGCGTGTAGGCCGTGAAGACGCTCGAGATCCAGTTCTCGCTGTCGCTCGACTCCGAGAACGCGAAGAGGAGCGTCGCACGAGTGAAGGCGTCGACGACGGCCCACACGGTCATGCCGACCGTGATGGCGATGCGCAGCAGCGTCACCATCACCCGCTGGTTGCTCCAGGCACCCGCCGTGAAGATGAGCAGGAAGTACCCGATCTGCGTGACGACGGTGTCGAGGTACGTGAAGGCGAACGCCGACACGAACGCGACCGTGCTGAGCACGAGCATCCACAACGGGAATCGGCGGCGCAACGCGATGGCGACGCCGTACATCGCGGGCACGAGGACCATGCCGACCAGCGCTGCAGCCGGATCTTCGTCGTGGAGCAGGGCGCCGACTTCAGAGGGGTCGGCCCCCTTGCGCAGCTCGAGCACCGCCCAGTTCGAGAACACCATGAGGCCGACCGCGATGAGCGCCACGATGATGTCGGTGCGCAGCGCACGCCGAGATGGGCCGGGTCGCTGCCAGTCGGACGGATGCTCGGCATCGAGGCCCTGGAGTCGCTGCCAGAGATCGCTGCCGCGCGGTGACGAGATCATGGGCTCAAGGCTAGGCGCAGCCCCCGACATTCCACGCGCGCGCGTCGCGGGGCACGCGAACGTGTCAGTCGAGCAGGCCGGTCGGCTCGGCGGGGAGACGGCGCCAGGCGGCGTGCAGCCAGATGGCTCCGACGATCGCCGAGCCGAGCCCGACGACCAGCTGCACCGCGCCGTTCGCGCTCGCACCCGTGATCGCGAGCACACCCGTCAGCAGAAGACCCGTGACCGCGAGCACGGAGAGGATGCTGCCCGCAGTCCGAGCGCCCTCCGCCCGCTTCCGCTTGGGTGAGCCGAGGATCTTCCAGATCGCGCCGTAGCCGACGACGATGACCACGATCGAGACCACGACACTCAGGATGCTCGCCGACCGGAACTCGGATTCCTGCTGCCAGTTCGCGAGCGCACCGGCCGCGACCATGACCGCGAGGAGGATCGTGAGCCGCCGGAGCCTCGACACGCGCGCCGGGGTGAGCGACCGCTCAGGCTCTGCTGCACGTGGCACGTCGTAGCCCGGGCGAGGTTCTTCGTACGAAGGGGAATCAGGCATGCCTCAAGCCTGCCACGTCGAGCTGATGCCTCCCGGACGAGCGTGGAGTCTTCTCGCCCGCTGGCGCAGCACGTCATCGTCCGATCCGGCACCCGCACCCGCAAGCGCCTGGAGCGCGCCGGCAAGCGCATCCGCGCCCACCGCCTTCGCACCCGCGTCATCCGCGATCAGCTCGATGAGCAGCGCCGTCGCGCGCGACAGGTTCTTCGCGCCCGTGTACCGCGGGAGGCACGCCTCGTTGACCTCGGCGAGCCGCTGGGCGAGGGCGTGGAACCTGACCAGGTGACAGCGCTCATGCGCGACGACCGCTTCCAGCTGCTCGCGCGTCAGCAGCTGCTCGAGTCCGCTCGACACGATGACCACCGGAGCGGGCCCGGCCGCCGCGAGCGCGTGCGGTGCCGGAGACTCGACGAAGCGCACGAGGGCCCCGCCGATGCGCTCATCCCTGTAGGACAGCACGCGCGCAGCATCCCGCAGCTCGTCGTTCGCGCGCCTGCCGTCAGCCAGAGCCCGCCCGGAACGACGCGTGACGATGAACCCCCAGCCGAACATGGCGATCAGGCCGACGCTCGCGACGACCGAGGCGAGCGCGATCTCGAAGCCGCTGAGCCAGCTGCCCTCGTCATGCTCCCAGGTGAGCACAGCGACGACCGACAGCGCGACGGCCGCCAGCAGCGCGAGCGAGCCGCCGACGACGGCGCCGTGCCACAGTCCGAGAGCCAGCTGCGGATGCTGCACCTGCCAGGTGCCCCGGGTGAGGAGCGACGGTGCCGCGAGCATCGTGAAGACCGCGAACGCGAGACACGCGAGCGCAGGGATGATCCACACTTCGGATCACTCGCGTCCGGGCAGGAACCCCGGACGCCCGCTTGGAGCCATGGTGGAACCCGGTCCGGCTCCGGCTAGCTGGCCGATGCGGGCTCGGAAGCCGAGACAGGCGAGTGCTGCAGAGCCGCGCGAAGGAGGTCTGCGTCACGGGCGTCGAGG
Source organism: Pseudoclavibacter sp. RFBB5 (assembly GCF_002931555.1). Classification (GTDB taxonomy): domain Bacteria; phylum Actinomycetota; class Actinomycetes; order Actinomycetales; family Microbacteriaceae; genus Pseudoclavibacter. The sequence continues at coordinate 377,922 of NZ_PSTZ01000001.1, read as the reverse complement.
TTGCCTGCGAACTTCAGGAGCGCGGCCTCGCGGCCGTCGATCGTCTTGAGCGCATTCAGCATCGCCCTGGAGGCGTGCTCGGCTTCGGTCTGCGTCGCAGCGAAGCGGATGCCGCGCTGCTCGTGGCCGACGCGCGTCACATCACCCTTCGCCCGCAGGCGGTCGAGGGCGGTGAGGATGGTCGTGGACGCGGGAACCCGGCCCGGGAACCGGTCCTGGATCTCACGGGCCGTGAGCGGCTCGTCGGCGGTCCACAGGAGCCGCAGCACGACGAGTTCGAGCTCACCCCGTGCTCGAGTGCGAGTTCCTGGCATTGTGCTGCTCCAATTCTTGACGCGGATCTGCCGTGGGGAACGTCACCCAGATCTCCGCGAGCCTTCAGGCTATCAAGCTCCACGGCCTGTCGCGCGCGTCGCTCTACAGTTTGTAGACTTGCACCAGCCCGTGACCCCAGCGGGATCGTGTCCCGCTGAGGGAAGGCGTGGAGCCCAATGAGAAACGTCAGCACTCGTCTGCTCATGAGCTGTGCCGCGATCGGAGTCGCGGGCGGAGTCGTGTTCACCGTCAACGCCTACATCGGCGGCGCCGTCTCGAATCTCCTCCCACTCGTGTACGGGCTCACGATCGGCCTGTACTTCATTCCGGGGGCACTCGCGCAGGCGCTGTTCCGCCGCCCGTGGGTCGGCCTCATCACCTCGGCCCTCGCCGGACTCGTCGCGAGCCCGTTCCAGCCGATCGCATTCGGCGCGTTCCTCATCGGCGTCGGCATCGGGGTGCTCCAGGAGCTGCCGTTCCTGGTCACACGCTACCGACGCTGGTCGGCGTGGCTGTTCCTCGCCGGGTCGCTGTTCGCGGGCCTCGTCATGACCGCCGCCGCGTTCCGCATCCTCGACGGCGGCGGGTACGACGCGCTCGGCACGGCGCTCCTCATCGGCAGCTTCCTCGTGTCGCCTCCGCTCTGCACGATGCTCGCGGTCTGGCTCGCGAAGCAGCTCGAGCGTGCAGGCATCGGCCGTGACCTGCGGCTCGCGGAAGACCGCAGAGCACCCAGGTGACGTCCCCGCTCCTGCGGGTCGAACGTCTCTCCGTCACCCACTTCGACGCTGCGGCTCCGCGCCCCGACGGCGTCTCGTTCTCAATCTCCCGCGGCGAGGCGGTGCTGCTCCTCGGCCCGTCCGGGTGCGGCAAATCGACGCTCGCCCGCGCACTGAACGGGCTCATCCCGCAGTCGCTCGGGGCAGACGTGACCGGGAGGGTGCTGCTCGCGGACGGCGCAGACGAGTCGAAGGCAGAAGGAACGGGCGGGGCGCGGGCGGAAGGGGCGCGGGCAGGCGCCGACTGGCGGGACGTCGCCGAGCTCGGCGTCGCCGCCGCAAGCCAGTACGTCGCCATGGTGTTCCAGGACGCGGACGCGCAGATCGTGACCGGCCAGGTCTTCGATGAGGTCGCCTTCGGCCCAGAGAACCTCCGTCTTCCGGTCCAGGAGATCGAGACGAGGGTCGAGGCGTCGCTCGCCCAGCTCGGTCTGTGGTCGCGGCGCGAGGACTCTCCGGATGTGCTCTCCGGCGGGGGCAGGCAGCGGCTCGCCATCGCAAGCGCGCTCGCCATGGGCTCGCGGCTCCTGGTGCTCGACGAGCCGACGGCGAACCTCGACCAGGCGGCGAAGCACGCCATCTACCTGGCGCTCGGCGAGCTCGTGCGAGCGGGAACGCACGGCCTCCTGCTCATCGAGCACGACCTCGATGAGGCGCTGACGATCGCCACCCGCGTCATCGTGCTCGACTCCGACGGGCGTCTCGTGCTCGACGGCCCGCCCCGCGAGATCTTCGGGCAGCACTCGGACAGGCTCCGCGAGCTCGGCGTCTGGTTCCCCGTCGCACACGAGGCTGCGGCGGTCTTCACCGAGGCCGGCTGGGATCTGGGCGCGGCACCGCTGCCGCTGCTCGGCACCGAGCTCGCGCGGCGCCTCGAGCACGCGGCCTCACCGACAGCGACCGACCTGCGCATCGGTCTGCGGCCAACTTCGGTGACTACTCGCGCCGAATCGACCACAGACACCCCTGCGACCCAGCACTTGTCACCGAAGTCGGCCGCGTCCCCCGAGCAGTCCGGAACGCAACCGGCCTCCCCTCGCCTCGACGTCCGCGAGCTCACCGTCACCCGCGGCCGCACACAAGTGCTCGGGCCAGTTGCCCTGAGCATCCAGCCCGGCACGATCACGGCCGTCGTCGGGCACAACGGGGCAGGCAAATCGACCCTGCTGCAAGCCCTCGCGGGTGTGCGTCGCGCGCCGCGAGGCACCGTGCTGCTCGACGGGCAGGACATCTCCCGGATGCGGGCGGGTGAACTCCGCGCCCGCGTCGGCTACGTGTTCCAGAACCCGGAGCACCAGTTCCTCACGCACACCGTGCGAGACGAGCTCGCGTTCGAGATCGGGCGAGGGGCGGCGGATGCACGGAGCCGGGTCGACGAGATGCTCGAGCGCTTCGGGCTCGCCGAGCACGCCGACCGGCATCCGTTCCTCCTCTCCGGCGGTCAGAAGCGGAGGCTCACGGTGGCCGCCGCCCTCCTCGACGGGGCCGACGTGCTGGTGCTCGACGAGCCGACTTTCGGGCAGGACAAGGCGCGCGCCGATGAGCTCGTCTCGCTGCTGCGTGAGCTCCACCGAGACGGGGCCACGCTGGTGCTCGCGACGCACGACCTGCAGCTCGTGACGGAACTCGCGACGCACCTCCTGGTTCTCGAGGGTGGCGTGGTCGCCGCGCACGGCGAAGTCGGCGACGTCGTGTCCTCCGGTGCGCTCGAGGCCGCGGGCCTTGGCCTGCCGCCGCTTGCGCGCGCACTCGCGGACGTGCGCAGTCACCCAGGCCTGCGCGGCATCACGTCGATCTCTCGGCTCGAGGCTGAGCTCGCTCGCCAGTCCTCGGCGAACCTGCGCGGTGCGTCGTGAGCGCAGGCGACGCACTCGCCTCGCGGCCCAGTGTCGCGCGCTCGCGCGCCGAGCGCCTGCCCTGGCTGCACCGGCGCACCCCGCTCGTGAAGATCGCCGCGACGTTGCCCGCGATCATCGCGATGTTCGTGGTGCGCGACGCTTTCAGCCCAGCGCTGCTGATCGTTCTCTGCGGCATCGCGATTCTGAGCGGGGCGCGCTTGTCTGCCCGAAGCGCCCTGCTGCTGATCGCCGGCGTGCCCGTCGTGCTGGCGGTCCTGTCGGTGACCCTCGGCGTCTGGGTCGACCCGACGGTGTCCGGCGAGACGACAAGCGCCGCTCCCCTGCTCGCCGCGCTCGCGCTCGACGGCACGGCGACCATCTTCGAGCTCGCCGGCCGGCCCTTCACGGTGGCCGCCTGGGCCACCGGACTCGGCACAGCGCTCCGCCTCGTCGCGATCGTGCTGCTGTCGCTCGTCGGCGGGATCGCCACGGCGGGCGACGACTTCGTGCGCTCCCTGGTGCAGCACCTGCACGTGCCCTACCGCTTCGGCTACGCCGCGATGGCCGCCTTCAGGTTCGTGCCGAGGTTCCGGTCTGAACTCGAGGTGATCCGAGCCGCCCGGCGCGTGCGCGGCGTCGATCGAGGTCGGGGGCCGCTCGCCTGGCTTCGCTCGCAGCTCGACGTCACGATCCCTCTGCTCGCGGGCGCGCTGCGGCACGCTGACCGGGTCGCGCTCTCGATGGATGCGCGCGCGTTCGGCTTCGCCCCGACGCGCACCGAGCGCCACATCCTCCGCACGGACGCCGCCGACTGGGCACTCGTGGCCGTCGCGTGGACCGCGACGGCGGCCGCATTGCTCGCGTCGAGCCACCTGGGCTGAACGATCCCGCCAATCTCGGGATGGGTTCCTCATCTCGGGATGGGGTGCAACCCATCTGGAAGTGAGGAACCCATCCCGAGACCGAGGGCAGTGCCTCGTCGGGCGATGACGCTACTCGCTCGTGTTCTGCCCGAAATTGCTCTCGGCCACGCCCCACTCATCTGGCCCGGTCGCGAAGCGCTTGTCGTGCTTCTCCGCTTCCTCGACCTCAGCCTCAAGCTCCTGCGGGGTGTCGGCGGGCTCCGGCTCGAAGAGCGAGCCCGCGTCGGGGAAGAGGTGGCCGTCGCCGTTCGCGCGCTCGTTGGCGAGCTGCTCGGTGCTGATGCGCGCCGCGCTCTCGTGGCCGGCGCTCTCGCCGCCGGAGCCTTCACCGTTCGCCGCGACGTCCTCGCCCGCGCTTGCCTGGTCTGCCCGCGCCTGCGGGTCGTTCGCCTGCTGTTCGCTCATGCGCGCAACGCTACGCGGCGATCATCCACGTTTCGGGTGCGGGCACGAACGACGATGCCCCTCTGGACGAAGGGTGTGTTCGTCCAGAGGGGCATCGGTCGATCAGCTCGCGCGGGGCACCTAGTCTGCGTACGCCATGAAGGCGTCGAGCTCGGCGCCGCCCGGGCGCGCCGGGATCATGGGCGCGTCGATCTCGGCCCGCTCGAGCAGCTCGGACATTCGGCGACGACGCTGCTTCGGGATGACCGTGACCACCGTGCCGCGCTGTCCCGCGCGACCCGTTCGGCCGGAGCGGTGGAGGTACGACTTGTACTCCTCCGGCATGTCCGACTGGATCACGAGACGGATGTCATCGACGTGGATACCGCGCGCGGCGACGTCAGTCGCGACGAGCACGTTGACCTTGCCACTCGTGAGCAGGCGCAGGTTGTGCGTGCGTCGCCCCTGCGTGAGGTCGCCGTGGAGCGCAGCCGCGGGCACGCCGGCCATCGACAGCTCGGTGGCGAGCCCCTCGGCGGCGATACGCGTCTTCGTGAAGATCAGCACGCGGCCGCCGGAGCCGGCGAGCTGCTCGATGACGGCGCGCTTGTCGTCGCGCTCGACGACGAGCACGCTGTGGTCGATGTCGGTGTGCTGCTCTTCCTCGCCCGCCACCTCGTGCACGGACGGCTTCTTGAGGAACTCCGTCACAAGTCGCTGCACGGCCGCGTCGAGCGTCGCCGAGAACAGCAGGCGTTGTCCGCCGGGCATGGTCATGCGCAGGATGCGCTGCACGGGCTCGAGGAACCCGAGGTCGCACATCTGGTCGGCTTCGTCGAGCACCGTGAACTCGACCTGGTCGAGCCGCAGGAAGCCCTGACGCTCGAGGTCCTCGATGCGGCCGGGGGTTCCGATGACGATGTCGACGCCGCGCCCGAGGGCCGTGACCTGACGCTGCTGCGGCACGCCCCCGTACACCTGGGTTGTGAAGAGGCCGACGCTGCGGGCGATCGGCTGGATGGTCCGGTCGATCTGCAGGGCGAGCTCGCGTGTCGGCGCGACGATGAGGGCGCGGGGCGCGCGCCCGATCTTGCGCTTGCTGGCGTCGGCATCGCGGCCGCGCGCGACGCTGAGCCGCTGCACGAGGGCTGCGCCGAACGCGATCGTCTTGCCGCTGCCGGTCCGGCCACGGCCGAGCACGTCACGCCCCTGGATCGCATCCGGGATCGTCGATGCCTGGATGGGGAACGGGCTCGGTGCGCCGAGTTCGGCGAGCGCGTCGACGATGTTGGCGCCGAGCCCGAGGTCGCCGAAGCTCAGGCCGTCGGCGTTCTTCGCGCCGACCGCGGTCGGGGCGAGACGCTCGAGCACGCGGTCCTCGTCGTGAGAGGGGGCGCGGCCCGCGACGGACTGGCTGTGGCTGCGGTAGTCCTGGATCGCCCCGCGCTGCGGCTGGTTCGCGCCGCGAGCCGTGGGGTCGAAGTGCTTGGCGCTGCGGTCGCCGCGCGAGCCGGCCGCCGGCTGACGCCCATGCGACTGGCGGAGGGCGTCGTGGTGGTGACGGTCGATGCGCTCGTTGCGATCGGAGAACTGCCCGTCGCGCCCGCGAGCGCCGCCGCGCGCTGATGCTGCTCCGCGCGCGGGTGCTCCTCGGCGGGTGCTGTAGCGGTCGTCGCCGCGGGGACGGCTCTGGTCGGAGCCGCGCGAGCCGCCGCGGTCGCGGTCGCCGCCGCGGTCGAAGGAATCGTTGCGGCCGGACGCGTCGTAGCCGCCACGACGGTCGTCGCTGCGGTCGCTGTAGCCGCCACGACGGTCGTCCGAGCCTCGGCCGGCGCTCCGCCGGTCGTCACCTGGCCGGGTGTTGCTGCCGTAGCCGCCTCGGCGGTCGTCGCCGCGTCCGGCATAGCTGCCGCGGCGGTCGTCGCCGCCCGCAGAACCGCCTCGGCGGTCGTCGCCGCGTCCGGCATAGCTGCCGCGGCGGTCGTCGCCGCCCGCGCGAGTTCCGCCGGACCGGCGGTCGTCTCCGCGGAAGGCGCCGCGCTCGCCGCTGCCCGCCGCACCCGAGCCGCGTCGGTCGTCGCGTCCAGCGGAGCTCCCGCGTCGGTCGTCGCGTCCGGCGTAGCCTCCGCGACGGTCGTCTCCGGCCGCCCCGTCTCGGCGGTTCTCGCTCGCCCAGCGTGGGTTGCCACCGGGGCCGGCACCGCCGCCGGCGCGGGCGGGTCGCTCGCCGCGGCCCGCAGAATCCTTGGGAATGTAGTTGCTCGCGGGCTTGAACCCGCCCTTTGCTTTGCGCTTGGGCATGTGTGCCTTCTCCAGATCTGGCACGCTGCTCACACAGAATTCGGCGCATGCCCAACTTGCCAGGCTAGCTCACGTCGCTCGCTCTGACCAGACGGGAACGTGCGGCGTCCCGAACTCTCGCCGGAATCCGCGACCGAGCGGGTCCGGATACGTCCTCGCGCTCCGATCCCCCAACCGGGTCAGTCGACGTCGTTGGCGGCCAGTTCTTCCTCGATGCGCGCGTCACGTCGAGCGCGGCGCCGCTCAAGCGGGCCTTCGACCACCGTGTAGAGCGCGGGGAGCACGAGGAGCGTCAGGACGGTTGAGGAGAGGAGTCCTCCGATGACGACGAGGGCGAGGGGCTGCGAGATGAACCCGCCGTGGCCGGTGATGCCCAACGCCATGGGCGTGAGGGCGAGCATCGTCGCGAGGGCGGTCATGACGATGGGACGGACTCGGCGGGCGCCGCCGGCGAGGATCGCGTCGCGAACGGCGAGTCCTCGCTCCCTGAACTGGTTGACGAGGTCGATGAGCACGATGGCGTTCGTGACGACCACGCCGATGAGCATGAGCACGCCGATGAGCGAGGCGACGCCGAGGGGAACCCCGCTCGCGAGCTGCAGCAGGATGGCTCCGGTCGCGGCGAAGGGTACCGAGACGAGGAGCAGCAGCGGCTGCAGGAGGCTCTTGAACGTCGCGACCATGACGATGTAGACGATGAGGATGGCGGCGAGCAGTGCGAGCCCGAGCTGCTGGAAGGCGGCGGCCTGGTCTGAGCTGACGCCGCCGAGCACAGCCGTCGCGCCTTCTGGGAGTGTCAGCGAGTCGAGCTGCTCGGTGATGAGTGCGTTTGCGGAGCTCAGGTTGTCGTCGGTCGGGACGACGGTGACGGAGGCGAGGGGCACGCCTCGCTCTGACGAGATGGAGACTGGTCCGTCGACGATCTCGACCGTCGCGAGCGTGGTGAGCGGGACGGGCCCGAGCGCGGTTGGGATGCTCGTGGCGCGAAGCGCATCGATGTTGGCGGGCGGTTCCGCCCCGAGCAGCACGACCTGCACGCTGGCGCCGTCGACGGTGAGGGAGCCGACGGGGGTGGGCTGGAGCTGCTGGGCGACGATGCCGCCGATGGCGGTCTGGCTGAGCCCGTACTGGGCGGCCGTCGCCTGGTCGATATCCATCTGCACGAAGGGGCGGGTCTCGTCGAGGTCGCTCGTGACTTCCCCGAGTTCTTCGACGCCGGTGAGGGTGGCGACGACCTGGTCGCTCGCCTCGCGGAGCGTCTCCGCGTCTGGAGCCGTGAGGTCGACGCTGATGGCGCTGGAGAAGCCGGCGCTTCCGCCGCCGCCGACGGAGATCTCGCCAGCTTCTTCGGGGAGGGCGTCGAGTTCTTCGCGCAGTTCGGCCTGGATCGCGTCGGAGTCGGCGTCTGTCGATGTGGTCACGGAGAAGCTGGCGCGGGAGGCGCCGCCGCCGGTGAAGAGCGAGGCCGCGCCGCCTCCGCCGATCGTGAGCTGCACGGTCTCGACACCTTGCTTGGCTCGCAGGATGTCCTCCACCTGCGAGGCGGCTTCCCCGGAGGCGGCGAGCGTGAGGTTGGGTTCGAGAGCCTGCGTCACCGTGAAGCTGTTGCTGCCGGTGTTGCCGAGGAAGTTGGTCTTCATGAGCGGAGCGAGGGCGCCCGTGAGGATGAGGATGAGGACGGCCGCGCCGAGGGTGATGAAGGGTCGGCGGAGGGTCCATCCCAGCACCGGCTCGTAGCCGCGCTGCAGCCAGCTCGATTCCTCGTGCGCGGTCGCGAGCTCGGAGTCGGGGCCGTGCTCTGCACGACCTGCGACACCCGCTCCCTGTTCTGCCTGGCGGCGGCGGGCTCGGCGCGGGTGGAGCTCTTCGTCGTCACTCCGCAGACCGAGGGGTGCGAACCTCCCGGCGTCACGCTGCGCGCGTTCGCGGCGCGGGCGCACTCGAACGGCCTCGACGGGGCCGTCGCTGCTCGCCGTCTCCGTCTTCGTCTCCGAGCCTTGGACGGCGACGACGTCCGTGGCGGGTGCGGATTCGCTCGCAAGCACGTGCTCACGTTCTCTGCTCGGCTCCGAAGGCGTCGACGCGTCACCGGTCTCGGCGCCGTTGCCGTTGCCCGACCAGGTCTCCGCCGTGCCGACGCGGGCGCGACGCTTGAGGTGCCGCCCGCCGAGCATCCAGTAGGCGAGCACGGGCACGATGGTGAGGGAGACGAGCAGCGACGCCAACAGGGCGATGACGCTCGTGAGCGCGAACGGGCGGAAGAGCTCTCCGGAGATGTCGCCGACGAACGCGATGGGGAGGTAGACGGCGACGGTGGCGATCGTCGCGCTGGTGACGGCGGTGGCCACCTCGCGGACCGCTTCAGAGATCACTCGCACGCGTTCGCTGCCCCGCAGGCTGGCGCCGGGGTGCATCGCCATGTGCCGCTTGATGTTCTCGATGACCACGATCGAGTCGTCGACGACTCGACCGATCGCGATGGTGAGCGCCCCGAGCGTGAGGATGTTGAGGGAATACTCGGCGGCTTGCAGGCCGATGAAGGTGACGAGCAGCGAGGTCGGGATGGAGATCGCGGTCACGAGTGTCGCGCGGAACGACAGCAGGAACACGAAGATGACGATGACGGCGAAGACGAGCCCCAGGAGTCCTTCGACGACGAGCGTGTCGATGGACTGCTGGATGAACGGGGCCTGGTCGAACACGATCTGCAGGGTCGCGCCCCCGCCGATGGACGCCTGGAGCGCGGGCAGCGCATCCCGAACCGCCTGGGAGACCTCGACGGTGTTGGCGTTCGCGAGCTTCGTGACGGAGACCGTGAGGGCGTCTTCGCCGTTGACGCGGGAGATGGAGCTGGCGGGCTCCGGTCCGAGCTCGAGCGTGGCGACGTCGCCGAGGGTGGTCGTGGCGGGGTTCGCGCCGCTGAGCGGAAGGGCGGCGATGGCGTCGACGTTGTCCAGCAGCGTCCCGGCCTGCACGGTGAGGGCGTCGTCGCCCTCGGTGATCTGGCCGATGGGGATGAGCGTGCCGGCGGCGTCGAGCGTGTCGCGGATGCTCTGGATGCTGGCGCCAGCTCCCGCGAGCGCCGCCTGGTCTGGGGTGATCTCGATGCGAGAGACCGGTGCGCCGCTGACCGCCGCTTCGCGCACCCCGTCGAGTTCGGTGAGACCGGGCACGGTCGAGCTCTCGAGGCTCGCGGCCAGCTCTTCAGCATTTGTGCCGCCGGTGGCCGCGATCTGGATGACAGGGAAGTCATCGATCGACCCGCTGAGCACGGTCGTCTCGGTGCCCTCGGGGAGTTGGCTCTCGATGCGGTTGAGGGCCTGCTGGATGCGCTGCTCTGCGTAGACCGTGTCGGTGCCGTACTCGAATTCGACCGTCACCGACGAGAGGTTCGCGCTGGAGGTGACCTGGGTCGAGGAGAGCCCCTGGAGCCCCTGGAGGGACGTCTCGACGAGGCGGGATACGTCCTCGTCGACGATCTCGGGCGAGGCGCCCGGGTAGCTCGTGACGACCGAGACGATGGGCAGGGAGACCGACGGAATCAGTTCCTGCTTGAGCGAGGTCATCGACAGGCCACCGAAGAGGAGCACGGAGAGCGTCACAAGGGCGATCAGCGCGCGGTTTCTCAAGCTCATCTCAGCGAGTTTGTGCACCCGGTCAGTCTTGCACGCACCTCCGACAGTCTCCGGAACCCCGCTGAGCGCCTCCCGAATCCGTGGTCAGGAAGCGCTCAGCGGGAACTGGGCCTGAATGTCAGGGCGCGAAACCCACGACGGCAGAGCTGTAGCCGCTGGACTCCCAGAGCACGGTCCCACCAGTCCCGTCGACGGGCATCCCGATGGCTCGGCTCCCCATGGGCAAGCCAGTCTCCGAGTCGAAGACAAGCTGGTGCTCATAGCCGGTGCCCTCATCCACGGCTATGGCCACCCCCTGTCTGCCTGAGAAGTCGACAGGAGCATCGAGCAGGCGGATACCTGGGATGAGCGCCGCCGCCTCGAGCAGGACAGCTCCCGTCGCCGCATCCACGACCCCCGGCTGCAGCAAGTCGCCGATCGTGCTCAACGCCCCCATCTCCCGACCAACGTTGACCCCCGTCAGGTCATAGACCTGCTGCAGGGCAACCGCCGGCTCCTGGGACCACTCGATGCGCGCAACCTCTTGGGGACTGAACTGCGCCGAAACAAATTGCCCTCCCGCAGCACGCTCATAGGCGGGGTCCAGACCAGCCCCCTCGTACATTTCCGCCTCACGCGCCTGAAAGGCCTCGATGTCGGCAGCTACGAGCGCAGCATCCGCGTCTGCCGCGTGTTCGTAACTCACGCCCACGAGCCTTGTCACCCACTCCGCGCTGCGGTCAGCAGGAATGTAGAACTCGCGGATCGACGAGTAGTACCAATCCGGTCGCCCATCTGCGGCCCCGTCCGGGGCGAGTTGCTGCCCGTGCAACGTTCGACTCTCAACCTTCAGGAATTCGCCTGGCGCAAGGACCGGGTCGCCGCTCTCTTCCACCTGGCGGGCCGCGTCGTCCAGGAACTCGGAAGCTCTCACCGCCTCGCCTGCGTCTACCGCGGGCGTCTGCCCCGCTGGACTCACCACGGGCCGGCCACCGGAACTCAGGCCGATCGTCACAACGAGAGCAACAACCGCGGCCCCCGTCGCGATGAACGCTCCGAGACCCCACGATGACCGCGCGCCGAGCCTCAGACGGGAGGCACGCCCCCGTGCTCGACCGCCCGCTGCCCCGCTCGCACGCTCGAGAAGCGCATCCCGTCCGCGCTCGACCGCCGCTCGACTTGGCCCGGCCTGGTCAGCGCGCACTCGGCGCAGCAGTTCGATCTCGTCCATCGCGTGTCTCCAATCCGTGTGCGGCCTGCGCGTTCGCGCGCCGGCTCTCCTGCAGTTCAGTGGCGCGCTGGAGCTTCCTCCGCGCGCGGTTGAGGCGTGAGCGGACGGTCCCGATCGGGATGCCGAGCGCCGCCGCGACGCCCTCGTAGTCGAGGTCCCCCAGCGCGTAGAGAAGCAGTGCGTCTCGGTCGCCCTTTGAGAGCGAGGCGACCGCGGAACCAAGGCTCCGCATCCGCGCTCCCGCGTCGAGGCGGGCTTCAGCATCCGGAGTGAAGTCGCGGTGCTCGGCCAGCGCGGCGGCGTCAGAGGCGGTGAAGCTGCGCCATTCGCGCGCCTCGACGCGGCGGTGCTTCTTGAGCAGCGTCGTCGCGATGCCGAGCAGCCAGGCCCGCACCTCGCCTCTCGTCGTGTCGAAGCGGACGCGCTGCTCGAAGGCGACGAGGAACGTCTCCGACATGACGTCGTCGGCGATCTGCTCGTTCGTTCTTCGCGCGGCGTACCGGTGCACGAGCCGGCTGTGCCGGTCGTACAGTTCCGCGAAGGCCGCGGGTTGCACCCGCGAGCGTTCGATGATCTGGATGTCAGTGCTCACAACAGGTATTGCACGTTCCACGGGAAAGAGTTCACGAGAGTTTTCGCGTCGGGACGCGCACGGCTGCGCACCGCGTCCATCGAGCCGGCTCGCCGTGCGCCCAGCTCAGCTCATCCCGAGCGCCAGCACGAGGCTGAGAACAGGCAGCGGCAGCGCGAAGAGCAGACCAGCGGTGAGGTTGAGCAGCAGATACCGTCTGAGGATCGCGGCGAACTCGCGCAGGATCGCACTCGGCCAGTAGTAGCGGGCGACGGGCGCCTGCACGGCCTGCGCATCGATGCCAAGCTCGCGCGCCAGCATCGCCGCTCGCATGGCGTGATAGTTGCTGGTGGCGATGATGCCGGGGCCCGTGACGCCCTCGCGCTCGAGGATTGCCTTCGTGAACCGCAGATTCTCCTCGGTATTGACCGACTCCTCCTCGCTCAGGATGCGAGGGCTGGCCACGCCGACTGCGACCTCCCGGCTCCCGAGGTCACCGCCCGCGTTCGCTGGGTCGAGCGCCCACGCGCGCATGGCACGACCCTCGGCCAGCGCCTCGTCGCTGCCCTGCCCGCCGGACATGACGACGACCGCAGCCCCGACACGGTGCGCCGCATCCAGGCCCGTCCGGATGCGAGACGCGAGCAGTGGCGGCACCCGGCGTCCGCCGGACAGCCCGGAGCCGAGCACGATCACCCACGTGCCGGCCGCGCCGCGCACCAGCCGAGCGTAGAGCCACGAGTAGCCGAGGAACAGCACGAAAGCCGCCCCGAGATAGGCGGCGCCGAGGGCGACGAAGAGGGCCACCGCGAAGAAGATCCGGTCGTCGATCAGCACTGCTGCGAAGGGGAGCGCGGCCAGGGCCGCGAGGACGACGGCGAGCACCAGCGAGAGCAGGTTGCCGAGCGAGCGCCCCTCGCGCCGGAGCATGCGCGCCCCGTTCAGCAGCAGGGTGACGATGAGCACGAGCAGCAGGAGCGGGGAGAGGATGAGCGGCAGCCCCGTGACCGCGCCGACGAGCCCGGCGAAACCGCTGCTCAGGCCGGAGAGCGCTGAGGTCACTGCGATGACGGCGGCAACGAGCCAGACGCCGTTGCTCAACCTGCGCGGCTCCTCGCGCGTCCGCCGCACGGCGATGACGGCCACGAGCGCGGCCAGCCCGAAGAGGATGAGCGTGGATAGCAGCGCGATGCCCGTGATGCCCAGAATCTCCATGATGCGCGTCGCCTTCCGTTCCCCACCGCCGAGCGACGGCGGAACGGGCTCAGTATGGCCTACGCGCTCGGGGCCGCGACCGCCCGCCCGCATGTCGCGATATAACGCGAATACTCAGAATCGCGATATAACGTGACTGTCGGTTGCCGGACTCACCGCCGGAACGCATCCAGAACACCCTCCCGAGGAGCAGCCATGGCCATTGAACAGTGGATCGTAGACGGGCCCCGCGTCATCGACGTGCAGACCGTCCGCAGCGTTCGCGCGAGACTCGCAGGCGGCGCCATCAGCGTGCTCGCGCACGACGAGCCGAGCACCCGCATCGAGGTGTCCGCCATCACCGGCCGTGACCTCAAGATCGCCATCGATGGAGACCAGCTCCTCATCGACCACCCCCAGCTGTCGTGGACCGACGTGCAGACCTCCGCGAAGACGATCTGGAACCAGCCGACCGTCGTCGTGAGCGTGCTCGTCCCAGCAGGTGTCGACGTCGACATCCTCGGCGTGAGCTCAGAGGTGCTGGTCGCAGGCATCGACGGACGCATCGACGTCAACACCGTCGGCGGCGAGCAGTTCCTCGACGCCACCCAAGGCGAGCTGCACCTCAACTCCATCGGCGGCGAGATCAGCGTCCGCGGTCACGCTGGCAAAGCCGTGGTGAAGACGGCATCCGGCGACGTCACCGCGACGGGCCCCATCGTGAGCTTCGACGGCAGCACAGTCTCAGGAGCAACGATCGTCGACGTCACATCCGGATCCCCCACCCTCGTCGCCAACAGGTCGGTCAGCGGGGCAACGACCGTGCGACTCCCGAGCGGAACGCACCCCAGCTACCAGGTCTCGACCGTCGGCTCCTCCGTGCAGCTCGACGGCCTGCACCTCGAACCGCTCAGAGGAACCACCTACCGCTCGGAGCCCGTCGAGGGCGAGGTCACCGACGTGCGCATCAGCACCGTCACCGGCCGCGTCTCCGTCATGCTCTCCGCGCGCACCCCGCGGGCAGGCGACACACCGGCCGACTTCGATGAGCGCATCGACGCCCGCATCGCGCCCGCGACCGAGGATGACCACGCCAGCACGCCCGCAGCAGGCACCGCGAAACCCGACACCGCGGGCGCCGATGCCGAACCGGGCGGCAACATCGAGGTCGACGCCAGCGCCGACGCTGACACCGACACCGCATCAGACGCCACGAAGCCAGGAGGCACCGCATGACCCCGCCAGTCTTCGCCCACGGACACCTCCGCCTCTACCTGCTGAGCCTCCTCGAGGACCAGCCACGCCACGGCTACGAGCTCATCCAGGCACTCTCCGAGCGCTTCGACGGCACCTACTCGCCGAGCGCCGGCACCATCTACCCGCGCCTCGCGAAGCTCGAAGAGGAAGGCCTCGTGACGAAGCACAACGACGGCCGCAAGAGCGTCTATCGCATCACGGAAGCGGGGCGACGCGAGCTCGACTCGAGACGCGATGAGCTCGCCGCCATCGAGCAGGACGTCGACTCCTCCGTCCGCCGCCTCGCCGCGGACGTCCGGCATGGCCTCGCCAGCGCGCGCGAAGAGCTCCGCGCCGAGTTCGCGCGCCTCGCCCAGGAACTCGGGCCGGACGCACGTTCGGGTTTCGAGAAGGCGGCAAGCGCTGGAGCAGCTGGAGCTGCGTCAGCTCGCGGGTTCTTCGCCGGCGCGGCAAAGGGCTGGAACGAGCCCCGCGACGCCCCGTTCTCCACCCCGGGCAAGACAGCTCCGGGATCCTCAGCGCCTGGATTCGCCGACGGCACGACGGCGCCCGGCGAGCCTCGCCCGCAGGACCCGCCACAGGCTCCGCCGACGCCCGAGGCCCCGGGTGCGCCGGGTGCGCCGGGTGCGCCGGGTGCATCGAGCTCGGGCCACCGCACGCACGGCAGGTTCGACACCTGGGCATCGGCGACCAGCTCGCACGTCTGGAACGACGACAGCGGCAGCAACAGCAACAGCGGCACGAGCGAGGCTCCGAAAACCGGAACCACGAGTTCCGCGAGCAACCCGCGGCGTGACGCCGGTCGTGAGCAGCTCGAGGCCATGTCCCAGGCGGACCTCGTGCTCAACAAGTTCCGGCACGAGCTTCGGCAAGAGCTCCGCGCCGCGCAGAGCGCGCAGCACCTCTCACCCGGGATCGTGACGTTCCTCGACCAGGAGCTCGAACGAGTCCGCGAGCGCATCTCTCACGCTCTCGGGGCTCGCGACGAGAAGGACGCGCCCGGCGCCTGAATCGCCGTATCGGAGGGCCGCTTCCCATGACGGGAGGCGGCCCTTCGGTGTCCGCGGCGACCCCGGCGACCGTTGCGACCCGCGCCCGACCGCACGGAGGATTGCCCCTTTCCCCGTCCAACTTCGGTGACTAAACGGCGCTTCTGGCTCGTTTCGGCGCCGGACGCCGCCGTCTGTCACCGAAGCTGGCCAGCGGGCGGGACCCTCGGAAGCGGGCTGGCGCCACCCTCGCCCCGGGAGTACGGTTGCCGCGTGCGAACGCCAGCCCGCCTCCTCCTCGCCGTGTTCCTCGGCGGAGCCCTCGGCACGCTCGCCCGGGTGTGGCTCGGCTCGGTCGTCTCAACCGCGACGATGCCGCAGGGCACGGCGGACCTCGTCGAGCTGTCAGCCGGAAGCATGCACGTCCTCGACTCGGACATCCTGGCTGCCCTTATTGCCAACCTCGCGGGGTCGCTGGCTCTCGGCATCGTGGCGGGTGCCCACTGGGCTCCGCAGCGCGCCGGGTGGCGTGCGGCGCTCGGCCCTGGCTTCTGCGGAGGCTTCACGACGTTCTCGCTCATCGCGCTTGCGCTGGCGCTCGTCTTCTCCACGTCCGCGTGGGCAATCGCCGCGTTTCTGCTCGGCACACTCGGCGGGGTCCTCGCGATCGTCCTCGGCCGCGCTCTCGGGCGCCGCATCTCTCCGCCGCCGGCGGGAGCGGGAGCGCGCTGATGGACGTCCTCTTCATCCTCGCGGTTGCCATCGCCGGCGGTGTCGGCGCCTGCGTCCGCTACGTCGCCGTCGAAGGGTGGCCGCGGGTCCCGGCCCACCACACAGGTGCCGCGGTGGCCGGTTCTGCCACGGCGGCTGACGCTCGGCTCCCCCGCCGCGTGGCACCAGAGTGGCGCCTCATGATCGTGAACGTGATCGCATCGTTGATCGCCGGGTTGGCGGCGGGACTGCTGCCGCTCCCGACCGTCGCCTCGATGGTCGTCATCTCGGGCTTCTGCGGTGGGATGAGCTCCTGGAGCTCAGTGATGCTCGACGCGGCGAACGCGCTCAGCGCGAGGAAGCTCGGCAAGACCGCGATCATCGTGGTCGCCCAGATGCTCTGGGGCGTGTTCGCGGCCCTGATCGGCGTGACGGTCGGTCAGCTGCTCGGCGCCAACCTTGGACTTGGCCTGCTCACCTGGTAGCGACACCACCGGTGGCAGGGCACCGCGGGTCATCCTCGCGGATGACGCGCATCCCGGAAAGCCCTCCTCCAGGAGGGGACGGATGAGCCCCCAGATGGTCGAGGCGCGGCCACCTGTGCGGGCACCTTGGAACCATGACTTCTCACCCAGGCTTCCAGACACCAGCGGCGCCGCGTCCTGGCGCTCAAACCTCCACCGCTGCCGGCGCCCATCACCCCGGCACCGTCCTCGCGGCGCACTCGCTCACGAAGACCTACGGCGCCACGGTCGCGCTCGCCGGCGTGAGCCTCGCAGTCCGGGCGGGCGAGGCGCTCGCGATCATGGGCGCTTCCGGCTCCGGGAAGACGACGCTGCTGCACAGCCTGGCGGGCATCATCACCCCCGACTCCGGCAGCATCCAGCTGCACGCTGAGGGTGGCAGCCGTGAGATGACGGACATGTCGGAGGCGAAGCGCACCGACCTGCGCCGCACCGAGTTCGGCTTCGTGTTCCAGGAGGGGATGCTCCTCCCGGAGCTCACGGCGCTCGAGAACGTCGCCCTCGCGGCCATGCTGTGCGGCGTCGAGCGCAAGCGCGCCGAGCACGCCGCCGGCGAGTGGCTCGCGGCCATGGGCCTCCGCGGCATGGAGGCGCGTCGCATCGGCGAGCTGTCCGGTGGCCAGGCGCAGCGCGTCGCAATCGCCCGCGCCCAGGTCACGGGCGCCCGCATCGTGTTCGCCGACGAACCGACGGGTGCCCTCGATTCGGCAACGAGCTCCGACGTCATGACGGCGCTGCTGGCCGCGACCTCCCGCGCCGGTCGGAGCCTGGTCGTCGTCACGCACGATCCCGAGGTCGCGGCCCGCTGCGACCGCACCGTGCGGATGCGCGACGGCCGCGTCCTCGACGACTCGGCGGCCCGCGCATGAGCGCCGCGCGAGGGGCGAGCTTCCCGGGGCCCACCGGCGACACGCTCCCGTCCGCGGGCGCCACGCCGACCGCCAGCTCGACGGTCGCTCAGGGCCCGCGCATCCCGGGCCCCGCGCCTCGCGGAACCGGACGCATCCCGGCGCTCACGCTCCTGCGGATGCTCACCCGGCCCGACACCGTCGGCGTCGCCGCGGTCGCCCTCCCCGCCGTGGCGTTCGCCGTCGTGACGGCCCTCACGCTGATCGTCGTCGGCGGCACCATCATGCTCTTCAACCCACCGGCCGGCATGCAGTCGCACGGCTTCTTCGCCGTCTTCGCGCTGACCCTGCTGGCCGTGCCGCTGCTGACGCTCGGCGTCGCCGCCGCGCGCCTCTCCGCGAGGCGACGCGACGACCGGCTCGCGACGCTGAGACTGCTCGGCGCGTCCACGACCGTCGTGACGATGCTCGCCGTCGCCGAGGCGACACTCATCGCCGTCGTGGGCATCCTGGCCGGGACGGCGCTCTACGCGGCGCTGCTTCCCGTCGTCGGGTTGCTGCACTTCTACGGCGGGGCCGTCGGGGCCGCGTCCCTGTGGGTCGGGTTCCCGATCCTCGCCGCGACCGCCGCGGGCATCGCCGTGCTCGCCGCGGCGAGCTCCTTCGCCGGACTCGCCGCCGTGCGCGTCACACCCCTCGGCGTGCGCAAGCGCGACAAGGCACCGCGGGTGAAGTGGCTCGCACTCGCTGGCGGCGTCGTCGCCCTGCTCGTCGCGCTCGGCCTCGTCAGCTTGGCCCAGGGATTCGTCTCGGCGCTCGGCATCGTCGGCATCGTCCTCGCCCTTTTCGTGCCGTTCGCGATCGGGATGCTCGCCATCAACCTCGCAGGCGGACCGCTCGTCGGGCTGATCGGTCGGCAGATGGCGAAGCGCGCGAAGACGCCGGCTCGCCTCATCGCCGGGCGCCGCCTCGCGGAGGCGCCCGGCGTGGCCTGGCGAAGCGTGTCCGGTATCGCGATGATCGCGTTCGTCGCCGTCATCAGCGGCAGCGGACTCGCGTTGCTGGACATGGTGGGCGGTACCGAGGGGGTCTCGGCGGAGGACCTCACGCTCATGACCGACCTCCGGACTGGCGTCTTCCTGACGCTGTTCGTCGCCTTCCTCATGCTGGCGTGCACCGTGGGTGTCTCGCAGGCCGCCGCGATCCTCGATGAGCGCAGACTGCTCATCTCCCTGGACCGCACGGGCATGCCGCGCACGGTCTTCGAGAAGGCGCAACGGGCGCAGGTCTGGGCGCCCCTGCTGCTCGCCGCACTCGGCGGGGCGGGCGCCGCGGTCGCCCTGGTGCTGCCGATCGTCGGCGCCTCCCTGCTCGTGGCGCCACTCGCGATGCTCACGATGGCGCTGTGCTTCGCGCTCGGGTTCGGCGCCGTCTGGCTGGCCCTGCTCGGCACTCGCCCCGTCGTCACGTCGGTGCTCGCCTCACCGCACCGCGGTTAGCTCTGGGGCGCGGGGCGCCGGGCGCCGTGCAGGCCCTACTTGACGTCGGCTGGGGTCTCGCCGAGGCGGTCGAACACGCCCTCGGCGAGGCGTTCAGCGTCGAGCCGGGCTGCGACGGGGTTGCGGCGGTTCGTGCCGTAGCCGAGGAGCGCCACACGGTTGTCGCGGCGGCTCCATCCGTCGCGTAGCCGGGCCATCCCTCCCTGCTCGCGCAGCTGCAGGGGCGCGAGGTGCCGCATCGTGGGGCGGCTGCCCGTCGCCCAGATGATCGCGTCCGCCTCGAAGCGGTCGCCGCTCGCGAGTGTGACGCCGTCCGGCTGGATGCTCGCGAGCGGCCCCCGAGACACGAGCAGCCCGCGGCGGATCGCGGCGAGCGTCCCCCTCGAGAGGGGGATGCCGCGGACGCTCACCTCGCTCGGGAGGCGCTCCCCGCGCTCGACGAAGCGCACGAACTCCGCCTCGTGGCGCGCATCCATGTCGCGCTGCCGCGAGTCGGTGCGGGACGGCAGCGTGAGGCGCGGGAGCTCATGGAAGTCGGGCTCGCGTCGGGTCGACCATGCGGTCGCCGCCGCGATCGGCTCGAGCTCGCGCAGGATCGTGACAGCTGAACGGCCGCCACCGACGACCATGACGCGCTTGCCCGCGAATCCGGCCAGCGACTCGATGTGGGCGGATGGCAGCTGCTCGCCCGCGAATTCCAATGCCCCCGGATACCAGGGCACGAACGGCGACGACCAGTCCCCCGTGGCGTTGATGACGTATCGCGTCGTGATGGTCCGGGGCGGACGATCACGCACCTGGATGTGCACCGTCAGATGCGGGGAGCGACGCATCGCCTCGACCCTCAGCACGCGCACGGGCCGCGCCACGAACAGGTCGTAGGCATCCTCGTAGCGGCGCATGAGCGGCGGCATGATGTCGCGGACGATGGCCTCCGGATCCTGGTCGCTCAGCCGGATACCCAGCTCGGACAACCCGGGAGGCCCCGTGAGGAGCGGCGTGTGACCGACCGTCTGGAAATCCCAGCCGCGCCCCCACGACCCGCCGGGCTGGGGCTCTGCATCGAAGACCACGAAATCCCGCAGCGGACGCAGACCCATCTCGGCGAGCGTCGCGGCGACGGTCACACCTGGCACGCCCGCGCCGATGACGACGAGGTCGATGTCGGTCTTCACGCTGTGCACGTCCGGCTTCCTGTCGAGGCGCTGGGGGCGCACCTGTGCGGTCACTCGGACGGTCGACGAGCTTCCGTCCGGTAGGGGTCAGTCTAGAGACGCGGGGTGACGTGGCCGGGTCGGCGCACCGAAGATTAGCTCGGCCGCCGTGGTAATGTGAGCGTCAGATTTTCGTTAACGACGTGCGACCGGGTGGCCATTCCTGCCCGGCCCGATTTATAAGGGGGTTACGCATGGGGCGTGGCCGTCAAAAGGCGAAGCACACCAAGGTCGCCCGTGAGCTCAAGTACTCCGTACATGAGACGAACTATGACGCGCTGGCACGTGAACTGTCCGGTGGCTCCTCGAGCTATCCGGCGACGCAGCCAGTCACTGAAGAACCAGCCGACGACATCCTCTCGAAGTGGTCCGAGTACCTCGACGATGATGACGCCGACGAAGACGACGACGCGAGCGGCTACGAGCAGAAGCGCGCGTAGGCGTCTGCGAACGGCTCCCCCGAGCCGCGCAGTTGCCGTCTGCCTCTGAGCCGAACTCGAAATCCCCAGTGATCGAACTCCAGCCGCCGAGCTTTCCCGCCGCCATCGCTGTGGCGGTCATCCTCATCGTCGGCAACCTCGTGAGCATGCTCACGGTTCGCTGGGGTGCGGATGGTCGACTCGACCGCTGGGGGTATGCGGGCTTGCGGACGGCGGCGACCCGTTCCTCAGACGAGGCCTGGCGCGCCGGGCACGAAGCGGCGCTCCGACCCGCGAATACGGGAGCTGGGGCCGGCATCGTGTTCGCGGTGGTATCCGTGCTCTCCGCCGGAACAGTCGCGCCGTACCTCGTATCGCTCGCTCTCGCAGTCGTGGCGACGCTGGCGGGCGTCATCTCGAGTCTGGTGATCGCTCATCGGGCGGCGAAGGGCGTCGCGGGCCTGTAGGCGGGGTTCAGCAGCAGCGTCCCTGCGGGTTCCTGTCCTGCTCGTCGGTGCGCTCCCTCCAGAACGCGCGCTCGCCCATCGGCTCGACGCCCGGATGCGCGCGGCGCTGGTGCGCGACGTACACCGCGTAGGCGTTGTCGCCCATCATCGACGTCACGTACCAGCGGATGGCCCGCAGGACGCGCCCGACTGTGTCCACAGCCAGGCGCATCCCAGAGGTCGGACTGCTCGTCACGTCAGTGCCTCACGATGTCGGGGCGCTTGTCGGCGGGGACCGCTTCCCATTCGCGCTGCAGCTCGCGCTCCGGCTTGGTCGGCAGGAACCCCGCTGGGGCGTACAGCCGCGACGGCGTCACCGGGTCCTCCGTGCTCTGGCCGAGGTCGCCCCGCATCGCGCGGAAGGTGCGGACGAGCGCGGCGACGATGACGATGATCGACAGCGTCACGAACAGGATCGACAGGGAACCCTGCACGGTGGTGTTGCGCACGACCGCTTCCATGGCCTCGACGGTCTTCGCGTTGCCGAAGCTCGTCTCGCCAGCCGCGAGCGCATCCCGGAAGGCCGCGTTCTGCGCCCAGTACCCGACGGCGGGGACCGGCGAGAAGATCTTGAACGCCGACGCCGTGATCGTGACGACCGCGACGAACGCAAGCGGGAGCGCGACGATCCACATCCACTTGAAGAGGCCCTTCTTGGCGACGATCGTGAGGCAGATCGCCAGCGCGATGGCGGCGAGCAGCTGATTCGCGATACCGAACAGCGGGAAGAGCGTATTGATGCCACCCAAGGGGTCGGTGACGCCCATGATGAGGATCGCGCCCCAGCCCGCCACCATGACAGCGGTGGCGATCCAGGCGCCCAACCTCCAGTCGGGGTCGCGGAACTTCGGCACGAAGTTGCCGATCGCATCCTGCAGCATGAATCGGGCGACTCGGGTGCCGGCGTCAACAGCGGTGAGGATGAAGAGCGCCTCGAACATGATCGCGAAGTGGTACCAGAAGCTCATCATGCCGACGCCCCCGATGAACTGCTGCATGATCTGCGCGAGCCCCACGGCGAGGGTCGGCGCGCCGCCCGTGCGGGACACGATGCTCTCCTCGCCGACGTTCGTCGCCATCGTCGAGAGGGCATCCGGCGACAGGTTGACGCCAGTCAGACCCAGAGAGTTGACGAACGCGACGGCACCCTCGATGGTGCCTCCCGTGGCGGCCGCCGATGAGTTCATGGCGAAGTAGATGCCGCGGTCGATGGAGAGCGCCGCGACGAGCGCCATGATGGCGACGAACGACTCCATGAGCATGCCGCCGTAGCCGATGAAGCGGGTCTGCTTCTCTTTCTCGACGAGCTTCGGGGTGGTTCCGGATGCGATGAGCGCGTGGAACCCGGAAAGGGCGCCGCACGCGATCGTCACGAAGAGGAACGGGAAGAGCGAGCCCGAGAAGACCGGACCGTCGACGCGGCTCGCGAACTCGCTGAACGCCGGCACCTCGATCTCGGGGCGCACGACGACGATCGCGCCGGCGAGCATGACGATGACGCCGATCTTCATGAACGTCGACAGGTAGTCGCGAGGTGCGAGCAGGAGCCAGACGGGGAGGACGGCGGCGACGAAGCCGTAGATGATGATGCCCCAGGCGATGGTCGTGCGGTCGAGCGTGAAGAGCTGCGTGCCCCACTCGGTGTCGGCGATCCAGCCGCCGGCGACGATCGCGAACATGAGCAGCACGAAGCCGATGATGGAGATCTCGGTGATCTTGCCCGGGCGCAGGTAGCGCAGGTAGAGCCCCATGAAGAGGGCGATCGGGATGGTCATGGAGACGCTGAAGACACCCCACGGGCTCTCGCCGAGCGCGTTGACGACCACGAGCGCGAGGATCGCGACGATGATGATCATGATGACGAGCGTCGCGATCTGCGCCGCGATGCCGCCGATCACGCCGAGCTCGTCGCGGGCCATCTGCCCGAGCGAGCGACCTCCGCGGCGGGTCGAGAAGAACAGGACGAGGTAGTCCTGCACGGCACCCGCGAGGACGACGCCGACGATGATCCACACCGTGCCGGGCAGGTACCCCATCTGGGCTGCCAGCACCGGCCCGACCAGAGGACCTGCGCCGGCGATCGCCGCGAAGTGGTGGCCGTACAGCACGCGACGGTCGGTCGGCACGAAGTCCTTGCCGTTCGCCTTGTACTCGGCAGGTGTCGCGCGGCGGTCGTCAGGGCGTGTGAGCTTGCGCTCGATGAGCTTCGAGTAGAAGCGGTAGGCGATGAGGTAGGTGCAGACGGCGGCGAACACGAACCAGATGGCGTTGACCGTCTCGCCGCGGACGATCGCGAGCATCGTCCAGGCCAGACCGCCCAAGAGCCCGATGCCGACCCACAGGGCGACCTTCGCCGGCGTCCACCTCGGCTTCTCGGCGTCTGGGTCGAGATCCTCCACCGCTACAGGTGGCAGTTGAGGGTCGCGGAGTGCTGCTCCGCTGTTCTTCGCGTCGTGGCTCACAGGTCGCTCCTCGTCGAGTGGCTGTCGTGGAGTCCACGATGGACCATGCCACCGACACTCGCCACCTCCGGAAGGAGGGAGTGACCGGATCGAGACCCGGACGCCAGACGGACTCGGTCAGACCCCGTCGCGGAGGTTGCGCGCGAAGCTCGCCGCGCGCGTCCGCAGGTTCTCCGTGCGCTGCTCGCGCGCCGCATCCCGGTCATAGCCGATGTACGCGGACGGAGGCAGGCGGCGCACGTTCGCCGAGCATTCGAACGCAGCGCACACGAGCGTCCCGACGGTGTCGCCGCGCCGGCCGGCTTCCCCCGTGCGCTTCGCGCTGTAGAAGACGACATCGTTCGGCAGCGTCACGTCCTCGCACCACGAGCACATCGCCCGACGCGTCGGCAGCTTGCGCGCCCGCTCGAGCACGATCCCCACGAGCTCGCCGTCGACGGGGACCACCGCGTAGGCGCGACGCCCCAGCTTCGGGTCCGTCCAGCCAAGGTAGTCGCGTCGCCCCCAGTCGATATCGTGGAAACCGGGCGGCAGGGTCACGTCGCTGACCTCCTTGCGCGAGGCGTTCACGAACGCATCCCGAATCTGGGCCTCGGTGAGCTGCTGCATCCGACGAGCGTACCGAGCCGAACGGTCAGAGGCCGTCAGCAAACTCCGCGAGCGCCTTCGCCAGGGGATCCGGGGCACCGATGGCGACATAGTGGCCGCCGGGCACGACGACCGCCTCGACCCCGGCACGGTCGCGCGCATGCTGCTTCGCGAACTCGATCGGGAAGAACAGGTCGTCCTCGGCGGCGATGAACCCCGTCGACGTCTCCCGCCCCACTCCGGGCCACGGAGCGTCCATCCACGACCCCGTCTCCTCGCGCACGTGCGCCTTCGCATCGACGACCAGGTCGTCTGGGACCAGGTTGTAGAACACGAGCTCGTCCTCGGAATCGACACCGAGCGCGCTGTGGCCCGTGGCATCCCACCACTCCTGCATCGTCTCCCCCGGCTTCGGGATCATGCCGGCGACGTACACGAGCCCGTCGGCGTCCAGGCGCTCCGCCACGAGCGCCGCCGTGAAGCCGCCAAGCGAGTGGCCGACGATGACCAGCTGCTCGCCCTGCCCGTCACCGTCGGAGCTGTCGCCCCTCGCCTCGTCGAGCTGCGCGGACACCGAATCGGCGTAGTCGACGAGCGACAGGCCCGGCTCCTCAACCGGCAGGTCGACCGCGATGGCGCGGTGCCCCGCCTCCTCGAGCTTCGGCACGACAAGGTGCCAGTCCCAGCTCGACGATCCTCCACCGTGGATGAGCACAAACGTCGCCATGGTGTTCCCCGTTCCCGCATCAGTTGTCTGTGAACGGATGCACATGCATCCGACTGCCAAGCCTGGGGGCCGAGCCTGGACTTTCGCCCGACTCGGCACCTGGCCGGCGATCTCGGCGCGCGGGGACTCGGGCTGGCGAACTCACTTCGTGCTGGGAAAATTCCCGTAGCGCAGCGAGGTTTCCATCCCGAGACTTCGGCGACGGCCGAGGGAACTCAGCTCGCGACGAGCGGACGCTCGCTGCGGTCGGCGGCGACGAGGGCCGTCGCGAGCACGTGGATGCCCACGGCGATGTCGTCTGCCTCCGTGAACTCCTCTGGCACGTGGCTGCGCCCGCCGACGGATGGCACGAAGATCATGCCCATCGGTCCGAGGTGCGCGAGGTGCGCGGCGTCGTGGCCTGCACCGGAGGGCACCGCCTCCCACGTGTAGCCGAGCGCGTCGGCGGCCTCGCCGAGGAGGCGCTGCACGTCGGGGTCTGCCGCGACCGGGTCCTGGTCGTTGAGCCACTCGATGGCGGTCTCGACGCCGCGCAGCGCGGCGCCCGCCGCGATGTCCTCGGCGACGCGACGCTTCGCGCCGTGCAGCCACGACGCATCCACGCTGCGCATCTCCGCCCAGATGCGCGCCTCGTCTGGAACGATGTTGAAGGAGCCGGGCGACGACTCGATGCGGCCGGTCGTCGATACTCCGTGGATGGGGGCGCCGCACGCTTCTCGCTCGATCGTGAGGATCGCCTCGGCGGCCGCGATGAGCGCGTCGTGCCTGCCCTGCATGGGCATGGTGCCCGCGTGGTCGGCGCGGCCGGAGAAGGCGGCCATGAGCCGCTCGATGCCGGCGATCGCCGTGACGACGCCGATCTGTTTGCCGCTGCGCTCGAGCTGCGGGCCCTGCTCGATGTGCAGCTCGAGGTAGGCGTGCAGCGAGCCGGGAGTCCAGGCCTGGCCGAGGGCGCCGCTCGTGTCGAGGCCGAAGCCCGTCATGGCGTCGCCGAGGCGCAGCGCGGATTCGCCGTCGGTGCGCTCGAGGTGCTCGGGCAGCAGGAGTCCGGCGATGGACCGGGACCCGATGCAGGAGACGCCGAAGGAGTTCGCCTCCTCGCCGAGGAAGTCGACGACGTACAGGTCGCGCAAGAGCGTGATGCCCTCCTCGCGGAGCCGCCTCGCGACCTCGATGCCGCCGAGCACGCCGACGATGCCGTCGTAGCGTCCACCCGCGTGCACGGTGTCGGTGTGCGATCCCGTCATGAGCGGCTTGAGCGCCGAGTTCGCGCCGCGCAGCACTCCGACGACGTTGCCCGCCGGGTCGATGTGCGCCTCGAGGCCCGCCGTGCGCATCCGGTCTCGCACCCACTCGCGCCCCGCGCGGTACGCGTCGGAGAACACGCGTCGCGAGAAGCCAGGCTCTGCGCTCTCGACGAGGCCGGCGAGCTCCGTCAGATCGGCGAGGACCCGCTGCTGGTCGGGCCGGAGCCTGGACGGGTCAACGGCGCCGAGCAGCGCATCCGCGGTGTCAGCTGACATAGCCGACCGTCCCGCCGACGAGGCCCGAGTCGCGGTACTTCAGGAAGTCGATGCCCATGATCTGCTCGATCTCGGCGAGCCCGGACTCGTCGATGGCCGACGACGACACGGGCAGGGCGGATGCGGGCACCGAGACGAGGACAACCTCTTCGCCCTCGTAGGCGTCCTTGACTGCGACGGCCTCGCCGAGCTTGGGGTCGAGGATGATGATCGTGTCCGGGTAGGTCGCGATGCGCTCACCGCCGGACTCGATGGCCATGTACTCGTTGAGGTACGGCACCGTGAAGTCGCCGATGCGGAACGTGCCGTGGTCCCAGCCGCCGTGCGTCTCGGTCGGCACCTCGAAGCCGAGCGGGCCGCGGGACACGACCGTGCCGCCGAGGCGCTCTACGACGGCCTGCACGAACGCCTCCTGCTTGCCCGCGCCGCGCTTCTTCAGCGCAGCCGCCATGTCGCGCCCGAGGTCGAGGGCCAGCGAGATGGACCCGTGCGCCGCGTGCTCCTTCACATAGCTCAGCTCGACGGGGTTGCGCGCGGCCGCGATGAAGCCGCCCGTGCGCACCGAGATGTCGCGCAGCACGTCGTCGCACGTGTTGATCGTGCCTGTGTTCACCGAGAGGAAGTGCCCGTGGAGGGCGCGGTTGCCGCCCGAGACGACCTGCTTCGCCACGTAGCCCTCACGTTCGGCGAGGCCGAGCGAGCCGAGCTTGCCGGTCGGATGCGCGCGCACGTCGCCGGCCACGTCAAGCACCTTCACGCCGAGCACCGACGACTGGATCCACCCGTTGAGGGTCGTCGAGTAGCCGTTCTGGGCGGTCATGACGGCCGCGATGGGCACATCCGTCGCCCTGATGAGCTCCTGCAGCGCGTGCACGTAGTCGACCGGGCGGATCTCCCAGTTCTTCGCCGCCGGGGCGCCGATGGCCGTGACCGTCGCCACCCAGCTGTCCTCCGGCAGCTCGTCGATGCTCGCGAGCACCGGCCGGTTCAGCTCGGTCGCCATGCGGCCCATGAGCTCGCCGTGGTGCTTCCACCCGCCGCCGCCGCACGCGAGCACACCGCCCCCGAGCACTCCGTGGATGGCGTCTTCCTGGGTGAGTTCACGCACGAGCGTTCCCTTCGGGGTCGGTGTCAGAGCTGGCTGGGAGTGCTTGTGGTCCCGGGGCTGATGCAGCTGGCCCAGCGGATGCGCCGCGCGCGGCCAGCCCGAGGGCCGCGATGGGCGCATCCCCCGTCTCGCCTCCGCGCGCGATGGCGACGGTCGCCTCCTCGTAGCCGGCGGCCGCGTGGCGGATGACGCCGAGGCCCGTGTCGAGGTCGAGCGCGAGGCGCAGGCGCTCGAGGGTCTCCGGCTTGCCGTCTGCGACGATCGAGACGCCGGCCGACTGCATCCACCCCGTGTAGCCGCCGCCGCCGGAGTGGATGGCGACGAGGTCGGCGCCCGCCGTCGAGAGCAGCATGGCGTCGAGGAGCGGCCAGTCGGTGACCCCGTCGGAGCCGTCCCGCATGCCCTCGGTGCCGATGCGCGGATGCGTCATGCCGGCCGAGTCGAGGTGGTCGCGGCTGAAGAGCACGGGAGCCGAGAGGCGTCCGTCGGCGACGAGCTCGTTCGCGGCCTGCGCGAGGCGCGAGCGTTCGCCGTGGCCGAGCCAGCATGATCGGGCCGGCAGCCCCTGCTGGGGCACGTGCACGCCCGCGAGCGCCAGCCACTCGGCGATCTCGGGCCGCTCGGGGAAGAGCGACGAGGCGAGCGCATCCATCGTGAGCTGGTCGTCGACGTCGCCGGACAGGCACACCCAGCGGAACGGGCCGATGCCCCGCGCGAAGAGCGGCCGCAGGTAGGCCTCCATGAAGCCGGGGATGCGGTTGACCCGGTCGGCCTCCCCCTCCCCCAGGTGCTCGAGCGCCTTGACGCGCAGGTTGTTGCCGTTCTCGAAGGCGACCGAGCCGCGTTCCTGCAGCGTGAGCATGGCCTCGACCTGCTGGGCCATGGATGCTCGGGCGAGCGCCTCGACGCGCTCCGGCTCCGTCTCGCGGGCCGTGATCCACGCGTCGAGCGTGTACTCCAGGGGCACGTAGCCGTAGCGCGCGTCGTGCGCGGCGGTCTGGTCGGTGACGATGTCCGGCGTGACGCCTCGGGATGCGAGCTCGGTGAACACGGCCGCCGCGTTGGCGTGCAGCGCGACCGCGGCCGGGATCCCCTCGGCGCGCGCCGCCTCGATCAGCGCGAGCGCGTCGTCGAGGGTCGGCGCTTGCACGTCGATGCCGCCGACCGCGAGCGCGCGGTCGATCTTCACCTGGTCGATCTCGACCGTGAGCGAGGAGAGGCCGAGGATGCGCGCCGAGATCGGCTGGGCCGACCCCATCCCGCCGAGGCCAGCGGTGAGCATCCACCTGCCCTCCGCCCGCGCGTCGTAGTGCTGGACGAGCACCTCGCGCAGCAGCTCGTACGTGCCCTGCAGCACGCCCTGGCGGCCGATGTACTGCCACGCGGCGGCGGTCAGGCCGCCCCAGATGGTCTGGCCGGCGCGGTACCGCTCGTAGAAGCGGTCGCTGGTCGCCCAGTTGCCGACGGTGTTGTTGACGGCGGACAGCACCATGGGAGAGTCGCGCTTCGTCGACATGACGCCGACTGCGGCGCCCGTCTGCAGGATGAGCGTCTCGGCCTCGTCGAGCTCGAGCAGCGAGGTGACGATGCGGCAGGCCTCGTCCCAGTTGCGGGCGGCCTTCCCGAGCGAGGCGTAGACGATGAGCTCCGCCGCGTTCTCGCCGACCTCGAGCACGTTCTCGAACATGCGAAGCAGGCCCTCGGCCCGCCAGTTCCTGGCCCGCAGCTTCGTGCCGCGCTGCGCCGTGATGGGCTGGGTGCCGCGGGCGAGGATGGGGCTGGCGAGGGGCGCGGATGCCGGCGGCGGCGTCTCGCCGTCCGTGGGAGTCTCGCCGCCCGCGCGGGTCTGGCTGTTCGCGGGGGTCGCGGCTGATTCAGGCACTCTGATCGCTCCAGACTTCGAGGTCGACGTTCGATGGCAGTTTCGCGGCGAGCTCTGCAGCTCCCTGCTTGAGGAGCGCGATGCGCTCATCCAGTGCCCCAGTCTGCCGCTCGTCACCGACAAGCGACAGTGAGCACAGCACGCGGCCGCCCGCGAAGACGGGAACGCCGATGCCGACCATGCCCGGGGTGATCTGCCCGTAGGAGACGGCGTGCCCCTCGGCGCGCACCTGGCGCAGATACGGCTCGATCATCTCGGGGCTCATGGTCGCGGTCGTGTACGCGCGCAGACCGCCGGAGAGCAGCTCTCGCACCACCTTCTTCGGCGCGTACGCCAGCAGCGGCAGCGCCGTGGCGCCCGCGTAGAGGCTGCGCACCTTGCCGCGTCCGAACGGGATGCGATGCTGCGGATGCGCGTAGGACACCTCGAGGCACACGGCGGTGATGTGCACCCGCACGGCGAGAATCGCGGTCATGCCGGTGAGCTCGCGGAGGCGGCGGAGGACGGGGGCCGCGTAGCGCACGAGGTGCGGCGAGGCGTCGTCGCTCTCCGCGAGGCGGCTCGACGGCATGAGGTAGCCGTCGATCTCGATCGCGAAGCCCGCATCCCGAAGCACTGTCACGTAGCGGTAGACGGTCGAGAGGGGCATCCCGAGCTCGCTGCTGATCTCGGAGATCTTCAGGCGCCCGCGGCCCTGGATGAGCTGCAGGATCTCGAGGCCACGGTGCAGTGACTTGTACGCCGCTCCACCGGTGCCGCTGCCACCGCCGGATGCGGCCGCTCCCCCGGAGATGGGCCGCCCGTTCGGGTCCGCCTTCGGTCGCAGGTCGCTCATGATCAGACCAGGACCTCTCCCCGGCCAGCGGCCGCGAGCAGCCCCGCCGTGTCGGAGTAGACCAGCTCACCGCGGGAGTACGTGTGCGTCACGCTGCCGCCCGGCGACATGCCCTCGTACGGCGTCCAGCCAGCGTTCGACAGCATCCGGTCGAGCTCGATGGATGCGTCGCCAGGCGTGAACACGACGATGTCGGCGTCCTTGCCCACCTCGAGCGAGCCCTTGCGCACGTCGAGGCCGTACCGGCGCGCTGGCGAGATCGTGAGCGCATCCACCGCCTGCGACAGCAGCGCCTCGGACGCGTCGCGGCGGAGCGCCCCGCCGAGCGTCGCCGCGACGAGCGTCTGCACGCCGGGAGCACCCGAGCTGTTGTCGAGCATCACCTCGTGCTCCTTCAGCTCGCGGGACCACGGCGCGTGGTCGGAGCTGACGACGCTCACGGCGCCACGCCCGATGCGGTCCCACAGGCCCTCACGTGCGGTCGCATCGCGCAGCGGAGGGTTGATCTTGAGGTGCCCGCGCTGCGTCTCGAGATCGTCCTGGGTGAAGGTCAGGTAGTGCGGGCACGTCTCGAGCGTGACGTCAGCGCCCTGCGAGCGGTACCACTCGACGAGGTCGACGCTGCGCGGCAGCGACAGGTGGCAGACGTGCAGGCGCGCGCCCGTGTTGGCCGCCACCTCGAGCGCCGTCAGCACCCCGAGCGTCTCCGAGACGGGCGGCCGCGACCGCGAGTGCGACTGCGGGTCGGTGCTGCCCGCCGCCCGCTCCTCCCGGAGCAGCGACTGGATGATCTCGTTGTTCTCGGCGTGCGTGCAGAGGGTGCGGCCCGCGTCCCGCACGGCGGCCATGACGCTCAGCAGCTCGCGGTCGTCGATGCGCGGGAAGCGCGTCTCGTGCGTGTGGAAGAGAGAGACCTTGAAGCCGACGGCCCCAGCCTCGGCGAGATCTCCAGCCGCACGCCACCCGCCACCGGGTGCGAGGGTGCCGAGCAGCGCGACGTCGATGTGCGCCTCGTCGTTCGCGAGATCCTGCTTCGCGCGCAGCTTGTCGATGCTGTTGATGGGGCCGGTGCCGTCGTACGGCATCTCCACGATCGTCGTCACGCCACCCGCGGCCGCCGCCCTCGTCGACGCGGCGATGCCCTCGCCGCCGTGCGAGAGGGAGTGCACGTGCGCATCCACCACTCCGGGCAGCACGTAGGAATCGCCGACGTCGACCAGCCTGGCTCCTGCGGGAGCCGCGGCGCGGGACGCGCCGGTGTGCACCGCGACGATCCGAGGCCCCGCAGCCCACACCTCGCCCGGTCCCCAGACGCCGCGGGCATCCCGGATCCTCCCGCGCACGATGAGGGTCGCGACGAGGTCTTCCTGCGGCTGCGCTCCTGGCTCCATGCACACAGAATAAGAACGCAACGGTGGTTTCGGCTACTGCGTTCTTAGATCACGGGACGAAGTGCGGATGCAGCTGCCGCATGCCGGCCAGCCTGCTGCAGACCTGGGGCTTCAGCAGCCCACCCCAGCACGGAACCAGCGCAACCCCCACGTCTGCACGCCGGGCCGACTCCAGCATCCCCAAACCTGGGGCTTCCGCAGGCACGAGCAGCGCCGAGCATGCGCACCCCCAACGTCTGTGCCTGAGCTCGGCTCAGTCAGCGCACGCAGCTCAGGTCAGCGGATGCGGTGGTGGTCGAAGACGATGCTCGTGCGAGTGGATGCGACGGCCGGGTGCGTCGACAGGTGCGCCACCACGAACTCCCGCACGTCATTCGAGTCACGCACTGCGACGTGCACGATGAAGTCCTCCGAGCCGCCGAGGAAGAAGATCTGCACGACCTCGGGCAGCGCCCGCATCTCCTCCGCGAAATGCGCGAGCTCCTGCCGTTTCCCCGACCGGATGTTGACGCTGATGAGCGCCTGCAGCGCGAGGCCGAGCTGCGGCAGGCCCACATCCGCCGTGAACCTCGTGATCACGCCGCGGGCGACCAGCGAGCGCACGCGCGCGATGCACGTCGACTGCGCGATGCCGACGGCGTTCGCGAGCTGCGTGTTCGACTGCCGGGAGTCGGCCTGCAGCAGCTCGACGAGCCTGCGGTCGATGTCGTCGAGCGCCCCTGCATCCGCACCCCGAAGTTCCTTCGGCGTTCCAGCCATGCGCATCCCCTTCGATCACAGATTTCTACCAATACTGGCCCAAGGGCCGCGGTTCCTGCGGCTCTCAACCCGTTCGAAACACTTTCTGCGCATGATTTCCGAAGAACAGCACCGAATCAGCACGAACACAACGAGGTCATCATGCGCATCGGGATCCCTGCAGAGATCAAGAACAACGAGAACCGCGTCGCCATCACGCCCGCCGGAGTGCACGAGCTCGTGCGGCACGGCCACGAGGTGCTCATCGAGGCGGGCGCAGGGCTCGGCTCCGCCATCACCGACGAGGCCTACGAGGCCGCCGGTGCGAGCATCCTCGCCACCGCCGACGAGGTGTGGGCGCGCGCAGAGCTGCTCCTCAAGGTCAAAGAGCCCATCGCCTCCGAGTACCGGCACATGCGGCCAGACCTCGTGCTCTTCACCTACCTGCACCTCGCCGCCGACCGGGCGCAGGCAGAGGCGCTCGTCGGCGCGGGCACCACCGCGATCGCCTACGAGACGGTGCAGCTGCCGAACCGCTCGCTGCCGCTGCTCACCCCCATGAGCGAGGTCGCTGGCCGCCTCGCGACGCAGGTCGGCGCGTACCACCTCATGAAGGCCGCCGGCGGACGCGGCATGCTGCTCGGCGGCGTCCCCGGAACGCCGAAGGCGAAGGTCGTCGTCATCGGCGGCGGCGTCGCCGGCGAGCACGCGGCCGCGAACGCCGTCGGCATGGGCGCCGACGTCACCATCATCGACCTCAACATCCCCCGGCTCCGGGAGCTCGAGGTGCAGTTCCAGGGCAAGATCCAGACGCGTGCCTCATCGGCGTACGAGATCGCGGCGCAGCTCGCCGAGGCCGACCTCGTCGTCGGCTCCGTCCTCATCCCGGGGGCCGCCGCACCGAAGCTCGTGACCGACGAGATGGTTGCGGGCATGAAGCACGGATCGGTGCTCGTCGACATCGCCATCGACCAGGGCGGATGCTTCGAGGGGTCGCACCCGACGACCCACGACGACCCCACGTTCCCGGTCCACAACTCGATCTACTACTGCGTCGCGAACATGCCTGGCGCCGTGCCGGAGACCTCGACGCGCGCGCTCACCAACGCGACGCTCCCGTACGTGACCGCCATCGCCGACAAGGGCTGGACGCGTGCCATGCAGGACAACCCGGCGCTCTCGCTCGGGCTCAACGTGCACGGCGGGCACATCACCAACCGCGGCGTCGCGACGGCGCTCGGCCTCGACTACCGCCCCGTCGACGAGATCCTCGCCGCCGAGTAGCCGCCGCACCGCATCCGCGCACCCAACCTCAATCGCTGCCAGCCAGATGGCCCCTGAGCCCCGAGCCACCGCAAACGCCGCCAGCCAAGTGGCCCTTCTGGAGCATCCAGAAGGGCCACCTGGCTGGCAGTGATCGCGCTGTGGGGCGGGTGCGCGGGCTGGCCGGGCCGGCCGGGCCGGCGACCGGGGTGCCAGCGCAGGCCAGGGAACCCGCGGACACCGACCGCACAGCTACGCGCTGGTCGTGGCGGCGCTCGTGGATGCGACCGTCGCGCCGGAGACAGCGCCAGCACTCGAGCCTGCGGCCGAGCCCGAGCTAGCCTCAGCATCCTTCGGACCCCGCTTCTTGCTGCCGGGGACGACGAGGCGGCCGAGCAGCGCGAGGATGCCATCCACGACGAGCGCGAGGAGCGTCACGAGGATCGCGCCGACGAGCACGCGCCCGTAGTCGGTGACGGCCAGGCCGTCGAAGATGTAGCGCCCGAGGCCGCCGAGGTTGACGTAGGCCGCGATGGTCGCGGTCGCGATGACCTGCAGCACCGCGCTGCGGAGGCCGGCGACGATGAGCGGCATGGCGTTGGGCAGTTCGACCTGCCACACGATCTGCCACTCGGTCATGCCCATGGCTCGCGCGGCGTCCACGGTCGCTCGGCTGACGTTGGCGACGCCCGAGTAGACGCCGGCGAGGAGTGGCGGCACGGCGAGGATGACCAGCGCGATCACGGGCGGGAACAGGCCGAGGCCCATGAGCAGCACGAGCAGCGTCATGAGGCCCAGGCTGGGGAGCGCCCGGAGCACGTTGGCGGTGGCGACGATGAAGGTCGTGCCCTTGCCGGTGTGGCCGATGACGAGGCCGAGCGGGAACGCGATGACGGCGGCGAGTGCGACGGCGAGCAGCGAGTACCAGAGGTGCTCGCCCACTCGCGCCGGGATGCTCGCGGAGCCGACCCAGTTGGCCGGGTCGAGGAAGTAGGACAGCATCTCGTTGAACATCAGACGTTTGCCTTCTTTTCCGGAGAATCGAGTCCGATGACGGTGTCGAGCATGGCGGTCTCCGTGCGCTCGTTGGGTGTGCGCCTCGCGGCGCGCTTCGCTTTGACGCGCCCGCTGCGGAGCCACGGTGTGGTGGCGACGCCGATGAGGGCGATGATGCGGTCGAAGATGAACGCGAGCACGAGGATCGTGATGATGCCCGCGAAGATCTGGTCCGGGTAGTCGCGCTGGAAGCCGGCAGTGAAGAGCTGGCCGAGGCCGCCGACGCCGATGACGGCACCGACCGACACGAGCGAGACGTTGGTGACGGCGACGACCCGGAGGCCGGCGACGAGCACCGGGATGGCGAGGGGCAGCTCGACCTCGATGACCCGCTTGATCGACGAGTAGCCGATGGCGCTCGACGCGTCCTTCACGTCGGCGGGCACGGCGTCGAGCGACTCGAGCACGGTGCGGATGAGGAGCGCCGTCGAGTAGAGCGTCAGCGCGATGACCACGTTGAGCGGGCTGATGATCGGCGTGCCGACGATCGAGGGGATGACCACGAACAGCGCGAGCGACGGGATCGTGAACACGATGCTCGCGACGACGATCGCGACCGCGCGACCCCGGGGGCGCCCGACGAGCAGCATCCCGAGCGGCAGCGCGATGACGAGGCCGAGCACCGTGGGCACGACCGAGAGCATCGCGTGCTGGATGATGATGGGCCAGACGGTGTCCCAGTTCGCGATGAGCCAGCTCATGACCGTTCGCCGCTCGAGTCGGCGACGCGCGCGAACACCGTCTCGCCGCGCACGACACCGGCGGCGACGCCGGATTCGTCGACCACGACGGCGAGGCCCGCCGGGGAGGCGAGCACCGCGTCGAGCGACCGGCGCAGGTTGTCGTCGAGGGTGACGACGGCGCCGACGGGGACGCGCAGCGAGCTCGCGCGGTGCAGCCAGGCGTCGGGGCGGCCGTTGTCGTCGACGGCGAGCGACCACTCCGATGTGTGGGGGTCGAGGCTGATGATGCCGGCGACCGGCTCGGCGAGGGGCTCCGCGGTGAGGGATGCGTCCCGGAACGTGAGGGCCCGGTAGCCGCGGTCCTTGGAGATCATGCTGGAGACGAACGTGTTCGCGGGCCTCGTCATGACCTCCTCGGCCGCCGCGTACTGGTGCAGTACGCCGCCGGGGCCGAAGACGGCGATCTTGTCGCCGAGGATGAGCGCCTCGTCGATGTCGTGCGTGACGAACACGATCGTCTTCTTCAGCTCGCGCTGCAGGCGGATCATCTCCTGCTGCAGCTCGTCGCGCACCACCGGGTCGACGGCGCTGAACGGCTCATCCATGAGCAGGATGGGCGGGTCGGCCGCGAGCGCACGGGCGACGCCGACGCGCTGCTGCTGGCCGCCGGACAGGTCGGCGGGATAGCGGTGCACGAGCTCGGGGCGGAGGCGAACCCGCTCAATGGCATCCATCGCCTTCGCGCGGGCCTCCTTCGCGGGCACGCCCTTGAGCCGGAGCACGGTGGCGACGTTGTCGAGCACGGTTCGGTGCGGGAAGAGTCCCGCGTTCTGGATCACGTAGCCGATGCCGAGGCGCAGCTGCGTCGAGGGCACATCCGCGACGTCCTTGCCTGCAACCGTGATGCGGCCGCTCGACGCGTCGATCATCTTGTTGATCATGCGCATCGACGTCGTCTTGCCGCATCCGCTGGGGCCGACGAAGGCCGTGAAGGAGCCCTCCTCGATGTCGAGGCTGAGGTCGTTGACCGCGGTGGTGCCGTCCGGATACGTCTTGGTGACGCTCTCGAAGGTGATCATGCTGCTCCTTGGCTGGGGACGGGGTGATCTTGGTGCGAGAGCCGACGGCTCACGCGTCCTGCACGTGCTCGCTCAGCTCGGCGATGTCGGCGCGCACTCGGTCGATTCGCTGAGAGGTCATGATGGCGGGGTCGTTGAGGGCGAGCGTCTCACGGATGCGCTTCGAGAGCTGCACCACAAGCGGGGCGCGGTCCTTCATGGAGGGCGCGGGGGCTGCGACGCCCACGCCGACTGCGAGGAGCGCCTCGATCGCGAGGAGCCGCTCGGCGGCCTCCAGGCTGTCCTCGAGGAGGCGCACGGCGAGGTAGCCCTGCGCGTTGTGGTCCTCGACGCCGTCGCCGACGACCCCGCCGAGGTGCGAGACGGGCGCCGCGAGTTGCTGGAGTCGCGCCATGAGCGACGAGGCCGTGTTCGCGAGGATGACGGGCACGAACGGATGCTCGGCGTCATCGATCGACAGCACCTGCTCGACGAGCGAGCGCTCGGAGCGGAGGCGCCTGATCATGAGGGAGCAGCGCCGCTCGCTCATGATGCCGAAGTGCGCGAGGAGGAGGCGGACCGAGTCGGCGGTGATCGCCATCTGGATCGTCGAGAAGTTGCCGTTGGAGATGATGACGTCGTTGTCGACGTCGATGTAGGGGTTCTCGCTGCGCGCGTTCAGCTCGACCGTGACCGACTCGCGCAGCACATCCGCCTGCTCGATGAGCGTGCCGTGCACCTGCGGGACGGTGCGCATGGAGAGCGGGTCCTGCAGCGAGCCAGCCGTGGCGGGGCCGTAGGCGCGACTCGAGCCGAGGAGCGAGCGGAAGCGGGCGGCGGCGCGGATCTGACCGGGGTGGGGGCGCGCGGCGACGACCTTCTCCTGGAAGCCCTTGACGCTGCCGTTGAGGGCGTCGAAGGTGTGGGCGACGACGAGGTCGGCTGAAGCGGTGAAGCGGTCGAGTCGCACCGAGGTGAGGGCGGCGATGCCCACCGAGGCGGCATTCGCGCCGACGAGGGCGAGGCCGTCCTTCGCGGCGAGCTCCAGCGGGACGAGCTCTGCCGTCGCAAGCGCCTCGCGAGCCGGGACGGTCTGCGTGCCCGTCTCGTCGAGCACCCGGCCACGGCCGACGAGCACGTTCCCGATCGCCGCGAGCATGGACAGGTCTGCCGCGCCGACGGATCCCTCAGACGGGATGGCGGGCGTCACGCCGCATTCGAGCAGGCAGCGCAGCCCCTCGAAGAGCGACGTCGTCGCCCCAGAGTTGCCCTGCGCCATGACGGCGAGGCGCGCGAGCATGACGGAACGAGCCTCGATCGGGGTGAGGTTCTTGCCGACAGCGGCGTCGTGGGAGGCGAGGACGAACAGCTGGAAGGCGTGCTGCAGCTCCTCGGGGATCTCCTGGTCGCGCAGCGGGCCGAGGCCACGGTTCACGCCGTACGCCGGTTCGCCGCGCGCCATGACGCTCTCGATGACGCCGCGGGCCTCCGCGAGGCGGACCCTGACGTGCGGGTCGATGTCGAGGTGGCCGACCGTGACGGCCAGTCGCTCCAGGATGCGCGGGGTCATGCGGTCGCGACCGATGACGAAGCTGGAGAGCGGCAGCGACGCCTCCGCGCTGGTCCCCGCGAGCGCGTTGACGCCAGCGGACGACGCGTCCGTGACCGAGCGCTTCGCCTGCGCGGCACGCCTGTTGGGGCGCATCGTCGGGCGCACTTGCGGCCGCTGCTCGGCGTCTGCGTGCTGCTGCATCCGGAACTCGCTTCTGGTGGATCTTGAAACTGGAGGGGTGAAGAAAGCGGGGGAGGTGGGTTCGGCGGTCGTGCCTGGGGGTGCTGCCGAGAGTGTGGATGCGGACGGCGCGTGACCGGCCGCATCCACCCTCTGGGCGGTCGTGCGGGTGCTCCGGTGCCTACGCGCCGAGCAGGCCCTTCTCGGTGAGCCAGTCGGTCGCGGCCTTGGTCGGCTCGACCTTCTCCTCGCCCGAGACGCGCGTGTTCAGCGCGATGAGCTCGTCGGTGGTCAGCTGCGCCGAGATGGCGTCGATGACCTCAGCGACCTCGGGGGTGAGCTTCTCGGTGTTGCCGATCGGGACGACCTGCTGCGCCGGGAAGTTGTTCTTCGGGTCCTCGAGCACGACCAGGTCGTTCTCGACGATCGCGGGCGACGTGGTGAAGATGTTCGCCACCTGCACCTGTCCGCTCACGAGCGCGTCGACCGTAGCCGGTCCGCCGCCGTCAGCGATGGGGGTGAAGGCGCTGGGCTCGACGCCGTAGTTCGCCTTCAGACCGGGCAGGCCCTGCGGGCGCTCCTGGAACTCGGCCGGGGCACCGTAGGTGATCTCGGCGTTGTGCGCGGCGAGGTCGGCGATGGTCGTCAGGTTCCACTTCTCAGCGGTCTCCTTCGTGACGACGACCGCGTCCTTGTCCTCGGCCTCGGCCGGGGTGAGCCCCGTGAGGCCCTCCGCCTCGAGCGCCGCGGTGAGACCCGTGTTGATGGTCTCCGCATCCGCCGTGTCCGCCTCGGGGTCGAGGAAGATGAGGAGGTTGCCGGTGTAGTCGGGGATCAGGTCGATCGATCCGTCCGACAGCGCCGGGATGTACGCCTCGCGCGAGCCGATGTTGAACTGCGTCTCGACCGTGAAGCCGGCATCCTTGAGCGCTTCCGCGTACAGGTTGCCGATGATCTCCGACTCCGGGAAGTTCGCCGAGGAGACGACGATGGTGTCGCCGGACGCGGCGCCCTCGTCGGTTCCGCCGGCGTCGGGGGCGGTCGGGTTCGAGCAGGCTGAGAGGAGGCCGATCGCTGCAAGCGCGGCGATGCCTCCAGTGATCAGGCGTGTCTTCTGCATTGGGGTTTCCCTATCTTCGGCGGTAGCCAGAACATCAGTGATGTGCGGCCATCTTAGGAATGTGCCCCATGAATTCGGGACGCGCTTCCCGGAAGGCGCGAATTAACTCTGTGTTACGTGCCCAACGCACGGGAAAGCGTCCGTGTTCCCCGCGTCGCGGGTCGCGCATCCTGGCCGTCGGTCCCCGAACGCCGCGCAGTCAACCCTCAGCGCGCGCCCCGGCGAAACCGGGTAGACATGTGACCGTGACGACCACTGCGCCTCTCCCCCTCATCGCCGTCATCGCGACGGGCGGCACCATCGCCAGCACGACAACCGCCTCAGGGGCGACGACGCCCAGCCTCGGCGCGGATGCGCTGCTCGAGGGCGCAGACGCGCCAGGTGCCCGCCTGCGGCCCGTGAACCTCATGGCCGTCGACTCCTCGAGCCTCACCCTCGGCGACATGCAGTCGATCAGCGACGAGGTGCGCCGCCAGGTGGAGGATGACGAGGTCAGCGCCGTCATCGTGCTGCACGGCACGGACTCCATGGAGGAGTCGTCGCTGCTCACCGACCTGCAGCTCAAGAGCTCGAAGCCCGTCATCTTCACCGGTTCGCAGTTCACTGCGGAGTCTGAGGCACCGGACGGGCCCGCGAACGTCGCCGCGGCCCTCGCCGCCGCCCTCGATCCCGCCAACCGCGGGCGAGGCGTGCTCGTCGCGTTCGGCGGCCGACTGCTCAAGGCGTGGGGCCTCACGAAGGCATCCGCAGACCGCGCGGATGCGTTCCGGAGCGTCACCGACAGGCCCGCCCGCCGCCTGCACCTGCCGGCCCCGGTGACCGGAATGCGCGTCGACACCGTCGCCGTCATGCCTGGCGGCGACGCCACGCACCTGCACGCGAGCCTCGAAGCCGGCGTGCAGGGCATCGTGCTCGTCGGCCTCGGTTCCGGCAACGCGAGCCAGAGCATCGTCTCCGCCGCATGGGAATGCCAGGCCTCCGACATCCCGCTCGTCGTCTCGAGCCGCGTGCCCTTCGGTGTCCTCAAGGCCAGCTACGGCGGAGGCGGGGGCGGGCACGACCTCGCGGTCGTCGGCGCCATCCACGCGGCGGTCCTGCGCGCCGGGCAGGCGCGCATCCTGCTCGCCGCCCTGCTCGCCAATGAGGCGACGAGCGAGGACATCGCGGCGGCGTTCGCCGCCGAATAGGTGGGCTGCCCCTCCTGCGCCGCGGCGGAGTCCAGGCATCACGGACGCCTGTCCAACTTCCGGGATCAGTGAGCGCGGGAGACGCCGCAACGCGCGAACCCGGCCGTTTCATCACGGACCTTGGCCAGGTGGGAGCGGATTTCCCGGGCGCCGCTTCGACGTTGCGCGGACGCCTGTCCAACATCAGTGCGATGTCGGGCCCGAAAGCGTCGAAACGCCCTCGAAGCGCGTGTATTGCACTGATGTTGGTCAGGCCGCGCGAAGACCCGCGTGCTCGTGGTCGCGCTTCTTCGTCCGTCCGGGAGAAGCGGCGACTTCCGTCCTGCTAGCTGGCGTAGCTGCCGACGAGGCGCACGGCGCCGCCGTCGACGCCCTTGGCGCCCTGCTCGAAGCCGTCGAAGTCGCGGGCCTCGGTCGAGATGGTGCCGGCGACCCAGGAGGGGAGGCCAGCAGCCTCGAGCCACTCGACGACCGCGGATGCGCGCTGCGCGTCGACGACCGCGAACATGCCGATGCCGAGGTTCCAGGTGCCTTCCGTCGACTCGAGGTCGGTGCCGGCGAAGCCCGCGAGGACGCGGAAGATGTCGTTCGGGGACCAGGCGCCGCGGTCGAGCTCGATCCAGGCACCCTGCGGGAGGACGCGGGCGAGGTTCGCTGCGATGCCGCCGCCGGTGACGTGGCTGAAGGCGTGCACGGCGCCGTCGAGCGCTGGCTCGGCGAGGAGACGGACGAGCGGGCCGGTGTAGAGGCGCGTCGGCTCGAGGAGCACTTCGCCGACGACCCCGCCCAGCTCCGCCGAGGTGTCTGTGAAGGCGAGCCCCTGGTCGGCGACGATGCGGCGCACCAGCGCGTAGCCGTTCGAGTGGAGTCCGCTCGACGCGATCGAGATGACGACGTCGCCGTGCTGCACACGCTCTGGTCCGAGCATCCGGTCGGCCTCGACGACGCCGACCGCGGCGCCAGCCACGTCGTAGTCGTCCGGGCCGAGGAGACCGGGGTGCTCTGCCGTCTCGCCGCCGGTCAGCGCGGTGCCGGTCTCGGCGCACGCCTTCGCGATGCCCTCGACGATCGAGGCGATGCGCTCGGGGACGACGCGGCCGCAGGCGATGTAGTCGGTCATGAAGAGGGGCTCGGCGCCCACGACGACGATGTCGTCGACGACCATCGCCACGAGGTCCTGCCCGATGGTGTCGTGCTTGTCGATGGCCTGCGCGATCGCGACCTTCGTGCCGACGCCGTCGGTCGAGGTCGCGAGGATGGGCTTCGTGAACGACGTCAGACGCGACGCGTCGAAGAGGCCGGCGAAGCCGCCGACGCCGCCGAGCACTTCTGGTCCGTGGGTCGCCTGGACGGCGCGCTTCATGAGCTCGACGGCGGTGTCGCCCGCGCGGGTGTCGACGCCAGCGGCGGCGTAGAGGTCGTTGCCTGACACAGGGATGCCCTTTCCTCGGGGGATGCGCCCAACAGCCTAGCCCGCCGCGAGGGTGACGCCGGAAGCGAACCCTTCCCACGCTGGTGCGCGCGGACTCGCCAGCTGTGACAAAATCGAAACATCGTTCAGGGCCCCTCGTGGGCCTCCTTGAAATCGGGCCCTCGCGGGCGCGCTTACCTGTGCTTGGAGCTCCCCCAGCGTGTGCGGCATTGTTGGTCACGTCTCGACCAGTCCCGTCAACCAACAGATCTACGATTCCCTCCTGCTCCTGCAGCATCGCGGCCAGGATTCGTCCGGCATCGCGACAGCCGACGGGGACACGTTCCACATCGCGAAGGTCAAGGGGCAGGTCCGCGAGGGCTACCGCACCCGCGACATGCGCAACCTGCTCGGCAACGTCGGCCTCGGCCACGTCCGCTATGCGACGGCTGGCAGCGCGAAGAGCGACGACGAGGTGCAGCCGTTCTACGTGAACGCGCCCTACGGCATCGTCCTCGTGCACAACGGCAACCTCACGAACACGCGAGAGCTGCGCAAGGAGCTCTTCAACGTCGACCGCCGCCACCTGAACTCGTCGAGTGACACCGAGCTGCTGCTCAACGTCCTCGCGAACGAGCTGCAGCACGGCATCAACGGCGACGACCTCACCCCGGACGACCTGTTCGACTCGATCTCCCGCCTGCACGACCGGGTCGAGGGCTCGTACGCATCCGTCGCCCTCATCTCCGGATACGGGCTGCTCGCCTTCCGCGACCCGTTCGGCATCCGCCCCCTCGTCCTCGGTCGCCGCGACGACGAGCACGGCCGCGACGAGTGGGTTGTCGCGTCCGAGTCGCTCGTGCTCGAGTCGGGCGGCTACGACTTCGTCCGCGACGTCGAGCCGGGCGAGGCGATCTTCATCTCCATGGGCGGCGAGCTCTTCTCGCGCCAGTGCGCCGTCAACCCGCGCCTCGTGCCCTGCTCGTTCGAGTACGTGTACCTCGCTCGCCCCGACTCCGTCATGAACGGCATCTCGATCTACGAGTCGCGCCTGCGCATGGGGAAGACCCTCGCCGCGAACGTCGAGCGCAGCATCAGCGCCGGCGACATCGACGTGGTCATGCCCATCCCAGACTCGGGCCGCCCCACGGCGATGGAGATGGCGAAGACCCTCGGCATCGACTACCGCGAAGGCTTCTACAAGAACCGCTACGTGGGCCGCACGTTCATCATGCCGGGGCAGAAGGTGCGCAAGAAGTCGGTGCGCCAGAAGCTCAACGCGCTCCCGACGGAGTTCCGCGGCAAGAACGTGCTCCTCGTCGACGACTCGATCGTGCGCGGCACGACGTCGAAGGAGATCGTCGAGATGGCCCGGCAGGCCGGTGCCAACTCGGTGACCTTCGCATCCGCCGCTCCCCCGGTCCGCTACCCGCACGTGTACGGCATCAACATGCCGTCGCGCGGCGAGCTCGTCGCATCGGGCCGCTCGATCGAGGAGATCGCGTCGGTCATCAGCGCCGACCGTCTCGTCTACCAGGAGGTCGGCGACCTGTTCACGGCCATCACCGAGGGCTCGAACGTGAAGGAGCTCGACATGAGCTGCTTCGACGGCAACTACGTCACCGGCACCGTCACCCCCGAGTACCTCGCCTGGCTCGAGCTCAACACGAAGAGCTAGCCAGCCGGCGCATCCTTGCCGCCCGACGGGGCCAGACATCTGGGAAACGCATGTTCGTCGCGAAACGAGCATGCGTTTTCCACAGGTGTCGCGGGATGCGAGACGCCGGACGCGAGGCGGGCGGCAGGGCGGGGCGCCGGTAGAGTCCTCGCATGACCGACGCTCCCCTCGCGCCCCGCAACCGAACCCGCGACCTCACGCAGATCGCCGTGTTCGCGGGCATCGTGGCGGCCCTCGGCGTGGTGCCGGCCATCACGATCCCCGGCCCGGGCGTCCCGATCACGCTGCAGACCCTCGGCGTCATGCTCGCGGGGGCCGTGCTGGGCGCGAAGCGCGGGTTCTCCGCGCTGCTGCTCTTCAACGTCCTCGTGCTCGCGGGGCTCCCGCTCCTCGCTGGCGGCCGCGGCGGCCTGGCCGTGCTGGCGAGCCCCACGGTCGGCTACTTCATCGGCTTCCCCATCGCGGCCTTTGCCGTCGGCTGGCTCGTCGAGCGCTTCGGGAACCCGTTCCGCCTTCTGCCCGGCATCCTCGCAACCGTCGTCGGCGGCGTGCTCGTGCTCTACGTCCCCGGCATCATCGGCGTCGCGCTCGTGGCCCAGATCGGGTTCGGTGCCGCTGCCGTCTCGGCTCTCGCTTTCCTGCCGGGCGACCTGGCGAAGGCGGTCATCGCGGCGCTCATCGCCCGCGGCGTCCACAAGGCCTACCCGGGGCTCATCTCCGGTCGTCGGCACCGGCGGAAGGCCGCGTCCAGTCCAGCAGCGGCACCGGCAGTGGATGCGTGACCGCTCGGCTCCCGCGTCCCCTCACGTCCGCCCGATGAACGGGGCCTGCGCATGATCGAGCTGCACGGCGTGAGCGTCGCGTTCGGCGACGGCGCCCAGCGGCGGCGGGTGCTCGACGACATCTCGGTCACGCTCCACGAGCAGCGCATCGGGATCATCGGCGCCAACGGCTCGGGCAAGTCGAGCCTCGCGAGGCTCCTCAACGGCCTGCTGCTGCCGACGAGCGGAACCGTCTCGGTCGACGGCTTCGACACGAAGCGGG
Source organism: Pseudoclavibacter sp. RFBB5 (assembly GCF_002931555.1). Lineage (GTDB taxonomy): Bacteria > Actinomycetota > Actinomycetes > Actinomycetales > Microbacteriaceae > Pseudoclavibacter. The sequence continues at coordinate 333,319 of NZ_PSTZ01000001.1, read as the reverse complement.
ACGGGCGAGAGGTCCGCCGGCGCGTGGGGTTCTGCTTCACCGACCCCGACTCGCAGATCATCATGCCGACCGTCGGGGAGGACGTCGCCTTCGGGCTCGGGCGGCGGGGCCTCAGCAAGGCCGAGATCGCCGCCCGCACGGCCAGCGCGCTCGAACAGGTCGGGCTCACCGACCGCGCCGACCACCCGGCGCACCTCCTCTCCGGCGGACAGAAGCAGCTGCTCGCCCTCGCGGCGGTGCTCGTGACCGAGCCGAGCATCCTCATCCTCGACGAGCCCACGACCCTCCTCGACCTGCGCAACGCACGCGCCATGGCCGCCCGTATCGCACGCCTGCCGCAGCAGGTTGTCCTCGTGACCCACGACCTCGACCTGCTCCGCACCTTCGATCGCGTGCTCGTGGTGCACGACGGGCGCATCCACTTCGACGGGTCACCGTCGGAGGCCATCGCGTCGTACCGGGCCGCCATCGAGGCCGAAGGGGCGCCGTGAAGCCCGCATCCCGGCCGACGGGGTTCTGGGACGCCCGCCTCGACGACGAAGGGCGCGCTGCGGGGCACCCGCTCTCGCCGGGCACAGCCCGTGGCTGACCGCTCGTCGCCGCTCGCGGTCTACGTGCCCGGGGCATCCGTCGTCCACCGGCTGCCGGCAGGGGCGAAGCTGCTCGCGCTCGTCGCCGCCGGTGCAGCGGTGCTCGCGATCGCGTCGCCGCTCGCCGCCGGCATCGCGGTCGCGACTGCCCTGCTCGGGTTCGCGGTCGCGCGACTGAGCCTGCGCTACGCCTGGCGCGGCGTGCGGCCCACGTGGATCTTCCTGATCGGCATCTTCGCCTTCCAGTGGTGGAGCGCTGACCTCGCCCGGGCTCTCGGCGTCGTCGGGTCGATCGTCGCGCTGCTCCTCGCGGCAGCCCTCGTCAGCCTCACGACCCGCACGACCGACATGATCGACGCCATCGTGTGGCTGCTCCGGCCGCTCCGACGCGTCGGCGTGGATCCCGACCGAATCGCGTTGCAGCTCGCGCTCGGCGTGCGAGCGGTGCCGCTCATCGCCGAGCTCGCCGAGACCGCGAGGCAGGCGCAGTACGCACGCGGCCGCCGCGGCAGCCCGCGTGCCTTCGCCGTGCCGCTTGTCGTGCGAGCGCTGCGTCGCGCCGACGCCATGTCAGACGCGCTGCACGCGCGCGGCCTCGACGACTGAGCGAACCGAGAGGTCCTCGCGCTCTTCCGCACCTGGCTCGGACCGGGACCTGACAGCCTTTGCTGACAGTCAGGGTGACGTGGGGAGCGTCGCCGCCGCACCGCCCGCATTTTCAGTCCTACGTCACCTTGAGTGGCAACACCCCCCGCCTCGAATCGTCACGACGCGATGAACTGGGTCCGTGAACACCAGTCAGTTCCAGAGGGAGGCGCGCGCACGGCCACTGTTGCAGCGGCCGTGCGGGGGGGGTTAGCTGCGGTTCTCGAGCTCGTCGGCGCGGATGAGACGCGCGTCGACCGACTGCTTCGCAGAGACCCGACCCGCGATGTACCCGGCGAGCCCGCCGAGTGCAAGCGTGATGGGCACCGTGAACGCGAGGAGGAACGCGAACACCTGGATGCGCGTGAACGCCTCGTTGGGCGGGAACGCGAACGTGAGGATCGTCACGAGCACCACGCCGACGATGGCGCCGAGCACGAGGAAGCTGCTCATGCGCGGGACCCGGTGCACCTTCGCGTCCATCTCGCGGACGCCGTCATCCTCGTCTTCGTCGATCAGCTCGGCGAACTCGGCCTCGTAGCCCTCCAACTCGTCGCCGGCTTGGACCGTGCGGTCAGCCGTCGGTTCGGCGCCGCCTTCAGGTCGCGGCGGAGTGGGTTCGTTCTCGCGGAGCATGCATCCATTGTCGCGCAGTTCCCGGTGAGCGCGCGCAGGATGCGCAGTGGCCGGGGCGGCGGCCCCGCCGAGGCACGACGCCCTCAGCGACGTACGAGCGGCAGCCAGGCCGAGACGTCGGCGCGGGTGCCGGAGGCGCGCACGCGGTTCGCCTCGAAGGCCTCCTGCCATGAGGTCCGGCCCGTTGCCAGCTCGAGCCAGGTGTCGGCGTCGAGCTCGATGACGTTCGGCGGCGTGCCTCTCGTGTGGCCGGGACCCTCGACGCACTGCACGGCCCCGAACGGCGGCACGCGAACCTCGACGCTCGCGCCGGGCGCCCGGTCCTCGAGGGCCTGCAGCGTGTAGCGAACGGCAGTCGCGGCGTCGGCACGAGGCGTCGGACGCCCCTCCGCGCGAGCTTCAGACCAGGCGGTGATGGCTCCGAGGCCAGCGGCGTCGGCGATTCGGGGTTTCGGCACGTCCTTATTGTGCTCCAGCCGCGCCCCCGGAGTCGGTGAGCGACGCACCTCACCGGGGCGGGCTGCCAACTTCGGCGACTCTTCGGCGTTTCCGTTCGGCGGACACCGTGATCCGAGGAAGCAGTCACCGGAGCTGGCGACCGGTGCGCGACGAGGCGCAGGCAGAAGCGCCGCCGGTGTCGCCGACCGGTCATCTGCCTTCACGCGGAAGCGGGAGACGTCGTCCCCGGTTAGGCTGGTGCGGTGAGAATTCTCGTCCTCGGATCCGGTGCCCGCGAGCACGCAATTGTTGCCGCCCTCCACAGCGAGCGCGCACACTCGATCGTCACGGCCCCGGGCAATCCGGGTATCGCCGACGAGTCTGAGGTGATCAGGCTCGATGTGAACAACCCGTCGCTCGTGACGGAGTTCGCCAAGGACGAGGGCTTCGACCTCGTCGTCATCGGCCCGGAAGCGCCACTCGTCGCGGGTGTCGCCGACGCGCTGCGCGACGCCGGTATCCCCGTGTTCGGCCCGTCGAAGGCCGCCGCCGAGATCGAGGGCTCGAAGACCTTCGCGAAGGACGTCATGTCCCGCGCCGGCGTCCCGACGGGCGGCGCACGCCTCGCGACGACGCTCGACGAGGCGGCCGCGGCGATCGACGAGTTCGGCGCTCCGTACGTCGTGAAGGCCGACGGTCTCGCGTCCGGCAAGGGTGTCATGGTGACGGAGAGCCGCGAGGACGCGCTCATCCACGCCGAGCACTGGCTTGCCGCTGGCCCCGTGCTGGTCGAGGAGTTCCTCGACGGCCAGGAGGTCTCGCAGTTCGTCTTCTCCGATGGGGTCAACGTCCGGGCGCTCCCGCCCGCGCAGGATTTCAAGCGCCTCCTTGCCGGCGACGGTGGCCCGAACACGGGCGGCATGGGCGCGTACACGCCCGTCCCGTTCCTGGGCGACCGCTTCGGCGGCGAGCGCGCCTTCTCGAAGCTCATCGTCGAGCAGGTCGCGAAGCCCGTCGTCGACGAGATGCGGGCCTCCGGAACGCCGTTCGCGGGACTCCTTTACTGCGGACTCATCGTGACGAGCGCCGGCATCCGCGTCATCGAGTTCAACGCGCGCTTCGGTGACCCCGAGACGCAGGCCGTGCTCGAGCGCCTCGCCCAGCCGCTCTCCGAGCTGCTGTACGCGTCGGCGACCGGCACCCTCGGACATCTGCCAGAGGAGCTCGCGATCGCCGACAACGCGGCGGTCACGATCGTGCTCGCGAGCGAGGGCTACCCGGAGGACGTGCAGTCCGGCCGCACCATCACGGGTGTTCAGGATGCGCTGGCTGAGCCGAACGTGAAGGTGCTGCAGGCGGCCACGACCCAACGCGACGACGACACGCTCGTGACAAGCGGAGGCCGCATCCTCAACGTCGTCGGAACCGGCGCGACCATCGCGGAGGCTCGCGCGTTCGCGTACCAGGGGCTCTCGCGCATCCACGTCGACGGCGCGCAGTACCGCGCAGACATCGCCGAGCTCGCGGCCCGCGAGCAGCAGTCGTGACCGGCGCCGCGCTGACTCCCACGCTCGAAGGGTGGTCGCACGTCTCGTCCGGCAAGGTGCGCGAAGTGTACGAATCACTGGCCGACGACCGCGTGCTGCTGGTGGTCGCGAGCGACCGCGTGAGCGCATTCGACCACATCCTCTCCCCCGGCATTCCCGGGAAGGGCGCTCGACTCACGGCGTTGAGCCGCTGGTGGTTCGACCGCATCGCGGTGCCGAACCACCTGCGCGAGCCGTCGGGATGGGATGCATCGCTGCCCGCCGACACCGCTGCCCGATCGATGCGCGTCGTGCGGTTGGAGATGTTCCCCGTCGAGTGCGTCGTGCGCGGCTACCTGACCGGTTCGGGGCTCATCGAGTACCGCGAACACGGCACAGTGTGCGGGATCGCCCTGCCGACGGGGCTCGAGGACGGCGACCGGCTTCCGGCCCCGATCTTCACGCCCGCCTACAAGGCGCCCCAGGGTGAGCATGACGAGAACATCAGCTTCGAGAAGATGATCGAGCTCGTGGGCCTCGACGATGCAGTCGCGCTGCGTGACCTGTCGCTGCGGGTGTTCCGCGAGGCGTCCGCGGTCGCCGAGGCGCGCGGCGTCATATTGGCCGACACGAAGTTCGAGTTCGGACGCAACCCCGCCAACGGCGAGATCACGATCGGCGACGAGGTGCTCACGAGCGACTCGTCACGCTATTGGGACGCGAAGCTGTACGCCGACACCACGCTGCCGCTGAAGCAGCGGCTGTCGTCGTTCGACAAGCAGATCGTCCGCGACTGGCTGTCCTCGAACTGGGACAAGCAGGGTGAACCGCCCGCGCTTCCGGCCGAGGTCATCGAGCGCACCCAGGCTCGCTACGCGGAGCTCTTCGACCGCCTCAGAGTCGGCGCCTAGCCACGTCTCGGACGCCGAGGCCAGTGCCGTGCGGACGAGCGCGCCCCTTGCTCGGCGCACGTAGCGGACCTATGGTCGTCATTCCGCGGTCTGAACGACCTCGACACCGCCCTGGAATTCCGCTGCCGCTCATGGACTCGCGGGTCCTCCTGCTTCCTCACCCTCGAGACTGGATCCGCTGTGCCTCCCTCTGCCCCATCCGCGCCGGTGTCCGCCGTCACGGCCATCACTCCCGAGCAGCGACAGTCGGTGCTCCGAACGCTGCGATCACCTCGCCTGCTCAAGGTGGAGGTGCTCGGCGGCCTGGTCGTGGCGCTCGCGCTGATTCCCGAGGCGATCGCGTTCTCGGTCATCGCGGGTGTGGACCCCCGGGTGGGTCTCTTCGCCTCGTTCACGATGGCCGTCTCGATCGCCGTCCTGGGCGGCCGGCCTGCCATGATCTCGGCGGCGACGGGCGCCGTCGCGCTCGTGATCGCGCCGCTCATGGCCTCGCACGGGCTCGACTACCTCATCGCCGCGGTGCTCCTCGCCGGTGTGCTGCAGGTGCTGCTCGCCGTGATCGGGATTGCGAAGCTCATGCGGTTCATCCCGCGCCAGGTGATGGTCGGGTTCGTGAACGCGCTCGCGATTCTCGTGTTCCTGGCGCAGGTGCCCGAGCTGCTCGGGGTGCCGTGGCTCGTGTATCCGCTCACCCTGCTGGCCCTCATCATCGTGTTCGGGCTTCCCAGACTGACGACCGTCGTGCCTGCTCCGCTGGTCGCGATCGTGGTGCTCACGCTCATCACGGTGCTCGCGTCGCTCAGCGTTCCCACGGTGGGCGACAAAGGCGAGCTGCCGAGCACCCTGCCGGGGTTCTTCGTGCCGGATGTGCCGCTCACATTGGAGACGCTGCAGATCGTCTTCCCGTTTGCGTTGGCCATGGCATTCGTCGGGCTGCTCGAATCGCTCATGACGGCGAAGCTCGTCGACGACATCACGGATACGCGTTCCAGCAAGACCCGCGAGGCGTGGGGGCAGGGTGCCGCGAACGTCATCACCGCGTTCTTCGGCGGCATGGGCGGCTGCGCGATGATCGGGCAGACGATGATCAATGTGAAGGCGTCCGGCGCGCGCACGCGCATCTCGACGTTCCTCGCCGGGGTCTTCCTGCTGCTCCTGGTCGTGCTGCTGGGCGACGTTGTGGCGCTCATCCCCATGGCCGCGCTTGTCGCCGTCATGATCTTCGTGTGCTGGGCGACGTTCGACTGGCACTCGATTCGCCCGTCGACGCTGCGCGGGATGCCGCTCAGCGAGACCGCGGTCATGCTCGTGACGGTTGTCGCGACGGTCGCGACGCACAACCTCGCGATCGGCGTCGGGGCGGGCGTGCTGTGCGCCGTGCTGCTCTTCGCGCGTCGTGTCGCACACGTCGTCGAGGTGCGGCGGACCCTGTCGGACGACGGTGCGCTCGCCTCGTACGCGGTGACGGGCCAGCTGTTCTTCGCGTCGTCGAACGATCTGTACGCGCAGTTCGACTACGCGTCCGACCCGGCACGGGTGGTCATCGACCTGAGTGCGGCGCACGTCTGGGATGCGTCGACCGTCGCAGCTCTTGATGCCGTCATCGAGAAGTATGAGAGACACGGCGCCACCGTGGAGGTCGTCGGCTTGAACGCCGAGAGCGAGACCCGCCTGCAGCGGATGCGCGACGTGCTGCCGGGCGGCGGGCACTAGCCCCCGCATCGCGGAGCTCGCCGCGACCGCTCTCGTGCGCGATCATGGTCGCATGGAGTTCTCGTTCTCGAATCCCCTGTGGCGCTGGGACAAGCGGCGTGAGCTGTGGACGTTCGTGAGCCTCAGCGAGGACGCGTCCGACAAGATCGCGGCCGCCACGGAGCGCTTCACGCACGGCTTCGGCTCGGTGCGGGTCGAGGCGACCGTCGGCGGTTCCACGTGGCGCACATCGATCTTCCCGAGCGACGACGCCTACATCCTGCCCATCAAGAAGGCCGTGCGCGAGGCCGAGGGGCTCGAGCTGGATGCGCCGGTGGTCGGCAAGGTGCGTCTCGTCGACCTGTAGGAGCGGTGACCCGCGACGCTTGAGCAAGCGCCCGGACGCGCGGCATGGACACGGAAGCCCAGACCGGCGGCCGCACGTCTAGTGGGCGAGGGTCGGCTCTGCGGCCTCTTCCGCCTCGATCTCCCGACTGAGCGAGAGTCCCTGGTTCCGGCGGCGGAACAGCAACGCGGAGACGACAGCACCGAGCGCGAAGAAGCCCGCGCCCCACCAGTAGGCGGCGGCGTAGCTGGCGATCATGGCGTCGCCGACCGCATCCCGGCCATGCTCGAGCAGGTAGTCGGTGGCGGCCGTCGCGGCGAGCGTGTTGAGCAGTGCCGTACCCACCGAACCGCCAACCTGCTGGCTCGTGTTGACCATCGCCGACGCGACCCCGGCGAACTCGCGGTCGACGCCGAGCGTGGCCGTCTGCATCGACGCGGGCATGATCGTCCCCATCGCGAAGCCGATCATCATGAGCGGCGGCATGACGTGCGCCGCGTACGAGCTCGTCGCATCCAGGAACGTGAGCCAGACCATGCCGCTCGCGGCGATCGTCATGCCGATCGGGACGAGCACCTTCGGGCCGAACCGTGGAACGAAGATGTTCGTGCCCAGCTGTGCGGCGAGCACGAGCATCGCGATCATAGGCAGGAACGCGAGCCCCGTCTGAATGGGCGAGTAGCCGAGCGTGAGCTGCAGGTAGTACGTGACGAAGAGGAAGACGCCGAACATGCCGGCGCCCGCGATCATGACCGACAGGTAGGCGGCGCCGCGGTTGCGGTCGCGGACGATGTGCAGGGGAAGCAGCGGGTGCCCGGCGCGAGTCTGCCAGACAACGAACCCGGCGAGGAACACGACCGCGCCGGCGAGCATGCCCCACGTGAGCGGCGAATCCCACCCGTCGGTCTCGGCGTGCGAGAAGCCATAGACAAGCGCGAAGAGGCCGGCGGAGACCAGCAGCGTTCCCGGGATGTCGAGCTTCGGGCGTGGACCGGTGCGGGCGATCGACGGCACGAAGACGAAGGCGCCGACCAGCGCGACGGCAGCGATCGCGACGTTGATGTAGAGGTTCCAGCGCCAGTCGAACGCCTCCGTGAGCACGCCGCCGAGGAGCAGACCGACTGCTCCGCCCGCGCCAGCGATCGCGCCGAAGACGCCGAAGGCCCTGGCGCGCTCCTTGGGGATCGTGAAGGTCGTCGTGAGGACGGCAAGGGCCGTCGGCGCGAGCAGCGCACCGAAGACACCCTGCAGGGCGCGGGCTGCGACGAGCAGCTCGAAGGACGGGGCGGCGCCGCCGAGGGCGGAGGCGACCGCGAAGCCGATGAGCCCGATGACAAACGTGCGCTTGCGACCCATGAGGTCGGAGAGGCGGCCTCCGAGGAGCAGGAGGCTGCCGAAGGCGAGCGAGTAGGCCGTGATGATCCACTGGCGCTGGCCATCGGAGAACCCGAGGTCCGCTTGCGCGGACGGCAGGGCGATGTTGACGACGGTCGCGTCGAGCACGACCATCAGCTGGGCGAGACCGACGACGACCAGCGTCAACCAGCGGCGACGATCCGTCGCGGGTGCAGAGGTTTCAGGCATGCGCATCACCATATCCGAGACTCGGCCGTTTCGGATACACTGAGTTCCGTAATGTGCACGGCTAGTCTGTGCAGCGACCAGAGGCGGTTTCGATGACGAAGACACACCTCGCCGACAGCTCCCCCGCAGCACCGGCGACACCAGACGAGACAGCCGGGAAGCCGCGGCTCGGGCGCAAGCGCGACCACACGCGCGACACCGACATCCTCGAGGCGGCACTGGATGTGCTCGCCGAGACCGGATACGACGGCATGACGATCGACATGGTCGCAACCCGAGCGAAGGCCGGCAAGGCCACGCTGTACCGGCGCTGGGCCTCGAAGTCGGACCTCGTGCTCGACGCCGTCGCCTGCATGAAGTCGAAGGACCTCGACCTCGAGGCACTCCCCGACACGGGCACCCTGCGCGGCGACCTCATCGCCATGGTGCGCCCCCCGAACATCCGCGACGCCGAGCGCAAGCTCAACGTCATGACCGGTGTCGTCTCGATGATCGCGCGCGACCCGGAGATGGCCGCCGCAGCGCACGCGGCGATCGTCGCTCCCCGCGCCGCCGCCAACCGCGTGCTCTTCGAGCGCGCCATCGAGCGCGGCGAGATCGCCGCCGATGTCGACCTGGACACCCTCAGCATGATTGCACCGGCGATGGCCGCATTCCGCACCCTCATCCTGCGCCAGCCACCGGACCGGGAGTTCCTCGTCGGCATCATCGACAACGTCGTACTGCCCGCCGCACACCGCGGGACCCCCGCGCACTGACGCGGGCGCGGGCACGCGAAAAGGGGAGGGCCCGTCGGCTTTCCTCGCGAGAAAACTACGGACCCTCCCCTGCGCCGCCACGCTGATTGAGCAGCAGGCGGGATGAGCTCGGCACGCTCCGGGTGTCGCGACGCGGCGCGGCCGAGCTCAGTTCAGGAAGCGGATGTTGGCGGATAGCCGCCGTGGGCGCCTCCGCCGTGGGCGCCTTAGGCGGCGGGCACCAGGATCTCGCGCACGAGGGCGTCGAGCTGTGCGTCCGCATCGAGGAACTGGCGGAGCGTGTTGCGTGCCGCCCCGAAGTCCTCGAACTCCTCCGGAGCCATGCCGTCGACCTCGTAAGCGCGGCGGAACTCGCTGAGCGTGCCCAGCTCCTCGAGGATCGCGGCATCGACGGGCACGTGGATGCGCTCGGAGACGGGGAGGTTGTTCTCGTTGATGCGGGCCTGCCAGTCGAACGGCGGCGAGACGACGATGTCGCCACCGACGAGCTCGGACCACTGGAGCTGGTTGCGGAAGGCCGCCGACAGCACGCGGCTGCGGTAGCCGCGCTCCTGGAACACGGCGTGCGCGCGCTTGAGCGCCGCAACGCCTGCCCACTCGAGGATGCCGGGCGTGACGAGGATGCGGTTCGCGGTCGTCCACTTCTTGAGCCAGTCGTCGAGACGCCCGCCCATGATCGTGACCACGTGGCCGAACTCCTGCTCGGGGAGACCATCGGCCGCGCGACGCTCGAGGGCGCGCTCGAGCGCGGCACCGACGGCAACAGCCTGCGGCACCGTGAAGCTCAGGGTCGCGTTGATGCTGACGCCACGGTATGCGGCCTCTTCCATCGCCTCGATGCCTGTCTTCGTCGCGGGGATCTTGACGATGATGTTCTTCGCGAGCTTCGAGAACTCCTCGGCCTGGTCGGCGAGGGCCGCGGCGTCGCGGTGCAGGCGCGGGTCGGTCTGGATGGAGAGGCGGCCGTTGCGGCCCCCGCTGCGCTCGAACTCGGATTCGAGGAGTCGGGCCGCGTTGATCGAGAGGTCACGCACGGCCTGCCAGCCGATCTCCGATTCGCCCCAGGTGGGGTTCTGCGCGGCGATCTCCTTGATGCGCGGACCCCAGACATCGGGACGCTTCTTGATCGCCGCGAACGCGATGACCGGGTTGCAGGTCGCACCGACAGCCCCAAACTCGATGGACTTCGTGAGCTCCTCCGGGTCCGCCGAGTCGTTCCAGAGGGCGGTCTGCGTGTTCTGCGCGGCCCAGGCGAGGGGTGCGAGCTCCGTCGCCGGGGTGCCGTTGTCGTTGGAAGGCGCTGTTTCGAGCAGGGTCATGCTGTTCTCCTCATCGGTGGCTGTTGGCCGGGTTCGCCGGTGCCGCGGCAGCCACGCTCCCCGAGGTCCGGGGCGCTGAGCCTCGCGAGCCATCGACGACGCGGATGCTCTTCCTCGAGCCCGTGTTGATCGCTACCCGCCTGCCGCATATGTCCTGACATTATCACAACAGGTATTACCGTCGCCAGATGTCGGCGCAGCGAGGATGGCCGCCCACCGAGAGTGCCTCCGCGCGTGCGCTCGATTCGTGGTGGCCCGGGCAGCGACCGATGTGTGCTGAGCTACTCTCCGCCGGCCTTCGAACCGCGGCCCTTGGACGATGAGCCGTGCTTCGACCGCTGTCGGACGATGATGACGACCAGCGCGACGAGCAGCAGCGCACTGAGCATCCCGAGAACCCAGACGATGTCCCAGAGATACCGGTCCCACCAGGACGGCTCGAAGTCGACGACGGCACGCCACACGTTGACGAACGCCTCAGGGGCGCTCCTCGCCTTGGCGTTGTCCTCACCGAAGACCCAGAGGGCGGGCGCCAGAAAGATGAGGGCGAGCATGCCCGAGAAGGTCAGCCGCTCGAGCCGCGCACGGGCCAGGTCACCCTTCGGCACGGTCTCGGCGTTGATCTCGGCCGCCCTCGCGGGGTCACGCCAGGAGAGGACGGGAAGCACGATGAACACCAGCCCGAGCAAGGCCCCGAGGAGCACCGCTGCGACGCCGACCAGCCACGTCAGGAAGGCGTTGAGCAGCACCTCGGCGACGGGCCCGTCCGTCTCGTTCAGCTCCGGCACGATGCCGCCCGTGAGCGTCAGCACCAGGAGGAGCAGGGTGCCGAGCAGCCAGGCGGCCGTGAAGAGCAACGGCCCGACCACCATCGTGCGCACCATGAAGCGCCCGAGCAGCGGCCGATCCTCGGCATCAGGCAGACCGAGGAGCTCGACGCTCAGCCAGATGCCGAGGAGCGCGGGAGCCCCCATGCCCACGTACGACCACGTGGATGCGTCATACGGGAACTGCGAGACGTCCGAGATCGTGGAGAGAGTCCAGACGCCGACGAGCACGGCCACGGCGATGCCTGCCGAACTGAGCTCGGCGAGGACGCCCTTCTCCCGGATCCCCCGGATCAGCCCTGCGAACATCAGACGTCGATGCTCGAGCCCTTGGCGCCTGAGGAGGCGCCGGCCGGGGCGTCGTCTTCGTCGAGGTTCTTGCGCCAGGGCAGCCTGGTTCGCATGTCATCAGGCAGGGCTTCGTCTTCCTGCAGCTTCTCGAGGGGCTCGTACCAGGCGCGGATGAGGGCCCAGCTGACGGCCGCGACGGGCACCGCGAGCAGGGTCCCGACGATGCCACCGAGGATCGTGCCGACCGTCAGCGCGATGAGCACGACGAGCTCGTGCAGCTTGAGCGACTTGCCGAGCACGACCGGCTGGAGGAAGTTGCCCTCGAGCTGATTGACGAGCACGACGATGCCGACGACCACGATGGCCGGGACGAGCCCGTTCGTGACGAGCGCCACGAGCGCTGCGAGGATGCCGGCCAGCGTCGCGCCCACGATCGGGATGAACGCGAGGATGAACACGAGCACGGCCAGCGGGAAGGCGAGGGGGACGCCGACGATGGCGAGCCCGATGCCGATGAACACCGCATCCACGAGGGCCACGATGACCGTGCCTCGCACGTACCCGCCCATGACCTCCACAGCGCGGGACCCCATGAGTCGCGCGCGGCGTTTGTTCGCACCCTTGAGCGGCTTCGTCAGGAAGCCCCAGATGAGGGGGCCGTCTTTCATGAAGAAGAACAGGATGACGACGAAGAGCACGCCGCTCGTGATGAACGTGGTGACGCCGGAGATGCCGGCGGTGAGCCCACTCGCGGCGGCGTTGCCGAACTGGCTCGTGAAGATGAAGTCCTGCGCCTGGCCCAGCCACTCGTTGATCTGGTCCTGGTCGATCGTGATCGGGAACGTCGCGTTCACCCACTCGATAGCCTGGTTGAACCCCTGGACCGCCTGCTCCGACAGCTCCGACCACTGGTTGCGCACGAGCAGCACGACCATCGTGAGCGCACCGCCGAGGAAGACGATGATGGCCAGCAGCACGGTGATGGTCGCGAGCGCCGGCGGCCACTTCTTCGACGTGAGGAATCGGATGATCGGCCACGCGGCGGCCGACACGATGAGCGCCAGCAGCACCGGGATGACGACGATCGTGACCTGCAGTCCAGCGAAGATGAGCAGGGTGGCGGCAGCGACGATGACGAGCCCCTGCAGCGCCCGCGTCGCGACGCGACCCAGCTGGTCGGTCCACATGACGCCGACGCTCGTCGGGCGCCGACCGCGGCCCTCGCCATCGTCTGGCGCGTATGCCTGGACCGCGTTGCCGCCGACCATGACCTCATCTCGCGCCGGAGCATCGAGGTGCTCGACAGGCGACGACTGCGCCGCCAGCTGCGCCGCGACGGAGGACGCGGACGGCGCGGGCAGCACTGGCGCGGGACGCCCCGCCCGCTTGCCGCCGCCGAAGAGGCGCTTGAGCTTGTCGCGCATGGATGCTCCCGAGATGTCAGCGATAGCGGCCGGCGGGGATGCCAACGGCCGAGAATGTGGGTCAAGGCTATGCGTGTGCACCGACATTCTGGACGAGCCTCGCGCATCCGCGCCTGACGGTAAGCTGGGGGCGTCTCTTTCCTCCACCGATCGGAGCCGCTCCCGATGCCCAAGATCGTCGTCATCGTCATGCCAAAGCAGGAACTCCTCGACCCGCAGGGCAAGGCCGTCGCCGGCGCCCTCTCGCGCCTCGGCAAGGACCACCTGCACGACGTGCGCGTGGGCAAGCGCTTCGAGATCACCACCGACCGCGAAGTCACGGCAGAGCTCATGGAGGAGATCTCGCAGGTCGCCGACGAGCTGCTCGCCAACGGGGTCATCGAGGACGTCATCTCGATCGACGTCCTGCCAGACGGCGCCGAGTCGGCCGACGACGACGCTGACGACGCGGTCGCCGCCGACACCGAGGCGTCCCTCGCATCGGTCATCGCGGCCGAGGTCCAGTCGAAGGGCTCCGCTTCATGAGCCCCCGCGTCGGCGTCATCACGTTCCCGGGTTCGCTCGACGATCGCGACGCCCAGCGCGCCGTGCGCCTCGCGGGCGGTGAAGCCGTCGCCCTCTGGCACGGCGAGCACGACCTGCACGGCGTCGACGCCATCATCCTCCCCGGCGGCTTCAGCTACGGCGACTACCTGCGCGCAGGCGCGATCGCCAGCCACTCGCCGATCATGGCCGAGGTCATCACGGCCGCCAACGCGGGCCTCCCCGTGCTCGGCATCTGCAACGGCTTCCAGATGCTGACCGAGGCGCACCTGCTGCCCGGTGGGCTCATCCGCAACGACCACGGCAAGTTCGTGTGCCGCGACCAGGTGCTGCGCGTCGAGAACAACGACACCGTGTGGACCAACGCGTACGAGAAGAACGCCGAGATCACCATCCCGCTGAAGAACGGCGAGGGCGGGTTCATCGCCGACGACGAGACGCTCGCTCGCGTCGAGGGCGAGGGCCAGGTCGCGTTCCGCTACGTCGACGTCAACCCGAACGGCTCACGCAACAACATCGCGGGCCTCACGAACGAACGCGGCAACGTCGTCGGCCTCATGCCGCACCCCGAGCACGCGGTCGAGCTCGGCTTCGGGCCGGACACAGCGACCCACATGGCGTCCGGCCTCGACGGCCTCCCGATCTTCCGCAGCGCCGTGGAGGCGCTGCTCGCGCGCGTCTAGACGGTGTCAGACGCGAGCACGACGGCCGGGCGCACGGCGCAGGCCACGGCGACCGGATCGACGACCCCCACCGACGGTCGGCGCCTCACCCCGCGCGTCCTGCTGCGGGCGGTCTCGATCGGCGAGGCCATCACGTGGGCCCTGCTGCTCACCGGCATGTTCCTCAAGTACGTCACGCAGACCACCGACCTGCTCGTGTCCGTCGGCGGCTCGCTGCACGGCGCCATGTTCATGGTCTACCTGGTCGTGACGGCGTTCGTCGGCGTCAACCAGCGCTGGCCGTGGTGGATGTTCGGGCTCGGCTGGTTCGCGGCCATCCCGCCGTTCGCGACGCTCGTCTACGACTGGTGGGCTGAGCACCGGGGCGCCCTCGAGGGCGGCTGGCGAGACGCTCCATCCAAGGGCTTCTCGCTGCAGCGCATCGTCCGCTGGTTCGTTGACCGGCCGATCACCATGAGCGCGGCCGTCATCGTGCTCGCCGTCGTCATCCTGACCGGCTCCCTCAGCGGCGCCCTCGTCGGACCCACCGGCGCCCACTGAGCACCCTGCGCGTGCACGAAGAGGGCGGATGCACCTGCATCCGCCCTCTTCGTGCATCTCGGGTCAACGACCCGACGGCCTAGCGGCCGAAGAAGATCTTCGCCTGGTCCCAGCGGTCCTGGGGGACGGTCTTGAGGCCGTCGAGGGCCTCCTCGAAGGCGACCGTCTGCATCTCGGTGCCGCGCAGCGCGACCATGTTGCCCCACTGCTTGCCGTTGACCATGTCGACGGCGTACTGGCCGAAACGGGTCGCGAGCACGCGGTCGAACCCCGTCGGCGCGCCACCACGCTGGATGTGGCCGAGCGTCGTGTTGCGCGTCTCGATGCCCGTCAGCTTCTCCAGCTCAGCAGTCACGTAGTCGCCGACTCCGCCGAGAAGGGGCCGACCGGAGACCTCGGTGCCCTGCGAGAGCACCTCGTCCATGCCCTCGGGGATGAAGCCCTCGGCAACCACGACAAGCGGTGAGCGGCCACGCTGGTGCACCTCGGAAACCCACTCCGCGACCTGCGTCATCGGCACCTTCTGCTCCGGGATGAGCACGGCGTGAGCGCCAGCCGCCATGCCGGAGTGCAGCGCGATCCAGCCGACGTTGCGGCCCATCACCTCGGCCACCATGACGCGGTGATGCGACTCACCGGTCGTGCGGAGGCGGTCCATGGCGTCCGTCGCGATCTGCACGGCCGTGTCGAAGCCGAACGTGTAGTCGGTGGCCTGGAGGTCGTTGTCGATGGTCTTCGGCACGCCGACCACTGGGATGCCGGCGTCAGCGAGACGCTTGGCGCCGGCCAGCGTGCCCTCTCCGCCGATCGCGATAAGCGCATCCACGGAGTGGCGCTCCATCATGACGGCGATGTTCTCGGGACCGCCGTTGGGGCCGTCGAACGGGTTCGTGCGCGAGGTGCCGAGGATCGTGCCGCCCTGCTTTGCGAGGCCACGCACCTTCGTGCGAGGAAGATCCATGACGTCACCCTCGATGACGCCACGCCAGCCGTCGCGGAAGCCCACGAACTCGTTGTCATAGGTCTTGATGCCGTGGAGCACGCTGCCACGAATGACAGCGTTGAGTCCTGGGCAGTCGCCGCCGCTGGTCAGCAGTCCGATCTTCATGCGTTGGTTCTCCTCTGGGTGTGGCAATACACGCAAACAGCCATCACGGTTGAGTAGCCCACCCACTGCGGAACGGATTCAGTGCAGAAGCGGATTCCTGCGTTGGAAGACGGCTCGACAGCGACAGTACCGGGTCCGGGTGTCTCGCGCGATTTCTGACGAGCGACGATGTGGGTCGGTCTGCCACGCAGGCGCTGCCGGTCAGGGTGACGTGGGGCTCCGAATCTGGAGTCCGACGCCCGGTTCGGGGCTCACGTCACCCTGACTGGCAGCACAGCCCTACGAGCCACCGAGGGTCCGTGCGATGCGAGCGACAGCTGCCGGCGCCACCGACTACGCGGGTGTCTTGCTGACCATGCGCAGCGCGAGGAAGATCGCGCCGACCATGAGCACGGCACCGACCGCCGACGTGACGGTGCTGCCCGCATCGAAGGCGTGGAACGCGGAGTCGAGGAGCGTCTGCGCCTGCGACGCCATGCCACCCGCCTCGAGCTCGTTCGAGACGTTCACGGCACCGGCCAGGGTCTCCCGCGCCGCATCCGCCTGCTCGGCGGTCACCCCTTCCGGGACGACCATGCCGGAGCGGTAGCTGGACGTCAGGACACCACCGAGGACGCTCGTGCCGAGCACCGCGCCCACCTCGTAGGCCGTCTCCGAGACGGCAGACGCCGCACCGGCCTTGGCCGGCGGGACACTCGCGATGATGACATCGTTCGAGAGCGTCTCGGCGATCGCGATTCCCGCCGCGAGCAGCGTGAACGCCGCCACGAGCATCCACAGCGGCGCTGAGCCGCCCGTGATCGCGAGCGACAGGTAGGCGAGGAACGCGAGGCCGAGGCCGAACGCCATCGCGATGTGCACCTTCACGCGGCGCACGACGCGCACGATGAGGAGGCCGGCGACGATCATCATGACCGTCCCTGGCAGCAGCATGAGGCCGGCCTGCAGCGGAGTGAGTCCGAGGATGAGCTGGAGGTGCTGCGACAGGAAGAAGAGCAGACCCACGAGCGCGACGACGCTGACGAGGTTCACGAGCACCGAACCGGTGAAGGCGGGCACCGCGAACAGGCGCATGTCGAGGATCGGATTCTCCTGCTTCAGGAGTCGACGCACGAACAGCCAACCGGACAGCAGGCCGACCAGGAGCGAGCCCACCGAGATGAGGTCGAGGCCGTCGGTCGCCGTGTGCTTGATGGCGAAGACGATGGGCGCGAGCGCCGCCATGGAGAGCAGGATCGCGGGAACATCGATGGGGCCGGGGTTCGGGTCGCGCGACTCGGTGACGAGCAGCGGCGCGAAGACGAGCAGCGGCAGCAGGAACGGCACCGCGATGAGGAAGACGGAACCCCAGTGGAAGTGCTCGAGGAGCACGCCGCCGACGATCGGCCCGATGGCGGTGCCCGCCGAGAAGCCGGTCGCCCAGATGGCGATGGCGAGGCGGCGCTGGGCGCGGTCGTGGAACATGCCGCGCAGCAGCGAGAGCGTGCACGGCATGATCATGGCGCCGAAGACACCGAGCAGCAGACGCGAGAGCAGCAGCATCTCGGCGGAGACGGAGAAGGCCGCGAGCACGGAGACGAGCGCGAATCCCGTAGAGCCGATGAGCAGCAGCTTGCGGCGGCCGATGCGGTCGCCGAATGAGCCCATCGTGACGAGGAGGCCCGCGAGCACAAGCGGGTAGATGTCGATGATCCAGAGCTGCATCGCGGCGCTCGGCTTGAGGTCGAGCGCGATGTAGGGAAGGGCGAAGCTCAGGACCGTGTTGTCGATCGACACGAGGAGGACGGGGAGCATCAGCACCGCGAGGCCGAGCCATTCCTTCCGGCCTGCGCGCTGTTCGATCAGTGTGGTCATGAAGAACGACTATACCGACCAGCCGGTATAGCTGGCAACTGTAAGATGTCGGCCATGAGCTCCGCCAGAGAGAAGATCCTCGACGCCTACGAGGAGTCACTGACCACCGTGGGCGTCGCCGCGACCACCCTCGACGCCGTCGCCCGCATCGCGGGTGTCTCCAAGGGCGGACTCATCTACCACTTCCCCTCGAAGGAGGCGCTGGCGGATGCGCTCATCGAGCGCTTCACCGGCATGGCGCGAGCAAGCGCCGACCAGCTGCACGGCGACGCCGCGACCACCGTCCGCCACTTCATCGAGATGAGCAGCTCGGTCGGCGACGAGCTCGACACCGCCTGGCTCGCCGTCATGAATCTCTCCCGCAACGGCAACCAGAGCGCCACCCGCGCCGTGCTCGAACTCGAGCGCTCGTGGCACGACGCGATCCTCGAATCGACCGGCAGTCCACTCGTCGCCCACATGACCAAGCTCCTCGGCGACGGCCTCTACCATTCGACGTCGTTCGTGAGCGAGTCGCGCGAGAGCCTCCCCGAGGCCGCGAAGCTCCTTCCGAGCGACGGGGAGCGCGAGGCGATCATCCGCACGCTCCTCGACCTCCTCGACGAGTAACGACGTTCATCTGACCAAGCTGCGGGACAAAGCGCCTTCATACGGCGCCACGAACGCCACGGGCGCGCATCGATCACGGAAGTTGGCCACAGGGGGCGGGGCCAGAGCACGGGCCAGAGCACGAGGCACGAAGCCCCGGAGCGCCGGTCGGCCCAGCCGCCGAGCGGCGACCCTGTCCAACATCAGTGCAAGAACGCGCCAACGACGGCCTGACGGGGCGAAATGCGGCCATATTGCACTGATGCCGGACAGGACCGCGGCGAACTCGGCACCCGCGGCGGTCCGACGGAGCCGCGGTCAGCGCTGCGGCGGCGGGCAGCTGGATGCGCGCGGGATGAGGGTCGGCATCGCGCGGCGGATGACGGGACCTGCGCCGGGCGTCAGCAGCAGCTCGAGCGCGGTCGTGGCGATCTGGTCGAACGACGTGCGCACCGAGGTGAGCGGCACGGGCAGGGCCTCGGCCAAGGGGACGTCGTTGTAGCCCACGAGGGCCAGGTCGGTGCCGATCCGCAGGCCGTGGCGGTGCGAGGCGGCCATGACGCCGAGGGCGAGGTTGTCGTTCGCGGCGAAGATCGCGGTCGGCGGCACGTCGGCCGCGTCGAGGATGCGCTCGGCGGCGGCGGCGCCGTGTTCGATGCGGAAGCCGTCGCCCGCGATGCGGTGCGGAGGGATCTCGATGCCGGCCTCGCGCGCCGCCCGCAGCGCTCCGGCCAGGCGGTCTCGTGCACTGGACGTGAAGTCGGGACCCGTGACGAGTGCGATGTCGCGGTGGCCGAGGTCGATGAGGTGCCGCACGGCGAGGTAGCCGCCGACTTCGTCGTCGCCGAGGGAGGACGGGCTGACACCGTCGGTGCGCAGGACGAGTGCGAGCGGGATGCCAGACTCCTGCAGCGACTGGGGGAAGGAGTCGACGCGTCGAGATGAGGCGATGATGAGCGCATCCACGTTGCGGTCGAGGAGGACCTGGGCGGCGCGCTGCTCGCCTTCGGCGTCGTCGCCGGTCGTCGCGACGACCGCGACGTAGCCGCGCGCGGCCGCTGCACGCTCGACCGCCTCGTACATGAGCGCCATGACCGTGTCGCTGAGGCGCGGCACGAGCACGCCGATCGTGCTCGTCGATCCGCGGCGGAGCTGGGACGCGAACACGTTGCGCCGGTAGCCGAGCTCGTTCGCGATCTCGCGGACGCGCACGGCGGTCGCCGACTGCGACTGCGCGGTGCGCTCGTCGAGGATGCGGCTGACGGTCGAGATGCTGACGCCGGCTTCGGCGGCGACCTCCTTGAGGGTCACGACTCGGCGCTCGCCCGCTCCGGGGGCAACAGCACTGTCGTTTCGCCTCATGCGGAGGAGTGTATCCCGGTCGCTGACACCGCTCCGGCAGCAAGCACAGGATTCGGGGGTTGACACCGGGAACGTTTGCATCAAGACTTGCAATCGTTCCCGCAAACGTTTGCACCTGACAGGACCAGAAGCAACGCCAGCCCGCAACGGCCGGGACCCACCACCTCAACGATGAGCAAAGGAAGACAAGATGTCGATCGATCTCCGCGGCCTCTCCCCCGCCCCCGTCACCCCCTTCACCGAGGACGGCGCCGTCGACTACGACGCCATCCAGCGCCTCGGCTCGTGGCTCGGCTCCGTCGACGGCGTCAAGAGCCTCGTCGTCCTCGGCCACGCCGGCGAGGGCACGTTCCTCACGCAGACCGAGCAGGCGAAGGTCATCACGGCCTTCCGCGAGTCGGTCGACTCCCGCATCCCGATCGTCGCCGGCATCACCCAGGAGGGCAACGCCGTCGCCGCCGAGGAAGCCAAGCGGGCAGTGGATGCTGGCGCGTCCGCCGGCCTCGTCTACCCGTCCCACGGGTGGCTGCGCTTCGGCTACCAGGACGGCGCGCCCCAGACGCGCTACCGCGACGTCTACGAGGAGAGCGGACTCCCGCTGATCCTCTTCCAGTACCCCGACAACACGAAGGCCAGCTACAACCTCGACACGCAGCTCGAGATCGCCGGCCAGGAGGGCGTCTTCGCGACGAAGAACGGCGTCCGCAACATGCGCCGCTGGTACACCGAGATCCCCGCGCTCCGTGCCGCCTACCCGGAGCTGCAGATCCTCTCCTGCCACGACGAGTACCTGCTGCCCACGATGTTCGACGTCGACGGCCTGCTCGTCGGCTACGGCAACATCGCTCCCGAGGCGCTCGTCGAGCTCATCGAGGCCGGCAAGGCGCACGACTACGACCGGGCGCACGAGATCCACGAGCGCCTGCTCCCCGTCACGAAGAACGTGTACCACCGCGGCTCGCACATGGAGGGCACGGTCGCGCTCAAGTGGGGCCTCGTGCACCGCGGCATCCTCGACCACGCGACCGTCCGCACCCCGCTCCTGCCACTCGCGGACGGCGCGGACCGCGAGATCGCCGAGGCGTTCGCCATCGCAGGGCTCGACCGCGTGACGGTCGCCTCCTAGCAGGCAGGGGCAGCGACAACAGGGTCGCTGCCCCATACGCTTGACGTCGACTGCTCGAAGATCGACGACACACGCCGCCACGCACGCCACGGAAGCGGCACCGGTCGCGCCGGTTCCCCCAACCTGCGCGACCCCCAAGTCAATGACGACTTCGCGGCCGGATGCCCCGCATCCGATCAGCCGCACTCCCCGAAGGAGACCCCCATGGGCGACACCCGCCTCCACTCGACGCCGGGCACCGGCCACGCACGCATCTCGACCGAAGCAGTCCGCACGATCGTCGAATCCCGCCGCACTCGCCGCCGCTTCTGGCAGCAGCTGGCCCTCATCGGACCCGCGTTCGTCGCGGGCGCCTGGCAGTTCGGGCCCGGCAACCTCACCACGGCTGTCCAGGCCGGAAGCTCGTACCAGTACGCCCTCATCTGGGTCATCGCCGTCTCGACGGTGCTCATGATCTTCCTCACCGACATGAGCGTGCGGCTCGGCATCAAATCGCCCGTGTCCCTCATCGCCTCCATCAAGGACCACCTCGGGAAGCCTCTCGGGGTCGTCGCCGGCGTCGGCGTCTTCCTCATCACGCTGTGCTTCTCCGTGGGAAACGCGGTCGGCTCGGGCCTCGGACTCTCGATGCTCGTCGAGGGCTCTTCGCCCGTCATGTGGACCGCCATCTGCACCCTCGGCGTCGCGGCCGTGCTCTTCATCCGCAGCATCTACAACGTCATCGAGAAGGTGCTCATCGGCATCGTCGCCCTCATGGCGATCTGCTTCGTCGTGAGCGCGTTCGTCGTCAACCCCGACTGGGCGGAGGCGGGCCGCGGGCTCATCCCGACCGCACCGGAGGGCTCCTGGCTGCTCATCGTGGCGCTCGTCGGCACGAACTTCTCCATCAACGCCGCCTTCTACACCTCCTACGGCACGAAGGAGCGCGGCCGCACGGAGGAGGACTACCGCGACGTGACGCTGGTCGACACGATCCCAGGCATCATCGCGCCTGGCATCATGACGGGGCTCGTCATCGTCGTCGCGGCGGGCGCCCTGGGCAAGACCGCCGAGACCGCGACCTCGATCACCGGCCTGGCGGCGATCTTCGAACCGCTCGCGGGACCCGTCGGCGGCTTCATCTTCGCCCTCGGCTTCGCGGGAGCGGCGTTCTCCTCGATGATCCCCAACGCGATCGCCGGCGGCACGATGCTGTCCGACGCGTTCGGCAGGGGTGGATCCGCGAACACCATCACGGCCCGCGTCACGAGCGGCTTCATCCTCGCCTTCGGTCTGGCGGTGACGCTCATCTTCCAGACCTCGCCCGTCGAGCTCATCGTGCTCGCCCAGGCCCTCACCATCCTGGTCGCGCCCATCCTGGCGGCACTCATCATCATCATGGCGAACCGCCGCTCGCTCATGGGCGAGATGCGCAACAAGTGGTGGCAGAACCTGTTCGGCATCCTCGGCCTCGTCGCGGTGCTCGCGCTTTCCGTGCGGCTGCTCATGAGCTTCATCGCCGGGTAGGCGAGGCAGGCGAAGGGCCTCGTCGGCTCGGGCCGACGATCAGGGCCCGTGCTCAGCTTTCTGCTGGGCGCGGGCCCTGACCGATTTCCGTGATGAAACGGGCCCGGATGCGTTCCCGGTGGTCGGTGGGGCGCATCCATCACGGAAGTCGGACAGCGCCAGCCTGTCCGACGGCCTCCTAGGATGACGGCATGGTGAGCTTTGCCGACAAACCCATCCACGAGTTCACGATCGAGCAGTGGGAGGCGTTTCTCGCCGCCGACCCCGACGACGGCGGCGTGCGGCTGAAGCTGCGCAAGAAGCTCTCGAAGGCGCCGGGCATCACCTGGCAGGAGGCGCTCGAAGTGGCGCTCTGCTACGGGTGGATCGACGGCCAGTCGGCGCGATTCGACGACGACTACATGCTGCAGGCGTTCACGCCACGGCGGAAGAACAGCCCGTGGTCGCAGATCAACGTCGGGCACGTGGCCCGCCTCATCGAAGAGGGGCGGATGCAACCGGGCGGCCTCGCGGAGATCGAGCGGGCGAAGGCCGACGGCCGTTGGGACGCCGCCTACCGGGTCAAGGACGCAGTGGTGCCCGCCGACCTGCAGGCGGCACTCGACGCGAACCCAGCCGCCCTCGCCTTCTTCGAGGCGATGAAGAAGCAGGAGCGCTTCCAGGTCATCTTCCGCATCACCGGCATCAAGACGCCAGCGATCCGCGCCGCGCGCATCCAGGACGTCGTCGAGAAGGCCGCCCGCGGGGAGCACCACTACAAGTAGGCGGCTCGCGGGCGCTCCCGCGCGCGACTGCCTCCCGCACCCGCCCGCTGCGGCGCAGACCTACGAAAAATGCATGCTCCCGGTGCAAGGAGCATGCATTTTCCATCCGTCTACGCCCGGATGGGGCTGGGCGTTAGCGCAGCACGCGCTCCGCGATGAAGTCGCGCAGGAGCTGCTCGTCGTCGTCGAGCTCGACGACCCGCTGGGGCGCGTCGAGGAGCGCCCGCGTCTCCGCGTCGACCTCGACCTCGGCGCCGAGCGCCTCGGAGATCGTGTCGGCGAACTTCTGCGGCTTCGCGGTCTCGAGCACGAGCATGGGAACGCCGTCCTCGAGGTGCTCGCGCGCGACCTTCACGCCGTCGGCTGTGTGCGGGTCGATCGTGACACCGGATGCGTCGTGCACGCTGCGGATCGTCGCGAGACGGTCGGCGTGGGTGCTCGTTCCGCTGACGATGCCGAAGAGCGGCTCGAACGTGTGCTGCGCCACCGACAGGTCGATCTCGCCCGTCTCGGCCAGCTCGCTCCACGCGGCTGCCGTGCGCCCGCCGTCGCGACCGAGCAGCTCGAACACGAAGCGCTCGAGGTTCGACGCGCGCGACACGTCCATCGAGGGGCTCGACGTGGCGAGCGTGTTCTCGGCGTTGCGCGGGCGGTAGAAGCCCGTGCGGAAGAACTCGTCGAGCACGTTGTTCTCGTTGACGGCGAGCACGAGCTTGCGCACGGGCAGGCCCATGAGCTTCGCGTACAGGCCGGAGAGGATGTTGCCGAAGTTGCCGGACGGCACCGCGAACGACACCTCGAAGCCGTCGCGAGCATCCGCCGACAGCTCGTCGGTGGCTCGCAGCCACGCCCACACGTAGTAGGCGATCTGGGCCGAGATGCGGCCGAAGTTGATGGAGTTGACGGCGCCGATGTTGTTGCCGCGCTTGAAGTCGATGTCTTCAGCGAGGCGCTTCACGAGGTTCTGGCAGTCGTCGAAGACGCCCTTGACGGCGATGTTGTGCACGTTCTCGTCCTGCAGCGAGTACATCTGCGCGCGCTGGAACGCGCTCATGCGGCCCTGCGGGGAGAGCATGAAGACGGAGACGCGCTCGCGTCCGCGCAGGGCGTGCTCCGCGGCCGAGCCGGTGTCGCCCGAGGTCGCGCCGAGCACGTTGAGCACGCGGTCGCGCTTGGCGAGCACGTAGTCGAGGGTCTGGCCCAGGTACTGCATGGCCATGTCCTTGAACGCGAGGGTCGGCCCCTCGGACAGGCCCACGAGCGTGAGCTGCGCATCCAGCTTCTGCAGCGGGACGACATCCTCGGAGGCGAAGCGGCCCTCGCCGTAGGCGTGCGCCGTCAGCTGCTCGAGGTCTTCGCGGGGGATGTCGGTCGCGAACAGCGCGAGCACCTCGGTCGCGAGACCGGCGTAGTCGAGCGGCCGCCACCGCTCGAGGTCGTCGTTCGTGAACTGCGGCAGCAGCTCCGGGACGGCGAGCCCGCCGTTCGGGGCGAGGCCCTCGAGGAGAACGTCGGAGTATGCGCCGAGCGTGCCGCCGCGTGTTGAGATGAATTGCAAGATCTGGCGCCTCAGTCGTCTGTCGTGCCGGGAGTGTGCGTCCCCATCGTATCGGGGCGGGTCAGTCGCGCGGGGTGCCCTTGACTTGCGGCGTAGGCCCGCCGGCCTGCACCTCCACTGCTCGCGTCTCGTCGACGAGGTCGGCGCGGCGCTTGCCGGCCGTGCCGACGGCGAACTGGTAGGCGACGAGCAGCAGCGCCAACCAGACGGCTCCGACCACGAGGGCGACGCGCGTGTTCTCGAACCAGCCGAGCACGCCGAGCACGAACACGAGGAACCCGAGCGTCGCCCACGACGCGTACGGCCACAGCGGCACGGGGAACTCGGATGCGCTGCGGCCGCCGCGTGCGATGTCCCGCTTCATCGCGATGTGCGAGCAGACGATCATGATCCACACCCACACCGTCGCGAACGTCGCGATGGACGCGATCACAAGGAACACGTCCTCGGGGATCACGGCGTTCATCCACGCGCCGACCGCGAGCGCCGCGACCATGAGCGCGACCGTCGCCCACGGCACGCCGTTCCTCGAGACGCGCAGGAACACGCGCGGCGCCTGCCCCTGCTCGGCGAGGCCGTAGATCATGCGGCCGGCCCCGAACACGTCCGAGTTGATGGCCGAGAGCGCCGCCGTGATGACCACGAAGTTCAGGATGTGCGGGGCCGCGGGGATCCCGAGGCCGTCGAAGATCGAGACGAACGGGCTCGCGTCTCCCGTGATCGTGTTCCACGGCGCGAGCATCATGATGACCGCGAGCGCGCCCACGTAGAAGAGGAGGATGCGCAGCGGCACGCTGTTGATGGCCTTCGGGATGACGCGCTTCGGGTCCTGCGCTTCACCCGCCGTGATGCCGATGATCTCGATGCCGCCGAACGCGAAGACCACGATCGCGAAGGAGGCGATGACTCCCTCGATGCCCATCGGGAAGAAGCCGCCCGTCGCCGGGTTGAAGAGCGCGCCGATGCCGGACGCATCCGGTGACTGGTTGCTGAAGCCGAAGATGATGATCGCGATGCCACCCGCGATCATGGCGATGATCGCCGTGACCTTGACGAGGGCGAGCCAGAACTCGAGCTCCCCGAATGCGCGCACGCCGAGCAGGTTGATGGCGGCGATGAAGAGGATGACGGCGACGATCCACACCCAGCGCGCGACGTCCGGGTACCAGAAGCCCATGTAGACGCCGAAGGCGGTGACGTCGGCGATCGCGACGACGATCATCTCGAACGCGTACGTCCAGCCGGTGATGAAGCCCCAGCGCGCGCCGAGGTAGCGGTTCGCGAACTGCCCGAACGAGCCGGTCACGGGGTGACGCACGGTCATCTCGCCGAGCGCACGCATCACCATGAAGACGGCGGCGCCGGCGATCATGTACGCGAGCAGCACGGCGGGGCCTGCGGCCTGGATCGCGGCCGACGAGCCGTAGAAGAGGCCCGTTCCGATCGCCGAGCCGAGCGCCATGAAGCGGATGTGCCGGGCCGTGAGCGCCCGCGCAAGCGGCCGCTTCTGCGTCGCCCCGGTGTCGATGCCGTTGTTCTCGACGGTGTTCATGCGCAGCTCGTGTCTCTCGTGGTTCCGGTGGCGCATCCACCCGACCGTCTCCTGCGCCGGCGCGTCACCTGCGCGATCGTAGCGCCTCGGCCGCGCACCGAGCGCGTCGAGTTCCGGTCCTTGTGGAGAAGTTCCCGCGAGAACACCGAACCTGGCGTCAGCATACGGCTGCTTGCCCTAGGTTGGCGTCAAGCATCTGCTCCCGCCTGCGCGGGACGTCGAGGAGGACACCATGCCAGAGACACTTCCGCTGCCCGAATCGCCCCGCCAAGGCGTCGAGCGCTTCGAGCTGACCGCCGTCCCCCTGGCGGTCGCGCGCTACGACAACGTCAGCATGGGCGACCTGCGCGCGCTGTTCGACACGACGTTCCAGGCGATGGGCGCAGCGATCGGGGCCGACAAAGTGCATCCGGCGGGGCCCGCGCTGGCCGTCTACCACGGCGACCCGTCGCAGACCTTCGACGTGGAGATCGGCTTCCCCGTCACCGAGTCGGTGCGGGAGAAGATCATCGTCGGCGACATCGCCATCCAGAATTCCTGGTTGCCAGCCGGTCCGGCGGCCGGTGCCACGCACCTCGGCTCGTTCGATGGCCTCGGCGAATCATGGGGTCGCCTGATGCAGGATGTCGCCGACTCCGGCGAGGCCCCCGGTTCGATGGTGGAGATCTACGTCACCGAGCCGAGCCCCGACATGAACCCCGACGACCTGCGCACCGACCTCATCGTGTCGCTCGCCCCGCACGAGTAGCAGCGGGCGCCCGAGCCGCAGACCTGGGCCGCGCGCATCCGCTTTCCGGCGAGCGGATGCGCGAGCCCGACGTCTGCGCCGAGAAGTCCCGGCAAGGCATCAGACCTGTGGCAAGCGCAGCCGCTCAACCTGCAGCGGATGCGCAAGGCCCAGGTCTGGCAAGCGGCTCCGCTAGACGAGCTGGAGCGGAGGAGCCAGCCGGGCAGGAGCCAGCGGGCGTCGGGGCGCGGCTCAGACGCGGGTAGCGCCCTGGGAGGGGAGCACCTCGAACGTCGCCGGCTCCGTGAACCCCGCGGCGGCAAAGGCCTCGTGGATGCGCTGCGAGATGGAGGCGAGGTCGTCGCGTTCCACGAGCGCGATGGCCGCTCCCCCGAAGCCGCCGCCCGTCATGCGCGAGCCGATGGCACCTGCAGCGACGGCCGTCGATACCGCGAGGTCGAGTTCCGGCACGGAGATCTCGAAATCGTCGCGCATCGATGCGTGGGACTCGGCGAGCAGCGGGCCGATGCTGCGCGGGCCACTGTCGCGGAGCGCGTCCACGACGGCAAGAACCCTTGCGTTCTCGGTGACGATGTGCCGCACCCGGCGGAACGTCTCCTCATCCAGGACCTGCTCGGCGCGCTCCAGGTCGTCGACGGCCACGTCGCGCAGCGATGAGACGCCCAGCCCCGCAGCCCCGCGCTCGCAAGAGGCTCGCCGTTCGGCGTAGCCGCCGTTCGCGTGGGCATGCTCGACGCGGGTGTCGATGACGAGCACCGCGAGCCCCTGCGCCTCGAACGCGAGCGGCACGATGGTCGACTCGAGCGACCGGCAGTCGAGCAGCACACCCGAGTCGCGCTGGCCGAGCAGCACCGCCGACTGGTCCATGATCCCGGTCGGGGCGCCGACGGCCTCGTTCTCGGCGAGGCGCCCGATGCGAGCGAGTGTCCGGCGGTCGAGCCCGAGGCCCCACAGCTCGTCGATCGCGACCGCAACGGCCCCCTCGAGGGCGGCGGATGAGGACAGCCCTGCCCCGAGGGGCACATCCGACTCGACGTGCAGGTCGAGCCCCCGGGCTTCGCTGAGGTCGGTGCCCAGCTGGCCCGCGGCCCAGATGACCCCGAGCGCGTACGCGGACCAGCCGCCGAGCGCATCCGGCGCCAGATCGTCGATGGCGACCTCCTCGACGCCGTCGCGGAGGCCGCTCGAGACGCGGACCATCCGGTCGTCGCGCAGCCTCGCGGCGACCACCGTGTGCCGGTTGATCGCGAACGGGAACACGAAGCCCTCGTTGTAGTCGGTGTGCTCGCCGATCAGGTTCACTCGACCCGGCGACGACCACAGGCCGTCTGGCGCGCCGCCGTGGATGCGCGCGAACGCATCCGTCGCCGCCGTCGCCAGCTCTGGCCGGGTCACGCTGCGTCCACCTTCGCGAGCGCCGCGCGCAGGAGGCCCGCCGTGGCTTCAGGCGGGACGTCGCCGATGAAGGCCCCCATCGCCGACTCGGAACCGGCGAGGAACTTGAGCTTGTCCTCCGCACGCCGAGGCGAGGTGATCTGCAGCATGAGCCTGACGTCATCCCGATGCGAGTTGACGGGCGCCTGGTGCCACGCGGCGATGTAGGGGGTCGGGGTGTCGTAAATCGCGTCGAGGGCGCGCAGCACGCGGCGGTACTCGCGGGCGATCTCGTCGCGCTCCTCCGGCGTCGTCTCGGCGAGGTCGGCGACGTGGCGGTGCGGGAGCATGTGCACCTCGAGCGGCCACCGCGCGGCGAAGGGCACGAAGAACGTGACGTGCTCGCCGCGGATGAGCATCCGCTCGGAGGCCTGCTCGAAGTCGAGGATGTCCTGGAAGAGCGTCGGCCCGTACTTCTCGACAGAGCGGATGAGCGCAGCAGTGCGCGGCGTGACGTAGGGGTACGAGTAGATCTGGCCGTGCGGGTGGTGCAGCGTGACGCCGATGTCCTTGCCGCGGTTCTCGAACGGGAAGACCTGCTGCACGCCGGGCAGCTGCGAGAGCGCGGCGGTGCGGTCAGCCCATGCCTCGACGACCGTGCGAGCGCGCGAGAGCGAGAGCGAGGCGAACGACCCCTCTGATTCGGGGCTGAAGCAGACGACCTCGCATCGGCCGATCGACGGCTTCGTGCGGCCGAGGCCAAGGGATGCGAGTTCCTCGAGCTCGCCCTCGGGGCTGAAGCCGTCGCCGGCGAGCGTCGGGCCGAAGGAGGGCGACTTGTTCTCGAACACGGCCACGTCGTAGTTGCTCGGCACCTCGGTGAGGTTCGCCGGGCTCGAAGGCGCCAGGGGGTCGAGGTGCTTGGGCGGCAGCATGACGCGGTTCTGGCGCGCCGCGGCGATCGAGATCCACTCACCGGTGAGCGGGTCCTGGCGCATCTCGGCGACCGGCGGACGATCGGCAGGGATGCGACTGTCGAGCGCGCGCTCGGGGTCGAGGGTCGTGTCGGCGTCGTCGAAGTAGATGAGCTCGCGACCGTCAGAGAGGAGCGTCTCGCGCTTGACGATGTTGTTGGTGAGGGAGTGCACGCTCCGATTACGCCACTTTCGTTTTCGAAAGTCAAGCGCCAATCTGCTTGCGAAGGCGTAAGCTGTGGATCGTGGTGAACAACGAGACGACCCCAGACCGCCCCGCGGAGGCGCGCAGAGCCGACGTGGTCGCGCTCGTCAAACGTACCGGCTTCGCCAGGGTCGCTGACCTGAGCCGCGAGCTCGGCGTCTCAGAGGTCACGGTCCGCTCCGACCTCACGGCGCTCGAGCGTGCGGGGATCCTCGGGCGGGTCCACGGCGGTGCGATCTTCGGCCACGGGCCCGCCGGCCTCGAGACCTCCTTCGAGACCGCGCAGCAGAGTGCCGCAGACGAGAAGCGCCGCATCGGCACCGCCGCGGCAGCCCTCGTCACGAGCGGCTCCAGCGTGCTCCTCGACGTCGGGACGACGACCACGGCCGTCGCCGAGGCCCTGCTCGCGCGGGAGGATCTCGACGACGTCGTCATCATCACGAACGGCCTCTCGATCGCGCTCGCCCTCGAGTCGGCCATCCCCCGCTTCACGGTCGTCGTGACCGGCGGCACCCTGCGCCCGCTGCAGCACTCGCTCGTCGCGCCCTACGCGTCCGCGATGCTCGAGCGCATCCACACCGACCTGGCCGTCATCGGCTGCACGGGCGTGCAGGTCGGCGCGGGCGTCACCAACGTGAACCTGCCGGAGTCCGAGCTCAAGCGGGCCATGCTCCACGCAGCCGACCGCTCGGTGGTCGTCGCCGACGCCAGCAAGCTCGGCCGCGCCCACGTCGGCGTGATCGGCGGCCTCGACGAGTTCGAGAGCCTCATCACGGGCACCGAGGCAGACGCGGGCGACGTCGAGGCACTGCGCTCGGCCGGCTGCGACGTGCGGCTGGTCTAACAGCCCCGCGACGGGCCGCGCCGCCAGCGTCCATCCACACCCCTTCGCGCGGGCGCCCCCGAACGCCGTAGACTCGTCCGGTGCGGACACGCCCCGACTTCTCCGCATCGCGCCGCCAGAAGGAGCCTCGCCAGTGAGCAGCCAGACCACCCACGTGCCAGACACCGTCGACAACGCGAAGGCGACTCCCGAGAAGGAGCAGCCGTACGGCGCCCTCGGACTGAAGCCCGACGAGTACGACAAGATCCGCGAGATCCTCGGCCGCCGCCCCACGTCGGGCGAGCTGGCCATGTACTCCGTCATGTGGTCGGAGCACTGCTCCTACAAGTCCTCGAAGAACTACCTGCGCCAGTTCGGCCAGAAGGTCTCCGACGAGATGAAGAAGAACCTCATGGTCGGCATGGGCGAGAACGCGGGCGTCATCGACGCCGGCGAGGGCTGGGCGGTGACCTTCAAGGTCGAGTCGCACAACCACCCCTCCTACATCGAGCCGTTCCAGGGAGCCGCGACCGGTGTCGGCGGCATCGTCCGCGACATCATCTCGATGGGTGCCCGCCCGGTCGCGGTCATGGATGCGCTGCGCTTCGGCGCCATCGACGAAGCCGACACGGCGCGGGTCGTGCATGGCGTCACGAGCGGCATCTCCTTCTACGGCAACTGCCTCGGCCTGCCGAACATCGGCGGCGAGACGTGGTTCGACAGCGTCTACCAGGCGAACCCGCTCGTCAACGCCCTCGCGGTCGGCGTGCTCCGCCACGAGGACCTGCACCTCGCGAACGCGCGCGGCGCCGGCAACAAGGTGGTGCTCTTCGGCGCCCGCACGGGTGGCGACGGCATCGGCGGCGCCTCCATCCTCGCCTCCGACTCGTTCGACGAGAAGGGCCCCACGAAGCGCCCCGCCGTCCAGGTCGGCGACCCGTTCGCCGAGAAGGTGCTCATCGAGTGCTGCCTCGAGCTGTTCCGCGAGAAGGTCGTCGAGGGCATCCAGGACCTGGGCGCTGCCGGCATCTCCTGCGCGACGAGCGAGCTCGCCGCGGCCGGCGACGGCGGCATGTACATCGAGCTCGACAAGGTGCTCCTGCGTGATCCGAACCTGACGGCTGAGGAGATCCTCATGTCGGAGAGCCAGGAGCGCATGATGGCGGTCGTCGCGCCCGACAAGCTCGACGCGTTCATGGCGATTGTCGACAAGTGGGACGTCGAGACGAGCGTCCTCGGCGAGGTCACCGACACCGGCCGCCTCGTCATCAACTGGCGCGGCGTGGAGATCGTGAACGTCGACCCGCGCACCGTCGCGATCGACGGCCCCGTCTACGACCGCCCCGTCGCCTACCCGGCATGGATCGACGCGCTGCAGGCTGACACCGCATCCGCGCTCCCCCGCCCGCAGTCGGGTGAGGAACTCCGCGAGCAGGTGCTCGCCCTCGTCTCGTCGGCGAACCTCGCCGACCCCGAGTGGATCACGCAGCAGTACGACCGCTACGTGCTCGGCAACACGGCCTTCGGCACGCCGGAGGACGCCGGCATGGTGCGCATCGACGAGGAGTCCGGACTCGGCTTCGCGATCAGCCTCGACGCCAACGGCCGCTACGCGCAGCTCGACCCGTCCGCGGGCGCCAAGCTCGCCCTCGCCGAGGCGTACCGCAACGTCGCAGCCACGGGTGCACGCCCAGCCGCCGTCTCCGACTGCCTCAACTTCGGCAGCCCCGAGAACCCCGAGGTCATGTGGCAGTTCGCGCAGGCCGTCGAGGGCCTCGCCGACGCGTGCCTCGAGCTCGGCATCCCCGTCACGGGCGGCAACGTGTCGTTCTACAACCAGACCGGCGACGTGCCCATCCACCCGACGCCTGTCGTCGCCGTGCTCGGCCTCATCGACGACGTGGCCCGCCGCGTCCCGTCCGGCTGGCAGGAGGAGGGCGACAACCTCTACCTCCTCGGCACGACGCTCGAAGAGCTGTCCGGCTCCATCTGGGCCGACGTCGTGCACGGTCACCTCGGCGGGCTGCCCCCGCAGGTCGACCTCGAGCGCGAGAAGGCACTCGCCGACCTCGTCATCGGAGCAGGCCAGCAGGGCCTCCTCACCTCGGCGCACGACCTCTCCGAGGGCGGCCTCGCGGCGGCGATCGTCGAGTCTTCGACCCGCTTCGGCGTCGGCGCGCGCATCGTGCTCGACGGCCTCATGCAGAAGGAGGGGGTGGATGCGGCTACCGCGCTGTTCAGCGAGTCGGCCGGGCGCATCCTCGTCTCCGTCCCACACGACGACGACGTGCGCTTCCAGGCGATGTGCGAGGCGCGCGACTTCCCCGTCACCCGCGTCGGCGTGAGCGACGGCATGGGTGCCGACGCGAAGCTCGAGGTCCAGGGCCTCTTCGAGTTCACGCTTGCCGAGCTCTCCGAGGCGCGCGGCGCCACGTTGCCGAAGCGCTTCGGCGACGTCGTCGGACCGAACTCCGCGCCGATCTCCGCCGCCGTCGCGGCTGCGATCTCCTAAGGACCGCCGCGCCGTGAGTCTGGGGATGGGTTCCTCGCTTCGGGATGGGTTGCTTCCCATCCCGAAGCGAGAAGCCCATCCCGAAACTGTTGAGGCGGGAGCGAGCCAAGCGGCGGCCGGAGTCTTCGAAGCCGTCGTCGCCTCAGCCGCATCGGCCGGCTTCGCGCTTGACGATGGGCAGCGGATGGTCGCCCTGCGTCTCGCGGGCCTCGGCGCGCAGATCGTCGAGCGCGAGGCGCGTGCGGCCGGGGAGACCCATCCCGGCGAGGACGACGCAGATCACGCCACCGCCGCTCCTCCCCATTCGGCGACCCCGCGCGGGCTCTACCTGTGGGGGCCGGCGGGCCGCGGCAAGTCGTGGCTGCTGGATGCCTTCTACGACGCGGTCCCGATCGAGCGGAAGCTGCGCGTCCACTTCCACTCGTTCTTCAACGAGCTGCACTCCCGCATCTTCGCGAACCGCGGCTCGGACAGTGTCTTCGCGAATGCTGTCGAAGAACTGATCGGCGATGCTCACCTGCTGCTGTTCGACGAGTTCCACGTGCACGACCCCGGCCACGCGACGCTGCTCACCGGCCTGCTGCGGTATGCACTCGAGCACGGCATCACGATCGTCGCGACCTCGAACTACCCGCCACAGGGCCTCCTCCCGAGCCCCGTCTACCACCACATCTTCGAGCCGGGCATCGAGCTCATCGAGCGTAAGCTCGACGTCGTCGAGCTCACTGGCGACTTCGACTACCGCCGCTCGCGAGCGGCAACGGTCGAGCGCCGGGGATTCGCGACCGGGTCGTGGACTCACGTGCCGAGCGCCGCATCCACCACTACCCGCCCGTCGACCGCCGAGGCGACGAGCCTCGACCTCGGCGGGCGCACCTTCGAAGTGACGGCCGTGCGCGGGCGCGAGCTCTGGGCGACGTTCGCGGAGCTGTTCGTCGCGAAGACGTCGTCGCTCGAATACCTGCAGTGGGCGCGCGACTTCGACACGTGGCACGTGCTCGACGTCCCGCTCCTCGCCTCGGTCGGCCGCGATCCACAGCAGCGCTTCGTCACTGCGATCGACGTGCTCGTCGACTACGACATCGAGGCGCACTTCTCCGCGGATGCGTCGTTCGACGAGTTCGTGGCCGCCGCCGCGGGCCGCGCCGACGCGTTCCGCATGGTGAGCCGCCTGCACCTCCTGGAGCGCTAGGGCCCGACGTTCGGAGAGTTCCGCGCCCCGTCGCGAATCACGATTCGATGCCGGGCATGCGAGGTGCACCTCGAATTCACTAGGCTCGTCGGGCAAGCAGAGCGCTTGTCGTCGCACGCGCACCCGCTCACGACGCTCTTGGGGGATTCTCAATGACGACATCCACAACAACCGAGGTCAAGCCTCGCGAGCAATGGACCGGCCAGACCGGGTTCATCCTCGCCGCCATCGGCTCCGCCGTCGGGCTCGGCAACATCTGGCGCTTCCCGGGGGTGGCGTATGAGAACGGCGGGGGCGCGTTCCTCATCCCGTACCTCGTCGCGCTCATCACCGCGGGCATCCCGATCCTCTTCCTCGACTATGCGATCGGCCACCGGATGCGCGGGGCCGCACCGACCGCCTTCCGTCGCGTCGCGAAGTGGATGGAGAGCCTCGGCTGGTTCCAGGTCTTCATCTGCTTCGTGATCGGCCTGTACTACACGGCGATCATCGCCTGGGCGCTGAGCTTCTTCGTGCTCTCGTTCAACCTCGGCTGGGGCGACGACCCGGCGGCGTTCTTCACCGGCGACTTCCTGCAGCTCAGCGACCCCGGGGTCTCGATGCAGTTCGTGCCCTCGGTCCTGATCCCCCTCGTCGCCGTCTGGGGAGTGACGATCTTCGTGCTCGCGGCGGGCATCGCGAAGGGTGTCGAACGCACTAACTTCATCTTCCTGCCGCTACTGCTCGTCTCGTTCCTCATCCTCGTGGTCCGGGCGCTCTTCCTGGACGGCGCGGCAGATGGGCTCAACGCACTCTTCACACCCGACTGGGTCGCGCTAGGCGACCCGAGCGTCTGGATCGCCGCGTACAGCCAGATCTTCTTCTCGCTGTCCATCGCCTACGGCATCATGGTGACCTACTCGTCCTACCGGAACCGTCGCTCGAACATGACGTCCCCGGGACTCGTCGTCGCCTTCTCGAACTCGTCGTTCGAGATCCTGGCGGGCATCGGCGTCTTCGCGACGCTCGGTTTCATGGCGCATCAGCAGAACGTCGCGGTGGGCGAGCTGGAGGGGCTGACCGGCCCGATCCTGTCGTTCGTGACCTTCCCGGCCATCATCTCGGAGATGCCAGGCGGGCAGATCTTCGGGGCGCTGTTCTTCGGGTCGCTCGTCATGGCGGGATTCACCTCACTGCTGTCGATCCTGCAGGTCGTCTCGTCAGCGTTCCAGGACAAGTTCGGCTGGTCGCCTCGCAAGGCGGCGGTCATCCTCGGCAGCGTGAGCGCCGTCATCTCGATCCTCCTCTTCTCGACGACGACGGGCCTCATCGCCCTGGACACGGTCGACATGTGGACGAACAACATCGGCATCATCGCGTCCGCCATCGCCACCTGCGTCGGCGTCATCTGGGTCGCCCGCCGCGGCGAGGAGATGCGGCTGCACCTCAACTCCGTGTCGACGTTCCAGGTCGGCAAGTGGTGGCTCGTGCTGACGGGCATCATCGCGCCGGTCGTCCTCACGTACATGCTCATCGAGCAGATCAGGACGCTCATCGTCGACGGCTACGAGGGCTACCCGCTCTGGTACATCGGCGTGTTCGGCTGGGGCGCTGTGCTCGTGATGCTGCTCGCGAGCGCGGTCATGACGTTGATCCGCTGGCGCAACAGCCCAGATAAGTTCACCGCCTGGCCGACGTCGGCTGAGCTGCGCGAGAAGGAGACGGCCCGATGACCCCAGAAGCCATCACGATGCTCATCGTCGCGATCGGGATCGTATGGGGCGGATGCGCCGCCTCCGTCATCGCGCTCCGTCGGCACCCGGAACGCGCCGACTATCCGTCGGGTGGTCACGACGACGGCCGAGCCGAACACGCCCCGGTCACGCACGACACCTGATCGGCGAACCTCGGTTCTTCTCAGCACCGACTGAACCCCGCCCGCGAGTCTCTCGCGGGCGGGGTTCTGCTTGTATGCCCGCGCCGCTCAGCCCTTCGCCTTGCGCTGCCAGACGCCGAAGCGGTTGCCGAGCGGGTCGCGGAGGTGCGCGAACTTGATGGTGCCGTTGTCGACCAGCGGGATGACGGTCTCCGCGCCGTTGGCGGCCGCCTGCTCGAGCTTCGCCTCGATGTCGTCGACCTCGACGTAGAAGATCGCCCAGCTGCCACCGCCGACGGTGCTCGAGTCCCAGAGGCCGCCACCGTTGCCAGCAGCGTCGACCATGCCGTAACCGCCCGGCTCGAGCGAGCCGAACGTCCAGCCGAAGGTGTCGCCATAGAAGGCCTTCGCGGCCTCCGGGTCGGTGGTGCCGATCTCGAAGTAGTTCACAGTGTTCGACATGGTCGTTGTCCTCTCGTCCGGATCAGCCGCCGCGCCCCTGCGCTGCGGCGCCGGCCTCGTGCGCCGGTGATCCGATCGTGAGGTCTCACACAGTGTGAGAGTCAAACCGCGATCGGCACGTTCACCTCGGTGACCCAGTTCTCGGGGTTCGGGTCGCGGCCGGGGCCGCGCACGTAGACGTTGAAGATCGGCCCGACTCTCGTGCGCTGCTGATCGGCAACCCAGGCACCCGCGGTGGCAGTCGCCTCGTTGATCGTCTCGAAGCCGCCCCGATGTGTGACCGTCGCGACGCGCTGCTCGGGAAGCTCGACGACCTCGTACCCATCCGGTACGGAGGCGCCGCGGTACTCGCGCCAGATCGCCATCTCGACGTCGGCATCGCGGTACTCATCGTCGAAGTAGGTGGCACCGCCCACGTCGCCGAAGGCCTCCGGGTCGCGGGAGGTGAGCTCGGCGACCGGGCCGCGGAAGTTGCCCCAGAGTGACCCCTCAGACGGGTAGTCGGCGACGGTCCGCCGCAGGTAGAGCACGCGCAGCGCCGGGAACGTGCGCTCGACGACGTCCAGCCGCCGCGCTCGCGCCTCGAGCTCCCCAAGCAGGTTCACTGCGAGCGCCTGCTGCTCGGCCACCCGTCGTGCCTCTGCCTTCAGCTCGTCGAGGTGCGATTGCAGCCGAAGCCGCAGCAGGTCAGGCGAGTCGAAGAGCGGCAGGAGCTCGGCGATCGCCGGGATCCCGCACCCCGAGTCGCGGAGCATCCGCACCCGCCCCGCGTCCTGCAGCTGACCGGGTGCGTAGCGTCGGTACCCGCTGAACTCGTCGACCTCGGCCGGGGCAAGCACACCCCGCTCCGCATAATGCCGAAGCATGCGCACGCTCAACCCCGAGTAGCGCGAGAACTCGCCGATGCTCATCAGGGTTCCGGGAAGCTCACGGTTCATGCGCCAAGTCTGACACCGGCTTCCATCTGCCGCCGATCACTGTCCAACATCAGTGCGATATCTGGCCCCCGGCCCGGTTTCCGCCCCCGGATGGGCCAATTCTGCACTCATGTTGGACACGGATCGCGGGTCACCGCACCACCGCTGCCGCCCCGGAACAGATCGCCGCCGCCGCACCAGCATCCGCAGCCCTCGCCCACCGGCCAACATCCGTGACGAACGCCCCGCCGGACGCGGTTTCGGCCCTGGATGCGCCCATCCATCACGCAAGGCGCCACGATGCGCCAGCCCGCCACGCCTTGCGGCCGCGGTCCCTCGCGGCGACGATCTCGCCGCGCGACCGCGACCCGCTGCGGACGCGCGTCCTACTTCCGCGCGGCCTGCGCGGCCCGTGCCGCTTCGCGTCTGAGGTCGCGCGCGGCATCGGCCGCGGCGGCTTCCTCCGGCGTGGGGGCCGTGCCGCCGAGTGCGCGCGGCTGCCACCACTTGCCGGTTCCGTCTTCCGGGTAGCTCGACTGGAGCTCGCTGAGCAATCCCTCCATGGTCGTCTTGAGCTTCGCCGTGGAGACGGCGGGGTCATCACCGGCAGTGACGTGGATGGGCGCGCCGAATGAGAAGTGCACGGGAATGCCGAGGCGCTCCCTCAAGCTGATCTTGCGGTTCTTCGTGAGCAGCCGATGCCCGCCCCACACAGCGACGGGGATGATGGGAACCCCGGCCTGCGCAGCGAGGCGCACCGCCCCGGTCTTGAAGTCGCGGATCGTGAACGACGCACTGACGCCCGCCTCGGGGAACACCCCGATGAGCTCGCCGTCGCGCAACGAGGTCGCGGCCGCCGCGAACGCGTCGGCACCCGCCTTCATGTTCACGGGGATGTGCCGCATGCTCCGCATGAGCCTGCCGACGACGGGCTTCTCGAAGACGCTCTGCTTCGCCATGAAGCGGATGCGCCGTCGGTTGTGCATCCACGTGGCGCATTCGACGAGGGCGAACTCCAGGTACCCGAAGTGGGTCATCGCGATGACGGCGCCGCCGGTGTCCGGGATGTGCTGCGCGCCGTGGACCGTCTGGCGAACGCGAAGCGCGGCGAACACCGTGCGGCCGACCCCGATCGCAAATGAGTAGACGGGTTCGCGAGTCATGTGGCTCCCTGATCCAAGTGTGAGGGGCCAGCTTATTCGCGGCAGCTGAGACGAAATCGGTGCGAACGGCGCTGCTCGCGAGGTCCGGCATCCGAAGCCTTGCCAGTTTCGTTCCGCGGATGCGATACTTGCCTAACTGCACGTTCGTACGATTCACAGTGCAACTTTGTGCATTCATCCGCTAGGAGCAACTGACAATGGCTGTCCCCATCCCTGTACGGAGCCCGTTTCTCATCGTCAACCCGAAGGCCT
Source organism: Pseudoclavibacter sp. RFBB5 (assembly GCF_002931555.1). GTDB lineage: Bacteria > Actinomycetota > Actinomycetes > Actinomycetales > Microbacteriaceae > Pseudoclavibacter. The sequence continues at coordinate 294,671 of NZ_PSTZ01000001.1, read as the reverse complement.
ACCTGACGGGCAGCGAGCTCATGAAGCTGGCCCACCTCACCGACGAGCTGGCCGGCGCGTTCGACATCGACGTCGTCTTCACCGCGCAGCACATCGACCTGCGGTCCGTCGTCGCCGAGACGACGAACCTCTGCGTCACAGCCCAGCACGTCGACCCGATCGTGCCGGGCCGCGGCATGGGCCACATCCTCGCCGAGGGCCTCGCGGAGGCCGGCGTCAAGGCCGTCGTGCTCAACCACGCCGAGCACCCCCTCACCTTGGCCGACCTCGACGCCACGATGCGCCGTTGCGAAGAGGTCGGTCTTGCAACCATCGTCTGCGCCGACTCCGACCTGCAGTGCCGGGCCGTCGCCGACCTCGACCCGTCGGGCATGATCTGCGAGCCGACCGCGAACATCGGCACCGGGCAGATGGATGCGGGCGACTACATCGAGCGCACCACCCAGATCGTGAAGAACGTCGACCCGTCGATCCTCGTCGTGCAGGCCGCCGGCGTGAGCCGCGGCGCCGACATCACGCGCGTCCTCCAGCAGGGCGCCGACTGCTCGGGCGGCACAAGCGGCATCATCAAGCACCCCGACTGGCGCGAGATCCTCACCGAGATGTTCCAGGCGCTCGCCGACCACCGCGACTCGCAGGCCACCGGCACCAACTCATCCGCTGCCGCACCGGCCAGCTGACTCACCCTCCCAGAGAGAAGAACACCCATGCTCATCGGACTCGACGAAGCGCTCCGCTACGCACAGAAGAACAACATCGCCATCGCGGCGGTCAACACCCCCTACTTCGAGGGGCTGCTCGGCACCATCGCGGCAGCCGAGAAGGCCGGCGTCCCCGTCATCCTGCAGCACGCGCAGGTGCACGAGAGCACCCTCTCGATCGACGACATCGGGCCCGCCATGCTCGCGCTCGCGATGCGCAGCGAAGCCCCGTTCGTGCTGCACGTCGACCACGGCGAGGACATCGACTACATCGCCCGCGGCCTCGACATCGGCTTCAACTCAGTCATGATCGACGGCTCCACGCTCCCCTACGAGGAGAACGTCGCCCGCACCACCGAGGTCGTGAAGCTCGCGAAGGAACGCGGTGTCGGCGTCGAGGGCGAGCTCGGCGTCATGACGGGCAACGAGAACGGCGACCCGAGCCAGGGCATCGCCGACGAGACCCTCTACACCGAGCCGACCCAGGCGAAGGAGTTCGTCGAGCGCACCGGTGTCACGGCGCTCGCCGCCTCGTTCGGCACGGTGCACGGCATGTACCACCAGGAGCCGAAGCTCAACTACGCGCTCATCGAGCAGCTCCGCGACGCGACGGGCGTGCCCATCGTCATGCACGGCGGTTCCGGCCTCACCCTCGACGAGTACCACCGCTCCATCACCCGCGGCGTCCGCAAGATCAACTACTACACGTACGCGGCGAAGGCGGCACTGGATGCTGCGCTCCGGGCCGCAGACGAGCCCAACACGATCCTGTTCCCCAAGGTCGCGAAGGCCGTGTCGGCGCAGGTCGAGAGTGACGTCGCCGAGTTCATCCAGGCGCTGCGACCGGGCGCCTGAGCGACGCCGCGCATCCGCTCACCCATCGCATCCACCGACATCCGCGCGTTCGTCGAAGCACGCGCATCCACGACCACGAAGGAACACCGATGACCGTCACCCAGACCACCCTCCAGCTGCAGTCACACGGCGGCACCCCCAGCTACATCGACGTCACAGCCGAGGTGAAGGAGGCGATCGCGGCGAGTGGCATCACGACCGGCACGGTCACCGTCATCTCGCCCCACACGACGTGCGCCGTCTTCTTCGAGGAGTTCGTGCACGACCGCCTTGACGACGGCACCGAGTTCCTGCAGGCCGACCTCGATGACGTCCTGAACCGCATCGCCCCGAACCAGACGGCCGTACCCCCCGAGGGCGAGTACCGCTACCCGGGGCCCGAGCACTACGCAGACGTCGAGTCGTGGCCGGACGCCGAGGTGTACCTGCCCGGCGGCGACAAGACGGCGCTGCTCAACGCGGAGGCCCACATCAAGGCGACGATCCTCGGCTCGAGCGAGGTGTTCGCCGTCATCGACGGCAAGCTCGGCGTCGGCGTCACCGGCTACATCTACTTCGTCGACTTCGACCGCACCCGCGCCCGCGCGCGCAAGTGCCAGGTCGTCGTCATGGGCGAGTAGGCCCCGGCTTCCTCGCTCCTGAACGCCGCCGACGATGTCGGCGCACCAACACCACCGGTCGATCTCGCCCTGACTCCCCCGTCAGCGGCACGATAGGCCGGCGTCGTTCTGCATCCTGTGCTCTTGGCTCCGCGCTCTGTGCTCTGTGCGCTGTGCTCTGTGCTCTGTGCTCTGCCACGAGCCCCGACTCCGCGCGACTCCGCGCGACTCCGCAGCCTGCGCGTTGAACGCTGCCAGTCGAATGGCCCAAAAGCCCGCGCGAAAAGGGCCACATCGCTGGCAGCGATGGCAGCCAGGCCGCGCAAAAGGGCTACTTGACTGGCAGCGTTCGCACCGAACCCGGAACCGCAGCCACCAGCGCAGATCGACCCGGCAACACTGGCAACCGCAATGCGGTGCGGCAGCGCGGCAGCGGCGGCACGGCGGTGCGGCAGCGCGGCAGCGCGGCAGCAGTAGCGCGGTGCGGCAGCGCTGCTGCGGTCGCGCGGCGGCAGCAGCTGCGGCCGCTCGCTTACACGAGTTCGACGAGGGCGCGGGCGAGGTCTTCGTCGAGGATGACGCTGTCGAGCGCGCCTGTGTGTAGGGATCCCGCGACACCCGGGGCTTTCTCGGCGCCGGCCGCGAAGCCGACGACCTCGGGGATGGCGGCGAGCTGCTCGAGCGTGATGCCGATGACGCGCTCCGAGACGGGCGAGCCGAGGGCGCGACCGGATGCGTCGAAGAAGCGGCCGCAGATGTCGCCGACCGGCTGCTGCGCGTCGAGGTCCGCACGCTCGTCGTCGCTGAGGCGCATGGCGGAGACGATGTGCCGCGACGCGTGGAGGCCGTACGAGCCGATGCCGACGAACGCGAGCTGCACATCCGTCGCCCGCTTGATCGCGGACGAGATCGACGACTCGCGCGTGAGGGCCGCCCAGGTCTGCGGCGACTCGACGACGGCTGGCGACTCGAAGCGGAACGCCTTCGCACCCGACTTCTGCGACAGGCGCTCGAGGGCGGTGTTGCCGGCGGGCCCGGAGTCGAAGGGCATGCCGCCCACCAGCGGGCAGAGGGTCAGCGCGCGCCCTGTGGATTCGACGTGGATCTGCTCGACGAACGCGTCGATCGACTTGCCCCAGCTGAGGCCCACCGAACCGACGGATGGCACTCGTTCCGCGAAGTAGTCGGCGGCCGCGCCAGCTACCACGTCGAGCGGATGCCGGCCCGGCAGGTTCGCGACGACGACGGCGGCGCCCACGCCGAACGCGTCAACGATCTGCTGCTCGAGCTCGCTCACGCGGCCGACGACGTGCGGGTCGTGGATGCGGATCTCGACGATGCCCTGGTCACGGGCTGCCGAGAGGATGCGGGAGACGCTCGCCCGGGAGACGCCGAGGGCGTTCGCGACGTCGCTCTGGGAGAGCCCGTCGAGGTAGTAGAGGCGCGCCGCTCGGACGAGGGTCTCGGCGTTGCGAGGTGCTGGCATCTCGTCTGCTCCTTCGTCGTGGTGCGGCGGTTCGTGCGGCGTGCGGCGGCCCGCGCCGGTCCGGCTGCGGAGCGATGCGCGGCGCTGCTCGCTCCCGTTCCGCCTGCCCCGGTCTCGTGGTCGACCCGCGTTCTGCGTGCGAGCGAGGCCGGACGACCACGGCTCCCGAGCCGTGCATCCGCACCGTTCGGGAGCCGTGCCGGTGCCGCACGCGAGGCGCGGCACCGGTGGTCCGGTTCACATGATCCTACCGAGCGGCAACGGCACGGCAGGATGAGGAAGCCTTCAGACGCCGATGACTCCGGCGGCGACGAGCGAGTCCTGCAGGCGGCGCATCGCGATGAGCGGGCGGGTCTCGTCGAGCTCGACGTCGTCGTAGGAGACGATCTCGCCCGCCTTGATGTCGCGCTTCAGGATGCCGCCGGAGATGAGGCCGATCGGGATGGAGTTGTTGGCGCGCGCCTCGTCGGCGTCGACGGCCCAGCCGTGCACGTGGTGTCCGCCCATGCCCTCGAGCTTCGTGCCGGCCGTGAGGTCGAACTTCGCCTTCGAGGCGACCTCGGTGCGCCAGGTGATGGTCTGGAAGTCGGCGCGGCGCTCGAGCACGGCCTCGCTGATCGAGAGGATCGCCTCGACGGACGCGAGGTGGTACGGGCGGTAGAGCGCGTAGTAGGGGCCCTTGCCGAGCTTCAGGTAGTCGAGCTCGTGCGTGACGACGTCGTCTTCCGACTTCACGACGACGAAGACGCCTGGTGCGACGTCGCCCTCGACGGTGTACTCGACGGCCGGGGTGGAGGTGAGCACGCCGCCGTCCTCGACGGGGATGAGGGTCGTCGCGAGGGTCGCGATGTCGGCGGCGGGGCCGTGCATGCCCGGCTTGTTGACGGGGAAGCCGGTGGCGTTCGACAGCGACGCCATCTCGATCTGCGTCTTGGTGCCGTCGGTGAACTCGCACAGGATGCGCGGGTTCATGTTCTTCGCCTTGGCCTCTTCCATGACGTCTTCCGGCACGTCGGTGGGGCGGTTGGGGTTGTTCTTGCCCTTGCCGGCGGCGACGACGGTGAGGCCGAGGTCGGTCGCGTGCTCGACGAGCTTGAGCGCTTCGACGGGCTCGTCGCCACGGCAGATCGTGTAGACCTGTTCGCCGGCGTTGGCGATGCTCGCGAGGAACAGGCCGACGGTCACGTCGGCCTCGACGGTCATGAGCGCGACGTCCTTCTTGCCGAGGAGCGACGCGTAGGCGACCTGCGCGGCGATCTCGGTGACGCCGGAGACCTCGAGGACGACGTCGACGGGGAGCTTCGGGATGAGCAGGCCGTCGTTGATGACGACGGGGCGGCGGGCCTCGATGTGCTCGGCGACGACGGCGAGGTCGTTCTCGACCTGCACGTCGGTGCGGCCGGCGCGAGTGTACGCATCCACACCGCGCTGGACGGCGATGTCGGCGACGACGGCGACTTCCATGCCCTTGGCGCGTTCGATCTGGGCGATGAGGCCTGAGCCCATCTGACCTGCCCCGACCACGCCGACGCGGATGGGTCGGCCAAGCTCGGCTTCGCGCTGGATGAGGCGCTGCGTGTAGTTCATGTGCGTTCCTTTGGTGCTTGGGTCGTGGGCCTGGTGGCTGATACGGGGCTAGTTGCTGACGCGGGAGAGGCCGGCGAATTGCTTCGGCGCGGCGCCCTTGATGGCGGTCGGCTGACCGCGCTTGGCCTTGCCCTTCACGGGCGGCAGCTGGACCTGCGCGCGCACCTGGTGGGGCAGCATGCTGATGGCCTGGCGCACGGCCGTTCCGAGGTGCTTGTGGCGGGCCGCCGCACGGTCGAAGACCGTCTTCAGCGGTCCCTCGAGGTCGGGGGCCGGCTTCAGGCGGCCGAAGACGCTGAAGCCGACGAGCGCGCGGGCCTCGACGACCTCGAGGGTCGTGGGGTCGACGAGCAGCACGGCGATCGCGCCGCGGAAGGCGCCCTTGCCGCGGCCGCTCACGAGGTTCAGGTTCTTGCCGGCGTTGGCCTTCGCGATCTCGTTGACCTGGCCCATGTAGGCGCGCATCTGCACGCCGGACATGACCATGCTCAGGACCAGCGCGAGCACGAGGACGGCGGGGAATCTCCAGTCCATGATCTAGGCCTCGTTCCGGCGCACGCTGACGAATGCGCCCTCGGTGGGTGTGGAGAGGGAGCCGGTCGCCTGGATGGCGCCGGGGAGGAGCGCGGTGTCGTCCGCGTTCAGGTAGAGCACGACGTGGCCGAGCTCCTGCAGGTTCGGGTTGGCGAGGTCGCCGACCGCGGTGACCGTGACCGCCTCGTCGCCGATCACGAACTCGTCACCCGCCTGCACGGGCACGAACTCACCCGTGTGCCCCTTGTGCACGAGGCTGACCTCGGCGAGGGCGTCCGGCACGGGTTCGCCGAAGAGGATGTAGACGCCGCCCTCGAACATGTCGTTCGCGTCGGGTCCGATACGGGCGATTTCTGACTGCCAGATGGTCGTGGACACGTTGTGGTCCCTTTCTTGGTTCAGGGGTGCAGCGGATGCGCGGGCGGGCCGGGTCTCGGCCCGCCCGGCACCACCTAGACGAGGAGGAAGGAGGCGAAGTAGGCGAGCACGACCGCGAGGGGCGACGTGATCTGCCTGGAGAAGAGCACGGCGGGGACACCGACCGCGACCGTCTCGGGCTCTGCCTCACCGAGGGAGAGGCCGACGGGTATGAAGTCACAGCCGACCTGGCCGTTGACCGCGAAGAGCGTCGGCAGCGCGTACTGCACCGGCAGCGCGCCGGCCGCGATCTGCGTACCCATGAGGACACCGACGACCTGGGCGATCGCGGCACCTGGGCCGAGGATCGGCGACAGGAACGGGAGGCCCGTGATGACGCCGAGCAGGATCAGGCCGATCGGGTTCGACGCGAGCGGGGACACCGCGTTGGCGATGAAGTCCGAGGCACCCGTGTACGTGACGACTCCGATGAGGAGCGAGACGTACGCCATGAACGGCAGGATCGTGTTGAGCGTCAGCTTGATCGCCTGGCGGCCCGAGGAGAGCAGCGTGTTGATGAAGTAGCCGATGGCGTTGCCGAACTTCACGACGAAGCCCGTGAATCCGCTTCCCTGAGCGGCGACCCTGGCGCGTGCATCCGCCTTGGCCTTCGCTGCGATCTCCTCCGGGCTCTGCGCCGGAGCCGCTGCCGCGGCGGGTGCGCCAGCCGCTGCGGTTGCCTCGGCATCGAGCGCGACCACGTCGCGGGGCGCGACGTCGGAGACGAAGATGTCCTCGGTGATGAACTGGGCGAGCGGGCCGCCCGGTTCGCCGGGGTACACATCCACGGTCGGGATGCGCTTCTTCGGGTAGACGCCGATGCGCGCCGTGCCGCCGCAGTTGATGACCGCGCAGAGCACGTTCGCGTCCGGCACGTTGTTCTTGAAGCCGTCGACCGCCTCGGCGCCAGTCAGTTCCGCGATCTTCTGCGCGACGGGGTGGATGCCGCCGCCGGTGACCGAGAGGACGATGTTCTTCTCGGCGTTCGGAACGAGGGTCAGACCGTCGCCCCAGCCGCCGCGACCGCGGTTGACCTTGACGCCCTTGTAGTCGGCCGTGCCCGCGCCACCCTTGTCGGCAGCGCCTGCGTTCGTGTTGTCAGCGTCTGTGCTCACAGGACACCACCTTCGGTCTTGGAGCCCTGGAGGTGGCCCTCGGCGTACATCTCGTCGAAGCGAGCGAACGTCGCCTCGTGGCCACCGCGCTTGATGAGCACCTTCGTGATCCACTGCGTGGTTATGCCGCGGATGAAGATGACGACGATGCCGACCATGAAGTAGAGGGCGGCGAGGGTCGCGTACTTGTCGGGCGCGATCGAGAGGACTCCGGCGGAGATGCCGGTCCAGACGAACAGCTCACCTGCGTTGGCGTGCGGCAGGAACGCCGTGACGGGGTGCACGAACGACACCGCGGAGTCGTAGAACGCCGGCTTGTAGCGTTCGGGGAGGAAGCGACCGAACGTATAGGCCATGGGGTTGGTCAGCATGATCACGGCGATGATCGGCATGACCGTGTAGCGCGTGATCGCGTACTTGCCTGCCCAGCGGACAGCGCGCGTGACGCGCTCTTCGCCGATCCACGTGGTGACGGCGTACATTGCCGTGAGCAGCACGAGGAGCAGGGGGAGGATGCCGGTGATGAGACCCATGAGGCTCTCGGCGGAGGCATTGAAGAGGCCGATGAAGTTCTCGGCGATCCAGGTGATTACTTCCATGCCGGCTTCCCTCCCGACGTGTTCGCCGAGCTGTGCTCGGCGGTGCTGGCCGCGAGGGCGGCGAGCGGCGACTTAGACCGCATGTTCTGACTCCTTTGTCGGGGTGTGCACGAAGTTGCAAATAGATCTGATCGTTTGTGCACCTGCCGAAAGTGTAGGCACGAGCGCCCCCGTGCGCAAGAGGAGATTTGCCGCCGTTCGAAACGGCTTCGATTCCCCTGACGGGCCCTGACAGAACCTGTCTCCCATCAGCCCCGCGACGTAGCGTTTCCAGCATGAGCACCACGAACCTGACCCTCAACAACGGCGTCGAACTGCCCACCATCGGCTTCGGCGTGTACCAGTCAGCGCCAGAGGAGACGGCGGCCGCAGTCGCCGAAGCCCTACGCGTCGGCTACCGACACATCGACACGGCCGCCGCCTACGGGAACGAGCGCGAAGTCGGTCAGGCGATCGCCGCGTCCGGGCTCCCCCGCGACGAGATCTTCATCGAGACCAAGATCTGGATCAGCGACTACGGCTTCGACGAGACGCTGCACGCCTTCGAGAAGTCGGCCCGCAAGCTGGGTGTCGAGCAGATCGACCTCCTGATCCTCCACCAGCCGCTCCCAACCGCCTGGGAGAAGACGGTCGGCGCCTACCAGGCCCTCGAACGCCTCCTGGCCGACGGCAAGGTGCGCGCCATCGGCGTGAGCAACTTCATGCCCGACCACCTCGCGGCGCTGCTTGCGGCGACCGACGTCGTGCCAGCCCTCAACCAGATCGAGCTGCACCCCTACTTCCAGCAGCGGGACGTCCAGGACGCGGATGCGCGCCACGGCATCCTCGACCAGGCCTGGTCGCCCATCGGCGGCATCACGTTCTACCGCGACGGGGACGGCGGAAGCACCCTCGAGGACACGACCATCGGCGCCATCGCCGACGCTCACGGCAAGAGCCCGGCGCAGGTCATGCTGCGCTGGCACGTGCAGGAGGGCCGCTCGGTGATCCCCAAGTCGGTCAAGCCGCACCGCATCGCCGAGAACTTCGACATCTTCGACTTCGAGCTCACCGCCGACGAGGTCGCCCAGATCGACGCCCTCGACAAGGCAGTGCGCCGCGGGCCGGAACCGGAGTCGCTGACTCTCGAGGCGTACGGGATGCCCATCCCCGAGGCCTGACCGGCTGCGGCACGCGCCTGAACCCGGGGCGCGGCGCTGGCTCCTCCGCGGGGGTCCAGCTTCCGGGACGAGACCTTAAGAACATGCCCGAAACGTGCGCCTGCACCGGTCTAGTCCCGGAAGTTGGCCAGCAACCCCGCTGTTGAGGCGGAAGCCATCGACTACGGCATCGTGCGCGCGACCTTCGAGGCGTTTGACGGGCGACGCGTCCGTGTCGCGCTCATGACCTCGAGCGGGGTGACCGTCCACGACAGCAGCTACAACCGGGCCTCGCAGTCGCACGACTGGAAGCGTCGCGCTGAGCGCCTCGTGCGCGCGAGCGGCAGCGACGACACGATCGTGCGTCCGGGGTGTTCGACGAGAGCGCCACCGCGCATCCCGAGCTGCTGTTCCTGCAGGGCGATACGCGGCGCGCTGGCTCGCCCGAGAACGACTCAGTCGCCCGCTCGCAGATCACGCGGATGCTCGTCGAGAGCGTGACGGCCGCGGCGGCGAACCGGAAGACGCTCGAACTGATCGCAGAGCGTGGCCCCCGTCAGCCCGACCTCGACCCCGTCTTCGCAGCCTTGCAGGCAGACGCCGAAGGCGCGCTCGACGCAGCCCTCGACCCCGACACGCTCCCCCTCGACCGGGAGCCTGCCGCCTTCCCGGCGGAAATCGCCGAGGTCGCACGCCGCGGGCAGTCAGCATCCGCGAACTGACGCTCAGGGCGTGCCGCGCAGACGAGAGCCCCACGAGGCTGATCCGCGGCACCCTCGCTCCTGACTCCCACGGGGCTTACAGGTGCGGACAGGCGCAACACTTTTCGCAGTGCGGGCCGCAGTTCGATGCGGCCCGCACTGATTCGTTGTCGCTGCTGAGTTCACGCATTGCCGAGTTCCCGCACTGCTGAGTTCACGCACTGCCGAGTTCACGCACTGCTGAGTTCCCATACTGCCGAGTTCACGCACTGTTGCGTTTACGCACTGTTGCGTTCCCATACTGCTGACGGTCAAGGTGACGTGAGCGAAGGCATGCGCAGCTACCTGGCCGCACGCAGACCCACGTCACCCTGGCTGTCGGCTCACGAAGGCTCCGACGTCTGAGCCTTCGGTTGGAGATGCCTCCGACCTCGGCAGCCCCAACCACAGCCTCTCGTTTTCCGGTCGTGACAGTGAAGGTGACGTGAGCGGGAGATCCCACCATCCCGTACTCTCGATGCCCCTGACGTCACCCTGGCTGTCAACTCACGAGGAACCCCTCACTCTCCCGGGTGACAGGTACTCGTGGGACCTCCCCCTGGCAGCGCCGCCAGGCGTAGCTTGGAGCTATGAACGACGTGGGCGAGCAGGTGAAGGAGTTCCTCAGCTCCCGCCGGGCGAAGATCACCCCCGAACAGGCCGGCCTGCCCGCGTACGGCGGGAATCGCCGTGTCGCGGGGCTGCGCCGCGAGGAGGTCGCGATGCTCGCGGGCGTCTCGGTCGACTACTACGTGCGGCTCGAGCGCGGCAACCTCTCCGGCGCATCCGAGAGCGTGCTCGACGCGATCGCCTCGACCCTGCAGCTCGACGAGGCTGAGCGCGAGCACCTCTTCAACCTCGCCAGGGCAAGCGCACCGTCGCGCCGAGCGTCGAAGAAGCAGAGCGGCGGCGAGCTGCGTCCGGCTGTGCGCCAGATGCTCGACGCGTTCTCCGAGGCTCCCGCGTGGGTGCGCAACGACCGGCACGACGTGCTCGCAGCCAACCGTCTCGGTCGGGCGCTGTACTCCCCCGTCTTCGACGACCCGCGCCGCCCGGTGAACACGACGAGGTACATCTACCTGAACCCGGCCGCCCGCGACTTCTGGCCGGACTTCGACCGCATCGCCGCCGACGCCGCATCGATGCTGCGTATGGAGGCGGGCCGGAACCCGCACGACCCCAAGCTGCACCAGCTCATCGGCGAGCTGTCGACGCAGAGCGAGCTCTTCCGCGAGATGTGGGCGGCGAAAGACGTGAAGTTCCATCGCAGCGGCGTCAAGCGCCTGAACCACCCGGTCGTCGGTCTGCTCGAGCTGAACTTCGAGTCACTGCCCCTGCCGAGCGAGCCCGGCCTGACGATGAACGTCTACACGGCCGCGGAGGGCAGCCCAAGCGCCGACGGGTTACGGATGCTCGCGTCCTGGGCGGCCACGGAGCTCCCCGCCGGCGTCTCGCTGACCCACCAGCAGTAGTAGCGGGAGCACGGAGCGGCGCGCCTCCTGCCCGGTGCCCCCCTCAGGCAAGAAGAGTGAGCCAGAAGCATCCGGAGTCGCTGCTTCCGGATGCTTCTGGCTCACTCTTGCTCGGCGAAGTCCGGCGAACGCAGCATTGGTGCCAGCGTTATCCCCACCCTCGTCGCTGCTCCTGAGCCGCTAGGGCTACGGGTACTCCTCCGGCGTCAGCAGCTCGCCCCAGACCGTCTCGGGCCCGTCGGAGTCAGCCCCGGGTGCCTCCCAGAGGGCGAGGTGGCACATGAAGTTGTCGGCGGATGCGCCGTGCCAGTGCCACTCGCCGGCTGGCGTGTACACAGTGTCGCCGGGCCGCAGCTCGATGAGCTCTTCGCCCCGCGACTGCACGTACCCGTAGCCCTCGGTGACGTGCAGCGTCTGGCCAACCGCGTGGCGGTGCCAGGCCGTGTGCGCACCAGGTGTGAAGCGCACCAGGTTGAGGCGGGTGCGCGACGGCTCGGTGCCCGCGTAGTAGGCGTTGAAGTAGACGTCGCCGGTGAACCACTCGGCTGGCCCCTTGTTGGTCGGGCTCTTCGGCTGGAGTTCTGTGCTCACGAGGAGGTTCCTTTCTCGGGTTGTGGTGCGTACGGCCGCGGGGCGACTACATCTGGACGAGCACTTTGAGGGCTTCCCGCGCATCCATGGCTGCGTAGCCGGCCGGCACCTCGTCGATGCCGATCGTGCGGTCGAAGACGCGACCCGGGTTGATGTCACCGTTCAGGACCTGCTGGATGGCAGGTTCCATGTACGCGCGCACGGGAGCTGGCCCACCCGTGAGGGTGACGTTCTTGCCGAAGAGCGAGCCGAAGCCGATGGGCGCTTCCTCGTACTGGGGCACGCCGACGCGCGAGATGACGCCGCCGGGACGGACGATGCCGTACGCCTGCTCGTAGGCGGGCATGTGGCCGACTGCCTCGAGCACGACGTGGCTGCCTTCGCCGCTCGTGAGGTCCATGACCTGCGCGATGCCGTCGTCGCCGCGCGCGGCGACGACGTCGGTCGCGCCGAACTCGACGCCGAGGTCGGTGCGCGAGGTGTGCCGCCCCATGAGGATAATGCGCTCGGCGCCGAGCTGCTTGGCCGCGAGCACCGCGGAGAGGCCGACGGCGCCGTCCCCGATCACGGTGACGGTCTTGCCCGCCTCGACGCGACCCATGTGGGCCGCGTGGTAGCCGGTGAGGTAGACGTCGGAGAGCGTGAGGAGGCTCGCGCCGAGCTCCGCGCTCTCACCTCGACCGAGGGCGGCCGCGTCGACGCCGGGCACGACGACGAGGCTTCCGTCGGCCTGCGGGATGCGCGCGAGCTCGGCCTGCAGACCGCCGATCTCGGGGCTGCCGTAGAAGCCGCCGTGGACGCACGACGTCTGCACACCCTCGCGGCAGAACACGCACGTGTTGTCCTGGAACGCGAACGGGGCGATGACGAAGTCGCCGACTTTGAGGGTCGTGACGGCGGCGCCGATCTCCTCGACGGTGCCGATGAGCTCGTGGCCCATCGGGGAGCCCTGCTCGCTGGCCTGCATCGAGTGATACGGATGCAGGTCCGAGCCGCAGATGCACGCCTGCGTCACCCGGACGATCGCGTCGGTCGGCTGCTTGATGGTCGGGTCGGCGACGGTCTCGACTCGGACGTCGCCTGCTGCGTACATGAACGTGGCCTTCATGGGTGCCTCTCGTTGCGCTTCCGGGAACTGCGGCGGGCCACGCCGCCCTCTCGAGAGCGCCGGCCGCCGCCGCTCCACCATTGGATCGATTCCAGCCTGCGCCCGGAAGGGGCGGTCGTGCCAGGTACTGGCATGCCCTGCCTGGGACGGTGGGCCGACGACGCGTGTCCAACATCAGTGCAGATTCGGGCTCCAGGCGACGTTTTTGCGACTCAGGGGCTGATATTGCACTGATGTTGGACAGGAAGAGCGGGGCAGGGCGCTGCGCGTCGGCGCGGGCGGCGGCGGCGGCGGCGGCGGCGGCGGCGGCGGCGGCGGCGGCGGCGGCCAGCTTCCGTGTTGATGCGAGCTCCCCGGGCGCGAAGGGCGCATCCGGGGCCGTCCCATCCCGGAAGATGGCCAGCGGGGGCGGGCGGACGCGGCGACTCGGGCCAGAACAGCGCCCTGCCACCACGCCTACGCCTCTGCGGTGAGGCCCTCGTGGATGCGGCGGAGGTCTTCGATGAGCGAGCCGATCAGCACCCAGCTGCCACCCTTCGGCGCTGAGACGACCAGCGGCGCGGTGAGGGCCGGCGGCTCCAGGATGAACGACTGCGGCTCCCCCGGTTCGCTCGGGATGAGGATGCGCGTGTCGTGCGCGGCCCGTCGCAGCTGCTCGGCGATGGCGATGGCCTGCGGTTCGTCGGCGAGCGTCGGCTCCCAGTGTTCGGCGACGGCGCGGGTCATGCCGGTGAGCTGGGTGACGATGGGGCGGAAGCGGTCGAGCAGCTCTTCGCATTCGACGAGCTCTTCGTGGTGCCTCGACTTCCGCGGGTTGAAGGTGAGCGACTCGAGCCCGTCGGCGATGGAGTTCTCGGCGACACCCGCCATGGGCCTCAGGAGGCGTGCCTTGAGGAGCAGCTCGGTGAGGCTCGCGGGGGTCTGCGGCTGCTCGATGGCGTCGGCGAGGCGCTCGAGCGACGCGGCGATCTCGTTGCCGAGCATCGCGGTGTCACGCTGGGCCGGGCCGACGAGCACTGGCGGCAGGATCACGGCGTTGATGAGCAGCCCGAAGGCGGCGCCGATGAGGGTCTCGAGGATGCGGTCGAGCGCGTACTCGGGGGTGGATGCGCCGAGCGCCAGGACGAGCATGGCGCTGATGGCGACCTGGTTGCTGGTTGTGGAGGTCATGCGCAGCAGCCAGGCGACGATCATCGCGACGACGATCGCGAGGAGGATCACCCACGACTGCGGGCCGAGGACCAGCGAGATGGCGCTCGCGACGGCGACGCCGATGACCACTCCGGCGCTTCGCTCGAGGGCCTTCGCGAACGACTGGTTGACGCTCGGCTGCACGACGAGCAGCGCGGCGACGGCCGCGAAGACCGGCAGGGGGCCAGGGATGAGCCAGCCGGCCAGCAACCACGCGCCGACCGCAGCGACGGCGGTCTTCGCGACCTGCAGGGCGGGCACGCGCTTGCTCGCCTGAATCCGATCGAGGCCGGTGAGACGGGTGAGGGAGCGCACGTGCTCAGCGTAGGACGCCGGGCGGGGCCAACGCCCAGGCGTCGCCCAGCGGCACGGCCAGCCAGCTCGGCGCGGTCAGCTCGTCGTCGCCGTGAAGATCGCGAATGCCACGACGATGGCCAGGATGATGACGACGGCGAACGTCGCACCGGCGATCAGCAGCGCGAAGGCGACGGGATGCGCCTGCCACCAGGGCACGAGTCGCGGGTCCCTGGCGCGCAGCTGCGGAGGGGTGATCGGCTCGGGGACGGAGATCCACGGCACTCCGCGGCTCGCGAGGTCGTGCATCATCGCGGTGAGCTGCTGCTGAGTCCACATCTGTCCGACGAGGATCAGCAGCCTTCGGTCGCGGCCCGTGACGATGAGGTGGTGCGTGGGGGCGCCCATCAAGCCGCCGAGCGTCATCTGGTCGACCGTGACGACGCTGGTCGCCTCGGCCGCCGCGAACCGGCGCGTGCGGAACATCCACCTGTGCTCGATCCAGCCGTCGCCGAACCGGATGTAGGTCTCGCGCATCGATGTGCGGGCGAGCCAGATCGAGAGCGGCACGGACCCGCCGATGAGCACGACAACGAGCATGCCGTAGCCGAAGCCGAGCCAGAAATCCTGGAGCGAGAAGATGACGACGAGCACCAGGAGGATGGGCGCGAGCATGGCCAGGCTGATCCAGGACTGCCTCATGTTCAGAGCGATGGCCCGACGCTGGGTTTCCGGGGAGAGGCGTAGCTCGTGCATCAGAAGAGCCTAGGGCGTGTGCCCGTATTGTGGGCGGATGCCGAGACGCTCGCCGACTGCACCGCACGGGGTGGATGCGACGAACTCCGCCGTTGCCGGACCGCACGGCCAGGTCCCGGTGCGGACCTACGCCCCCGCCGACGGCAGTGCTGCGCGCTCGCCGATTCGCCCCGTCATCTGGCTGCACGGGGGCGGCTTCTACTCTGGCGGCCTCGACCAGCCGGAGACGCACGAGGTCGCGGTTGCCCTGGCACGGGCGGGGTTCGAGGTGACGACCGTCGACTACCGGCTCGTGACCCTCGGCGGGAGAGAGCGGGCGGGGCGCAGGGGCGCACCGGTTCCGAGGAGCTCCCGCCGCCAGCGTCGGCCGGAGATCCGCTTCCCGATCCCGCTCGACGATGTGATGGCGGTCATCGACGGGGTCAGCGCACGGAGCGACGATGGGGTTGTGCTCGGCGGTGCGAGCGCCGGGGCATGCCTCGCGGCGGCGGCGGCCTACCGCTACGAGCGTGCTGGGGCGTCGCCCCTACGCGGGCTCTTTTTCACGTACGGCACGTTCCACGCTGAGCTGCCCGAGCGCTCGCCCGAGCTGATGAGTCGTCTGCGTGGCAGCCGCCGTTACGTCCACACACCGTGGCTGATCGGTGCGATGAACCTCAACTACGCGGGCAGCGAGGAGGTCCTGCCGCGTCCCGACGCGTTCCCCGGAGGCCACGACCTGAGCGGCTTCCCGCCCTGCCTGGTGGTGGATGCGGACCGCGACGCGATGCGCGCATCCGGCTCCCTCTTCGCCCGCGAGCTCGCCGAGGCGGGTGTCGACACCGAGTACCGCGTGCTGACCGGCAGTACGCACGCGTTCTTGAACCGACCGCGCGACCCCGCGTTCACGCGCGGCATCGACTTGATTTCCGAGTGGATGCGCGGGCTGGGCTGAGCTGTCAGCGCGCCTTCCCGCAACCCGGGCACTCGGCTGGCCGAGCCGGTCAGCGGCGCGGCGCGCGCGGCGGGTTCGGGTCCCTTGCCGCACCGACCCGCGTGACGAAGAGCGGCACGTCGCGGCGCGAGAGCCCGAGTCGATAGCGCAGCTCGCCCTGCGCGAGCGACGAGTCGATGATCTCGGAGGCTGGCGCGAATGCCGCTCCGCGGGCCGTGGCCATCAGCCACAGCCGCATGAGCGCCTGGCCGGCCTCCAGCACCCGTTCCGGTGGGAGTCCGAGCGGGGAGTTGAGCGCGCGGGTCACCTCTGCACCCGATCCGAGGTCGAGCAGCTTGCTGTCGGCCACCAGCACGAAGGCGGTCGCCGCGGCGGGCGCGTCCTCGCCCGCCGCCGAGACCGGCACTTCGAGCAGCGCGCGGCGCCACAGCTCCCCGACCGGGGTCACGATGCGCACCGCGGCCTCGCGCAGGCGGCGATTGCGCGTGAAGGGCGACACGAGGCGCGAGGCGACCGCGGGTAACCCGAGCACCCGGTCGTTGAGCCCGTCGACGTGGTAACGCGGATGCGTGGGGTGCACCCGCAGCCAGTGCGCGAGCTCGCGCGCAACGGCGGGATCCCGCAGAGTGTCGGCGGTGCCGAGCGAGGAGAAGTGCCGCAGGTCGTCGGCGTCGACGGGCACGAGCCGCAGCCAGTCGGGCAGCGAACTGGCGAGCTCGATCACGAGCCCCTTCGCTGGCGCGAGATCGCTGCGCACCGTCTTCCGCGATGCCAGCAGCTGTCGGTCGGAATCCGGACCTGCCGAAGATGCAGGTGCCGCGCCCCCGGCGGCCGCGCTCCTGCTGCCAGGCGTAGGCACCGCGGTGCCGTGCTCGTGGGCGCCGGTGCCGCTGGCGCTGCCGCTCGCGCTGGTGTTCTCGTTCGGGGTGCCGCTCCCTTGGCCGTCGCCACCGTCGTCCGGGGCTCGGCGCAGCTGGATGCGGAGCACGGGCTCGTCGCTCCTCGCGTGCACGATGGCCTCCGGGTCCGCGAGCGCGGGCAGGAGCTCGACATCGAAGTCCACTCGGTGCGCGGCCGCGCTGACGCTGAACGCTTCGAGCCACGCGCCCAGGCCGAGCAGGGTGTCACGCCCGGTTGGGTCCGAGGCCGGCAGGGTCCGCGTGCGCGCGACTCGGAGCTCGACCGCTTCTCCGTCGCCGATCATCCGCGGCGACCAGGGCTGGGTGTTGTGGGCCGATGGCGCCGACGCCGCGTCGGCGATGATCTGGTTCAGCGTGTGGATGCTGGTCATCGCTGCTCCCCCTCGTTGCTTGTGCGCGGGCCAGGCACCGCGCCCACCTGCTTCCTGTAGAACACGGTCTTGTGCAGCACCTCGCCGCCCATTCGGCTGAGCTGCCGCGCCGACGCCGGGTTGTCGTGTCCGATGTAGGTCGAGCGCAGCGCCGTGTACCCGCCCTCGATGAGCGCCTCCCCGACGGTCCGACCGAGGAGCGTGCTGATGCCGCGCCCCCGCGCCTCGGGGACGGTGCCCTGGATGGTGAGGACGGCTTCTCTCGGCTCCCGCTTCGACCGCCAGATCTCGAGCAGCTGCCTCGGGCCGATGCGGCCGGAGGAGCGCTGCACGATGCGCGTGACGTCGGGGACGCAGAGCAGGAACCCGAGCGGCTCGCGGGTCTTCGTGTCGAGCGCGAACGCCCAGATGCTGGGATCGATGATGGCGACGAGCCCGCTGGTCGCCTCGCGCATCTGGGCCGGAGAGATCTGCGTGTAGTAGGGCAGCTCGGCAAACGCGGCGTTGACCAGCTCCCGCTGGCGCGCGACGTCGCGCGGGAAGCGCAACCGCGACGCCCGCTCGATGACGACGCCGGCGGCTGCGAGCTCCGCATCGGTGGGGGCAGTGAAGGCGTCGCCCTCGATCTGGCCGAGGCGCCCCTGCTCGAGGCGCGCGATCCAGGTCGCCGACTCGTTCCAGGTCGTGAAGCCGAGCCGCTCGTAGGCGGCGGGCACCCAGTCGGGGTTCCAGGCGCCCTCCACGAAGCCCCGCTCGCTGAAGCCGCTCGTGATGACGCCGCCCACCTGGTTCGGGAGCAGAGTGACGGGGCCGAGGAGTTCCCGCCGCCCGACCTTCCCGGCACGCCCCTCGAGGGCGGTGATGATCGCACCGAGCGCCTCCGCATCGGCGGCCGCGACGGCTCCGAACAGCTGCAGACTCGAGTCGAGCTTCGCGTCCAACGCGGCGCTCGTGTGCGCGACCGTACGGGCGACCGGCTCGCCGCCCCGGTAGGCGATGAGCAGCTCGACCGTCGACTCGTGCGCCCCCTTGCCCTTCCACCAGGAACGGAGCGTCGACTCGAGCACTGGCACCTCGCGGCTCGGGTCGGACACACGTCCCGGCAGCTCGACGAACTCCAGGAACTCGAGCTCGGACTCCACGCGCTTCACCTCGATGGCGGGCTGGCGCGCGGGCCGGTCGGCGCTGCCTGTCACAGCGGGAGTGCGGGCACGGGCCGCGTCTGCCCCCGGCCCCGCCGAGTCAGCCGCCTGCGTCGCGCCACCCTCGACGCTCGCCAGTTCCTCCTCGCTGGCGAAGAGGCGGATGAACCCGGCGTCGGCGTTCTTCGTGTCCTTCACGATCCACTGCATGAGGTGGCGGTGCTCGGGCATCCTGGCGAAGCGGATGAGTGCGTCGCGCGTCGAGAAGCTCGCGAGGGTCCCGAGCGTCCATGGCGCCTCCCAGTAGATGCCGTGCCAGCAGTAGTCGGGCATCCGTCGCATCTTGCCGGTCATCTGCCCCCAGATGCGGCCCGTCACGGCCCAGGCGAAGGGGGTCGTGTAGCGGGTTGCACCGACGAACATCGATGCAGTGTCGAAGATCGTGTGCGACGGCGGTGGGATGGGGGTGGTCAGCTTCTTCGGCTTGCGCGTGGGCTCGGCGACGAGCGGCGGAGTGCGACCCTGTTCCCATTCCTTTGTGACCGGCGCGAAGTGCGGGTTGTGCGCCATCTCGCCGGGCGGCGGCTCGGGGTCGGCCCGCCAGATGCCGTTCGAGTAGCCGCGGGCCTCTGCGAGCAGCAGCTTCGTGCGTCCCCGATGCGAGGCGGCGACCTCCCGCGCTTGCTCGATGCTCTCGAAGAGCAGGAGCTCACCGACGACTCGTCGGTCGCGGAAGCGCTGCCGCCAGATCACGCCGTCGTGCTCGGCGCTGCGCCCCTCGACGATGACGAGCGCCTCGGCCCGTCCTTGAATGGGCGCCTTCGAGAAGTCTGTCGTGAACACGGCCTACTCGGCGTTCTTGATGACGTAGACGTTCTTGATCTTCGCGTTGCCTCCCGTGAACGGCCCCGTGCCGAAGGGATGCACCTCGATGCGGAGGTCGCCCGTCGACGGGTCCTCGTCGAGCGACTGCGCGAAGTCGCGCGAGACCGAGGCCAGGTGCTCGACGATGCCGAGCCTGGTCGTCTCGCTGAGCTTCGCGACCTCGTCGTCGGTCAGCATCGCTCCGTCGCGTAGCTGGAGGTGCACGACGGGCCGCTGCTCGTGCCCGTCGAGCTCGAGCAGGCCGAGCTTGAACGACTCGATGTCGCCGGCGTGCGGGTTGTCGCGGTAGAGCCCGTTCTCGATGTCGATCGGGTACAGGTTGGCCCCCATGTAGGAGATCGTCGAGTCCTTCCGACCGAAGAGCAAGAGGAAGGGCAGCTTCATCCGCTGCACCGCGAACGCCCGGTGGAATGCCCTCGACAGCGCCGGGTCGAGCTCGGCGATCTTCTCTCGCACCTCGGGGAACGAGAGGATCTTCGCCTCGTCGCCGATGTTGTAGCGCAGCTTCGGGCTGAGCACCGCAGAGGAGTTCAGCGTCACGACGAGCTCGTTGTCGTCGTTGGTCTCGAGGTAGGTCTCGAGGGGGTTGTACTGGAAGACCATCGGGATGCGCGACTCGTCGTCGCCGAGGAGAACCCGCCGCAGCCGTTCGTCGGCGAACATCGCGCGGCGCAGCCACACGCAGGCATCCGACTCCCCGGCCATGCCGATCGTGAGGTCGGAGGCCCCGTACCCCGAGTAGACGCGGCCGAAGCGCTCCTCGAGGTAGTCGCGCAGGCCCTCCGTCATCGCCTCCCCGCCGACGAAGCCGTTGAGGCGGTGCTTCGACCAGTCGAACCACTCCTCGCCGTCGAGCCGGTCGCGGAGGTGCTTCAGGAAGGGCGGGTAGGCGCTCACCAGGTACTGGTACTTCGGCCCGAAGTGGCGGATGGTGTCGACGATCTTGTCGATGTCTGGACCGGTGTTCTTCACCATGGAGATCTTCGAGAGCGCATGCCCGGTATTGGTGCCGGTCGCCCAGGCGCCCATCGAGAAGGCGTTGATGCCGAAGAGCTTCTTCGTGCCGAACAGCAGCGTGATGTATCCCGCCACGTTGTTGTGGATGGTCTTGAGCTCGTGCCGACCGCGGATCCAGTTGAAGGGTGACCCGCTCGACCCGCTCGATTCGTCGACGACCGTGCCGATCGTGTCGATCTCGCCGCCCCAGCAGCGCTCGTCTTCCGTGTAGCGCTTGACGTAGTCGTCTTTGTTCGTCTCCGGGTAGCTGGAGAGCTGCCACCACCGGAACCTGAAGTCGTTCTCGTGCAGCCACCGCTGGTAGGCGGGCACGTCGAGGTTCGCGCGCTGGCAGATCATCCACGCGTTGAACTTCGCGAAGTCGCCCATGGCGGGCACGTAGTGGCGTGCGGTCCACCGCCAGACGGCCGGATGCAGGTGGTACAGGTCGTAGGTCTTCGTGAGGGCGCCAGACCCGAGCCGCAGGAGGGACTGCCGGAGCTTCGACGCACGCTGCAGACCGGCTGGTCCCGGCGCCGCCGTGCTGCCTGATCTGTCTTCCCGGACATCGAGCTGCTGAGTCACGTCGCTCCCCCGTTCACGTCTTCCCTGAAGTGTGCGCATAGCTAAGCACGAGCCACGGACATTCGGCCTGGGATCTCCGCCATAGCTCAGACATAGCTGCGCCATAGCCCCCTGCCTGAGGAGCAACCGAGGCTGTCCGAAGTTCCGTGAAACAGACCAGGAGAGCCACCATGATCAAGATCCCCGAGCCCGACCTCACGCCGGACGGCCCCGCCTACGAAGGCAGGCTCCTCGACCGCGCAGACGAGGAGGTCGTCGACCAGGGCGTCGCGTTCGACCTCGGCACGCTCATGTCGCGGCGGGGACTGCTCAGCGTCTTCGGCGTCGGAGTCGGGACGGTCGCACTCGCCGCCTGCGCGCCGACGAGATCAGGCGCCTCGAGCACGGCCACCGCCAGCGCCACCCCATCCGCGAGCGCCACAGCGACGGCAGGCTCCCTGCCAGCGAGCGAGATCCCCGACGAGACGGCCGGCCCCTACCCCGGCGATGGCTCGAACGGAGCCGACGTGCTCGAGCAGTCCGGGGTCGTGCGCAGCGACATCCGCACGAGCATCGGCAGCACCATGGCCGCGGCCGGCGTGCCCATGACCCTCACCCTGACGGTGCTCGACATGGCGAACGGCGACCGGCCCTTCGAGGACGTCGCCGTGTACGTCTGGCACTGCGACGCGACCGGCGGCTACTCCATGTACTCGGAGGGTATCGAGAACGAGACGTTCCTGCGCGGCGTGCAGGTCGCCGACGGTTCTGGCAGCGTCACCTTCACCTCGATCTTCCCCGCCTGCTACACGGGGCGATGGCCGCACATCCACTTCGAGGTGTACCCCACGATCGACGACATCACCGAGTCGACGAACGCCATCTCGACCTCGCAGGTCGCCCTGCCCGAGTACGCCTCGAGCGCCGTCTACGCGCTCGCCGGCTACGAGGGATCCGCGTCCAACCTGGCGCAGGTCAGCCTCGACTCCGACAACGTGTTCGGCGACGACGGCGGTGCGCTGCAGCTCGCGACGGTCACGGGCGATGCGACAAGCGGTTACAACGTCGCACTCACCGTGCGCGTCGACACCGCGACCGCCCCGACCGCGGGAGCCGCGCCGTCAGGCGGCGGGGGCGCAGGTGGGCCTGGCGGTTCCGGCGGCCCCGGAAACTCTGGAGGCCCCGGCAGCTGAGCCCCGCGCATCCCATCTGGCGGAGCACTTCAAGCGCCCGCGACCCCGACAGACCCACAGAAAGGAAGGCGACCATCATGCTCGCGAACCTCACGGGCTGGCATGGCATCGCCGTGCTCGCCATCATCGTGCTCATCTTCGGCGCCTCGAAGCTGCCGGCCCTCGCGAAGAGCGTCGGTCAGTCGATGCGCATCCTCAAGACGGAGGTGCGCAACCTCGACGCGGAGCTGACGCCAGAGGCCGGCGGTGCGGACGGTTCAGCCCCGCGCGGGCGCTGAGACCCTCGTGACGACAGGATGCGCCGGTCGGCCGAATCCCTCACGCTCGCCAGCAGAGCCTCGCCCGCGCATCCGTCGCCCTCACACCCCAGTCGCCGCGAGCCGATCCACCGCCGCCTTCAGGTACGCGGACGTCGCGCTGCCCTCGACCGCGGCGACCTCTTGCGGGGTGCCCTGCGCGACGATCTCGCCGCCCTCATCCCCCGCGCCCGGCCCCATGTCGACGACCCAGTCGGCCCCCGCGACGACGCGCATGTCGTGCTCGACCATGACGACGGTGTTCCCCAGGTCGACGAGGTCGTGCAGGTGCCCGAGCAGGCGATCGGAGTCGGCGGGGTGGAGCCCGGATGTCGGCTCGTCGAGCAGGTAGAGCGTGTCCCCCTGCTGCGCGCGGCGCAGCTCCGAGGCGAGCTTCACCCGCTGCGCCTCCCCTCCCGACAGCTCGGGCGCGGGCTGGCCGAGCGAGACGTAGCCGAGGCCCACATCCGCGAGCGCGTCCAGGTGCTGGAGCACGTCGGCGCGACCGGCGAACTTCTCTCGCGCCGCGGTGACGCTCAGGTCGAGCACGTCGGCGATCGAGGAGCCCTCGAACTCGACCTCCAGCGTCTCGGCGTTGTAGCGCCTGCCGCCGCAGGTCGAGCAGGGCGCCTGCACCGTGGGCAGGAAGAGCAGCTCGACCTCCATCGTGCCCTCACCCTTGCAGGTCGGGCACCTGCCGCTTGGCAGATTGAACGAGAAACGGCTGGCGCTGTAGCGGCGCCGCTTCGCCTCATCCGTCGACGCGAACAGCGAGCGGATGCGGTCGAACAGCCCCGTGTACGTCGCGACGTTCGAGCGCGAGGTGCGGCCGATGGGCGCCTGGCTGACCTGCACGATCCGCTTGAGTCGGTTGGCTGGCCCGACGGCCCGACCCTGTGTCGCCGCTGCTTCCACCGCGAGCATCGGGTCGTTGCGGTCCGGCTCGTCCGTGGCGGTCGTCTCGCCGACCTCGCTGGCGAGACTCGCGCGCAGCAGGTCGGGGAGCGCCTGGTTGACGAGCGTCGTCTTGCCCGACCCCGAGACACCGGTGACCGCGGTCAGGCAGCCGAGCGGGAACTCCACCGAGAGGCCGCGGATGTTGTTGCGCACGACCTCGTCGAGGGCGACGCGCTGGTCGCGGGGCCGCGGCGCGCGGATCGTCGGCCTGGGAGAGTCGGGGCCGTCGAACAGGTAGCGACGCGTCACCGATTCCTCGGCGCCGCGCAGGCCGTCGAGGCCCCCGGAGTAGACGATGCGGCCGCCGGTAGCGCCGGCCCCCGGGCCGATGTCGACGATCCAGTCGGCCTCGCGGATGACGTCGAGCGAATGCTCGACGTAGAAGACGGTGTTGCCGCGGTCCCGGAGGCCCCGAAGGATCCCCAGCAGCGCCTCGGTGTCCGCGGGGTGCAGGCCTGCCGAGGGCTCGTCGAGCACGAACACGACGCCGAAGAGGCCGGCGAGGAGCTGGTTGGCGAGGCGCAGCCGCTGGAGCTCGCCGCCGGACAGCGTGCCGGTCTGCCGGTCGAGGGAGAGGTAGCCGAGCCCGAGGTCCGAGAGCGGCGCGAGGCGAGCGCAGAGCTCGCCCGCCAGGCGTCGGGCGGCGAGCACCTGCTCGGGCGCCAGCGCTGCTCCCCGCGAGCGCTCCCACTCGGGGCCAAGCACCTGCTTCATGAGTGCGGCCAGCTCACGAAGCGGCATCGCCGCGATCTGCGTGATGTCGCGTCCCTCGAACGTCACTGCGAGCGCATCCGGCTTCAGCCTCGTTCCGCGACAGTCTGGGCAGATCACGCTCTCCATGAACGCGGCGGCCTTCTCGCGCATCCGCTCGCTCTTCGAGTTCGCGAACGTGTCGAGCACGTACCGCTTCACGCCGACGAACGTGCTCATATAGGAGGGCTCGTCTCCCGCCGCGACAGCCGCGCGCACCTGCGCCGGCGACCTGCCCGTGAACACCGGCACCTGCGGCTTCTCGGTCGTGTGCAGCAGCCACGACCGCTGCTGGGCGGGCACCTCGCGCCACGGGATTTCGATGTCGTAGCCGAGCGAGACGAGGCTGTCGCGCAGCTGCTTGCCGTGCCAGGCCGTCGGCCAGGCGGCGATCGCCCCATCGCGGATGCTGAGCGACGCATCTGGGACCATGAGCGATTCCGGCACCTCGTAGACACGGCCGAGGCCGTGACAGTTCGGGCAGGCACCCTGCACAGTGTTCGCCGAGAAGTCCTCCGCGAGCAGCATGGGCGCGCCGGCCGGGTACTCCCCCACCCTCGAGAAGAGCATCCGCACGACGTTCGCGATCGTGGAGGTGCTGCCGACCGTCGAGCGCGCACTGCCACCGCCCCGCTGCTGCGGGAGCGCGACCGCCGGCGGCAGGCCCTCGACCGAGTCGACGTCGGGTGGGGAGACCTGGTTCATCAGGCGGCGCGCGTACGGAGCGACCGATTCGAAGTAGCGGCGCTGCGCCTCCGCGTACAGCGTGCCGAAGGCGAGCGAGCTCTTCCCCGAACCGGAGACGCCCGTGAATGCGACGAGCGCGTTCCTCGGGATGTCCACGTTCACGCCGCGAAGGTTGTGCTCGCGCGCGCCCCGCACGACCACTCGATCCGGTGCCCCAGCTGACATCTGTCCCTCGGCGAAAACCATCGACCCAGCATGACGGCCGTGCGTGCGCCGAAACTGGGCGCCTTCAGGTAACGCAAGGTTACGCAGAGCTACGACGGGAGCGAACGGAGTAGAAATGTCTCGTTGTCCGAACATATGACAGCTCCAACCTGGACAAAGGAGTTCCCATGACAGACCAGACCGCCACCAGCCCCCGCACCATCGGGGTCGGCCTCATCAGCGTCGGCTGGATGGGCCGCCTCCACTCGCGCGCCTACCGCGCCGTGCCAGACCACTTCCCAGAGCTCGGCATCAAGACGCGCCTCGTCGTCGCCGCCGACCCCGTGCCAGAGGCGCGCGCGCAGGCCGAGGAGCGCCTCGGCTTCGAGCGCACCGTCGCCGACTACCACGAGGTGCTCGCCGACCCCGAGGTCGACGTCGTCTCGATCTGCTCGCCCAACTTCCTCCACGCCGAGATGGCGATCGCGGCCGCCGAAGCAGGCAAGCCGTTCTGGATCGAGAAGCCCATGGGGCGCTACGCGTCCGACTCGCGGCGCATCGCATCCGCAGTGGATGCAGCCGGCATCGTCACCGCCGTCGGGTTCAACTACCGCAACGCGCCCGCGATCGCGCACATGAAGCAGCTCATCGAAGAGGGCGCGATCGGCCGGGTCACGAACGTGCGCGGCGCGCTCCTCGCCGACTACTCATCCGACGCCCTCGCGCCGCTCACGTGGCGGTTCGAACGCGAACGCGCCGGCTCTGGCGTGCTCGGAGACCTCCTCTCGCACGGCCTCGACCTCGCCCAGCACGTCGTCGGCCGCATCGGCAGCGTCTCGGCGACGGCGGAGACGTTCATCACCGAGCGCCCCGCACCGGGCACGGGCATCGTCGACCGTTCGGCGCCGGGTACGGGCGAGCTGAAGCCCGTCGAGAACGAGGACTACGCGGCACTGCTCATGCGCTTCGACAACGGCGCCATCGGCATCATGGACTCCAGCCGCATCATGCGCGGGCCCCGCGCCGAGTACGCCCTCGAGGTCTACGGCACGAACGGTTCGCTGCGGTGGGACTTCCAGCGCCTCAACGAGCTCGAGGTCTGCCTCGACTCGTCGAACCCCTACGGCTACACGACCGTCTACATGTCCCCCGGCCACGGCGAGTTCCACCGCTTCCAGCCGGGCGGCGGAACCGGCATGGGCTTCGACGACCTCAAGACCATCGAGGCCGCCCGCTTCCTGGAGAGCGTCGTCACCGGCAAGCAGGTCGCGCCGTCGGTCGCCGATGGGCTCGTCGCCGCGCAGATCGTCGAGGCCGCAGAGGCCTCCATCGAAGACGGCCGCTGGCACGACGTCCCCGCCCGCGCGTAGCTGCCGACTGCCGACTCCCGACTCCCGGCTGCCGACTGCCGACTGCCGACTGCCGACGAGACTCGGGCTGGGTTCCGCGCCTCGGGATGGATTGCAGCGCATCTGCATGCGTGCAACCCACCCCGAAACCCCGCGGCACTCCCCCAACGAGACTCGGGCTGGGGAACTCACTTCGTTGCGGGAAGGTTCCCATCACGAGGCGAGTTCTCCAGCCCGAGACCTCAGTCTGGCCGAGAGCGTCGGCCGCGCCGTCGCTAGAAGGTCGTCGCGTCGATCACGAAGCGGTAGCGGACGTCAGACTTCAGGACCCGCTCGTAGGCCTCGTTGATCTGGGCCGCTTCGATGAGCTCGACCTCGGGTGCGATGTCGTGCTCGGCGCAGAAGTCGAGCATCTCCTGCGTCTCGCGGATGCTGCCGATCGTCGACCCCGCGAAGGAGCGGCGGTTGTTGAACAGCGTGAAGGCGGTCACGGGGATGGGCTGGGCTGGTGCGCCGACGTAGACCATGGTGCCGTCGAGCGTCAGCAGGTTCAGGTACTGGTCGATGTCGAGGTTCGCGCTGACCGTGTTGATGATGAGGTCGAACGTGTTCCGCAGCTCGGAGAACGTGGCCTCGTCGCTCGTCGCGTAGTAGTGCTTGGCGCCGAAGCGCAGCCCGTCTTCCTGCTTGCTGAGGGTCTGCGAGAGCACGGTCACCTCGGCGCCCATGGCGACGGCGATCTTCACGGCCATGTGGCCGAGGCCGCCCATGCCGACGACGGCGACCTTCTTGCCTGGGCCCGCCTGCCAGTGCGCGAGGGGCGAGTAGGTGGTGACGCCGGCGCAGAGCAGCGGCGCGGCCTTCTCGTAGGGGATGCTCTCGGGAACGCTGAGCACGAAGTCGGCGTCGACGACCACGTTCGTGGCGTAGCCGCCCTGCGTGATGCTGCCGTCGCGGTCCTTGCCGCCGTACGTCATGACGTTGCCGTTGGTGCAGTACTGCTCGGAGCCGGCCTTGCAGTTGTCGCACTCGCGGCAGGAGTTGACCATGCAGCCGACGCCGACACGGTCGCCGACCTTGTGCTTGGTGACGCCGCTTCCGACTTCGGCGACGGTTCCGACGATCTCGTGGCCGGGGGCGAGCGGGTACGGCACCTTGCCCCATTCGCCGCGCACCGTGTGGATGTCGGAGTGGCAGATGCCGGAGTATGCGATGTCGATGAGCACGTCGTTCTCTCCGACGGCGCGGCGCTCGATGGTGGTGGGCTCGAGCGGCTCGGTTGCTGAGGGGGCGGCGTATGCCTTCGCGGTCGTCATTCGTGCTCCTTCGGGTTGTGCTTGGAGGTCGTTCGCTCGCCTGCTCCGGTTCTCGGAGCGCGGCGGGACCGAGGAGACTCTATGCCTCGCCTCCGACAGTCATTCCCCGCGGGCGCTCAGGTCGCCTCGTTTGAGGGCGACGTTGGGATGCGGACGGGCGGAAGGCTCGGGAGGCGCGGCGGCTTCGGCGTCCGCCTGCCCTGCATCCACGACCTCGTCGACCGAGACGATGCGCAGCATGCCGGTCTCGAGGCCGACGGCGACCTCATCGGGGATCATGTACAGCGCGCGTGTCTCCGGTCCGGCACTTGCGGTGCCGCGGAACTGCCGCTTGGACATGACCTTCGCTTCCGGCGTCGCGTTGCGGCGGCGACGTCGGGTCCTGAACTGGCGGGCGAGGAAGCGGCCGAGGGTGACGCCGCCGGCGATGCCGATGCCGATGGAGCCTGCCTGCACCAGCCGCAGCACGCCGTCGTCGGAGGAGTCGCTCGAGGTGATGTCGAGCATGCCCTGGTAGATGGCGAGGCCTGGCAGCAGCGGCACGGTGCCGCAGACCGTTGTGATGGTGGCGGGGATGTGCAGCTTGCGGGAGAGGCCTTCGCCCAGGATGCCGATGATCAGCGCGGGCACGGCGGTCGCGACGAGCGGCTCCGTGCCTGCGGTGACGAGCACGTCGTAGCCGAGGTAGGCGATGCCGCCGAAGATCATGACGACGAACGCGGTGCGCATCGTGGCGTAGGAGGCGAGCGCCCAGGCGGCGGCCGCGATGGCGGCGCCGATGACCTGCACGGCGGACGGCCAGGGCTGCACGGACCGTTCGACGAGGCGCAGGTCGATGCCGAGGCCGCGGGCCACGTCGAGCACGATGGCGATGCCGACGATGAGGCCCAGCGTGAGCAGCACCACTTCGAGGAGCCGCCCCATGGCGGTGATGGGGAAGCCGTTGATGGCATCGTCGGCGGCGCCGACGAACGACATCCCGGCGAGCAGCACGACCAGGCCGGATGCGACGACGAGCGCGGGCGGGAGGGCGGCGAATTCGCCGGGGAGCACGGGGAGCGCCGCGAGGAGGCCGACGGCGACGCCAGTCGCGATGGCGGCGCCGGCGATCTGCAGGAAGAAGGCGGGCAGGCCCCAGCGGCCGAGGGCCTGCAGCACGAGGTCGACGACCACCGTCGTCGCTGCTGAGAGGAGGCACACGAGGGGGCCGCCGCCGAGGAGGAAGCCCACGCCTCCCGCCATGAGGGCAAGCCAGAGGGTGACCATGGAGCGGCGGAATCGCTGCGGGGCGACGAGGATCTCGTCGAGGCGCTGGTGGAACGACTCGAGCTGGTTGAGGGCCTCCTCGAGCTTGGCCGGGTCGTCGATCGTCTCGGCGACGTCGATGTCGTTCGGGTCGGCGGCGATCTCGCGCGACAGCTCCATGACGCGGGTGAGGCGGTCGTAGTCGGGGAGGCGGCTGTTGACGACGCGCAGCAGGCTGATGCCGGCCCCGTCGTTGACGCCGTCGTGGACCACGAGAATCGACGTGAACGTGAGGTCGATCTGGCAGTCGACGCCGAAGGCCTTCGTGGTTCGGCGGATGGCGTCGGTCACGTCGGTCGCCGACGCACCGAGGGCGAGCATCGTCTCGCCGACGCGCACGGCCAGTTCGAGGACTTCGCGGATGCTGCGCTCGGCCAAGAGGGCACGCTGCGCGCGGCGCCCCACAGTCGTCGACGGGGTCTTGCCGCCGACCTTTCTGGCCAGGTTGTCGAAGAAGTTCTTACCGCGCACGGCGGGAGTCTAGTTGCGGGATGGGGTCCGCGTCAGCGCCCTGTGACGATGTGCACGAGGCCTCTCAGCGCCGCGCCGAGCGGCTCGACTTCCTCGGCGGTGTTGTGGACGTGGAAGGAGAGTCGCAAGTTACCGGCGCGGTTCGCGGCCATGACGTCGAGCCGCTCGAGCGTGTCCCTGATCTCGTCCGCAGCTCCCTCGACGGGGGCGAGGGCGAGGATCGCGGAGCGTGCATCCGGGAGCCCCGCCGCAGACGCGAACGCGGCGCTCACTTCGAGCGCGTGCGCCTCCAGTTCGGGCGCACCGATGCTGAGCAGGAATTCGAGCGAGGCCTCCGTACCGACCCACGCGTGCCAGGCGGGCGAGACGTCGAAGCGGCGTGCGTCGGCGGCGAGACGGAGCGGCAGCCCGTAGATGCTCGACCAGGGGTCTTCGCCCGCGTACCAGTTCGCGGCGAGGGGGCGGATGCGCTCGTGCAGTTCCGGGGTGAGCGTCAGGAACGCGGTGCCGCGTGGGCAGAGCAGCCACTTGTAGGCGGCGCACACGGTTGCATCGAACCGGCTCGCGTCGACGTCCTTCCACCCGGCGGACTGCGTGAGGTCGATGAGGGTGCGTGCGCCGTGCCGCTTAGCGGCGGCTTCGATGGCGTCGAGGTCGGCGACGGCGCCGGTGCGCGACTGCACGGCCGACACGACAACCCACACCGTCTCCGGTCCGATTTCCTCCGCGATGCGGTGCACGGGCACCTCGCGCAGGCGCAGCCCCCGGTCGGCGTGGGCCGCGAACGGGAAGCTGATGCTTGTGAAGTCGTTCTCCGCGAAGAGCACCTCGGCGCCATCGGGCACGGATGCGGCGATGAGCCCGACGAGGGGTGAGACCTGGTTGCCGATCGCCACCCACGGGGCGGGCACGTGCACGAGCTCCGCGTAGAGCTGCCGCGACCGGCTGACGGTGCCGTCGTAGTCGTTCGCCTGCCTGCGCCCCGCACTCCAGCCGACCAGTTCACGCGTCAAGGCGTCCGTCGTCGCCTGCGGCGGCAGACCCATCGACGCGGTGTTCAGGTAGAGGGGTTCCGCCGAAAACGCGGATTCGTGGATCCAGGACATGCCGCCAGGCTAGCGACCGGGGTCGAGGCGCGCCGAGGGATGCGTTCACGTCGAGCACTGGCGCCGTCGCGCTCACGGCAATAGTTTGATCGCATGACCAGCCCCGAGGCTCCGCGACACCGCCACCGAGCTGCCGTCGCCTCGGCCGTCCTCCTCTGCATCGTCCTGCTCGCGGGATGCGCGCGCGCAAGCACGCCAGGCGAGAGCCCGGTCGCGTCGGCGACGGTGAGTCCTGGCGCCTACCTCGAGGAGTTCGAGCTGGCAATGGCACCGACAGCGACTGAGGAGGACATGGGCGCCCTCGTCGCGGGCGGCCAGTACCGGATGCGCGCGGCAGTGCTGAGCGAGGACGGGCAGAGCTTCCGACTGGTGCGACTCGATGGCTCGGGCGGGTGCAGCGAAGCGCCTACCCGGCTGATGCTCCTCGACTCGAGCACCATCCTCATCACCTACGAGCGCCTCAGCCCCTACGTCTCCTGCCTGGCCTCGGGCATGACGCGAGTCGACGAATTCCGGGTGCCGACCGGTGTGGATCCGGTGGGGCTCGAAGTGCGGATGACGAACACGCATTCTGCGTCGCAGCCGTTGACGTTCGAGGCTCCGCTGATGTCCGCGACGGACTCGGCGACCGCAACCGCAACCGGCTCAGCTTCGAGCAGCACTGCGCTCGTCGACGTCCCGTCAAGACTCGCAACCGAAGAGGAGTCTGCGCTCATGACGGGCGACAAGTCGATCCCGCGGCACCCCAAGCTCGTCGCGTTCGACACCGACACCTTCACCATTGCCCGGTTCGACGCACTTGAGCCCTGCAACTCCGTGCCGAGCGAGCTGATCGTGCTCAACGCCACGGAGGTCTCCGTCAACTACCGCGCCGTCTCAGTTGAGGGCGGTTACTCCGACTGCGTCCCTGGTTCGGTCGACCTGGCGGAGCAATTCGAGATTCCTGCCAGCGTTGAGGGCACGGTGACGGTCTCGATCACTGAGGAGACGCCGTCGGCGCAGGCGCTCTACATCGAACCAGCAACCCCCTGAAATCGAGGACGTGTGCACTTCGCGAAGAGAATGACGACGACGCTGGCAGCGGGTCTGGCCGCTGCCCTCCTGCTCGCGGGATGCGCGCCAGCGGAGCCGCGGGCGGAGAGCTCACCACCGCCCGATGCCCCTGCCTCTGACGTCTACGTCGAGGAGTTCGAGCCTGCCGTCGCCCGCACGGCAACTGGGGACGAGTGGCAGCTCCTGATGCAGTCCGAGAGCTACCGCACGACCGCCGCGATCCTGAGCGAGGACGGCGCGACGTTCCGCGTGCTCCGCGACGACAACGGCGAGGACACGTGCAGTCAGGCGCCCGTTCGCCTGATGGTGCTGGATGCCGACACGATCCTCATCACCTACGACTACGTCGGCGACCCGGGCCAGATCTGCACCCTCACCGCGACGACGCGCGTCGACGAGTTCACGGTGCCACCTGGAGTCACACCCGAGGGTATGGAGGTCCGTTTCGCGACCGGGGACTCGTACGAGCAGCCGCTGACCTTCGAGGCCCCCTCCGCGTCGGCGTCGGTGCCGCTTCCGAGCGTCACGGCGTTCGACGGCGTCGTCGCGCCCGTCGCCAGCGCTGCGCAGTCCGCGTTGATTCCGGGGGCCGACCCGACGCAGCGACAACCGGTGCTCGTCGCCGACGACGACACGTTCACGATCATCCGCCAGGACCGGGCGGAACCGTGCACCTTCGTGCCGAGCGAGCTCGTCGTGCTGAGTCCGTCGGAGATCTCCATCCACTACCGATCTCTCGAGAGCGACGGCGATGGCGCCAGCTGCAGTATCGACCCGGTGGACCGCGCCGACGTGTTCGACGTCCCCGCGGGTGTCTCGGGGCCCGTCTCCGTGACGATGACGCGGGAGCATTGGACCTTCGGCGCTGCCATCATCGAGCCAGCGACCACGTGAGATCGTGGACCCATGAAACTCGCCGAAGCGCTCCTGGAGCGCGCCGACCTGCAGAAGCGCATCGAGTCGTTGCAGGCTCGCATCGTCGCGAACGCCTCCTACCAGGAGGGTGAGCAGCCGACGGAAGACGCCGCCGAGCTCCTCGACGAGTGCGCGACGCGCCTGCTGCAGCTCGAGCGACTCGTCACATCGATCAACATCACGAATGCCTCCGCGCCGACGGATGACGGGCGCACGATAACGGCCCTCCTCGCGGCGCGCGAGACGCTGCGCAGTCAGCACAGCGTCCTGGTTCGGGCGGCGGATGCGGCGGCGGGGTCGTGGGGGCAGCGGCAGATGCGCAGCGAGCTGCGGCAGATGTCGGCCCTGCCTGTGCGCGACGTGCGAGCCAAGGCGGACGGTGTCGCTCAGGCGCTGCGCGAGCTCGATGTCGTCATCCAACGCACGAACTGGGAGGTCGAGCTCCTCGAGGCCTGAGCCCCGAGGACCAGCATGCGAACGAAGACGCGGTGAGTCGGTAGGCGAACGGCGCGAGCACACACCGAGGGCTGGCGGTTTCCAGTCCACCTGTCGACGCGGTGGGCAGCGTCACGGCTTCGGCCGTCACACTTCAGCCCAGCACCCCTCACCGGGAACCGCGCACGCAGGACACCTCATCACCATGTGCTGGCCGGACGCCGAGGGCGGGATCGGGGACCTCACCGCGTCTGGCCGGGGCAACGGCGCCTCAGACCTGCGTGCCTGACTGCACGGAGACAGCGAACCACTGCCCGTAGCCGTCTTGAGCGAACGTGAGGGTGGAGCCTCGCTCAACGACCGTCGTGTCGTGCGTCCCGCACATGGACACGTCTTGCGTGTTGTAGGACACCCCCGGACGCACCTTGCCGTCGATGACCGGCAGCAGGGCGATCGGGCCGTCGGTGTTGAGCCCGGGCAGGTGGCGGTCGCCGATGCGGAACAGGTTGCGGTCGATGCCGGAGTCCGCGGCGAGCGTGTCCACGTTGCGGTACGGGCAGCCGAGCACAAACGCGGATGCGTCGTCGGGGAGCAGCTCGTCGATCTCCATCGTGGCCGAGAGCTCGTTCACCGAGAGGTGGTCGAGCAGCCGCACGGGCTCGGGCGTCGCGCACGCCGAGAGCGATGTCGCGGCGAGCACGCTGAGGGCGGCGAAGGCGACGGCTCGACGGGGGTGCACGTCATCGACCCTAGGCGTTGGACCGGGTCGAACGCGTCATCCGAAGTGGTGAACTTGGTCATCCCGAAGATGGATGCGGGGCGGCCGGACCGCGTGCGCGCGCACTCACGCACGAGCGGACCGCGCTGGGGGGCTCGCGATCGCGTGCGAGATGGGTGCTGGGAAGAGGGCGCGCGCTTCGAGCAGCTCGGCCCGGTGCGCCCCGCAGGTTGCGCATTCGCTGTAGATCACCGTGCCGAGCGAGGTCGAGTGGTGCGATGCCGTCGTCCAGCCGTGCTCGACGCAGCCCGTTGCGGATGCGCGGGAGTCCTGGTGAAGGCGGGAGTCCTGGTGGCCGCGGCGGGCCGAGTTCGGGAGTCGGATGGGGCGTGTTGCGGAGTCGCCTGCGGGGGTCAGCTTCTTCATACCCTCGAGCCTGGTGTAATAGCCTTATGCATCTCAACCCTTACGGTGAATACGCGGTCGAACTCGCCGCATCCCTCGCCAACGACTGGCCAGCGGACCGCCCTGCCCTGCTCGCCCGAACTCGCGAACACGGCATGACGATGCCGTTCCCGCCCGAGGCCGAGGACCACACGCGCACACGCGCGGTGGTCGACGACTGGCTCAGGGTCGTGGATGCGCCCACCGACGAGCAGCGCGCTGACGTGCTGAACACCCTCATGGCCTCCGCGACGGCCTACCCGCGCCTCACGAACCACGACAGCGAGGGGTGGCACCTCCACTACCGGGACTGGGACATGTCGCTGCCCGAGATCCTGCTGGCCGTGATCACCGTGGGCACGGCACTGCACCTCACCACGCGGGGGATGCACCGCCTGAGCAGGTGCGCAGCCGGACTGGACGCCGGCGACGAGTGCAGGAACGTGGTCGTCGACACGACTCGTAACGGACGTCAGCGGTACTGCTCGGTGCGATGCGCGAACCGGGCCGCCGTTCGCCGGCACCGGGCCCGCGAGCGTGCGTGATGGGGCAACCGGTCCGACCGGCAGGCGGGATGCGCGCGCCCGGTTACGCCCTGGTCGCCGCGAGTCCCCGCTCGAGGTCGGCGAGGATGTCGTCGATCCCCTCGATGCCGATGGAGAGGCGGATGAGCCCTGGCGTCACCCCGGCCTCGTCGCGCTGCTCCTGCGAGGAGCGCTTGAAGATCGTCGACTGCATGTGCAGCGCGAGCGTCCGCACGTCGCCGATGTGCGTCATGTGGCTGACCAGCTCGAGAGCCTCAACGAACTTCCGCGCCGCTTCCGGCCCACCCGGCAGGTCGAACGAGACGACCGAGCCGGCCCCATCCGGGAGGTACTTCTGCGCGAGCTCGTAGTAGGCGTTCGACGGCAGGCCCGAGTAGTCGACCGAGCCGACCTCGGGACGCGCCTCGAGCCACTCCGCGACGCGTTGCGCGTTCTCGACGTGCCGTTCCATCCGCAGCGACAGCGTCTCGATGCCATGCAGCAGCAGGAACGTGCTCGTGGGCGGCACCGTGGGGCCGTAGTCGAGCACCGTCACCGACTTCACGTAGCTGATGAACGTGTCGGCGCCGTATCGCTCGATGAACGACGGCGCCCCCTCGAAGGAGCCTTTCGTGAAGTGCGGGAACCGTTCCGAGTTCGCCGCCCAGTCGAACTTGCCGGCGTCGACGATGACGCCCCCGATGACGGAGCCGTGGCCTGACAGCCACTTCGATGTCGAGTGGATCACGATGTCGGCGCCCCACTCGATGGGCCGACACAGGTAGGGCGTCGCGACCGTGTTGTCGACGATGAGCGGAACGCCAGCCTTCGCCGCGACACGGCCGAGGAGCTCGAGGTCGACGACGTCGTTCTTGGGGTTGGGGATCGACTCGGTGTAGACGGCGCGCGTCTCCGGACGCACCCGGGCGAGCCAGTCCTCCTCGGTCGCCTCGGCCGTGAGGAACTCGAAGTTCAGGCCCTGCCGAGTGAGGCTGCCATCGAAGAGCTGACGCGTGCCGCCGTACAGGCTGGCCGTGGAGAGGATGTGGTCACCGGATGCGGCCAGCGAGAAGAGCGTCATCGCGATGGCCGCCTGCCCGCTCGAGACGACGAGGCCGTTTCGTCCACCCTCGAGGTTCGCGATGCGCTTGCCGGCGACGACGTTCGTCGGATTGTCGCCGCGCGAGTACGCCCGCCCGACGCTCTCACCGGAGAAGCGCGCCTCTGCCTCGTCGTACGACGGGAAGATGTACCCCGCGCTCTGGTAGATCGGGGTCACACGCGCGCCGACGTCGCTGTCGACGACTGCGCCGGCGTGGATCTGCCTGGTCGCAAAGGTCTGTTCGTTTCGCTCTTCAATGGCCACACGGTCAACGTACGGAAGTCGCGTCCGCTTGTGGAGCCGCGGCGAAACCTTTGGAAACACGCGAAGGGCCTCGAGCGTTCACGTGGCTACGCTTCCCCCATGCCCTCGCCCACCAGCAAGACCGAGTCCACCTCGCGCTTCGACGCGATCACCCGCGACGAGCTCGACCGCCCCGACAGTCGGAAGTGGAGCCTCAACGAGGGCACGATCGGCGCGTGGGTTGCCGAGATGGACTTCGGGACGGCCCCGAACGTGCGCGAGGCGATCCTCGGCGCCGTCGCCAAGGACGAGCTCGGCTACCTCGCCCCGCCGACCTGGGCGCGGACCACGGCCGCGGCATCCGCCTTCTTCGAACGACGCTACGGGTGGGCGGTCGAACCCGCGCGCATCCACCACATCGCCGACGTCATGGGCGCCTTCGACGTGTTCGTGCGCCACTTCACCGCGCCGGGCTCCCCCATCATCGTGCCGACGCCCGCCTACATGCCGTTCCTCGTGACCGAGGCGCTGCAGGGGCGCGAGACTATCGAAGTGCCCGGCGTGATCGAGGGCGCCCGGTGGACGCTCGACTTCGACGGCATCGAGCGCGCCTTCGCGAACGGGCCGGCGAATGTCGTCCTCGTCAACCCGCACAACCCGACCGGCGCGATCTACACGCGCGAGGAGCTGCTCCGCCTGGCCGACATCGTCGAACGCGGCGGCGGCCGCGTCTTCGCCGACGAGATCTGGGCGCCCCTCACCCTCGACGGGCCGCCACACATCCCCTACGCATCCATCTCCGCCGAAGCCGCGCGTCACTCCGTGACGTCGACGGCCGCCTCGAAGGCCTGGAACGTCGCCGGCCTCAAATCCGCCCAGATCATCTTCACGAACGACGACGACCTCGAGCACTACCGAACGTTCGGCTTCGGCGTCGTCTGGGGGTCCTCGATCCTCGGCGCCTTCGCGGCCGAAGCCGCGTACAGCAGCAGCGACGAGTGGCTCGACGACGTCAACGGGGCGCTCATCGAGAACCGAGAGCTCCTCTTCGCGCTCATCGCCGAGCACCTCCCCGGCGTGCGCACCATCGTGCCCGAGTCGACCTACGTCGCTTGGCTCGACGTGTCAGCGCTCGGCATCGAGGGCCCGCCTGCCAAGTTCTTCCTCGACAACGCCGGCGTCACCCTCACGGCGGGCGCCTCCTGCGGGGCCGGCTTCGAGCAGTACGTGCGCATCGTCTTCGCGACCCCCAAGCCGGTGCTGGAGGAGATCATCCAGCGCATGGCGGATGCGCTCGCCGCTCGCTAGGAGCCGGCGCGAGCGACCCCCCGACCGCTAGCCCTGCTCGGCGATGCGCTCGTGGTGGCGGATCACCTCGGCGATGATGAAGTTGATGAAGGTCTCCGCGAACTCGGGGTCCAGGTGCGACTCCTCCGCGAGCTGACGCAATCGGAGGATCTGACGACGCTCCCGGTCGGGGTCCGCGGGCGGGAGGCCGTATTCAGCCTTCAGCTCACCGACGAGGGTGGTGAACTTGAAGCGCTCCGCGAGCATGTGCACCAGCGCGGCGTCGATGTTGTCGATGCTCCCCCGGATCGAGGTCAGGCGACGCAGCGCCGCGTCATCCGCCGCGTGCTCTGCGTGAGTGGGGGCGTCGGTCGAAGAAGGCATGGGACGAGCCTAGCGGGGGTCACGAACCGACGAGAAGTCATCGAGCTGGCGATTGTCAACAATCGACAGTCGGACTACCCTGGGCACATGCCCCTCCCCCACGAGCCAGACGACGCCAGCCACCACGGCGACCACCCGTCCGAGCACGACCACGCGGGCGGCGAGGCGTTCAGCCCCGCGCATCCGTGCGTCGACCGCGCACCCGAGGGCGACGACGGGCACGGTCACAGCCACGGCCTTGGCGACCACACCACAGCGACGGGCAAGCACCGCAAGAAGCTCGTCATCGTGCTCGCGATCACCGCAAGCGTGTTCCTCGTGCAGGTGGTCGGCGCCTTTGCCTCGAACTCGCTCTCCCTGCTCGCCGACGCCGGACACATGCTGACCGATGCGGCCGGCGTCACCGTCGCGCTGCTCGCGAGCTACGTCGCGACACTGCCCGCATCCTCACGCCGGACCTTCGGCTTCCAGCGCGCCGAGGTGCTCGCCGCCCTCACCAACGGCCTCATCCTCGGCGTCATCGCCGTGACGATCTTCATCGAGGCGATCCGACGATTCGGACAGGAGGTCGAGATCGAGTCGGGCATCATGCTGGCCGCCGCCGTCATCGGCGCCCTCGCGAACCTCGTGTCCCTGCTGGTGCTTCGCTCTGGACAGAAGGAGAGCCTCAACGTGCGCGGCGCGTACCTCGAGGTGCTCGGCGACCTGCTGGGGTCCGTCGCCGTCATCATCGCCGCCATCGTCATCTGGGTGACGGGGTGGATGGTCGCCGACCAGATCGCATCCATCCTCATCGCCATCCTCATCTTCCCCAGGGCGATCAGCCTCCTCCGCGAAGTCGTCGACGTGCTCATGGAGGCGACGCCGAAGAACGTCGACCTCGATGCCACCCGCGAGCACCTCCGCTCCGTTCCGGGGGTCGTGGATGTGCACGACGTCCACGCGTGGACCATCACCTCCGGGGTCCCCATGTTCTCGGCCCACGTCGTCGTCGCGCCAGAGGCCCTCGACGAGCGTGGACTCGACGCCGTGCTCTGCGAACTCGACGCGTGCTTGAAAGAGCACTTCGAGACGAGCCACAGCACGTTCCAGGTGGAACCGGCCGCCCACGTCGGACACGAGGCGCACTCGGGGCAGCTGCACTCATGACATCCACAGGCCTGCAGAGTCAGCCGACCTCGGCGATCATCGCCGAGCATCTCCGCGAACGCGTCGTCGATGGCAGCTACGCGCCCGGCGCTCAGATGAACGAGGCGCGCCTCGCCGGCGACTTCCAGGTGTCCAGGGGACCGGTCCGCGAAGCCCTGCAGCGACTCGTGCAGGAGGGCCTCCTCGAGAGCAGACGCAACCGCGGGGTGTTCGTCCGCGAGCTGACCGACGATGACGCAGCGGAGATCTTCGCGGCCCGCGAGGTGCTCGAATGCGCCGCGGCAGCCGTGATCGCCGCCAAGCCAGCGGGCGAGCGCGCACGCATCGCAGCCGCACTGTCCTCGATTGCCGCCGAACTCAGCGCCGCCATCCGAGCGGACCAGGAGGCGCGTTCGCTGCGCCTCGACTACGAGTTCCACAGCCGCTTCGTGGACAGCGCCGGCAACTCACGACTCTCCCGCGCGTACGCGACGATCGCCACCGAGTCGCTGATCTGCTCGTCGCACGGCGTCGGCGCGCATCCATCCCGCGGCGACTTCAGCACTCACCACGAAGCCCTCGTCGAGCTCACGAGGCGGGGCGACATCGAGGGCATCCACGCGGCGGTGCACCAACATCTGACCCGCGCCTGAAGCGCCTGAAGCGCCCGCACGAGAGCTCGACGGCGCACGGGTCCGGGACACGTCGGCATTCTCGTGCGTAGTCATGGACCGGGCCAAATTCTTCCTCATTCCCTGTAGGGTCGATCGCGCTACTCATAAGTAGCACTTTCGAACCGGGGGGAACATGAAACGAAAAGTTGCAGCCGCCGCGCTGGCCGGGCTCATGGGCATCGCCATCATGAGCGCCGCGCCCGCACAGGCAGACCAGGCAGGGGAGACACCGAGCGAATCGGAGTCGCAGGAGGCCATCGAGGAGGTCACGCCGGAGGTCTTCGACAACCTCCATGAGGACATCGTCGCCAGCGACTCCGAAGCGACCGCGGAGATCGACCCCGGAGGCGACCAGACGGAGCGAATGACCGTCTCCTTGGAAGCCAGCTCGAGCTCCATCGAGGTGGATCCAGCCGACGGCAGCGCCGTCACGATGTCCCTCGTGCAGGCGACGGGGGCAGAGACGCCAGCCGACATCACGAACGAAGGGACGCTCTTCGCGGATCACGCGAGTGGCATCAGCTCCACCGCGGTGGTCAAGGAAGACGGCTCGGTGCAGGTGGTCTCGACCATCGCGGAAGGGACCACGACCCAGGAGATTCCCTACGAATTCGACGCAGAAGGTCTCTCCTACATTCAGGAGTCCGACGACGGTGCGCTCTTCTTGCGTGCGGCCGACGGCTCGCTGCTCGGCGGAGTGGCGCCGGCCTGGGCCAAGGACGCGAACGGCGTCGAGGTTCCAACGCATTACGAGGTGACAGGAACCCAGGTCGTCCAGGTCGTGGAGCATCTGGCCGGCGACTTCCAGTACCCAGTCGTCGCCGACCCGTTCTGGGGCACCAACCTGTTCGACTACGTCAGATGGATCAATGGCGTGCACGTCCTGAAACCATCCGGCTGGAATCGCGCGATCCGCATGGGTGCGGTGAACACGCCCCAGGCCCCCAACATCGGCTTGTCGATCATCATGGCCGATGGATGGAATGAGTTCGCGAACAGGTCGCCTGGTCGATACAACATCAACCATTCGACCCGGCAGCAGTATTACTGCCACGCGGTCTACGGCATCGATGTGCTGACGAACCCGACCTGGGACCTGGAGCCGTATCGCCCATCGCTCCCCAAGGAGAACTGGCACGAGGTCTTCCGACACAAGTGCAACTGGAACTACTCCAACGGAAATCCCTAGTGAAGCACCAGGCGTTGAAGTGGATGTCGTGTGCAGTTCTGCTGGTCGTGCCCGGAGTTCTCCTGACTGCTTGCGATTACCTGCGGGACGACGTGACGCTCGCGGGGGTTTGGGATACAGAAGCCGCGACGATCCTGACGTCACAGGAGGACGTGACAGCGCAGGCCTGTGAAGGTGCAGGCGCGTGTGTGGAGGCATTCAGCTCAGACCAGGCGGATGCCTTCAAGTTCTCTTCGAAAGAGGACGCGGACGCAGCCCGAATTGAGGATGACGTGCAGATTCGCGACATCTTCATCATTCGCTGGAAGCAAGATATTCCCTCAGAGGATAAGGAGTACGTCGAGTACATGCTCCGGAACGCAGGGACCTCCGAGTAGGCGTCCGCGCCTGCACGTCGCAGAATGAGCGCCACACATGCGGAACGCGCGTCGCCCGAAGGGGCGACGCGCGTTTCGCGCGCAAGCGAGTGCCTAGGCGGGCAGGCCGTCGAGAACGGCTGCCGTACCGGACAGCCCGAGCCGCGACGCACCCGCCTCGACCATGGCAAGCGCGTCAGCCGTCGAGCGGATTCCGCCAGACGCCTTCACGCCGAGCCGCTCGCCGACCGTCTTCCTCATGAGCGCGACGGCGTGGGTCGATGCTCCTCCGGCCGCCGAGAACCCCGTCGACGTCTTCACGTAGTCGGCACCGGCAGCCTCGGAGGCTTCGCACGCCGCGACGATCTCGTCGTCCGTGAGGGCCGCGGACTCGATGATGACCTTGAGCAGGGCGTGCGGCGCCGCCACGCGCACTGCAGCGACGTCGGCCTGAACGAGGTCGGCGCGGCCCGCCTTGAGCATGCCGATGTCGATCACCATGTCGAGCTCGTCAGCCCCGTCCGCGACAGCTCTCGCGGCTTCTGCAGCCTTGATCGCCGAGTGGTGCTTCCCGGATGGGAAACCGATGACGGTCGCGATCTTCACGTCTCCGGCTTCACCCTGCACGGGCAGCATGTTGGGTGAGACGCAGATCGAGAACGCGTTGAGCGCCTTGGCCTCGTCGAGGAGAGCGACGACCTGGTCTGGCGTCGCGTCCGTCTTCAGGAGCGTATGGTCCACGATGCTGGCCAGCTCGGCCCTCGTGACCTGGTCGGCAGGGTTCGTCTGTCCGTTGAGCTCGGTCATCAGCTGACGACGTTGATCTGCACGTCGACGTTGCCGCGGGTGGCGTGCGAGTACGGGCAGATGTCCTCGTGCGCGACGCGAGCGACCTCGGCGGTCTCCTCGGCGGAGAGGTTCGGCGCGTACACGTCGTGGACGACCGAGAGCTCGAAGCCCGTGGGCTCGCGCTTGCCGATCCCCACGGAGGTCGAGACCGCCGCATCCTTCGTATCCTTCTCGAGCTGCTTGCCCGCGGCGTGGAACGCGCCGAGGAAGCAGGCCGAGTAGCCGGCCGCGAAGAGCTGCTCTGGATTGGTGCCCTCGCCGCTGCCGCCCATCTCCTTGGGGGGACGCGTGTCGAGGTCGATGCGGTCGTCTTCCGAACGCACGTGGCCGTCGCGGCCACCACCGGAAGCGTGGGCAATTGCGGTGTACACAGGAGTCGTCATGAGTCCATGGAACCACGACTCGTGAAGGAAACGCTCAGTCCCCGCGCTCGACGCGCGCCAGAAGGCCCTGGCGGACGTCTGGCCACTCCGACTCGATGATCGAGAAGCGAACCGTGTCTCGCCAACTCCCATCTGCACGAGGGCGGTGCCGACGCAGCACGCCTTCCCGAGTCGCGCCGAGCTTCGCGAGGGCCGCCTGCGAGCGTTCGTTGCGGTTGTCCGCGCTGAACGCCACGCGCCCGAATCCGACCTCGAAGAGGTGGTCGAGCAGGACGAGCTTGGTCGCGGGATTCACGACGCTGCCCCAGACGGCCGGATCGTACGCGGTCCATCCGATCTCCGCCGCTTGACTGGCGAGGTCGACACGCCCGATCGAGGTGGTCCCGACTGCACGGCCATGGAGGGGCCCACCCTCAGCTCGGATGATGTAGGTGCAGCCGAGCTGCGGCCCGGGCGTGTAGTCCGCCACCCACTCGGCCCAGTCCGCGCGAGCCGGAAGCCCAGCTGGCCCCCCACCCCATCCGGACGCGAACACCTCTGGCACGCACAGGACATCGCCGACCTCCGCCCACCCCGCACTGTCAGCAGGGTGGAGCACGACGTGGCGACCGCGGAGCGACTTCTCGGGATCAAGCTGCATAGGTCCATAGAACACGACGCAGCCGCCGCGCCCACTACGTGGATCGGTCCAGCTGCCTTTTCCGGAACTCCCCTGGTCAGAGACGGATTCCGCGACCCCGACCGACCAGACGGCACGCGGACGATATCCATGGACTAAATGCGCCTATTCGGACCCCCAAGGAGTGCATTTGCGGCCACATGTCGTGTTAGTTTCCTTCCAGTGATGAGCGAGACAAGCTCAATCCGAGCCGCTCCGCGAAAGCGAAGCATGGTTTGGAAGTACCGACATCACCTCCCCCCGATCTCGAGTCTCGGCTCGAGATCAATAACGGAACAGAGAGCAACCAAATACTCCCCGCGCCGGCGTGTAACGCCCGGTTTGAGGAATTGCGGGCCCCAATCGACATCGGGGTGGGCGTCATCGGGGGACGACGCCCAACTGCATCACTCGCCACGGCGACCGCGGC
Organism: Pseudoclavibacter sp. RFBB5; assembly: GCF_002931555.1. GTDB lineage: Bacteria > Actinomycetota > Actinomycetes > Actinomycetales > Microbacteriaceae > Pseudoclavibacter. Next base: position 251,269 of record NZ_PSTZ01000001.1, on the reverse strand, counting down.
AGGGGACGATGGGCACCAACTTCGGGGGAGGTTGGTGCCCATCACTACTTTCACCAGGCAATCGCGCGCATGCGTTTCTGCCTTGTGGGAGTCCAAGGGCGGCGAACCCATCGGGTTCGCCGCCCTTCTGCATTGCAGAGATGCCGGGACCGTCATCAACCGACGTCGAATGTCAGGACGCTCGATAGCGCCCCGGGCGGTGGTTCAGCATGATGATGCTGCTCAGGACTGCGGCGCCCAGCGCAGAGACCAGCACCAGGACGGGCGCGAGAACCGTGAACGATGCGAGCACGACACACAGGTCGAGGGCGAGCAGCACGTACCCAGCGCGGAAGCCGAACCGTTCCTGCACGACGAGCGCGACCACCGTGAAGCCGCCGAGGCTCGAGTTGTGCCGGAAGAGGATCAGCAAACCGACCCCGCAGAGCACGTTGCCGAGGACCGCCGCATATACGGGCTGCAGCTCCAGCGGCCCGACCGCGGAGGCGTGCAGTGAGGTGAGCAGTGAGACGAGCATGATGGAGACGAGACTCCGCGCGACGAACCGCCACCCCTTTCCCCTCGCGGCGAGCGCGAAGAACGGCAGGTTGACGACGACGAAGATGACGCCGAAGGGGATGGGCAGCACGTAGCCAAGGAGCAGCGAGAGGCCTGCAGTACCTCCCGTGACGAGCCCACCGGCTTTGAGCAGGAACAACCCGAAGGAGATGACGAGGGCACCGACCGCGAGGCCGGCGATGTCGTCGATGGCTCGGTGCCGCGGGGGCTCGACGAGTTCAGGCGCACGGACAGCTGCTTCGGTCATGCGCGAAGCTTCACCCCCCGAAGGTAGTCTGCGCAAGACAAGATGCCGAGGTTGAGCATTCTGCCCAGGAGACCGTTCACGAGGGAGAGATATGACCAGCCAGCGCGGCTTCGACGCCTTGGATGCGCGGATCATCCGCGCGCTCGACCACCAGCCGGGAGCCTCCGTGCTGGCCCTCGCCCGCGAGCTGGGCGTCGCACGAAACACGGTGCACGCTAGGCTTGCGCGCCTCGAGCGAGAGGGGATGCTCGCCCCTGAGAGTCGCCGCCTCGACGCGACGTCGCTGGGTTTTCCCCTGACCGCGTTCGTGGCCCTCTCACTCAGCCAGAACGCCGCTGACGAGGCGTACACGCGGCTCGGTGAGATGGCGCAGGTGGTGGAGGTGCATTCCACGACCGGTGACGCCGATCTGCTCGTGCGCGTCGTGGCGAAGGACACCAGCGACCTGCACCGGGTGACGCGGGCGATGCTCGAGCTGCCCGGCGTCACCCGGACCAGCACCACGGTCTCGCTCTCCGAGGTGGTGCCCTACCGCTTGACGCGAATCCTCGACGACATCGCCGAGGGCGCACCCGCGTCCGCGCCTGCCTGACGCGCGGTCGTGCGCTAGTCCTGCTTCGTGGAGAAGGCCGAGTCGAACGCGGCCTCCGACGGGCGGTACGTGGAGAGCTTGCGCACGAAGCCGAGCGCTTCCGGGGCACCGACCAGGCGGTCCATGCCCGCGTCCTCCCACTCCACCGACAACGGACCCTCGTAGCCGATCGCGTTCAGCATGCGGAAGCAGTCCTCCCACGGCACATCCCCGTGCCCGGTCGAGATGAAGTCCCAACCCCGCCTCGGGTCAGCCCACGGAAGGTGCGACGACAAGCGCCCGTTCCGGCCATTGCTGAGGCGCTTCTTCGTGTCCTTGCAGTGCACGTGATAGATGCGGTCCTGGAAATCCCACAAGAACCCCACCGGGTCGATGTCCTGCCACACCATGTGCGAGGGATCCCAGTTCAACCCGAACGACTCCCGATGCCCGATCGCCTCCAACGCGCGCTTCGTGGTCCAGTAGTCGTACGCGATCTCGGACGGATGCACCTCGTGCGCGAACCTGACGCCGACCTCCTCGAACACGTCCAGGATCGGGTTCCACCGGTCCGCGAAGTCCTGGTATCCGGCATCCACCATCGCCTCAGTGGCGGGAGGGAACATCGCCACGTACTTCCAGATGCTCGACCCCGTGAACCCGGTGACGGTCTTCACGCCGAGCGCCGCCGCGAGGCGGGCCGTGTTCTTCAGCTCTTCCGCAGCACGCTGCCGCACGCCCTCCGGGTCGCCGTCGCCCCACACTCGGTCGGAGACGATGTCGCGGTGCCGCTGGTCGATCGGGTCGTCGCACACCACCTGCCCCTTGAGGTGGTTCGAGATCGTCCACACCTGCAGACCGTTGCGCTCGAGAATGTCGAGACGCCCCTGGACGTACTCGGCGTCATCCCACCGCCACGGATCCAGGTGGTCACCCCAGCAGGCGATCTCCAGACCGTCATACCCCCACTCCCCCGCAAGGCGCGCGACCTCCTCGAACGGCAGATCGGCCCACTGACCGGTGAACAACGTGACAGGACGAGACATGCGCTAGCTCCTCTGGAGTTCTGGTTCGACGGGTGTCGGTGCTGAGGTGGCAGACACGGGGATCGCGACCCACGAGCTGCCGTTCGCCGAGCTCTCCTCGACGGCCGCGAGCACTCGCTGCACGGCGAGGCCGTCCGCGAATGAAGGCGCTGGGGCCCGGTCGGCAGCGATGTCCTCGACGAGCTCGACAGCCTGGTGCGTGAAGGCGTGCTCGTAGCCGAGGCCGTGGCCGGCGGGCCACCAGGCCTTGATGAAGGGATGGTGGTCGGGTTCGGTGACGATGATGCGCGTGTAGCCGGCGGTCGTCTGGTCGCCGGTCGCGTCGAAGTACTCGAGCACGTTCATGTCCTCGAAGTCGAAGGCGAGCGAGCCCTTGGTGCCGTTGATCTCGAGGCGGATGGCGTTCTTCCGTCCGTACGCGAAGCGCGTCGCCTCGAACACGGCGATCGCTCCGCTCTGCAGGCGTCCGAAGAAGACCGCGGCGTCGTCGACGGTGACCGGCCCCCGCTCGCTGCCGCCGGTTCCGGAGAGTCCCGCGAACTCGTCGGCGATGGGCCGCTCCTTCACGAACGTCTCCACGAGCCCGGAGACGCCGCTGAGCTGCTGTCCCGTGATGAAGTGGGTGAGGTCGACGATGTGCGCGCCGATATCGCCGAGGGCTCCGGAGCCGGCCTTCTCCTTGTCGAGGCGCCACGACAGCGGCGCGTTCTCGTCGGCGAGCCAGTCCTGCAGGTACTGCGCCCGCACCTGCCGGATGTCACCGATGCGGCCGTCCGCGACGAGCTGCTGCGCGAGGCGGATCGCCGGCACTCGGCGGTACGTGAAGCCGACCATGGCACGCACGCCGCGTGCCTCGGCGGCGATGGCTGCAGCGTTCATCCGCTCAGCCTCCTCGACCGTGTTGGCGAGCGGCTTCTCGCACAGCACGTGCTTGCCAGCCTCGAGGGCTGCGATCGCGATCTCCGCGTGCGTGTCGCCGGGCGAGCAGATGTCGACGAGCTGCACGTCGTCGCGTGTCAGCAGCTCACGCCAGTCGGTGGTGCTCGACGCCCAGCCGAGCTTGTCGGCTGCCTTGGCCGCTTTCTCGGCGTTGCGACCCGCGACGACACGCATCCGAGGTGCGAGCGGCAGGTCGAAGAACCGGGGCGCGTTGCGCCAGGCCTGCGAGTGTGCGGCACCCATGAAGGCGTAGCCGACCATCCCGATGCCCAGTTCCGGCTGTGCGTCTTGACTCATTGTTCACTCTTTCGTTCAGGAGGCCGACGCGGGGTGGAGTCAGAGAGGAGGAGAACTCCACCCCGCGTGGACAGTGTGGGCGTCTGGTTACGACTCGAACGCCGCGTCGATGTACTCGTCGACGTTCTCGCTCGTCACGACGGGCGCGTAGAGCTGCACGAGGCGCGGAACGCTCTGCGACGTGAGGTCGCCGAGCGAGCGGTCGTGCGCGATGAGGCGGGCCAGCTTGATGCCGTCGGCCGCCTGCGTCGACGGGTAGATGACGGTCGCCTGGACGACGCTGTCACCCTCCTGGATCTCGCGCATCACGTTCGCCGAGCCCGCGCCTCCGACGAGGAAGAACTCGTCGCGATTGGCGTTCTCGATGGCCGAGAGGACACCGACACCCTGGTCGTCGTCGTGGTTCCACATCGCGTCGATCTTCGGAGCGGCCTGGAGGAGGTTCGTGGCCGCCTGCTCGCCGCCCTGCACGGTGAAGTCAGCCGCGACACGGTTCGACACCTCGAGACCGCAGTCGCCGAGTGCATCCGCGAAGCCCTGGCTGCGCTCCTGGGTGAGCGGCAGCGAGTCGATGCCGGCGATCTCAGCGACCACGGCATCCGGCTTGTCGGCGAGCTGCTCGCACATGTACGTGCCGGCGCTGACGCCCATGCCGTAGTTGTCGCCGAGCACCGTGGTGCGGGCGGCGAACGGGCTCGTGAACTCGCGGTCGACGTTGATGACCGGGATGCCGGCCTCCATCGCCTTCGTCGCGACCTCGGTGAGGGCGGCGCCGTCGAAGGGCAGCAGCACGATGGCGTCGACGCCGTCGTTGATGAAGCCCTCGATCTGGCTGATCTGCAGGTTCACGTCGTTCGTGCCCTCTGCGACGCGCAGCTCGACGTCTTCGTACTTCGCCGCCTCCGCCTCAGCGGCCGAGGTGATGGCGCCCATCCAGCCGTGGTCGGCCGCGGGGGCCGAGAAGCCGATGACCAGCGGCTCGCCCGCCGCGTCGTTGTCCGATGCCGTGGCGTTGCCACCAGCTGGGGCCTCGCCCTCCGCCGCCGGCGGGGTGTTCGAGAGGCAGCCGGTGAGCAGCAGCAGCGCCGAAGCGGCCGTTGCGCCTGCTGCGAGGATCCGGCGCTTTCGGGAAGCTGTCTTCCTGAAGGAACTCGTGGACATGGGGATCTCCTTTGATGCTGTCCTACTGGTGGGGGTTGGGTCTGGTGAGGTTCGGTGAGCTCGGGGATGCAGGGCTCGCGCCCGTCGCGGAGGCTAGGACGTCTTGGCCCGCGACGAGAAGCGCTGCTGGAGCAGGACGGCGATCACGATGATCGCGCCCTTGGCGATGGCCTGGACGGAGCTGTCGAGGTTCGCCTGGATGAAGATGTTCGTGAGGGTGGCGAAGATGAGGACGCCGAGGACGGTGCCGACGATCGTGCCACGGCCGCCGACGAGGAGGGTGCCGCCGACGACGACCGCCGCGATCGCGTCCAGCTCGTAGAGCATGCCGTTGGTGGAGGAGCCCGCCGTCGTGCGGGCGAGCATCATGATGGACGCGATGCCAGCGGTGAGGCCCACCAGCGCGTAGAGGTACATCGTGTGGCGCTTCACCTTGATGCCGGCGAGGCGCGCGGCCTCGGGGTTGCCACCCACGGCGACCGTGCGGCGGCCGAACGTGGTGCGGTTGAGGAGGAACCATCCGCCGATGGCGACGAGCACGAAGATCCACACGATGACGGGGATGCCGAGGAGGTCGCCGCGGAACGTCTCGAGGAACGAGTCGACGTTGACGATCTGCGTGCGGCGGCCGGCGATGAGCTCGGCGAACCCGCGGGCGGCGACCATCATGGCGAGCGTGGCGATGAACGCGACCACCTTGCCGTAGGCGATGAGGACGCCGTTGACGACGCCGGCGCCGAGGCCGACGAGCAGCGAGGTGAGCACGATGACCCACCATCCCCAGGCTTCGGCGTAGGCCTGCGTGGAGAGCGTCGTCGCCCAGACCGACGCGAGCCCGAGCACCGACCCCACCGACAGGTCGATGCCGCCCGCCGTGATGACGAAGGTCATGCCGATGGAGAGGACGCCGATGATGGAGGCCTGGCTCAGCACGACCATGAGGTTGTCGACGCTCGCGAACCGCTCTCCCGCCGAGACCGTGCCCGCGATGCAGAGCACGACGAGCGCCAGGATGAGGCCGAAGTTGCGGGCCGAGCTGCCCCGGAAGAAGCCGCCCCGCTTGGCGTTGTCGCTCGCGACCTCGTGCTCGACGCGAAGACTCTCGCCGGCGGCCGGGGCAGCGATCGCTCCATCGTCGTACGGGGAGCCGCCGTTCGGGGCAGAGGACTGGGGAGTCTGAGTGCTCATGCTGCGCTGCTTTCCATAACCATGTCGAGTACTGCGTGCTCATCGAGAGCGGATGCTGGGCCCTGGTGCACGACCTGTCCTTCGGAGACGACGAGCACCCGGTCGGCGAGGCCGAGGACTTCCGGGATCTCGCTGGAGACGACGACAACCGCCGCCCCTTCGTCGGCGAGCTTGCGGATGAGGGCGTAGATCTCAGCCCTGGCCCCCACGTCGACACCTCGCGTCGGCTCGTCGAGCAGCAGCACGCGGCAGCCGTGCACGAGCCAGCGGGCGAGCATCGCCTTCTGCTGGTTGCCGCCGGACAGCGTGCGGATATCGCGCTCGACGCCAGCAGGCCGCAGGTCGAGGTACTCGGCCTGCTCTTTTGCAGCCCGGCGCTCGTCGCTCTCCTTCAGCCAGGAGAACGAGGCGAAGCGCTGGAAGGTCGAGAGGGTGATGTTGCGGTAGACGGGCTCGTCGAGCAGGAGCCCCTGGCTCTTGCGCTCCTCGGGGGCGAGGCCGATGCCCGCGTTCACCGCGGCGGTGACGGAGCCGCGCTTGAGCGCCTTCCCTTCCACCGTGACCGTGCCGCTCGTCGCTGTGCGAGCCCCGTAGATGGTCTCCATGATCTCGCTGCGCCCAGCCCCGACGAGCCCGGCGAAGCCCACGATCTCGCCGGCCGACACCGTGAAGGAGACGTCCGAGAAGGTGTCTGCGAGTGCAAGGTCACGCACATCGAGCAGCACGGGTGCATCCGCTGGCAGCTCAGGCGACTCCGGGAACAGGTACTCGACCTTGCGGCCGGTCATGAGCGTGATGAGCTCGGAGGTCGGCGTCTCGCTGACCGGGAGGTTCTGCGCGACCGTGCGGCCATCCTTGAGCACCGTGATGCGGTCGCCGATCGTGCGGATCTCCTCCAGACGGTGGGAGATGTAGATGATCGCGACGCCCGCCTTGGTGAGCTCCTCGACGACTCGGAAGAGGTTCGCGACCTCCTCGGAGTCGAGCACGGCGGAGGGCTCGTCCATGACGATGATGCGCGCGTCGTGCGAGAGCGCCCGAGCCATGGAGACGATCTGCTTGCCGGCGGCGGACAGCTCGCCGACCTCGGTCGACGGCGAGATCTCCGAGTGGCCGAGGCGCGCCAGGATCTCCCTGGTGCGCTGCTTCGCCTCGGCACGCCGCGAGACGCCCGCCGTGTCGAGCTCGTGCCCGAGGTAGACGTTCTCGGCGACGGTCAGGCCGTCGACGACGTCGAGCTCCTGGTACATCGTCGCGATGCCGAGGCCAAGGGCCGCGACGGGGTTCGGGATCGTGATGGGCTCGCCGTCGAGGAGCAGCTGCCCCTCGGTCGGCTGGTGGGCGCCGGCGAGCACCTTGATGAGGGTCGACTTGCCCGCGCCGTTCTGGCCGAGCAGGCAGTGGACTTCGCCGGGGAGCACGTCGAGGTCGACACCGTCGAGCGCCCGGGCACCGGGAAACTGCTTGACGATGCCGCGCATCTGCAGCAGGGGGGATGGACCCGAGATGGGGTCTTCGTTGACCATGTGTCGAAAGCTACGCGCACTTTTGTCGACGGTCAAGCAAAAGTCTCACGTCTGTTGCACAATTGAGATACGCCGCCACACAGAAGCGTCGCAGTCGACGTCGACTCGCCGCGGGGTAACGTGGCGAAGTCGGTTCGGTTCCCACCGGCCGCCGATTCGAGAAGGGAGACGCCGATGGTCATCGAGCAGCTGCCGAAGCCGGTGTCGCGCCAGCCAGGACCTGGGGAGCTCTTCCAGATGCTGCGAGACGGGGCGCCGCGCACACGTGCTGAGCTCGCATCCGTCACCGGACAAGCCCGTTCCACGGTTGCCACTCGCATCGACATGCTCATGACGGCAGGCCTCATCGTGACGGTCGGCGAGGCCCACTCGACAGGCGGCAGGCCGCCTGCGGTCTTCGCGTTCTCCCCCCAGAGCCGGGTCGTCCTCGCCATCGACCTGGGTGCCACCCACGCGCGGATGGCCCTCACCGATCTGGCCTCGAACATCATCGCCGACTCAGAGGACAAGCTGCCCATCGACCTCGGTCCGGACACGGTGCTCGCGTGGGTCTGCGAGAAGGGTGACGAGATGCTCGCCGCCTCCGGGCGTGGGCGACGCGAGCTCGTGAGCGTCGGCGTCGGCCTCCCCGGGCCAGTGGAGTTCAGCTCGGGCCGCCCCATCAACCCGCCCATCATGCCCGGGTGGGACGACGCCGATGTCGCGGGACGCCTCGGCGCCCACTTCGACGCGCCCGTGCTCGTCGACAACGACGTCAACATCATGGCCCTCGGCGAGCACCGCAGCGAGTGGCCGGACGTCTCCGACCTGCTCTTCGTGAAGGTCGCCACCGGCATCGGATCCGGCATCATCGCCGACGGCTCCCTGCGACGCGGAGCGAGAGGAGCCGCGGGTGACATCGGCCACATCGCGGTGCCAGGAGCAGAGGACACCCCCTGCCGGTGCGGCAACCTCGGCTGCCTCGAGGCCGTCGCCGGCAGCGACGCAATCGCCCGCCAGCTTCGCAGGGAGGGCGTCGAGGTGTCCGGCAGCGCCCAGATCGTGGCGCTCGTGCGCTCGGGCGACCTCGATGCTGCGCGCGCGCTGCGTCAGGCCGGTCGCGACGTCGGCACGGTCCTCGCGGCGTGCGTCAGCATGCTCAACCCGTCCATGATCGTCATCGGCGGCAGCATCGCCGAAGCCGGTGAGCAGCTCATGGCTGGCATCCGCGAGGTCGTCTACTCGCGCTCCCTTCCGCTCGCCACGCAGCACCTGCGAGTCGTGGCCTCGCGTGCCAGAGGCGAGGCCGCCATCCTGGGGGCCAGTGCCCTCGCCATCGACCACGTGCTCTCGGCGGAGGCCATCGACGCCGCGCTCGCCTAGCGCCCCTGCCCCTCGCGCCTGCTAGGGAACAAGCCGTGTGCTGACCCAGCGGTCCGAGCGCCGCGAGTGCAAAACGCGTGCGTGCTCGACCCCGGACAGGTCGATGGCGTCGACCGCGTCAACCACGACGCGGACCCACGCGAAGCGCTCGAACGCCGCCCCGTCACCCCCACCCAGGCCGTCGGAGACGACATCGGCGAGAGACGTGGCCGGCACCAGCGGCTTGTCGTACAGCCGCTTCGACCCCTCCCCGAGCCCGTCCCAGGCCGCACGCCGCGCGTCCGCATCTCGGACGACCTCCCCAGTGCCCTCGAGACGAAGCTGCACGTCGCGATCGGGATCGTAGAAGGTGACGGCGACCCGAGGATCCCGACCCAGCTCCTGCACCTTCGCGGTGCGAGCATCCGTCGCGAATGCCACCGTGCCCGTCCGCACATCGACCTCGCGCAGGATCACCGCACGGACACGAGGCTCCCCCGCCGCCCCGACCGTCCCGAGGTAGCCGAGCGTGAACGGGGTACGCGTCTCAGTCGCCGCTTCGAGCACGCCCCACAGGTCTTCGACCGTTCCGATGTCGAGGCTCACGGCAGGATCGAATCCACGTAGCCGCCATCGGCGCGCAACGCCCCACCCGTCGTCGCCGAGGCGAACGGCGACGCCAGGTAGGTGACCAGGTGCGCGATCTCCTCGGGCTCGATGAGGCGCTCAAGCAGCGACTGCGGACGGTGACGACGCATGAACTCACGCTGCGCCTCATCCCAGGGGAGCTCATCCCCGACCATCTCGGCGACGAACCCCTCGACTCCCCCCGTGTGCGTGGGGCCGGCGATGACGGCGTTGACCGTCACGCCGGTGCCCTTCACCGCCTTCGCGTACCCGCGAGACACTGCGAGGAGCGCCGTCTTGCTCATGCCGTAGTGGATCATCTCCTCGGGAATCACCACCGCTGAATCGCTCGCGATGGAGATGACCCGACCCCAGCCGCGTGCCGTCATGCCCGGCAGGTACTCGCGCATGAGGCGCGCCGCCGACAGCACGTTCACCTCGAAGTAGCGACGCCATTCGTCGTCGCTGATCTCCAGGGCCGGCGTGCTGCCGAAGATGCCCAGGTTGTTGACGAGGATGTCGATGTCCGGAAACGCCGCCATGACGGTGGACGCGCCTTCCGCAGTCGCGAGGTCCGCGGCCACCCCCTCGATGGTCGCGTCCGGCAGGCGACCCCGAAGCTCGGCGACCGCGTCGGCCACCCCGTCCGCACCGCGCCCGTTCACGACGACGGTGGCGCCGGCGGTGGCGAGGTCCGTGGCTATCGCCAGTCCGATGCCCTGCGTTGAACCGGTCACGAGGGCGGTGCGATTCGACAGATCGATGTTCATGGCAGCGATCCTGGCACCACCGCCTGACCGCGTCATGCAGCTCAGGTCACGTCGTCGAGCGCGTCGCGAGCGGTGTCGAGGCCCTCGCCCCGGCGACGCCGGACGCGCTCGCGCACCTCCTCGAGGACGGCGACCGTTTCCGCGCCGGCGTCACCCTGCTCGCGTTCGTGATCGGCGTCGAGGTCCTGGATGATGACGGCGAGCTCCGCGTCGAGCATCGCGGCGTCCTGGAGCTCGCCGAACGCCTGCGCGAGGTGCTTCCACTCCTTGCGCTGCTTCTTCGCCTTCGCATCCGGCAGCTCGTCGATGGCCTCGTACCCGTAGCGAACCGACTTCGCCGCCTTGCGGACGTCATGCCACCGCTCGAGCTTCCTCGGCTTCTTCCGCGCCCGCTCCGCACGCTGCTCGACCGTGACGATCGCCCCGCGGGTCAACCGCCGCATCGCGCCGAGGGCACGTCGGTCGGCGTCATCCGTGAACGGCGGCGCCGTGATGAACGAGACCAGACGATCGTGGAGGGAATCCCAGCGGTCCGAGTCGACCTCGGCCCTGAACGACGCGAGGGCCGCGTCGTGGCGCTCCGCGAGCACCTGCTCGATGCGAGTTCGAGCTCGCTCCACGGCCTCGAGCCCCGCGTCGAGATCATCCTCCGCGTCGAGCTCCGCCAGGACCAGCTCACGAAGCACCTCGGCATCGCGGGGCGCTCCGAGCACTCCGCCAGCCCATTTCAGCTCGGCGGCTAGCGGCTTGACCGCGTCAGCTTCGAAGAGGGAGCCGAAGACCTTCAGCAGGCTGCGCAGTCGACGCAGCGCGACCCGCGCCTGGTGGACCGCATCCGGGGCATCTCGCCGAGCCCCGTCCTCGTGGGCCTGGAACTCCCCGAAGCGGCCCGCGATCGCGAAGACCACGGCCTCCCCCGCGGTCGCCTGTCCCGTGGGCGCCTGCGCGGCCTCGACTCCGTCGAGCGTGCGCACGAGCTTCGACGTGTGCACGGACGGCGTCAGGCCGGCGTCGAAGAGCACCGCCTCGATCTCGTCGAAGACCCGAGTCGAGGCGCCCTCAGCCAGCTCGACCTCGAACTCCCGCCACTCCAGCGTTCGCTCATCGCCGATGCGAAGGACTCGCGCGCGCACGACGTCCTCGCAGATGAGGGCGGCGAGCGCGTCGTCGTCATCGCTGGCGCCTCCGGCGGACCATGCGCCTCCGCCGCGGACCTCGGTGGTCGTGCGAATCGTCGTCAGCTCGACGAGCGGGAGCACGGGTCGCTCGCCGATGAGCTCGGCGAACTCGGCGCGGAGCTCAGGCGGGATGCGTCGCGGGGCGCCGACGGGCGCGTGGACCTCGATGCGCTCGTCTCCGCTTCGCGGTCGCTTCAGATGCCAGCCCTCGTCGTCCCCGCCGGTCCGGCGCCGCAGCACGCAGCGGGCGCCGAGGATGGCGAGCTCTGGGGTGTCGACGTACTCGGCGACGAGCGTCTCGGTGCTGGCTCCACCCGCGCGCAGTCCAGCGCCGAGCTTCGACAGCTCAGGTTCGCCAGCCCCCTCGGGGATGTCGTACTTCCGCTCGATCTCCCGCTGCTCGGAGGGCGTCCTGACCCGCTCGCTCTGCGCTTCGATGCTCATTCGAAAAGGCTAGCGCGCTCAACTTGCGAGGAGTCGGACTCGAGCGCGTCAGCGCAGCGCGGCCTTGATCAGCGGGATCTGCAGTGGCAGGCGCGCGACGGAGATCGCGAACGCGGCGAACGAGGATGCGTTCCTCTTGCGGAGCGCGCGACGCCCGAGGTCGACGCTCATCTGCATGTTCGCGGGCCAGACCGCCAGCAGCACGGCCGCGCTCGCGAGGCCGGCGAGGGGTCGCGTCGAAGGATGCAGGAGCCCGGCCGCGCAGGCGAGCTCGGCGGCCCCCGATGCGACGACCAGCTCGCGTCCGCGCGCTCGCAGCGGCTCCGGGATGATCGGCTCGAAGACCGCGGGCTTCACGAGGTGGATGACACCGGAGATGGCGAAGGGCAGGACCACGATCCATGGGATCGACCCGTCAGGCCTGGTGGTGCGACGCGTGAGTGACGTGGGCGACATGCCCGCATCCTGCCCGCCGCGGCCGAGAGGCGTCCCAGACGCCGTGCGGCGCCGTCGGCTACGTGCCGCGGAGGGCGGTCAGCTCTCCTCTGCGAGGAAGGCGAGGGCCGCCGCCCGGAAGTCACGCGAGCCGGGTGCGTTGAAGTGGTGACGCTCGGGGATCTCGAAGAAGCGAGCCTGTGGCGTCGCGGCCGAGAGCGCCTTCGACCCCTCGATGATGCCGTCGAGCGATCCTGTCGCGAACAGGACCGGCTGCTGCGGGACGCGGCCGAGGTCCGGGTCTGCCTTGCCGGAAGCGCGCATCCCCTCGGCGATCGCGAGGAGCGCACGGAGGTCGTTGCCGCCGACCCGCTCCGTCAGGGCGAGGTAGTTCTGCGTCACCGGGTCCTGCACGGGGGTGCCGTTGTCGATGAGCTCGCGTACCTGGGTGATGTCGAGGCGCCCCAGTGGAACGCCGTCGGGAACCCCACCGAGGACGACCCGCGGGATCCGGTCGGCGAAGTCCTGCGCGACCTCCCAGCCGACGCGCGCACCGAGCGAGTAGCCGACGTACAGGGCGGTGTCGACGAGGTAGGCGTCGAGCACTGCTTCGACGTCCGAGGCGAGCGTGCGGATGTCGTAGTCGCGGCCCTCGTGGGGCTTGTCGCTCTGCCCGTGCCCACGCTGGTCGAGGCCGAGCACCCGGTAGCCGGCGCGCAGCAGGTCCCGCACCCAGCCCGTCGCGACCCAGTTGTCCTTCGTGCTGGATGCGAAGCCGTGCACGACGATCACGGTCGGCGCGTCCGTGTCGCCCCACGTGTAGGTGGCGATGCGGTGGCCGTCGCCGACCATCACGAACTAGGGGTCGGGAAGCACGGTCAGGGCGGCGGGAACGCTAGTCACGTCGTCGATTGTCTCAGGCCGCGAGAGCCCCGCCGCGCACGCCCGCAACGTGGCGACTCGCCGCCGGCTGAGGTCAGTCGATGAGGTCGTGGATCTGGATGATCTCGTCGCGCTTCGGGCCGACGCCGATGGCGGAGATGCGGGCGCCGGAGAGACGCTCGAGCGCCTGTACGTACAGCTGAGCGTTCTGGGGCAGCTCGTCGAAGGTGCGGCAGCCGGAGAGGTCTTCGGTCCATCCGTCGAAGTACTCGTAGATGGGCTTCGCGTGGTGGATGTCCGACTGCGAGACGGGCATCTCGTCGAAGCGGACACCGTCGACGTCGTAGGCGACGCAGACGGGGATGCGCTCGATGCCGCTGAGCACGTCGAGCTTCGTCATGACGAGGTCGGTGACGCCGTTGATGCGTGCCGTGTAGCGGGCGACGGGCACGTCGTACCAGCCGGTGCGGCGCGGGCGGCCCGTGGTGGTGCCGAACTCGCCGCCGCGTGTGCGAAGCAGCTCGCCCCACTCGTCGAACAGCTCGGTCGGGAAGGGGCCAGCACCGACGCGCGTGATGTACGCCTTGACGATGCCGATGATGCGGTTGATCTGGGTGGGGCCGACGCCGGCACCCGTGGATGCGCCGCCCGCGGTCGACGAGGACGACGTCACGTACGGGTACGTGCCGTGGTCGACGTCGAGCATCGTTGCCTGGCCGCCCTCGAAGACGACGTTGCGGCCCGCGTTGAGGGCGTCGTACAGCTCGAGCGACGTGTCGCCGACCATGGGGCGGAGGCGCTCGGCGTGGACGAGGAGCGCATCCACGATCTCGTCGACCGTGATCGCGCGGCGGTTGTAGACCTTGACGAGGAGGTGGTTCTTGCCGAAGAGCGCGGCTTCGACCTTCTGGCGGAGGATGTTCTCGTCGAAGAGGTCCTGCACGCGGATGCCGATGCGGTTGATCTTGTCAGCGTAGGCCGGGCCGATACCGCGGCCCGTCGTGCCGATCTGGCGCTTGCCGAGGAAGCGCTCGGTGACCTTGTCGAGGGTCGTGTGGTAGCCCGTGATGAGGTGGGCGTTCGCGGACACGCGCAGCTTCGAGGTGTCGACGCCTCGCGCCTCGAGGTGGTCGATCTCGTGGAACAGCACGTCGAGGTCGATGACGACGCCGTTGCCGATGACCGGGGTCACGCCTGGCGTGAGGATGCCAGAGGGCAGCAGGTGCAGCGCGTACTTCTCGTTGCCGATCACGACCGTGTGGCCGGCGTTGTTGCCGCCGTTGAACTTCACGACGTAGTCGATGCGGTCGCCGAGGAGGTCGGTCGCCTTGCCCTTGCCCTCGTCGCCCCACTGGCCGCCGATAATCGCTACGCCTGGCATGTGTGCCCCTGTTCTCTGTCGGATCGGCGCAGCTCGCGCCTGTCGTGTGCGTGGCGTCAGCCACGCGGTCGGGATGACCGGCTCGACGGCCCCGCCCTGTTCCCTGCTGGTGTTGCCGTGACTCGAGCTGTCGCGCCGGTGGGCGCCTAGCTGGCCGCGTGCATCCGCTCGATCTCGGTGATCGCCTGAGGGTCGGCGTCGTGCAGCAGGTCGGCGAGCCGCTCTGGCTCACCTTCCTCCCCGATCTCCGCCGCGCTTCGCCGAAGCGCGTAGAACGCACGGAGGACTCCCCGGTTGGGCTCGTGCGACCACGGCACCGGGCCCTGCCCGCGCCAGCCCGCCTTGCGGAGGGCGTCGAGGCCGCGGTGGTAGCCGACCCGCGCATACGCGTAGGAGGCGATGGTGCTGCCGTCGGCGTGCGCCGCATCCGCGAGGGCCGCCCAGGCCAGCGAGGACGCCGGGTGCTTCTCGACGATGGCCGCGAGCGCGGCCTGGTCGTGAGGCAGGTTCGAGAGGTCGTCGACGACCTCTGGCTCAGCAGCGAGGCGTGTCTCGGGGATGCCGAGGAGATTCGTTCCGGTCACGGGCCCGATTCTATCCTGTGGATGTTTCGGGGCGCGGTCGGGGCGGATTGCTGTGGAGAGCGCGCTCCGCTTGCCCGGCGGATCGCCGCGTCTCAGCTCGCCGGGAAGATCGCGCAGGTGCTGGTCGCGGTGGCGAGGAGCACGTCTGTCGAGTCTCGAAGCTCCGCCTCGACGAACGCCGCGCGCGCTCCGGACTTGACGACCCGACCGCGAACGCGCACGGGCCCGGTATCCGCGGTCATGGGCCGAAGGAAGCTGACCTTGATCTCCAGCGACGTGTAGGCCTGGCCTGGGCGGAGGGTCGTGTGGACAGCGGTGCCGCAGGCGGAGTCGAGCAGGGTGGCGGCGAAGCCGCCGTGCACGGTCCCGATCGGGTTGTAGTGCGTTCGGTCGGGCACCCCCTCGAAGACGACCTCGCCCGCGGCGAAGCTCACGACGGTCATGCCGAAGTGCTGGGCGATGGGAGCGATCTCCGCACCGCTGGCGAGGTGCGCCTGCAGCTGCTCGAGTCCGCTCAACGTTCTTGGGTCGGTCATGTCGCTCCTCTGCGCCATCGCACCCGGGCGGATGCACACAGGGAGCCTCGCACCGATCCGTCAGTCGAACCAGCCGATTGTGCCGAACATCCAAGCGGCCGGGAGCACGCTCGCGACGGTCCTGCGCCTGGCTACCAGGGCATGAAGGCGAAGAAGGACACGGCGACGCCGATCGAGATCGTGGCGCCCACGAAGCAGAGGGCGAGGAGCTCACCTGGCATGACGGTCCGCTGGTAGACATCCCAGTAGCGGTCTTCAGCGCGTCGTCGAGCGTCGGCTACTGCAGTGCGGGTGAGCCTTCGTCGTTGTCCGAGCATATATGTAGCTTATTTAACTAAATAGGATCTGCTCAAGGGTTGACGCCCGCTCATGCGACGGGTATCCCGCGAGCCGATTAGGAGCGATGCACGACCATGACGGGCGCCGGATCCGCCACACCGTCGGCCTCCGGGGCATCGTGAGCGGCGGGCGCTTCGACCGACCCCACCATGCCAGAGAGGAACTTGGCGACACCATCGAGTTCCTCGGTGCTGAGGGAGTCGACCACCGCGATCATCCGCTGGTGCATGACCCCCAACGTCTCTCGGACTTCGCGGTCGGATTCGACTGTCGGGGCGATGATCGAGGCCCGACGGTCCGTGGGGTGCGGGCGACGCTCGACATGCCCGCTCTTCACGAGTCGGTCCACGAGACCGGTCACCGACGCAGAGGAGATGTTGAGGCGCTGCCCCAGGTCCTTCTGCACCACGACCTTGCCGTGGCGCTGCTGCTGGAGGAGGAAGCGGAGAGCCAGGAGGTCGTTCTCGTTCATGCGCATCGACGACCGCGTCCGCGCACGCATCTTCGCCTCAGCCTCGCGGTATTCACGGAGCAGGTTCAGCACGTCGACCGACGTCGCGTGCTGCCCTCCCGTCGGGTACCAGTACCCGGACGAGTGCTCGGCTGGCTTCTGCGCCATGATCCTCCTCGTGCTGGCGCACCGAACGCCAGGAAGCTAGTTCATCAAACTAGCAAAGACCGACGCGCGACCGGAAGCAAAACAGCGTCCGGCCCGCACATCGGTGTTCTCGCAGGACACCAGCCGGCCGGAGCGGCCGCTCGAAGACGTCGCGGAGCAGCAGCATCAGTCGATGCAGGGGCCCTCATGATCGAAGTGGACCCCGCGCAACTGGCACGACGCCGCCTCCTGGTCGACGCGGTCGATGCCCGTCTTGCCGGCGAAGTCCATGACGATGAAGTGCGACTGCGCCCCATCGGCGAGCCCTTCGGCGAACTCGGTGGCCTTGTCTCGCGTCGCGAAGCGGTAGTAGTCGGCCTGGTCCGTCGACCATGCCTCGACGCAGTCGATCTCGTCGCCGCAGGCCGACTCCGTGATCTCCACGGGGTTGCTCGCGTAGTCCGGGCCCGTGTACTCCGCGTCGACCACCGCCTGCCTGATTGTGAGCCCGTACTGCGGGATGAGGATCGAGCATCCGCTCATCGCGAGGAGCACGCCGACGCCGATGCACACGGCCCCGACAGGTGTCCCCCTAGCTGCCACCGCGTTCACGCTCCGTCCGGCCACTGCGTATCCGGCCGCTGCGTATCCGGATGCTTCGTGTCCGGATGCTCCGGCCCCGATGGCACGCTCGTCGCCCCTGGCTGGTAGCTGTCGCCCGAGGCGTGCACATGCGCGGTCCAACCGAAGTCGGACTGGGTGCCGATCGGAACGTACGACGTCGAGTACCGCCCCGGCCCCGTGCCCTCGAACAGGGCCGCCCGTGCCTGCGCGGCCCCGCCTGGCATCCCACCCTCGTCGTCACTGTCGTCGCCGATTCCGTCGGTCTCGCTGCCGTCGCCGAGAAGCCGACGCGTGAGGGCGGACTGCGCCGACATGAGATCGTCGAGTTCGTGAAGCAGGATGTCGTCGTCGACCTCGACGCCGTTCCTCGCCGCGGTGAGCACTGCTCGCCGGACGAGCTCCTTCGAGAACGAGCCGGTGGTCCGCTCGGCGCGCTGCGCCGCCTCAGCCAGCGCCGCCTCGCTGAACGGCAGCCCCGTCGCGTACTTCTCGAGCAGGCGGAGGCGCTCCGGTCTGCCGGGCAGCGCGATCTCCACGGCGAGGTCGACGCGACCGGGCCGGGAGACGAGGGCACGCTCGAGCACCTGCACGCGGTTCGTCGTCATGACGAACGCGACGTCGGCGTCGCCGTCCAGGCCGTCAAGCGCGTCGAGCACTTCGAACAGCAGCGGCTGCGGCGAGGCGTGCCGTTCCATGGCGACGAGGTCGATGTCCTCGAGCACGACGATCGATGGTTGCAGGGTGCGGGCCAGTTCCGCGGCCGCGCTGATGTGCTGGATGCTCGACCCGGTCAACAGCACGGCGGTCACCCCCTCCGTGCGGCTGAGGAGGTGCCTGACGGTGAGCGTCTTGCCGGTGCCGGGCGGACCGTAGAGCAGCACGCCGCGTTTCAGGTGCTGGCCCGCGGCGAGCAGGACCTCGCGCTGGCGCCCGATTTCGATGACGTGCGCGACGACGGACTCGAGCACACCGAACGGCAGGATGACATCGCCCTCGGCGACGTCCGGCCGCTCCAAGAACGTCGCACCGGCATCCATCCGGAAGTCGCTGCTCTCGAACGCCAGCACCTTGCCGCGCAGGACGCTGCGCTCGACCATGAGCGAGCGCACCTCACCGAGCAGCTCGGAGACGAGCGCCGGCTCGGCGGCGGTGAGCACCTCGAGCTGGCTCTGCGGCCGCCCCATGTCGGGACGGGATGCGCGCTGCATGATGACGACCCGCGCCCCGCGGTAGGAGAGGAGTCGGGCACCGAAGCTCACGACCTGCCTGGTGGTCTTCGGCCCGGTCGCCTTCTCGGCGAACTCGGCCGGGCCCGCCTTGAAGGGGAGGTGAGGGCTCGAGATGAGCTCGGCGAGTCCGGCGTGCGCATGGGCCGAACCGCCCGCGACACCGACGAGGCGAGCCTCCCCGCGGCCGGCGATCTCCTCGAGTGCGATGTCGGCGTCGACGATTCGGTAGCTCGCGAACTCCTCGACGACCACAGGGAGCGCCTCGGCATCCGCACCGAGGAAGTCGCTCAGCTCCTCGCCGAACGGCGTTCGCTGCACCCTCGCGTCTGGCGGCGTCTCGTTGACCCGCTCGAGGAACCGCTTGAAGGAGCGGTAGAACTGCTCATCGGCGACCTGCGTCTCGCTCATGTCATCCCCTCGCCGGCGGGCGCGTCCCGCCGATCGCGAGCCTAGGACGACGCCGCTGGAAAAGGCACGCTCGGCGCCGCTCCTCGGCGTTGACCATCCCACATCTCGTAAATGAACGAGATTCAGTTAATTCGGCGCGAACCCTGGGTTTCCGAGGCCACATCTCCTAGGCTTCACCCAATCGCGCGATGCTGCGCGCACGCATCCAATGTCTGGAGTGAGTTTGAGCACCTACGTAGTTGTGAACCCAGCGACCGGCGAGCAGGGAGAGGAATTCCCGCTCGTCACCGAGGACGGCATCGAGACTGCGCTGCAGAGCCTCGACACCGCGTACCGCACGTGGTCGAAGCCCAGCACCGTCGCGGAGCGCGCCGCCCTCATGCGCCGTGCCGCCGAGCTGCACCGCGAGCGCCGCGAGGAGCTCGCCCAGATCATCACCCGCGAGATGGGCAAGCCCATGGAGCAGTCCTACGGCGAGGTCGACTTCAGCGCCGACATCCTGCAGTACTACGCCGACAACGCAGAGAACTTCCTGAAGGACGCCCCGATCGAGCTGCTCGGCGGCGAGGGAACCGCCCTCATCCGGCGCTCGGCCATCGGGCCCCTCCTCGGCATCATGCCCTGGAACTTCCCCTACTACCAGGTCGCCCGCTTCGCCGGCCCGAACCTCGTGCTCGGCAACCCGATCCTGTTGAAGCACGCCGGGCAGTGCCCCGAGTCGGCGACCGCGCTCGAGCAGATCTTCGCGGACGCGGGCTTCCCGACGGGCGCGTACGTCAACATCTTCGCCACCAACGAGCAGATCGCCGACATCATCGCCGACGACCGCATCCACGGGGTCTCGCTGACCGGTTCCGAGCGTGCCGGGGCGGCCGTCGCCGAGATCGCAGGGCGCAACCTCAAGAAGGTCGTGCTCGAGCTCGGCGGGTCCGACCCGTTCATCCTGCTCAGCACCGACAGCGTCGACGAGGCCGTCGAGGCCGCGGTCGCCGCCCGCCTCGACAACTCCGGACAGGCCTGCAACGGCGCGAAGCGCATGATCGTCATCGACTCGCTCTACGACGAGTTCGCCGAGAAGTTCACGGCCGCGATGACCTCGGTGGCCCCCGTCGACCCGACGAAGGACGACGCCGAGCTCGGCCCGCTCTCCTCGGCGCCAGCCACGAAGAACCTCGCGGAGCAGGTCGAACGCGCGGTCGCTCAGGGCGCGCAGCTGCTCGGAGGCGGTGGTCACGACGGCAACTTCTTCGAGTCGACGGTGCTCGCCGGCGTCACGCCAGACAACGACGCCTACACGGAGGAGTTCTTCGGCCCCGTCGCGGCGCTCTACAAGGTCAGCAGCGAAGAGGAGGCCATCGAGCTCGCCAACGCGACCCCGTTCGGCCTCGGCTCGTACCTCTTCACGACCGACCAGGAGCAGGCACAGCGCGTTGCCGACGCCATCGAAGCCGGCATGGTCTACATCAACGGCGTCGGCCTCGACAGCCCGGAGCTGCCGTTCGGCGGCGTGAAGCGCTCGGGCTTCGGCCGCGAGCTCGGCTCGCTCGGCATCGAGGAGTTCGTCAACAAGAAGCTCATCCGCCAGGTCAAGTAGTCCTGGTCGACCGGGAGCCCCTCGGGCCGGAGCTCACCTCCGCCCGAGGGGCTCTTCCGCTCCCTCAAGCGACATTGTCGGTGGCACCTCCTAGCGTGTGAGCATGCTTGAACTCCTCGCCATCGAGAACTACCGGTCCATCAAGAGCGTCACGGTGGCACTCGAACGCCTCAACGTCATCACCGGCGCGAACGGCAGCGGCAAGTCGAACCTGTACCGAGCCCTGCGCCTGCTGCACGACATCATCCGCGAGGGCGCCTTGTCATCGCTCGCGATGGAAGGCGGGCTGCGGGCTGCGCTGCACGCGGGCAAGCGCTCCCGTGGCACGCCCGTCACCCTCAAGCTCGGCCTCCGCACCTCGACCGCCTCGTACGCGACCGACCTCGGCATGCCGCCTCACGAGCGCCCCGACTCGAGGCCCTTGCAGAACTTCGCGATCGACCTGGGCATCCCCGTCATCTCGGACTTCCCGTTCGACCCGGTCGTGAAGAGCGAGCTCGTCTGGTCGAGCGAGCTGCTGCGACCCTCCACGACACTCGTCGAACGGCGCGGCAACCTCGTCAAGGTGCGTGACGCAAACTTCAAGCTGGTGCATGCCGAGTGGAGCGTGCGCGAGGCCGAGTCGATGCTCGCCACCCTCGCCGACCCGTCGACGGCGCCCGAGCTCTACGCGCTCCGCGAGTCGGCGCGCGGCTGGCGCTTCCTCGACTACCTCCGCACCGACGCGGCAGCCCCGGCGAGGCTGCCGAGCCCAGCGACCTTCACCCCAGTGCTGCCGGATGACGGCTCGCGCCTCCCCGCGGCCCTCGCGACGGTGCAGCGGGTCGGCAACGCGAGAGCCTTCCACGCCGCCATCGATGCCGCCTTCCCCGGTTCCCGGGTGGGCATCGGGGAAGACGCGTCCGGCATGGCGCGGCTCGTCATGTCGCAGCCCGGCCTCGCAAGGCCGCTCGACGCCCGCGAGCTGTCCGACGGCACGCTGCGGATGATCCTCCTCGCCACCGCCCTGCTCTCGCCCCGCATGCCCGAGCTGCTGGTGCTCAACGAGCCAGAGGCGAGCCTCCATCCGAGCCTCCTCCCGACGCTCGCGGGCCTCATCCGCAGCGCATCCGAGCAGACGCAGGTCATCGTCGTCACGCACTCGCAGCCGCTCGTCGAGGGCCTCCGCGACGACGCGAACGTCATCGAGCTCGAGAAGGAGGCGGGCTCGACGAGCATCCGCGGCCAACTCCAGTTCGAGGGTCCGCAGTGGGTGTGGCCGAAGCGCTGAGCGCGCTCCTTCGCTCAGCTACTTCGCCTCGCCGTAGCTGTCGACGACGTGCGCCACCACGGGGAAGGTGACCTGGCTGCCCGAGAAGAGGAGTCGTCCGGCCTCGGCGGCTGCCGCGACGACCTCAGCCGCTGCACGGTCTGCCAGCTCGGCGGGCGCGTGCACCACTACCTCGTCGTGCAGGAAGTACGCCAGGTGCGGGCTGCGCTCGAGCGGCGCATCCACAACCGATCCAACTCCGAGTCGGGCCAGCCGCTGCCGGATGCCGGCCATCCAGGTGAGCGCCCACTCGGCGGCCGTGCCCTGCACGATGAAGTTGCGGGTGAAGCGTCCGAAGTCGCGCGGCGAGAACTCGGCGGGCGGCCACGGAGACGTTCGTCCGAGCCAGGTGTGCACCTGCTGTCCCCGTTCCCCAGAGCGGGCGGCCGAGGCGACGAGCGCCATCGCGTGCGGGTAGGCGCGCTCGAGGCCCGGCAACAGGATCGCGCTCTGCCCGCTCGTCGCGCCGTACATCGCGCCGAGCATCGCCACCTTCGCACTATCGCGGTCGGGTACGACGCCCCGATCGACGAACGCGGTGTACATGTCGCGCTGCGCGCCCGCTCTTGCCATGGCCTCATCGCCGGACATGGCAGCAAGGATGCGCGGCTCGAGCTGCGCCGCATCGGCCACGATGAGCTTCCAACCCGGGTCGGCCACGACCGCGCTGCGGATCTCCTTGGGGAGCTGCATGGCCCCGCCGCCGCTGGTCGCCCAGCGTCCCGTCACGACGCCACCCGGAACGTAGTCGGGCCGGAAGCGTCCGCCATGGATCCACTCGTCGCGCCAGGTCCATCCGTTCGCCGTGAACAGCCGATGCAGACGCTTGTAGTGCAGGAGCGCCTCGACAACCGGATGGTCCTTGCCCCACAGCTCCCACTTGCTGGTGCTTGCCACGTCGAGCCCGGCGCGGCGCAGTGCAGCGAGCAGGTCCTTGGGTGAATCGACGTTGAGGGTCGGCTCGTCCAGCGCGGAACGCACCACCGATGCCGCGGCCTCGAGCTTCGCGGGCCTGCCGCCAGCGCCCCGCGACCCCAACGCCTCCACGAGGACACGCTCGTGGCGCTCGATGCTGAACGGCATGCCAGCAGCCCGGAGCTCCGCCGCGACCAGGGCTCCCGCGCTCTCGACCCCGACGAGGAACGCGAGCGCACCCTTCCGGGATCCCCCGTGGTTCGCCGCCTCCAGGGCCGCGAGCTGCGCTTCGAAGAGCTCGCGGGTCGCGGCGGGCGTGCCCGGGTTCTCGGCGTCGAGGTCGAAGAGGCCCTCACCGGGCTGAGACCCGCCTCGCGCGTCCGCCACATCGAGGCTCGCATCGAGATAGCCGGCTGTGATGAGGATGCGGCCCGCGAGCCGAAGGTCGTGGCACCGGCCCACCCGCACCCCGTGGGCGAGCAGCCGGGGCACGATGTCCTGGCTGTTCCACACCCAGCGAATCGGGTCGCCTGCTGGGGCCGACCGCTCGCACTCGGACACCAGCTGCGCGAGCCCGATGGCGTCCGGGACGATCCGCACGCGAGGGGCGTGCGAGGAAGCGGCGTCGGCGGTGGGTGCGGCGTCGCGTCGATCTTCGAGCGCGAAGCCGCGCTCGAGCGACGTGACCAGGATGTGCATCCGTTCATTGTGGGGCAGACCACGGACAAGATCCGCCTCGAAGCCGGACCCTTGCGCAATTCCCCGGGTCTGCGCCATTCCACAACAACGCCAGGCACGCTGCCACATGGAAACGAAACCGGTGTCCCCCGCCGGAGCGTCGACCGAGAGCCTTGAGAACGTCACGCGCAGCGTCGCGCGAGACGGCACGAGCTACGTCGTCACGCTCGAGCGCACCTTCCCGAACTCGCCTGAAGCCGTGTGGACGTCGTGCACAACACCAGAGGGCCTCTCGCGCTGGTTCGAACCCGTCGACGGCGAGCTCGCCGAGGGCGGGAGGTACCGGCTGACCGCCAGCGGCACATCCGGCACCA
Source organism: Pseudoclavibacter sp. RFBB5 (assembly GCF_002931555.1). Taxonomy (GTDB): domain Bacteria; phylum Actinomycetota; class Actinomycetes; order Actinomycetales; family Microbacteriaceae; genus Pseudoclavibacter. The sequence continues at coordinate 227,490 of NZ_PSTZ01000001.1, read as the reverse complement.
TCGAGCACTGCCAGCCGCACACGGAGCTCCGCGTGACGTGGGAGTACGACGGCGATGTCAGCCGAGTCCGCCTGACACTCGACCCCGCCGGACCGGGCACTCGCCTGACGCTGCACCACACGGTGCCGGACAACGAGCACTGGGCTCAGTACGGCCCGGCCGCTACCGGCATCGGCTGGGACGGCGCCCTCCTCGCCCTCGCACTCGCTCTCGGCGACTCCGGCACCGACGTGCAGGTGGCTCTCTCCGCCTTCAACGACACTGCGGAGGGCAAGCGCTTCATCGAGTCCGCGGCCGACCGCTGGTGCACCGCCCACCTCAGCGCCGGTGCCGACCCCGACGACGCACACGACTCCGCGGCCCGCACCGCCTCCTTCTACCTGGGCGACGAATAGCCACACGGGCTGCGCACGACACGCGACCGCCCGCCGGTGGGAACACCTGACGGGGCTCGTCGGTTGCATCCAAGGTGACTGTTCCTCTCTCCATCCTTGACCTCGCCCCCATCGCCCCTGGCCAGACCGTCAGGGAGAGCTTCCGAGCGAGCGTCGAGCTCGCCCAGGCCGCCGAGCGATCCGGGTACCGCCGCGTCTGGTACGCCGAGCACCACAACATGCCCACGATCGCGTCGAGCGCGACGAGCGTCCTCATCGGGCACATCGCGTCGCAGACCTCCACGATCCGGCTCGGGGCCGGCGGCGTCATGCTCCCCAACCACTCCCCGCTGGTCATCGCCGAGCAGTTCGGCACCCTCGCGACCCTGTATCCGGACCGCATCGACCTCGGACTCGGGCGCGCCCCCGGCAGTGACCAGGCGACGTTCCGGGCCCTGCGCCGCTCCCCCGCGTCCGCGAACGAGTTCCCGCAGGACGTTCTCGAGCTGCAGGCCTTCCTCCGCGGTGAGTCGACCATCCCGGGTGTGCAGGCAGTGCCAGGTGGGGGCACGAACGTGCCCCTCTACATCCTCGGATCCAGCCTCTTCGGCGCGCAGCTCGCGGCGCAGCTCGGACTGCCGTACGCGTTCGCGTCGCACTTCGCGCCAGACCAGCTCTTCCAGGCCGTGGCCCTGTATCGCGAGCGCTTCCAGCCGTCGGAGCAGCTCGAGGCACCCCACCTGATCGTGGGCGTCAACGTCGTCGCGGCACTCGACGCAGCTGAAGCGCAGGAGCAGTTCACTCGATCCAGGAGGTCCCGCCTTCGCAGCGTTCTCCTCCGAGGACCCAACTCCGACTTCACGGACGAGCAGATGGACCAGATCCTGGCGAGCCCCCAGGGGCAGCAGATCGCGAACATGATGCGCTACACGGCTGTCGGCACCGGGCCGGAGGTGCGGGACTATCTCACGGAGTTCGCCGAGACGACCGGGGCTGACGAGCTGATCATCGGACACGGCGCGCTGCAGAGCGCCGACCGCGTCCGGTCGCTCGAGATCACCGCGGAGGCGATGCGCGCATCCCAGCCGCTCGAGAACGCCGACAGGTAGCCCGACCGGCGGTGCGGGGCGGCTGCGCAGGGCGGTAGCGTCGAGCCATGGATCTTCTCGGGCACGCCTTCACCACCACCGACTGGGCCTCGCTGGAGCCGACCGTCCACACGGGCACCACGGGCGAGGCGCGGTGGCGGACCCAGCAGATCGGTGAGACTCGCATCCGGATGGTCGACTACTCTCCCGGCTACCTCGCCGACCACTGGTGCGCACGCGGACACGTGCTATACGTGCTCGACGGCACGCTGGACACCGAGCTCGACGATGGCCGCCTGGTGACGCTGAGCGCTGGCCAGAGCTACCAGGTCGGGACCGACATGGAGGCCCACCGCTCGCGCACGGAGGCCGGCGCGCGGTTGTTCATCGTCGACTGATCGAAGACGGCCGGGCCTGACCCGTGCGACTCGTCAAGCCCCGGCGCGGCGCGCGCCGCCAGTGCCACCGGTGCCGTCGTCGTCAGGGTCCGACGGCAACGTGCCGTCGGCCGTCGCGGTCGCCGACGAGGCGTCGGAGAGCTTCCCGAACGCGAGCACGTTCGCGAGCTTGCCCACAGCCCCGAGCACGTCGCCCCTCTCGCCGGCCGGCTCCGCGCCCGACTTCTCCTCGCTGGCAGTCAGGTCCGCGGGGTCTCCGATCGGATCTCCCTGGATCGAGTCCCCGAGTCGCTCGTCGCTGTGCTGGTTGTCCTTCATGGTTGCTCCCGCCGTTTGCGTCCGTCAGCCACCAGGCAAGCACGTCATCCTCCGCGAACCTGACAAGACGGCGCATCCGTGAGCGCCTCCGCACGTTCCGGGATGGCCCCGTGTGACGATGGGGCATGCCCGTCGTCGAGTCCCGCTGCGTTGTCCCCGTCGACCCCGCGACAGCCTTCGCCGTGTCCCAGACGACCGGCGACGTGCGACTGCGATGGGACCCGTTCATCCGCCGCCAGCGCTTCCTCGACGGAGCCGAGCGGCCGGCGAAAGGGGTGCGCACCTTCACCGTGCACCGTCTCGGGTTCCGAATGATCAGCGAGTACGTCTCCTACAAGCCGCCGTCGAACGTCGGCATGAAGATGACACGAGGATCCTGGTTCTTCGAACGACTCGGCGGGGGTTGGCGGTTCAGCCCCGCCGAGGATGAGTCCGGCGACGGCAGACCCGCGACACTCGCCGTCTGGCGGTACAACTTCGCCTGCAGGCCGAGATGGCTTGCCCCGCTCGCCGAGCGCATCGGCGGGGCGATCCTGCAACGCGACATCGACCGTCGCATCCGCGGATTCGCCCGAGGATGCGCGGACCCGGTGGTGCTCGCGGCGGTCGCAGCGGGCCGCTGACGTGGGCTGCCAGTGAGGCGTCAGACGGATGCCCGTAGGGCCACGCGTGCGGCGGCGGACACGGTTGCCGCCGTCCGCCCGAGCGCTTGCGTGTGCAGCTGCCACTGCTGCCAGAACAGGGGCACGTCGACCCAGCCCCGAGGGTCGATCCGCACCAACGAAGGTTCGTCCTCGAGTTGCTGCTCCGGGACGAGCCCCCAGCCGAAGCCGAGGCGGATGGCCGTGACGAAGTCGGCGGACGACGGCACGTAATGGCAGGGCGGGCTTCCTGGGTCGACCCCCACGGCCTGCAGGTAGCGGTCCTGCAGCGTGTCCGCTCGGTCGAAGACCACGACCGGGGCGCCATGCAGGGCATCCGTGAGCGTCTCCCCTGGAACCTCGAACCAGCGCGCGGCGAAGCCGGGAGACGCCATGGGCACGTAGCGCATGGCGCCGAGCAGCATCGAGGTGCAGCCCTGGACGGGCGCCGGGTCGGCGGTGATGGCGGCCGTCACCGTCCCTCGCCGGAGCAGTTCCGTGGTCTGCGTCTCGTCGGCCCGGTGCAGCTCGAACGCGATCTCGTCGGCGAGCGGAGCGATCGCGGGCAGCAACCACGTGGCGAGGGAGTCGGCGTTGACGGCGATGGGGAGGCGCTCGAGGGCAGGTCTCGCGTGGTCCGCGACCGTGCCGGTTCCGGGACCGGCCCCCACGCGGCCGAGGATGCTCGATGCCTCCCGTCCGAGCGCCTCGAGCTGCCTGGCGAGGCGCAGGAGCACCTCACCGGACTCGGTCGGCGCGACGGGTTTGCTGCGCTGCAGCAGCACCCGACCCGTCTCGCTCTCGAGCGCCTTGATGCGCTGGCTGATCGCGGACGGGGTCACGCGCAGTTCGCGGGCCGCGGCTTCGAAGGTGCCCGTCTCGACGGCGGCGCGGAGCGCGGCGAGACGTTGGGGGTCGAAGCCCGACGCAGTGACTGACATGAAGCAATGCTAATGATTGCCAAGGAAAATGAGCTGGACCCGGATATTTAACGCGCCATATCGTCGCGGCATGACCCTGGACCTGCTCACCCCACTCGCCGGCTTCGGCTTCGGCCTGTCGCTCATCGTCGCGATCGGCGCGCAGAACGCGTTCGTGCTTAGGCAGGGGCTCCTGCGGAAGCACGTGCTCGCCGTCGTCGCCGTCTGCGCGCTCTCCGACGCGCTCCTGATCCTGCTCGGCGTGGGCGGAGCCGGCATCGTCTTCACCGCGCTCCCCTGGCTGACCACCGTCGTGCGCATCGCTGGGGCAGCGTTCCTGCTCGGCTACGCGCTGCTCGCGGCCCGCCGGGCGATGACGCCGAAGGCGATGGATGCGGACAGCCCGGCGGCATCCTCTGCCCTGCTGCCGACCGTGCTCACGTGCCTCGCGCTCACCTGGCTGAACCCGCACGTGTACCTCGACACGGTCGTGCTGCTCGGGTCGGTCGCGAACACGCACGGCGAGGCGCGCTGGCTGTTCGGTGCGGGCGCGGCTGTCGGGAGCATCGTCTGGTTCGCCGCCCTCGGCTACGGGGCGCGCCTCCTGCAGCCGGTGTTCGCGAAGCCCGTCGCCTGGCGTGTCCTCGACGCCATCATCGCCGTCGTCATGGTCGGCATCGCGGCGTCGCTGCTGCTCGGGCTGTGAGGTGGAGGATCGGGAAGGGCCGCCCCTCGCCATCGGTCTCGGAGCGACCGACCTCGACGAACCCCCGGCGCGCGTAGAACGCACGCCCCGCCGAGTTCTGTTCGTTCACGTCGACCCGGGTGAGAGCTCGCCCCGCGAGCACGGCGTCGAGCAGCGTGCTCCCGACACCGGTGCCCTGCGCATCCGCATCCACGAAGAGCATCTCGATGACGTCACCCTCGAGTGCCACGAATCCGACGAGCCGCCCACCGCGTTCGGCGACGCGCAGGTCCGACATGCGAGGCAGGTAGCTCTCGACATCCAGCGCTATCGCGTCGACGTCTGCGGCGGAGAGGAACGCATGCGTCGCCTCGACCGAGCGCCGCCAGATGCCGAGCAGATCCTGCACATCCGCGGGTACAGCTCGCCGAATCGAGATCACACTTCATCGTAGGACGGTGACGCACGCGCGGATCCGGAAAACCCTTCAGCGTCGAGCGCTATCGTCGCCACAAGTCAGAGCAGACCCCGAACGGAAGGCCCACGATGAGCGACCAGAACATCTCCCACGACAGCGACGGCGACGAGAAGCCGAACGGCCTCGGCGAAGACGGCACGATCCCCGACTCCGACGACGGGGTCGCGGTCGGCTACGACCCGGACGCCTCCACGTTCGAGCCGGAAGAGGACTGACGAGAGCGAGGTCGACTCGCGACGAAGGGCCGGGCGCAGCAAACTGCGGCCCGGCCCTTTCGCCTGCGCGGGCGCCTGACGCGGGCACGCCTACCCCGGGACCCTCAGCGGTTCACGGCCTCCGCACACGCACAATTGCGCGCGCACCCAGGACGAGACCGCAAGCTCGCACGATGAGCCATCAGATGCACGACAGCGAAGACAGCCTCCCCGAGAGCGACCAGCTCGAGAAGGACACGAGCTACTCCCCCGGCAGCGAGACGGAGACGCAGGAGAAGCAGGAGACGAGCACCGAGCGCGTGGATGAGGTCGACGGCCACGTCGACCACGACATCGACGCCGACCAGGTGAACGTGCGCCCCGGCACGGGCGGCCCGGACGACGTGGGCGACATCGATGTCGACGTGGATGACATCAACTTCCCCAGCGCCGAGGAGGCGAGCCGGGCAGCCCCTTCGGACGACGCTGCGACGAACTAGGCGACGCCGTCCGGCTGGAGCACGAGCCGGTACCCCATGCCCGCCTCCGTCAGCAGGTGGCGCGGTTCCGACGGCACCGGCTCGAGCTTCCTGCGCAGCTGCGACAGGTACAGCCTCAGGTAGCCGGTGTCGTTGACGTGCTCCGACCCCCAGATGCTGGTGAGCAGCATCTGCCGGGTCACGAGCCGCCCAGCGTTGCGCACGAGCAGCTCCAGCACCTGCCATTCCGTGGGCGTGAGGCGCACGTGCGTCGACTCCCCGCCGACGGTGCGAACGACGCTCTTCGCCGCCAGGTCGACCGACACGTCGCCGAACACGACGACCGGCTCACCGCCAGCCTGCGGGACTCGGCGCGACAACGCTCGGATGCGCGCGAGCAGCTCGTCGATGGAGAACGGCTTCGTGACGTAGTCATCCGCGCCCGCGTCAAGCGCATCCACCTTGTCGCCCGCCCCGCTGCGCCCCGAGACGACGAGGATCGGCGCCTCAGACCAACCCCGGATGGCCTCGATGACCTCGAGCCCGTCGAGCTCCGGCATGCCGAGGTCGAGGAGGTACAGGTCCGGGCGATGGTCGATCGCGACGGAGATGGCTTCCGCCCCGTTGCGGGCGATCAGCACCTTGTATCCCTTGGCGGTGAGGGTGATGCGCAGGGCGCGCAGCAGCTGCGGGTCGTCGTCCGCGATGAGGATCTTCATGCGCGCCTCCCCTCCCCTGTCTGTCGTTCGGCGGTCGCCGCCGCGTCAATCGGCAGTGTCACGACCATCGTGACCCCGCCCCCCGGGGTGTCCTCGGGAACCAGTGTGCCCTGCATTCCCTCGACGAAGCCCTTCGAGATGGCGAGCCCCAGCCCGAGGCCGGTCGTGTTGTCGGTGTCGCCGAGGCGCTGGAACGGCTCGAAGACCTCACCGCGTCGCTCGGCGGGGATCCCCGGCCCGTGATCGACGACCCGGATCTGCACGTCGCCCCCGAACTGGCTGGTCGCGAGCCGGACCGGTCGACCCGGCGGCGAGTGGCGGACCGCGTTGGCGAGGAGGTTGACCAGCACGCGCTGCAGCAGGGCCGGGTCGGCGGCGACGGATGCGACGACGGGGTCGAGCGCGAGCTCAACGTCGGCCGGGCCGAGCCCCAGCTCGTCCAGCGACGGGAGGATCGCATCGGCCGGGTCGATGCTCATGACGGAGACGGCGAGCGCCCCCGACTGGAGGCGGCTCACGTCGAGGAGATCGGTCACGAGGGCTGCGAGCGTGCCGAGGCTCTCGTTCGCGGTCTCCAGGAGCTCGTCGCGGTCGCGGTCGTCGAGCTCGTCGCCCGCAACGCGAAGGCCGGTGACCGCAGCTGTCGCGGATGCCAGGGGACGCCGGAGGTCGTGGCTGAGCGCGGACAGCAGCGCCCGCCTGACCTTGTCAGAGGCGGCGAGCGGGGCGACCTCGTCGGCCGCCTCCCGCAGCTCGCGGTGCTCGACGGCCGCGCCGAGCTGCGCGACGATGACGGTCAGCAGCCGGCGCTCCGAGGCGTCGAGCTCGCGACCGTGCAGCTCGAGGGCGACTCCCGAGCCACCGGACGACGGTGGGGCGACCGGAATCGAGGTGTGCCGGCCCCCGCGCAGCGGCTCACCGCAGCTCGCGAGCACGCGCGGTTCGGTCTCGTCGCCCCGCGCATCCACGCCTCGCGCATCCACGAGCCGCACGCCCGCGAGTCCGAACGCCTCGCGCGTCCGCTCGACGAGGGCCTGCATCGCATTCTGCCCACGGAGCACGCTGCCGGCGACGGTCTGCAGCAGCTGGGACTCCGCGGCCGCCCGACGGGCTTCGCGCGCCCTTCTCGCCGCCCGGTCGACGACGAAGCTCACGAGGACGGCGATGACGAGATACAGCACGATCGCCGTGACATGGCTCGGGTCGGTGATGAGGACGGTGCCGAACGGGGCGACGAAGAAGAAGTCGAGGGTGACGCCAGACAGCACGGCCGCGAAGAGCGCCGGCCAGAGCCCGCCGACCAGCGCGACGGCCACGACCAGCACCTGGTAGCTGAGGGCGTGCGTCGTGAACGAGTCGACACTGCCGAGGGACGCGAGCAGCCAGGTGAGCAGCGGACCCGCGCCGAGGGCCAGCACGAAGCCGGCGATCCGGCGACGCGGGGTCAGCGCCCCGCCGAGCCTCGGCAGCCTGAGCCGGCCGCCAGCATCCGCATGGTTGACGATGTGCACGTCGATGGTGCCGGCGTCCCGAGTGACGGCACTGCCCACGCTCGCGCCAGTGAGCAGCGCGGCAACCCGATTGCGACGACTCACGCCGATGACGAGCTGCGTCGCGTTCACCGACCTCGCGAACTCGATGAGGGCCGCCGGCACGTCCTCGCCGACCACCTGGTGGTAGGTGCCGCCCAGCTGCTCCGCAAGCGCCCGCTGCCGTGCAAGATGCCCAGGATCCCCGACGCGCAAGCCATCCTGGCTCGTCACATGCAGCGCCAGCAGCTCGCCGCTGCCGGACCTCGCCGCGATGCGGGCGCCGCGCCGAAGCAGCGTCTCCCCCTCCGCTCCCCCGGTCAGCGCGACGACGACCCGCTCGCGCGCCTCCCACGTCGCGTCGATGCCGTGGTCATCCCGGTAGCGCTTGAGGGACTGATCGACGTCGTCGGCGAGCCACAGCAGCGCCAGCTCGCGCAGCGCCGTGAGGTTGCCGAGGCGGAAGTAGTTGGAGAGCGCCGCGTCGATGCGTTCAGCCGGGTACACGAGCCCGCCGGCGAGGCGGTCCCGGAGCGCCTGCGGGGACAGGTCGACGACCTCGACCTGATCGGCTCGCCGCAGCACGTCGTCCGGGATCGTCTCGCGCTGCGGCACCCCCGTGATCTGCTCGACCACATCGTTCAGGGACTCGATGTGCTGGATATTCACGGTGGAGATCACGTCGATGCCCGCGTCGAGGAGCTCCTCCACGTCCTCCCAGCGCTTCCGGTTGCGGGCGCCGGGCGCGTTCGTGTGCGCGAGCTCGTCGACGAGCGCCACCTCCGCACGCCGCCCGATCACCGCATCGAGGTCCATGTCCGTGAGCTCGACGCCGCGGTGCAGGTACGTCGCGCGTCCCACCACCTCGAGCCCGGCGGCCGCCTCGGCCGTCGCGGCCCGGCCGTGGGTCTCGACGACCGCGACCACCACGTCCTTGCCTGCTTCGCGCATCCTGGTGCCCTCGTGGAGCATCGCGAACGTCTTCCCGACGCCAGGGGCGGCGCCGAGCAGCACCCGCAGCCGTCCCCGCTTCGCCATGGGTCAGAGCTCCTTGCCTTCCTGGGTGGATGTGGGGGTGGATGTGGGGGCCGAGGCGTTCGCCTGCAGCTCCGCGAGCGCCAGATTGAGCTCCAGCACGTTGACGGTGGGCTCCCCGAGGAACCCGAGCAGAGGGGCGACGGTGTGCGCTGCGACCAGCGTACGGACCTGGGCGGCGTCGAGCGCGCGCGTCGCCGCGACGCGCTGCACCTGCAAGTCCGCGTACGCGGGGCTGATGTGCGGGTCGAGTCCCGACGCCGACGCCGTCACCGCATCCGCCGGCACGGCGTCAGGCGCGACCCCGTTGAACTCGGCGACCTGCGCTCGCCGCTCCTCGATGGTGGCCACGAGATCCGGGTTCTCCGGCCCCAGGTTCGAGCCGGAGGACGCGCCCGCGTCGTAGCCGTCCCCCGCCGCCGATGCGCGCGACTGGAAGTACTCGGGCAGCGGGTTGCCGTCGGCGTCGACGAACGACTGCCCGATGAGGCTCGAGCCGACGACCGCGCCGGTGCCGTCCCGCACCGCCGAGCCGTTGGCCTGGGCGCCGAAGGCCGCCTGGCCGAGGCCGGTGATGACCAGCGTGTACCCGACGCCGAGGACGATGGTGAAGAGGAGCATCGCGCGGACGGCGACCCAGGCGGTGCGCGCCGCGGCGCGGGTTGCGGAGTTCATGGTGGGTGTCCCTTTCTGGGGCAGGTGTCGGGTCGGGGTTCAGAAGCCTGGGATGAGGCGGACGACGAGGTCGATGAGCCAGATCCCCACGAATGGGGCGACGATGCCGCCGAGTCCATAGATGAGGAGGTTGCGGCCGAGCGTGCTCGAGGCGTTCGCGGGCCGGTACTTCACGCCCCGGAGCGCGAGCGGGACGAGCAGCACGATGACGATGGCGTTGAAGACGATCGCCGACAGCACCGCAGACGCCGGGGAGTGCAGCCCCATGATGTTGAGGACGCCGAGCCCCGGGAAGACGCCCATGAACATGGCCGGGATGATCGCGAAGTACTTGGCGATGTCGTTCGAGATGGAGAACGTCGTGAGCGCGCCCCGCGTGATGAGGAGCTGCTTGCCGATGCGGACCACGTCGATGAGCTTCGTGGGGTCGGAGTCGAGGTCGACCATGTTGCCCGCCTCCTTCGCCGCCGACGTGCCCGTGTTCATGGCGACACCCACATCGGCCTGCGCGAGCGCGGGAGCGTCGTTGGTGCCATCCCCCGTCATCGCGACGAGGTTGCCGCCCTCCTGCTCGCGGCGGATGTAGGCGAGCTTCTGCTCCGGCGTCGCCTCGGCGAGGAAGTCGTCGACTCCGGCCTCTCTGGCGATCGCGGCGGCCGTGAGCGGGTTGTCGCCCGTCACCATGACGGTGCGGATCCCCATGGCGCGAAGCTCGGCGAAGCGGTCGCTGAGCCCTTCCTTCACGACGTCCTTGAGGTGCACGACCCCGAGGACACTGCCGGCCGGCCGTCCCCGCTCAGGGCTGGGCGCATCCATCACTGCCACGACGAGCGGGGTGCCGCCGCTCTGCGAGACGCGACCCGTCGCATCCTCCAGCTCGGCGAGCTGCGCTGGGCTCAGGGGTGCACCCTGGTCGCCGAGCCAGGCGGTGACCGCTGAGCCTGCCCCCTTGCGGATGCGCGCGCCGTCCGCCAGATCGAGTCCGGACATGCGGGTCTGGGCCGTGAACGGCACGATCTCGCCGCGCCTCGAATCGGCTGCCTGGGCTTCGACGTCGACGCCCTCCAGACGCGCGAGCTCGACGATCGAGACCCCCTCTGGGGTCGGGTCGGCGAGCGACGACAGTGCGGCGGCCCGGATCAGGTCCTGGTCGCGCACCCCGGCCATCCGCACGAACTCGGACGCCCGACGGTTGCCGTACGTGATGGTTCCGGTCTTGTCGAGGAGCAGCGTCGTCACGTCCCCGGCGGCCTCGACCGCGCGGCCGGACATGGCGAGCACGTTGTGCTGCACGAGGCGGTCCATGCCCGCGATGCCGATGGCCGACAGAAGCGCCCCGATGGTGGTCGGGATGAGGCACACGAGCAGCGCGATGAGCACGGTGATGCTGACCGGCTTCGCCGCGTAGGCGGCGATCGGGTTGAGGGTGAGGGCGACGATGACGAACACGATCGAGAGCGACGCGAGGAGGATCGAGAGCGCGATCTCGTTCGGCGTCTTCTGCCTGGAGGCCCCCTCGACGAGCGCGATCATCCGGTCGACGAACGTCTCCCCCGGCTTCGAGGTGATGCGCACGACGATCCGGTCGGAGAGCACGCGCGTGCCGCCCGTGACGGCGCTGCGGTCACCGCCGGACTCGCGGATGACGGGGGCTGATTCGCCGGTGATGGCCGACTCGTCGACGGAGGCGATACCCGAGACGATGTCGCCGTCGCCGGGGATGAGCTCGCCAGCCGCCACCGTGACGACGTCGCCGAGGGTCAGGTCGGCCGAGGAGACGTCGACGCTGCCGACGCGCTCGGCTGCGGGGTCGGTCCCGGCGTCGTAGGTGTCGACGCGGTGCGCGACCGTGCTCGTGCGCGTCTGGCGGAGCGTCTCCGCCTGCGCCTTCCCGCGGCCCTCGGCGACCGCCTCCGCGAGGTTCGCGAACAGCACCGTCAGCCAGAGCCAGACCCCGATGCCCCACGTGAAGGAGGCGGGGATGACCGTGCCGCCCGAGTCGGCGGGCCCACCGAGGAACGGCTCGGCGATGGCAAGCGCGGTCGTGAACGCCGCGCCGACCCACACGATGAACATGACGGGGTTCCGCCACTGCTGACGCGGGTCGAGCTTGCGGATCGCGCCGGTCATCGAGGCTGCGAATGGGATGCTCTGCATGGTCAGGAGAGTCCTTCTGCGAGGGGTCCCAGTGCGAGCACGGGGAAGTAGGTGAGCGCGGTGATGAGCACGCTGACGCCGGCGAGGAGCGCGACGAACTGCGGCCGGTGGGTGGGGAGCGTGCCGACCGTCGACGGCACCTTGTCCTGGGCTGCGAGCGACCCGGCGAGCGCCAGCACGAGCACGATGGCGACGAATCTGCCGAGCAGCATGACCACCCCGAGCGAGGTGTTCAGCCATGGAGTGTTCGCGGTGAGGCCGGCGAAGGCCGAACCGTTGTTGTTGGCGGCCGAGGTGAACGCGTAGAGCACTTCGGAGAGGCCGTGCACGCCCGGGTTCCAGATGGAGGTCGCCGCCAGCTCGTCGCGGACGCCGGGGATCGCGAAGCTGAGGGCGACGCCCGTGAGCACGAGCGCCGGGGTGACGAGGATGAAGAGGCTGGCGAGCTTGATCTCCCGCGGCCCGATCTTCTTGCCCAGGTACTCGGGGGTGCGCCCGATGAGGAGGCCTGCGATGAAGACGGCGATGATCGCGAGCACCAGCATGGCGTAGAGGCCGGAACCGACCCCACCTGGGGCGATCTCGCCGAGCATCATGTTGAGCATCGGCAGGAGCCCGCCGAGCGCCGTGTAGGAGTCGTGCATGGAGTTGACGGCGCCCGTGGACGTGCCGGTGCTGGCGGTCGCGAAGAGGGTCGAGCCGATGATGCCGAACCGCTGCTCCTTGCCCTCCATGGCGCCGCCCGCCGCATCCGGTGCCGAGCCCATGCCAGCGGACTCGACGGCGGTGAGGATGGCGAACGACACGGTGAAGAGCGTCGCCATGACGGCGAGCACCGCGTAGCCCTGGCGGCGGTCTCCCACCATGACCCCGAAGGTGCGGGGCAGGGAGAACGGGATCGCCAGCATGAGGATGACCTCGAGCAGGTTCGTGATGGCGCTGGGGTTCTCGAAGGGGTGCGCGGAGTTCGTGTTGAAGAAGCCGCCGCCGTTGGTGCCGACGAGCTTGATCGCCTCCTGCGAGGCGACGGGCCCGCCCGGTATCGACTGGGTCGCGCCGGTGAGGGTGCTCACCTCGGTGAAGCCGTTGAAGTTCTGGATGACGCCACCCGCGAGGAGCGCGAGCGCGGCGAGGGCCGAGAGGGGCAGCAGCAGGCGGAGGGTGCCCCTGATGAGGTCGACCCAGAAGTTGCCGAGCGTGCCCGAGCGGCGGGCTGCGAGTCCCCGCACGAGGGCGATGGCGACGGCGAGTCCCACCGCGGCGGAGACGAAGTTCTGGACCGTGAGCGCCGAGAGCTGGACGGCGTACCCGAGGGTCACCTCTGGCGAGTACGACTGCCAGTTGGTGTTCGCGACGAACGAGGCGGCCGTGTTGAACGAGAGGTGCTCCGAGGGCGCGGGCAGCCCGAGCGAGTACGGCAGCCACTGCTGCGTGCGCTGCAGGAGGTAGACGAGCAGCACTCCGACGGTGGAGAACATGAGCACTCCGCGCAGGTAGGCCTGCCAGGTCTGCGCCGACGACGGGTCGACGCCGATGAGCCGGTAGGCGCCCCGTTCGATCCTCCAGTCGTCGGTGGATGAGTACACGCGTGCGATCCAGTCGCCGAGCGGGCGGTGGAGGGCGGCGAGGATGAGCGCGACCGTGAGGAACGCGAGGCTGGCGTGGAGCATGGTGGGTGCGTCCATCAGAATCGCTCGGGATGCACGAGGGCCACCACGAGGTAGGCGATCGCGGCGACGCCGAGGGCGGCGGCGATGATTTCGAAGACGATCACAGCTTGTCGACCGCCTTGCCGAGGAGGCCGATGGCGGTGAAGAGGGCGATGACGCCCGCGACGAAGACGAGGTCGAGCACTGAGACTCCGTTCGGAGGTGTGCAGCCAGCGGTGAGCGTGGCTGCGCGCCGTTCAGGCGCAGTCCCCGATACAACTCCTCGCGGGGCGCCGCTGTGCTCGCCCTCACGGAACCCATACGGGCCGCGTGCAACTCCTCACGGAACGCGAACGATCGAGGCCACCGGTCGGGCCGGCACGATCGCCGCTGCCGACAGTGCCGCCGCGAGCACGAACACCAGCCCGGGTGTCGCAGCGCCGAGCCCCCACCCTGCCAGTGCGGCGCCGAGGCCCTGACCGAGTACCAGGACGACGAAGAGCAGCGCGGTGCCCGCGGATGCGCGCCGCTCGTCGATCTCGGAGGTCCACGTGATGAGCGCCCCGGTCGCCGCCGTGTAGCCCCAGCCGAAGGCGACGCACGCGAGGAGGGCGAGGGGCCGCACGCCCGGGAAGAGCCCGATCAGTGCCGTCGACGCTGCGACGACGAGCGCGGTGAGCATCCACGCCCGCGTGGAACCGAGGCGGCGCACGGCGGCCGAGAGCGGCAGCACGAGAGCCCCGCCGAGGCCCAGGCACATCCATGCGAGCGCCGAGAAGTCGCCGGAGGCGCCCCCGTCCACGAGCACCGTGCGCCCGAACGTCCACACGGCGGCCGAGCCTGCCCCGAGGAGCAGCGCTGCGCAGATCACACGCAGGTGCTGCCCGAACCAGGCGCGCGGCGGAACTGCTGCCGACGCGTCCTGGCGCCGCGCTCGACCCGACAACGGCAGCGCGGTCGAGGGCAGCGCGGTCGACATGAGCACGGCGAACGCGGAGAGGAACGTGACGACCGCCGCGGCCGCCCATGCCAGGCGCCAGTCGGGCAGCAGGAGCAACGCGAGTGCTCCTGCCAGCACGAGGCCCGGTCCGGTGCCCGCGTTGACGACGACCTGGAGGCGTTGCCCGCGGTCTCCGCTCACGGCCCGCCTGAGGAGCTCGACCAGGGCGGGGGACGCGAGGCCGGCCCCGGCTGAGCTGACGATGGCGAAAGCGGCGAAGCCCTCGACCTGTGACGCGAGTGCCATGCCGAGGGCACCGCCACCGGCCGTCGACGCGGCGCCTGCCACGAGGATGCGCGGAATGCGGCCTGCCAGGAAGAACCCCGCGATCGCGGCAGCGCAGTACATCGCGGACGCGCCGCCCGAGACCACCCCGGCCATCGAGGCGTCGAGGCCGAGCTCGGCCTCCACATCCGGCAGGTAGAGCCCGTACGCGAGGCGCACGAGGCCGTAGCAGGCGGCGATCAGGCCGACGCCGCCCACCACGAGGAGTCGCTGCGAGCGCCGCTGCCGGGTGCCCTGCCCCCGGCTCTGCTGGACGATATCCCCAAACGAAAACGTACGTTTCATATTTAGAGCTTAGGGTGTGTACATGAGCATCCGCACATCGAGCGCGACGAAGCTCCTCGATGCCGCCGAGGAGCTGTTCTTCACGCGGGGCATCCACGCGACCCCGGTGGATGCCGTCATCGAGCGCGCGGGCGTGTCGGCCGCGACCATGTACCGCGGGTATGCGAGCAAGGAGTCACTCCTGGCGGCGACGCTGGCTCGTCGGCACGCGGAGTGGCTCGTGGCCTGGGATGCGGCGATCGCCCGCCAGGACTCGTGGGAGGGACGCGTCCTCGCCGTGTTCGACGCCCTCGACGCGTTCCGCGAGCATCCCGTGCGCACCCAGTGGTGCGCGTTCCTCGGCTCTGCCGCCGAGTACGCAGACGCACCGGCAGAGGTGCGCGCGGCCGTCGACACCGACACCGATTCGCTGCGACGGCGACTCACTGCATCCATCACCGACGACGCGCTGAACGCGACCAGCCGCGACCGAGAGCTCGCCGACGAGCTGCTGCTGGTCGTCTCCGGCGACCTCGCGATGCGACTCCGCGACCCGGGACACACAACCGCATCAGCCCGGCGCATCGCGGCGGCACTCCTCCGCGAGCACGCAGCCGCGGACTCAGACGCCTAGCGATCCACCGGTGCTCAGCGCTTGAGCAGCTTCCAGGCGGAGGGCAGCAGGGCACTCACGGCCGCGATCTTGATGGCGTCGCCGATGAGGAACGGCACGACCCCGAGCGCAAGCGCAGTGCCGAGGTCCACGCCGAGCGAGAGGGCGAGCCAGGGGACGCCGGCCGCGTAGACGAGGAGCGTCCCGAGCACCGAGGCACCGACGGTGGAGAGGACGTGGCGGTCAGCTCGGCGACGGGCGAGCGCCCCGACGGCGACCGCGGCGAGCACGTAGCCGACGATGTAGCCGAACGACGGGAACAGGACCCCGGATGCGCCGTCGGCGAAGATCGGCGCCCCCAGCGCACCGAGCGCGAGGTACAGGCCAGCACTCGCGGCGGCACGGACGGGGCCGAGGGAAGCCCCGGTCAGCAGCACCGCGAAGGTCGCGAGGGAGACGGGCACGGGCGTGAACGGCAGCGGGATGACGATGAAGCCGGCGGCGATGAGGAAGAGGGTGCCACCCAGCACGAGCGCGGCGTTCCGGGGAGCCCCGCCTCGAGCGCGGGCATGGGTGCCGGCCCCGGCCACGAGGTCGGCAAGAACACGGGGCACGGCGCGGCCGGCGGGACGCCCGGCGGCGGTGATCGAATCGGCACTCATAGGGGGGTGGGACCTTTCTCTGGAATTTCCTGAACGGTGTTCAGTGAACAGTGTTCAGTAGATTAGCGGCATGACACCCCGCGGTCCAGCCGGAGGCTCCGGCCTCGAGAAGCTCAGCCGGACAGAGATCGTCACGACCGCCCTCGAGGTGCTCGACGAGCACGGCCTGCCGAACCTCTCGATGCGACGCATCAGCGACTATCTCGAGGTGCAGCCGAGCGCGCTCTACTGGCACTTCCCCAACAAGCAGTCGCTGCTCGCGGCCGTGAGCGACCGCATCCTGCATCCCCTCACCGCCGAGACGTGGCTGCACCCAGGGGCCGGGGTCGAGCCCGGCGCCCGCCAGACCCGCACCCTCGCGATACAGCTCCGCACAGCGCTCCTCTCCCGCAGGGATGGCGCCGAGCTCGTCTCGAGCTCATTCGCGCTCGACCTGCTGACGGTCGACCTCGTGCGGATGATCTCCGGCGCCGCGCACAGCGATTTCACCCTCGGCGATGCAGGCAGCCGCACCTGTGCGGACGCGGTCGTGCACTACACGATCGGGCAGGTCTTCCACGAGCAGCAGCAGGCGCACGCCGCCGCGGTCGGCGCACTCCAGGCCCGCACCCCTGACCCGCTCAGCCGGCAGGACCCCACGGATCGCTTCACGGCAGGCCTGGATCTGATCCTCGCCGGCGCCGCGGGACTGGCGACGGACGAGCCGACCACCGCCCCTTAGGCGAAGTCGACGTGCTGCAGCACCCACGTGTGCATCGCGACGGCCGCCGCCGCAGACGCGTTGATCGAGCGGGTCGAGCCGAACTGGGAGATCTCGAGCACCGCATCCGAGACCTCGACCGCCTCCTCCGAGACCCCTGGCCCCTCCTGCCCGAAGAGCAGCACGCACCGCTCCGGCAGCTCGTAGGTCTCGATGGGCACGCAGCCGGGCACGTTGTCGATGGCGAGGACCGGCATCTCCTCGCTCCGCGCCCAGTCGATGAACGCTGCGACGGTCTCGTGGTGCACGACGTGCTGGTAGCGGTCCGTGACCATCGCGCCGCGCTTGTTCCAGCGGCGCTTGCCCACGATGTGCACTGTGTCGGCCGCGAAGGCGTTGGCACTGCGCACGATCGAGCCGATGTTCATGTCGTGCTGCCAGTTCTCGATGGCGACGTGGAAGGCGTGGCGCTTCGTGTCGAGGTCGGCGACGATCGCATCCATCGACCAGTACCGGTAGCGGTCGATGACGTTGCGCCGGTCGCCGTTCTCGAGCAGCTCCGCGTCGTACCAGGGCCCGTCCGGCCACGCGCCGCGGCCACCGGGCCAGGGGCCGACCCCGTGCGGGGCGTCGTCTTCGCTGCCGAACTGCTGCTGATCGCTCACCGCCACAGCCTAGGCGTGCGTGGCGTACACTGCACTTAGAGTCGAACTGACTCTAAGTTAGAGAGGAGGTGGAGGATGCCATCCGACAACGCGACCCTCGCCGTCTCCACGGTGATCTTCGCGCTGCGCCCGTCACCTCCCTCGTCGCATCGCGCTCCCGCGCCCACGATCTGGGTGCCGCTGGTACGACGGCAGCGGCAGCCGTTCATCGACCTCCTCGCCCTGCCAGGCGGGCCGCTCGGCGACGAGGACCTCGCCGCCGCAGCGTCACGCACCCTCTTCGAGACGATGCGACTCGCCCCCAAGTACCTCGAGCAGCTCTACGCCTTCGGCGATGCCGACCGCGTCTTCGGGGCCGACCCGCGGGTCGTGTCCGTCGTCTACTGGGCGCTCGTCGGCAACGAGGAAGCGAGCTTGGCGCGCCTCGGCGACAACGTCCGCTGGCACCCCGTCGACGACCTCCCTCCCCTCGCCTTCGACCACCGCCGCATCATCGACTACGCCCTCTGGCGACTCCGCAACAAGGTCGAGTACAGCTCCATCGCGCACAGCTTCCTCGGCGAATCCTTCACCATCGCCCAGCTCCGCGAGGTCTACGAAGCTGTCCTCGACCGCCCCATCGACGCCGCCAACTTCCGCCGCGACATGCTGGCCTCGAACACGCTCGCCGAGACCGGCGAGACCCTCGCCGGCACCAGGCACCGACCCCCGAAGCTCTACAGGTACATCGAGGCTCCAGCCCCGTCCGAGCAGAGCCCCCTCCTCACGACCTCCCCCGCCGCGAAGGGCAGCCCCCATGACCACAACCGCCTCAGTGCACACCACGATCACGCGCATCCAGACCGGCAAGCAGGCCGGCGAGAGCTGTTCGCCGGAGCTCGTGAAGTCGCCGTGGGCGTTCGACCTGCAAGCGCCGTCCTACGGGCCTGGGGCGTCAATGGCCGACCGGCTCCCGCCGACGGCGCCAAGGCAGGAGCTCCTGCCCGAGGAGTACCGGACCGCGACTGACGCGGAGATCCACGCCCGCATCCTCACCGCCAAGGCGACCCTCGGGGACCGCGTCGTGACCCTCGGCCACTTCTACCAGCGCGACGAGGTCGTGCAGTACGCCGACTTCATCGGCGACTCCTTCCAGCTCGCCAACGCCGCGAAAGCGAAGCCGGAGGCAGAGGCCATCGTGTTCTGCGGGGTGCACTTCATGGCCGAGACAGCCGACATCGTGTCCGCCCCCGAGCAGGCGGTGATCCTCCCGAACCTCGCCGCCGGATGCTCAATGGCAGACATGGCCGACAGCGACTCCGTCGAAGAGTGCTGGGAGCAGCTCGCCGACCTGTACGGGACGGAACCGGACGCCGCTGGGCGCGTGCCCGTCATCCCCGTCACCTACATGAACTCCTCCGCCGAGCTCAAGGCGTTCTGCGGGCGCAACGGGGGCATCGTCTGCACCTCCTCCAACGCCGAGACCGTGCTGCAGTGGGCCTTCGAGCGTGGGCAGCGGGTGCTGTTCTTCCCCGACCAGCACCTCGGCCGCAACACCGCGAAGGCCATGGGCGTGACGCTCGAGGAGATGCCGCTCTGGAACTCGCGCCGCCCCCTCGGCGGCCAGACCCCCGAGACGCTCGACGCCGCCAAGGTGATCCTCTGGAACGGCTTCTGCTCCGTGCACAAGCGCTTCACCGTCGCCCAGATCGACAAGGCCCGCGCCGGGTACCCGGAGGTGCGCGTCATCGTGCACCCAGAGTGCCCCATGGCGATCGTCGACGCCGCCGACGAGTACGGCTCCACCGACTACATCACGAAGGCCATCGCAGCCGCCCCCGACGGCTCGGTCTTCGCGATCGGCACCGAGATCAACCTCGTCCAGCGCCTCGCCGCCGAGTACCCCCAGCACACGATCTTCTGCCTCGACCCGGTCGTGTGCCCGTGCTCGACGATGTACCGCATCCACCCCAGCTACATCGCCTGGGTGCTCGAAGGACTCGTGGCCGGCGAGGTGCGCAACCAGATCAGCGTGCCGGCGAGTGTCGCCGAGCCCGCCAGGGTCGCGGTCGAGCGGATGCTCGCGGCCCGGCCGGACACGACGATGGCGTCCTGAGATGGGCGCGGGCGCTGATGCTCGGGGCGCTGACGCTCGGCTGCGGGTGCTGGTCGTCGGCAGCGGCATCGCGGGGCTGACCGCAGCGTTGGCGGCGGCCGCCGACGGGCACGACGTGATGGTCGCCACGAAGGCGACGCTCGGCAATACCGCCACCTCGCATGCTCAGGGCGGAATCGCGGCAGTGCTCGCGGCCGGTGCTGATGCTGGCGCTGATGCGAGCGCTGATGCGAGCGCTGGTGACAGCGTCGAGTCGCACGTGCGCGACACGCTCGCAGCTGGCGCGGGGCTCGGCGACCGGCGCGCGATCGAGGTGCTGTGCGGCTCGGCGGATGCGCGCATCCGCGACCTGGTCGCCCTCGGCGCGCGCTTCGACGCTGGCACGAGTGGTGCCCTCGCGCGCGGGCTCGAGGCCGCGCACTCGCATGCGCGCATCCTGCACGCCTTCGGAGACGGCACCGGTCGCGAGATCCAGCGAGCGCTGAGCGACGCCGCCCGCGCGGCGGCCGAACGCGGCGAGCTCCGGCTGCTGGAGCACACCTTCCTCGTGGACCTCGCCGTGAGCACCGCAGCAGACGACGTCGATCCAGCAGCCACGCGTGTGGTCGGCGCGTGGCTGCTCGGCCCGGATGACAGAACGCCCGGCTTCTTCGAGGCCGACGGGGTTGTGCTCGCGACGGGCGGCGCCGGCCAGCTCTTCGCGCACACGAGCAACCCCGCGGTCGCGACGGGCGACGGCATCGCCGCCGCCGCGCGTGCCGGAGCTGAGATCGCCGACCTGGAGTTTGTGCAGTTCCACCCGACCGTGCTCGCCGGATCAGGGGGTGCGCTCATCTCCGAGGCGGTGCGCGGCGAGGGCGCCCTCCTGCTCAACGACGCGGGTGAGCGTTTCCTGGTCGGCGTGCACCCCGACGCCGAGCTCGCCCCGCGAGACGTCGTGGCTCGCGGCATCGCCGACGAGATGGCGAAGCAGGGCGGGCGGCCGGTGCGGCTCGACGCGCGGCACCTGGGCCGGGGCTTCCTCGAGCACCGGTTCCCGAGCATCTCGGCCCGCCTCGACGAGGCCGGGCTCGACTGGTCGCGCGAGACGGTGCCCGTCACGCCCGCGGCGCACTACCTGATGGGCGGCGTCGTCACCGACCTGCTCGGGCGGACGAGCATCCTCGGCCTCTACGCCGCGGGCGAGACCGCCCGCACGGGCGTGCACGGCGCGAACCGCCTCGCGTCGAACTCGCTCCTCGAGGGCGCCGTCTTCGGGCACCGCGTCGCGGAGGGGCTCCGCGAGCAGGCGCCGCACGGCCAGGCGCTGCTCGGCCAGGCCCAGCTTGACCAGGCCCGACTTGACCGCGTCTCCGACGTCGCGGTCTCCCCCACCCCTGACCAACATCAGTGCAATTTCGCCCCGATTCCGCCGAACGGGCCCGATTCGGGCCGAAATCGCACTGATGTTGGACACCGAACGGCGAGCGGACGCGCTCCCGCATTCTCGCGGGCGGCACTGCAGACGCTGATGTGGGCGTCCGCGGGCCTGCATCGCAGCGGCCCCGCACTCGACGACGCCGCGCAGGCCCTCGCAGCCTGGGCCGCTGACCGAGACGCGGCTGGGCCGGACTCGTCGGTCGCCGCGCGCGAGGACACCAATCTGCTCACGCTCGCCCAGCTCACCGTGGCGGCTGCCCGGGCCCGCGGCGAGTCGGCGGGCGCGCACTTCCGAGCTGACCGTCCCAGCGCCCGCGAGCCTCACGCCCAGGCACCGCCCTTGTCTCCCCGCCAGTTCCCGCACCCACACCCACACCCACGCCCACTCCCTCTCAAGCCGAAGGCCATGGCGCACTGATGCTCACTCCTGCCCACATCATGACCACCGTGAGCGCCGCCCTGCTCGAGGACGCCCCCTGGGGTGACATCACGGCCTCGACGCTCATCCCGCACGACGCCACCGCGAGCGCCACCCTCGTCGCACGCGAGGCGGGTGTGCTGTCGGGGATGGAGGTGTTCGCGGCGGCCTTCCGGCTGACGGACGCGCGCATCCAGGTCGATCTGCACGCCGACGACGGTGACGAGTTCGCCCCAGGGGATGTGCTGGTGGCCGTCGCGGGACCCGCGCGGTCGGTGCTCACGGCGGAACGGGTGGCGTTGAACTTCGCGCAGCGCATGAGCGGCATCGCGACGCTCACTCGCAGCTACGTCGACGCGGTCGCGCACACGTCGGCGCGCATCACGGACACGCGCAAGACGACGCCGGGACTGCGCGCCTTCGAGCGGCACGCCGTCGCGAACGGTGGAGGCCGCAACCACCGCTTCTCGCTGTCGGACGCGGTGATGGCGAAGGACAATCACCTCGCCGTGCTCCTGCAGCAGTCCGGCCTCGGGCTGACGCAAGCGCTGCTGGCTGCGAAGGACAAGCTGGGCCACACGACGCACTTCGAGGTGGAGGTCGACCGGCTCGACCAGGTCGCTCCGGTGATCGCGGCCGGGGTGGACACCATCATGCTCGACAACTTCTCGCTGGCCGAGCTGCGCGAGGGCGTCGCGCTCATCAACGGGCGGGCGGTCGTCGAGGCGAGTGGCGGAGTGAACCTCGACACGGTCGCGGCGATCGCGGAGACGGGCGTCGATGTCATCTCGGTCGGCGCCCTCACCCACAGCGCGCGGGCCATCGACCTGGGCCTCGACATGGCGCTCGAGCCCGCGGCCGATCCCGCACCTGAGGCCAGGCGCTGACGTGCTCCACCTCGATGCGGCCGCGACGTCCCCGGTCCGGGAGGACGCGCTCGCCGCGGCCTGGCCGTTCCTGACGGCGTCGTTCGGCAACCCGTCGAGCACGCACGGGCTCGGCGAGCAGGCTTCTGCAGCCCTCGCCGACGCTCACAAGGCAGTGGCCGGTGTCCTCGGGTGCCGGTCCGCCGAGGTGGTCTTCACGTCGGGCGGCACCGAGGCGAACAACCTTGCGATCAAGGGCATCACCCTGGGGAATCCGCGCGGGCGGCACCTCGTGACGAGCCGCGTCGAGCACGAGTCGGTGCTCGCATCCGCCGACTACCTCGCGCGTCTCCATGGCTTCGAGGTGACGTTCGTCGACGTGGATGCGTCTGGCCTGGTCAGCGAGGAATCGCTTGCCTCCGCCCTCCGCGAGGACACGACCCTCGTGTCGCTCGCGACGGCGAACAACGAGGTCGGCACTGTGCAGGACATCACCGCGCTGGCCGCCGTCGCCCACGCCCGCGGCGTGCCGTTTCACACCGACGCGATCCAGGCGGCCGGCTCGCTCGACGTGTCCTTGACCGCGACGGGCGTGGATGCGGTGAGCCTGTCGGGTCACAAGCTGGGTGCCCCGAAGGGGGTCGGGGTGCTCGCGGTGCGGTCGCGGCTGCCGCTCGAGCCCCTCATCCACGGCGGCGGGCAGGAGCGAGGGCGCCGATCCGGCACGGAGAACGTGGCGTTTGCGGTGGCGTTCGCGGTGGCGCTGCGGCTCGCCGACGAGGAGCGCCTGGCGGCCGCGACGAGCGACGCGGCCGCGAGCGCCAGGGATGCGTTTGTGGCCGCTGTCCTGGATTCTGTGCCTGGTGCACGGCTCACGGGCCACGCATCGGCTCGCCTCCCCCGCCACGCGTCGTTTGTGCTGCCGGGGGTGAACGGCGAGACGGTGCTGCTGGAGCTCGAGCGGCGAGGCGTGCTCGCGTCGGCGGGGGCGGCCTGCGCGGCGGGGCACGACGAGCCGTCGCACGTGCTGCTCGCGTTGGGGATCCCCGAGGACGACGCCCGCACCGCCCTGCGGTTCACGTGGGGAGCATCCACCACCTCGGACGACCTCCGCGGCGTCGCGGAGACCCTCGCTGCCGTGTACGAGACGGTCACCGCCCTGAGCCGCTCGACCACGCCGCACTAGGGTGTGGCGTTGCAGTACTCGCGCGACCACGGAGGAACGACATGACCTACGGACACGCTCCAGCCGGCCAGCCGGCTCTTGACCAGCCCTACTACGGGGCTCCGTTCCCCGAAGCGATCACGCGCTTCGTGAAGAAGACGTTCGTCTACCGCGGGCGGGCGAGCCGCAGCGAGTACTGGTGGGTCGCGCTGGCCCTCGCGGGAGTCACGATCGCCTTCAACGCGATCTCGATGGGCTTCGACTTCAGCAGCGGCTCGACCCCCACCTGGGTCGCGATCGGCGGTGGCCTGTTCGGCCTCTTCAGCCTCCTCGTCAACCTCGCGCTGCTGCTGCCCACGATCTCCATCACGGTGCGCCGCCTCCACGACGCGAACTTCTCCGGCTTCTTCGCGTTCATCGGGCTCTTCCCGTTCCTCGGCCCGATCGCGCTCGTCGTGTTCGCCTGCCTGCCGTCCGTGCCGGCCGGCGCTCGCTTCGACGGGACCGGCCAGTACCCCGCGCCCAACCAGGGGTACTACCCGAGTCAGCAGTACCCGGGGCAGTTCCCGAACCAGCCGTACCAGGCTCCAGTGCAGGGGTACGGCCAGCAGCCGAACCAGTACCCGTCAGCGCCGCAGTCTGACCCGTACTCAGCTCCGGATACCTGGAACGGCCCGTCCTCAACGGACCCAGACCAGGCACGCTAGCCCCGCAAACCGGGCCAACCTGCCAGGCTCAACAGCTGCCAGGCTCAGCAGCTCGGCGGCTCAGCGGCTCCGCTTGGCGCGCTTCGGTGCGGCCGACAGCAGGCGCGTGCCGTCTTTCGTGAGCTTGCGGTACTCGACGCCTTCCGGGCCGAGGCGCTTCCTCATGGTGCGGAGCGCATCCACTGAGGCGTCGACGGTCACGACCCTGCGGCCGCACTCCCGGGCGACGGCTGCCGTCGTGCCGGATCCGCCGAAGAAGTCGGCCACCCAGTCGCCCTCGCGGCTGGATGCGCGGATCATGCGCCGCAGCAGCCCGGCGGGTTTCTGCGTCGCGTAGCCGGTGCGCTCCTTGCCGGTCGGCGACACGATCGTGTGCCACCACACGTCGGTGGGCAGCTTGCCGCGTTCGCGCTTCGCCTCGGTCACGAGGCCGGGTGCCATGTATGGTTCCCGGTCGACCTCGGCGGCGTCGAAGTGGTACCGCTTCGGGTTCTTCACGTAGACGAGGATCGTGTCGTGCTTCGCGGGCCAGCGCTTCGAGGTGCGGGCCCCGTAGTCGTAGGCCCAGATGATCTCGTTGAGGAACTTGTCTCGCCCCACGAGGGCGTCGAGCACGACCTTCGCGTAGTGCGACTCCCGGAAGTCGAGGTGCAGGTAGAGGGTGCCGGTCTCGTCGAGCAGCCGCCATGCCTCCACGAGGCGCGGTTCGAGGAACCCCCAGTAGTCGGCGAACTCGTCGTTGAACGCCGACAGCTCGCCGAGGGTGTGCTCGTAGCTGCGCCCCTGGAACCCGGTGCGGGTCAGTGGGGTGGATGCTGGGGCCTCGTCGTGTGCGAGCGCCTCGCCGAGTTCGGCGGCCTCGACGGCTTCCTCAGCCGGGGACTGCCGCTTCACCTTGATCGACTGGCGCTTCTGCTGCTTGCCGGTGTTGAAGGGCGGGTCGAGGTAGATGACCTGGAAGGCGCCGTCGGGGAGGCGGCGCATGGCGTCGAGGTTGTCGCCGTGCACCACGAGGTCGGGGCCGGCGGCGTTCCACAGCGAGGTCACCTGTCGAGATTAACGTCATTCGTTGCCCTGAGCGCGCACGCTAGTGTTCTCGCCATGATGCTGAACCTCGACGATGGCCGCACGATGAAGCAGCGGATGCTCGCCGGTGAGTTGTACCACGCGGACGACCCCGAGCTGGCGGCGGGTGCGGAACGCGCCACCCGGCTGCAGGCTGACTACAACGCGACGTTCCCGGTCGACGGGGAGCGCGCGTCCGAGATCCTCGCGGAGCTCATCGGCAGCCTCGGCGAGGGGGTTGCCGTGAAGGCGCCCCTGTACGTCGACTACCGCTCGAACATCACGATCGGCGCCGGCACGTTCGTGAACGTGGGTCTCGTCGCCCTCGACGTGACACCGATCACGATCGGGGCGCACTGCCAGATCGGGCCGAACGTGCAGCTGCTGACGCCGACGCATCCGCTCGACCCGGAGCCCCGGCGCGCCGGCTGCGAAGCGGGCGAGCCGATCACGCTCGGCGATAACGTCTGGCTCGGCGGGGGCGTCATCGTCTGCCCGGGCGTCACGATCGGCGAGAACACGGTCGTGGGTGCCGGAGCCGTCGTCACGAAGGACCTGCCGTCGAACGTCGTCGGCAACCCGGCGAAGGTCATCCGCACCCTCGATTAGCACGGAGCATCCCCCACATGGCTTCACGCAGCTACGCACGCGGCACCACCGAGTTCGACCGAGGGCTGACCTTCTTCGACGCCATCTACGCGGTCGCGATCACCCTGCTGATCGTCGACATCAAGCCGCCGACGGCCGAGCACTGGACGAGCTGGGATGCCTTCGCCGGCTCCGGTGTGCTCGACCAGCTGCTGGCGTTCACGATCAGCTTCTTCGTGATCGCGAACTTCTGGAAGGTCAACCACCGCCTCATGGGGCAGGTCGACGCGCTCGACGGCGCGGTGCTGAACGCCAACATCGTGGCCATGTTCTTCATCGTGGTGCTGCCGTTCACAACTGCGTCGATGAGCGAGTCGACGGTCGACTCGCAGCCGTTGCCCGTCGTGGTCTACGCCATCAGCATCATCTGCGCGTCCCTCGCGCAGCACGTGATCTGGGTCATCGCGGTGCGCCGCGGGTTGACGGAGAACTCGGTCGCGGCTCGCCGCCGCTCAGCCTTCACGTTCGTCGTGCCGGCCGTGTTCGCCCTGTCCATCCCGGTCGCGTTCCTCTTCGGGCCAGACCCGGCGCGCTACACGTGGCTGCTGCTGCTCCTGACCGGCCCCGTCACGTCCGCCATCCAGAAGCGGATGGCCGAACGCGACGGGGACGGCACAGCGGACAGCTAGGCCCAGCCCCAGGCTCCGTCAGGCCTGATGTCGAGGCGCCGGTGCCACACCGTGGTGTCGGACGCCCGCAGCGCGTCTTCGTCGATCGTCACACCCCAGCCCGGTCGGTCGTCCCGCAGCTCGAGGTAGCCGCCCTCCGGAACATAGGGATCCGGGCACCACGTGGTCTCGTCGAACTTGTACTCGAGCGTCAGGAAGTTGCTGCAGGCCGCCGCGAAGTGCACGTTGTGCGCGGTCGCCAGCGGACCCATCGGGTTGTGAGGCGCGAGCATCACGTTGTGCAGCTCCGCGACCGTCGCGATGCGACGCATCTGCGACAGGCCGCCGACGACGGCGATGTCGGGCTGTGCGATGTCGACGCCGCCCGCGTTGAACAGCGAGAGGAACTCGTGCGCGGAGTAGAGGCTCTCGCCAGTCGCGAGGGGAACGTCGAGCCGGTCCCGGAGGTGCCCCCACGAGGCGAAGTGCTCTGGCCGCAGCGGCTCCTCGAGGAACATGGGCTGGAACGGCGCGAGCGCATTGCCGAGCTCGATGGCCTTGTACGGCTCGAAGACCTGCGCGTGGGCGTCGAACCCGAACTCCCACCGCGGGTCCGCGTGCTCACGGATGGCGCCGAAGTAGGACGCGACCTCGTTGACGACGAGCCCCCACCTGCGGTCGTGGATGTCGGTCCGCCACGGGCTGAGCTTGAACGACGTGAACCCGTAGGTCTCGTTGAGCTCCGCGGTGCGGTCGCGCACATCCTCCGGGTCCGGGGCCGAGTACAGCCCGCAGTACACGCCGACCCTGTCCCTCACCTGTCCCCCGAGGAGCCGGTAGACGGGCACCCCGAGCGAGACGGCGCTGATCTCCCACATCGCGTGGTCGAGCGCCGCGATCGCGGCGAGCCCGATCGCGCCAGGGGGGAAGCGGGCGAGCCGAAGCAGCTTCTGGGTGACGTGCTCCACCCGCGTCGGGTCCTCGTTCCGGATCTGCTCGAGCAGGAACTGGAAGATGGGGAACAGCGCCTCGTCGGGCCCGTGGTTGTAGGCCTCACCCCAGCCCGAGATGCCCTCGTCCGTGTCGAGACGGACAAGCACGCGCGGCCGGTCGCCGACTCGGGCGAGGAAGGCCTCCAGCCCGACGATCTTCATGCGCTCGCCGCGAGGTCTGCGTGCGAGTGCAGCTCGTGGTTGGCCGACCACGCAGTGAGGATGCGCGACACGTGGGCCGCCGTCGCTGCGTCGACCTCCGCGCTCGGCGGGCGGACGGCTCGTGAGCCGACGCCGAGCTGGAAGAGCGCCTCCTTGATGACGCTCACGTTGTTGGCGTTGGAGTCGAGGGCGCGGAGCTCCTCGAACTCGCGGATGGATTCCGTGAGCCGACGCGCGGTCGCCGTGTCGCCATCCCGCAACGCGTCCAGCAGCTCGAGGGAGAGGCCCGGGTTGACGCAGACGAGGCCGGAGGTGAAGCCGGTCGCCCCGTGCGCGAAGTAGGAGAGCGCGTACGGCTCGGCGAGGCCGGCGATCCAGGCGAGCTGCGGGGCTGCGCTGCGCACCCGGGCGAACATGACCGGGTCGGCGATGGCGTACTTGACGCCGACGACGTTCGGGCTCCGGGCCGCCAGCTCCGCGATCATCGAGCCGTCCACCCACGGGTTCCGGACGTAGAGCACGACCCCCAGCTCGGGGAGCGCGTCCGCGATCGTCGCGTGGTAGTCGATCCACCCCGTGCGGGAGATGTAGGGATGCACGGGCTGGTGGATCATGACCATCTCGGCGCCGACCTCTGCCGCCGCCCGGCCATCCGTGATCGCCGTGTCGGTGTCGAAGCCCACTCCGGCGACGATGAGCGCCCTGCCGCTCGCGTGGGTCGAGACGGCACGCACGATGTCGAGGCGCTCGTCGGGGCGGAGCGCGTAGAACTCGCCAGTGTTCCCGTTGGGGGTGAGGACCCGAACGCCCGCGTCGAGCATCCGGTCGAGCACTGATCTCAGGGTCTGAAAGTCGATGGCGCCGTCGGCGAACGGCGTCACCGGGATCGCCACGACGTCCGAGAGGCGGGCTGCTTGCTCATGCATGGTGTTCCTCCAGGAGAGTGAGGGCGTGTTCGGTGAAGCGTCGGATGTGGAGGTCGACGAGGTGCTTGGCCTCTTCGGCGTCGCCTCGCGCGGCGGCCTCGAGGATCGCGACGTGCTCGTGCGCCTCGTGGACCCAGGTGATCCCGTTCTGCCAGGCCGTCACGCTGATGAGCGCCGTCTGGTCGCGCAGGTCGTCGAGCATGGAGAGCAGGAGGGGGTTGCCGCAGCTCGCGTAGGTCAGCCGGTGGAAGTCGCGGTTGGCGATGCTCCGCTCGGCGCTGTCCTTCGCGGCTTCAGAGCGCTCGAGCGCGTGCTGTGCCGCGGTCAGATCGATGCCGTTGCCGACCGCGAGCCTGACAGCCTCCGGCTCGAGCAGGCAGCGCACCTCGAAGACGGCACGCGCCATCTCGTAGTCGACGGAGCGGACCACGGCACCGCGGTACTCCATCATCGTGACCAAGCCGAGTCCCGCCAGCGTCTTCAGCGCTTCGCGCACGGGGGTCTTCGACACCCCGAAGCTCGCGGCGAGCTCTGACTCGACCAGGGGCTGCCCCGCTCGAAGTGCTCCAGAGAGGATCGATTTCCTCAACGATTCAACTACATGCCCAGTACGCGACAACGGCGTCGCCATCGGGGCCAAGGGTTCAAAGCTCATGTGGCCCTCCTTCGAAATGGACACTAGCACGATCTGATAGAGCATGTATGGTGTCTAGTATATGATCGACCGCATCGCCGCTCGACGGTGCAACGGCAACGAGGCCACGAAAGGAATCGCAATGACGCGTTCTCACCCCCGGAGACGGAAGCTCACGACCGCAGCGCTTGCCGGCGCACTCACCGCGACACTCGCGCTGACAGCCTGCGCGGGCGGAGGCGACGTCGCGGAGGACGGCGTCGTCACGCTGCAGCTGTGGGATACGGACACCAGGCCGGAGCGGACGGAGAGCCTCCAAGAGCTCATCTCCATGTTCGAGGCCGAGAACCCGGACATCAAGATCGAGTACCTCGGGCTCCCGACCGACTCCTACATGCAGAAGATCGGCACCGCGATCGCGACGAACTCGACCCCTGACCTCGTCACCCCGAAGGCTTCCGATCTCTCCGGCCTCGTCGCCCAGGGCGCGCTCGCCCCCATCGACGACCTCATCGAGGCGGGCGGATGGGAGGAGCAGCTCGACCCCGGCCTCGTCGACAGCACGCGCAAGGCCGTCCCAGACGGGGCCCTCTACATGACACCGGCCACGGCGATCGCCGACACCATCTACTACCGGGCCGACTGGCTCGCGGATGCGGGCCTCGGCGTGCCGGAGAACTGGGACGAGTTCGACGCGGCAGCGGCCGCGCTGACCGACCAGTCGTCCGGACAGTTCGGGTACACCATCCGCGGTGGCAACGGCTTCTTCCCGCAGTTCATGCAGATGGTCTACACGCGAGCAGGCATCGCCGAGATCTTCGATGAGAGCGGCAAGGCGACCCTCGACGACCCGGCGGTCATCGAGGCCGCCCAGAAGTACGTCGACCTCTACAAGACGACGACCGCCGAGAGCGACCTGACGGCCGACTTCAAGGTGATGATCGCGCAGTTCACCGGCGGCGGTGCCGGCATGCTCAGCCACTCGATCGGCTCGTACCCGACCATGCTGCAGACTCTCGAGCCCGAGCAGATCGCCGTCAACACCCCGTACGAGGCGGACAACGGCGTCGAGGTGATCGGACGCCTCACGACCGGCTTCGCGATGTTCGAGCAGAGCGAGAAGAAGGAGGCCGCCTCCAAGTTCCTCGAGTTCACGATGGGCCAGGAGGGCAACAGCTTCTGGGCCGAGGCCTCCGGCTACATCCCCGGCAACACCGCGGTGTTCGAGGACCAGTGGGTGCAGGACAACCCAGCCATCTCAGCAGCCATCGCGTCGAGCCAGAACCCCGACGCCGTGTCCATGAACGTGCCCTACTACCTGCCCGAGTGGACGTCCATCACCGGCACCGACATGCTCCCCGACTGGCAGCGCGTCCTCCAGGGGCAGATGACGGTCACCGAGTTCTGCACCAAGTGGGCGGACTCACTCACCGAGGCCAACGAACGGTACCAAGAACTCACATCTTGATCCTGCGATCAAGCCGCGCCGTGGCGGGAGCTCTCTCTCCCGCCACGGTGGAAAGGAAATGATGACGAAAACGGTCCCCCAGACGAAGCCGCCAAGGCCGAAGATGAACCGCACGAAGTGGTACCCGTACGCACTGATCGCCCCGGCCGCCGCGCTGGTCCTGATCTTCCTCGTCTACCCCGTAGGCAGCGTCTTCTACTACAGCCTCCAGCAGTACAACCCGACGTTCCCGATCTACAACGGCTTCGTGGGGCTCGGCAACTTCGCCGACATCGCCTCGGACGAGAAGTTCTGGCGCAGTCTCGGCTTCACGTTCCAGTGGGTGATCGTCGAGGTCGGCCTCCAGTTCATCTTCGGGATGATCCTGGCCCTCCTCATCAACCAGGCGTTCAAGGGCCGAGGCATCGTGCGCTCGCTGGTCTTCACGCCGTGGGCGGTCGCCGGCATCCTCACCACCACGATCTGGCTGCTCATCTACAACCCGACGACGGGCCTCGGGCGCTACCTGGCCGACATGGGCCTCGTCCAGTACGGCACCTCGCTGCTGTCCGGCGAGGGAACGGCGTTCTGGGCGGCGGTCCTCGCCGAGCTCTGGAAGGGCGCGCCCTTCTTCGCGATCCTCATCCTCGCCGACCTGCAGTCGGTCCCGCAGGACCTCTACGAGTCCGCCGAGATGGACGGTGCGGGTCGCATCCGCAAGTTCGTGTCGATCACCTGGCCGCACGTGCGCCAGGCCGTGGTCATCGCGACCCTGCTCAGGGCGGTGTGGGAGTTCAACAACGTCGACCTCCTCTTCACGCTGACGGGCGGTGGGCCCGCCGGTTCGACGACCACGCTTCCCCTCTACGTCGCCCAGACCGCGATCTTCGACCGCGAGTTCGGCTACGGGTCGGCGCTGACCGTCATCGCCTTCATCATCCTCATCGTGTTCACCGTGATCTATCTCCGAGCGAACCGCTTCGGACGGGAGAACTGACATGTCCCTCACCACACTCGCGCAGCCGCAGGGCCTTCCGGCGCCCACAGAGCCCGAGACGCCCACGAGCAAGAAGGAGGCTCCGCTCAACAAGCCGCGGCCGAAGTCGCTGCTCGACCGGCTCCTGCTCGCCGTGCCGCTGACGATCGCGCTGATCTTCACGCTCGTGCCGTTCTACTGGATGCTGCTGTTCGCCTTCCGCCCAGCCGGCTCGACCTCGCTGGTGCCATGGCCCATCACCTTCGACCACTTCATCAAGGTGTGGAACGGGAACGGCTTCGGGGTCTTTTTCCTCAACAGCCTGTACGTGGCCGGCGTGAGCCTTGTCATCTCCACCGTCATCGGCCTCCTCGGCGGCTACGCGCTCGCCCGGTTCGCCTTCAAGGGCAAGTCGGCGTTCGTGCTGATCATGCTCTGCACGCAGTTCATCCCAGGTGCGATGCTGCTGATCCCCCTGTTCCAGGTCTTCAACGGGCTCGGCCTGACGAACTCGCTCTGGGCGCTCATCATCTCCGACACGGTCTTCCAGCTGCCACTCTCGCTGGTCTTGATGGCCGGGTTCATACGCAACGTGCCCATCGACCTGGAGGAGCAGGCGTGGGTCGACGGATGCTCTCGGTTCAGAGCCTTCATCACCGTCGTCCTGCCGCTGCTCAAGCCGGGCATCGTCGCCGTCGGCTCGTTCGCCTTCATCAGCGCGTGGAACAACTTCCTCTTCGCGATCATGTTCATCACCTCCCAGGACCAGTTCACGATCCCGGTCGGGCTGAGCTACCTGCTCGGCGAGTTCGGGACCGACTTCGGCGCGCTGGCAGCCGGCGGCGTCGTCGCGGTCGTGCCCGTCGTCGCGGTCTTCGCCTACGTGCAGAAGTACCTGGTTCAGGGCCTCAGCGCTGGGGCGGTCAAGGGGTGAGCGTCGACGCCTGGACCCTCCTTCGGAACACGGAACGCGGTGTTCGCGCCCGTGGGCTCCGCGCCGCGGCGGCCGCCATCCGGGAGGATGCATCGGAGCTGGTCGCGATCGCGGCCGCCGAGACGAGCCTCAGCGCAGCCCGCCTCGGTGGGGAGATCGAACGCACGGCCTCGCAGGCCGAGCTGTTCGCCGACCTCATCGACGAAGGAAGCTACCTCGACGCGGCGATCGACCACGAGGCGCCTGGCGCGCCGGAGCTACGCCGAATGCGCGTACCGATCGGGCCGATCGCCGTCTTCGCGGCGGGCAACTTCCCATTCGCCTTCGGCGTCTTCGGCGGGGACACGGTCTCCGCCCTCGCCGCGGGCTGCCCCGTGGTCGTGAAGACGCATCCCGGCCTCCCCGAGACGAGCAGGGCGACCCACCTGGTGGTCCGCGACGCACTCGAGTCGAACGGCTTCCCCGTCGGTGCCCTCCGGATCGTGACCGAACGGGATGCGGGCCGCGCACTCGTCGAGGATCCCTCCGTGGCGGCCGTCGGCTTCACCGGCTCGGTGTCAGGCGGGCGGGCGCTCTTCGACTTCGCTGCGGCGAGGGAGACCCCGATCCCGGTGTTCGCGGAGATGAGCAGCACCAATCCGACGGTCGTCGCGCCAGAGGCCGCCGAGACCGATGCCGAGGAGCTCGCCGAGCAGCTGGCCGCGGCCGTCACCGCGAGCGCCGGACAGCTCTGCACGAAGCCGGGGCTGATCTTCATCCCGGAGTCGGCGGCGACGCTCATCGCCACCATCTCCGGGCGCATCGCCGACGCCGAGCCCCAGCCGCTCCTCTCCCCCGGGATCACGGAGCGATACGAGCACCGTCTCGATGACTGGCGGCGGGCGGGAGTGCGGGCCCTCGTCGACGGCCGGGCGACGTCGCAGGGCCAGACGGCGATGCTCGGGATCACCTCGCTGGGCGAGCTCGCGGGCACGCTGGAGGAGGAGGTCTTCGGCCCGGCAGCGCTGCTCGTCACCTACAGGTCGCTTGACGAGGTCCCCGGAACGCTCCGTGCGCTCGGGGGTCAGCTCACGACGACCGTGCGCGCGACAGGCCAGGACCTCGACGCGATCGACGAACTGCTCGACGCGGCCGCATCGACGAGCGGCCGGGTCATCGTCAACGGCGTGCCGACGGGTGTCCGCGTGGCCTGGGCGACGACGCACGGAGGGCCGTACCCGGCATCGACGAACGCCTCCAGCACCTCCGTCGGGGCATCGGCCATCGACAGGTGGATGCGAGCAGTGACCTGGCAGAGCACGCCGGACAGGTTCCTGCCGGACGAGCTCAGGGAGGATCCGCGGTCGCGCGTGCCCCGTCGAGTCGACGGCGTGTGGGAGGGGGCGGACGCGTGAGCGCGGCGCAGAGCGGCAACGCCTGGAACGACACCGCTCGCGGCAGGATCGGGTCGTCGCCGCGCAGCGCTTCGGCATCCCGGCCAGCGCGCACGAGGAATGCCTGACCGGCTTCGCGACCCTGCGAGCCGCCATCCCCTTCGGCCACGGGCTCGGGTACGGGTCCACCGACTGGGCCTCGGTCGGGCCGCGCGAGCTGACCGTCGCCGTCGACGGAACGATCGACATCGGCGTCCGCGTCACGAACACGGGCGGGTGGTCACGCCCGGCCCCGTGCGGCTCGGCTTCGAGCGGCACCATCTGGCCCGCGTGACCTACGTGCCGCAGGGCCCGGAGGCGACCGCCTCCTAGCCCTGCGGCACGTACGCGTTCGTGAAGGCGTCACCCTCGAGCGGCTTCTCGAGCAGGTCCTGCTCGCTCATGAACGTCGCCATCGTGGCCCACACCTCGGCGTCGTTCGTGAAGAGCGGCTGCCCGTCCTGTGCGGACAGGAACGGGATGGTCGCCTCGAGGGTCGCGAGCGCGTCGCTCTTCGCCTCGTCGGTGTAGAGGGTCGGGATGTACTCGGCGGCGATGTCGATCGACTCGTCCGGGTTGTCGATCACGTACTGCGTCGCGAGGGCAAGCGCCTCGAGCACGGGTGTGATCGTGGCGTCGTCGCCCTCGATGATCGAATCGGCGACGCCGAGCGACGGCCCGACGAGGGTCGGCGCGTCCGCCGGCGCGATCTCGATCGTGCGCACCGGGAAGCCGGCCTTCTCGAACTGCACCGCGTCGTTGTTGACGTAGCCCATGACCCCGTCGACGGCGCCGGTCGTGAGCGCCACCTGCTGCGTGTAGCCGATGTGCTCGATCTTCACGTCGTCCGCCGTCAGCCCGTTGCTCTGCAGCAGCGACAGCAGCGCGAAGTACGTCTGCCCGTAGGGTCCTGGCGTGCCGATCGTCTTGCCGCGTGCATCCGCTGCCGTCTTGATGTCGGAGTCCTCCGGCACGATGAGCGTCGCCGGGTACGTGTTGTAGAGCGTCGCGACCGAGGTGACGGGGATGTCTGCGGCACGGGCCTGCGTGATCTCGTCGCCGCCCGCGTACACGAAGTCCTCGGTGCCGTTCGCGAGAGCCCCGAAGAGGTCCTCGCCTTCACCGTGATGGCGCAGCTCGACATCGACGCCCTCATCCTCGAAGAAGCCCTTCGCCTCGGCCACGTAGAACGGCACGAACTGGATGTTCGGGGTGTACGTGAGGCCGATGGTGGCGGCTCCCGCGGGCTCGGCCGTCACGTCTGTGGCGTTGCCATCGGGGGAGGTCGAGCATCCGGCGAGCACGGCCATGGCCGCCACAGCACCCGCAGCGACCAGGGAGCGCAGTACCCGAGGGCCGCGAGCAGCGCGGCCTGCGGTGTTGAGGTGAAGGTTCATGGGCGTCTCCTGGTCGAGATGGGCGGGTCAGGCGGTTTTGGTCAGGGGGGTTCGGGTCAGGCGGGGAGGGGTTCGTCGGCGAGCACGCGGGCTCGTCGCTTCGTCTTGGGCTCGTCGTCGTTCCAGGTGACGGCGTTCTGGAACAGGCGCATGAGGATGTACAGCGCGACGGCCAGGAGGACGAGCATGAGGAGCGTGGAGAAGATGCCAGGGATGTCGTTGGCGTCGCGGTTGAGGGTGAGGAGCATCCCGAGGCCCCGGCCGCCCATCGTGAACTCGCCGACGACGGCACCCGTGATCGACAGCGTCACGCCGGCACGGATTCCGGCGAGCACGCTGGGCAGCGCCAACGGGGCCTCGACCCACCACAGCAGCTGGTACCAGTTGGCGCCGTCGATGCGGCCGGCCTCGATGACGTCCTGCGGGAGCTGCCGCACCCCGAGCACCGTGGTGACGATCATCGGGAAGAACGACATGATGGCGCACAGCACGACCGTGGGCGCGAGGCCGTAGCCGATCCACAGCACGAGCAGCGGGGCCAGCGCGATGGCCGGCACGGCCTGCGACGCGGCGACGTACGGGGTGATCGCGACGTCGACCCAGGGCAGGCGCGCGATGAGGTAGCCGAGCGGGACAGCGACGAGGATCGCGAGGAGGCTGCCGAGCAGGGCCGCGGACAGCGTCACCCAGGCGTGGGAGAGCATGGGCCCCTGCGTCACGTCGAGCCAGAAGCGCTCGGCGAGCTGTCCCGGCGCGGGGAGAAACTGCGGCGAGATGAGACCGGCGGCCGTGACGGCCCACCACACAGCGAGCACCGCGACCGCCACCGAGATCGGTGCGGAGATGCGTGCTGACGTCGTGTTCATCTACCCGGCTTTCGTGGAAAGCTCCGGGGATGACGAGGCGCGTGGGTTCGCCGAACAGGTCAGCGGATTCCACGAGCTGACGGTACGCCGAGGCGTGCCGTCACGTGCACCTCCCTTCCGGACTTTCACCGTCGGTTCCGGAATTTCACCAGATCAGCCACTCCCTTGCGGGAGCAGGTCGCGGACTATAACCGCCGGCTCGGAATTACACCGACCCCGGAGCACGTGGACTCTGCTGTCAGAGTACGACAGGTCCCTGCGAAGCGCGACCTCGTGACGCTCCGCGTCAAGCGAACAGCTGGGTCAGGCCTCAGTCGAGTGGTCGCCCCGCGCCACCTTGATGGCGTAGTCGACGGGGCTGTCCGGCGCGTCGACGCCCTCAGCGGAGTCCGGCTTGTCGTCGATGACCGTGTCCGAGTCGACCGCGTCCGGCTCTGCGGGCTCGGGGTCGTTCCGGTCGGGCATCGTGCTCGGGTTCGAGAACTCGTTGGTGTCGCTCATGATTCCTCCGTCTCGGCTGCGGTCGTTCAGCGGTTGCTGTCGTTCAGCGGTTGATGTCGTCGTCGAGGCCCGCGTCTTCGATGGCCTGCTCCTCAGGGTCGGGCGGCGGCAGGACGTCGGGCTGCTGGGCTGGAGGCTCGGCTCCGGCGGCACCGGGCGCACCTGGGCCAGGCTCGAAGGCGGCGGGCATCTCGCGCTGCTCGTGGGGGCGGGGGATGAATGGTTCTGCCATGGACATGCGTCCATCGTGGTCAGATGGCGCTCGACCCTTCAAGGGTCTTCAGCGGAGGCTCACCGGGCTATCCGCTCCCGCCCAGCTTCCCGCACGCGCTATTGCGCGGCCTGCGCCTCCGCACTCTTCTTCGCGTTGCGGAGCTCGCTGGCGATGGCGGCGGCGGCGATGGGCTTCGCGAGGCCGAGGCGCTCGGCGATGCCACCGGCG
The DNA here is from genome assembly GCF_002931555.1 of Pseudoclavibacter sp. RFBB5. Taxonomy (GTDB): domain Bacteria; phylum Actinomycetota; class Actinomycetes; order Actinomycetales; family Microbacteriaceae; genus Pseudoclavibacter. Next base: position 190,282 of record NZ_PSTZ01000001.1, on the reverse strand, counting down.
TCGAACTCGGCGTCGACGGTCACGCGGGTGCTCGCTGGCGTGATCGCCTCGGTGCGCACCTCGGCGGCGAAGGACGCGCGCCCCTCGACCGACTCCCAGCGCAGGCGCTCGCCCGGCTCGTTGACGACGACCCTCGCGTCGATGGACCGACGCTGGCCGACGAGCTCCACATCCCAGCGGATGAGGTCGGGGCCGAGCACCTCGACGTGCTTCACGATGCTGAGCACGCTGGGGAGCGACTCCGGCTCCGCGTACAGGCTGAACAGCACGTCGACGGGCACATCGATGTCGATGGATTCACTCACGAAGGTCATGCGATCAGGGTAGTCGTCGCGCCCTGGGCTGCCGCCGGACTACTCGCTGGCAGTGAGCGAGCCAGTCGTGGATGCTCCCGGTGTGGAGGCGAAGCAGCGGTAGCTGCGGTGCCCTGCGTCCCAGTCGTCCTGGCTCAGCGGGTAGCTGGCCTCGATGACGAGTCCGGGGAGGGTCGCCGCGACGGTCGTGTCGAGGACGTCCGTCGCCTGGCAGGTGATCTGGGCGCGGTCGCGCAGCGCTTCCTCGCCCGGGTACTCGTCGCTCTCGGAGAGGGGTGTCGCCTCGACCTCGGCGAGCAGCTGTCCGGAGTGCTCGAGGGCGCAGTCGACGGCCTCGAAGCGTGGCTCCCACGCCGACACGAAGTCCTGGATGCACTGGCCAGGCTCGAGCAGGGAGGCATCGACGCCGGCGAGCGGCACCGTCGTCGTGGGCGGGCTGGCGGTCTCTTCTGGCGGCACGGTCCCGTCGCCGAACGGCTGGAGCCAGACTCCGAGCGCGACCCCGCCGAGGACGAGCACGCCGAGCAGCGCCGCCAGCACGCCGCGGTTGCGGCGCCCAGCTGCTCCACGGATGTTGGTCACGCCGCGAGCGCCTAGGCGAGGCCCAGGTCTTCGAGGCCGATGGCGGCACGGTACGGGTAGCCCGCGGCCTCGATGATGCCCTGCGCTTCCGTGGCGCGGTCGACGATGACGGCGACGCCGACGACGTTCGCTCCGACCTTCTCGAGGGCCTCGATGGCCTTCAGCGGCGAGCCGCCCGTCGTGGAGGTGTCCTCGAGCACGACGACCCGCTTGCCCTCCAGGTCGGGGCCCTCGACCTGGCGGCCGCGGCCGTGGTCCTTCGGCTCCTTGCGCACGACGAACGCGTCGACGATCTTGCCCTGCGCGAGCCCCTGGTGCATGACGGCGCTCGCGAGCGGGTCGGCGCCCATCGTGAGGCCACCCACAGCGTCCACGGGCCCGAACTCCTCGACGAGGTCGAGCAGCACGCGGCCCATGAGGGGAGACGCGCGGTGGTCGAGGCTCAGCTTGCGGAGGTCGATGTAGTACGTCGCCTTCTTCCCGCTCGTGAGGGTGAAGTCACCGTGGAACACGGCTTCGTCGCGGATGAGTTCGATGAGGGCGTCGCGGTCTGTCGTCACGGGCCAAGCCTAATCGCCCGCCGCGCCCGTCAGTGCGCGGCGATGGCGTCCGCGATCGTGGCCCTGGGATGCGCGCGGCGCCACTCCCGCAGGGCGGCCCCCGTCGGCAGGCCGTGGGCATCGCGGCTCGGGGCCGGGCCGCCACCGTGCGCTGCGGCGGGCCGGGTCTCGTCGGCGCCGCTCGACGTCGTCGAGTCGAGCTCCTTGGTCTCAATCACGCTGTTCGTCTTCATCACGCCTCCTCCGGCCGGCGCCTGCCTGGCCTTCGTTGTCTCGGGATGCTTCCGGTCCTGCGAGTCGATCTGAGGCCAGCCCAGCAAGCCGGTCGACCTGCTGTCAAACGGACCGGGGGCTCATCGGCGTCTGCGGGGCACGATCCGCGATTCCCAGCGAATCCTGCGAGCCCTGCGATGACGGCGATGTCGGTGCATTCGCTGCCACCGGGCGCACGCCCTCTGTAAGGTGCCCGTGAGACGCCGAAGACCCGCCCGCCAGGAGGTGGCGAGCGGGTCTCGGGGTCAGCACGGGGGCGAGGCTCAGCGGTTCAGGAACTCCAGCACGACCCGATTCCACTCTTCGGCGTGGCTGACGTTGACGCCGTGGGGCGCATCCGCCACGACGTACAGCTCAGAGCCAGCGATGGCTTCGTTGGTGCGGGCCCCGGAACCCTCGAACGGCACGGTCGCGTCGCTGTCTCCGTGGATGACGAGCGTCGGCACCTTCACCGCCTGCAGGTCGTCGCGGAAGTCGGTGTTCGCGAATGCCGCCATGGCCTGCAGCGCGGCTGGCTTGAAGGCCTGCTTCGTGAGGTCGATGGCGGCCTGCCGCTCGGCTTCTGACACGACGAGCGTGCCGTCGACCGAGTAGAACGTGGTGATGAAGTCGTCGTAGAACGACTCCTGGTTCGCGGTGAGCGCGGCCGTCATCTTCGCGGCTTCCCCCGCTTCGAGGGGGCCGTCGGGGTTGGCGGGCGTCTTCAGCAGGTACGGCGGCACGGCGGATGCGAAGACGACGCTGTGCACGCGCTCGTCACCGAACTTGGCGAGGTAGCGTGCCACCTCGCCGCCACCCATGGAGAAGCCGACGAGCGTCACGTCGCGCAGGTTCAGGGCCTCGAGGACGGCCTGCAGGTCGTCCGCGAAGTCGTCGTAGCTGTATCCGGTCAGCGGCTTGTCGCTGCGGCCGAAGCCGCGGCGGTCGTAGGTCACCACGCGGTGGCCGGCCGCCTCGAATGCCGGCACCTGGTGATTCCAGGCCTCTCCCGAGAGGGGCCAGCCGTGGATGAGCACAACAGGGCGGCCAGTCCCGCCCGTGTCGTCGACGTGGAGCTTCGTGTCGGTGAGCAGGCCGTGGTGAGCGAGGATCTCAGTCATTGGTTGCCTTCCCGCGCCGCACCCTGCGACGCTTCCACCATCATTCGGAACCGACCTCCGCGTCGGATCGGTGGCTCCTGGGCAACGTCCAGACTCGCGCGGGGCGGCCCGCTAGGTCACACGTCGATCGAGAACGCGAGCAGCTGGAACGGCGCGCGGCCGTCACCCGGATCGACGGTGCGCACGCGCGACTCGAGGATCGAGAACCCGAGGCGCTCGTACAGGCGGTGAGCGCGCACCATCTGCGGGCCGCTGTTCATGACGACTCGACGCAGACCCCGCAACCGTGCGAGCTCGATCACGAGCGTCGTGAGCGCGGCCCCGACACCGCGTCCGCGGGCGCTCGGGTCGACCGCCAAGAGCCGGAAGTCGAGCTCGTCATCACGCTGCGGCAACGAGGTGAGGTGCTCCCCCGGCTTCGGCGTCGCGACGGATCCGAGCAGCTCGCCGCTCTGCGGATCCACCGCCACCCACACCTGATGGGCCGCCGCCCGCTCGCCGACGGAGATGATGTCGTCGCGGTAGCTGCCGGAGATGCTGTACTCGAGCTCGTAGGCGCGCAGCGACAGCTCGGCGACCGCGTCGACCTCGCTGGGTCGCACGAGCCGCACGACGACGCCCGGGGCGGGTTGCAGCTGCAGCCGGTAGTCGACGTGCGGGATGCGTCCCTCGCTCGCGACGCCGCGCTGGCCGGGCTGGCCGGGCTCGTTGGTGCGCCGGTAGCCGAGCCCCTCGTAGAGCGCCTGCGCCGCGGAGTTGCGGTCACCCGTGTCGAGCACGAGCGCGGACGCACCCCAGCCGAGGGCGGTCTCGCTCGCCGCGAGCATGAGGCGCCTCGCGACGCCGAGCCGCTGGGCGGTCGGCGAGACGGCGAGGAGCCGAACCTCGGCCTCGTCGGCGACCGCGAGCCGCGATGGGCCGGCGCCCGCCCGCGCGATGCTGAGCGTGCCGAGGATCTCGCTGGCCTGCTCTGCCCGACGCTCAGTCAGACGCTCCGCCACGAGCACGCTGCCCGCCGCGGCCCGGCCCTCGACGTCGCGCACGAGGCGCTGTCGCTCCTCGCCGACGGGCAGGTGACCGTACGGCCCGGCCGCGAAGGCCGCCTCGCTGACCCGGACCACCTCTGGCCAGTCGGCGGGCCGCGACTCGCGGACGCGCACAGCCGCGGACGGCGTCGCGCGTGCATCCTGCGTCGCGACGGATGCGGTCTGCGTCATACGGCGGGCTCACTCCCCGCGTCGCCGCCGGCCTTGGACAGCGGCGTCTTCTCGCCAGCCTCGATGCCCACCGGCAGCCGGTTCTCGGCGGGAGGCAGCGGGCACGTCGCGAAGACCGTGTACGCGCACGGCAGGTTCACGGCGCGGTTGAAGTCGACCGTGACGCGGCCGTCCGCATCCGGAGCCGAGACCGAGAGGGCGCGGTTCGCGGCGTACGTCGTGAGCCCGCTCGTCGCATCCGTGAACAGCACGAGCAGCGAGCCGGCCTCGTGGCCGTTGAAGGCCGTGAGCGAGAACCGCTCGCCGCGCAGCTCGAAGGTGACCTTGCCAGGTGAGGAGTACACGTGCTCGAGCCCCTCGACGGCCGCGCCGACCGTGACGTCGCGGGGCTCGTCGAACGCCTCGAAGCTGCCCTGGGCGCGCCAGCGCAGGTTGGGCAGGTACGTGGGGGTGCCCGAGTAGGAGGCCAGATAGTCGTAGTCGGGGTCGCGGGGGCGCACGATCGTGAAGCCGCCGCGCTTGGCGATCTCGATGAACACCTTCCCGGCGCGGGCGCTGACCCCGTCGCGCTCGGCGATGCACGGGAAGCGGTGAAGGCGCGGACCCTGCAGGAGCAGCCCGTCGGCCTCGAGGGTCTCGCCGTCCGCGAGGTCGACGACCGCCTGACCGTCCTCCAACGACCAGGCACCTGGGATGCCCTCGATGGCCTGCGGTTCCTCCGAGAGGAACGTGAGGCTCGTCACCGCGAGGAAGCCGTGCCCGTCGGTGCGCCGCTTCTCGTGCTCGACGTGCCACGCCTCCCAGTCTCGGTTGAACTGGGCGCGATCGACGGATGCGTCTTGGACGAGGGAGGCCGAGGTGCTCATGCGGGGATGGTAGGCAGAGCCCACCCGCAACCGTAAGACCGCAGCTACGCCGGACTACTCAGGGCGTCACATAGCGCAAGGCGAGACCGCGGTTCGTGCGACACCGCGGAAACACGCCGGACATGAACTTCATTCGTTCGCGTAACACCACGGCCTCACAGGCGAAACAGCCTGAGCGCAAGCTGAGTGCACCCCGACGCCCACGGCGTCCCCTTGCAGAGAGGTCTACAACGATGGATCAAGGAAATACCGCATTCATCCTCTTCGCGGCGGCGCTCGTGCTGCTGATGACACCTGGACTCGCCTTCTTCTACGGCGGCCTCGTGAAGGCGAAGAGCGTGATCAGCATGATGATGATGAGCTTCGGCGCGATCGGCCTGATCGGCGTGCTGTGGGTGCTCTACGGCTACTCGATCGCCTTCCCGGCAGCTGACGGCCTGAGCCCGCTCTTCGCGATCGACCCGTCCGCGATGGGGCTCTCCAGCCTCCTCGAGGTCCCGGAAGACGCCGCCTACCCGCCGCTCGCGTTCGCCGCCTTCCAGGCGACCTTCGCGATCATCACCGTCGCCCTCGTGTCCGGCGCCATCGCCGACCGCGCGAAGTTCGGTTCGTGGATGATCTTCGCCGGCATCTGGGCGACCGTCGTCTACTTCCCCGTTGCCAGCTGGGTCTTCAACTTCGGCCTCGCCGACGACGGCTCCTTCGCCTACGGCGGCTGGATCACCTACGGGCTGCAGGAGACGTTCGGCGTCGGCGTCATCGACTTCGCCGGTGGCACGGCAGTGCACATCTGCGCCGGTGCGGCAGCCCTCGCCCTCGCCCTCGTCCTCGGGCGTCGCGTCGGCTTCGGCAAGGGAGCGCACGTCCCCCACAACCCGCCCTTCGTCCTCCTGGGCGCCGGCCTCCTCTGGTTCGGCTGGTTCGGCTTCAACGCCGGCTCCGAGCTCGCCGCTGACGGCGTCGCCGCCCTCGCCGTCGTCAACACCATCGCGGCCCCCGCGGCGGCGCTCCTCGCCTGGCTCGTCGTCGAGAAGATCCGCGACGGCAAGCCAACCTCGGTCGGTGCCGCGTCCGGTGCCGTCGCCGGTCTCGTCGCCATCACCCCGGCCTGCGCATCCCTCGACCCGGTCTGGGCGATCCTCCTCGGCGTCATCGCCGGTGCGGTCTGCGCCCTCGCGATCGACTTCAAGTTCAAGCTGGGCCTCGACGACTCGCTCGACGTGGTCGGCATCCACCTCGTCGGCGGCCTCATCGGAACCCTCTACCTGGGCTTCTTCGCCAACGGAACCGGCCTCTTCCTCGGCGGTGACGGCACACAGCTCCTCGTGCAGGCCATCGCAGCCTTCGCGGTCATGGCCTACTCCTTCGTCGGCGCGTTCATCATCGGGTTCGTCATCCACAAGACGATCGGCTTCCGCGTGAAGGACGAGGACGAGATCGCAGGCCTCGACACCGTCTCGCACGGTGAGGCCGGCTACGTGCTCGAGGATGCCCGCGTCTAGCATCCGCCCCGCACGACGAGCATCCGCTCACTGACCATGAAGGTGGCGGCACAGTCTGCAGACTGGCCGCCACCTTCTGGCCTCTCCCCCCTGACAACGGGGTTCCCCAGCAACTGAGCTTCGTAGATTGGATGCCGTTCGATGAAGATCGTCACGCCGCAGTCGCTGCCACGGGAACGGCTCGGCACCGACCTTCGCTCCGGGAGCGTGCACGAGATCTGGCGCGACCCGGACGACGAGGTCGATCCGAGGTGGAGCCTGTCGCTCGTCGACGTGAAACGCAACGTGAAGTCGCTGCACCGGCCCGAGGGAACCGTCGACCACTGGCTCGGCATCAGCGGCCCGCAGCTGCGACTCGTGGATGGCACTCGGCAGGAGAAGGTGCGGGCCGACCACCAGATCGTCGTCGAGTCGACGACCCCGCTCCTCTTGCTGCGCAGCTCCATCGGGCGCGCGAAGAGCACCAGGCTGCTGCGGGTGACCCGCAAGTCGGAGATGCAGCCAATCATCCTCGGCCGGGTCTTCGTGAGCGACCCCATCGAGTTCGACCCCGACGTTCGCGCCATCTACCTCATCAGCGGCCGCCTGAGCCTCGGCGGCACCGAGCTCGCCGAGGGCGAGGCCGCGATCTTCGACGAGTCCGCCCCACCGGTGATGCACTCCGACGGGGCGTTCGTCGCGACCATGGCGATTCCCTGCGCCGAGATTGGCCATGAGTAGAGGAAACTCTATGATTTGTCAAGAGATTCGGCGCTAACTGCCAGGTTCAATAGCGTCGTCTGGCGCGGAAATGCTCACCGCATCCGCGCCAGACAACACTATGGGCACCTTCATCTATGACAACACACCAACCGAGTTCGACGACCGAGTGCTCGCGCACCTCGAAGCCGTCGTCGGAACGAAACTCAGGCGCGGCGAGTCGTTCCTGTTGAGCTGGCGCAACGACGCGCTCACCGGCGGCGGCCGCGACGCCGTCTGGATGAACGCCAACGTCCCGGTCCTGTTCAACTACCGAGGCGAGCGGCCGACCGACCTCGACCGTCGAGTCCTCGCGCACCTGCTTCGCATGGCCAACAGCCCGGGCGGCGTCGTGGCGCCGAGCGCAGAGGACCTCTAGCTCGCGTAGAGCTCCGCGTACCCCGCGACTTCGCGCGCGTACTCGGCCGGCAGGTTGTATGCCGAGATCGCCGTGTTCCACCCGTCGTCGGTGGTGAGGTCGCCGCCCCGCTCGCACAGGTAGGCGGCCGCCGTCTGCACGGCGTCGTCGATGTGGTGGGGGTCGGCGACCCCGTCGAAGTTCGCGTCCTGCCCGTGCTTCGCCCACGTCTCCGGGATGAACTGCATCGGGCCGACTGCCCGGTCCCATTCGGTATCACCGTCGAGGGCGCCGCCGTCGGTGTCAGGAATCGCGAGGAATCCCTCGCTGCCGTCGAGGGGCACCCCGATGATGGGCGGCTCGACCTGGCCGGAGTCCAGCACCTGCGACCCGCCGTAGGTGCCGTGCTTGGACTCGACCGCGCCGATACCGGCGAGCGTGTTCCAGCCGATGCCGCACTCCGGCCGCGTCTCCGCGACCCGGATCGCGGCCCCCGCGTACGCCGAGAGGGCGCGGACCGGGATGCCCGTCGCATCGGACGTCGCCTGCACCCAGGCGGGCGAAGCGAGCTCCGCAACCGGCACATCCCAGATGCCGAACCCGGCCGACTCGGGCAGCTGCTGCGGCGGCGCCACCGGGTATCCCTCAGCGGCAGGGTCGAGGTAAGGCTCCGTCTGCACCTGCGACTCCTGCGCCCCACTCCCCACCTCGTCCTCGCCGTACGCGGGCGAGAAGAACGACCCGGCGCATCCCGTCAGCAACGAGGCCGACGCGACGCCGGCGCCGAGAGCCGTGAGGAGACGGGCGCGAGCGGGGGAGCTTGCGGACGAGACGATGATGCGGGCCCTTCCTGGGGTCGGGACGTGGGGGTGCCTGGCGTCGAAAGGGACAGCGTACGTGCGGCCACGGACGCTCGACTGGATGCGCGCCGAGGGCCGCCACGATCGCGGCTCGCAATTCCGGTCGCCGACACGACCAGCAAACTTCGGTGACGACGGGGGCGTTCGCGTCCGTTGAGCGTCCGTCAGGCGCGAGTTGTCGCCGAAGTCTGCCGCACAGCTGTCCGCCAGGAGGAGGTGGCCGCGATCAGCGCGCGGCCCAGGTCAGAGCGCCGGAGGCGCCACGGGCTCAGCGACCGCTTCCTTCTTCTTGTCTGGCACGAGCTTCAGCCCGATCACGGCGAGGATGATGCCGGAGATGAAGACGGCCTTCCACGGGGAGAACGCTTCGTCGCCGGTCGCCATCGCGTAGATGACGGTGAGGGCCGCCCCGATGCCGACCCAGACGGCGTAGGCGGTGCCGATCGGGATGCGCGCCGCCGCCCAGCCGAGGCCGAGCATGCTGAGCACGACCCCGACGAAGAAGACGATCGTGGGGAGGGGCTGCGTGAACCCCTCCGACTGGCCGAGGGCGGTGGCCCAGACGGCTTCGAGGATGCCGCTGATGACGAGTGCGATCCACGCCATGGTCAGCTCACCAACTTGAGGCCGATGACCGAGCCGACGAGCAGCACGAGCAACAGGACCCGTGCGACGGAAACCCGCTCCTGCTTGGTGACCATCGCCCAGATGACGGTGAGCGTCGCGCCGATGCCCACCCAGACCGCGTACGCGGTGCCGGTCGGCAGCTGCGTCATCGCCCACGCGAGGCCGGCCATGCTGATGGTGAGCGACACCAGGAAGACGACGACGGGGACGGGCCTCTTGAAGCCCTTCGAGGCGGAGAGCGCAGAGGCCCAGACGGCCTCCAGCATTCCAGACAGAATCAACACGAACCAAGCCACGACGGCTCCTTCTGAGTCAGTCTTGTCGTGGTGCGGGTACTGCTCCCTCGTCCGCAAGCCCGATTCCGGGGCTTCAAGGTTCAACGGTAGCAACGGGCCGCTCCATTGGCCAGGCCGGAGTCGCGTGCAGTGCGGATGCACAGGGCCTCGGGTGCACAGGGCCGCGGGTGCACAGGGCCGCGGGTGCTCAGGGCCGCGGCTGCACGGCCGGCGCCGTTGCATACGGCGACGCACCTGACAAGGGCGAGGACTGCCCTCCGGATGCGCGCGACAATCGGGGCATGTCCCCCACATCTTCCCCGTCGTCGACCCCGGCCCTCAAGCGCGACGTCACTGGGCTGCTCCTGTTCGTGTTCATCCTCGGCGATGTGCTCGGGGCTGGCATCTACGCTCTCGTCGGCACCATCTCCGGCGAAGTGGGCGGCGTCACCTGGTTGCCCCTGCTGGTGGCGCTCGGCATGGCGCTGCTGACGGCCGCGTCCTACGCCGAGCTCGTCACGAAGTACCCGAAGGCGGGTGGTTCGGCGGTGTTCGCGCAGCGCGCGTACCGCTCCGAGTTCGTGTCGTTCATGGTGGGGTTCTGCATGCTCGCGGCGGGTGTCGTCAGCGCGGCCAGCCTTGCTCTCGCGTTCAGCGGCGACTACCTCGCCACGTTCATCGACCTGCCGCCGGTCGTCGGCGCATCCCTCCTGCTGGTGCTCATCGCGCTCGTCAACCTGCGCGGCATCAAGGAGTCCCTGCGCTCGAACATCGTCATGACCTGCATCGAGCTGACGGGCCTCGTCCTCGTGGTGGTGCTCGTCGGGGTGCTCGTCGGGAACGGCGGCGGTGACATCGGCCGGGCTGTGTCGTTCGGCGACGACATCAACCCGTTCCCGGCCGTGCTCGGCGCGGCCCTCCTCGCCTACTACTCCTACGTCGGCTTCGAGACGAGCGCGAACCTCATCGAGGAGGTGCGCGAGCCGTCGAAGGTCTACCCGAAGGCGCTGTTCTTCTCGCTGCTCACGGCGGGCTTCATGTACATGCTCGTCGGCACCGCAGCATCCATCGCCGTCCCCTCCGACGAGCTCGCCGAGTCCACCGGTCCGCTCCTCAACGTCATCGAGGCGACCGGGGTGCCCGTGCCAGCCTGGCTGTTCAGCGCGATCGCCCTCATCGCGGTCGCCAACGGCGCGCTGCTGACCATGATCATGGCCAGCCGCCTCACCTACGGCATGGCGGGCCAGGGGCTGCTGCCTCGCATGCTGGGGCGCGTGCTCCCCGGGCGACGCACCCCGTGGGTCGCGATCGTCGTCACCACGGTCTTCGCGATCGTGCTCACCGCGACCGGCGGCATCGCCGTGCTCGCCGAGACCGTCGTCATCCTGCTGCTCATCGTGTTCCTCAGCACGAACCTCGCCGTGCTCGTGCTGCGCCGAGACAAGGTCGAGCACGCGCACTTCAAGGCCTGGACCGTGCTCCCCGTGCTCGCGATCATCTCCTGCATCGTGCTCCTCACCCAGCAGAGCGGCGAGGTGTGGCTGCGCGGCGGCATCATCGTGGCCGTCGGGGTCGTCACGTACGTCGTGTTGCGCGCCGTCCGGCGCTCGAAGAACTCGCGAGCGGCGACGCCCGTGGAGTAGTCGGTATCGCGCGTTCTACACCTTCGGGCCCGGTTCGCGGTACCCCTCTTGAAAACACAGGCGCGGTTGATGGTCTCTCGGTACCGGCGCATCCGCGTCGAACCGGAACGATGACGAGGAGACTCCCCCATGTACTTCCACGCACAGACCTGGATCAACGACATCGCCGACGGCGAGCCAGACCCCGCGGCCGCGAATGCCCTGCAGGAGGGGCTCGGCGGGCAGTTCGGCGAGATGCGCACCATGATGCAGTACCTCTTCCAGGCGATGAACTTCCGCGGCCCGACGGCGAAGCCGTACCGTGACCTCATCCAGGGCATCGGCACCGAGGAGATCAGCCACGTCGAGCTGATCGGCACGACCATCTCCCGGCTGCTCGATGGGTCGCCCGAGTACACGGGCAAGCTCACGGACCCGCTCGACAAGCCGGGTGCCGGCGGCGCGACGCCCTTGAAGATCGCCCTCGACACGAGCAACATCCACCACTACCTGGTCGGCGCGCAGGGTGCTCTGCCCGTGGATGCGGCGGGCAACCCGTGGAGCGGCAGCTACGTCTACAACTCCGGGAACCTGCCCCTCGACTTGCTCTACAACCTCATGCTCGAGTCGACGGGGCGGCTGCAGAAGTGCCGCATCTACGAGATGACCGACAACCCGACGGCGCGTGGCACGATCGCCTACCTGATCGTGCGCGACCAGGCGCACGAGAACGCGTACGCGAAGGCCCTCGAGACGCTCGGCGTGAACTGGAAGTCGCTGCTGCCCATCCCGAAGACGAACGCCGAGTCGTTCCCCGAGGTGAAGGAGCTGCTCGACCTGGGCCTGCAGAGCAAGCAGTACTCGTTCGACCTCGACGGCAAGTCGGAGGCAGGGAAGATCTTCCAAGGCGACTCGCCTTCGAAGGACGGCACGACGTTGGACGCTTCGGAGCAGGCCCCCGCCGGAGCTCCGTCGTTCATCACCCACGAGCGTCTGGAGGAGTTCGCGCCTGGCCTCGACACCGACCTGCTCGCCCTCATCCAGGCGACCGCAGAGCTCGAGCTTTCCGAGATCAACGGGTTCTACGGGCCGACGACGGCGTAAGTCCAGGGCGCAGGCCGGGGCACAGTCCGGGGCAAAGCAGCCCAGCTCCTCAGCCCAGCTCCTCCGCACCGCAGCTCCTTGTCGCCGCACTGCGCGGCGGCGGGGAGCTGCGGGCGTTCACGAGAGTCGGGGAACGAATCGGAGCCCGGTCAAAACGGTGGAGGGTCGAGGCCCGGCATGACGCCCGGCTCCTCGCCGGTCCTCGGTCCAAGCTCGGGCCCGGGCTGCTGCACCCGGTAGGCAGTTCCTCCGATCTCGAGGCCCGGTTCGCCGGGCGGGGAGGGTCCGAAGGTGACGCCCCTCGGTTCGGGAACATCCTTCAGCGGGATGCCCGTGGGCGATGTCCATTCCATGACTCCGCCGGGCAGCTGGCAGACCTCCCAACCGGTGTTGCCTTTGACCGTGTGGTTCCAGCGACAGAGGTCAGCGAGGTTGACGAGGCTCGTCGGCCCGCCTTCAGATGCCGGGATCGTGTGGTCGAGGTCGCAACGCTCTGCAGGGAGCCGGCATCCCGGGAACCTGCAGTGCACATCCCGAGCCCGCAGCCACGCGCGCATCGCCTCCGTCGGCCGGTAGCGGTCGACCTCGACGACCGTTCCAGTGATCGGGTGGGTGAGGATGCGCTCGAAGGACGGCGCGTTGGCTGCGAGCGCCTTCGCGACGCTCATCGGGATGGGCGTGACGCCGTCGAGGAGCGCGGGCGTCGTATCGAGCGCACGGCCGTCGCCGTCGACGTCGCCGTGCTGAGCGTGGAGCATCGCGAGCACCGGCAAGGTGATGGACACCTTCGCGGTGATGCCCGCCGCTTCCGGACAGGTCGTCAGCCTGCCCGTGAGCAGCAGCTCGGCAAACACGTCGGCCCGCACCTGGTGGAAGGTCCGCGGGTCGTCGGAATCAGAGCCCCGCGCCGCGATGATGGCCTTCGCGATCTCGGACAACCGCCCATCGATCGCCGTGAGCACCGGCAGCGAGTGCCGCGCGCCGAGCGACCCCATGCCATCCGCCTCACTCGAGACGAGCACGGCCCGGGACGTCATCGACTGCTCGTAGCGTTCCTCGAGCGACGACGCCGTCAGCCGCTCCGCCTGCTTGATGGCGAAGTCCTTCAGCCTGCCCGGTGACGTCGAACGCGCCTTCTCGAGCGCGAGCTGCACGAACAGCTCGCGGCGCGCGGCCTGTTCCGCGGTGTCCTCGTGCACGACGATCGTTCCCGCCTCGCACACGATGCGGGCATGCGCCATCGACACCTCGCCCGCCGCGAGCGCGGCATGAACGAGCGGGAAGTCCTCAGTGAGGACCGCCGAGCGGCCCATGATGCCAGACACCGCCTGCCTCGAAGTCTTCGTGACCGCGGCGATCTCCGCCTTCCACGAGCGAAGCGCCCACTCCTGCTCGAGTGTGCCCTCGCGCTCGTCCTCTGCGAGGGCCGTCCGAGCCGCGAGTGCGTAGACGCGCGCCTGCTCAGCCTGGGCACGGGCGAGATCAGCGTCGGCATCGACGATCGACCGGACCACCAGGAAGCGCTCGAGCATTCGCACGCGCTCCACTAGCGAGTCGGGTGGCCTCCACCCCTCCGGGATTCTCGTCGCGAGTGCTTCATCGATCATGCGATCAGCTTCCACCCGACCACCGACATTCTTGGTCCGGTCCGAGAATCGAGGGCACCGCGGTGCCCAAAGGTAGCCTGAATCTGCGCACGCGGCTCGCCGTCTGCACCCCGAGGTCAGCGGGTTCTCCGGGCCGACGGCGGCCCAGCCCTCAGCGGTGCGCCTCCTGGCGCGGTTCTTCCGGCAGCCACACACGCATCTCGCCCTGGTCGCGGTTGCCCCAAGAGAAGTAGGGCACAAGCGTGAGCCGGGTCGCCTGGTCGACATCTGCGATGAGCCGGGTGAGTGGACCGCTCGGGTGGCCAGCATCCGTTTCCGCCGAGAAGCTGCAAGCGCTTGGCAGCGGCACCTCGTCGAGCGGATGCGCGTTGTCGACCCCCTCGGCCGCGTAGACGAGCGGACCGCGCACGACCGCAACCTTGCCGACGGCGTCAACCACCCGGGGGTCGGCGCGTTCGCGACGAACGGCGAACGGGAGGTCGATCTCGAGCAGTTCCCCGTCGAGGAACTCTCGTCGAATGACTGCGTAGCCGCGCCTCAGCTCGAAAGGCACCGGAGAACCGCCCACGGTCATCTGCACGTGCTCCGCCCAATCCGGGATGCGGATGCGCAGCTCGAGTCCCACGGATCGTGCCCCTTCCAGGCACACCTCGAGGCTCGCTCGCCCCTCCCACGGAAGGTCGCTGCGCTGGCGAAGTTCCACCGAGACGCCGGCCGTCTCGAAGCGGAGCGAGCTGCCGATGAAGAAGTTCACGGTCACGGTGAAGGGCTCGGCGCCGACGTGGGCGTCTCCATCCTCGCCACCTGCACCCGACCCGTCGCTCAGGCTGTACGAGTAACCGCCGAGGGAGGTCAGGAGCCTCGCGAGGTTCGGCGGGCAGCAGGCCACCCCGAACCAGCTCGAACGGCTCCGCTCGCCGTTGCTCGCGAGAGGATTGTCGTAGAAGAAGGCGGTGCCGTCGCTGCTGGCTCCGGCGAGAACAGCGTTGTAGAGGGCCCGCTCCGCGACGTCGAAGTACGTCGAGTCAGGGTCGAGCCTCGCGGTGCGCTCGGCCCAGAAGACGAGCCCGATTGCCGCGCAGGTCTCGGCATACGAAGTCAGGTTCGGCAGGTCGAAGTCGCTCGTGAAGCCCTCGTTGTGGGCCGAGGAGCCGAGGCCACCCGTGACGTACATGCGTCGCGAGGTGAGGTTCTGCCACAGCTTCCCGTTGATGGCGCCGAGGCTCGTGTCACCGTCGGCGAGCGCGAGGTCTGCGACCGCGCTGAGCGAGTACATGGCGCGCACGGCGTGCCCGACGACCTTTGTCTGCTGCCGGATGGGGAGGTGCGACTGGAAGTACTCGTGCTCGGTCTCGAGCTCGCCCCTGGTGCCGGGGAACCCGATCCCGAAGTGGCCAGGTCCGCCGCGCTCGGCGACCTCCTGGTCGAAGTACTTCGGCGACGTGCCTCGTTCCTCGACGAAGTACCTGGCGAGGTCGAGGAAGCGTTCCTGCCCGGTGTGCCGCCACAGCTTCACGAGCGCGAGCTCGATCTCCTGATGGCCGTCGTAGCCGCGCAGCTGCCCCTCGCCCAGACCGAAGGTTTGCTCGATGAGGTCGACGTAGCGGATCAGGATGCCGAGCATCCGCTCTCGCCCGGTCGCCTGCGCGTAGGCGACGGCCCCTTCGATGAGGTGGCCTGCGCAGTACAGCTCATGTGAGTCGCGCAGGTCGGTGAAGCGCCGCTCGGGGGCGACCGTCGTGAAGTACGAGTTGAGGTAGCCGTCCGGCTGCTGCGCAGTTTCGAGGAGGTCGACCAGCGCTTCCACTTCCGCGGCGAGCACGGGGTCGTCTGTTACGACGAGCAGGTTGCTGGCCGCCTCTATCCACTTGCCGATGTCACTGTCCCAGAACGGATGCGGTGAGCCGTCGCGCGACCATTCACCGCCGAGCGCCTCGAGATGGCCGACGCTGCGGAACTGCTCGAGCATGTGCGGCAGCATGACCTCTCGGACCTGACGGATGCGCGGCGACCAGAACTCGTCGAGTATGCGCACCTGGCGGAGCGGGGCCGGTCGCGAGCTCATCCGTGTCGCTCCAGCACCGTCGCGGCCGAGGGCAGAGTGAGGCGCTGACGCGGGCCCTCGTTGCCGGCGCGGTCGGTGGCGGCATATTCGAGCACCTGCTCCTCGTCGGTGAGGGCCCGCACGAACGCCTCCTGGAACGTTCCCCAGAACGTGCCGGGGCCTTCCCACTGGATGCGCTCCACGCCGGACACGTCATCGTCGGCGAAGAAGGTCACTTCGACACTGCTCCCGAGCTCCTTGAGCCGGACACGAACCTCGGGCGGGGCCGTGTCAATGCTGAGGTCGCGGCTCGCGTAGCCGCACCGACCGTCACCGCCCGTGGCTCTCGCCGTGACCGTGTGCACCCCCTCGGCGCCCAGAGCGAACGGGCCGTCGTATGGCCGCCAGTCTCCGTCATCGATTCGCGTCTCGATGCAGATCTCCGAAGAGTCGGACACCACGTCGAGGATCACCGCGTCGAGCGTGAGCACGGGTTGCCTCGTGAACCAACCCGACGGGGCCGGGTCGACATCGACGCGGATGCTCACGGCGGGCGGCATCGGAGGGTCTTCGGCCGAGTCGCCGATCGTCCAGGCCGTGAGCGTTGCTGGCGAACCTTCGAGCGTGGTCTCGGAGACGCGTGGCCCGAGCTCGCCCGTGTCCCCGCCCGTTGCCCCGACGACGACCGTCACCGTCGAGACCCGGCATCGGCCATCGCCAGCCAGGTCGGCCTCCCCGGCGGTTTGCAGCACGGCCTCGAGCTCAGCACCCGAGAGCAGCCCCTTGGAGCGCGTGGACTTCACCGCCTCGAAGACCGCCTCGAGGAACGCTGGCCTGTCGGCGAACGGCGCCAGACCCCAGAGCGCTTCGAGGAAGGTCTCCCCGCTCGAGTCGGCCCGGTTCGGTACGCCGCTGTCGCGTCCGGCGAAGGCGATGGTCGAGTCGGCGGCCCGCACATACATGTGGAACCGCGAGTCGGCTCCAGACCAGCTCGGGTCGAGGTCGAGGCCGGCGAACCGCACCGAGCCACCACCCGTACGTTCGCCGAGACGCCCCGCGGCCCGGTCGCCCACGCCCGCGTCCTCGAGCAGCGTCCCGTCGAGCATCCGCCGCCCGAGCAGACCGAGCTGTAGCGGCGTCGTCGCTTCCGACCTCGCGAGCAGCACGGTCGGGCCGTACTGCAGGTGGTGCAGGCGCGGGT
This sequence comes from Pseudoclavibacter sp. RFBB5, assembly GCF_002931555.1. Lineage (GTDB taxonomy): Bacteria > Actinomycetota > Actinomycetes > Actinomycetales > Microbacteriaceae > Pseudoclavibacter. Next base: position 173,432 of record NZ_PSTZ01000001.1, on the reverse strand, counting down.
CGTCGATCGTCGGGGCAGACACGAGAGCCATCGGCAGGTCCAGCGAGATCACGTCGCCGTGCGTGAACCCGCGACGGATCGTAGCGAACGTGCCGGGGCGAGCTTCCACCTCGAGCGGCTCCCCGTTCAGCTGCAGTCTCACGGGGCCGGCAACCCAACTCGGAATGCGGATGTGCACGGCGCTGGCCCCCAGCTCGTCGCTCTCGGCCTGAGCTGCGCCGGGTGCGCCGCCTGGCAGCGCTGCGAACGAGAGCGCGAGCTCGCCGACGGCGGGCAGCCCGCTGCTGAGCTGCACCCGCAGCCCTGCCTCGCGCCAGTGCAGGGTCGACGCGGTCGGTAGGGTGACCCAGAGCTCGCGCCCGGCGGAGAAGAAGACGGAGTCCTGGTACTTCACGTGGTTCTCGAGCCCCGTACCGCCGCAGCAGGTGCCGACGTTGTCGTATTCACGCACCGCGCCGGGGTGCACCGGGAACATGTAGGTCACCTCGGGGCTCGTGTCGGAGTCGACGGCCCGGCGTGAGCCGAGGATGTGGTTGAGCATTGCGCGTTCGGAGTAGTCGAAGAAGCGCGGGTCGAGGGTGTGCTGGAAGAGCAGCCGAGCGATCTTGAGCAGGTTGTAGGTGGCGCAGGTCTCGGCGTTGCGCTGGCCGATGTTGCCGGCAACCGTCTGCGGCGGCCCCCAGAGCTCGCTCTCGCCCGTGCCACCGTGCGCGAACATCCGCCCAGGCACGATCTGGTCCCACAGGCCGAGCACGGCGTCGAGGTAGCGGCGTTCCCCCGTCAGCTCGAACTCGTGCAGGTACCCGACGAGCTGCGGCAGGTGCTGGTTGGCGTGCATCTTCGTGAGGATGTCGTCGCCCGCGACCCCCGCGTCAAGGAGCGCCTTCGTGTCGAAGAAGGATGCCGTCTCCAGGAACGCGGGCTCGTCGGCGGCCGCGCTCAATCGGGCCATCGTCTCGTTCATGCCGCCGAACTCCCCGGCGATGTAGAGCGACCACATGCGTTGCCGTTGCGCGGGGTCGAGCCTTTCGAGGCGGGCGTGCACCCAGTGCCCCATGCTCGTGACGACCTCGAGGGCCAGGGTGCTGCCGGCGAGCTCGTGTGCGTCGAGCAGCCCCGCCATGATCTTGTGGCACGTGTAGTACGGGGCCCAGATCTCACCGTACGGGGCGTACGACTCGAGGCGAGCGAATTGCCACTCCCCGTAGGCGGCGAGGAACCCGGGATGCGAGTAGCGGCCGGACTCGGCGAGGACGGCCTGAACTTCGGCGAGCCCCGCTACACACGCATCCACCTTGGCGAGGAGCGCTGGGGCGCGCTCCCCCGCGTAGGCCATCGACAGCATCGACAGGAAGTGGCCCGCGTAGTGCCCGCGCAGCAGGTTCGCGGTCTGCGCGTGCTCGCGGCCGGGGTAGTCGGCCTCGCCCCACGCCTCTTCGAGCGGGTGCCCGAAGTCCTCCCACGTTCCCGGAGCCGCGGCACCCCGCGTGTCGATACCCGCGTTGGCCCGGAACACCGCGAGGAGGCGATCGATCGGGTAGACGTCGGCGAGGTGCAGCATCTCGTTGCGTGCACGCGCGAAGACGCTCGCGTCGTCGATGGCCACGTCGCCGAGTCCGAACGGGGTGACGAGGGGCGGCGCGATCCGCTCGGTGCGGGGAGCGCGGGTGGGAGAGGTCATGCTGCTCCGTTCAGAGAACGCGGAAGATCGGGGGCGGGAGGTCTGGGGTGGTCAGGAAGCCAGGGAGACCAGCACGGTGTGCTCGGGGTGCTGCGGCGGGAGGTGGAGACCGGCGGTGGTGAGGACGCTGCCCGCGAGGGTCGTCTCGCGCTGCCACCAGCCCTCGACGTTCGTCTTGTGGGGGCCGACAGCATCGGCCGGGTGCACGAGACCGACCCGGTAGCGGCGACGCTCATCGAGGCCGGGGATGCGGAAGCGCCCTGGAGGGTACGACAGCCCCGCCCGCAGTTGGGTGACGGCGAAGAGCGCTTCCGTGCGGTCGTGCGCCACGACGCCGCGGATCGCGACGGCGTCGTCGATCGGGTCGCCGTGCACCACTCTCCCGCTGTGCAGCAGGGGGCGCCAGCGCTTGTAGAGGGCCACCCACTCGGCGAGCTCCTTCGTCTCGGCGTCGGAGATCCTGGTGAGATCCCACTCGATGCCGAGATGGCCGAAGATCGCCTGGGCTCCGCGGAAGGCGAGGTCATGGGTTCGCGACGTGGTGTGCGAGCGAGCTGCGCCGATGTGCGAGCCGATCATCTCGGGCGGCAGCAGCATCCCCGTTCCGGCCTCGATGCCGACGCGCTCGAGGGCGTCGATGGTGTCTGACGCCCACAGTCGCTCGGCGCGACCCATCATGCCGAGGTCGGCGCGTCCCCCTCCCCCGGAACACGACTCGAACTCGACTGTGGGGTGCCTGGCGTGCAGCTCATCGAGGAGCCGGTACGCGGCGCCCGTCTGCGCGTGCGCGGACGCGCGCCCCGTGGCTGCGTCGCCCGCCTCCGCGAGGTCGCGGTTGTGGTCCCACTTGACGTAGGCGATGGGGTACTCGGCGAGCAGGGCGTCCATCGCCTCGAGCACGTGCGCGAACGCGCCCGGATCGGCGAGGTTCAGCACCTGCTGGGAGCGGGAGGAGGCGGGGAGCCTGCCGTCGCCGGGCTGCAGCATCCACTCGGGATGCGCGCGTGCCAGGTCTGAGTCGGGACTCACCATCTCGGGCTCGAACCACAGCCCGAAGTCCATACCCAGCTGCTGCACCCGCGCGACGAGCGGCCACAGGCCGTCCGGCCAGACGGCGCGGTCGACGCTCCAGTCGCCGAGCCCTGCGGTGGAGTCGCGTCGGCCGGAGAACCAGCCGTCGTCGAGCACGAAGCGTTCCACCCCGACCGCCGCGGCGCGTTCCGCGAGCTCGAGCAGCCGCGGGAGGCTGTGGTCGAAGTAGACCGCCTCCCACACGTTGCAGAGCACTTTTCGTGGCCCCCTCGGGTGCTCGGGCCTGGCGCGGAGGAAGTCGTGGAAACGCGCTGAGAGCGCGTCGGTGCCGTCGCCGTGAGCCGCCCACAGCCATGGCGACCTGTACTTGTCGCCGGGTGCGAGCGCGCCTTCGCCCGCCAGCAGCAGTTCGCCGCCAGTGAGCACCCGCGTGCCCGTCGGCTGCACGCGCTCAGCAGCGACGGAGGTGTTCCCCGACCAGCCGACGTGCACACCCCACACCTCGCCCGCTCTCGCCGAGAACCCCGGGGTTCCCGCCGCAAGCAGCATCGTCGCGTCGTGCCCCCGAGCGCGGCGACTCTCGCGCAGGTGGGTGCCCGGCTGGAAGGCGCTGCGCTGCTCCTGTCGTTCGAGGAGATGCCTGCCGGTGTGCTCGAGGATCTCGCCAGCGCAGACCGGAACGGGCAGGGCGATTTCCAGCGCATCGAGGCTGAACGGGCTCGAGCCGACGTTCGTCACCCAGGCCCGCGCCCGCAGCAGCCCGCTGGGTGCGAGCTCGAGCGTCAACTGCAACTGGAGTTCTGCGGCCGCGTCGTGGGCGAGCCAGATGAGGCGGTCGCTCCCGGCCTCATCCGCTCGCCGGGCTCCGGTGACGCGGAAGCGAGGCGAGAAGGACCGTCCGTCGCGGTGCCCGCGCAGGCCCGGCCTGCCGAACCATCCACGCGACGCCTCGGGGAGCAGCGAGACCCGCGGTTCCTCGTCGAGCGTGTCCGAGCCGAGCACCGTGCTGTTCGCCGCCGCGAACGAGGCGAGGTCACCCTCATCGAGCTCTCCGAGGTCACGACCCCAGTGCAGGATGCAGGGCAGCTCGTCGCCCCGCCGCTCGACGACGACGCTCACCCCGTCTGAGCGCAGGTGCTCGAGGATCCTCTGGGGTGTTTCAGGCACGGCCGAGTTGCTCGCGCGTCCAGCGCTCGACCCCGTCTGCGTCGATCGGGAGGCCGTCGGAGAGCACCTCATGACCGTCGTCCGTCACGAGCAGGTCGTCCTCGAGGCGAACGCCGATGCCGCGCAGCTCAGGCGGCACCGTCTCGTCGTTCGCGTGGAAGTACAGGCCGGGTTCGACGGTCATGACGACGCCAGCCTCGAGGTCGGCACCCATGTACTCCTCGTACGGCGAGTGGCTGCAGTCGTGCACGTCGAGGCCCAGATGATGGCCGACCCCGCACGCCAGGTAGCGGCGGTGCTGCTGGCCTTCGGGAGAGAGTGCCTCATCGACGGAGACAGGGAGCATCCCCCAGTCATGCAGCCCCTGCGCGATGACCTCCATCGCCGCGAAGTGGAAATCGAGGTAGGGAACGCCCGGTCGAATCTGGGCCATGCCGGCCCGGTGCGCCTTCTCGACGAGGTCGTGCGCGGCGCGCTGTTCGGCGGAGAAGGTCCCGCTGGCTGGGATGGTGCGCGTCACGTCGGCAGTGTAGAGCGAGTTCGTCTCAACGCCCATGTCGAGCAGCAGCGCCGCGTCCGGCAGCACGGGGCCGTCGCAGCGCACCCAGTGGAGGATCGGCGCGTGCGGCCCGGACCCGACGATGGTCGAGTAGCCGGGGCCGTTCCCGAAGGTGCGAGCGTGCCGGTCGAAGGTGCCCTGCAGCCAGCGCTCGCCCAGCCCGTCCTCGATAGCCCGCGGTACCTCGCTCACGACCGCCGCGAATCCACTCACCGTGTCGTAGACGGCACGCCTGAGCTGCGCGATCTCCCATTCATCCTTGACCATGCGGAGGTTCGAGAGCTCCCTGTCGAGGTCCGGCGAGCGCAGCAGCGAGAGCGCTTCGATCGTCGATGCCGATACCGAGGCGCTCGCGAGGGCGCCCCGAGCGCCACGCACGACCGTGAGCTCCGGCGTGGCCCGCACCTCGAGCTGGAGCGCCTCGGCCCATTGCCCGATGCCGGGCGAGGCTCCCACCCAGAGCTCGCCGTGGTTCGCGTCGCTGAAGAAGCCAGCCTCGCCGGGGCGGAACGGCGCGGGCAGGTACAGGGTCGCGTCGTGCCCTCCTGGCACCGGATGCATGACAAGCGTCGCGCCCTCGACCTGACAGCCCGTGAGCCACACGAAGTCGCTGTTCGCTCGGAAGCCGTAGTTGCAGTCGTCGTTGCGAACCGGGGCGACGCCGCTCGAGACGACGATGGTCGAGGTGGCGAAGCGGGCGCTGAGGCGCGCTCGATGCGCCGCGGCCGCGGCCGCCGCCCCCTCGGTGAGCGCGACGGGCGCATCCACGTCCTGCCAGCCCTTCGCGATGAAGTCAGTGAACGCTGGGATGGTCGCGAGCTTCGGATACCTCGTGCCCGCGTACGGGGGCCGAACGGAGGCCGCGCCCGTTGGTGCGTCTGCGCCCGTGGCCATGTCTGTGTTCGCTGCGTTCATCGTCGCTCTCCTCCTCGGTCTCGGACCAGCTCCCGCAGGCGCGTGAAGGTGCGCCCCGAACTGATCCCGTCGTGCTCGAACTCGTTCGTGACCCAGCTGACGGAGTTGCCGACGCGCGAGAGCGTGTCGAGCTGCAGGTGGGCATCCACGTACATGTCGTCGTAGTAGACCGCGGCTGCGACCGGGGCCTCGTTGGCGGCGAGCGTCTCGAAGTCGTAGAGGCGGCTCCAGAGCTCGCGCTTCGCGAGCTCGTGCACGGCGTCGCGGAACCCACGCAGCAGCCTGACCTCCTCGAACATCCACGGAAACGCCATCTCGCCCGTGAACAGCAGCGGATGACGGTCGACGCCGAACTGCGGTCGCCGGTCGCGCTCGCGCTGCGCCGCCCAGTTCGTGGCCCCGCTCGACTCGTCGCCGTAGATCGACTCCTGCAGGGTCCAGAACAGCGGGTTGCCCGCGCTGGAGGTGCGCGCGAGCACCTGCGCGAGGAACTGCTCGCTGAAGCGGCCGTCGGGCGTGAATGCGTCTTCGAGCAGCCAGTGCATGCGCTCGAAGCCGGGTTTCATGCCGAAATCGAGGCCGAGCGACTGGAAGCGCTGCACCGTGAGGCGGTCGCCGTCCGGGAGCCGCACCTCATCAGCCGCGAGGCGGTCGGCGATCGTCGAGACCACGTCGATGTCCTGCGGGTACCGCCTCGCGAACTCGGCGTTCTTCTGCTCGACGCGCGTGAACGTGCGCCGGTACACTTCCGCGGCGTCGGCGGGGGTACCCGGGATGCCGCCGCACACGTAGCTCGCGGCGATGGCCGCCGGCGCGTGCGACAGGTAGGCGAGCGTGAGCCAGCCGCCGTAGCTCTGCGCCAGCGTCGCCCACAGAGCACCGCCATAGAGCGCCGTGCGCACGTGCTCGAGGTCACGCACGATGGAGTCGGCCCTGAAATGCGCGAGGTAGTCGGCGCCGCTGGCACCGTCGCCGAGGGCCGCGATGCTGTGCGCGTCGATGGGCGTGCTCCGCCCCGTGCCCCGCTGATCCACGAGCACCAGGCGGTAGTGCTGCAGCGCCTCGCCGATCCAGCCGGTGGCGTCGAGCGGGCGGGGGTTCGCACCGCCGGGCCCACCCTGCAGGTAGGTCAGCAGCGGGAGCTCGTCGCGCCGCCGGTCGGGGTCGACGAGCTCACGCACGAACACCGAGATCTCTCCGGCTTCCGGGTTCCACCAGTCGAGCGGCACGCGGATGCTCCGCTCGCTCACCCAGATTCCGGGCAGCGAGTACTCGACCACGTCGCTCATGCGCTCTCCTCCTGTGCTTCGCGCTCCGCGCGGCGGCGGGCGCGCTCGTTCTTCTTGCGGCGCGCATCCCATTCCGGATTGATGCGCGGGACCGCGGCGAGCAGGGTGCGCGTGTACTCGTCCTTCGGGCGCTCGAACACCTGGTCGCGCTCGCCGATCTCCACGATGCGGCCCTCGCTCATGACGGCGACCCGCGTCGCGATCTGCCGCACGACAGCGAGGTCGTGGGCGATGAAGAGATAGCTGAACCCCTCTTCTTCCTGCAGCTGCCTGAGGAGGTTGATGACCTGGGCCTGCACCGACACGTCGAGGGCGGAGACCGCCTCGTCGCAGATGACCAGCTTGGGGCCGACGGCGAGCGCGCGCGCGATGCCGATGCGCTGCGCTTGGCCGCCGGAGAACTGCGCGGCGTAACGGCCGGAATGGTCGGGGTTCAGGCCGACGCGCTCCATGAGCCCTCTGGCGAAGCTGCGCGCTCCACCGGGGATCGAGCGCTTCTGGTAGACGAGCGGCGCCGTGATGAGCCGCTCGACGGTGTGCCGTGGGTTGAGGGAGGAGAACGGGTCCTGGAACACCACCTGCACCTCGCCGCGGAAGGCGTGCAATTCCTTGCCCTTGATCGCGCTCACGTCTTGCCCCTGGAACTCGACGGTGCCGCTCGTAACGTCCATGAGGCGCGCCACGAGCCTGGCCGTCGTCGACTTGCCCGAGCCTGACTCTCCGACCAGCGCGAGCGTCTCACCCTCGTGCACGTCGAGCGACACGTCGTCGACGGCGCGGAAGGTCTTGCTCTTCGAGAAGAGGCCCCCGCCCGACTCCGTGCTGAACTCGCGCACGAGGTTCCGCGCGCGAAGCAGTGGTTCCCGGTCGCTCATCGCGTCTCCTCCTCGCGCATGGTCTGCACCGGCACGGTCGTGGTGCGCAGCAGGCCGATCTCGTCGTCGATGCGGGGCACGGCATCCAGCAGCAGGCGCGTGTACGGCTCCTGTGGGTCGGTGAAGATCTGCTCGACGCTGCCCGATTCGACGAGCTCGCCCCGCTGCATCACCACTATCTGGTCGGCGACCTCGCTCACGACAGCCAGGTCGTGGGTGATGAGGATCATGCCGGCCCCCGTGTCCTTCCTGATCTCCGTGAGGAGGTCGAGGATCTGCGCCTGAACCGTCACATCGAGCGCCGTCGTCGGCTCGTCCGCGATGATCAGGTCCGGCTCCATGCTCAACGCCATCGCGATCATGACGCGCTGGCGCATGCCACCGGAGAACTGGTGCGGGTAGTGGTCGACGCGGCGAGCGGCGTCGCGAATGTGGACGCGCTCCATCGCCTCGATCGCCACCTTCTTGGCCGCCGCCCTGCTCACACCGGAGCGGTGCGAACGGTAGGCCTCGGCGATCTGCGTGCCGACCGTGTAGTACGGGTTGAGCGACGAGAGCGGGTCCTGGAAGATCATCGCGATGCGGTCGCCGCGGATGGCGCGCATGGCCGGCTCGCGCAGCGTGCTCAGCTCCTCGCCGTCGAAGACGAGCGAACCGGACCGCTTGGCGCCCTTGGGCAGCAGCCCCATGATGGCGAGGCTGGTCATCGACTTGCCCGAGCCGGATTCGCCGACGATGCCGAGGGCACCGCCGCGAGGCACATCGAAGTCGATGCTCTTGACGACGTCGGTCGGGCCCTCGGCCGTCGCGAACGAGACGGTGAGGTCGCGGACGCTGAGCAGCGGCCCTGCGCCGGGCCCATTGGCAGCGGATGCGGACGCGTTCATTTCGAAGCTCCAACTCTGACCCGGGGGTCGATGACGGAGTACAGAAGATCGACGACCATGTTGCCGACAACCACGAGGAACGCCGCCAGTAGGGTGACGCCCATGATGACGGGCTGGTCGTTCTTCGTGATGGAGTCGGCAGCGAGCTTGCCGACGCCATTGATGCCGAAGACCGTCTCCGTGATGAGCGCGCCGCCGAGGAGCCCGGCGAAGTCCATCCCGAAGATCGTGACGATGGGGGTCAACGCGGGACGCAACGCGTGCCGTCGCCAGACGAGGCTCGGGCGCAGGCCCTTCGCCTTCGCCGTGCGCACGTAGTTCTCCTGCAGCGTGTCGATGACGTTCGCGCGAGTGAGCCGCGTGTACGTCGCCGCGTAGCCGATGGAGAGGACCACCCACGGCATGATGAAGTTCAGGAACCACTGCACGGGGTTGTCGAGGAACGGCACGGCCTGCGGGAACGGCAGCCACCCGAGCGACACGACGAGCACGAACTGCAGCAGCAACGCGAGCACGTAGTTCGGAATCGACATGCCACCGAGCGTGAGGCCCGTGATGAAGCGGTCTGCGAACTTGTCCTCCTTGACGGCGCTGATGACGCCGCCCGTCACACCCGTGAGGAGCCACAGCACCGCGGCGCCGATGGCGACGGTCGCGGAGACCGGCAGACGCTGCAGGATCATCTCGGTGACCGGCTGGCTCGACTGGAACGAGTAGCCGAGGCAGGGGGCCGCGCACTGGATGACGGCGCCGCTTCCCTCGTACGTGCGACCGAAGAAGAGGCCCCCGAGGAACGTGCCGAACTGCGTCCAGAAGGGCAGGTCGAGGCCGAGGTTCTCGCGGATCTGGTCGATGCGCTCCGGGGTGCAGTTCTTGCCGCAGATCTGCACGGCAGGGTCTGGCGAGAGCACGAAGAACACGACGAAGGTGAAGAGGCTCACCAGGAACAGCACGAGGACCATGCCGAGGAGGCGGTTGATGGCGTAGCGGGTCATGAGCGAGCCTCCCCGGACTCGGCGAGCTTCTTGATGCGGTCACCGAGCACGGTGAAGGAGAGCACGAGCAGGAACAGGAAGATGCCTGGGATAAGGAAGTACATGGGGTCGACCGCGTACCAGCCGACGGAGCTCGCGATCATCTGACCCCACGAGGGTGTCGGGGGAACCACGCCGACACCGAGGAAGGAGAGACCCGCCTCGGTGCCGACGTAGCCGGGGATGGCCAGCGTCGTCATGACGATGATCGTCGAGCGCAGGTTCGGCAGGATCTCCCGGAAGATGATCTGCAGGCTCGACGCGCCTGACGCCTTCGCCGACTCGACGTACTCGCGCTGCTTGATCGACATCGTCTGTCCGCGCACGATGCGGGCCAGGTACGGCCAGCCGAACACGGAGATGACGAGCACCAGCAAGAGCTGCCGATTGTCGGCCGGGAGGGCCGAGAGCACCGCGATCATGAAGATGAGCGCGGGGAACGCCATGAGGAACTCCATGACGCGGGAGATGATCGTGTCGACCCATCCGCCGAAGTACCCGGAGAGCAGCCCGAACACGATGCCGAGCACGCTTGTGAGCGCCGTCGCCGACAGTGCGATGGTCATCGAGACCTGCGCCCCGTAGACGATTCGGGCGAAGATGTCCCGCCCGCTGCCCGGCTCCACGCCGAACCAATGCTCGGCGCTGATGCCGCCCCATGCCCCGAGGGGCACGCCTCCGAGGTTCGGGTCGATCGCGCTTTGGTCGAACGCGTACGGGTCCCAGCCGCTCAGCTTGACGAGGAGTGGAGCCGTGATGGCCATGAGGATGATGAGCACGATGTACGCGCTCGAGAGCACCGCTCCCCAGTCGCGGAAGAAGGCACGAGCGAGCCGACGGCCGGAGGCAGGTGGTGCATCCAGGGTCTCAGCGAGACCCGGATCACCACCCGCCGTGCCCTCGACCTCGAGATTGGTCGACGAGAAGGTCATTTCGGTTAGCCCCTAGACGGGTCCGCGAGGCCGACGATGGTCAGGTCGGTCAAGCTGGTGCTCGGGTAGTAGCCCGCGATATTCTCGCCCGGCAGGAAGACGCCCTTCTCGAGTACCAGCGGGGCGATGGGTGCGAGCTCCATGATCTGCTTGTCGAGCTCACCCCAAGCGGTGTTGGCGGCGTCGAGGTCGGTCATCGCCTTGATCTCGTCGATGCGCTCGTTGATGGCCGGGTCGTTGATCTGGGCGAGGTTCGAGTTGCCCTTGTCGGTGATGTTCCGCCCGTCGAACAGCGGGGGGAGGAAGGTGCTGGCGCTGGACGCCCAGTCGGGGCACCATCCGGTGATCGCCGCGTCGTTCTGCTGCGAGGTCGTGCCGATGGTCTCGTAGTACGTGGAGACGTCGATGACGTTCAGAGCCACGTCGATGCCGAGTGGGGAGAGTGCCTGCTGGATCGCTTCCGCCTGTGCCTGCGCCTTGGGGTTGGAGCGCACGTCGAGGGTGAACGAGAAGCCGTCTCCGACGCCCGCCTCGTCGAGGAGCTTCTGCGCCTCAGTCGCGTTGCCCGTGAAATCGTCGCCCTCGCTCGGGTAGAGGTCGTAGTCGAGGTGCCCGTTCACGGCAGCCGGGATGATCGCCGTCGCGGGGTCTGCGAGCTGGTTGCCACCCGACGCGTTCTGAATCGCAGCCCGGTCGAGCGCGTAGTTCACGGCCTGGCGCACCTTGACGTCCTTGAACGCCTCCTTCGTCGTGTTCATCGACATGTAGGTCGTGCAGTAGGCCGGGGAGAGCGCCGTGCGGTCCTGCAACTGCGGAGTCTGCAGACGCGGCAGGCTCGCTGCCTGGACGACGCCGGCGATCGCGTTGATGTCGGACGACTGGCCGGCGATCATGCGCTCGTCGATCGTGGCCGGGTCGAGGCCGATGTTGAACTGCCAAGCATCCGGGTACGCCTTGCGGACGTCGTCCGTCTCCGGGTCCCAGTTCTCGTTGCGCACGAGGTTGATGGCTGTGCCCGGGGTGTAGCTCTCGAGCGTGTAGGGGCCGGAGGCGATGATGTCGTTGATGAACTCGCTGCCGCCGCCCGTGCCGGTGGGGAACGGGACGGCGTTCGCTTGGGCGAGCACGTTGTCGAACTCGGGGAAGGGTGCCTTCAGGTTGAAGACGATGGTCTTCTCGTCCGGCGTCTCGATCGTGGGCAGGTCGCCCGTGACGTACGGGCCCTCGTAACCCTCAGGCGCGTCGATGACCTGCTTGAGGTACGGCGAGCCGATGCCGATCTCCGGGTCCCAGGCGCGCGAGATGCCGAACTTGACCTCGGCGGAGGTGATCGGGTCGCCGTTGTCGAATTTCAGCCCGTCCTTGAGCGTGTAGGTCCACTTGAGCCCGTCTTCCGACTGCTCGCCGAGCCCCTCCGCCATGTCGGCGACGATGGCGTTCGGGTCTTCCGCATTGCCGGCCGCCTGCATCGTGAGACCGCGGTAGATGAGGCGGTAGAAGGCGTTGACGCCGCCGTCGAACCCGCGTGCCGGGTCGAGGTAGGAGAAGTCTGCGTTCTGCAGCATGTGCACGGTGCCGCCCGCGACGGGCTCTCCGGTCGAGCCGCCTTCAGCTTCTGGTGCCGCGCCGCCGCCACAGGCGCTCAGCAGCATGATCGACGTCGTGGCGAGCGCTAGGACACCGGCCAGTTTTCTTTTCTTCACGGGGTTTTCCTCTCAGATGGTCTTCGTGACGAAGACGAGGGTTTGTGCTCTGCTCGCGTGGCACCGCGAGACGATGAGAGCGATCACATTCACGGCAAGCCGAGGCGGCTCGGAGTAACCGACCTGACCTCCCATATGAAATGTGACATATCACTGGTCGTCGAGCTGATGCATCCCAAGATCACGACCCCATACGACACCCGCAACATTTCTCTGACATGCAAGAGATGTTTCGTCTGTGTGAAATCGCTGCGGGCTGAGTGGACGGGCGTGGGCACGCGGCGCTCGTGGCGGCGCGCTACGAAACCAGCCTGGTCGAACTCGGCCGCGAACTGCGAGCACGGGATGGACATGTGAACTCCGTCGGTCACTGCAACCTGGGGGTCGGTCGCTCGAGTCGAGGTAACGTATCACACAGCACTGAGGGGGCCGCATGCTTCGGGGGGGGGCGACGGCACCCCCACTCTGGCACCAGCCGAGCGGCCGCGAGACGAATGAATCTGCCGCCCAGCTCCCCGCGTCCGCGGATCCCCGCACGGTAGAACGGATCGATGCAGACGTTCCTCCCCTATGCAGACTTCGCGGAATCCGCGCGGGTGCTCGACCGGCAGCGCCTCGGCAAGCAGCGCGTCGAGACCCTGCAGGTCATGAAGGCGCTGACCGTGCCCGGCTACGGGTGGCAGCAGCATCCCGTCGTGAAGATGTGGATCGGCTACGAACGGGCCCTCCTCGACTACCAGGGCGCGTTCTGCGCGGAATGGGTGGGACGCGGTTACGCCGACACCTGCGCCGAGAAGACGCTTGCCGTCTTCGAGGAGGCGGCGGCCAGCAGAGGGCCGGACTTCAGGGTGTCCGACCCTCCACCTTGGCTGGGCGACGAGGCACTCCACGAGTCGCACCGCTCGAAGCTCATCGCCAAGGACGAGGAGTTCTACGGCGCTCTGTTCCCCGACGCGGAACGCGGCCTCGACTACGTGTGGCCCGGCGTCACCTCGAGTCCAAGCTCGAACCCACGCTCCGACCCGCACTCGAGCCATCGCTCGCGGGACTGACCCCGCCGGCCCGCTGACCGCGCGGCAGGTCGGACGGCCGCGCCCCGGATCGCGATCGCCGACGAGCGAGCATCCCGACCGTGACGTCGACGGCCAGGAAGACGATCAGGCTCACGCCCATCAGCGGCAGGAACATGCCAAGCGCCACGGCCACGGCGAGCGCGAGCAGCACGCCCCACCACGGCGCGCGGCGCAGCGCTCCACGAGGCGGAGCGGCACCGACCAACCGCGACGGGTCGTGCCTCGGCCGACGCTGCCACCACATCACGTACCCCCACACGACCATCGCCGCAATGCCCACCGCAACCGCGAAGAGGACCAGCTGATTGGCGAGGCCGAACAGCGAACCCATGTGCAGGTCGATGCCCCAGCGGCTGAGCTTCGCGACCGGCCCGAACTCTGCGAAGTCGACCCGGTCGACCACCTGCATGGTCGTGCCGTCGATGGCAACCGCATCCACCTCCGTCGGGAAGCTGCGCTGGATCTCCTGCACGACCCACGCCGTGCCGGGTTCCGCCGGCGGCCGGATCTCGACGAGCCCGGTGTTCACGTTCGCCTCGCGCGCGATGGAGAGCACCGAGTCGTAGGCGCCCGGGCTCAGCTCGCCAGCATCGAGGCTCGGTGTCACACCCCCGGGCCCGTGGCCAGCGTGCTCTGCGTGCTCATCTGCGGCCGCGGCGCCGGCGCCGTCGAGGCTCGTGCTCAGCGCGGGCGTCGTCCATCCCACCGCGGCTCGCAGCTCCGTGAAGTTCGCTCCCCCGTACTGCGACCACGTGATGCCCGTGGCCGACAGGAACAGCGCCCCGGCCAGCACCCAGATGCCGGTGGATGCATGCAGGCTGCGGGTGCGCGCGAACCCCGTAGCGAGCAGGTTCGGCCGCAGCAGGTTGCGCTGCTGCGTCGCCCGTTTCGCCGTTCGCGCCCGCCGGTACCTGGTGGCCCAGAGCCCTGCCCCTGCAAGCGCGACGGCCCCGAGCCAGGATGCCGCGAGCTCGCTGTAGAGCCGGCCAGCATCACCGAGGTGCAGGCTTCGGTGCAGCTCGGAGATCCAGGTGCGCAGCGGCAGCGAACCGGACGTGCCGTAGACGGGCAGGTCACCGCGCACCTCTGCCGTCGCGGGATCGAGGAACACCGCCCGCGTCGTGCTCTCCCCGAGCGTCGCATCCGCGTACATGACCCGCGTCGTATCGCCCGGGTTCGGGGCCGGACGCACGGCGACGATCGTCTCGTCCTGCCCGACGTGCGCGTCTGCTGCCTTGATCTGCTCTCCGAGCGGCAGGGCGCTCTCGGAGACCGGCGCATGCAGCTCGTGGTCGTAGACCAGCTGCTCGAGTTGCGGGGTCAGCGCGTAGAGTGCGCCGCTCAGCGCCGCCACGAGGATGAACGGGCCGACGAAGACGCCCGCGAGGAAGTGGAGGCGCATCAGCAGCTGCCCGACCCATCCCGTGCTCGAGACGCGCCGGGCGCGCGGTCTTGGTCCGCTCATCCGAGGATCCCCTCGCCGACGTAACCGCCTTCCGCGCATCCGGGCGGCACGACGAACACGGCAGACCCGATGGGCGTCGTCCACTCGTTGAGCAGGTCGAGCTCGTCGAGCCGCTGCTGGATGGGCACGAATTGCGCATCCACGTCCGCCTGGAAGGCGATGAAGAGCAGCCCCGAGTTCGAGATCTCCTCCCCCGTGGGCGCATCGTCGTAGTTGTAGGCGCGACGGAAGAACCGCTCCGACGCGTCCTCGGATCGCGCCCGCCGGATGTGCGAGAACTCGGCGATGACGGGAAACCCGGCCGCGTTCTCGGCCGAGAAGTCCGGCTCGTCGTGCTCGTCCGTGCCGGTCAGCGGGGCGCCGTTCGCGAGCGTGCGGCCAACCGACTGCTCGCGACCGCTGCGGTCGAGCCTGTCCCACTTGTCGAGGTCCATGCGGATGCGCCGCACGACCATGCCCGTCCCGCCCGCGAACGCGCCCTCGCGAATCCAGACGAGCTGCTCGAAGTCGAGCGTCGGAGGCGCCGGGTTGACGGTCCCGTCGACCTGCCCGAACAGGTTCCGCATCGTGGTGCCCGGGGCCTCCGACCCGCGCGCCCGGCGGAACCCGGGCTGCGTCCACCGCACCGTCGCGAAGCTGCGCGTGTCCTTCAGCAGCATCCGCAACGCGTGGGCGACCGTGAACGGGTCGTCGGACGCGACCTGCAGCAGCAGGTCGCCGTCGCTCCACGCCGCCTCGAGCCGATCGATGCCGAACGGCGGCAGCGGGCGCAGCCAGGCGGGCGCCTGCATTGCAGTGGTGGATGCGCGCCGCACGAACTCAGGACCGAACCCGAACGTCACCGTCAGGTTGGCCGGCAGGTGCGCGAGCTCGGGTTCGGAGTCGGCCAGTGCCGGCTCACCCCGGGTGAGGCGCGCCGCATCGTCGGTCAGGAGCTGCATGAGTCGCCGCAGCCCATCGCGGTCGATGCCGTCTCGCAGATCGAGGGCGACGAGCGTCGCGTGCGCCTGCGGCACGGTCGCGATGCCCGCCTGGTGCGGCCCGTAGAACGGGAC
The DNA here is from genome assembly GCF_002931555.1 of Pseudoclavibacter sp. RFBB5. Classification (GTDB taxonomy): domain Bacteria; phylum Actinomycetota; class Actinomycetes; order Actinomycetales; family Microbacteriaceae; genus Pseudoclavibacter. Next base: position 157,765 of record NZ_PSTZ01000001.1, on the reverse strand, counting down.
GACGCCTGACCCGGTCAGCTCGCCGGCACCGGCCGGGCTCGCGTCGGCAGCCGCATCCGCTGCGCCCGCTGGCTCTTGGCGTCCCGCGAGACGGAGCGCCTGGTCGGCGCCCACGGCCGCGACCGCGCCGAACCCGGCGACAGCACCCCCGAAGAGGAGCTGTCGCCGAGTCGGGCGGGGGCGACCAGGGCTCTGGTCGCCGGGCACTAGCTGTTGTCCGCGTCGTCGCCGTGCTCGGCGTGGTCCATGTCGGAGTGGTCCATCTCCATGTCGCCGCCCATGTCGCCGTCTTCGTAGTTCTCGTTGGCCCCGGCGTAGTCCTTGGCCGGGGCAGTGAAGTCGAGGGTCGACTCGTCCGAGAACGTGAGCGTGAAGCTCAGCTCGTCCCCCGCGACAACGGGCTCGGGCAGGTCCATGAGCATGATGTGGTTGCCCCCGGGTTCGAGCGTCAGCGTCTCGCCGGGGGCGATCGTGAACCCGCCACCCTTCTCACGCATCGTCATCTCGCCCGTCTCGTTCTCGACGGTCTCGTGCAGTTCGAGCGCGGTGGATGCGGGGCTCGCGACCGACACGATCGTCACGTCCCCCGCACCCGTGTTCTCGATCTCGCCGAAGGCCGCTGACATGCCGGAGTCGGCGGCCTTCACCCAGGCGTTCTCGACGGTGACGGATTCGGCGGCGGGACCCGCTGAGGCGGCGTCGGGGGTGGCCGTCGAGCTGGCGGCCGTGCATCCGGTGAGGGCGAGCGCAGCAGCAGCGAGGAGGGCGGCCGCTGCGAGGGGGCGAGGGAGGTTCGTGGTGGTACGGGTCATGAGCGTGGTTCCTTTGCGGAGAGAGAAGAGAGAAGGAGTGGCGGCGGCGTCAGCGCGCATCGGTGTCGGCCTCAGCCGATTCAGGCTGCGCCTGACCGCCCTTGCGTGCGCGGACGATCAGCCAGGCGACGCCGAGCGCGACGAGCGCCCCGAGCGCGCCGATGAGCAGCATCCGCGGCACGTCGAACGCCGCTTGCGAGGTGATCTCGGACGTCGGCTGGGTCGTCGCGCCGGAGGGTGACTCGGATTCGGAGGGCGCCGCCTCAGTGGGGGCGGGGTCGGCCGTCGTCGGGGCAGCGGTGGCCGGGTCCGAGGGTGCCGGTGCCGCGGGCGCGTCCGCCGCCGTGGGATCGCCGACCGTGAACGGGATGGTGCCCGTGATCGGGTGCCCATCCGAGGAGACAACCCGCCAGTTGACGGTGTACGCGCCGTCGGGCAGGGTGTCGACGATGGTGCTCGTGACCGTCGTCCCGTCGATGACGGGCTCGCCGGTCGCCCAGTCGCGGCCCGCGGCGTCCTGCAGCACGATCATCGGGCCGATCTCCATGATGTTCGCGGAGTAGCTGAGGGTGATGTCCGGCGGTGACGTGTCGAGCGACGCGTCCGGCGATGGCGAGCTCGCGATGAGCTGGTCGTGCGCCTGCGCTGGGGTCGCGCCGGCGAACCCCAGGAGACAGGCCATGAGCAGCGCGATGGCCGTGGCGGCGAGTCTCCTCGGTGCTGTCGGGGCTGCTGTGGTCGGTGTGCTGCCGGTCGTGGATGTTCTGCGCGCCGGGGGTGTCCGGCGCGTCGTGGATGTTGGTGCTGAGTCGAAAGACATCTCGAGAGTTCCTCGGGTCTGTCCGCCCGCGCACGAAGGCGTCGCGCGGAAGGCGCGCGAGCGTCGCGGACGGAGAATGATCGACGCCGACCGGCACCAGACAGCACCTCAGCAGGGAAGCTGAGACGGGAGCTGTGGCGCTAGTTCGAGGTCGCGAATGCTGGGAGCATCGCGACCGCGGGCGGGCCTCGGCGCCGCAGGGTGCGCGCAGCGCGCACTGGCAGCGCGGGCACCCAGGGCAACTCGAGCGGCGCCGAGTCGATCACCGCGGCGGGGCGCACGGCGCGAACGAGGAGCAGGAAGATGCCGCGAACGAGCGGCCGAAGCAGCTCGACGGCGGCGTGGCTCACGCGCGCGAGACTCGCGAGGAGGGCCTCCCCGAAGTACAGGGCAAGCGCCGTGAGCACCGCGGCGAACGCGTGCATCGCCCACATGAGCGGGCCGTCGTGTCCGAGGTGCAGGGCGGTGGTCGGGGAGCTGACGCCCGAGCCCGACGCGAAGTCCGCCATCGCCGACGAGGCCGCGAGCTGGCCGTGACCCGCGTGCCCGGCATGCGCATCCGCTGCGCTCGCCGAACCGCTGGCGGCCGGCGGCGTGCCGAGCACGAACAGCGTGTGGAAGAGGAACTGGCTCGCGCCGACAGACAGGGCGAGGCGGAGCGAGTCGGTGCGGATGCGAGCCAGCAGCAGGCAAGCGAGCACGGCCAGCGCAAACGGCAACGCGACGCCGAGCAGGCCGGGCATGCCGCCGCCGGCGAAGACGTGCGAGGCGAGCGCGATGAACGTGGAGACCGATGCTGCGACGAACGCGAGCCGAACTCGGCGCACCCGTGCGGCGTCTCGTGGCCGCGCATCCACGGGTGGGGCCAGGGCGGGGTCTCGGTCGAGGTCGAGGTCGAGGTCTAGCGGGTCCACTTCCCCCACGGCGGGGGTCAGCAGGCCGGCGGAGGTCACGCCAGAAGTCTACGCACGTCTTCTACTGCTCGTAGACGCGATGGTTGGTCACGCCTCGTAGGCGCGGCCCTTCCAGGCGACGCTGCGGCGCCCCGCCAACGCGTACACGGGCAGCACGAGCAGCGGGCTCATCGGGCCGAGCAGCCCTTCGGCGAGGTCGAGGGGGCGTCGCCGCCCCGCGATGAGGTTGGAGACCGTGCGATCGAGCAGGCCCATGAACCGCACGAGGCGAAGGATGCGCCCGGTTGCGCGCGACTCCCCCGCACCGGGCAAGAAGGGCAGGACCCACGGCAGCGAGTAGACGCAGACCGTCAGGAGACTCGTCGCCAGCATGAGCGCGCGCGACCCGTGATGGAGGCCGAGGAGCGACTTCGCGAAGCCGCGCACCGAGCTCCGGTACCCGTCGTACATGCGCACCCCGATCGCGCTGCCACCCCGCACGGTCACGACTCGGCCGCCAGCGGCGCGCATCCGTTCGGCGAGACGCATGTCTTCCACGAGCTCACCGCTCACCGCCGCGTGACCCCCGACGCGGGCGTAGGCGGCGCGCGTGAACGCCATGACCTGGCCGTTCGCAACGACCGGCGCCCTGCGCCCCTGCAGGGCCATCGGCACCGACCCGAGCACGACCGCGTCGTTGAGGGGCGTGATGAGCCGCTCGCCGAGGGTCCGCGTCTCCTGACGTGGGAAGACCGTGAGGAGGTCGGCCCGGGATGCACGCATGGTCACCAGCAGCGCGTCAAGCGCACCGGGGTTCCAGCGCACGTCGGCATCGGTGAAGACGAGCACATCGTCGGGCCTCGGCGGCTCGGGCGCCTCGCCGGCGGCGGCGAGCTGCGCGCACGCCCAGTTCTTGCCCGTCCACCCCTCGGGGCGCGGCGCACCCCGAAGCACGCGGGCACCCGCGGCCTCGGCGACCGCGCGGGTCGCGTCGGCCGACTCGTCGTCGAGCACGACCACCTCGTCGGCTCCCTGACCCAGGAATCCGGGCAGCGTCTCCCGCAGCGTCGGTTCCTCATCGCGGGCAGGGATGAGCAGCGCGACCCGCGGCGCGGATGCGTGGCCCGAGCGCTCAGCCGGAGCTGGTGAGGCCGACGATCCACGCCCGGCCCCAGCACTGGCACGGGCGCGGCTGGTCCCGGTTGCCGTCGCGGCCGCCGCCCGCAGGCTCGGCTGCGTCAGCGCGTTCGCGAGCAGCACGATCGCCCTCGCGCCGAGGTACGCGAGGGAGACTCCGGCGACCACGCGGCTCACGAGCGACCGGTTCACTCGCGGCCCCGCTCGCCCTGACGACCAGGACGAGCCGGGCGAGCCCGGAAGCCCTCCGGCCTGGTCAGGAACGCGAGCATCCGCCCGGCGAAGCCGACTCGGTCGCGGCGGAATCGCTGCGCGTCGAACACGATGCGGTAGCCCGGCAGGGGCCGTGCGGGGTCGGCGGCGTCGAGGGCCCGGTCGAGCTCCTCGAGCATCGACCCGAGCGCGGCGGCGAGCTGCTCGGGGCGCACGGGTGCGCCGAAGCGGATGAACGCCTCGGGTTTGGCCGCCCCGCGCATGACGACGCGGATGGCGACGGGGACCAGCGGAACCTCGGCGCGCGCCGCGACCCATTCGGCGCCCGGGTGCAGTGACGCGAGCCCGCGGCCCGCGCGCAGCTCGCCCTCCGGGAAGATCAGGGACCAGTCGCCGGCGCGCGCACGGTCGGCGAGCGTGCGCACCGCCCGCGGGGGCACTGCCCCGACGAGGCGCAGGAACGGGAAGCGGCGCAGCTGCTCGTCGCCCATCATGACGGCCACGTCGAACCCGGTGTTCCTGGCGTAGAGGCCGATCAGGTAGGCGTCCCACCATGAGCCGTGGTTGGCGGCGAGCACCGCACCGCCGCCCGGAGGCTGGCCGGTGACCGCGATCGACAGCAGGCCCGTCCGCACGTCGCGCACCGCGCTGCGCACGAGCAGCGCGCGAGCCAGGCGAAGCATCATGGTGTGCTCGACGCTATCGCAGCGCGCGACGCGACAAGCCGGGAAGCGGGTCGTTCACCAGCCGCGGAGGGCGGCCGCGACGACGCCGCCCACGACGATCACGAAGACGAGCAGGTCGGTCCAGGTCGCGACGAGCTCGTTGGTGCTCTTCCCGCGCTTGGCGAGGTGCCGGATGCCGGCGAGGCCCAGGTAGATCGCGCCGGGAAGCGCGCCCACGAGTCCCCAACCGGGGACCAGCGAGGAGACCAGCGCGACGGTGCCCAGGCTGAGGTTCGCGAGCCCGAGTTCCTGCACCACCTGCGCGGTCGCGGCGCCGGTCGCGTTGAGCGTCTGCATGCGCGTACCGGCAGCGTGTTCCTCAGGCTCGTCGCTCTCGTCGGCGGCGGCCCCGAGGATGGTCTGCGTGGTTCGCAGGGGGTTCGTGAGCTGACTGATGCCCGCGACGATGAGGCGCGACCCGACGCCCCAGAATGCGAACCAGATCCCGAAGACGAGCGCTGGATTGCCGCCCGCGACGCCCAGGTGCACGCCCCCGAACAGCAACGGGAGCACCACCGTCTGGAGGATCACGAGGAGGGCGTACATGCATGGGCCGTTCGGCGTCGGGATGCTCGCAGGAGCGCAACCGATCTGGGCGGTCGGCGCTGCATCGCTGCATCGAGGAGGGGGGATCTGCAACATATTGCATACCCGGGCTCGCGGACAACACGGCGGTGTGTGTCTGCATGGATCGCGGTACTGGAAGAATGCGAGGGTGAGCATCCCCCCGAGTGTCACGCCGAGACCAACCAGGAACGCAGCGAAGCCCTGGTACCGCCACAAGAGCAGGACGGTGCCGCTCGGCGTGCTCTCCGCCGGCCTTGTCGGCGCGATCATCTGGGTGTCGACGCCCTGGCCCGCTGCCATGGTCATCCGCGGCCTGTTCGAGCTGGACGCGAAGCGCACCGTCACCGAGATGGAGGCCTTCGCGCCGACCGCTGACAGCCTGCAGTCGCAGCTCGATGTGCCGTACGGCGACGGCGGTTCGGACACGACCTTCGACCTGTACTCACCCGCCGACACGACCGAGGCACTGCCGACGGTCGTGTGGATCCACGGGGGCGCGTGGATCTCGGGCGGCAAGCAGAACGTCGACCCGTATGTGCAGATCCTCGCCGCGGAGGGGTTCACGACGGTCGCCGTCAACTACACGGTCGCGCCGGAGGCCACCTATCCGACGGCGCTCACGCAGCTGAACGAGGCGCTCGCGCACCTGACGGCGAACGCGGCCGAGTACAACATCGACCCGAACCAGATCATCCTCGCGGGCGATTCCGCGGGCGCGCAGCTCGCGAGCCAGCTCGCGGCCCTCGCCACGAACCCCGCCTACGCGGAGCTCCTCGGCCTCGCCCCGGCGCTCGCCGCCGACCAGCTCGCTGGGATGGTGCTGAACTGCGGCATCTACGACGTGAGCGGCATCCCGAGCGCGCCTGGCCTCGGCGGCTACGGCTTCCGCGTGGCGCTGTGGGCGTACCAGGGCGACAAGGACTGGGCTGACACGCCCGCAGGGCAGGAGATGTCGACCCTCGACTACGTGACCGCCGACTTCCCGCAGACCTGGATCTCGGGCGGCAACGCCGACCCGCTGACCGCGAACCAGTCGCAGCCGTTCGCGACGAAGCTGCAGGGTCTCGGCGTGCCGGTCACCGCGGTCTTCTACCCGGAGGACCACGAGCCGGCGCTGCAGCACGAGTACCAGTTCAAGCTCGAGGGGGCGGATGCGCAGAGCGCGCTCGCGTCGACCATCGACTTCCTGAAGTCGGTCACGTCGTCCGACTGATCGCGCAACCCGCCGCGCCCTCGGGCTTCGAGGACGCGGCGGGTTCCGTCACTGACGAGTGGGAGATGGCTACTCCTCGCGCGGCAGGCCCGCCGGGTTCACCTCGGAGACGTCGATGCGCTCGTCCTGCAGGCCCCAGCGGTCGAGGATGGCGTCGTACTGGCCGTTCTCGATGGCGTGGTTGAGGACGATCTCGACGGCTTCGATGAGGCCGTTGTCCTTCGCCGTGCCCGCGGCGATCTGCGCGTTGGCCGGGAAGCCGCCGTTGATGGTGCCGACGAGCTTCGTCTCGCCGTCGCTCGCCGCCTTGAACGCGGCCGTCGCGTTCGGACCGAAGGTCGCATCCACTCGTCCGGACTGCAGGGCGAGCGTGCCCGCCGCGTCGTCCTCGTAGTACTGGAAGTCGACCGGCTCGAGCCCGGCTGCCTGGTTCTCCTCGTCCCAGGCGACGAGGATCTTCTCCTGGTTCGTGCCGGCGCCGACGATGACCGACAGGCCTGCGACGTCCTTGGCCTCGGTGATCGACTCGATCTCGCTGTCGGCCTTCACGTAGAAGCCCAGCACGTCCTCACGGTACGTGGCGAAGTCGAAGAGGTCCTTGCGCTCCTCCGTGACGGTGACGTTCGAGGTGATCAGGTCGTACTTGCCGGACTGCACACCGAGGGGCCAGTCGGCCCACGCGGCGACCTCGCCCTTGAGCTCGAGGCCGAGCCCGTCGGCGATGAGCTGCGCGAAGTCGGCCTCGCTGCCCAGGCGCGTCACGTTGTCGTCCTCGGCGAGGAAGCTGAGCGGCGGGATGTACGCGCTGCCGACGACCGTGAGCTTGCCGGCCTCAGCGGGCTGCCAGCCGGACGCCTCGAGCGCGGCGATGGCTTCTGGCACCGGGTCGATCTGCGGGCGGCCGTCGACGTTGGCGCTGGTCAGGTCGAACTCGATGAGTCCGCTTGCCGGCTGGGCACCGTCGGGCTCGGCTGCCGTGACCGGGGCCGACTGGCCGTTGACGATGAGGGTCGTGGCGACGACCCCGATGACGGCGAGTGCCGCCACACCGCCGGCGATGACGCCGACCTTCTTCTTGTTGAGCTTTGCCATGAGAGGCACCTTTCGGGGTGGATGCGTTGCTGAAGTTCTGAAGAGGAATGCGGGCAGGGATCGGCCCGCTGCGAGCTAGAGCACCTTGCGGATGAAGTCCTGCGTCCGGGGGTGCTGCGGGTTCGTGAGCACCTGCTCCGGCGTGCCCTGCTCGATGATGCGACCGGCGTCGAGGAACACGATGCGGTCGGCGACCTCACGTGCGAAGCCGATCTCGTGCGTCACGATGACGAGCGTCGTGCCGCCGTGCGCGAGCTCGCGGATCACGTCGAGCACCTCGCCGACCAGTTCGGGGTCGAGCGCGCTCGTCGGCTCGTCGAAGAGGAGCACGTCCGGCTTGAGGGCAAGCGCCCTCGCGATCGCGACGCGCTGCTGCTGCCCGCCGGAGAGCTGACGCGGGTAGTGGTGCTCCTTGCCCTCGAGGCCCACGCGCTTGAGCAGTCCCCGCGCCTGCGCGTCCGCATCCGCCTTGGAGGCCCGCTGCAGCGCGACCGGGGCCGCCGTGATGTTCTGCAGCGCGGTGAGGTGCGGGAACAGGTTGAAGTTCTGGAAGACCATGCCAACCCTCGTACGACGGCGAAGCGTTTCAGCTTCGCGCAGCTCGAAGAGGCGGTCTCCCTTCCTGACGTAGCCGATGTACTCGCCATCGATGAGGATCGAGCCGCCGTCAACGGACTCGAGGTGGTTGATGGTGCGCAGGAGCGTCGACTTGCCGGAGCCGGATGGGCCGAGGAGCGCGACGACCTCGCCGGGCTCGATCTCGAGGTCGATGTCGTGCAGCACCTCGTGGGCGCCGTACGACTTGCTCACGCCGCACACGCTGACCTGCCCGGAGGCGGCTCCGCTGCGAACGAGCTCCGCCTCGGCGTTCCGGTTGATGGTTGCCTGGCTCATGCTGGGATCCCGTTCTTCTTCCGGTCGGCCTTGGTGTCAGCGGCTGCGCGCCCGTCGGGTTGTTCGGGCTTCTCGCGCTGTTTCTCTCTGCCTCCGCTCTGCTCACCGTCGTCGAGCAGCGCCCACTTCTCGGAGATCCAGGCCCTCGCCTTCTGGATGGGCGTCGGCGGCAGCTCTCGGTGCGCGCCTTTCGAGAAGTGGCGCTCGATGTAGTACTGCGCGATCGAGAGGAGCGTGGTGATGATGGCGTACCAGACGACCGCGACGAGCAGCAGCGGGATGATGCGCTGGTTGCGGTTGTAGATGACCTGCACCGTGTAGAACAGCTCGGGCAGCGCGACGACGAACACCACCGAGGTGCCCTTCACCAGGCCGATGATCTCGTTGAACGCGTTCGGCGTGATGGCGCGTGCCGCCTGCGGCAGGATGATGCGGAAGAAGCGGTACCGGCGCGGGAGGCCGAGCGCGGCGGATGCTTCCAGCTGGCCCTGGTCGACCGAGAGGATGCCGGCGCGGATGATCTCCGCAGAGTAGGCCGCCTGGTGCAGGGAGAGGCCGAGCGTCGCGGCGGCGAACGAGGAGATGAGCTGCACGGTCGGGAACTCGACGAGCCAGAAGTCCGTCGTGAACGGCGTCCCGAGGCCGAGCGTCGGGTACAGGTAGCCGAGGTTGTACCAGACCACGAGCTGCACGACGAGCGGCACGGAGCGGAAGAACCAGATGAAGCTCCACGAGAGGGAGTTCAGCAGCGGCGACTTCGAGAGGCGGGCGACGGCGAGGAGGGCGCCGAGGATGAACCCGATCGCCCCGGAGAGCACCGTCAGCTGCAGGGTCAGGATGAGCGCGTTGACGACGATCGGGCTGAAGAAGTACTCGCCGAAGACGTTCCACTCGTAGCGCTGGTTCGTGACGAGCGACCACGCGAACTGGGCGACCGCGAACACGGCGACGGCGGAGAGGATCCAGAGCACCCAGTGCTTGGGGTGCACGACCTTGAGGTGCTCACCGGGCCCGAGCGTCTGCATCCGGCGGCTCGCCAAGGGTGTGGCGTCGTCCGGCGGCGTCGACGGCGGGCTGTCGGTGGTCGGTGCGGTGTCGATCTGTGACATCGCGTTCTCCTCTCGGCGGACCCTCCGGGCGGAGGGGCTGACCCTCAGATGCGAGGGCATGTCGAGAAGGTATTGGCGAACGGATGCCCGTCAGCAGGGGCCGGTACGCGGGAGTTCCGAGAGGGTCGCGCGGCGCAGTGCTGCGTCACAGAAGGTCACGCCGTCACCGGGTGGAGAGTCAGCGAGGCCCGTCTGGGCGCCTCGAAGCGCACGCGGTGGGGTCTTGGATGGAACTAGGGGCTTACGACCTGGATGCTCCAGGGCAGCGGTGTGCCGTCGATCTTGGTCGCCTCGACGACCTCGATGACGAAGGGGCCCGCCGGCCAGGTCCTCGCCTCGACCTCAGGGATCTCGGCGGTGATGTAGTCGAACTCCGAGCCGTGCACGGTCATCGCGAAGTTGCCGTAGTCGCTCGATGTGATCGAGGCCTCGCCGCCCGCACCCGTGTAGAGGTAGAGCCCCGGGCCGACCCCGTCGAGCGCCACGTCGAACGGAGGGAGCACCGAGACCGGCAGGATCTCGGCCGTCCACTCCCCCTCGCTCATGATCGTGATGCGGTCGACGGCCAGCGACGTCGGGTCGTCGCCGAACGACTGCTCGAAGGCCGCCTGGGTGTTGATGAGCCATTGCGCCGTTCCGCCGGTCGCCCGCTCCAGGTACTGGAACTCGACAACCTGATCGCCGCTGTACATGGAGGCGCTGAGGCCACCGACCTTGTCGTCGACCTGCAGCACCGCCAGCTGTCCGGCGCCTTCGGGCAGCACGACATCCAGGTTGGCTTCGCCGAATCCTCCGACGGGGTTTCCGGCCTGCAACGTGAACTCGGGGAGAGTTCCGGACTCGATGGGGTCGCCCTCGAGCTCCACGGGCGTCGACTCGGTGCTGACCTCGGTCTCGTCGCTTCCGAAGGCGCCTGGCAGCACCTGCACGACCTGGACCAAGGCGGCGGATGCGAGCAGCAGGATCGCGAGGATCGCGGCCGCGATGCCCTTGGCACCCGACGCGAAGCCGCGCTTGATGGGCGCCATCGAGAACAGGATCGCGATGACGACCGGGATCCAGTAGCCGAGGAACGCCGCGACGATGGCCGCGAGCCCGGCGAAGACCGCGGCCCCAGGCCCGAGGCCCGGCTGTCCGAGATGTGCGGCGTTCTTCGCGGCGGGGCCCCTGGCCGCTCGGCTCTTGGGGACGGCGGGAGTCGGATGCACGCCCGGCGTGGTCGGCTGCGGAGCAGGTGGAGAAGTCGGGGCCGGACCTGGGCTGGACACCTGGCCAGCAGGCGGAGCCGGGGCCGACGACGGCGCCTGCGCCTGCGCCTGCGTCGGCAGCTGCGCGCGACGACGCAGCAGCGCGTCGTTGGCGGAGCCGTGCGAGTAGGCCAGTCCACGCTGCGCACCCTCCCCGCTGCGGTCGAGGTCGTACGTGGCGCGCGCAGCGGTGCTCGTGGCGGCCCGCCCCTCATCGCGTGCGAGCTGCTCGGCCGCACGCTGCGCGTCCCGAGCTGCCTGACCGGCGGCTCGCTGCGCGTCCTGCGAGCTCTGCTCGAGCGCACGCTGCCCGTCCTGGGCGCGCTGAGCGGCATCGCGCTCGCCGTCTCTCGTGCGCTGCTCGCGTTCCTGCTCGATGCGATCGGCACCTCGCGTCGCGGAGTCCGACCACTGCCGCACGAAGTCGGGTGCCCGGTAGTCCGCCGGCGGCGTGTATCCGTTCTTGCCTTCAACCACGGTCGCACCCCCTTGTTTCCTGTCTGCGCTCATTCAACACCACACCTCCGACAGTCGAGCCGTTGCCGCCCGGCCACCCAGGCCCTAGCCTTGTCCTGTCATTAGCACCAAGTGCCCGCGCAGAAGAGAGAGCCCCATGAGCGCATCCACACCGTCCCGCATCGGCGTCGTCGGCTACGGGGCTGGCGGCCACCGCTTCCACGTGCCGTATATCCAGGCCGTGGCGGGCTGGGAGCTGGCCGGGGTCGTGACCCGCTCACCAGCGCGGCGCGCGATCCTCGCGACCGAAGCCCCGGGAGTCCCCGCGTTCGACTCCCTGGATGCGCTCCTCGACGCTGGCGTGGACGCGGTTGTCATCACCACCCCGCCCGACACACGCCGCGAGCTCGTGCTGCACGCCCTCGAGCGGGGAGTCCACGTCGTCGCGGACAAGCCGTTCGCGCCGACGGTCGAAGGCGCGCGCGAGCTGCAGACCGCCGCCGAGCGCAGCGGGCGCATCCTCACCGCCTACCAGAACCGCCGCTGGGACACCGACCTCGTCACGCTCAAGCAGGTCATCGACGAGGGGAGGCTCGGCGAGATCTGGCGCGTCTCCTCGCGCATGGACCAGGACGACTCCGGCACCCTCGAGACCGGGCCGGCTCACGGCCTCCTGCGGGACCTCGGCAGCCACCTCGTCGACCAGATGGCGTTCCTCTTCGGTCCCGTCGAGCGCGTGAGCGCCCACCTCGACATCACCTCGGTCGGTGGCGTCGACGTCGACTGCGGCTTCGACGTCGCCCTCCACCACGCGAGCGGCGTCTTCTCCCGTGTCGCGTCCAGCAAGATCAACCACCTCGAAGGCCGCGAGCTCATCGTCTACGGCGACCTCGGCTCGTACGAGTCGCGCATGGACGACGTGCAGACCTCGCAGATCGACGCCGGCCTGCGACCCGCATCCGCCGCGGCCGCCGACTGGGGCGTCGAGACCGAGGAACGCTGGGGCGTGCTGCACACCGCGGAGGGCAGCACGCCCGTGCCCTCGGCGCGCGGCGACTACTCCGAGTTCTACCGCCAGCTGCTTGCCGCCGTCCGAGGCGAAGCCGCTCCCCCGGTGCTGCTCGAGCAGGCCGTGCACACGGTCGAGATCCTGGATGCGGCCCGCGAGAGCGCTCGCACGGGACTCACCGTCACCCTCTGAGCGGCACCCGAGCCTTCCCACCCCGGCTACCATCGAGGCACGGGGTGCGACGGCGGGCCAATGAGGGCCCGCCTGTAAAGGGGTAGGGCATGATCCACGGAACTGAATTCACCGGACTGCGCGAGGCGCTCGACGACGTCGAGCCGAGCATCCGTGCAGGCCTCGAACGGCTGATCGACGACGTCGACGCCGACGACATCGCGACTCGCGAACCGCGCGACATCGTCGGAGCCGCCGCCACCATGCGGAGGCTCGCGTCGCGCCGGCGCAGCGACGAGACCCTCATCGCCGTCTTCACGCCGACCCTCAAGGAGGACGGCTGGAGCTCGCGACGCACCATCGTCGACATCTGCACGGCCGATGCCCCGTTCCTCGTCGACTCCGTCACGGCCGCCGTCGCGCGGCAGGGGCTCGCCGTGCACCTCCTCGCGCATCCCGTCGTCTCGGTGCGCCGCGACGACGACGGCGAGCTGCTCGAGATGCACACGCACGGCGGCGAACTCGAGTCGTGGATCCACCTCGAAATCGACCGCGTCGCCACCGATGAGGGCCGCGAAGAGCTCGCCGAGCGACTGCGCAACGTGCTCGCCGACGTGCACGCGGCGGTCGCCGACTGGCGCCCCATGCGCCGCGCCTGCCTCGACCTCGTCACCGACCTGCGCACCGAGCCGCCGACGAGCGTCACGCAGGAGGAGATCGCCTCAGCCGTCGAGTTCCTGACCTGGCTCGCCGAAGACAACTTCACATTCCTCGGCTACCGCGAATACGTCCTCGAGACGGACGAGGAGGGCCAGGAGGTGCTGCGCCCGCTCCCCCACACCGGGCTCGGCATCCTGCGCAGGCCCTCGACCGCGAGCACCCGCCTCACCCCCGAGGCGCAGCGCACCGCACGGGAACCGCGCCTCCTCACGATCACGAAGGCCAACTCGCGAGCCACCGTGCACCGCGACGTGTACCTGGACTACATCGGCATCCGCAGCTTCGACGAGGCAGGCAACGTCACGGGCGAGCTGCGCTTCCTCGGGATGTTCACGTCGGTCGCCTACGCGGCGTCCGTTCTCACGCTGCCGATCGTCGGCGCGAAGGTGCGGGCCGTGCTCCGCGCGTCCGGCCACGCCCCGAACTCGCACTCCGGCAAGGACCTCCTGCAGACCCTCGAGCAGTACCCGCGCGACGAGCTCTTCCAGGACAGCGTCGAGCACCTGCACGCCGTGGCCTCCGAGGTGAGCCGCCTGCGCGAGCGGCGCCGCTACCGCATCTTCCTGCGCCGCGACGAGTTCGGCCGCTTCGCGTCGGCCCTCATCTACCTGCCGCGCGACCGCTACAACACGACGGTTCGCCTCCGCATCGAAGAGCTCCTGCGCACGACCTTCAACGCGAGCCAGGTCGACCACGCCACCCGGGTCGGCGAATCCCCGCTCGCCCAGCTGCACTTCGTCGTGCGCGCGCCCAAGGGCATCCCGCTGCCCGACGTCAGCGAGCAGGACCTGCAGCCCCGCATCGAGCGCGCCATCCGCGGCTGGGATGAGGAGCTCGTGGATGGCCTGCACCGCATCTACGACGAGGAGCGTGCGGCGGAGATCCTCGGCCGGTACGCGTCGGCATTCCCCGAGGGGTACAAGGAGAACATCCCACCCGAGGACGCGGTCCACGACATCGCCCTGCTCGAGCAGCTCGACGCGGAGACACCCTTCGCCGTGCACCTCTACGCCCCCGAACGCGACGAACCGGGGAAGCGCTACTTCACGTTCGCCTCCCACCACGTGTACCCCATCACGAGAGTGCTTCCCGCCCTCACCGACCTCGGGGTCGACGTCGTCGACGAGCACCCGTACGTCATCACCCTGCCGGACGGCACGAACCTGCACATCTCCGACTTCGGGCTGACAGCCCCTGCCGCAGAGGTCTGGAACGACGCCGACTGGGGCGCGGAGCTCGAGTCGGTGTTCAGCGCCGTCTGGTCGGGAGAGTCCGAGACCGACCGGCTGAACTCGCTTGTGCTGCTCGGCGGCCTGCGCTGGCGCCAGATCGTGATCCTGCGCGCCATCAGCATGTACCTGCGCCAGATCGGCGCGACCTTCTCCGTCGAGTACATCGAGCAGGCGCTCACCGGGAGCCCCGCCATCGCGGCCGACATCGTGCGGCTCTTCGAGACGAAGTTCGACCCCGAGCTGGGCGGCGACCGAGACGCCGAGCTCGCCACGGTGGCGGCACGGCTCGAGGCGGCGCTCGACGACGTCGCCAGCCTGGACCAGGACCGCATCCTTCGCTCGATGATCGGCATCGTCGACGCGACCTGGCGCACCAACTTCTACCAGGTGGATGCGGAGGGCAAGCCGAAGCACTGGGTCTCCATGAAGCTCGACTGCACGCGTGTCCCCGGGCTCCCGAAGCCGCATCCCATGGTGGAGATCTGGGTGTACTCGCCCGAGGTCGAGGGCGTGCACCTGCGCTTCGGCCGCGTCGCCCGAGGAGGGCTGCGCTGGAGCGACCGCCGCGAGGACTTCCGCACCGAGGTGCTCGGGCTCGTGAAGGCGCAGATGGTGAAGAACGCCGTCATCGTGCCGACCGGGTCGAAGGGCGGATTCTTCGCGAAGCAGCTGCCCTCCCCGAGCGACCGAGGCGCGTGGCTCGAGGCCGGGAAGTCGGCCTACCGCACCTTCATCCGCGGCCTCCTCGACATCACCGACAACCGCGTCGGCACCGACATCGTGCCGCCGACCGACGTGGTCCGCCACGACGGCGACGACCCGTACCTCGTCGTCGCAGCCGACAAGGGCACCGCCTCGTTCTCGGACATCGCCAACGGCATCTCCGAGAGCTACGACTTCTGGCTGGCGGATGCGTTCGCGTCCGGGGGCTCAGCCGGCTACGACCACAAGGGCATGGGCATCACCGCGCGAGGCGCGTGGGAGTCGGTCAAGCGGCACTTCCGGGAGCTGGGCCACGACACGCAGACCGAGGACTTCACGGTCGTCGGCGTCGGCGACATGTCGGGCGACGTCTTCGGCAACGGCATGCTGCGCTCCGAGCACATCCGCCTCGTCGCGGCGTTCGACCACCGGCACGTGTTCATCGACCCGACACCGGATGCCGCGGCCACGTTCGTCGAACGCCAGCGACTCTTCGACCTCCCCGGCTCGTCATGGGACGACTTCGACCGCACCGTCATGTCGGAAGGCGGCGGGGTCTTCCCGCTCACGCAGAAGTCCATCCCAGTGACCCCGCAGATGCGGGAGGCGCTCGGCCTCGAAGCCGACGTGCAGCGGGTCACCCCGCTCGAGCTCAAGAGGGCCGTCCTCCTGGCCCCGGTCGACCTGCTCTGGAACGGCGCCATCGGCACCTACATCAAGGCGAGTGACGAGACGAACGCGGAGATCGGCGACCGCGGCAACGACGCGATCCGCGTCGACGGCCGCGAGCTGCGGCTCAGGGTCGTCGGCGAAGGCGGCAACCTCGGAGTCAGCCAGCGCGGCCGCATCGAAGCCGCCGTGGCCGGGGTCAGCCTCAACACCGACGCCATCGACAACTCCGCGGGGGTCGGCACCTCCGACCGCGAGGTGAACATCAAGATCCTCCTCGGCGCCGTCGAGCGCGACGGGCGGCTCGACCGTGAGGCCCGCAACGAGGTGCTGCGCGCGATGACGGATGAGGTCGCAACCCAGGTGCTGCGCGACAACTACGAGCAGAACGTGCTCCTCGGCAACTCGCGCTCGAACGCCGCATCCATGCTGCCATCGCACAAGCGCCTCATCACGTGGCTGGAGGAGCGCGACGAGCTCGACCGCGAGCTCGAGTTCCTGCCGTCGAACGCCGAGATCAAGCGCCGCATCGAGGATGGCCGCGGCCTCACCAGGCCGGAGTTCTCGGTGCTCGTCGCCTACGCCAAGCTCGCCCTCAAGAGCGACCTCGCCACGACCGAGCTCGCCGACGACCCCTGGTTCTCGCACACCCTCGCCGAGTACTTCCCGGCCGAGGTGCGCGAGCAGCACGGGCCCGACCTGCACGCGCATCCGCTGCGTCAGGAGATCGTCGTCAACTCCGTCGTGAACTCCATGGTCAACCGGGGCGGCATCACGTTCGCCTACCGCGCCGCCGACGAGACGGGCGCCACGAGCGAGGAGATCGCACGCGCCTACGTCGCGGCCCGCGAGATCTTCGACCTGCGCGGGTTCGTCGTCGAAGTCGAGGCGACCGACAACCTCGTCTCGACCTCCACGCAGACCGAGCTGTACCTCGGCTTCCGCCGACTCCTCGACCGCGCCACCCGCTGGTTCGTGCAGCACAGGCCAGACCGCATCGACATCGGCGAGGAGATCACCCGCTTCACGGAGCCGGTCGCCCAGTTCGCGTCGCGGATCGGCGAGCTGCAGCAGGGCGTGGAACGCGAGCGCTTCGCGGACCGTGTGAGCGAGTTCGAGGCCGCCGGGGTACCGCGGGACCTCGCGCTGCGCGGGGCCGGCCTGCTCGAGCTCATGCCGCTGCTCGACATCATCGAGCGCGCCGGGAACGAGGGGTGGGACCTCGAGGAGTTCGCGGGCGTCTACTACTCGCTGTCGGCCCGCGTCAGCTTCGACGACATGCTCACGCGCGTCACCGCGCTGCCGCAGGACGACCGCTGGGGGTCCATGGCGCGCGCCGCGATGCGCGACGACCTGTACGCCGTCATGGTCGAGCTCGCCGCATCCGTCATCGCTCAGACCGAGCAGGCCGAGGCCGACTCACGCGTCGACGCGTGGATCGCCGGGCTCGGCCCCACCGCCACGCGCGCGCTCGACGAGGCATCGGATGCGGTGCACGCCGGCGACGACACGGGCCTCGCCACGCTGTCCGTCGCGCTGCGCCGCCTCCGCTCGCTCGTCCGCTAGGGGGGCGCGCGCGGCCGGTCGCGCTCCCGTCCGGGTCCGCCCGCCCGGCGATCCGTCTCGGGATGGGAAAGTCGCTTCGTTGAGGAAAACTTCCCAACACGAAGCGACTTTGCCATCCCGAGTTTCAGAGGTCAGGGCCCGAGGCAGCAAGCGTCGGCGGCTCGGGAGCTGTCAATCTCGCGTCGTGATGACCAGCGTCGCGACGGTCGTCATCATCACGAGCTGCGCCTCCCTGATCATCTTCCCGAGCTCACCCGCGACGGCGGCCGAGTCGATGAGCTCCTCGGCGCGCTTCGAGATGGATGCACGGTCGAGGTCCGGGAAGACGCGCGGCAGAACGCGGACCGCGTGGAGGAGCGCGAGGGCTGCGGCAACCCGGTCGGTCTCTCGCGGCTCGACCTCACCTGTGAGCAGTGCCCTGGCCTCAGCCTGGATGGAGTCCTCGAGCTGCGCGTTCTCCCCGCGCGGCCAGCGTTCCGAGAACGTGCCGCCGAGGAACTTCTTCTCCTCGTGGCCGAGCACGCCCGCGTCCACGAACTCCTCGGCGATGCCCTCCTTGAGCTTCGTCGCCTCCGACTTGGGTCCGCCGAAGCCGACGATGAGCTTCACCGCCGAGTCCGGCTTGCGACCGACGGCGGTCTCGACGAGCGCCTCGAGGTCGGCGTCAGCACCAGCCGGGTCGAGGGGCTGACCGACCGCCACGAACGTGCCGGGCTTGGCGTCAGCATCCACCCCCGACTCGGTCTTTGTCGGGCCCGCGATGCGGAGCCTCCCGAGCATGATCAGCTCGACGAGACCCGCCGCCGACAGCACCTGCGCCAGCGCAGACCTGTCGACGAGCGGCCTCCCCGTCTCATCGTCGAGGGCCAGCAGGAACACGGCCTGTGGCACGGTCACGGCAGCGGTTACAGTCTCTTCCCCAGTGGCGTCCATGACCTGACGCTAGGGAACGAGGCTGGAGGTCGCCGCCGAACGCACCTAGGAGTTCTCCATCCAGCAGGCCGCGACGGGGTCGTTCGCTTCGGTGCTCTGCGGCGAGTACTGCTTTCCCTCGTTCTGCTCGAGGTCGGCAACGAACTCCTCGTACGTGGTGTCGGCCGGCACGAGCTCACGGTCGATGAGGCACTGCAGTACGGCACGCTGCATCTCGTCTGGATCCACCGAAGATTGGCCGCCGTTGATGAGTGAGTATGCCTCGTTGATGAACGCACTGGTCTTCTCGTAACAGTCCAGATCCGCAGCCTGCAGCTCAGAATCCCCTTCGTCGGGGCTTGCTGCCCCTGGATCGGCATCCGTCTGCAAGTAGACCTCGGCACCTTCATACAGCAGTTCGGCGTCGAAACCCTTCTCCTGAAGGCACTGGAGTCTCAGGTTGTTTCCCTCCTTCCAATCTGCCTCGGAGATCTCCCCGGACTCACGAGCGGCCGTGAGCACCTCCGTCTGGAAATCCGATTTCGAGTTCGCCAGGCCCTCATCAAGGAGTTGCTCCAGTGTGAGGGACCCGCCCGTCTGTGTCATGCCCTCGTCAGAGGTGTCCGCCTGCGCGCAACCGGTCAGTGCGACCGCCGCGAGCAGGGCAACCGACGTACACATCAATCGTGCGTGTGAAATGACCATCTGTCTCTCCCCGTCAATGGATGTTCGGAAGCGGGGCCCCGCGTTGAGGTCGCGGGGCCCCGCCTGCACTAGACCGCCCTCGGCGCTACCAGACCTTGCCCTGCGAGTACCAGTGCGAACCGGCCTTGTACGACACCGAGACCCAGCCGCGGTACTTGGTCGCCGTCACCGACTTCCCCTTTCCGCTGACGATGCGTCCGACAGAGGCCTGCGCATAGCCGCAGCCGTTGCTCGCGTAGGCGTAACCGGGCCGCGCCGAGACCGACCCGCAGACCGCCGCTTCTGCTTCCGGTGCAGCTGCGACCTGCGCTACCGCGACCCCTCCGGTTGCGAGCGCTCCGGCGAGCAGCAGCGTGCCGAGCTTGCGTCCGACCTTGTTCTTCAGTGTGATGGTGGACATCTTCGTCCCCTTTCTGTGTTCCGACGCCTCCCCCTTGGCGGCGCCGACCCGCGCTGACCGGTACCGTCAACGACCCTTGAAGTACGAGAACAGCCGTCGTTCTCGCACCAGCAGGGCCGCCGCCAGCGTTCCGAGGATCGCCCCGGAGACGGTCAGCGCGGGAGTCAAAGCGGCGGTCGCGGCGACCGGAATGAGGTCACTCGCCGCCAGGTTCTGTGTCAGCAGGGCGATCGCAGGGAATGCCACCAATGCCCCGGCACACGACCACGCGAGCGCCTCAAGCAGGAGCGTCACCGTCTGGTCGCTTCGTTGCACCCCGACGTGAAAGGCCGAAGCGATCTCGAGCCGCCGCAGCCAGACGGCCCCGAAGCCGATCATCGCGCCGATGCCGAAGCCCGCGAGCGGGAACGCGCCAGTCGCCCTTCCGGCGAACGCAGACTCCGGGTTGACCGGCTTCCCCAGCTGCAGGTTGTGCTGGCTCAGCTGCGGCCCCGTGTCAGGCAGATTCGAGTCGGCCGCGATGGCCGTGTAGAGCAGCTCGATGGTTGCCTGAGAGACCGGGAAAGCGTCGATCCAGCACTCATCGAATTTGGAGTCAGGCGCGATCGGCGCGATCGCCGCGTACGCCATTCCGGTCGTACGCCCGTCGTCCGGGTACTCGTACGTCCCGCCGAGGGTCGTTGGCCCATCCGCTGTCTGGATCGGGTCACCCAAGGTCAGCCCGAGGGTCTCTACGACCGCGATCGGCATGAGCAGCCCCGGCTCCGTGCCTCCCGTCGCGGCGGGGAGCATCGTCGCGAAGCCCGGTGACGACTCGAAGTAGGTGAGCGGGTTCTGCGGGATGCTCGCCACGCGGAGCGGCGTTTCGCGCTCGGCCAGCGCGCCTGCCGCGCGCACCCCGTCCACCCGGCCGAGTGCGTCGCACGCGCGCCCGTCGATGCTGTCCTCAGCCGCCAGGATTGTGATCGATGCGCCACGAGCGCGGAAGTCCTCCGCGGCCCGGATGACGCCGGTCATCTCGGCAGTGTCCAACGCCGCGAGCGTGGCTGAGCCGGCGGCGACAAGCAGCATCAGCAACACCGCGCGACTCGCTCCGGACGACAGGTTTCGGCCAGCCTCCCGCCGCACTTCGCGGAACCGCATCGCGCTCATTGGAACACCCCCAGGTCGATGACGTCGGTGCAGGCGTCTCTCGTGCGGGCGTCGTGCGTGGCGACGACAATGATCGTGCCGTCGGTGGCGATGCGCCCGAGGGCGTCGCTGACGGAAGCTGCCGTGCGCAGGTCGAGCTGCGCCGTCGGCTCGTCGACCAGGAGCAGGTCGGGGGCGGCGGCGATGCCGCGTGCGAGCATGAGCCGCTGCCCCTCACCTCCGGAGAGAGCCCTGAACTGGCGATCGGCCGCGTGTCCCAGGCCGAAGCGTTCGAGCAGTTCCCGAGCGCGAACATCCGCACGTGTTCTTGTCTCCCCCCGTGCGACGAACGCAAGCGCCACGTGGTCGAGCGCCGTCCTCCGCGCAACGCCGTGCGGGTTCTGAAACACCCAGCCGATCCGCTCCACGCCGACACGCGTGATGTTGCCGACCACGGGTGGGATCCAGCCGGCGAGCATCCCGAGCAGCGTCGACTTCCCTGATCCGGACGGGCCCGTGAGCGCGTAGACACGGCCAGGGTCGAGGCGCGCGGAGACGTTCTCGAAGAGCAGCGGATGGCCGGGGTAACGATGTCCGACGTCGGCGAGCGTCACGAACATGCCAGGTCCTTCTTCGCGACGGCCTTGACGGCCGCGGCTGTCGGCGGCTCCGGGAACGAGACGTAGGTGCGACCGAGCTTCGAGGACACGACGGCCACCTGGAGCGACCCGCCGTCCGGCGTCGCGACGCATCCACCTGTTTCGCTGGTCATCGCGACCGCGGCCGGGGGGACCGCGTAGACGGTGGTCGCACCGACCAGCACGAGCTCGGCTTGAATGCTCGCATCGTCAGGGCTCGCCGCGTACTTCGCCAACGCATTCGTGCCGGCCAGCACGGAGAGCCCTTCAGGCGTCACGGCTCCCGCCTCGTCGATCGCGACGTCGACGCCCTCAAGCGTCAGCTTTCGCGCACCGGGCACGAGGTCTGTCGGGTAGCTCTTCACGGAGGCCGATAGGAGTGGGTTCGCGAGGTCGACAAGAGCCTCGCCCTGCGCGGCTGTCTGTCCGAGCGGGACCGGGCAGGACTGCACCGAGATCGTCGCCGAGGGGAGCCAGAGCACCTGTGCGAGTGCCAGCTCGCCTTGCTTGGTGTCGCCGTACACCGACTCGACGAGGTCGTCCCAGGCAGACCACGTCTGCCAGTCGAAGGCGTCAGTCTCGGACACGTCGTAGCCGAGGCCCGCAAGCGCCACCTGCAGTGCGGTGACGTCGGGACCCTTGAGGCCATAGCTGAGGTCCCGCCAGAGCGGCGTGGACGTGTGGAGACTCACGAGCGGAGTCTCGCCGACCTTGAAGGAGCTCCCCCCTGAGACGAGGTCGCCGCCTGCAGTGCAGGACGAGTCGGTCAGCGTGCCGCTCGTCGGTGACGGCAAGGAGGCGTCGTCACCCAGCTGTGCAGTCAGCTCCACGGCTCGTGCGTCGGTCAGTTCCTCGGCCACGAGTTGCACTTCTGAAGGCACGGAGGCGGTTGCGAGTCCGGGCGGGGTGGGGCGGAAGACGGAGAAGGCGACGAGGGATGCGGCTACCGCCAGCGTGGCGACGATGACCAGCGCGACGGTGGCAGAGAAGCCCCGGCGCCGGGCAGGTCGGTCGCTGTCCGACACGACGCTGACCACGTCTTCGTTGCCAGGCTGCGCGTGCTTCACCCTGCCACCCCTCGATCCGAGTCGGGCCCCTTTGCGCCGACGCGGATCAATGTAGCGGTGATTCTGGACCGCAACAAACGAGAAAGATCCATTCTCATGGATTCCGTCTAAGTGGCGTTCCTTCGGCCAGATTGATGGAGATTTTCAGCGTTCATAGCCAGGTTGTCCACGGCCCCTACGAGAACTTCCGGCCCTCGTCTCGCTTGTAGAAGAACACCGCGAGGAAGCCGAGGACGGCCGTCCACGCGAGGAGGCCGAAGAGCGCCCACATCGGGAACTGCCCGCCGGAGACCACCGCGATGACCACCTCGCGCGCCTGCCGCACGGGCAGCACCTTCGAGGCGGCATCCAGCCAGCCGGGGAACATCATGGGCGGCAGGAACAGGCCACCTCCGAAGGCGAGCAGGAACATGAGCACCTGCGTGATCGCGATCGCCGCCTTCGGGCCCGCGGTCGTGCCGACGATCGCGCCGATGAGGGCGGACGGAACCGCCGTGAGCACCACCGCGATGAGGCCGAACACCACCTGCATGAGGGTCGGGGCGGCCGCCGTGAAGAGCCCGCCGACGATGAGCAGCGGCACGATCGAGACGACCGCCATCACGAGCGTCCCGATGACAAGCCCCGCGATGCGCGCGGACGGCTTCCCCGGCAGGGTGCGCAGGTACGGCACCCACGGCTTCGAGCGCTGCTCAGCCAGGTCGAGGCCGAGGCTGAAGAGCCCGTTGGTCATGAAGGCGAACACGACCATCGACGCGACGGCCTGCGTGGCGATCACCGGATCCTCGGCGATCGCGCGCTGCGGCAGCACGAAGAAGCAGAACGCGAGCGTCGGGAAGACGAGCGACCCGATGACGGCGATGGGCACGCGCGCCGTCTCGATGAGCGAGTACTTCACGTGCGTGGCGATGAGTGCTGCAGTGGACATGGTCCTCAACTCCCGTTCTGTGCGTTCTTGACGGCGGGCGAGGCCTCGTCGTTCTGCGTCATGGCGAGGAAGGCCTCCTCGAGCGTCGCCCCGCGCACCGTCAGGTCCGTGAAGGGCGCGCCGGATGCGACGAGCGAGCGGATGAACGCGTCCGAGTCGCGCACGAGCGCGGTCACGAGCCCCGCATCCGCTGCCCGCCCCGAACCCGCTGAACCGCCCGGACCCTCGACCGTCTCGGTCAGCGCGTCGGCGTCGATGGCCTGGATGCGGGCCGCATCGACGCCCCGCATCGTGACCCTGCGGCGAGAGACGCTGCCGACCACCGAGGCGAGGCTGCCGTCCGTGATGACGCTGCCATGGTCGATGACGACGACCCGCTCGGCGAGCTGCTCGATCTCCTCGAGGTGGTGGCTCGTGACGATGACGGCGCAGCCGGCGCGGTGCTTGGCGCGGAGCGCGTCCCAGAGGCTGCGACGCGCGTCGACGTCGAGGCCCGTCGTGGGCTCGTCGAGGAGCACGAGGTCGGGGTCGCCGACGAACGAGAGCGCCACGGCGAGACGCCGCTGCTGCCCGCCGGAGAGCGAGCCGCACTGCTTGCCGAGCAGCGGGCCCAGGTCGAACGCATCCACCAGCTCGTTCCTGGCCGCGGGCTGCGGGTAGTGGGCCGCAACGTAGTCGAGCACCTCCGCAACCTTGAGCGCCTCCGGCAGTGCGCTGGCCTGCGGCGTCGACCCCACCCGGATGCGCGTGCGGACGTCGAGCGGGTCGCCGCCGAAGAGCCGCACCGTGCCGGTCGTCGGCGAGCGCAGCCCGAGCAGGAGCGACAGCAGCGTCGTCTTGCCGGCGCCGTTCGGCCCGAGCAGGCCGACGCACTCACCGGCGGTGACGTTCAGCGAGATCCCGTCGAGGGCCGTGTGCTGGCCGAATCGTTTGACCACTTCGTCGACCTCGACGATCGTGGAAGGCCGCGCACTGGCGGGCTGGGCGTTGGCGGGCTGGGCGTTCATGTCATCCCCCGAGGAGTTTCAGGAGCGCCGTCCGGTAGCTGCGAAACGCGGCTCGACCGGCGGGGCTGATGGTCAGATACGTGACGGGCTTGCGGCCCGCGAAGGCCTTGTCGATGACGACGTAGCCGGCGTCCTCGAGCTTCGAGAGGTGCGTCGTGAGGTTGCCCGCCGTCATGTCGAGGAGGCTGCGCAGCTTCGAGAACGTCATCTCGTCGCCGTCGTCGAGGCTCTCGGCGAGGGTCGTCATGATGCGCAGTCGGGCGGGCGCGTGGATGATCGGGTCGAACTCGGCGCTCGGGTCGCTCATGCGTGCACCTCGCCCCGCGGAGTGGTCTCGCGCAGGGGCGGCTCGCTCGAGATGACCCCCGTGCGCAGCAGCACGATGAAGGCGATGAAGATGAGCGGGCCCGCCGTGCCGTAGACGAGGTAGTGGGTGGGCGCGCCCAGCGCGGTGGCGACGACGGCGAGCACGATGACGGCGACCCCGAGCGCGAACTGCGCGCCGGAGCGGGACATCGCGGCGCCCGCCATGTAGAGCACGCCGACCGTGATGACGAAGATGCCCGGCATGAGCAGCGGCGCGAGGGTCGGGTCCTGCACCTGACGCAGCAGCGACGCGGCGAAGAACCAGGCGCCCATCATCGAGATCGACCAGGACCAGCCGTAGAGCTTGCCCGCCGTGTTGCTGCGGCCGCGCATCCCCCGCCCCATCGAGATGCCGGAGACCACCGACACGATGACGCCGACGATCATCGCCACGCCGAAAATGATGAAGGCCGTGGCGGTGGGGATGCGAACGATCGGGCTCGCTCCCCCATCCTCGGCACTCCACAGCGCCTGGAAGCCGACGAACCAGGCGACCGCCCAGGTGCCGAGGAGGATGTACAGCGCACGGTCGAGCCGGGTGCGCGTCGTGCGCTGCTGGTCACGCATGAGGGCGAGCATCTCGCTCGGCGCGAGGGCACGGTCGTCGTCGCTCGCCTGCGGGATGCTGCCATCGGCGGGGGTCCGGCGTTCGTTGATGTCCATGCAAACCAGTTTGCGCTGCAAACTAGTTTGCGTCAAGAGCAGGCAGGGGCGTGCGCGTGCGAGTTCCCTGAGAGCGCCGGGCGATAGCCTTGACCCCATGCGCATCGCCACCTGGAACGTCAACTCCATCCGCGCCCGCTCGGGACGAGTCATCGACTGGATGGTGCGCGCCGACATCGACGTGCTCGCGATGCAGGAGATCAAGTGCAAGCCCGAGCAGTTCCCCCGGGAGGTGTTCGAAGAAGCCGGCTACGAGCTCGAGATCCACGGCCTCAGCCAGTGGAACGGCGTCGCATTCGCGAGCCGCCTCCCCATGAGCGATCCCGAGATCACGTTCGCCGACATGCCGGGCTTTGGGAAGGCAACGCCAGAGGGCACGCTTCCGCTCGAAGCCCGCGCCCTCGGCGTCACCGTCGAAGACGTGCGCCTGTGGTCGCTGTACGTGCCCAACGGCCGCGAGCTCACCAACGACCACTACCCGTACAAGCTCGCCTGGCTGAAGGCGCTGCTCGCCGACATGACCGGGTGGCGGCAGGCGCATCCAGACACCCCGCTTGCACTCATGGGCGACTTCAACATCGCTCCCCTCGACATCGACGTCTGGGACCTGGCCGCATTCGTCGACTCGACCCACGTGTCGGCACCCGAGCGTGCCGCGTTCGAGGCGTTCCTCGAGGCCGGCTTCGTCGACACCGTGCGCTCGCGCGGCGTCGAGGGCTACACCTACTGGGACTACAAGTCGCTCCGATTCCCCCGCAACGAGGGCATGCGCATCGACTTCATCCTCGGCACCCCGGAGTTCGACGACCTCGTCGTGGATGCGTCCATCGAACGCGACGAGCGCAAGGGCGACGGCCCGAGCGACCACGTGCCCGTCGTCGTGGAGCTCGACCTCGAGACCTCCCTCGACGACGACCGCCCGATGATCTTCTAGGCGTCGACGAAGCGGATGCGACAGCACCTCGCATCCACCACCCCCGGTTTCTGACCGACCGCGCTCCGACTTCGGGATGGCAACCTCACTTCGTTGCGGGAAACTTCCCAGCACGAAGCGAGTTCTCCATCCCGAGAATGCGGGCGGATGCGGCGGCAGCCCGATCCGCGCCCGCTCTCGGACACGCGTGCCGCGTGGGCAGGAGCATGCGAATGGCCCGCTCAGCCCTCCGGGAGCTCGAACTCGCGCACCTCATCCCACGGCTCGGTCCAGCCGAGGCGGTCGAAAATGCCGTCGAGCAGCATCGCCGTGAAACCCCAGACGAGGTGCTGGCCACTGTCATCGCGCACCAGGAAGCCGGGGCCGCGCCACTCCTCCCCGTCACGTCGAAGCACGGTGATGCCGCGGTTCGCGGGGTTGAGCAGATCGGCGACGGGCGCGCGGAACACGGCGGCCGACTCCGCCTCGTCGACGACCCCGACGGCGGAGGTGCGCCGCCACCAGGCGAGCACTGGCGTCACGAGGTGGCGGGAGTACGTGAGTGGCACGGGCTCGAGGGGGCCGAGCACGTCGATGCCGTCGGCGTCGAGCCCCGTCTCCTCCACCGCCTCGCGCAGCGCGGCGGCAACCGCGTCCTTGTCCTCCGGGTCGACGCGCCCGCCGGGGAACGCGACCTGTCCAGGATGCGATCGCAGCGTCGACGCGCGCGCGAGCAGCAGCACGTCGAGGTCACGAGACACGGCGCCCGCCTGGGCGTCGCGGTCGCTGGGGAGCGAGTCGAGCATCCCGAAGAGGATGAGCACAGCCGCAGATCGCGAGACGCGCACGAGCCGCTCATCCACGGGCGACAGCGGCACGGCGGGCTCGAGGCCCGCAGCCGCGCACTCGGCGAGCTCGGTCAGCTGCGCACGCGCGGCCTTCGTCGATGGTTCGGGATGCACGGCTTCAGCGTACGCGGGGTCGCCAGCGCGACCGCCGACATCCACGAGTCACCCCAAAAGGTCGTCAGTGCGCACGCATGGCGACCATCTGGAGCGACTTACGAGCGCGAGCGCCTAGAGCGCCCCGCCAGCCGCGGCAGGAGCATCCGCGTCCTGGCCGCTGTCGCCGACGGTCTCGCGGGCGATGAAGTTCTCGATGTCGAAGAGGTTGTCGCCGGCGCGCTTCGCGATCGTGACGAGCGTCGACATGGAGGCGACCTCCTCGACCTGCTCCTTCAGGAACCAGAGCATCGCCTGCTCGCCGATCGCGTCGCCATCCGCACGTGCCGCGCGGAACAGCGCCTCGATCTGCGACGTCACCTCCCGCTCCTGCTCGAGCGCGAGCTCGATGGGCTCGACGACGTTCGCGAACTCGGTCCTGGGGGCGGCGACGCCGGGAATCGTGACGCCGAGGTCGCGGTCGAGGCGGTACTGCACGAGCATCATCGCGTGATTGCGCTCCTCGACCGACTGCTGGTAGAAGTGCGCCGCCAGCTGCGGGAGGTCGTGGTTGTCGAACCACACGGCGATCGCGATGTACTGCTGCGATGCCGAGAACTCGTTGCCGATCTGGGCGGTCAGAAGGTCATTGAACGAAGAAGAAGTCACGCCGCAACGCTACTCCCGGCGCGTTTCGCGTGGCGGTCAAGTTTTGTTGCCGCGCGGATCGTCCACGTGACCAGCGCGACACCGGTCGCGACCACGAACGGGATGCAGGCTGCACCGAACGCGTCCCCGATGATCGCGCCGGTGCTCCCCCAGTACTTGGTCTGATCCGCATCCACGCCGATGCCGGCGACGATGCTGTCCACGATGACGGCGACGCTGAGCGTCGCACAGCCCACCGCGACCAGCACCGCGAGCGCGGCGACCCACGGCAGCGACGCTCGCAGCCGCATCCGCTCACCCCTCGACACCGCGCGCCGGAAGCTGAGGCTGATCGCCCGAGCAACGTCGAGCGTCAGCCAGACCCCCAGCACCAGCGCGGCAGCGATGCTCGCCACGGCGATCGGGATGAGCGTGCCGGCGAGTCGGGCGCCCTCGGCCGAGTCGCGATCGACGTCGGATGCGGCCGCCGCCCCCGGGAAGATCAGCAGCATGTAGACGAGGAACCCGGCGATGACCGTCAGCAGCCCGGCCCTGATCGCCGCGCGCAGAACCCAGCCACGCTCTGCCCCTGCGCTCGCGCTCGTCATGCCGCAACGCTAGGGGCAAGGGGCTCCCAACACCAAACGATGCCAGGCGTCCGGCTCGCCAACGCTCGAAAGCTAGGCTTGAGCGAAACCCCGGAGGCTGCATGAGCGACGCACACGACCACGACGAGATCGGCGTGGGTTCGGTGGACCGCGAGGTCGATCCGGCCACGGTCGGCCCGCAGCCGGGCGACCTCGAGCGGGCCATCGCAGCCCAGGTGCGCGCGTACCGGCTCGCGACCGGCCTGTCCGTCGCCGAGATGGCCGACAAGGTGGGCATCTCGAAAGCCATGCTCTCGAAGATCGAGAACGCCCTCACCTCCTGCAGCCTCACCACGCTCGGCCGCCTCGCGCACGGCCTCGACGTGCCCGTCACGGCGCTCTTCCGCGGCGTCGACTCCGACCGCGAAGCCGTCTACGTGCCAGCAGGCCACGGCGCGCAGATCGTGCGCCGCGGCTCCCGATCCGGGCACCTCTACGAGCTCCTCGGCGCCCTGCGCGGCCAGCACAAGCGCATGGAGGCCGTGCTCGTGACCCTCACCGAGGCGAGCGAGGTCTTCCCGCTGTTCCAGCATCCAGGCACCGAGCTGCTCTACATGCTCGAAGGCCGCATGGCCTACGGGCACGGGGATGCGCGCTACGAGATGGGCCCAGGCGACACCCTCCAGTTCGACGGCGAGGGCCCCCACGGGCCGGAAGAGCTCATCGAGCTGCCCGCCCGCTTCCTGTCGGTCACCGCGTACGGAGACCGCGCGGAGGGCTGAGCAGGACGGTCGAGCATCCGTTCGAGGCTCGGATGCTAGCTTGGCGCGCACGACGACTCGCGCACCAGCCAGGGGGATCCATGGAACAGCCCGACCGCATCCACGACGCCGACGACACCGGCGCCGACCACGCCAGTGAGCCGCAGCCGCTGCTCGCAGAAGACCTCTTGCTGCTGCTCTTCAACCCGGACGACGGCACCATCGGCGGCGAAGGCACCCTCTTCTACGTGCTCGGCGGGGCGGTGCTCACTGAGTTGGCCTTGAACGACCAGATCGGAATCGAGCAGGCGGGGCTTCGCGGCACGCGTGTGCTCTCGGTCGGCGATGAGGCGCCCGAGGACGAGATTCTGCGGTCGGCCTGGGAGTACTCGCGGGAGAAGCGGCGCGAGGTGCAGGGCATGCTCGCCGCTATCGGGCCGAACCTCCGCGGCCAGCTGCTCGAGAGCCTCATCTTCCGCGGCGACCTCACCCGCGAGCAGGGCAAGACCTTCGGGTTCATCCCGAAGACGACGCTCAGCTTGGGCGATACGGGACGCCGTGCCACGCTCATGAGCCGCGTGCAGTCCGTGCTCATCGACGGCGCGGAACCCGACGCGCGAACCGCTGCCCTCGCGGCGCTCATCTCCGCGAGCGGGTCGATGCCGACGCTGCACCGGGAGATCCCCTGGGAGACCGACGTCATCAACCGCGCCAAGGCCCTCGAGCAAGGTGACTGGGGAGCCACCGCGGCCAGTTCGGCCGTCGCCCGCACCATGAACGCCATCACGATCAATGCTGCCGTCGCGGCGAGCGTCGCCGCCAACGCGGCGAACAACTAGGTCACGGACGCCGCGGCCCGCCTGACAGCAGCTTTCGGGATGCGCGCAGGAGCGGGTGCTGCGGCCGGCTTCAGGCGTTCCCGGCGGCGCTTGATGACGATCGACAGCGTCGTGAGGGCGAGGGCCGCGACGAGCCAGACGGTGAGCATCCCGTACGCCTCCCCGATGCCGATCGACCCGCCGGCGACGAGGGAGCGGAACGCGGTGACGGCGTAGTTCAGCGGCAGCCACGAGTGGATGAGCTGGAAGAACGCGGGTGCCGTCTCGACCGGGTAGGTGCCGCCGGCTGAGGAGAGCTGGAGCACGATCATGATGAGCGCGAGGAAGCGTCCGGGAGGGCCGAGGAGCGCGTTGAAGGCCTGGTTGACGGCGACGAACGTGACGCTTGTGAGCAGCGCCAGCGCGATGAGGCCGAGCATGTCGGCAGGTTCGAGCCCGAGCCCGAAGCGGACGATCGTGAGCATGAGCAGGCTCTGCGCGGCGCCGAGCATCGCGCCGGGCGCGAAGCTGCGCAGCGCCACGACAATCGCGGGCTGACGGCCGAGCACAAGACGCTCGCGCAGCGGCGGGAACATCAGGTAGAAGGCGAGCGCGCCGACCCAGAGGCCGAGCGTCATGAAGTAGGGCGCGAGACCGTAGCCGTACGCGGGCACCTCGTTGAGTCGGGTCTTCGTGATCTCCACTGGCGTCGACGTGACGCCGGCGAGGTGGTCGGCCTGCGCATCCGTGTAGCTCGGGATGTCGGAGACCCCGTCGTCGAGGCCATCCGCGAGCGTCTTGCTGCCGTCGGCGAGCTGCGTGATGCCGTCGTTCAGCTCGGCGCCGCCCGACTCGGCGTCGGCGGTTCCGTCGGCGAGGGTTGTCGCGCCCGACGAGAGCTCGGAGGCACCCGAGGCGAGCTTCGGCGTCGACTGCGCGAGGGTGGATGCGCCGTCCGCGAGTGTCTGCGTGCCCGTCGCGAGCGAGGATGCGCCGTCCGCGAGCGACTGGGTTCCGGTCGCCAGCGTCGACGTTCCGTCGGCGAGCGACTGGGTGCCCGTCGCGAGCGTGGAAGCGCCGGTGGAGAGCTGCTGGGTTCCGGAGGCGAGTTCCGCCGACTTCGTCGAAACAGTCGAGACCGCTGCAACGAGCTCGTCGACCTTGCCGCTGAGCGGTGAGACGCCGTCGGAGAGCTGGGTGGCGCCAGCGGCGAGTTCGGTCGACTTCGCTTGGAGGTAGCTCAGCCCGGTCCCCGCGGCGGCGTCACCGACGAGCGCGGATGTCCCGGCGCTCAGTTCGCCGGCCTTCGCGCCGAGGGACTGTCCAGCAGTGGAGAGCTGCGTCAGCAGTTCCTTGCGTTGGGCATCGGACAGCGAGTCGTAGTCGGCAAGCAGCGAATCGATGCCGCCTGAGAGGTCCCCTGCACCGGCGGCGAGGGCAGTGGTGCCGTCGTCGAGGCCCCTGCTCGCTCCGAGGGCCGTCTCGAGGCCACCGGCGAGAGCCGTCGCTCCAGCGTCGAGAGTCGTCGCCCCTTCCGTGAGCGTCGTGACGCTCGCAGGCAGGTCGCTCGTCTTGGAGTTCAACTCCGCGAGCCCATCGCTGAGGAGCTGCGCACCGGAGCTCGCCTCTGCGAGCTTCGCGCTCAGCTCCTGTGCACCCGTGTTCGCGGTCGCAGCGCCCGCGCTGAGCTGCTGCGCGCCCGCGTTGGCGTCCGCGGCGCCGGAGCTGAGCGTCTGCGCACCCGAGTTGGCGGTGACGAGACCGGCGTTGAGCTGCTGCACGCCCGCATCCACCTGAGCCGCCCCGTCGGCGAGCGTCGCGCTGCCGTCGGCGAGGGTGAGCCCGCCCTCGCGCAGCTGGCCGAGCCCGACGACGAGCTGGCCAGAGCCGGTGCGCGCCTGCTCGGCGCCGTCGTTGAGCTCGGTCGCGCCGTCGGCAGCCTCGGAGACGCTCTCGTGGATGTCGGTGAAGCCCACGTAGACGTTGCGGAGGTACTCGTCGGAGACCTCTGTCGCCAGCTCGTCGGCGACCGTCGTGCCGACCGTCGACGCGATGTTGCCGACGATGATGTTCGCCCCGTCGTTGGTCGTGATGGAGAGGCGAGCGATGGCCGCGTCCAGCGGGTCGTCACCACCCGCCGAGACGGCCGCCGCCGAGAAACCCGCCGGGATATCGAGCACGGCGAGCACCTTGCCCGACTCGAGCTCGCTCTGCGCCTCATCCGCCGACATCTCGTGCCAGCTGAAGTTGTTCGACTCGGTGCTGTCGACGAGCTTCTCGGTGAGCGTCGCGCCGAGATCGACGGGTTCTGCCGGCTCCCCCTCGGTGGTCGTCGCGGGGGTCGCCGCCTGGTCGCTGTTCACGATGGCCGCGTCGATGTGGTCGAGGCGGTGCGTCGGGTCCTCGTTCGACCAGATCAGCGAGCCCGCGTAGATGAGGGGAATGAGCGCGATGCCGACGATGACGATGAGCGTCCGCCGGTGCGAGCGCACGAAGGCGGGAAGTGGGAAGGAACGCATGTGGGTGTGAAGTCCTATGAGCGAACGTGCTCGGCGCGGAGGGCGTCAAGCTCGGCGACAGTCGCGCCGGAGGATGCGAGGAGCAGGGAGGAGAGGCGCTCGACGAGTTCATCGGTGGATGCGCGAGCAGCGGCCGAGGAGTCGGCGGTCGGGTTCGTGTCCGCTTCGACTGGGACATTAACGTCAGCGAAGAGCCACCGCGTGACGTGCCACATGGCGCCGGCCGCGAGGAACTCGGCGCGGTCCCGCGGGGTGTCGGGGCCCGGGCGCCGTCGGATGACGGGTCCGAGCGGTGACGATTCGAGGAGCCTCGAGGCGAGGTACGCGATGACGTCGCCCGTGAGGAGGCCGAAGCTGCTCTCGAGGGCCGCCCGGTAGAAAGGCGCGTCTGCGTCGAGTTCGTGGAGGAGCGCGCGGAGCGTGCCGCGCACGAAGGTCGGCCACGAGGGGTCCTCGCCGACGCTCGGAATCCGATCGAATGCCGATTGCAGGCGGCGGAGGGCGGCCTCGCGGATGAGCGCGGCGGTGTCGTCGAAGTGCTTGTAGAACGTGGGACGACTGACTCCGGCCCGGCCGACGAGG
The DNA here is from genome assembly GCF_002931555.1 of Pseudoclavibacter sp. RFBB5. Classification (GTDB taxonomy): domain Bacteria; phylum Actinomycetota; class Actinomycetes; order Actinomycetales; family Microbacteriaceae; genus Pseudoclavibacter. Next base: position 124,932 of record NZ_PSTZ01000001.1, on the reverse strand, counting down.
TCGGTGATGCTCAGCTGAGCTGCGTCGCGCCCCTCATCGAGCAGTTCGACGACGGCAGCGATGAGCGCCGCCCGCGAACGGACGAACCTCGCATCTTCCTGGATCACGGCACTCCTCGCTCGGAACTAATTTACAGATGTAAATTAGCACGATCGTGCGAGATCACAACAGGGTCAGTTCGAGGCGCAGTGGGGCGCGGCCGCTCAGCGAACTCCCCCGTGACCAACATCAGTGCAAAAACGTGCCGTTCCGCGCGCCAGGGCTCGAAACGCGTCCAGCCCCAGGCCTACCGCAGCACGCGTCGCGTGAAGTCGTTCGCGAAGACGCCGTTCGGGTCGTAGCGCCCGACGAGCTTCCGGAAGTCGCCGAGGCGCGGGTACCGCTCGGCGACGTCGATCCGCTCGTCGAAGACCTTGCCCCAGTGCGGGCGACCGCCGAGTGGCTCGAAGATCTCGTCGAGCAGCGGCAGCAGCTCGGCGACCTCCGGGTCCTGCTTCCATGTGAAGTGCAGGCCGACGACGTCGTTGCCGTGCATGGGGCTCAGCCAGAGAGAGTCGCGCGCGACCGTGCGCACCTCGTTGACGAGCAGGTGGGGGCGGATGCGGTCGGCGATGCCCGCGAGCGCGAGCAGCGCATCCTGCGCCCGGAGCCGCGGGATGAGGTACTCGCTCTGCAGCTCGGCCCCGTTGGACGGCTGGAACTCGAGCTTGAAGTGCGGGAGCCGCTCGTACCAGGGGCCGGCGACGCCGAACTGCTCGCTGCAGGCCACGGCGGAGATGCCACGAATGGGGTGCAGGGCCTCAGTCGCGGGCGTGGCCCCGTAGAAGTCGCCAGGCGCGAGCTCGCTCGCGAGCTGCTTCACCCACACCTGGTCGATGACCTCGGGTTCGGCCCACGTCGTGAAGGCGCTCACGCTGTACCCGGTGCCGGTGATCTCGTCGAAGTTCTCGAGCAGCGCCGCGAACGGCAGGTTCTCGAAGACCCGCTGCCGCACCTCGAAGTGGGGCACGACGTCGAGGCGGATGCGCGTCACGATTCCGAGGGCCCCCAGCGAGACGACGGCCCCGTCGAAGCCCTCGTCGCCCCGCTCGAGCACGACCACTTCCCCGTCGCCCGCGACGAACTCGATGGCGGCGACGGCGGCGGCCAGGCTCCGATTGGTATTGCCGGAACCGTGGGTGCCCGTCGCGACCGCCCCCGCGATGGAGATGTGCGGGAGGGAGGCGAGGTTCGCGAGCGCCAGGCCGTGCTCGGCGAGGTCGATCGCGAGCTCCCCGTAGCGGGTGCCAGCGCCGATCGACACCCACCGCCGGTCCTCGTCGATGCGGAGCGGGCTGCGCAGCCCCCGCGTCGACACCTGCACTCCGCTCGTGTCGGCGATCCGGTTGAACGAGTGCCCGCTGCCGAGCGCCCGCACCGACTGTCCGGCAGCCACCGCGGCGCGCACCACCTCGCTGACCTCGGCCGTGCTCGTCGGGGCGGCGACGCGCTCCGCCTCGAAGGTGATGTTGCCAGCCCAGTTGGAGGTCACTGCTGTCCTGCTTTCTGCGACGTTGCGAAGTGGATGCACCCGGCGGGGCTCGGCCAGGTTGTCAGGCTCGGAGCTCTACCGCCGTCCACGATACGGGGGGCAGGGTGACCGTCAGCATTCCGTCTTCGACGCGGGCGGTGTCGTTGGCAACGAGTCCGACCCGCTCCGGGTCCTCGAGCGTGTTCTTGGCGTACACGTCGTCGTCGGCGAGCGTCTGCGCATCCACGACCCTTGCCCCGCCCAGCGCGGCGATGTCGATCGTGACGACTGCCTCCTCGTCGCGGCTGCGGTTGACGAGGAACAGCGCCGTCGAGCCGGTCTCGGCATCGTGGGTGGCAACGGCGTCCAGGGTCGCGACGGTGCCGTAGACCTCGGTCGTGTGGGTGGGGCTCTCGAGGCGAACCTCGAGCGCCTGCCCCTTGGCGAGGCGCGAGGTGAGGGCGAACGGGAAGTAGGTCGTCTGCTTCCAGGCCGGCCCGCCCGGCTCGGTCATGATGGGCGCGATGACGTTGACGAGCTGCGCGAGGGAGGCGCTGGTCACCCGGTCGGCGCGCTTGAGGAGCGAGATCATGAGGTTGCCGAAGACGACCGCGTCGGCCACCGAGTAGACGTCCTCGAGGATGCGCGGGGCGATGGGCCAGTTGTCGACGCCCTCGACCTTGTCGACGTCGTGGTACCGGTCGAGGTACCAGACGTTCCACTCGTCGAACGAGATGTTGATGGTCTTGTCGCTGCCCTTGACGGCCTTGACGTGGTCGGCGGTCGCGATGACCGACTCGATGAAGCCATCCATGTTGACCGCGGAGGCGAGGAAGCTGTCGAGGTCGCCGTTCTTCTCCTCGTAGTAGGCGTGGCAGGAGATGTAGTCGACGTCGTCGTACGTGTGCGTGAGCACGACGCGCTCCCACTCGCCGAAGGTCGGCATCTGCGCGCTCGACGAGCCGCAGGCGACGAGCTCGAGCGTCGGGTCGATCTGGCGCATGGCCTTCGCCGTCTGGGATGCGATCTTGCCGTAGTCGTCGGCCGAGCGGTGGCCGAGCTGCCACGGCCCGTCCATCTCGTTCCCGAGGCACCACATCTTCACTCCGAACGCGTTGGTCCTGCCGTTGGCGATGCGCTGCTCGCTGAGTGCGGTGCCTGCGGGGATGTTGGAGTACTCGAGGAGGTCGAGGGCTTCCAGGGTGCCGCGCGTGCCGAGGTTCACTGCGAGCATGAGCTCGCTGTCGACCTTGTCGAGCCAGGTCGCGAACTCGTGCAGGCCGACCTCGTTGGTCTCGGTCGAGTGCCAGGCGAGGTCGAGGCGACGCGGGCGTTCAGCCTTGGGGCCGACGCTGTCCTCCCAGCGGAAGCCGGAGACGAAGTTGCCACCGGGGTAGCGGATGGCGGAGACGCCGAGCTCCTTGACGAGGTCGATGACGTCGCGGCGGAAGCCGTTCTCGTCTGCCGTCGGGTGGCCTGGCTCGTAGATGCCGTCGTAGACGGCGCGTCCGAGGTGCTCGATGAACGAACCGAAGACTCGGCGGTTGATGTCGCCGACTGCGAAGTGGGGGTCGATGGTGAGTCGTGCAGTGACCATGGGGTGTTCTGCTGTCTTTCTGTCGAGGGGTGAGAGCTGCGGATGCGCGGGGTTACTTGACTGCGCCGAGCGAGAGGCCGCCCTGCCAGTACTTCTGCAGCGAGAGGAAGGCGATGACAAGCGGCACGATGGAGAGGAAGGCGCCAGTGACGATGAGGTTCCAGACCTGCTCGCCGCCGGCTCCCGCGTTGGAGAGCGCCGTCCAGCTGTTGAGACCGACGGTGACGGGGAGGAGGTTCGGGTCGCTCAGCACGGCGAGCGGCAGGAAGAAGTTGTTCCACGTGCCGACGACGCTGAGGAGCAGGACGGTGACGATCGCGGGGCGCAGCAGTGGCAGCGCGACCTGGAAGAAGATGCGGATCTCCCCCGCCCCGTCGACTCGTGCCGCGTCCAGGATCTCGTCTGGCACCGCATCCTGGGCGTAGATGCGCATGAGGTACACGCCGAACGGGTTCAGCAGCGACGGGAGGATGACCGCCCAGATCGTGTTGACGAGGCCCGCCTCGCTGAGGAGGACGAAGGTCGGGATGACCAAGGCCGTGAGCGGCACCATGACAGCGCCGAGCAGCACGTTGAAGAAGACCGTGCGGCCGCGGAAACGGTACTTCGCGAAGCCGTAGCCGGCGAACACCGCGAGGATCGTCGCCCCGATGCCTCCCGTGAAGGCGTAGAGGAACGAGTTGCCGAGCCAGCGCCAGTAGATGCCGCCCTGGTGGGTGCTGAGCTGCGCGATGTTGTCGAAGAGGTTGAAGCTGTCGTCGAACCAGAGCGGCCCGCCGCTGCCGGTGAAGAGCCCCGCCGTGTCCTTGGTGGACGCCACGATGAGCCACCACAGCGGCATGATGAAGTAGATGACGAATGCGAGCAGCAGGATGTGCGAGAAGGTGCGCTTCGCCTTCGACCCGCCTCTGCGGAGGTCGGCGTTGCGCTGGGCGCGCGCGAAGCTGCGCTGCTGTCGTGGGGTGAGCGTGGAACTCGCCGCGGTCTCCGTGGTCATTTCAGCCCGCTCTGCTTGCGTGTGAGGAAGAGGAAGAAGTAGGAGCCGATGAACACGACGACTCCGAGCGCGAACGAGATCGCCGACGCGTAGTTGAACTGGCTGTATGAGAAGGCCAGCGAGTAGGCGTACATGTTCGGCGTGTACGACACGGGGATCGCGCCCTGCGCGATGCCGCGGAGCACTTGCGGCTCGGTGAAGAACTGCAGCGTGCCGATCATCGCGAAGATGAGCACCATGACCATCGACGACGAGATCATGGGTACCTTGATGCGCAGCGCCATCTGCAGGGAGGTGACGCCGTCGATGCGGGCCGCCTCGTAGATGGAGCGGTCGATGCCCTGGAGGGCCGCGTAGATGATGATCATGTAGTAGCCGGCCCACTGCCAGGTGACGATGTTCACGAGGCTGCCGAAGATGGCGCTCTGCGCGAGGAAGTCGGGGGCCGCGAGCCCGAAGAGCTCGAACAGGTCGCTGGCCGGACCGAAGCGCGGGCTGTAGAGGAAGCCCCACATGAGCGCCCCGATGACGACGGGGATGGCGTACGGCAGGAAGATCATGAGCCGCGAGAACTTCGACGCCCACGTCGTCAGGCTGTCGAGCACCAGCGCGGCGATGAGCGCCACGAGCATCTGCAGCGGGATCATGACGAGCGCGAACTGTCCGACGCGCAGCAGGCCGTCGAGGAAGATCGGGTCGGTGAACGCCTTCGCGTAGTTGTCGAACCACGTGAACGACGTGCCCATGGCGAGCGTCGACGTCTGCAGGCTCATCCAGAACGCGTAGAAGAGCGGCACGATCAGGAACGTCACGAACACGACCGCGAACGGGGCGACGAACAGCCACCCGATGCGCTGCCGACGACGCTCGGTGGGGCCGATCACTGCCCGCGGCTTGCGGGGTCTGCCCTGCTTGCGAGGAGGCGGGGCGCTTTCCTGCTCGCCCGGTTCCGCCTCACGTGCACTCGGCACGATCACGGCATTCGGAGTAGCCATTTCGAGTCCTTCTGTCTGTCATCACGCTGTCTGTCATCACGAAGCCGGTGCCGCGGTGGGCGCACTGGAGGAGGCGTCCGGGCATCGGGTCGGCCGCTGTCGTGCGGCGGTCGACGCCGATGCCCGGACGGGGGTCGGCGCTGCCGACTACTCGGTGACGGTGAAGCCCTGCTCCGTGGCGTACTGCACGAGCGACGCCTGCAGGTCGTCCAGCGCCTGGTCAGACGACTTCTGGCCCTGCACCATCGCGTACTGCTGCTCGGTGAGCTGGTCGAAGGCGTAGTTCTGGAACGGGCTGAACGTGAAGCCGGAGTAGCCGGCGGCCGCGGGGAGGAAGACCTCCTTGTTGACCTGCTGACCGCCGAAGAACTCTGCTTCGAGCTCGGTGAAGTACTCCGACTCGAGGACCGGGGTGTAGGTCGGGAACAGCGCGCCCTCCTCGATGCCGATCTTCCAGGCCTCTTCCGTGCCGAAGATCTCCATGGCGACGCGGGCGGCGAGCGCCTTGTCGTCGGCCTGCTCCGTGACGGCGAAGGTCGATCCGCCCCAGTTCACGTCGACGGGGTTGGCCGCATCCCACTGCGGGAGCGGGGCCGCGCGCCACTCCGCGGTTCCGTCGGCGTCCGACAGACCCTGCAGGTAGCCGGGGCCCCAGGCCGCGGCGAGGTAGACGGCGTAGGTGCCATCGACGAGGCTCGTGTTGTAGTCGGCGGTGAAGGCGTCGTCCGTCGTGACGAGGTCCTTCTTCACCAGGTCGTCCCAGTAGGCGAGCACCTCCTTGGCGCTGTCGTCGTTGACGTTGATGCCGACCTCGGTGGGGTTGGTCTTGTCGTAGACGAACGGCTCGGAGCCTGCCTGCGCGAAGAGCGCCTGGTTGAAGGCGCGACCGTTTGTGGGGAAGTTGGCCAGGACTCCGCCGGAACCGGCGTCCTTGAGCTGCTGCGCTGCCGTGGCGAACTCGTCCCATGTCGTCGGCACGGCGATACCCGCCGCGTCGAAGAGGTCCTGGCGGTAGAGCATGCCCATGGGGCCGCTGTCGACCGGGATGGCGTAGACGGCGTCGCCGCTCGTCACATCACTCCAGGCACCCTCCGTGTAGCTGCCGGAGAGGTCGTTCGCACCGAACTCGCTGATGTCCACCAGGGCATCCCGGATCGTGAAGCTCGAGAGCACCTCGCTCTCGAGCATGATCACGTCGGGGGCTCCCGAGCCGGCCTCGATGGCGGTGGAGAACTTCGTGTACTCGTCGTTCCCCTGGCCGGCGTTCGTCCAGCACACCTGAACATCGTCGTGGGTCTGGTTGTACAGGTCGACGACCTGCTCGAACGCGGGGTACCAAGCCCAGACGAGCACCTGCGGGGCGTCCTCGTTCACGATCGTGTTCGTGCACGTGGCGTCCGCAGCAGCGGTGCCACCGCCTCCGCCAGACGAGCATGCGCTCAGCGCGACGGCCGTGAGTGCTGCGGCGCTGATGGCCGTCAGAGTTCTCTTGTTCATGGGGGAGCGAACCTCTCGAGGATGAAACGTCATTGTCATCGCCTCTGCGATTTACAACGTTGTAGGTAAACGTTGTAAATGCGATCCTGCCGAAAGAGATCGACCCTGTCAAGGCCCGATTCGAGACGAGCTCAGCGCGCGGTCGACTCCCGGCGCACGAGCGTGAACTCCGTCAGCAGCTCGCGCGGCTCGGGCGGCGCATCCCGGTTGTCCATGCGCTCCACGAGCATCTCCACCGCTCGCTTCGCGATCTCGTCGCGGCCCGGCGCGATCGTGGTCAGCGTCGGCAGCGAGTACCGCGTCTCGTCGATGTCGTCGAAGCCGACCACGGCGACATCCTCGGGCATGCGGATGCCCCGCTCGCTCAGCACCCGCATTGCGCCGAGCGCAAGCGAGTCATTGAACCCGACGATGCCGTCGAACTCGATGCCGGACGCCAGCACCTCCCGCATCGCCTCGGCACCATCGAAGCGATGCCACGTGCCGACCGGCCTCACCAGCTCGTCGCGGAACGGCAGGCCGGCGGCTTCGAGCGCCTGCCGATACCCCAACGTGCGCAGCGCGGCCGACCCGACCTCCTCGTCCGGGTGAGAGCCAAGCGCGATGATGCGCGTGCATCCCACCTCGATGAGATGCTCCGTCGCGGCGCGCGTGCCCTCCGTGTTGCGCATCGTCACATGGTCAGTGGGACCGTTGAAGATGCGCTCCCCCAGCAGCACCATCGGCACGCGCACGTCAGCCAGCAACGGCGCATCCTCCTCTCCCAGCTCGAGCACGCTGAACAGGATCCCGTCAACGAACTCAGTCCTCGGCCCCTTCAGCGCCGCGATCTCGCTCTCGCGAGAACCGCCGGACTGCTCGATCAGCACCGAGAGATCGTGGGCAGCCGCCGCACGCATCACCGCCTCGGCCAGCTCCGAGAAGTAGGCGTTCCGCAGATCCGGGATGACGAGGCTGATCACGCCAGTGCGCCCGAGACGCAACCCGCGAGCGGCCAGGTTCGGGCGGTACCCGACCTCGGCGATCGCATCCAGCACCCGCTGCTTCGTGTTGGCACGGATATGCGGATAGTTGTGGATGACGTTCGACACCGTCTTGATCGACACACCCGCCACTCGGGCAACGTCATGGAGGGTCGCAGCCATGGGCGTGGTCGTCTCTCTTCAGGCGGCGCGCTGCAGGTTCCGAGCACAGCGCGCGCCGTTGCAGGGATGCTCGTGCGCGTCACTCTACAACGTTGCAGACGCATCGTTTGCGCGCATCGGCGGGCGCGTGCCGAACGCTCGGCGGATGCGGCCGCCTGACCAACATCAGTGCAATGTCGGGCCGATTCGCCGTCGAACACTGAGATTGCGCCGCTATCGCACGGATGCTGGCCAGCCATTGGCCAGCATCCGTGACGAAACCTGAGCTTCCCGCTCGATAGACCCTCGAGGCACCCTCTGATCACGGAAGTTGGCCACGGGAGTTAGTGAAAGGGCGTGGTGGTCAAGCCCGTGGAGACGGAGTGTGCCGCGCAGACGTGGACCGGCAGCGCCCGGCGAGTTGCCGGCGCTGCCGCGAGTCGCTGCGATGGCGGTGGCGCGCGCGACGACCTAGGCTCGCGTGCCATGCGGATCGTCGTGTCGGGAACCCATGCGAGTGGCAAGAGCACGCTCATCAGCGACTTCGCGGCCGCGCATCCGGAGTACCTCGTGCTGCCGGATCCGTTCGAGGAACTCATCGACGACCGCTTCGATGAACTCGACGCGGTCCTGTTCAGCCGCCAGCTCGACATCGCGGCTCACCGGCTGGCCGAGCTTCCGGCGGGCTCCAACGTCATCGCCGAACGCGGGCCCGTCGACTTTCTGGCCTACCTGCACGCACTCGATGCGCTCGGCAGGCCCGGGCGGTCGCGCGCCGCCATCCAGCGCGGGACGGCGCTCACGAGGCAAGCCACCGAGCAGATCGATCTCGTCGCCCTGGTCCCCCTCGCCTATCGGGACCAGATCGCGGTCGGCGAGGACGAGGACCTCGAACTTCGGGATGCCATGAACGACGCCCTCCTCGACCTCGCCGCCGAGCCGGAGTTCATCGGCCCCCGCGTCGTGGAGCTTGCGGGCGATCTCGCCGAGCGCCTCGCCCAACTCGAGGCGGCAACCCTCCGACCCTCGACGTGTGACCAACTTCCGTGATGAAACCTCCGCACCCAAGGTTTCGGGGCTCCGAAGTATCGTTTCGTCACGGAAGTTGGCCAGGCGGCGCGGATAGAGGCGGCGTAGCTGGAGAGGCGACGGAGCTGGGAAGGCGCCGTCGCTGGTGAGGCGGAGAGGCGGCAGAGGCCCCGCGCCTCAGTACTGCTTGCCGGGGATCCAGCTGGTGCCGGCCAGCGGCACGTTGGCCATGGCGGCCGACTCGACGGTCAGCGCGACGAGGTCCTCCGGCTCGAGGTTGCGGATGTGCGACTTGCCGCACGCGCGGGCGATGGTCTGCGCCTCCATGGTCAGCACGCGCAGGTAGTTCGCGAGGCGTCGCCCGCCCTCGACTGGGTTGAGGCGGGAGGCGAGCTCCGGGTCCTGCGTCGAGATGCCGGCCGGGTCGCGCCCGTCTTGGAAGTCGTCGTAGAAGCCCGCGGCCGAGCCGATGTCGGCGTACTCCTGCTGGTAGCGGGGGTCGTTGTCGCCGAGCGCGATGAGCGCGGCCGTGCCGATCGCGACCGCATCGGCGCCGAGCGCCATGGCCTTCGCGACGTCGGCGCCCGTGCGGATGCCGCCGGACACGATGAGCTGCACCTTGCGGTGCATCCCGAGCTCCTGCAGCGCTGCGACGGCCTGCGGAATCGCGGCGAGCGTCGGGATGCCGACGTTCTCGATGAACACCTGCTGCGTTGCAGCCGTGCCGCCCTGCATGCCGTCGAGCACCACGACGTCAGCGCCGGCCTTCACGGCGAGCGCCGTGTCGTAGTAAGGGCGGGATGCGCCGATCTTCACGTAGATCGGCTTCTCCCAGCCGGTGATCTCGCGGAGCTCGGCGATCTTGATCGTGAGGTCGTCGGGGCCCGTCCAGTCGGGGTGGCGGCTCGCGGAGCGCTGGTCGATACCGATGGGCAGGGTTCGCATCCCGGCCACACGCTCGGTGATCTTCTGCCCGAGCAGCATGCCGCCGCCGCCAGGCTTCGCGCCCTGCCCGAGCACGATCTCGATCGCGTCGGCCTTGCGCAGGTCGTCCGGGTTCATGCCGTATCGGGAGGGCAGGTACTGGTAGACGAGGTGCTTCGACTGGCCGCGCTCCTCCGGCGTCATGCCGCCGTCGCCGGTCGTCGTGGAGGTGCCGACCTCGGACGCGCCTCGGCCGAGGGCTTCCTTGGCGTTCGCGGAGAGGGCGCCGAAGCTCATGCCCGCGATGGTGACGGGGATGTCGAGGTGCAGCGGCTTCGAGGCGAAGCGGTCGCCGAGCACGACGTCGGTGCCGCAGCGCTCGCGGTACCCCTCGAGCGGGTAGCGCGACATGGATGCGCCGAGGAACAGCAGGTCGTCGAAGTGCGGCAGCTGCCGCTTCGCACCCCACCCGCGGATGTCGTAGATGCCGGTGCGGGCGGCGCGCTGGATGTCGGAGATCGTCGCGCGGTCGAAGGTCGCCGACTCGCGGAGGCCGAGCTCGGCGAGCTGCGCGGGCGACTGGGTGGGAGTTGCGGTGACCGTGGATGTGGGCTGTTCGATGAGCGTCATGGCTGGCTCTCTCTGCTCGGCCTAGTAGGCGTTGTCGACGTTGAAGTGGTAGAGCTTGCGGGCCGAGCCGTAGCGCTTGAAGGCCGCCGGGTCGTCGTCGCGGCCGGCGGCGAGCAGCAGCTCGGCGAGTTCCGCGAGGTGCTCGTCGCGCATGGGCTTCTCGATGCAGTCGGCGCCGAGCGATTCGACGGTGCCCTGCACGTAGATGCGCGTCTCGTAGATGGAGTCACCGAGCGCTTCCCCTGCGTCGCCGCACACGACGAGGCGTCCGGCCTGCGCCATGAACGCCGACATGTGGCCGATGCTGCCGCCCACGACGATGTCCACGCCCTTCATGGAGATGCCGCAGCGGGCCCCCGCGTTGCCGTCGATGACGACGAGACCGCCGTGGCCGGTCGCGGCCGCCGACTGGGAGGCGTCACCCGTGACGTGCACGGTGCCGCTCATGATGTTCTCGGCGAGCCCGACGCCGGCGTTGCCGTTGATCGTGACCGAGCCCTGCTGGTGCATCCCGGCGGCGTAGTAGCCGACGTGCCCGTCGATCGTGACGTCGATGGCGGAGGTGATGCCGACCGCGACGTTGTGCTTCCCGGCGGGGTGCTGGATGCTCCACCTGGTTCCGCCTTCGGCCGTCTGCACTGCCGCGTTCACGACTCGCACATCCTGGCCCGCGAGGTCGATGGTGGTAGTGGTGGCTGCCGCCGAAGCTGATGCCGGAGCCGCCGCCGGAAGCGACGTGGGGGCCGGTGCGACCGCCGGGGCTGCCGCGTACTGGGTGCTGTCTAGAGTGACCACGTGTAGACCTTTCCGGGGACTGGTTCGAAGATGTCGGCCGATTCGATGCCGGGGAGCTGCGCGAGGGCGCGGTATTCGGAGGCCATGGCCACGTAGTCGTCGGTGACGGCGACGATGGCTGGCTTGCAGGCGATGGGGTCGCGCACGATGGCCATGCTGTCGGCGGTGGTGACGACAAGCGTGTAGAAGCCGTCGAAGACCTCGCCGAGGTTGATGAGCGCTTCCTCGAGGGTGTCGCCCTGCTCGAGGCGGGAGGCGATGTAGCGGGCGCCGACCTCGGTGTCGTTCTCGGAGTCGAACTGCACGCCAGTGCGCTTCAGCTCGCGGCGGATGGACGCGTGGTTGGAGAAGGAGCCGTTGTGCACGAGGCACAGGTCGTCAGCGACGGCGAAGGGATGCGTGCCGCCCGCCGTCACGGCCGACTCGGTGGCCATGCGGGTGTGCGAGACGCCCTGGCTGCCGGACATCGACTCGAGGCCGTGGTTGGAGGCGACATCCATGGGGTTGCCGACGCTCTTCATGACGGCGAGGTGGCCGCCGCGGCCGATGATCGTGGCGGTCGGGAGGGCCGCGCTGACCGCATCCGCGAGGAGGCTCGTCGACAGCTCCCCGCTGACGAGCGTCGTGTCCCCGACGACCGAGACCTTGGGGGCGGCGCCCGCAGGCAGGGTGCGCTCGAGCTCGGCCGTCAGCTCTTCTGCGATGAGCAGCTGCGTGCCCCCGAGCAGGCTGAGGGTCGACGCCGCACTGCCGGTGAGGTCTGGGTTGTCGTAGACGGCGAGGCCGGCGGAGTCGGGTCCGCGGTCGACCATCTCGCAGAGCATGGTCGAGAGCAGGTCGCCCATCTGCGGCCTGAGCTGGGGGTTGCGCAACTGCAGCGCGGCGATTCCACACACGGGCGTGGTCCTTTCGAGGGGGTGAGCTGGTCTGGCTTCTGGATGCGGGCGGTTAGAAGGCGGTGAGGTAGGTGTCGAGCTCCCAGTTGCTGACCTGGGCGTGCCAGGTGAGGAACTCGGTCTCCTTCGCGTCGGCGAAGTAGCGGCCGGTGGCCTCGTCTCCGCTGAGGCTGGCGAGGATCACGGGGTCGTGGCGCAGCGCTTCGACGGCGTGGAGGAGCGTTGCGGGGAGCACGGCCGCGCCCTCCGGCGCCTGCCCTGGCCCCGACGGGTTGCCCGGGTCGATGCTGTTGTCGATGCCGTCGATGCCCGCCATGATGGCCGTCGCGACCGCGAGGTAGGGGTTGGCGGCACCGTCACCCGAACGGAGCTCGACGCGCTTGTTGTCCGGCACGCGCACCATGTGCGTGCGGTCGTTGCCGCCGTACGACGCCTTGCGCGGCGACCAGGTCGCCCCGGAGCTGGAGGTGGCCGTGCCGATGCGCTTGTACGAGTTCACCGAGGGGGCGAGGAACGCCTGCAGCGCGGGGGCGTGCTCGAGGAGGCCGGCCACGAAGCCGTACGCGACGGGCGAGAGGCCGAGGCCGCGCGCATCCGCTTCGCTGTCGGTGCCCGTCGTCGCGGGGAAGAGCGGCTCGTCCTGCTCGCTCCAGAGGGAGAGGTGCAGGTGGAGGCCCGTGCCCGTGCGGTTGGTGAAGGGCTTGGGCATGAACGTGGCCGTCATGCCGCGCTCCTCGGCGAGCACGTTGAGGATGTAGCGGAGCGTGATGACCCGGTCGGCCGTCGTGAGCGCGTCGGCGTAGTCGAAGTTCTGCTCGAACTGGCCGGCGCCGTCCTCGTGGTCGTTGGCGTAGTTGCCCCAGCCGAGCGAGTTGATGGCGGTCGAGACGGATGCGAGGTGGTCGTACATCCGCGTCACGCCTCGGGCGTCGTAGCAGGGGCGCGGGCCGTTGTCCCGCTTGTCCGCCGGGGCGAGGGTGCCGTCTTCTGCACGGTCGACGAGGAAGTACTCGACCTCGGCGCCGACCTTGGCCGTCATGCCGCGTGTGGCGAGCTCGGCGATGGCGCGCTTCAGGATGTTCCGGGGCGCGTACGGCCACGGCTTGCCGTTGACGTGCGGGTCGCAATGCACGAGCGCGAGCCCCTCGCGCACGAACGGCAGCGGCGTGAACGAGTCGAGGTCGGGGATCGCGATGAGGTCGGGGTCGTGCTGCTCCTGGCCGATGAGGCCGGCGGCGAAGCCCGCGAACCCGAGGGCGCCCGCTTCGAGCTCGTCGGCCGCCGAGGTCGGCACGAGCTTCGCGCACGGCTTCCCGTTGAGGTCGACGAAGGTGGCGAGGATGAAGTGCACGCCATGCGCCTGCGCGAGGTCGCGGAGCGTGATGCGGTCGCCGGCCGCGAGGCTGTCCCCACCTGGTGGGGTGGCCTCGACCAGCTTGGGGGCTAGTTGCGTCATGGTCGTCTCCCGCATGTTGTCGATGTTACCTGACATGAAACCTTGTTCGCCAATAGTAGACATGCAGATGTTTCCAGAGCGTTCGCCGCTGTAAACACTGGGTTACGGCGGTGGCACGGCGCGGGCGGCGGCGGCGCGCGCAGACACTGCCCTTGCGCACCCGGGCGCGCCGAAAGGCAGGCACAACCCCCAGGTCTGGCGAAGCCACATCCGCAGACCTCGCAGTTGCACATCTCCGCGCGTGCCTTCACCTGCACAACCCTCAGGTCTGGCGTCGGGTGATGAGAGCCAGCAAGCCGGGCACTGCGTAACGGGTACTCGCAGGAACTCCCTCGATGTCGGTGGTCCGCCATACGCTCCTGGCATGGAGTACACGAACCTCGGCCGAACCGGCCTCCGCGTCAGTCGCCTCGCCCTCGGCTGCATGAGCTTCGGCGACCCGAATCGCGGCCTGCACAGCTGGACCCTCGATGACGACGCGGCGGCGCCGCTGCTCCGCCAGGCGGTGGAGCTCGGCATCACCTTCTGGGACACCGCGAACGTCTACCAGCAGGGCACCAGCGAGGAGATCATCGGCCGCGCGATGCGCCGCTTCAGCCGACGCGAGGACATCGTGCTCGCGACCAAGGTCTCCGGCAAGATGCACGACGGCCCCGGCGGCTCGGGCCTCTCCCGGAAGGCTATCCTCGAGCAGGCGAATGCCTCTCTCGAGCGGCTCGGCACCGACCACGTCGACGTGCTGTACATCCACCGGTTCGACGACGCGACCCCGGTCGAGGAGACGATGCAGACGCTCGACGACCTCGTACGCGCGGGCAAGGTGCGCTACCTCGGCGCATCGTCGATGTACGCGTGGCAGTTCGCGAAGCTGCAGCAGGCGGCGGCCGTCGGCGGATGGACGCCCTTCGTCGCCATGCAGGACCAGTACAACCTGCTGAAGCGCGAGGAGGAGCGGGAGATGATCCCCATGTGCGCCGACATGGGCGTCGGCCTCGTGCCCTACTCGCCGAACGGCAAGGGGCGCCTGACCCGCCCTCTCGGCCAATCGTCGTCACGCGCCGAGGTCGACGCCGTCGCGAAGGCGTTCGACGCCGACGCCGATGGCCCGATCATCGATGTTGTCGAGCAGATCGCTGCAGAACGCGACGTGCCGATGGCTCGGGTCGCGCTCGCCTGGGTGCTGCGCAACCCGACGGTGGCGGCACCGATCGTGGGCGCGACGAAGGCCAGGCACCTCGACGATGCCGTCGCCGCGCTCGAGCTGACGCTCACCGATGACGAGGTGGCGCGGCTCGAGGCGCCCTACGTCACCCAGCCTCCGTTCTGGTGGTGACGGCGCGGCTCGGCGTAAACACTGGGTTACGAGCGATCGCCGGGAGGTTTCGCACCGCCCGCCGCAGCTCCTCGTCGCGATGGAATGGCCACACCTGCCCATCCACGAAAGGCACCCCATGCCAGCTGCACCGCTCTTCGACCTGTCCGATACCCGCGTCGTCATCACGGGCGGCACGAAGGGCATCGGCTTCGGCATCGCCAGCGTGTTCGTGCAGGCGGGCGCGCGCGTTGCCGTCGCTGGCCGCTCTCAGACGGGAGTGGATGCGGCCGTCGCCTCGCTCGAGGAGCTTGCGGGGCCGGAGGAACCAGGGCGCGTGGTCGGCTTCACGGTCGACGTCGCCGACCCGGAGTCGTGCCGCGACCTGGCCGCATCTGCTACCAACCTGCTCGGCGGTATCGATGTGCTGTGCGCCAACGCTGGCATCTTCCCGCAGGCCGAGCTCGACACGATGACGCCGGCACAGCTCGACGAGGTGCTCGACACGAACGTGAAGGGAACGATCTACGCCGTGCAGGCGTGCCTGCCCGCCCTGCAGGAATCGGGGCGAGGCCGGGTCGTCATGACCTCATCCATCACGGGCCCGATCACCGGCTACCCGGGATGGTCGCACTACGGCGCGTCCAAAGCGGCCCAGCTGGGCTTCATGCGCACGGCGGCGATCGAGCTCGCCAAGCACACGATCACCGTCAACGCCGTGCTGCCAGGCAACGTCGAATCGGCTGGACTCGAGGAGATGGGCGAGCAGTACCTCGCGTCGATGACATCGGCCGTGCCGCTGCGGAGACTCGGCCGCGCGGAGGAGATCGGCTTCGCGGCGGCGTTCCTCGCGAGCAGGGAAGCCGCATTCATCACCGGTCAGACGATCGTCGTCGATGGCGGACAGACGCTCCCCGAATCACCCGACGCCGTCGCCTGATCCGCAGCACCGCCCTCAGACAACCCTATGCCCACTCCCAGGAATAGCTAGCTAGCCTAACTATCCGGCCAACCACTTCGAACCGAGGAACCCCATGAGCCTGCTCGAGATCCCCCGACCGTCGGCACCCCAGTCGGCAGTAGAGGCGACCCCTCGCCGACTGCGCTGGCTCTCACCCGCGAACGGCCTTTGGGTGGCCATGCGCGAGACCCCGACGGGCGACGACTTCGCCGGGTTCGTCGAGCTCGTCCAAGGAGAGTTCCGCGCCCACGACGGCCAGGGCACCTTCCTCGGCGCGTTCGAATCGCGCGAGTCCGGGCGCGACGCGATCGAGGGCGCAGCCCGCTGACGATCTGGGTTCCAGACTGCGGGTCGAAACCGACCGACTGGTAAAGTTGGCGGGACCAGACACCAACGACCAGCGACTCCCCCGTCGCCGGCCGTCACGCGCCAGGGCAGAGCCCGCGCGAAGCGGTCCGCCTGGGATGCCGCTGGCCTACCGCGAGATTGGATCCCATCCCGCATGCCTCTCCTCACCATCCTCATCGGTGCCCTCCTCGTCGTGACCGGTGCCGTCGCGTACTTCGTCAGCGACACCGGCAGCCTCACGGCTCTCATCCCAGCAGCAGTCGGCGTCCTGCTCGTGATCGCAGGCCTCATCGCCCGCAACCCGAAGCTCCGCAAGCACGCCATCCACGGCGCGCTCGCCGTAGCACTGCTGGGTGCCCTCGGCTCGCTCATGAACGTCGCTCAGCTCGGCGACCTCTTCGCCGGCACGGCCGAGCGCCCGGGCGCGATCATCAGCAGCACGATCATGCTGGTCCTGCTCGTCGCGCTCATCACGGCCGGCGTGCGCTCGTTCATCGCCGCCCGCCGCGGTCGTCAGGCGCCCGCGGTCGCGCAGAGCTAGCCAGTTGCTCGCCACCCCAGGCTCTCCTGGAAGCGGATGAGATAACCGTCGGGGTCCGTCACGAGACATTGACGGACCCCGATGTCGCCCCCGCCGACCCGATTCGTTCACGCACTCCTGCCGGTCCTCCCGCTAACGCTGGCGACGGTCGTCGCAGTGCTCGCGGTCTGGGCCCTCGTCCTTGCCATCAAGGCGCTGCGCAAGTACCTGCGGACCCCGGATACACCCCAGTAGCCTGGGTTGCAGTCGCCGGCTTCGCACGAGATCGACTGAGCTGCCGCCGCATCTTCGCCGGGAGGTGGTCACCAGGACAGCGGCGTCATCCTTCCGTTCAGGAGCACCCGCAGGGCGGCGTGCACCTCGAGAGCGCTCCGGCGGCGATCTGCCGGATCGATGTTCTGCACAGCGAGTCGGCACGCGTGTTCGAGTTCCCACTCGGTGACCCCGTCGGGGAGGCAGAGCATCCACTGCACCCCTCGAGGTGGCTCGGGCACTCCGGCGTCCACCAGGTATCGGGCCATCTCGTCGTGGTCGCCGGTGACGTCCGCATCGCCCGAGAAGGTGCCAGCCGTGGACGCATCTCCGCGCCGCACGCGGCCGGTCTCGTCGACCGGATCGTAGCGAGCAGGCTCCTGGTACACCCAGCTCGGCCCCGCGAGGTAGGCGATGAGCGCGTGCCACTCGTTCGGATCGAGCCGCATGAGCTCCACTGTCTGCGGCGGCTCCTTCGCGAAGTCGTCCCACGACCAGCTCGGCAGCGCGTCCCGCGCCGCGAGTATCACCTCGGTGTCATTGATCGGCATATCTCGGCCCCCCCAGCCTGAATTCCCCGTGCACGCGCCGACTCGAGCCGACGGTGCTGCAGGCTATTGTCGCGCATCCGCTACGCCGCCGAGTCCACGACGGGTATGAGCACGAGCCCCACGCTGGGGAGCGTCAGCGCGTGCGACTCACCAGAGGCGAGCGCGGGGGCTGAAGAACGGCAGTGCGATGGGCTTGAACACGACGCCCCGCGAGGCCTTCACGAGGCCGACGATCGAGAGCACGACGTGCGTCACCGAGAGTGCGAACCAGATGGTGATGGGGATGCCGATCGGGTAGAACGTCGACGAGTACTCGTCCAAGGTCATGAGGAACGCGATGTGCAGCGCGATGAGGATGACCGAGGAGATCAGGTAGGTGATCCCCCAGTTGGCGGCGTTCGTCCGGTTCCGCTCCCCGGCCTCGGTCGCCGGTGCGCGCGACCGTCCGACCGCCGTCATGACGATTCCCGCGACGATGGCGCTCACGAACGGGAACGGGATGAGCGCGAGCAGCCCGACGCCCCACTGCGCGGCCCCGTTCGCGAGAGGCCTGACGAGGAGAACCTGCTGGGGCTGGCCCATCGGTGGCGGGAACTGCGCAGCCTGCTGGTCGGTGTGCGCTGCGTACTGCGCAGCGGCCGGCGGCGCCGGCTGGGCCTCGGGCACTGCATCCGGTACCGCGGCAGGCTCCTGCTGCGGTGCCCCGGATGGCGCGAAGTACAGGTTGTTGGCCCACGACCCGGAGCCGGTGAGCTGCGGGCGCTTCTCGGCGGGAAGCCCGAGCGCGTGGCGGATGAGCGAATCCACGCTCGCCTCGTCGTCGCGGACCATGCCCTGCGCCTCGGTCAGCATCTCCGGGAAGGGGTTGTCGTCGTCCGTGACGCCCAGCACGTGGATCTCGGCGACCTCGAGCAGCAGGTAGCGACCGCGGTTCGCGGGGTCGTTCAGCGCGTTGCGCGCCTCGGCGATCTGTCGCTGCGTCTCCTCGTCGTGCGGGAGCTGCGCGAAGAGGCGCTCGAGGTTGGCGACGCCCTGGTCGTAGTCGCCGAGGATCGCCATGGCAGGCGCATCCCAGATCGTCGAGGGAACGAGGCGGCCGGACCCGGAGACGAGCAGCTCGTGCACGAGCGGCACATCCCACTTCCACTCCGAGAGACCGGTGACCCGCGTGAGCGGGGCCCCCTGACCTGGGATCTCGTCGACAACGTAGAGATAACTGCGGTTCGCCATCATCCGAGCCTAACGGCCGATGCCCGCGGCTCGGGGTCGCGGTCGGCGACCCCGGACGCGGGCATCGGGGCCAACATCCATGATGGATGCGCGGATCGCGAGCTCAGAGGCCGCGCGAGCGCTCATCCATCACGGGAGTTGGTCAGTGCCAAGCTTGAAACCTTCGAGGAGGCGTGAGCTACTTGCCGAACAGGTCTCCGAGGCCGGGGATATCGAAACCGAAGTTGCCTGCCTGCTCCTCGACGCCGCCGAGGAACTGATCGCCGGCTCCTGAGAGCTGCTCTCCGGCACCGGCGAACTGGTCGCCGAATCCGCCGACCTGCTCGCTGAGACCGGAGACGGTCTCGCCGATGCCGCCGAACTCACCGAGGTCGGCCGTGAGCCCCTCGAAGCCCTCGATGCCGGACGCGGCGATGCCGTCGAAGTCGATACCGGATGCCATCGCGTCGCCGAGCAGCGGCAGGGCGACGGAGCTCGCCACGGCGCCCCCGACGACGCCGAGCGCGATACCGCCGAGCGCTCCCGCACCGGCCGCAGCCGCTCCGGCTCCCGCGACGCCCATGCCTCGGCCGAAGCGGGAAGAGCCGCCACGGCTGGAACCGGGAGTGAAGTTGCCACCGCCACGCGAGGAGGCGATGCGCTTTCCCGCGCCGAGCACCTTCGCCATGAACCCGGGCCGCTGCACTTCTCCGCGCGTCGCGGCGCGGGCCAGGTCGTCCGGCGAGCTCGACTGGGGGCGGTCGTACGGGCCGGACTCGGCGCTCAGGCGCTCGCGCACCTGGTCGCGCTGCTCAGGCGTGAGGCGCTGGAACGCCTCACGGTGGGCCTGCTCGAGCTGATCGGGCGCAGCCGTCTTGAGGAGGTAGTCGTACTTCGCGACGGCCGCCTTGTCGGCGGCGCTTCCCGACCCGGCGCTCGCGCCGGGACGTGAGCCGTAGCTCGGTGCGCTCGGCGGCCGCTGGTCGTACCGGCCCTGCTGGCCGTACTGGGGCGCCTGCCCCGGGCGGCCCTGCTGGTTCTGGTAGCCCTGCTGGTTCTGGTAGCCCTGCTGGCCGCGCGACTGCTGACCGTCGCCGGTCACCTGGTCGGCGACCTTGCGGACCATGTCCTTCCAGTCCCCGGAGCCGCTCTTCCCGCCGCCCCGGTTGCCGGAGTTGCTGGAGCCACCGGAGTTGCCGAGGGCCTTGGAGGCCGCGCCGAGAATCTTGTTGAAGTCAACCATGCGCTTATCGTGACCCACCGTTCTATGGAAAACGTATGGGGCGCATCCGGTTCCGCTCAGAGCGTTGCGGCCGCGTCACGCCGGTCGGTGCCAGCCGCGAGGCGGACGGGGGCGAGATCGAGAGGTGGCTTCGGCGCGGGATGCATGCTCGGCTCGAATGTCGGCGGCACCGGCTACGTTGACGCTATGCAGTCGAACAGCCCAGTCCACGCTCCGGAGTTGAGCACCCGATGAGCAAGCGCGCGGTGCAGGCCGGCGCGGCCGCCGATGTGCTCGCCCCGCACCTCGAGCGGCTGCGCACCGAACTCGAGATCCCCGTCGACTACCCCGCCGACGCGCTGCTCGAGGCCGAGGCAGCTGCGGCACTCGAGTTCGACGCCGGACCAGACTCCGTCAGGCAGGACCTCCGCGACCTGCCTTTCGTGACCCTCGACCCCGTCGGGTCCCGCGACCTCGACCAGGCCTTCTTCCTCCGACGCGTCGCGGCAGCCGACGCTGAACCCGCCCGGTTCGAGGTGTTCTACGCGATCGCCGACGTCGCCTCGTTCGTCGAGCCGGGTGGCGCGCTCGACGCCGAGACCCACCGGCGCGCCCTCACCGTGTACGGCCCCGACGGCCGTTTCGGCCTGCATCCGACCGTCCTCAGCGAGGGTGCCGCGAGCCTGCTCCCCGACGTCGACAGACCGGCTGTGGTGTGGCGGATGCGGCTCGACGCGTCGGGTGAGCCGCTCGACGACATCGACGTACGTCGATCCGTGGTCCGTTCGCGGGCGCAGCTCGACTACGCGTCGGTGCAGCGACAGCTCGACGACGGAACCGCCGACGAGCTGCTGCAGCTTCTCGCCGAGGTGGGTCAGCTGCGCATCGACGCCCAGTTCACGCGCGGGGGCGCAACGCTCGAGGTCCCAGACCAGGAGATCGAGCGCAGCGAAGATGGGACCCGCTACCGGTTGGTGCTGCGCGAGCCGCTGGCGAGCGAGGAGTTCAACGCGCAGCTGTCACTGCTCACCGGCATCGCCGCGGCGAGGCTGCATCGCCTCGCCGGAGTCGGCATCTGGCGCACCCTCGATGAGGCTCGCCCCGAAGATGTCGAGCGCCTGCGCCGTGTCGCCACGGCCCTCGGGTTCGACTGGACCCCGAGCTCCTCCTACGCCGAGTTCGTGCGAACCATCGACACGTCGCGTCCCGAATACGCGGCGTTCGCGACCGAGGCGACCCGACTGTTCCGCGGCGCGGGATACGCGGCGTTCGGAACGCCGGAGCATCCTGAGGTCCCGCGCGGCGCATCGCACAGCGCTATCGCGGCCGAGTACGCGCACGTCACGGCGCCCCTCCGACGCCTCGTCGACCGGTACGGCACCGAGATCGCGCTGGCGTTCTGCGCCGGCCGAGAGGTGCCGTCCTGGGTGGTGGATGCGCTCGGCGCGCTCCCGGCTGAGATGGCAGCGGGGTCGCAGCGCGCGAACGCGTACGAGCGAGGAACCGTCGACCTGCTCGAGGCAGTGCTGCTCGGACCACTGGTCGGCGAGGAGCTCGACGGGATCGTCGTCGAGTCCTCACCGACCGGTGAAGCCACGGAGCGACGGGCGAAGGCGACCGTGCTGCTGCGCGATCCGGCGGTGAGGGCGAGGGTCGTCGGCGACGCCTCGGCGCTCGAGCTGGGCGCCCCGGTCGTGGTTCGCGTCGAGTCGGTCGACCCGGACAGGCGGACGGTCACACTCAGCGTCGTCTCGCCGGGCGCCTCCGAACTCGAGCGCTGAACGCCCGGCTCTGGGCGCCTAGATGGAGGTCCAGGTGAACGAGTAGCCGTTGCCGTTGCGGTGGCAGGACTCTGTGATCTTCGTCCACGAGCTGATGTACGTGCGCTGCACTGCCTGGCAGTCGGCGAGCGATCCGCCGGTCCAGTACATCTGCTCCGTGCCGGCATTCGCGATCGCCGGAGCGGAGACGGCGATGCCGACGGCGAAGAGGGCTGCGGTGATGCTTGAGGCGATTCGACGCATGAGAACTCCTTCGACAGGCCCGGCTGGTCCGGGATGTCGGCGAGCGTAGACCCGCAGATTGCGATGCACTCGCACTGCAGGGCGCGTGCGGGAGGCGGGGAGAACTCCCCTCCCCGCGATGGCGCGCGAGTCGGCGAGGCCCTGGATGTTTCCTCCGCGATCTCGCCCTCGTTCGCAGGCGGCGGTGCTAGTCGAACTCCGCGAACGGGCACGGACGACAGCACGGGTCGGGCCCCGAATAGGATCGACAGCGTGCATCCCACGATCTCCCCCACGCGCGCCACGCACCCGAGGACCCGCCGATGAGGCTCGCTGTGATCGGCGCCGGGCAGATCGTCGCCGACTTCCTTCCCCACGTGGCCGACGTCCCCGGGCTCGAGCTCGCCGCGATCTCCGGTCGCCGTCGCGAGCGTCTCCAAGAGCTCCAGACGCAGTTCGGCATCGAGCGGGTCTACACGGACCTCGACGAGTGCCTCGCTGACGCGTCCGTCGACACGGTCTGGGTCGCCGTGCCCAACTCCCTGCACTTCGAGGTCTCCCGCAAGGCGCTCGAGGCCGGGAAGCACGTCATCTGCGAGAAGCCGTTCGTGCTCGAGAAATCGGAGCTGCAGGAGCTGCGCGCCCTCGCGACGGAACGCGACCTTATTCTCATCGAGGCCATCACGACGCAGTACCTCGCGAACTACCGCTGGATCAGAGAGCACCTCGACCTGGTCGGCAAGGTCAAGCTCATCCAGTCGGACTACTCGCAGTACTCCTCCCGCTATGACGCCTTCCGCGAGGGCACCGTGCTGCCGGCCTTCGACCCCGCGCAGGGCGGCGGAGCGCTCATGGACCTCGGCATCTACGCCATCCACTTCGTCGTCGGGCTGCTCGGCAGGCCGAAGCACGTCAGCTACACGCCGAACGTGCAGCGCGGCATCGACACGTCCGGCGTGCTCGTCCTCGATTACGGCGACACCACGGCCGTGTGCGTCTGCGCGAAGGACTCTGACGGCCCCATCCGCAGCAAGATCCAGGGCGAGGACGGCTGGATCGTCGTCGACGGCCCGCCGAACGTCATGGCCTCCGTGAGCTACGCGACCCGAGACGGCGCCGCCGCGCAGGTCGACCTCACGAAGTACCCGCACCGCGTGGTGGAGGAGTTCCAGGAATTCGAGCGCATCATCCGCGAGCACGACACAGACGCGCGAGACCGCCGTCTCGACCACAGCGCCGACGTGCTCTCGGTCGTCGTGGCTGCGCGCGCGGCCACAGCAACACAGAAGGAGACTGCATGACCACCCAACTCGTACTCGTCGCGAATGCAGGCGAAGGCTCGATCTCGGTGTTCCGCTTCGACGGCACCGCCCTCGAGCGGCTGTCCGTCGCTTCCGGGCTGACCGGATGCTCGAACTTCGTCGTCGACACCGACCGAGACTTCGTCTATGCCGCGGTGAAGGGCAGCCCGGCGGGAATCGTGACGCTGCGCCTCGACCGCGAGTCGGGCGAGCTGACGCAGGTCTCGCGGCGCGATACGCCCCGCGGTGGACTCAACTACGTTGCGCTCACGAAGAACGGGTCCGCGTTGCTCGGCGCCGCGTACTCGGCGAACCACGGCCTCATCGCGCCGGTCGATGACGGCGAGGTCGGCGAGCCGACGGCCGTCGTCGAGCACCTGCACCTCCACTCGGTGGCCCCGAGCAGCGACGGCCGCTTCGCGTACTTCGTCTCGCTCGGCGACGACCTCGTGGGACAGTACGCGATCACGGACGACCTCGACCTCGAGCCGCTCGACCCCGTCGGCGAGGCAGCACCGGCCGGCAGCGGGCCCCGCCACATCGTGCTCAACGGAGCAGAGACCGACGCCTACGTGATCACCGAGTTCAGCGGCGAGGTGCTGCGCTTCGCGCGCGACCAGGCCACGGGCATCCTGTCGCTCGTCGACGCGGCGAGCTTCGCGGACGCACTCCAAGGCCTCCAGCGGGGGACTCTCGGTGCGAATCCGCTCGAGCCCCGTTCCATCTGGGGCGCTGACGTGCACTGGGGTGCGGACGAGCAGTTCCTGTGGACCTCCGAGCGCACGACGAGCACGCTCGCGCCCCTCAAGGTCTCCGAGGACGGCTCACTCGAGGACGCGCGAGCGTTCACGGTCACGCAGCAGCAGCCGAGAGGATTCGGGATGAGCCCAGACGGGCACTTCCTCGTCGCCGCGGGCGAGGGTTCCACGCAGGTGTCGCTGTACGAGGTCAACGGCAACCACCTCACCGAGCTGCAGCAGGTCGAGACCGGCAGCGGCGCCAACTGGGTGCGCTGGGTCTGACGCCCGCCCGGCTCGCCGGTCAGCACCGAGGCTCAGTCGGTCGAGACCCTCGCGATGTGCAGCGCCAGGAACGCGATCTCCTCGTTCGGCAGCTCCTGCTCGTACTCCTGACGCACGAACGCGCGCACACGCTCGGCCGCCGAGACGGCGGCCGGGTAGCGCTCGCTCAGGCTGTTGAAGAGGAAGTCGTCGGCGCTCGTCGCGAGCTTGCCGTCGAAGAAGCGCCGCGCGAAGTACTGCAGGTGCGCGACGAACCGCGCGCCGTGCAGCTCGTTGTTGTGCAGCTGCCTGCCCGTGGAGTGGGTGACGACCGTCGCCACCTGGCTGACGAGCTGTACGATCCGCATCGAGTCGACCCCGGCGTTGCCGGTATCGGCGTTGACCAGGTGGAACGCGATGTTCGCGGCCTCCTGCTCCGGCAGCTCGACCCCCGTGCGGGTGTTGAGCATCGAGACGGCCGTGAGACCGATCTCGTACTGCTTCGGGTAGATGGTTCGGACTTCCCAGGCGAGCCGGTTCACCGTCGCCAGCCCCTTGCGGTGTCGTTCGACAGCGAAGTGCAGGTGGTCGGTGAGCGCGAGGTAGATGTGCGGATCGAGGTCCAGCCCACCGGCCTCGGCGCGCGCGACGATCGCCCTCGTGAGCTCGATGTACTCCCCCGGAATCTGGGTGAGCAGGTCCTCGAGGTTGCGCTGGTCGCCCTTCGGGAGCGAGACGAACACCTGGTTCGCCCCGTCCTGCACGACTTCCTCGCCCGGCTTGCGCCCGTATCCGATGCCTTTGCCGAGCACCACGAACTCGGTGCCGTGCTCGTCAGCGGCGAGCACGACACTCGAGTTGAGAACTTTTCTGATTGTCTGCATTGGTGTGTCTCCGTCGACACTGCCTGTGCGGCCACCGTGGGGCGGCGCGAGGCTCAGGACAGATCCGCTCCGTTCGTCGCGATGACCTTCTGGTACCAGTAGAACGAATCCTTGCGGCGACGTTCCATTGTTCCACGCCCAAGATCGTCCATATCCACGTGGATGAACCCGTAGCGCTTCGTGATCTGGGAGGTGGATGCGCTGATGCTGTCGATGGGGGCCCAGCTGGTGTAGCCGAGCAGGTCGACGCCCTCATCCACCGCGCGGATCATCTCCTCGAAGTGCGCGCGGAAGTAGTCGATTCGGTACGGGTCGTGGATGGTTCCGTCCTCCTCGAGCTCGTCGCGCATCCCGAGACCGTTCTCGACGATGAACAGGGGCTTGTTGTAGCGGTCGTAGAGCTCGATGAGCGAGATGCGAAGCCCGGTGGGGTCGATCTGCCATCCCCACTCGCTCGACGAGAGGAACGGGTTCTTGACCCCGAGGATCGTGTTGCCCGGCGTGCGCTCCGCGTCCGGGTTCACCGACTCGGTGAGCGACATGTAGTAGCTGAACGAGATGAAGTCGACCGGGTGCTCGCGGAGCAGCTCGGCGTCGCCGTCCTCGAACGGAATCTCGACGCCCATCTGCTCGAGGGCCTTGAGCGCGAGGCGAGGGTAGGCCCCGCCGGCCTGGACGTCGGTGCAGAGGAACAGCATCCGCTCCTTCGCCTGCGTCGCCGCGACATCGTCGGGGTGGCAGGTGTTCGGGTACGTGGTCAGCATCGTGAGCATGCAGCCCATCTGCGAGTCCGGGTACTGCTCGTGGAGCAGCTGCGTGGCACGCGCGGATGCGACGAACTGGTGGTGGAGCGCCGTGTAGCAGGCCTGCTCAACGCTGCCATCCACGGTCTCCTCGATGATGCCGCCCGACGTGAACGGGTGACGGATGATGCCGTCGATCTCGTTGAAGCTCAGCCACTTCGTGACGAGGTGGCCGAACCGGTCGAAGCAGGTGCGCACGAAGCGCTCGAAGAGCGGCAGGATGCTGCGGTCAGCCCACGCGTTGTTCTTGAGCGCGAGGTGCAGCGGCGGGTCGTAGTGCGCGAGCGTGACGAGCGGCTCGATGCCGAGCCGGCGCATCTCGGTGAAGAAGTCGAGGTAGTGCTGCACCCCTTCCTCGTTCGGCTCCAGCTCCTCGCCGGTCGGGTAGAGGCGGGTCCACGCGATCGACACGCGCAGCACCTTGAAGCCCATCTCGGCGAAGAGCGCCAGGTCCTCCGGGTAGCGGTGGTAGAAGTCGATGCCGCGCCGCTTCGGGTAGTACGTGAGCTCGTCGGGGTCGGCCATGGCGGCCTGGATGCTCTCGAGCGTGTTCACGTGGTGGACCGCGTACTGCTTGGGGTCGGCCTTCGGCTTGTACGTGTTGACGTCAGTGACCGCGGGACCTCGCCCGCCGTCCTTCCACGCGCCTTCGACCTGGTTCGCGGCGATCGCGCCGCCCCAGAGGAATCCGTCAGGCAGTGCCATTGGCAAGCTCCTTCTCTACGTTGTGGTGTGTGGCGGCGATGCTCGCGAGCGGGTCGCCGATCGTGGTGTGCCCGGAGGCGAGGACAGTGACGGGGAACTTCGCGGAGTTGACGACGACGACGGGGGTCGTCGTGTCGCAGCCCGCCGCGCGGATCGCCTCCAGGTCGGCCTCGATGACCAGCTGCCCCTGCTCGACCCGGTCGCCCTGGGCGACATGCACCGTGAAGGGGGCGCCGTCGAGCTTGACCGTGTCGAGGCCGACGTGCACGAGGACCTCGACCCCATCGTCCGATGTGACGCCGATGGCGTGATGCGAGTCCATGAGCGAGGTGACGGTGCCGGCGATGGGGGCGCGGACCGCACCGGAATCGGGCTGGATGGCCACCCCGTCCCCGAGCACTCCTCCGGAGAACACGGGGTCGGTGACGCTCGAGAGCGCGACGACCTCGCCGGTCATCGGAGCGATCACTGTCGCGGCGCCGGCCGGAGCTGCAGCTGCCGCTGCTGGCTGCGCGACCGCCGCTGAGCTCGACTCGGCCGACGCTCCCAGAGCATCCGCGTCGACACTCTCGTCACGCAGTGACGGCGAGGTCGAGTCCTTCCACGTGATGAGCGAGATGATGAACGCCACCGCGATGCCGATGACCGCGCCGATCGCCGCGTGCACGATGTTCATGGGGTTGAGGCCGTCCACGAACATCGTGAAGCTCGCGAGGCCGGGGCCCACGAGCGCGAAAGCCGAGACGACCGTGAGACCCAGGTAGGCACCGCTGGCGAAAGCACCGGCCATCACGGAGACGAGCACCTTGCGGTTCTGCAGGGTGACGCCGTAGATCGCCGGTTCGGTGATGCCGAAGAGCGCAGAGATACCGGCGGAGACAGCCGTAGCGCGCAGACGGTTGCTGCGGGTGCGGAGCGCGACGGCGAACATGGCGCCGGCCTCGGCCATGTTGTGGCCGAGCGAGGCGACGAGGTAGAACGTGTCCTTACCCGTCTGCGCCATCGTGGCGATGGTCGGTGGGATGAAGGCCTTGTGCATGCCGACGGAGATGACAAGCGGGAGCAGCGCGGCGAGGATGGCGACCGCGACCCAGCCGAGCGTGTTGTAGAGGCCGATCATGGCCCCCGTGAGGATCGAGCCGAGCCAGAATCCGACCGGGCCGAGCACCAGGATCAGCAGCGGCGCGACGATGAGGTAGCACATGAAGGGCGCGAAGAACACGCGGATCGGCCCCGGCGAGACCTTGTTGAAGAAGCGCTCGAGCGGCCACAGCAGCAGCACAGCGAGGATCGACGGGAAGACCTGCGAGTTGTAGTTGACCGCCTGGACCGGGATGCCGAAGAGGGAGACCCCGCCGTCCTGGTTGATGAGGGTCGTGAAGTTCGCGAACAGCAGGATGGCCACGACGCCGAGCGCGAGCGGACGATTGACGTTGAGCTTCTTTGCCGTCGTGTAGGCGACGAGGAGCGGGAGGAAGGCGAAGACCGCGTCGGGGATGGCCGAGAGGAGGAGGTAGGTCTCGGACTCGACGGACAGCCAGCCGAGAGCCCCGGCTCCGACCAGCAACGACTTCAGGATGCCCGCACCGGCAATGGCGGGAACCAGCGGCGAGAACACGCTCACGATGAAGTCCATGAGGACTCCGCCCGCGCGCTTCCACGAGAACTCACGCCGCGTTGCGGTGCCCCCGGCTGCCGGAGCATCCGCCGTGCCGCGGCGTTCGCGCTCGATCGCGTCGAAGATAGGGACCACGTCATTGCCGACGACGACTTGGGTCTGCGCACCGCTGCGCACGGCGCCGAGAACGCCGGGAAGCGACTTCAGCGCGTTGAGGTCGGCCAGGGCGTCGTCGGCGAGCGTGAAGCGCAGTCGCGTGCTGCAGTGAGTGAGCCCGCTGATGTTCTCAGCGCCGCCGACGCCAGCGAGAATCGCCTTCGCGTCATCCTGTCGAGTCATGATGGGTCCTCCTTTGGATCCAAGGGGTGGGGGAAGTAGGTGGACGCCTGCCTGGAAAAGTGGGCACAAAAAAAGGACCCGATCGCCGTCACGTGAGTGAAGCGTTCGGATCCTGCCTGCTTGACCAGTTACATGTCCTGCCGGGAAGCTACCACAGGATTCCGCCGACCAGCGAATCGGATCGACCGGCTGTTAGCGTCGTGCCGTGACCGAGCCGACCATCCGCCCTGCTGTTCCCGCCGACGTGCCGCAGATCCTCGACCTCATCCGCGGGCTCGCCGTCTACGAGCGCGAACCCGACGCGGTCAAGACGACCGAGGAGCAGCTCCACCGCAACTTCTTCGGCGAGAACCCCGCGGTGTTCGCGACGGTCGCGGAAGCGCCGCGCGAGACCGAGGCCGGCGCCGACTCCACGCGCCTCGACGGCATCGCCCTCTGGTTCCTGAGCTACTCGACGTGGGAGGGCGAGCACGGCATCTGGCTGGAGGACCTCTACGTGCGGGAGGATGCGCGCGGCGGGGGCATCGGGAAAGCGCTGCTCGGCTCGCTTGCGCAGGAGTGCGTCGCGAAGGACTACCGGCGCCTCGAGTGGTCGGTGCTGAAGTGGAACGAGCCGTCGATCGGGTTCTACAGGAGCCTCGGGGCGTTCCCGATGGATGAGTGGGACACGTTCCGGCTCACGGGCGATCCGCTGCAGGCGCTCGGCCGCTGAGCAGGATCTCCGCGAGCCAGCCCGCAGCTTTCGGCACGGATCCCCGGCGGGTGGCAAACGACACGTGCCGCTCCCCCAGGTCCTGCACGGCGGGGCGCAGCACGACGTCGAAGTCGGGGTCGATGGCGGCATCCGTCGAGAGGGCGAAGCCGAGCCCTTCGGCGACGAGGCCATGGATCATGTAGAGGTCGTCGGTGCGCATCAGCTCGCGAACGGGGTAGCCGAGCGACTGGCCGACACGGCGGGATGTTCCCGATGGGCGCGAGCGGGTTCGTGCTCGGCTTCCAGATGGGGATCTTCTCGTTCATCGGGGTCGAGCTCGTCGGCACTGCCGCCGCCGAGACCGAGAACCCCCGCAAGACGCTGCCGAAGGCCATCAACTCGATCGTCGCACGCATCCTCATCTTCTACGTCGGCGCCCTCATCGTCATCATGAGCGTCACGCCGTGGGACAAGATCGAGCCGGGCAAGAGCCCCTTCGTGTCGACGCTCGCGATCGCCGGCTTCGGCCTCGCGGCGTTCGCGTCGACCAGCAGGCAGGGCGTGCCGACGAAGGCCGTCTTCTTCACCTGCGTCTTCCTCTTCTCCGCCATCCCGCTGCTCTTCGCGGGCGACGAGGTCATCGCCGCCTTCACCTTCGTGTCGTCGATGTGCGCGACCCTCATCCTCTTTACGTGGGGCTCCATCGTCGTGAGCTACATCGTGTACCTGCGGCGCTACCCCGAGAAGCACCGCGCGTCGAAGTTCAAGATGCCGCTCGCACGCGTCGCCCCCTGGCTCGTGCTCGCGTTCTTCGTGTTCATTGCCGGCACGCTCATCTACGGCGAGGACACGCGCCTGCCGTTCCTCGCAGCACCCGTCTGGTTCCTCATCCTCACCGTGCTCTGGCAGCTGCAGAAGCGGAAGCTGCAGCGGGAAGGGCGACCGCTGACGGCTCCGATCCCGACCATCGCGCATCCGCTCGACGAGGACGAGTAGCGCGGCCCGTGTCGCGGACACCGGGTCGGCGCCGTTGTCGGGGGTGGCTGGTACCGTTCCCGGCGTGAACATCCTGCTGCTTTCTCGCTGCACGGGTGCGCTGGCACCCTTCCTCGCCGACTCGACTGGTGGGGCAGCTCCGCTCCGCCTCGGCTACATCGACGACGCTCAGGCGGCGTTCGCGGAGGCTCCGTTCGTGCGAGCGGAACGCGATTCGGTGGCGAAGCTCGGCCATGAGATCGTCGGGATCACCGTTCGCGACTTGGACCCGACCGAGTTCGAGCGCGTGCTGGAAGGGCTGGATGCGGTGTACGTGGCCAGTGGGAGCACCTTCGCGCTCCTCGAGGGGCTGCGCGTTTCCGGCTGCGACGAGCCCCTGGTCAGGTTCGTGCGAGCGGGGCTCCCCTACGTCGGCTCCAGCGCCGGGTCAATCATCGCGGGTCCCGACGTCACGCCTGCGTCGCTGATGGATGATCCTGCGGATGGGCCGACGCTCACGGATCTCGCCGGCCTCGGCTTGGTGGAGCAGACGGTCGTCCCACACGCGGACGGGCAGCTGCCGCCCTACCCACCGGAGCTGATCCGCAGAACCCTGGACGCCTATGGCCCCGACTACCCGTTGCTCCCCCTCGCCGATGACCAGGCGCTCGTCGCCACTGGAACTGGTGCGAAAGTGATCGAGTCACCCTGCACAGGGTGATCACGGAAAGGTTCGACAATGCCCCTCCCCTCGCCCCTGGACACGTTCAAGCGCATCGCCGTCGCGCCCATGGCTGGCGGTCCGAGCTCTCCCGCCCTCGTCATCGCGGCCGCAAGAGCAGGACACTTCGCGCAGCTCGCTGGCGGGTACAAGACAGCGGCGGCCTTGGAGACGCAGATCGCTGAGGTGACGGAGGCCGGTGTGCAGGTGTTCGGCGTCAATCTCTTCGTTCCCAACCCCCACCCCATCGACGAAGCGGGGTACGCCGCGTACTGGGAGCGCATCCGGCAGCACGCGTCCACGCACGATGAAACCGCGACCATGGCGCCCAGGCTGGAAGACGACGACGAATGGGCGGAGAAGCTGGATGCTGTCATCCGCAGTCGAACCCCGGTGGTGAGCTTCACGTTCGGGCTCCCCTCACCGGACGTGTTCCGGAGGCTGAAGACGGCTGGGGTCCTCACGGTCCAGACGGTGACGTCCGTCGACGAGGCGCGACGGGCTGCAGCAGCCGGCGCCGATGCTCTTACCGTTCAGGGATACGACGCCGGCGGTCACAGCGGCGTCTGGGATGCGGACACCTTCCCGGAGAACGTCCCGCTCACGACGCTCGTCGAGCGCGTCCGGACGGTCACGGACCTGCCGCTGATCGCATCGGGTGGTATCACTCGTCGCGACCAGGTACGCGAAGTGCTCGACGCGGGCGCAGACCTGGCCGCGGTCGGAACCGCGGTGCTTCTCTCCGACGAGAGCGGAGCATCCGCAACGCACAAGGCAGCACTCGCGGATGACCGCTACACCGAGACGATCCTTACGCGTGCCTTCACCGGCCGCCCCGCACGAGCGCTCGTGAACGCCTTCGTCGAAAGCCACGCGGATGCGCCCGTCGGGTATCCAGCTCTCCACCATCTGACCCGCGCGATGCGGGCGAACGCGACGGCCGCGGGTGACAGCACGCTCGTCAACCTCTGGGCAGGACAAGGGTGGCGCGACGCCGAGGAAGGCCCGGTCGTCGCGATCCTGGATGCCCTGGAGCCTTGAGACGGTGCCACGGTGCCACGGGGCCGGGCCGGTCAGCTGAGGAGAAGTCCCCGGTCCGGGAGACGCCCACCGCCCCAGGGCATCGAGCGCATCTGGACCGCAAGCTGCGAAGGCGCCATGCGGACAGGCGTCCGTTACGCTCGCAGGACAACGCAGCAGCTCGGATCCGGTTCGCTGAAGGAGATTGACCATGACGTCGACTGGCACGACCCCCCAGCGCTCCGACGCGCAGCGCAACCGCGAGAAGGTGCTCGAGGCCGCCACTGCAGAGCTGACCAGGGATCCGGATGTGGCGCTGAGCGTCATCGCGAAGCGGGCCGGCGTCGGTCAGGGCACGTTCTATCGGAACTTCCCGAACAGGGAGTCCCTGGTGCTCGAGGTCTACCAGCGCGAGGTCCAGCAGGTCGTGACCAGCGCCTCGACGCTCCTTCAGGAGCTCGCGCCCGATGACGCCCTCCGTGAGTGGATGAACCGTCTGGCAGCTTTCGCGATGGTCAAGTCCGGCCTTGCCGAGGCCTTCGATCAGGCGGGGAGGCCCGCTATGGACGCGAATCCCGCCTACGTGATGGTGCGCGACGCGGTCGAGTCGCTGCTGGTCGCCAATCGCGATGCCGGCAAAATACGCGCCGACATCACCACCGGCGACTTTCTCCTGGCCATCGCGGGCATCTGGCAGATCGATCCCTCCGGTGACTGGCAGAGCCAGGCTTCCCGACTTCTCGACCTGGTCATGGCAGGGCTCCGAGCGCCAGCCTGATCACCCCGGGCGCATTCCCTGTCGCAGGTTCCGAGGCGAGCATCACGAGTGCCCGCCATGCCCACGCCTTGATAAACGGACAACTGTCCGCTACGGTCGTCTCAAGCGGACAGATGTCCGCTTCAGTGTGCCGGCGTTCAGTCGGAACTGAGCCAGCAGACAGGGAGCCTCCCATGAAGGTGCTCGTAATCGGTGCCACCGGACCCACAGGACGCCTCGTCCTCGAGCGCGCGCAACGCGCGGGAGACAGCGTCACCGCCCTGGTGCGTCGCCCGGAAGCGCTCGCCGACCTCTCGAGCCAGATCACGGTCCTCGGAGGCGACCCGACCGCACCCGCGGATCTCGCGACGGCGATGATCGGCCAGGATGTGGTCATCTCGACCCTCGGCCGGGGTCGGTCCATGGGGCCGACCGACCTGTTCTCACGGGCCGCCGCCGCGCTGGTCTCAGCAGCGGAGCAGACCGGCACCACTCGGGTCGTGTGGCTGTCCTCGTTCGGCGCCGGTGACACCTATCCCTCCTCGACGCCCGTCCAGAAGATCATGTACAGCACCTTCCTGCGTTCCGTCTACGCCGACAAGACAGCCTCAGAGCGTCTGCTGCGCGCCAGTGATCTCGACCTGACACTCGTCTATCCCACGACGCTGACCCACAAGCCCGGCAAGGGAACCTACCGGTCCGGCGAGCACGTCCCCATGAAGGGCGCCCCGACGATCAGTCGTGAAGACGTCGCCCATTTCCTGCACAGCGCGGCTGCCGGTCCTGAATGGATCCGCCGCGACGCCATCATCACCGACTGACCACCCCCCCTGAACAGGAGCCACCACGTGAGCAACCAGAACACCTTCCTTCTCGGCGGAGACCTGCCGATCCGTCGCCTCGGCTACGGCGCCATGCGTCTGGCCGCGAACGGCTTCAGCGGCCCCGCCCGCGATGCCGAGACCAGCCGCGAGGTCCTGCGCCAGGCCATCGCGGCGGGTGTCGACCACATCGACACCGCCGACTTCTATGTCAGCGATGACGGCGCACTCAGCGCGAACACCCTCATCCGCGAGGCGCTGCACCCGTACCGCGATGACCTGGTCATCGCCACGAAGGTGGGCCCCCAGCGGACACCAGGGGGTGGCGTGGAGATGACAACCGACCCGAGCGCCTTGCGGCAGATGGTCGAGACCAACCTCGAGAACCTGGGCCTCGAGCGCCTCGACCTGGTCTACCTGCGACTCGGCGCACCCGAGGAATCGGCCGCAGCTCGCTTCGAGGCGCTCGCCGCGATGCGCGACGAGGGGTTGATCCGACACCTCGGGCTGAGCAACGCCGGGACGGCGCACCTGCACGAGGCGCTAACTGTGGCCCCGGTCGCGGCGGTCCAGAACCACTTCGTCGCCACGCAACGCGACGACCTCGAGGTGCTCGCCGCCTGCGAGGAGGTCGGGATCGCCTTCGTCCCCTTCTTCCCGCTCGGTGGCGGCTTCTCCGACATCACGGATGACCGGCTCACCACCGTCGCAGCCCGCCACGAGGCGACCACCGCACAGATCGCCCTCGCCTGGCTTCTCGCGCGCTCACCGGTCACCCTCGCGATCCCCGGGACCGGGTCACCCGCTCACCTCGCGGAGAACATGGCCGCAGACGCCATCACTCTCACTGCGGAGGACCTCGCCGACCTCGCGTGAGCATCGGCCCCACCCCCGCGACGGCTACCGGAACGCGCCCTCGAACACGAAGCGGAGGCGCTCGGCTGTGCGGCGGGACGGGGTGTTGAGACTGTCGCACTTCAACTCGTATCGGCGGTAGCGCAGCTCGTCGAAGACGTAGCGCGCAGGAGCGAGAGGGTGCCCACCGCGCGCCCACTCGTTGCTCGCACGCCCGCGCTAGGAGCGCGACGGCTTGTGCCGCACGTCGCGGAGCATCGGGGCCAGGTATCGCCCGGTCACGCTCTCGGGGCTGATCGACACTTCCTCCGGCGTGCCGGTCGCGACGACGCGGCCTCCCGCGGTGCCGCCACCCGGCCCCATGTCGATGACGTAGTCGGCATTAGCGATCATGTCGAGGTCGTGCTCGATGATGATCACCGTGGCACCGGTCGCCAGGAGCCGATCGATGACGTCGAGCAGCACTCTCGTATCGAGGGGATGCAGGCCGACGGACGGCTCGTCGAGGATGAATAGGCTGCCGTCGTGCTTGCGCCCGAGATCGGTGGCGAGCTTGAGGCGCTGCGCTTCACCCCCCGACAGCGCAGGGGTGTCCTCGCCCAGCGTCAGGTAGCCGAGACCGAGTTCGACCAGGGTCCGCAGCTTCCTCGCGAGTCTGGGAAGGCCTGCGAGCATCTCGGCGGCGTCCGAGACCGAGGCCGAGAGCAGGTCCGGCATGCTGCGCTCACCTCCCTCCGTGGCGATCCGGATCGCCTGCGCGTCAGGCCGGTACCGGCTGCCCCCGCAGTCGGGACAGGGGATGTCGACGTCCGGCAGGAACTGCACATCCAGCACCACCTGACCGGTGCCCTCGCATCGCGGGCAACGGAGCGAGCCCGTGTTGTACGAGAAGTCACCCGCCTTGAGCCCGCGCTCACGTGATTCAGGAGTCGCCGCGAACAGTCGACGCAGATCATCCAGGACCCCGCTGTACGTCGCCACGGTCGAACGGACGTTCGTGCCGATGGGAGACGCGTCGACGACGTTGGCTTCGTTGAGGCCCGCAGGGTCCAGCCTTCGCACGTGACTCGGCGGCACCGTGCCCTGACGGGCCGCGGCGATCGCCGGCACCAGGCTCTCGAGGACGAGCGTCGTCTTCCCGGACCCCGACATGCCGGTCACCGCGGTGAGACGCCCCTTCGGGATGCTGACCTGCAGCGGGTGCACGGTGTGCACCGCCGAGGTCTCGAGTCGCACGGTGCCCTGCGTGAAGACGCCCGCCGCGTCGCTCCGCACCCTGGTGATGGTCTCAGCTCGCCCATCCAGGAACTCTCCGATCAGCGATGCCGGGTGGGCGCCGATCTCGGGGACGGTTCCCTCCGCGAGCACGGTGCCTCCCGCCCCGCCGGACCCTGGGCCGATCTCGATCAGCCAGTCCGCCTCGCGGAGCACCTGCACGTCGTGGTCGACGAGCACGACGGAGTTGCCGTCGGCGAGGAGGTCGTGCATCACCCCGATCAGGCCGTCGATGTTCGCCGGATGCAGTCCGATCGAAGGCTCGTCGAGGACGTAGAGCACGCCGGTCGTCTCGTTGCGCACGGCTCGCGCCAGCTGGACTCGCTGGCGCTCTCCGGTGGAGAGCGTCGAGCTCGCTCGGTCGAGCGTCAGATACCCCAACCCGAGTTGCAGCAGCCGCTGCCCCATCTCGGCGAACTGCCCGGCGATGAGCGCCGCCATCGGCTGCAGGGTGTCATCCATCGACTCCGGGACCGCCGCCACCCACGCGAGGATCGCCTCGAGGTCCTTCCTCGCCGCCTGCGCGAGATCGATGCCACAGACCTCGCTGCCGAGCGCCTGCTCCGAGAGTCGAGTTCCGTGGCAGACCGTGCACTGATGCGTCGTGATGAAGCGGTTCACACGGGCGATCCCCGCTTCGCTGCTCGCATTGTCGATCGCCTCGCGAACCGCCTGCCGCGCGTTCCGATAGGTGAAGTTCAGGTCGAAGAGCTTGCCGGATCGGGACGGCACTCTGATCTCGCGCTTGACCGGAGCCCCGTCCATGACGATGAGCCGTTCCTGGTCGGTCAGCTCGCGGTAGGGCACGTCGATGCGGACCCCGAGCTCCGCGGCGACCTGGGGCATCACGGCAAGGCCGAACATCCCCCACGGAGCCACCGCTCCATCTGCGATCGTCTTCGACGGGTCGGGGACAAGCGCATCGTCATCCACGTCGCGCACGAATCCGGTACCGCTGCACTCGGCACAGGCGCCGTCCGAGTTGAATGCGAGCGACTCCGCGCCCGGCGGGGAGAAGCTCACGCCGCACTCGGGGCAGACGAGATCCTTGTTCGCAGCGACATCGATCGTCGGCGCGATCCGATGCCCGTTCGGACACAGATGGGACCCGAGGCGCGAGAACATCACGCGGAGCACGTTCAGCAGCTCCGTCGACGTGCCGAAGGTCGATCGCACTCCAGGGATGCCTGGGCGCTGACGGAGCGCCAGCGCAGCAGGGACATGCTGAACGGAGTCCACCGTCGCCCGGGTCGCGTGGGTCATGCGTCGCCGCGTGTACGTCGAGAGCGCCTCGACGTAGCGCCGCGAGCCCTCCGCGTACAGGACACCGAGCGCCAGCGACGACTTCCCCGACCCGGACACTCCCGCTATCGCCACGAGGCGACCGAGCGGGACGTCCACGTCGACGTTCTTCAGGTTATGGACCCGTGCACCTCGCACCTTGATGGAAGTCGGCTGCGTGCGGCTCTCCATTGCGACCTCCCGGGTCTTCTCGACCACACAGTAGGCGGCGGTCGATGGACACACGCGCGGTTGCCCCTCGTCCACGAGCGAAGCAGGGGAGCCGAGCTCGAAGGCTCCCGGCTTCGCTCGCGTGACGGACGCCCTCGGTCAGACGCCCATCTGCCCGAGCCAGTCGGTCACAGAGCGGGGGCTGATGCCGAGGCGCTGCTGCGCGCTCGTCGCCTCGTCGATGACCTCGTCGGGCTGCGTGGCTCGCCACTTGTAGGAGTCGACGACGGGCGCCGCCCCCGGGCCGATGAGCCTGGCGAGGTCCGTCCCGAAGTCGTCCGGGTCGCGGCTCTCGAAGCTGACGGGCTTCCCGAGGCGTGCTTCGAAGCTCGCCGCGAGGTCCTTGCCGAGCAGACCCGGCAAGGCGCCGACACCGACGATCCCGGTGATCGAGCTGTCTCGCATGAGGCCGACGACGACGTCCGCGACATCGAGGTGAGAGCTCCAGGAGACCGCGTAGTCCTCCCGTATGGGGTAGCTGAGCACGCCGCGCTCCTTCGCCGGTCCCGCGACGAACGGCAGCAGGAGGTTCTCGAGGTACAGGCGGGGCTGCACGACGGCGGTGGAGATCCCAGCCTCGTCGAGCCTGCGCACCAGCACCGCGAGCGCGCTCTCCGGGTCCTCGAGCGTGTATCCGCTCGTGGAGACCACGACTCGGGCGGGACGGGATGCCTCCGCGGCGTCGGCCACGGCGGTGGCCGCCGCGAGCTGCTGTGCAGGCGACCCGATGGGCAGGTGGACGAAGACCCCGTCGACGTCGCGGTAGGCGCTGGTCAGCGAGGCGGTGTCGGTGAAGTCGACGGCCACGGCCGTTCCCGGCCCCTCATAGGTGCTCGGCGTGCGGACAGCGGCGGTGACGTCGAGGCCGGCAGCGGCGAGAGCTGCGGCGACGGGGGCACCCTGGGCGCCAGTGGCGCCGTGGATCAGATAGGTCATGCGTCTATTAGTGCATACGATGCATCGGTTACGTCAACTGCACTAAAGGCCTATGCTCGAACCCATGTCTCGATGCGACGATCTCCCAGAGTGCGGTGTGGCACGCTTCCTCATCCTCCTCGAAGGCCCCTGGGCCACCTTGATCGTGCGGGAGCTGCTCCACGGCCCCCTCCGATTCACGGAGATCAAAGACCGCCTCCCTGGCATCAGCGCGCACACGCTCACGAACCGACTGCGGCGCTTCGAGGCGAGCGGGCTCGTCACCCGGACGGCCTACCCGGAGATTCCACCGCGAGTCGTCTACGAGCTCACCGAAGTGGGCGAGCAGCTGAGGACCGTGCTCGACGCGATGAACGCATGGGCGCTGTCGGTGCCCGAGGTCGTCGACACCGACTGAGCCCGTCGGGGCTTTCGTCGCCCCCTCCGGCGGATGCGCCGGTCGTCAGCCGCGCTGACGGTAGCGGTCGACGGCGTCGTTGTTCCCGCACCGCGTCGAGCAGTACCGACGAGTCGCGTTCCTGCCGACGTCGACGAACACCTGCTCGCAACGGCGCCGGGAGCAGACGCCGAGACGGCTGCCGCGCGATTCGGTCAGGAAGATCGCCAGACCACCCACTGTGACGGCCCGGACCCTGGCCAGGAGGTCGTCGCTGTCCGGGGCGAAGTGCAGGTGAGGGTCGAGACCGTCGTGCGTGCTCAGGTAGACGCCCTTGCTGGCCCCGAGCGCGAGAAGCGCGTTGACCTCGTCGCAGCGCGTCCGCGCATCCTGGCCCTCGAAGACCCGACGGAGCAGTCGAGCCCACTCGAGCACGCCATCGACGAATGTGGACAGTGCAGCTCGACCGCGGATCCCGTGCAGCTCGAGCGCCGCACCGACGCGTGCTTCTGGACCATTGCTGGCCTCGGCGTTGACGAGCTCGGCGGCGAGCAGCGCACCCGTCATGTTGTCATGGTTGAACTGCATTGACCTATTGCACCACGGTGGGGGCGTGGGAATCATCATGACTGCGATCGTGCCCGTGCTGCTGACGCTCATCGGCGGTGCGGTCCTGCGGCGCACCATGCTGAGGTCCGGCCAGTTCTGGAGCGGCCTCGAACGCCTCACGTACTACGTGCTCGGTCCCGCGCTGTTCGTCACCTCGATCGGGAACGCCGACCTCGGAGCCATCGACATCGGTCCGCTCCTGCTGACGACGACGGTTCCGATCATCACCGCCACGGGCGTACTCATCGCGTCGAGGCCCCTGCTGAGGTCGACCGGCCCCGCACTCGGCTCCATGGTGCAGGGGGCGATCCGCATCAACACCTATATCGGCCTGGTCTTCATCAGCGCCCTGCACGGCGAGCTCGGAATCGCCACGTTCGCGATCGCCTGCGCCATCTCGGTGCCGGTCGTCAATCTCCTCTGCGTCTCGACGCTCACCCTGTACGGTGCCCACGACGACGACGCCCCGCGGCCGAAGCTCCTCCGGGAGATCGCCACGAACCCGCTCATCCTCAGCTGCCTCGCCGGCCTGGGGTTGAGCATCACGGGCATCGCGCTGCCGACAGCGATCGCGAGCACCCTCGACCTCGCAGCATCATCGGCCCTGCTCTGCGGCACCCTCATCGCCGGTGCCAGCATCAGCTTCGCCTGGAGGAGGCGCGACCTCATCGAGGTGACCGTCCCGACCCTCATCAAGCTCGCCGCGCTGCCGCTCGCCGCGGCCGCCCTGACTATCGCGCTCGGCGCTGACGAGCTGACGCTCCACGCCGTCGTCATCCTGACGGCCGTCCCCACCGCCCCGTCCGCCGCCATCCTCTCCGCGAAGCTCGGCGGTGACACGCGACTCATGGCGACCATCATCGGCGTGCAGACGCTGCTGTCGACCGCATCGATGCCGCTGATGCTCGACTGGGCGGGGCGACTGGCGCAGTAGAGCTCGAGAGCGAGTTCCTCGACCGGTTCGAGCTCCGTCGGTCCCGCGCTGCCGGTTCCTACCACTCTTCGAGATCCCTGGCTACCGGGTGCATCCCGACGCCCAGCCGCCCTACGCTCGGGCGGGACCAGGGTTGTGGAGCCGAGGAGGTCCCTCCATGCGACGAGAGCGCTTCGAACGGGCATTGGAGACATTGGCGGCGCCAGTGGACTCCCTGGACTGCACCGCTGACCTGTTCCTGCAGACGTTCCGAGTGACGGGCGCATCAGTGTCCACCATGGGCGACGTCCTCGGCAGCGCGACGTTGTCGGCCTCGAACGAGGTGGCGGCTCGGATCGACGAGATCCAGCTCGACCTCCGTGAGGGGCCATGCTGGGACGCGCTCGCGACGAGGAAGCCGGTGCTGACCGAGAACGTGACGGCGCTCCCTGCACACCGGTGGTCGGCGTTCAAGGATGCGGTCTCGCGAGAGCAGGTCGGTGCGCTGTTCGCGTTCCCGATGTTCGTCGGGCCCACGCCGATCGGGGCGGTGGACATGTACGCGAGCACGCCAGCAGGGTTCACCCCGATGCAGGTGCGTCAGGCGGTCGTGCTCGCAGACCTGCTCGCGAAGCAGGTTCTTCGCCTGTCCCTGGCCTCCGCCGCCGACGCGCCGAAGGAGGCCCGTTGGAGATCTCGTCGCATCGAGGAGCGCCCGTGAGTCACGACGCACGCGGCAGTCGGCATTCTCCTGGCCAGTGATATCGGGCAGGCGGGCACGGTGCACGAGCTGCTGCAGAACTCGCCCGCCAGCTCGGTGCGGACTCACCCGGACAGGTCCCGGAGCCTCGGCGCACGCCAGTGCATGAGAAGCGCGGCGAGGCTCAGGAGCGTCGCGAACGCGGCAAGCACGATCTCCGTCGGCAGCACACCGCCGAGCAGCCCGATCGTGAGCACTGCTGAGGCCGACGCGGCATAGGTGGCGACGGCGAACTTCGATGCGAGCACGCTCTGCAGCTTTGGCGCAGCTCCCCGCGTCAGGTGCACGAGCGACGTCCGGTACGCCACGGCCCCTCCCCCGCCGACGAGCGCCAGCGCGATGAAGGCAAGCGCATTGCTCGTGGTCAGCACCGATGTCACCGCCAGCGCAGCGCCGACGGCGAAGGCGAGGTGACCGCTCGCCCTGGGAAACAAGCGCCCGAGGGGCGCGCTCCCGAGCTGGGCGATGGCCGCGGCCACGAGCATCGTGACACTTCCCGCGAACTGCGCCGCTGGCATGGCGGCGTCAGCGAAGATCGTCGGCGCGTACACGACACCGGCGCTGAGCCCTGTCCACACGATGGCGGCACGCAGGATCGTCCCCACGTCTGCGCGCGTCAGTCGATGAGATGGCGCGGCATCGGTCGTGCTCCTCGGCGGTTCACCCTGCGGCACCCGTGCCCCCGCCCGTGCCCGGAGCAGGAGGAGAAGCGCAACGGCGAGCAGCAGCGAGACTCCGGCACCCGTGACGTACATGAGCGTCACGCCGGCGGTGCTCTCGACCGCCGCCACGCCCTGCGCGATGGCAGTGCCGACGACCGCGCCGACGAGGTTCCCCGTAGCGGCCAAGCCCCGCCCGCGCCCCTGCAGCGCCTCGACGACCAGACCTGCCGCGCCACCGGTGGCGAGCCCGACCGCGATACCTGTTGCAGCCCGCCCCGCGAGGATCTGCCAGTCCACGGGCGACGCCAGAAGCGCATTCGCGCAGGCCGCGACCAGCAGCGCCACGACCACGGCCGCACCCGGTGACACGCGCACGCGGGAGAAGCCGACCACCAAGAGGGTCAGGACCGCCGCGGACACGTAGGCCACGAATGTCAGCGAGACTCCGAGCGGGCCCAGCGGAACCTCGACCCGGAGCATCGGAAGCAGCGGGTTGATGCTGTTGGCACCCGCGATCACGAAGCCGAATGCGAGAGCCGCAAGCGCCGCCAGGGCACGCTCCCTGGTGCTGGGATTCGTCAAGGGGACTCCAGTCGTCGCTCTCCGATCGGATCGCGAAGGCCCCGTAGGTCACCTGGCGTGAAGGTGCCACGCACGCACCCTGCTGAGGCCGAGTGTACCTCCGAACCGACGGTGGACACCGATCCGGGATCCGTGTATGTTCATGCAACGGACATGTGACTGGTCATGCAGGCAGGATCCGATTGTTGCTCTTCAGAGCTAACGGTCGGGTCCTTTTTTGTTGCCCGGATGCGGTCCCCCGGAGTTCCAATGGAGGAGCACAACATGAACATCAGCTCAGAGGCAGCCGAGATCCTCGAGCACGTCGGCGGGAGCAGCAACGTGTCTGCCCTGCAGCACTGCTCGACCCGTCTGAGGTTTACCCTCGCCGACGACAGCACCGTCGACGAGTCGGCACTCAAGTCCATCCCGGGCGTGCTCGGCGTCGTCCGAGGCCCGCAGACGCAGGTCATCGTGGGAGGACGAGTTCTCGAGTACTACCGAGCGGTCGAGAAGCTCCGCTCAGGGTCACCGACCGCCACCGCAGCCGAGAAGACCCGAACCCCGTGGACCGTCAAGCGGGTCGGCTCGAAGGTGCTGGACTTCGTCGTCAGCGTCTTCGTGCCCATCATCCCCGCGATCGCGGGCGCCGGCATCTTCAAGTCGCTGCTCGTCCTGGCAGCGGCCCTTGGCTGGATCGACCGCGAGACGGACTCGTACGCGCTCATCTCCGCCGTCCCCGACGCGGTGTTCGCCTTCCTGCCGCTCCTCGTCGCCTACACCACGGCCAAGAAGCTCGACGTCAACCGCCCGGTGGCGCTCGGCACGGTGGCGCTCCTGCTCTTCCCCGCCTTCACGGCCCTCGTGACCCAGGAAGGCGGCACAGCGCTGTTCGGGATCCCCGTCCCCGTCGTCAACTACAACTCGCAGGTGTTCCCCGCAATCCTCGCCGTGCTGCTGCTCTGGGGCACCGAGCGCTTCTTCACGAAGTTCTCCTGGCCGCCCATCCGAACGTTCTTCGTGCCCCTGATGTGCTACCTCGTCGTGGCCCCCGCGACCGTCTTCCTCATCGGCCCGCTCGGCTTCGAGATCGGCGACCTCTTCGCCGGCCTCCTCTTCAACTTCCACAACACCTTCGGGTGGATCGCCGTCGCGCTCCTCGCCGCCATCCTGCCGTTCCTCATCTCGGTCGGCATGCACAAGCCGCTGCTGCCCCCGACGATCACGACGATGGCGACCTACGGCAAGGAGAGCTTCTACCTGACCGCGTCGCTCGCCCACAACATCTCCGAGGCGGGGGCGAGCTTCGCCGTGGCTCTCCGCACCCGCAACCAGGGGCTCCGGGCGATCGCCGTCTCAGCTGGCTTCTCAGCGCTGTTCGGCGTCACCGAGCCCGCCCTCTACGGCGTGACGCTGCAGAACCGTCGAGCCCTCATCGCCGTCCTCGCCGGCGCCATCACCTCCGGCGCCTACCTCGGCATCACGTTCGTCGACACGTTCGCGATCGTCAGCCCCGGCCTGGCCAGCATCTCCATGTTCATCGACTCGCTCGACCCGTGGAACCTCATCCACGCGCTGATCGGTCTCGTCATCGGGCTCGTCGTCTCCTTCGTGGTCGGGGTGGTCCTCTGGAAGGACTCGGACTCCGGCACCCTGCGAGTGCTCGGCCAAGCCGAGAGCCAGCCGCTGGACGCAGCGGACGACACGGTGTCGCTCGCCATCGTGGCCCCCATGAAGGGCGAGGTCGTCGAGCTCTCATCCCTCGAGGACGGGGTCTTCTCATCCGGCGTCCTCGGAGAAGGCGTCGCGATACGCCCCGCCGACGGACGCGTCGTGGCACCCGTCACGGGAACCGTCACCTCCATGCTGGACTCACGGCACGCCATCG
This sequence comes from Pseudoclavibacter sp. RFBB5, assembly GCF_002931555.1. Taxonomy (GTDB): domain Bacteria; phylum Actinomycetota; class Actinomycetes; order Actinomycetales; family Microbacteriaceae; genus Pseudoclavibacter. The sequence continues at coordinate 81,097 of NZ_PSTZ01000001.1, read as the reverse complement.
GCATCCGCACCGACGACGGCGTCGAAGTCCTCGTCCACGTGGGCATGGACACCGTCGCGCTCGACGGTGCACCCTTCACGACGCACGTCGCGCAGGGCGACCGCGTCGAAGCGGGACAGCCCGTCATCGACGCCGACCTCGACGCGATCAGGGCAGCCGGACTCGACACCATCACACCCGTCGTCGTCGTGAACTCAGCAGGACGAGACGTGCGATTCACGACGGGTCAGCACACCGAGCGTGCAGCACAGCTCATCGAACTCACCACCATCAAGGAGACCGCAAATGGCACTGTCTGACACCTTCCTCTGGGGCGGCGCACTCGCCGCGAACCAAGCCGAAGGCGGCTGGGGAGAAGACGGGCGAGGCTGGGTCGTCACCGACGTGCTCCGCCGGCACCCGAACGCCGACAACGACGACTTCGCGGCACTCCATGCGGTCACGCTGGAGAGCATCGCTGAAGCCAAAGCCGACCCCGACCCCACGTACTTCCCAAAGCGGCGAGGCATCGACTTCGTGCACCGCTACCGGGAAGACCTCGCACTGTTCGCCGAGATGGGCTTCTCCGTCCTCCGTGTCTCGATCCTCTGGTCGCGCCTCTACCCGACCGGCGAGGAGCTGGAACCCAACGAAGCCGGCGTCGCCTACTACCTGGACCTGTTCGAGGAGATGCAGCGCCTCGGCATCCAGCCGCTCGTCACCCTCTCGCACTTCGATGCCCCCCTCGAACTGGCCGTGACGCGCAACGGCTGGCTCGATCGAGCCACCATCGGCCTGTTCGAGCGCTTCGCCCGCACCTGCTTCGAGAAGTTCGGGCACCTCGTGAAGATGTGGATCTCCTTCAACGAGATCGACGGCATGGAGCGCCACCCCTTCACCTCCGGTGGGATCATCGAGGAGACAGTGACGGAGACCTCGATCACGCAGGCCTGCTACACGGCGCTGCACCACCAGTTCGTCGCCGGGGCCTCGGTCACCCGCCTGCTGCGGGAGCTGCACCCGGACGCCCAGATGGGGTGCATGATCACGATGCTCACCACCTATCCCCGCACCTGCCACCCCGACGATGTCGCAGCGACGCGCGCCAAGGAGCGCCTCCTCTACATGTGCTCGGACGTGCAGGCCGGCGGTTCGTACTCGCCGATCGTGCTGCGCCAGCTCGCAGAGATGGGCGTCACGGTTCCGTTCGAGGAGGGTGATGCCGAGCTCCTCCGCGAGAACACCGCGGACTTCGTCTCGTTCAGCTACTACATGTCGATGACCGAATCCGTCGATCCCGATGCAGAGCGCACTCCGGGCAACACGGTGCTCGGCGTGAAGAACCCCTACCTGGGTTCTTCCGAGTGGGGGTGGCAGATCGACCCCATCGGGCTGCGCATCTCACTGCTCGACCTCTACGACCGCTACCGCAAGCCGCTCTTCATCGTCGAGAACGGGCTCGGGATGCGCGACACGGTGGATGCGGATGGCCGCATCCGCGACGACTACCGCGTCGAGTACTTCCGAGCGCACTTCGAGCAGATGATCCAGGCCGTCGACGAGGGCGTGGACCTGATGGGGTACACGAGTTGGGGCCCGATCGACCTCGTAAGCTCGTCGACGTCGCAGATGAGCAAGCGGTACGGCTTCATCCACGTGGACCTGGACGACCTCGGCAACGGCACCTTGGAGCGCCGACGCAAGGACTCGTTCCACTGGTACCGACAGGTCATCGAGTCCAACGGCTCGAATCTCAACTGAGCCGATCGGCTGAGCTGAGCTGAGCGCAGCACGGCTCAGCTCAGCCCTCTCAGCTCGAGAGCAGAAACTACTAGCGGCGTCAAAGGAGACCCCCGTGCCCGCCATCAAGAAAGTCCTCAACTCCAGTGTGGTCCTCGTCGTCGACGACCGCGGCGTCGAGCGTGTCCTCCTGGGCAAGGGGATCGGGTACGGGCAGAAGCCGGGCGACGAGGTCTCACCGGCCATCACCGACCAGGAGTTCATCTCGCTCCCGGATGCGGACCACCGGAACCTCGTCGAGCTGCTCGCGCAGATACCGGCCGAGTACGTGGAGCTGACGAGGGAGATCGCCGCAGATGCGGCTCGGGCGGGACTGACCCTCGATCCACACGTGTACCTCACCCTCACCGACCACCTGCACTTCGCCGTGGAGCGACACCGACAGGGATTGACGCTCACCAACAGGCTCGCGTGGGAAGTGCGAACGGTCTACCCGGACCATCACGCGGTCGGCGTGAGCGCCCTCGAACATGTCGAGCGGCGGCTCGGAGTGCGACTCGGCGAGGAGGAAGCGGCCAATGTGGCCTTCCACCTCGTCAACGCCGACACAGGGAAGCCCGGGGTCGACTCCATGCGGGTCGTCGATCTCGTCGCGAAGGTCACCAGCATCGTGACCATGACGTCGGCGGTGCGCGTCTCACGCAAAGACCTCCACGCATCCCGCTTCCTGACGCACCTGCAGTTCTTCGCCGAACGGTTCTTCGCCGGCCAGCTGCTCGCCGGCGACGACTTCCTGTTCAGGAACCTCAGCGATCGCGCCCCGCGCGCCATCGCCACCGCGGAGCGGGTTCGGACGTTCATCCGCGAAGCGCACGGGGTCGAGCTGCCCGACGAGGAAGTGGCCTTCCTCGCGGTGCACATCGCCCGCGCGTCCCCTGAGTGATGCCTCCGGGGGCGGGCAGGGCGAGCGCCCCGCGGGCCCTCCGCCGATGCTCCCCCGTTCTCGCCGGACTCGGACTAGTGTTGGCTTCCTGCCCTTGCGGGCTTGGTGCGCCGGGAAGTCTGGTCGGCAGCGATCGAACGATCGTTTCGCAGCAGAACGGACCCCACCTATGCCCCGCCCCTCGCTCCTCTTCGGCGACCAGATTCCCCACCTGCAGGCGTTCGCCGCCTCGACCGGAGTGGTCGACTGCCGAGCCGAACGGCCCGCATCCCGCACCATGAGCGCGCGAGCGTTCGTGGTGGCCATCGACCTCCGAACGTCGTCGGCACCGCAGACCGCACGTCGACAGCTGAAGTCGGTTCTGAAGGATGCGGTCGTCGAAGCGCGCCGCTACGGGCAGTTCGCGCACTTCATCGTGGTGTATGCGGCGGATGCGACGAACCGCCGGCTCGACTCGGCGGCCGCCGGCCTGGCGATGCGCGTGCACGCGTCATTGGAGCGCGAGCTCGGCGAATCCGTCGACGTGGTCCTGCTCGACGTCACCGGCTGCGAGTCGCCCGAAGGGCTGAGCCGCCGGCTCGCCGCGCACATCCAGCGCCCCGCCGGAACAGCGTCCGACAGTGCGCTGCGATGGTCGGATGTGGAAGAGCGCAGCATCGCGGCGGCCGCGATGAGCGACTACTTCTGAACCTGCTCCGTAGCCGTCTGGAACACGTCCGGGATGCCGTCGCCATCCGCGTCGACGCGCTCCGCCTCGCGCAGCCGCCGGTACTTGCGGTTCCGCGCGCTCAGGATGACCGCTGCCGCGGCGGCGGCGATGACGGAAGCGAGCAGGATCGCGACCTTCGCGTGATCCTGTTCGGCGGACCCGGCCGGGAAACTGAGCTCGGCGATCAAGAGGGAGACGGTGAAGCCGATTCCCGCCAGCAGCGCCACCCCCGTGATGTCGATCCACCGCAGCTGCGGGTCGAGCGTGAAGCGCTTCGACCGGGTGACGAGCCACGTCGTGCTGACGATCCCGATGGGCTTGCCGAGCACGAGCGCTGCGACGACGCCGATCGTGACCGGGTCGGTGAGCGCGGACAGAAGGCCGTCGGCACCTCCCACGGCGACACCCGCGGAGAAGAACGCGAAGATCGGGACGGCGATGCCCGCCGAGATCGGACGGAAGCGATGCTCGAACTCCTCGGCCAGCCCCGCACGGTCGGGTGCCTCCGACCCCTTCCCCTGCAGGACGGGGATGGTGAAGGCCAGCAGGACTCCTGCGATGGTGGCGTGGATGCCGGAGGCGTGCAGGAACGCCCAGGCGACGACGCCGATGGGCAGCAGCACGAGCCAGGCGGCGAACGCGTGGCGGTCGAAGAGGCTCCGGTAGCGCTGCGCGATGAATCCGTACACGGCGATGACGCCCAGGGCGACCAGCAGCGGCACGAGGTCGATGGTGTCCGTGTAGAAGATCGCGATGATGCTGATCGCGAGCAGGTCATCCACGACGGCCAGCGTGAGGAGGAAGATGCGGAGCGGGCTCGGCAGGTGCGAGCCGATGAGCGCGAGGACGGCGACCGCGAAGGCGATGTCGGTTGCGGTGGGGATGGCCCAGCCGCCGAGCAGCTCAGGGGAACGCGCGACGACGAGCGCGTAGATGCCCGCTGGCGCCGCGACGCCGCCGACAGCTGCCGCGATCGGCACTGCGGCCGTCCGGAAGCTGCGCAGGTCCCCGGAGACGAACTCGCGCTTGAGCTCGAGACCGACCATGAAGAAGAAGATCGCCAGCAGGCCGTCGGCCGCCCAGGCGCCCAGGCTCAGCTCCAGGTGCCAGGGCTCGTACCCGATGCGGAAGTCGCGCAGCGCGAAGTAGCTGTCAGCGGCGGGCGAGTTGGCCCACACGACGGCGACGAGGGCCATGACGGCGAGGAGCACTCCCCCGACGGTCTCCTTGCGGAGGATGTCGCCGATGCGGCGGGATTCGCGGTAGCTTCCTCGAGCGGGAACGGCGACCGGGGTCTGCTCGGTGGTCGGGGACGGCGTTTCGGACACGGTGGTGCTCCAGACGGGTTCTACGACAGGACATCGTCGACCAGGCTTCCCGACACACCGCGGCACAGTTTACCGTCGTGAACCTGATGCATCGCGTGACGCGACGGCTCGGCCTGGTGCTGCTGACCACGTTCACGATCGAGGCCGCCCTCATGGTGGTGCTCGTGCTGGCATTCACCGCAACCGAGGGGTCGTTCGGCCTCGGCCTCTGGCACGGGTTGTTCTACGCGGTGTCCGCGTTTGGCAACGCCGGCTTCGCCCTGCATGCGGAGGGGCTCGCCACCTTCGACGGGAACTTCGCGATCCTCATCCCGATCATGGTCGGCGTGTTCGTCGGCAGCCTCGGCTTCCCCGTCTTCCTCAACCTGATTCGAGCGCGTTGGGTGCGGAAGCAGTAGACGCTGCACACGAAGCTCACGTTGGCGACGACGCTCATCCTCTTCGCTCTCGGCGCCGTCGGCTGGTGCGTCGCAGAGTGGAACAACCCCGCCACCATCGGCGAGCGCTCGGTACCGGACAGCATCTTCCACGGGCTCTTCGCGTCGGTCATGATGCGCTCCGGCGGCTTCTCGATCGTCGACCCCGCCATGTCGTCGCCGACGGCCTGGCTGTTCACGGATGCGCTCATGTTCGTGGGCGGCGGGTCCGCCTCGACCGCCGGCGGCATCAAGGTCACGACTCTCGCCGTCCTGTTCCTCGCGATCGTCGCCGAAGCCCGAGGCACCAAGCACGTGAACGTGGCGGGCCGCCGCATCCCGGTCGGCACGCAGCGTCTCGCGATCAGCGTCACCTTCCTCGGGGCCACGCTCGTGCTCGTCTCCACGTCGATGATGATGCTCACGAATCCGGTGGGGCTCGACCGTGCGCTCTTCGAGGTCATCTCGGCGTTCGCGACCTGCGGGCTCTCCATCGGCCTCTCCGAGGAGCTCAACCCCTTCGGCAAGTACGTGCTCTCCGCGCTCATGCTCATGGGTCGAGTCGGCCCGATCGCGCTCGCGACGGCGCTCGCCGTGCGTCAGCGCAACGTCGTCTACACGTTGCCGGAGGAGCGCCCGGTCATCGGGTAGCCGCGCGGCCACGGGGTCAGTGGCTCGACGCCACTCCGCCGCTGAGCCGTTGGTGGAAGGCGGCGGTCGCGTCGTTCATGCCCACGATGTGCACGCGCTTGCCGTGGGCCTCATACTTCGTGACGATGGCATCGAGCGCGGCGACGGTGGAGGCATCCCAGATGTGCGAGCGGGCCATGTCGATGACGATGCGGTCCGGGTCTGACGTGTACTCGAACTGCGTGGTGAGGTCGTTGCTGGAGGCGAAGAACAGCTCTCCCTCCACGTCGTAGTGGGCGGTGTCGCCGTCGATGCGACGGGTGACGTTGGTGAAGTGCGCGACGCGGCGGGCGAAGAGGACCATGGCGACGAGGACGCCGAGGACGACGCCGATGGCGAGGTTGTGGGTCCAGACGGTCGCGATGACGGTGATGAGCATGACTGCGAGTTCGCTCTTGGGCATGCGCTTCAGCATGGCGGGGGTGATGCTGTGCCAGTCGAAGGTCGCGATGGAGACGACGATCATCACGGCGACGAGGGCTGCCATGGGGATGACCGCGACCACGTCTCCGAGCGCGAGGACGAGAACCAGCAGGAAGACGCCGGCGAGGAACGTCGAGATTCGGGTGCGAGCGCCGGATGCTTTCACGTTGATCATGGTCTGGCCGATCATCGCGCATCCGCCCATGCCGCCGAAGATGCCGGAGAGCATGTTGGCGACGCCCTGCGCCCAGGTCTCGCGGGTCTTGCGGGAGTGGGTGTCGGTGATCTCATCGACGAGCTTCGCGGTCATGAGCGACTCGAGGATGCCCACCACGGCCATCGCGATGGCGAACGGGGCGATAATCTGCAGCGTTTCCAGGCTGAGTGGCACGTTCGGGATGAACAGCTCGGGCAGGCTGCGCGGCAGCTCTCCCTGATCGCCGACGGTGGGCACGTTCAGGCCGAAGGCCACGGCGGCGCCGGTCAGGAGCACGATCGCGACCAGCGGCGCCGGCACGACCTTCGTGAGCCGCGGCAGCAGGTACATGATGAGGAGGCCTGCGACCACGAGCGGGTAGACGAGCCAGGGCACGCCGAGCAGCTGCGGCACCTGCGAGATGAAGATGAGGATGGCGAGGGCGTTCACGAACCCGACCATGACGCTGCGCGGGATGAAGCGCATGAGCTTCGCGACTCCGAGCAGGGCGAGGACGATCTGGATGAGGCCGCCGAGGATGACGGTGGCGATGAAGTAGTCCATGCCGTAGTCGCGGGCGACGGGCGCGATGACAAGCGCGATGGCGCCTGTTGCAGCCGTGATCATCGCGGGTCGACCACCGAGGAACGCGATGGCGACGGCCATCACGAACGACGAGAAGAGGCCGACCCGTGGATCGACGCCGGCGATGATCGAGAACGCGATGGCTTCGGGGATGAGCGCGATCGCCACGACCAGACCAGCGAGCACCTCGCGAGTCAGGATGCGGGGGCTGCGCAACGCCTGCAGCACGGTCGGCTCGATGCGGTAGCGGGCTGATGGGTCGGAAGTAGGGGTGACGGTGGTCACGGGAGCTCCTCGGTGGGTGCAGGAATAGGACGAGGGAGCACGCGCCGTTGCGCACCACGAGAGCCTGAGGCGTCTCGGAAAGAGTGAGAGGATCGCGGAGAACCGCAACCTCACGCAAACCTACCGTAACGTGAGAGTTAAGCCAAGAGGAGTGCCCGCATGGCCGAGGAGACGATGCAGATCGGCAAGCTCGCCGACCGCACCGGCATGTCCATTCGATCGCTGCGCCATTACGACGAGATCGGGCTCCTCGTGCCGTCTGCTCGCACCGACGGCGGGTTCCGCCTGTACACCGCAGAGGACGAGGAGCGCCTGCTGCTCATCCGGCGGATGAAGCCGCTCGGCTACAGCCTGGAGCAGATGCGAGAGCTGCTCGACGTCGTCGACGAGCTCGAGGCGCATCCGGAGAACACCGAAAACCAGGCCCGACTGGATGAGATTCGCACTGAAGCGCTTGAACGCCAGGCGAAGCTCCGCAAACAGGTAGCCGCTGCCGACGAGTTCGTCGCGCGCCTCGCCACCCTCAACTGACCCCGCCCCCTGGAGTCGCCACAGAGCCGCTCGCACCTGTATCAGTATCAATATCAATACTGATACAGTCTGTTCATGGTCTCTTCGTCTCCCCTCCTGCACCCGATCCGGCTTCGCATCGTCCAGTCGTTGCTCGCGAGTGACGAGCTGACCTCGCACGAACTGCACGAACGACTCGGCGACGTGCCGATCGCGACCCTGTACCGCCACATCAAGCACCTGCTCGAGCACGAGCTCATCGAGGTCGCGGGCGAACGGCGCGTGCGCGGCGCAAGTGAGCGCTCCTACCGTGTCGGGGCGAATCTGGCGAACCCGAGCTCGAAGGAACTGCTGTCGCTCACATCCGAGGAGCTGATGACCGTGTTCACGGTCTTCGTCTCCGGGTTGATCCGCGACTTCGGGACCTACGTAGACGGCGAGACGCGCGATCTCGTCCGCGACCGCGTGAGCTTCGCACAGGCGGACTTCTGGGCGACCGATGAGGAACTCGATGCCTTCTTCGCCTCCGTCATGGAAGCGCTGGGCACGGTCATGGCGAACCCTTCCGGCGAAGGCCGCCGTCGCCGCGCGCTGACGACGATCGCGCTCCCCCGCCCCGAGATGGACGGCGCCTGACGCCCTCCGCGGCGCTTGGGCGGCCGGTCGCCTCGCGGCCCAGCTGACACCGCACGACTTCCGAAGCACTCGCTTCCTCGGCACCTGACCCCACTCCACCGGATGGACACCCCATGAATGGCAACTTCGACCTGCTGGCCCCGCTCCTCCCTGTTCTCGTCCTCGTCCTCGTGCTCGTCGCTTGGTGCCTCGTCGATCTCGCCCGACGCCCCGAGGTGCGATACCTGCCCAAGATGGCCTGGGCCGTGATCACGATCGCCGCGATCCCGTTCGGCGCCATCGCCTACCTCATCCTCGGCCGAGCCCCGGCAGCCCCCTTGCACGACAGCGACCTGTGGTGAGCGCCAGCGACACCGCGCTCCGGGTCGACCGAGTCACGCGCACCTTCGCCAACGACACCGGCATCCGTGACATCACGTTCGAGGCCGCGAATCGGGGCATCACCGCCGTCATCGGACCGAACGGAGCAGGCAAGACCGTCCTCTTCACCATCATCGCGGGGCTCGCATCAGCCGACTCCGGACACGTCGTGTCCCAGCCCGGCGCACGGACGGCGTACTGCCCCGACGTTCCCGAGTTCGAGTCCTGGCTCACCGCGCGCGAGGTTGTCGAGAACTCCACCGCGATGTGCGGCGGCACCCCCAGCCGCATCGCACCACGAGAAGCGCTCGCCCTCTGCGGGCTGCGGAAGGTCGAGGACCGCGGTGTCGCGAACTTCTCGAGAGGCATGCTGCAACGCCTCGGGCTGGCAGCCGCGCTGGTCCTGGATCCCGACGTGCTCATCCTCGACGAACCCAACAGCGCGCTCGACCCGATCGGCCGAGCAGACATCCGAGCTGTGCTCGAGGAGCAACGACAGCACAGGTGCATCCTCCTCTCCAGCCACCTCCTCAGCGAAGTGGAACAGCTCGCCGACCACGTCGTGGTCATGAACGAGGGGCGCCTGATCTCGTCCGGAACGACGTCACAGCTCCTCACACGCGCTGCGGACCCCATCTGGAACATCCGACTCAACACACAGCTCACCCCGGAAGGGGCACGCACGTCCGAGCACATGCTCCGCGCACAGTTCCCGGAGGCGCGCATCCGCTTCACTAGTGACGCGATCTGTCAGGTGCGCTTCTCGAGCTTCGAGCAGGCGGACACAGAGCTCCCTCGGCTGATCGCCGCGCTGCCCGCCCCGCTCGTCGAAGTCACACTCGAGGATCGAGACCTCGACGCCGCATTCGCTCGGCTCATCGGAGACCCCCACCCATGACACGTGTCATCCGCACATCCGCTCGTGTGGAGAGCCTCCGACTCCTGCGGACAGGGCTCCTGCTCGGCATGATCGTGGCCTTCACGTTCTTCGGCCTCTCGGCGCCCGTTCTCGCAACCCACATGCAGGAGATCTTCGACGCAGCAGCGAGTGCCGAGCAGATCAGCATGACCGCCGCTGCCGCGACGCCCGCCGACGGGATCGCCCTCTACAACCAGAGCGCGATGCAACTCGGCCTCATCCTGTCCGTCGCCACCGCGGTCACGTCGCTGACCTGGGACACAAGAGCCGGCTCGTCGATCTTCTACCGCACCCGCGTGAGAACGATCACTGCGCTCACCGTGCCCCGCCTCGGCGTGGACTGCCTGGCAGCGGTCGCGAGCTACACCCTCGGCCTGGCATGCGCGGGCATCGTCAGCGTGGCCGCGATCGGGCCCCTGACCGCGACGTTCATCAGCACGACCTGGGCCGCATCCACCGTGTACCTGGTGATGTCCATGAGCGTCGGCTATCTGATCATGACGGCGATCCGCCGAACCGCCGCAGCCCTCGCGATCTCCGCAGTCCTCCTGCTGGCTCTCCCTCTCCTGAGCCAGGTGGATGCAGTGGCGGCTTGGTCTCCAACCTCGCTCCTCGCGCAGACAGACCTCACTGCACCCCCGCTCCTCGCAGCAGGTGCCCTGACCGTCGGTTGCGTTCTGGCTGCGGGGAGCATCGCGAGACGCCAGGCGCTTCGTCGCGACGCGTGACGGGACAGCGTCACGACGCTGGCACGAGGCGGCACTTCTCGAACTCGCGGAGGATGCGGCGGGTCAGCTCCTGCGCGAGAGTGCCATAACCTACGGCGGCGGATCGTAGGCCGCTACAGTGCCGTCCATGCAGTCCATGCGCAATGAGAGCAAGCGGAACGCCGGAACCTTCGGGCTGGTCCTGTTCATAACGGGCGCGGCGTTCACGATCGTCTCGGCAGTGCTCCTGGCGACGGGCAACGCCAGCTGGCTGAACGTGGCCACCGGAGTGTGCGTCACGATTGTCGGATTCTCCAGCTACTCCAGCGGCCGCAAGGAGCGACGCCAGCAGGAGTTGGAGAATGACGACCGAGAAGCCCGCGAGCGCGAGACCGGCTACGACTCAGGTGTCCCTGAGCTGTGATCGGAGGTCGTCGCCGGTAGGGCGACCGTGGAGTCAGCTCGATGACAGATCCGGGGCCGCGACCGGAACAGCATGTCCGCCAGCAGCCATGATCTCGTCGACGAGCCCTTGAGCGGTGGTCGCAATGATCTGGAAGTGATCGCGCTCGGCAGTCGTGCTCTCGTCGCGCTCAACGCTGTCGAGGGCGGCGTCGGCGTACTCCTGAAGAGCGGCGATGAGGACCGCGTGGCGTCCCTCATCGGTCAGATCGAGTGTCACGTGGTGGGGAGTCTGCTCAGTCATGGCGGCAGTCTCGCACTCTCACCCGAACCGAATGTGAGTCTGCACCCGGAGAGCAGAGTCGCTCGCCGAAGCGGCGTCAGGTCGACTCCTGCACCCGCCACGTCGCGGAGCGGCGGCGCGATCCCACCGCCATCCAGACCAGCAAACCGACGAACCCCGCCAGGCACAGCACCCCGCCCCCGAGGCGGACGCCAGGAGGCAGCCCCCACAGCTGAGCCGAGGAATCGAGCAGACCGAAGATCCCGCTGAGGATGAGAAAGCCTGCTCCCGCCCCCAGCAGTCCCGCGAGCGCGACGATCCACCAGAGAGCCCTGCGCGTCCAGGTCCGAGGCGCGAAATGGTCCGCGTACTGCTGAGGTGTCCCGAACGAATCCAGCGGGTCCTCCCCGGATTCCGCCGTGTGACTCCGCACCTCGCGAACGATGCGCTCGATGGCATCGATCGGGACGTCGCGAAGTTCGAGCTCGTCGGTCAGTTGATCACCGTAGTCGTCCAGCTGTCCGCTGCTCATCTCGTGTTCCTCTTCTCGGCGAGAACCGCCGTCGTCGTCGCCGTGAAGTCCTGCCAGAAGCTTCGGTGCTCCTGGAGCCGGTGCTGGCCCGCATCGGTGACCGAGTAGTACTTGCGACCCGGCCCCCCGGAACCGTCCTGCCACGTCGAGGCGAGGACACCGTCCTGCTCGAGGCGAGCCAGCAGCGGATACAGGGTGCTGCCCTTGATCGTCCCGAACCCTGCCGCCGCGAGTCGCTGCGCGATGAGGTACCCGTAGGCGTCCTCTTCGCTCACGAGTGCGAGCACCGCTCCGGGCAGGGCAGCTCGCACCCACTCGCCCGGCCAGTCAGTCGAAGTCATGACTAGATCATTGCACGGACTAGTGCGCATTCGCATCTAGTCCGCTTCGCGGCGCATCCATTCCACGTCCAGCACAGACGGGCAGGATGCGCACATGAGGAAGCTGCTGCTGAACACCTACGCGTGGGTGGCGCTCGCGTTCTTCATCGTCGCGCTCATAGATCTTGGCAACGACGGCAGCATCTGGATCGTCTGGTTCGCGCTCGGCGTGGTGTTCGCCATCATCGCGTACCGCAAGCCGAACCCGAGCACACGAACCGATCCACACTCAAACGGCCCGAACGAAACCGACGGCAACGACAGCAGCGACAGCAGCAGCGAGGAGACACCATGACCGCAGACTTCAGCGACGGCGACCGCGTGAGCTGGAACACGTCGCAGGGGCGCACGCAGGGCAAGATCATCGAGAAGAAGACCACGGACTTCCAGTTCGACGGGCAGAAGTTCACCGCATCGACGGACGAGCCCGCATACCTCATCGAGTCGGAGAAGACTGGGGCGAAGGCCGCGCACAAGGAGTCAGCGCTCCGCAAGCTCTCGTAGGCTTGCCCGCATGGCAGACACCGTTCTCGAGACCGCCGATCGCCACTACGAGACGTCGCTCGACGGCAACGACGTGCGGCTGGTGGTCGCCGACATGGACGGCACACTGCTCCTCGACGACCACACCGTTCCCGACCAGTTCTGGGCGCTGCTGACGCGGATGCGCGAGGCAGGCGTCGAGTTCACGCCAGCGAGCGGCCGCCAGTACGCGACGCTCGCGAAGCTCTTCGAGCGTGACTCGGAGGGCATGTCGTTCATAGCCGAGAACGGCACCTTCGTGGTGCGGGATGGAGCGGAGGTCAGCTCGCTGACGCTCGAGACCGCGTTCATCGCGCGCGCGATCGCGCTCCTGCGGGGCCTCGCCGCAAGTGGCCACGACCTCGGGTTCGTCCTGTGCGGCAAGAAGTCCGCGTACATCGAACGCGGCGACGACGAGTTCATCGCCGAGGCCCGCAACTACTACGAGGCGCTCACCGTCGTCGACGACGTGCTCGACACGGACGACGAGTACGTGAAGATCGCCGTCTACGACTTCGCTGAGGTCGAGACGGGCGCCGCCATCGAGGTCGACGAGCTCCGCGAATCCCACCGAGTCGTCGTCTCCGGCCACCACTGGATGGACATCATGCCGCCAGAGGCCAACAAGGGCAGGGCGGTTCGGCAGCTGCAGGAGCGCCTCGGCGTGACCGCCGCGCAGACGGCAGTGTTCGGTGACTTCTTCAACGACGTCGAGATGTTCCGCGAGGCCGACCGCTCCTACGCGATGGCGGGCGCGCATCCAGAGGTCAAGGAGCTCGCGCGGTACCTCGCGCCCTCCAACCAGGAGCACGGTGTGCTCACCGTCGTGAGCGCGCTGCTGGACGCGAAGGGATAGGTGTCGAAGCACCCTCTACCTAGCGCCGCGCAACGCGGTTTCGACTCTGATGGGTTTTGCCAACCGGTGATGGGTTCCGCCGGACCAGCGTGATGGGTTACGCCGACTGGTGGTGGGTATTTTCCCATCACCAGTCGCGAGAACCCATCAATCTGACCGGCTGGAACCGAGCCAGCCCGGCGGCCAGCCCAGCCCGAAGCGTCCGAAACTACGCGCGGTCGGGTGCCGCCTCGATGAACGACGTCGGCACGTAGCGCTTGAGCTGCGTGACGTGCGACGGGTTGAGCTCTTCGAGCGTGTGCGCGCCGAGGAGCTTCATGGTGCGGATGATCTCGTCGGAGAGGATCGCGATGGTGCGGTCGACGCCCTCGCGCCCACCGGCCATGAGGCCGTACAGGTAGGCGCGGCCGATCATCGTGAAGTTCGCGCCGAGCGCGACCGACGCGACGATGTCGGCGCCGTTCATGATGCCGGTGTCGACGCCGATCTCGAGGTCCTTGCCGACCTCGCGTGCGACGGCGGGGAGCAGGTGGAAGGGGATCGGAGCCCGATCCAGCTGCCGCCCGCCGTGGTTGGAGAGGACGATGCCGTCGACGCCGAGGTCGGCGAACGTCTTGGAGTCCTCGAGGTTCTGCACGCCCTTGATGACGATCTTGCCCGGCCACATCTCGCGGATGACCTTGAGGTCCTCGAAGTTGATCGTCGGGTCCATGGCCGAGTCGAGCAGCTCGCCGACTGTGCCGCCCGTCGTCGCGAGCGACGCGAACTCGAGCTTCGGGGTGGTGAGAAAGTCGATCCACCACCAGGGGCGCGGGATGGCGTTGATGATCGTGCCGACGGTCAGCTGCGGCGGGATGGAGAAGCCGTTGCGCTTGTCGCGCAGGCGGGCGCCCGCGACGGGGGTGTCGACCGTGAAGTGCAGCGTGTCGAAGCCCGCCTTCGCGGCACGCTCGACGAGGCCGTAGGAGATCGAGCGGTCCTTCATGACGTACAGCTGGAACCAGTTGCGGCCGTTCGGGTTGACCTTCGCGACCTCTTCGATGGTCGTCGTTCCGAGCGTCGACAGCGTGAACGGGATGCCCGCGGCCGCGGCAGCGCCGGCTCCGGCCGTCTCGCCCTCGGTCTGCATGAGGCGCGTGAACCCGGTCGGGGCGATCGCGAACGGCATCGCCATCGGCCCGCCGAGGACCGTGCTGGACGTGTCGACGTTCGCGACGTCGCGCAGCACCGACGGGTTGAACTCCACGTCGCGGAACGCGGTGCGCGCGCGGCGCAGCGACAGCTCGCCCTCGGCGGCGCCGTCGGTGTAGTCGAAGGCCGCCTTCGGGGTGCGGCGCTTCGCGATGCGGCGCAGGTCCTCGATCGTCAGCGCCGAGTTGAGGCGACGGCGGCGACCGTTGAGGTCGGGCTTCTTGAACTGCATGAGCTCGAGCAGCTCGAGGGGCTTGGGGGCTTGACGTTTCACCATGGGGCAGCTGCCTTCGCTTCTATCGGGTGTGCTTCGGGTCGTAGCGGATGATCTGCGTCGATCTCGCGACGATGGATCGGATCTCGGCGAGGCTGTCGGGAACCCAGCCGTGTGCGCGTGCCTGCACCAGCAGGTTACCCATGGCGGTCGCCTCGACGGGGCCGGCGAGCACGGGCAGGCCCGAGCGGTCGGCCGTCGCTTGGCAGAGGAGCGTGTTCTGCGACCCTCCGCCGACGATGTGGATGACGCTCACCGGATGCTCGGCGAGGTTCGACGCCGTCGCGACGGCGTCGGCGAAGGCCTGCGCGAGGCTCTCGACGATCGAGCGGACGATGCCGGCCGGCGTCGTCGGCGCTTCGAGGCCACGCTCGGTGAGCCAGGCGGTGATGCGTCCGGGGATGTCGCCCGGCGCCATGAAGACGGGGTCGTTGACGTCGAAGATCGGCACGTCGCCGGCGACCTGCGCCGCGTCTGCGAGCAGCTGCTGGAGGGTGCTCGAGCGCTGCGCATCCGTCGCCGCAGGCTCCCAGTGGCGCTGCGATTCGGACAGCAGCCACAAGCCCATGACGTTGTGCAGGAAGCGCACGCGGCCGTCGACGCCGCCCTCGTTCGTGAAGTTCGCCTCGCGAGCGGCGTCGGTGACGACGGCCTCGTCGAGCTCGAGGCCGACGAGTCCCCACGTGCCGCACGAGACGTAGGCGAAGTCGCGGCCCGTGTTGGGGATGGCGACGATCGCGGAGGCGGTGTCGTGGGAGCCGACCGCGACCACGTCGATGTCGCGTCCGACAACCCGAGCGGCCTCGCCCTCGAGCGAGCCGAGCACGGCGCCCGGGTCGACGAGGTGCGGCAGGATGCGCGCGGGCACGCCGACCTGCTTGGCGAGCTCCGCATCCCACTCACGAGTGTCGGCGCGGAGCAGACCGGTCGTGGATGCGTTGGTGCGCTCCGCGACCTGCGCTCCCGTCAGCCAGTAGGCGAGCAGGTCGGGCAGGAGCAGCATCTGCTCGGCGAGCTCGAGCAGCTCGCCGTCGGTGGCCAGCTGGAAGACCGTGTTGAACGGCAGGTGCTGGAGGCCGTTGCGGCGGTAGAGCTCCTCCGGCGAGGCGACGGCGTGCACGGCCTCGACGCCGCGCGCGGTCCGCTCGTCGCGGTACGCGTACGGTACACCGAGGACACGACCGTCGCGCAGCAGCGCGTAGTCGACGGCCCACGAGTCGATGCCGATGCTCGCGATCTGGCCGGGCGCATCCCGCTCCGCCGCTGCCAGCCCGTCGAGGACGTGCTGGTAGAGGCCGAGGAGGTTCCAGTGCAGCCCATCGCGGGTGCGCACCGGGTTGTTCGGGAAGCGCGCCTCGTGACGCATCGTGAGCACGCCATCCGTGATCGTGCCCGTGATGACACGGCCGCTCGTGGCGCCGAGGTCGACCGCCGCGACCGTGCGAGGCGCATCCGCCTCACCGCGGCCGCCGGCAGCCGTCCCCTTCGCAGCAGACTCGGTCATCGCAGGAAGGCCGCCGCGACGCCCGAGTCGACGGGGATGTGCAGGCCGGTCGTGCGCGTGAGCTCCGGGCCCGTGAGCACGTACACCGCGTCGGCGACGTTCTCGGGCACGACCTCGCGCTTGAGGATGGTGCGGTTCGCGTAGTACTGGCCGAGGTCCTCTTCCTTCACGCCGTATGTCGCGGCGCGGTTGGCGCCCCAGCCTGCCGCGAAGATGCCGGAGCCGCGCACGACGCCGTCGGGGTTGATGCCGTTGACGCGGATGCCGTGCTCGCCGAGCTCGACCGCGAGGAGGCGGACCTGGTGGGCCTGGTCGGCCTTCGTCGCCGAGTAGGCGATGTTGTTCGGGCCGGCGAAGACGGAGTTCTTCGAGGAGATGTAGATGACGTCGCCGCCGAGCTTCTGCTCGATGAGCGCCTTGGCGGCGGCCTTCGACACGAGGAAGGAGCCCTTCGCCATGACGTCGTGCTGCAGGTCCCAGTCCTTCTCGGTCGTCTCGAGCAGCGGCTTCGAGAGCGAGAGGCCGGCGTTGTTGACGACGAGGTCGATGCCGCCGAACGCGAGGAGGGTCGCGTCGATGGCGGCCTGCACGCCGGCTGCGTCCGCGACGTTCGCCGCGACGCCGATCGCGACGTCGGTGTTTCCGAGCTCAGCCGCTGCGGCCTGTGCCTTCTCGAGGTCGAGGTCGGCGACGACGACGCACGCGCCCTCGGCCGCGAGACGGGTGGCGATGGCCTTGCCGATACCGGATGCGGCGCCAGTGACGAACGCGATGCGCCCCTGGTGCGTCTTCGGCTTCGGCATGCGCTGCAACTTCGCCTCCTCGAGTGCCCAGTACTCGATGCGGAACTTCTCCTCGTCCGTGATCGGGGAGTAGCTCGAGAGCGCCTCGGCGCCGCGCATCACGTTGATCGCGTTCAAGTAGAACTCACCGGCGACGCGTGCGGTCTGCTTGTTCTTGCCATACGAGAACATGCCGACGCCCGGGACGAGCACGATGAGCGGGTCGGCGCCGCGGATGGCGGGCGACTCGGCCGTCGCGAACTTGTCGTAGTAGGCCTTGTAGTCGGCGCGGTACGCCGAGTGCAGCTCTTCGAGGCGGGCGAGCTGCTCCTCGACGGATGCCGTGGTCGGCAGGTCGAGCACGAGCGGCTTGACCTTGGTGCGCAGGAAGTGGTCGGGGCAGCTCGTGCCGAGGGCGGCGAGCTCGGCGAGCTTCTCGCTCGCGAGGAAGTCGAGCACCCGCTCGTCGTCGGTGAAATGCCCGATCATCGGGGCGTCGTGCGACGCGACGGCGCGGATCGAGGGTGCAAGTGCCGCCGCACGAGCGCGACGCTCCTCTGCGGGGAGCGCCTCGAAGCCGCTCACGACGCCGCCGAACGGGTCGGCCTTGCCGTGTGCATCGATGTATGCCGCTGCAGTGTCGATGATCCAGAGCGAGTTGCGCTCCGATTCCTCCGATGTGTCACCCCAGGCCGTGATGCCGTGGCCGCCGAGGATGCAGCCGATGGCCTGCGGGTTCTCGTCCTTGATGTTCGCGATGTCGAGGCCCAGCTGGAAGCCGGGGCGACGCCAGGGCACCCAGACGACCTTGTCGCCGAAGATCTTCGCCGTCAGCTCCTCACCGTCGGCGGCCGTGGCGATCGCGATGCCGGAGTCGGGGTGCAGGTGGTCGACGTGCGCCGCATCCACGAGGCCGTGCATGGCTGTGTCGATCGACGGGGCCGCACCGCCCTTGCCGTGGAGGCAGAAGTCGAAGGCCGCGACCATCTCGTCCTCGCGCTCGACGCCCGGGTAGACGTTCGTGAGCGCACGGAAGCGGTCGAGGCGCAGCACGGCGAGGCCCTGCTCGGTGAGCGTGCCGAGGTCTCCGCCGGAGCCCTTCACCCAGAGCAGCTCGACGGGCTCACCCGTCACGGGGTCGGTCTCGGTGCCCTTCGCGGACGTGTTGCCACCCGCGTAGTTCGTGTTCTTCGGGTCTTTCCCGAGGCGGTTGCTGCGCGAGATGAGATCGGCTGCTGCTGGGTTCGTCATGTCAGTTCCTTCGAAGCTCTGAGGTCGTGAAGTCGTGGGCTCGTTGGCGCGGTGGCGCTTACGCGCCCCAGCTGGCCTGGACGCCGCCGACGCGCTCCTCGGCGACCTGCTGCTCGTAGCCGGATGCGCGGAACGCGGCGAGCGGGTTCGCGGGCAGGCCGCGCGACTCGCGCCACTCGGCGAGGGCGGGACGCACATCCGTCGAGAACGCATCCATGTAGACCTCGTGCGCGACGAGCACGTCGCCCGACTTCTGGGCCGCCGTGAGGGCGTCCTTGTCGATGAGCAGCGCGCGCGCCGTCATCTCCTGCACGTTGAGGACGGAGCGCATCTGGCCCTGGATCTTCGACTCGACGTTGTGGCACTGGTCGAGCATGAAGGCCACGTCCGGGTTGTTCAGCCCGCCGCCGCGGATGACCTCGGCGAGGATGCGGAACAGCTGGAACGGGTCTGCCGAGCCGACGATGAGGTCGTCGTCGGCGTAGAAGCGCGAGTTGAAGTCGAACGAGCCGAGGCGGCCGAGGCGCAGCAGCTGCATGACGATGAACTCGATGTTGGTGCCGGGCGCGTGGTGGCCGGTGTCGAGGCAGACCATGGCCTTCTCGCCGAGGGCCGCGACCTGCACGTAGCTCGTTCCCCAGTCCGGAACATCCGTGTGGTAGAACGCCGGCTCGAAGAACTTGTACTCGAGCACGAGGCGCTGGTGGTCGCCGATGCGGGCGTAGATCTCCTGCAGCGAGTCGTGCAGGCGGTCCTGGCGGCCGCGCAGGTCGGCCTGGCCGGGGTAGTTGGAGCCTTCGGCGAGCCAGATCTTCAGGTCGCGCGAGCCGGTCTCGTCCATGACGTCGATGCAGCGCAGGTGGTGGTCGATGGCCTTGCGGCGCACCGCTGCGTCTTCGTGCGTGAGGGCGCCGAACTTGTAGTCGTCGTCCTGGAACGTGTTCGAGTTGATGGTGCCGAGCTCGACGCCGAGGTCTTCAGCGTGCTTGCGGAGGGCGGCGAAGTCGTCGACCACGTCCCATGGGATGTGCAGGGCCACGCTGGGGGCGAGCGCGGTGTACTTGTTGACCTGGGCCGCGTCGGAGATCTTCTCGAACGGGTCGCGCGGCGTTCCTGCCGTCTGGAACACCTTGAATCGGGTGCCTGAGTTGCCGAACGCCCAGGACGGGAGCTCGATGCCCTGTCCTTCGAGCGCTGCAAGCTGGTCTGCGGAGAGGATGCTCACGGTTCGTCGCCTTCATTGGTCGGATGTGGGTCTGCCCCGGGCCGAACGACGTCGTCCACGGCTCCGGGAACACGATCAGGTATTGAATCGTTTCAGTGCGTTCAGGTTACGAGGCGAACTGCGCGAAGTCAAGAACGTTTCAATCGCGGCGCAGCGCCGGGGCAGAACTGCCCGCCGAACGCACGACGCCGCGCCGAGGACGAGGTCCGGGAGCGCTCACCCGTGGCCTATCCTGCTCAGTACACCAAAGGAGGCCCATGGCAGTCAGCGTGCGCGACGTCGCGACTCTCGCCGGCGTCTCCGTTGGCACGGTCTCGAACGTCCTGAACCACCCCGAGAAGGTGTCCGAGGCAACCGTCGAGCGCGTCCAGTCGGCCATCGAGGAGCTCGGCTTCGTCCGCAACGACGCCGCCAGGCAGCTGCGCGCCGGCGAGAGCCGCACCGTCGGCCTCATCGTGCTCGACCTCCGCAACCCCTTCTTCACCGAGGTCGCACGCGGCGCGGAAGAGCGCGCCGCCGAGCTTGGCTTCTCAGTGCTCGTCGCCAACAGCGACGAACAGGAGGAGCGGGAGCGCACCCACCTCGGGCTCTTCGAGGAGCAGCGCGTCTTCGGGGTGCTCGTCACGCCCATGGCGGCGAACATGCCCCAGCTCGAGCTCCTGCACAAGCGCGGGACGCCGGTCGTGCTCGTCGACCGCGAGAGCGACGACGAACGCTACCCATCCGTCGCCGTCGACGACCGAACGGGCGGCCGCATCGCCGTCGAGCACCTCCTCGAGACCGAGCACCGACGCATCGCGTTCGTCGGCGGCCCGATGGAGATCCAGCAGGTCACCGACCGCTTCGAAGGAGCCCGCGACGCGGTGAGCGAGGTCACCGGCGCGACGCTCGAGGTGCTCGCGACGGATGCGCTCTCCATGTCAGAGGGCCGGCGCGCGGGGCTCGTCCTCGCCGCGCGAGGCGCCGCTGAGCTGCCGGACGCCGTCTTCGCCGCCAACGACATGCTCGCGCTCGGCCTCCTCCAGAGCCTGCAGGGCACCAGCCACGCGAGGGTGCCGGAGAACATCGCCCTCATCGGCTACGACGACATCGACTTCGCCGCCTTCGCATCGACGTCCCTCAGCTCCATCCACCAGCCGGCGCACCTCATCGGGTCCAAGGCCATGGACCTGCTCGTCGCATCAGCCCGCGACCCGAAAGCCAGCCCTGAGCACATCCGCTTCACTCCGGAGCTCGTGCCCCGCGCGTCCACAACGCCCCGCGTCTAGCGCCCCGCGCCGCTCAACCTCCTGCAGACCTGGGGTTCGTGCACCTCCCCGCGCCGCCCGGCATGCACAACCCCCAGGCCTAACGGCAACCCGCGCGCAGACCTCGGGGTTGCGCACGCGCATCCGATGGTGCGGATGCTCAAGCCCCAGGTCTTGCAACCGGGGCGGAGGCAGGCAGGCAGGCAGGCAGGCAGGCAGGCGGCAGGCAGGCAGGCAGGCGGCAGGCAGGCAGCAGACGCGCAGAGGCGCCTGTGCCCTCAGACCAGGTCGAGATCCATGAAGACGTCGGCACGCGAATAGGGGGTCGGTGCGTGCGCCGACGCTGGCACGTGTCGGAATCCGACCGACTCATAGAGACGAACAGCCGGGGCCAGCGACTGGTTGCTCTCGAGCATGAGCTTCGTGAGGCCCTGCTCGCGCGCAGTCTCGATGGCGGCCGTGATGAGCATCCGCCCGATCCCCGCCCCGCGGGCTTCCGGGGCGACCGCCATCTTGACCAGCTCAGCGACGCCCTCGCCGACCCGCAGTAACGCGACGCAGCCCACGCGCGCCTCACCGTCGCGTGCGATCAGCACCGTCCCGCCCTGGTCGACGATCGCGCGCTGAGGGTCACCGAGCACGGCACTGTCGGCGTCCTCGAGCGCGAAGAACGTGGCGATCCACTGCTCGTTGAGGGTGCGGAATGCCGCCGCGTCCGCGTCATCCTGCAGCGGGGCGATGGTGATGGTCGTCGTCGTCATGAGCTGAGTTTCGCGAAGCGAAGGCCGCGAGTCCAATACGGATGCGCACGCATCCATAAGCTGGATGCATGGATCTGGAGATTCGAGCGCTTCGGTCGTTCCTCGCGCTCGCTGATGAACTGCACTTCGGCAGGGCCGCGGCCGCGCTGCACGTGGCGCAGCCCGCGCTGTCCCAGCAGATCAAGCGACTCGAGGCGGAGCTCGGCGTCGAGCTGTTCACCCGCTCCTCCCGCAGCGTGAGCCTCACCGCGGCGGGCGTCGTGCTCCGCGAGCGGGCCATCTCGCTGGTCGCGCAGTCCGAACGCATTGTGGATGAGGTCACCCGCATCGGCCGCGGAGAGCAGGGCAGACTCGACGTCGGGTTCGTCAGCTCAGCACTCCCGCTCGGCCCCGTCGAACGGGTCCAGCGGTTCGGAGCACGATTCCCTCGAGTGCACATCGAGCTCTTCGAAGGATGGACGGCGCACCTCCTCGTGAAGGTCGCGCTCGGCGAGCTGGACCTCGCGATCGTCCGCGACCCGGACCCCGTCGACGGTGTGCGGCTGACGCCGTTCCGCGCGGAAGGGTTCGTGGCAGCCGTGCCCCTCGCGCACCCACTCGCGACGCGGGGCAGCATCCGCGCGAGTGAGCTGGCCGGCGACCCCTTCGTGTTCTTCCCCGCCGAAGCCGGGGCGCTGGCGACGGAACCCAACCTCGCGCCAGTGCTGGCGGGCGGGCGGATGCCGACCATCGTGCAGACGGGGAGCACCTGGACGACGCTGCTGCACCTCGTCGCGGCTGGCATCGGGGTGACCGTGGCTCCCGCGAGCACCGTCCTCTCCCCGCCGCCAGGCATCGCGGTGCTCGGTCTGACGGACACCGACGCCTTCAGTGAGCTCGCGTGGGCATCGCGCGCCGACGATCACCGGCCCATCCTGCGCGCCTTCATCGACGTGGACTGAGAGATCATCACCGGGGGTCGGGAGCCTGCGCGACCCGTGCCCGCTCGCTCCCCCCGCACGTATCCTGGACGCGTGAACCCTGAGCTCGCGCGCGCCGAGTCGCTCATCGCGACGATCCCCGACTTCCCGGAAGCGGGCATCCAGTTCCGCGACATCACGCCGCTCTTCGCCGACGGGCCTGCCCTGCGCACCGCCGTCGACGCCGTGATCGAGCCCTTCGCCGGAACCTTCGACGTCGTCGCAGGCGTCGAGGCGCGAGGGTTCCTGCTCGCAGGCGCCATCGCCAACGCGACGGGCGTCGGCCTCGTCCCCATCCGGAAGGCGGGCAAGCTGCCGCGCCCCGCAGTCTCAGTCACCTACGACCTCGAGTACGGGACGGACCGGCTCGAGGCGTCGAAGGACCTCCCCGCCGGCACACGTGTGCTCCTCGTCGACGACATCCTCGCGACTGGTGGGACGCTCCGCGCCGGGCAGCAGCTGCTCGAAGAGCTGGGCTACACGCTCGCCGGCACGGCCGTGCTGATGGAGCTGCTCGAGCTCGACGGTCAGCGTATCTGCGGCCCCGTGCACAGCCTCTTCGAGGTCTGAGCTCGGCTCGACCTGCGCTCGCCCGCTGCGCGGCCCCAACCTGCGCGCCGCCTGCCCCTGCCAGCCCTCTGCGTGCCCTCAGCGTGCCCTCAGCGTGCCGCATCGACGCACCCCTCGCCGGATGGGGCACTTTCGCCCCGTATCGGGCGCCGGGACGGGATGAAAGCGACCTATCAGCGGCGGGGACGCGCCAAGACCCCGCAACGAGTGGCCGCTAGGCGCCGAGCTGGTCTTCGAGGTTGAAGACCTCGACGAGAGGTGACGCCGCCTGATCGGCGCGGCCCTCGAGTCCGTCGAAGAACTGGGACATGTCAGCCTCCCAGCGGGCGGCGACCGGGGAGGCCGCAAGGTAAGCGTTGGCGGCGGCCTCGTCGTCGACGTCGTAGCTGCCGAACAGCGTGCCGTCCGGGGCGAGGAACAGCGAGTAGTTGCGTCGCCCTGCGGCGGCGATCTCGGCGAGCATCTCGGGCCACACCTCGGCGTGACGGCGGACGTACTCGTCGATGTGCTGCGGTGCGACCTTGAGCTGGAATCCGATTCTTGGCATGAGGTTCTTCCTATCTGGTTTGGCGGCGGGCCTGAGTGGGTGCCGCTTCGCATCTGCCGCCCCGTCCGCCACCACCCACCTCCGCAAACATCCGGGAGGTGCAGCTTCGTTGCGCGACGAGCATGCATCTCCCGCATGGATGCACTCGGGGGGGATGCGCGAGGAACGACGGGCGCGCAGTGAGCGGGACGCGCAAACGCCGCGCCGGGAGGTGGCCCCGGCGCGGCGTCTGCAGTTCGGTTCGGCGTGGCGACTGGCGCCCGCCTTCAGCTGCTCAGCTCTTAGAAGCTGAAGTCGCCGATGTTGTCCTTGTCGAAGACGAAGGGCTCTCCGAGGAGGACGGTGCCGTCGGCGCCGACCGTGTACTCGCCGAGCTCGCCTGCGGTGAAGGTGTCGCCTTCAGCTCCGGTGATGTCGCCGGCGATGAGTGCCTGGGCTGCGAAGGCCGACAGGTAGCCGAGGTCTTCCGGGTTCCAGAGGGCGAACGAGGTGACGGTGCCGTCCTCGACGAACTCGCGCATCTGGTTCGGCGTGCCGAGACCGGTCACCGCGACCTTGCCCTTGAAGTCGGACGTCTGGATGTAGCGTGCTGCAGCCGCGATGCCGACCGTCGTGGGCGAGACGATGCCCTTGAGGTTGGGGTGCGTCTGGAGGAGAGCTGCGGTCTTGTCGAACGAGGTCTGGTCGTCGTCGTCGCCGTAGACGGTCTCGACGATGGTGATGTCGGGGTACTCGGTGCCGACGTACTCTTCCATCTTCTCGATCCAGGCGTTCTGGTTCGTGGCGTTGGCCGTTGCGGAGAGGATGGCGATCTCGCCGGAGCCGCCGATCTGCTCGGCGATGAGGTCGATCTGGGCCTTGGCGATGCCGTCGGCGTCGGCCTGGTTGATGAAGAGGTCGCGGCACTCCGGGTTGGTGTCGGAGTCGAAGGTGACGACCTTCGTGCCGGCGTCGCGGGCCTCGTTGAGGGCGTCGCAGATGGCTTCGGGGTCGTTGGCGGCGATGACGATGCCGCCGACGCCCTGCTGCGTGAGCGTGTTGATGTAGCTGACCTGCGCGTCGGGGGTTGCCTCCGACGGGCCGACCTCGGCGAAGGTGCCGCCGAACTCGGTGGCAGCGGCCTGGCCGCCGACGCTGGACGCCTCGAAGTACGGGTTTCCGAGGTTCTTGGGGAGGAAGGTGACGGTGAGGTTGCCGGTGTCTCCGCCGCCTGCTGCGGTGTCGTCGCCGCCGGTGGTGCATCCAGTGAGCACGAGTGCTGCACTCACTGCGAGTGCGCCAGCTGCGCTCAGCCGCTTCGTTGCGAGCTTCATGGGGTTTCCCTTCGGGTACTGAGCCGCTCGGTGTTCCGGGCGACGGTTGGGGTGTTGCGTGTGTGGGTGGATGTGAGCTTCAGGTCGTGGGGCCGCTCAGGCCTTCGGAACTGTGCCGCTGGTCGTGCCAACCAGCGGTTTCTCTACCCTGGGCCGCTTGCGGCGGATCCTGGGCAGGAGGCTTGCTCCGACGACGGAGGCGATGAGGAGCACTCCGGTGATGATGTTGATGACGTCGGAGGTGACGTTGGCGAGGCGCAGGGCGCTCGCGAGGACGCCGATGAGGAGGACGGCTGCGACGACTCCGAAGAGCTTGCCGCGTCCGCCGAAGACGGAGACGCCGCCGAGCACGACCGCCGCGATGACCTGCAGCTCCAGGCCGGTCGCGTTGTCGCCTCGCGCTGAGCCGTAGCGCAGCGTGAAGTAGATGCCGGCGAGGGCCGCGAGGGCGCCGGAGAGCACGAACAGGATGAACTTCGTGCGGCCGACGGGCACGCCCGAGAAGTGGGCGGCTTCCTTGGAGAGGCCGATCGCGTAGACCCCGCGTCCGAAGGGCGTGTAGTGCAGCACGATGATGAAGATCGCGAGCAGGATGAGGAACGGGATCATGATGGCGGGCAGTGGCGTGCCCACGATCTTGGCCTTCGCGATGTCGGTCCAGAACTCGGGGAACGACGTGACCGCTGCGGTGCCGAGGACGCCGACCGCGATGCCGCGGAAGAGGGCGAGCGTACCGATGGTGACGGCGAGCGATGGCAGGCCGACCTTGGTGACGAGGAAGCCGTTGAACGCTCCGCCGATGACGCCGACGATGATCGCGGCGAGGGCTGCGACCTCGAACGGGAGGCCCGCCTGGTAGAGGGCGCCGGTGGTGACGCTGGAGAGTCCGACCATGGAGCCGACCGACAGGTCGATCTCGCCGGTGATCATGATGAGCGTCATCGGGAGGGCGATGATGAGCACCGCGGCGACGTCCATGAGCAGGTAGGTGATGGTGATGGGCTGCGAGAAGCCCTTCACCGCGGCCATGGAGACGACGCACACCACGACGAGCAGGGCGACGATCGCCATCTCGCGGGTGAACAGCATCCGCCGCCAGGCTGGCTGCGAGTAGTTCTCGATGGTGCGCTGCGTGGCAGCGGACGACGTTGGGGTCGTGAGAGCGGTCATGATTCCTCCCTCGCTTCGACGAGCTTGCGGGATTGGCGGGTGGCGAGGACGCGGTCGAGCACGATCGCGGCGAGGATGAGCACACCGACGACGGCGCGCTGCCAGAAGTCCGGGATGCCGACGAGCGGGAGCACGCGGTTGATGGTCATGAGGAGCATCGCGCCGATGGCTGCACCCCAGAGCGTTCCGACGCCACCGGTGATGGCGACGCCGCCGATGACGGCAGCGCCAACGGCATCCAGTTCCCAACCGGCTCCGGCTTGGGAGCTGACGGTGCCGTAGCGGGCCACGTAGAACACTCCGGCGAGGCCGGCGAGCGCGCCGGAGAGCACGAACGCGGTGAGCACGCGGCGCACGTCGGGGAGGCCGTAGAGCTTCGCGGCGTCGGGGTCGGAGCCGATGGCGTAGAACTCGCGGCCTGGGCGGGTGTTCTTCATGACCCAGGCGGCGATGGCGAGCACGATGACGGCGACGATCGTGAGGATCGGGATCGTGAGGATCTGGCCGGTGCCGAGCCCGAGGAAGTCGCGGGGCATGTCGCTTGCATTGATGCGGCTCGATCCAGCCCACATGACGTTGATGCCGCGGTAGGCGTAGAGCGTGCCGAGCGTGATCACCATGGCGGGGACTCGCACGTAGGCGACGAGCGCGCCGTTGACGAAGCCGAGGATCGCGCCGAACAGCACGGCCGCGATGACGACGACGGGGATCGGGATGCCCGGGAAGTCGATGAAGAGGCGGCCCGTGAGGAAGGCGGTGAGGCCGATCACGGAGCCGACGGACAGGTCGACGTTTCGGGTGATGAGCACGATGGCCTGGCCGACTGCGACGAGCAGCAGGATGGACGGCGTCAGGAAGAGGTCGCGCCAGCCGTCGGGGCTGAACAGGAAGTTCGGGTTGGCGACGGTCGCGACGATGAGGACGATCGCGAGGGCGAGGAGGATGCCGAGCTCGCGCGCCTTGCCGAAGTTGCCGAAGCGGAGGGCCTTCTTGGGCGGCATGGGTGCGCCGGCGGTGGGGTGCGGCCCCTGGGTGGTGGTCGTGGTCATCAGAGCACCACCGTCACTGCGCCGGTCGCGGCGCGCATGACGCTCTCGCTGGTGGCCTGGCTGCGATCGATTTCCTGGGCGATGCGGCCTTCGTGCATGACGAGCACGCGGTCGGCCATGCCGAGGACTTCTGGGAGCTCCGAGGAGATCATGAGGATTCCCATCCCGGTGCCCGCGAGCTGGGAGAGCAAGCGGTGCACTTCTGACTTGGTGCCGACGTCGATGCCTCGCGTCGGCTCATCGATGATGAGCAGCTTGGGGTTCGTCGCGAGCCACTTGGCGATGACGACCTTCTGCTGGTTGCCGCCGGAGAGTGTGCCGGCGATCGTGTCGAGCGCCTGCGCCTTCACCTCGAGCTTCGTTGCCCATTCGCGGGCGTCGTCGTTCTGCTTGCGGCCGCTGATGACGCCGAGCTTGGTGAGCTGGTTCAGGATGACGCTCGTGATGTTCTCGCCGACTCCGGAGTCGACGACGAGGCCCTGCTTGCGGCGGTCTTCGGGGATGAGCGCGAGGCCAGCCTGCATGGCGGCGACGGGTGAGCCCGGCTTGACGGTCTTGCCGTCGACGGTGACACGCCCCGACTTGTACTTGTCGACGCCGAAGACGGCGCGGGCGACTTCGCTGCGGCCGGCGCCGACGAGGCCGGCGAGGCCGACGATCTCGCCGGAGCGGACCGTGAAGTTGATGTCGTGGAAGATGCCGGGGCTCTCGAGGTCCTCGACGACGAGGACGGGTTCGCCGATGACGGCGTCCTGCTTCGGGAACAGCTCGGTGACCTCGCGGCCGACCATCTGCTGCACGAGCGCATCCACCGTCGTCTCGCTGATGAGGTTCGTGGCGATGTAGCTGCCGTCGCGCATGACGGTGACCTTGTCGCAGAGCGCGAAGACCTCGTCGAAGCGGTGGGAGATGAACATGAGGCCTCGGCCTTCATCGCGCAGGCTGCGCGCGATGGCGAAGAGGCGGTCGACCTCGACGCCGGAGAGGGCGGCGGTCGGCTCATCCATGATGAGGACTCGCGCGTTGAGCGAGACGGCCTTGGCGATCTCGATGACCTGCTGGTCGGCGATCGAGAGACCCTCGGCCGGGCGGTCGGGGTCGATGTTGACGCCGAGTCTGGCGAACAGCGCCTTCGCCTCATCGCGCATCGCTGCGCGGTTGATGCGGCCGAAGCGGTTCGTGGGCTGGCGGCCCATGAAGATGTTCTCGGTGACCGAGAGGTCGGGGAAGAGCGTCGGCTCCTGGTAGATGACCGCGACGCCCGCGGCCTTCGACTGGGCCGTGGATGTGAAGTTGACGTCTTCGCCGCCGAGCTGGAAGGTGCCGGCGTCGCGCTGGTAGAGGCCAGCGACGATCTTGACGAGCGTGGACTTGCCGGCGCCGTTCTCACCCACGAGTGCGTGGATGGAACCGGACTCGACGGCGATCGTGCCGGATCGGAGTGCGACGACGGATCCGAATGACTTCTGCACATCGCGCAGCTCGAGTACGACTTGCGAACTCGTCACGGTGGCTCCGTTCTCTTCGTTGAGTATTGCGGGGTATCGAGGGGATGCTCGGTGGCGAGCGTGGTGATCCGCTTGTCGTTCACCTACTTTGTGAATCGTTTCAAGCGACTGGATGTGACACTACGCGACGCTCGCAGAAAACGTCAAGCGGGGGATGCAGAGTTGTTATCGACGGGACTCAACCCGCACCTAGAGCGCCTCGGTCACGTACGACTGCAGCTGCACGCGGAATGCTCCTACCGCATCCACCTCGGGCGCCAGGAGCCACTGCTGCGTCAGCCCTGCCCTGAGGCCGGCGATCTGGACTGCCGCGAGCTCCAGCGGAACGTCGGCGCGAGCGTAGAGCCCTTTCTCCTGCAGATCCGTGAGCGCGTCGAGTGCCGTCGAGCGCAGGAACTCGTACCAGCGCGCTATCGAGGCGTGTGCTGGATGCGTGGGCGCCAGCGCCTCTGCGGACACGATGCTGAACATGAGGACCCCCTCCGGCTTCTCGACGTCGCGAGTGGCGAGCGCGAGCAGTCCTCTGAGGTAGGAGAGCCCGGTGGAGAAGTCGAGGCCGACCTCCGCGGCGGCGCGCTGGCCGCGGCGCTCGAGGAGCGTCTCGAGCAGCACGGCCTTGTCGGGGAAGTGGTGGAGCACGCCGGTGTGGGACATGCCAGCCTCGACGGCGATCTCGCGGATCGATGCCGCGTTGAAGCCCTTGACTGTGAACACGCGAGTCGCCGCATCCAGGATCTCGTCGCGTCGCGGATGCGGGGTGACGTCCCGTCTCGAGTACCGCGGTATGGAGGTGTCGCTGGGGCCTGGAGGCATGTCCTCATTGTCTCTTGCCGCGTTCCCTAACACGTGTTAGGTTCACCCGTGAATCGATTCAATCGAAGCGGTTCGCGCCGCACACCGCAGCTCTCCCCCACGGTGCGCACCCGCGCGACAGTTCACACCCCGTCATTGGCAACGATGCCAGAGAGGTCCAAAGATGAACGATCAACGAAGAAGAGGGCGACGGGCGCTTGCGCTCGGGGCGGCCTTCTCCGTGGCCTGCACGCTCGCGGTCGCGGGCCCCGCCATCGGAGACGAGCACTCAACGACGACCAGCGCCATCGACCCCACCGAGTTCGCCGAGCCGGGCGTCGACTTCCGACCCGGTGTGCGCTGGTGGTGGCCGGGCAACGCGGCCAGCCAGGAAGACCTGCTCGCCCAGGTCGACTACCTGCACGAGAACGGCTTCGGCGCCGTCGAGATCGTCGCCTTCTCCAAGGGATTCCTCACCGAGGAAGGCATCGCCGGCAACGGAGGCAACGGCGGTTCGATCTACGACGCCGCCCCGGGTCACGACACCGAGGCGATCCTCGGCTACGAGTCGCCCGAGTACTTCGCGAAGCTCGACGCGGTCGTCGCCCGCGCCAACGAGCTCGGCATCACGGTCGACCTCAACATCGGCAGCGGGTACCTGGCGAGCGACGACTCCATCGGCCTCGAGGACAGCCAGAACACGATGGCGCTCGGCCGGGCCACCGTTCGCGTGGACGCGGCTGGAGCGCTCACCCTCGTGTCGGGTGACGTGTCGGTTCCCTCTGGGACGGGACCAGTCTCACTCGGCATCCCGAAGGCGGAGGTCAGCCCGCTCTTCGCGTCCGAGAAGTTCGGCTTCGACTTCGGCGAGTGGGACCCGGCGAACGTCCACCTCAACTCGGTCATGCTCGCCCCGATCACCGGCCAGGGCGCCGACCTGACCACGGCGAACCAGACACTCACCTCCGATCTCAGCGCCGTCAAGACGTACGAGCAGCAGCCCGTCCTCGATCTCGACGCCGCCCAGCTCTCCTACCCGAGCGACGGGCAGACGACCTTCGGCGTCGACACCTCGAAGCTCGAAGCCGGCGACTACGAGGTCGTCGCGCTCTACAGCGCCGCGACGGGCGCCTACGGCTTCAACTCGATCATCGAGAACACGACGACCGACAAGCGCAACTACGTCGTCGACCACCTCAACCCGGTCGCCATCACGAAGCTCGTCGACGGCTGGCTCGGCGAAGCGGCGCTGAACGACATCGTCGAGTCGCGCGACATCCGCGCGGCCTTCAACGACAGCTACGAGTTCTACACCGACCGCCACTACAACGACCTCATTCAGGCCGCGGCGGAGTCACAGGAGCTGCTCGGCTACGACATCACCCCGTACCTCGCCTCCCTCTACTCGCTCTACCAGGACTCGTTCCTCATCGACGGCACCCCGACGGTCAAGCCCGAGTACGCGGCCCTCGGGATGCAGACCCCCGAGGTCAACCGCTTCGGCGGCGGCAGCGGAGTCCCGCTCCTCGCCACGAACCTCAGCGAGGAGGAGTCGCAGCGCATCGTGCACGACTACGGCGTGCTCCTCAACGACTCGTTCCTGCAGGGGCTCGAGGCCTTCTCGACGACCCTCGGCGAGTACGGCATCGACTACCGTCAGCAGGCGTACAACCCACCCATCGACACCCTCAAGTCGTCGCAGTACGTCGACATCCCGGAGACCGAGGGGCTCGACGAGTACTCGCTGAAGCGCGTCGCATCCGGAGCGCACCTCTACGGCAAGAACCTCGTCACCTCCGAGGTGTTCACGCTGGGTTCGGTGCCGTTCCAGATCACGCCCGAGTTCATGAAGCAGGGCTACGACCTCATGGCCACGAGCGGCGTGAACAACTTCTTCTACCACGGCCTCAGCGCCACCTACAGCGGCAACGACGACCCCGCCTTCACGTCCGACGACGACTTCTACGCCGAGGAGGGCTGGCGCGCCTGGCCCACGATCGGCGTCGAGATGGCCGACACTGCGGGCATCGCCGACTACTACGCGTCGATGAACTCCTACGCCTCGCGTGCGAACTACCTGATGCAGTCCGGCACCAACAGCAGCGACGTCGCCATCTACATGCCGCTCTTCGGGGCACTCGCCAGCGGCGGCGGGTTCGGTGGCGGCTCCACGCCGCTCGCATCCGTCACCGCGGCCCAGGCGACCGGCTGGGCGTGGGATGCGATCAACGACGACACGATCCAGACCGGCCTCAGCTGGGACGGCTCGCACCTCGTCGCGAACGGCGGCAACGCATCCTTCGACGCGATGCTCGTCGAGAGCGGCACCGTGCCGCTCGAGACGATGCAGGCGCTGCAGAAGCTCAAGGACGCGGGCGCTCCGATCGTCTTCGTGGGCGCCGCTCCCGCCGCGCAGCCCGGCTACGCCGGCGGCGACTACGCAGCCCTGGACGCACAGGTCGGTGAGATCGCCGCGGCCATGGGCGGCGCCGTCGATGCGGCTGCCGTCCCCGCGGCCCTCGCGGCCTCGGTCGACGCGCCCATCTCCTACGAGGAGAACACGGACGTCCGCTTCGGGCGCCGCGCGCTCCCGACCGGAGGCGAGCTCGCCTACGTGCGCAACACCTCCACGGAAGCGGCCACGGGTGTGAACCTCACCGTCGGCGATGGCCTCGACGCGTGCTGGTGGCTCGACCCTGAGACGGGCGAGATCTTCGGCGCACAGGTCGACGGCAACGTCGTCTCGGCGACGCTCGACGCGAGCGGAGCGGTCGCCCTGCTCTGCGAGCCAGCCGGCACCGGTATCGCCGACGCCGCCGTCTCCGACGGAAGTCCGTCCTCGATCGACACCACCGAACGCGGCGTCGCCCACGAGCTCGGGGCGTTCTCGCTCGAGGTGACGGCCGACAACATCGGCTCGAACGCGCCAGGCGAGGCGAGCACGTCCGAGTACACCGGCGAGGTGCTCGGCGACTGGAGCGCCGACGGCTTCCTCGGCAACGAGCTTCGGTACGTCACCGACTCGGGCACCTACCGCACTTCAGTCGAGATTCCGGATGCAGCCGACCTGCTCGAAGGCGGAGCGGTGCTGAACCTCGGCACCGTGCACAACGCCGCGACGGTGCGCGTGAACCCCGGCACCGAGCACGAGGTCGTAACGCAGCTGTACGCCGCACCCTACGAGGTCGACATCGCGCCGGCGCTCGTGAACGGCTCCAATGTCATCGAGATCGACGTGCAGCCCGTGCAGAGCAACCGCCGCGAAGGCCTCAAGGAGCTGTACAACAGCGACCCCGCCGCCAACGTGAAGTACCAGGCGTACAACAGCGTGCATGGCGGGTCCGGCCTCATCCCGGCCGGCCTCGTTGGTCCCGTCACGCTGAACAGCGCAGTCGAGAGCATCGCCGAGCCGGGGCGGGAGCCGACCGGCACGACCGAGCCGACGCCGCAGCCGACCTCGACTGACGGCAGCGGCACGACCGCGCCAACGTCGAGCCCCGGAAACGGAGACGACTCTGGAGACGGCAACGGTGGTTCGGATGCTGGCGGCAAGGACGGCGACCTCGCCACCACGGGCGTCGACGGCAGCCTCGCCGGCTTCCTCGCGCTCCTCGGGGTCGTCCTCGCGGGCACCGGGGCGGCGTTCCTCATCAAGAAGCGCCGAGGACGCGCGACGAGCGAGTAGCTCTCGCACGCATGACAACCGCGGCCCCGCGCATCCACTTCACCGGTGGATGCGCGGGGCCTCGGTTGTCTACGCCCTACGCCCTACGCCCCGCGCCATTCCCACTCCCACTCCCCGTGAGTCGCCTCAAATGGTCGCCTTGGAGCCCTCCTAAACAACCATTTGGGGGATCTCGCGCCGGGAGGAGCACGACCAGCGACCATTCGGGGCAGCTCGCGGGCGAGCTCGCAACGCAGCGGCTACCGTGGCAGTCATGTCGGATGCGCAGCCAGACCAGCCCACGCATCACCCGACGCTCGACCCCGACCACGAGCCCGCGACCGAGCCCGTGCACGGCCGTGCCGGCTCGATGCGGGCGATCGTGAACTCGACGGACGGCGGACCGCGCAGCCTCGAGCTCCGCGACCTGCCCGTTCCGCACCGGCCGCCCGGCCACGTGCTCGTCGAGGTGCGCGCGGCCGGCGTGGCGTTCCCGGATGTGCTGCAGTCGCGCAGCGAGTACCAGCACCGCATCCCGACCCCGTTTGCGCTGGGCAGCGAGTTCGCGGGCGTCGTCGCCGAGGCTGGCGAAGGCTCCGGGTTCGCAGAAGGCGACCGGGTCTTCGGCGTCGCGAGCCACGGCGCGTTCGCCGACTACGTCGTCGCTCCGGGCGACCGCGTGCTGCCGCTGCCCGACTCGATCGGCTTCGTCGACGCCGCCGCCCTGCCCATCAACCTGCTGAGCGCCGACTTCGCGCTCCGCGACCGCGGGCAGGTGCAGCCCGGCGAGACCGTCCTCATCCAGGGTGCCGCGGGCGGGCTCGGCGTCGCCCTCATCCAGCAGGCGAAGCTCATCGGCGCCACCGTGATCGCCGTCGTCTCGACCGAGGAGAAGGCCGCGCTGGCACGCTCGGTCGGTGCCGACCACACGGTGTTCGCGGCCGATTTCCTGACCGAGGTCCGCCAGCTCACTGACCACCGCGGTGTCGACGTCGTGCTCGACCCGGTCGGCGGTGACCGCTTCACCGACTCACTGCGCTGCCTCGCGAAGCGCGGCCGCCTGGTGGTGCTCGGGTTCACGGGCGGGAGCATCCCGACCGTGAAGACCAACCGACTCCTCCTGAACAACATCTCCGTCGTCGGAGCCGCTTGGGAGGGGCTCATGCCCGAGTGCCTCGTCTCGCTCCCCGAACAGTGGGCCAGGCTCTCACCCGCCGTCGAGCTTGGTGAGCTGCGGGCCTCCATCAGCGAAGTCGTGCCGCTCGAGCAGGTCCCCGAGGCCGTCGCGAGCCTCGACGAGCGCCGGGCCCGCGGCAAGATCGTCATCGACCTGGGGCTGGGGTAGGCAGACAGCGCGAGTCCCCGAGCATCCGCGCGCCGGATCCGCTCCTCGACTGGCACCATGCTCCCCTGCCAGACTCGAACGATGACCTCCCCCACCTCCCCCGCGTTCGTCGCCGAGCTCCCCGCCCCCATCGCCCGCCTCGCGGAGGGCGTCGAGCTGCTCGACCCGGTGGATGCGCCCCCGCTGCGCTGGGGGATCCTCGGCGCCGGCCACATCGCGCGCAGGTTCGCGCGGGAGGTGCCCGAGCACACCCTGTCGACGATCGCGGCGGTCGGGGCGCGCGAGCTGTCACGCGCCCAGGTGTTCGCCGACGAGCTGGCCATCGAGCGCGCGCACGGCTCCTACGCCGACCTCATCGCTGACCCGGACGTCGACGCCATCTACCTCGCCACCATCAACTCGACCCACCGCGACCTCGCGCTGGAGTGCATCCGCGCCGGCAAGCCGGTGCTCGTCGAGAAGCCCTTCGCCCTCAACGCCGCCGAGACCCGCGACGTCTTCGCCGCCGCAGAAGAGCATGGAGTGCTGGTCGTCGACGGCATGTGGACCCGGTTCCTCCCCCAGTTCACGGTCGCCAGGCAGATTGCTTCCAACGGACTGCTCGGCCGCCTCGTCACGGCGCACGCGAACTTCGCCGGGATCATGCACGCTCCCGTCCCGCGCATCGTCGGCGTCGAACAGGGCGGCGGCGCGCTGCTCGACATCGGCGTCTACTCGATCGCAGCCGTGCACGACCTCCTCGGCCCGCCCATCGAGGTCGCCGCAGCCGGCAACCTGCTGCCCGGGTACGCCGTCGACGGCTCCGCATCCGTCATCATGCGAACCGCGAGCGCCGTCGGCACGGCCCGCTGCAGCTTCGAAGGGCGGGCCCCCTCGAGGGCGGAGTTCGTGTTCGAGCGCGGCATCGTCGAGCTGCCCGCCGAGTTCTTCGTCCCCGGGATGCTGCGCGTGAGCGAGTTCGGCGGTGACGGTTCCGAGCAGGCGTCCGAAGAATCGACCGACGGTGTCAGCGGTGCCGTCACCACCGAGTGGGATGCGACGGTGTCGGGTGGCTTCCAGTTCGAGGCCGCGGAGTTCGCGCGCCTTCTCGCGAATGGTGCCACGCAGTCACCGGTGATGCCCTGGCAGGCATCCATCGAGATCATGGAGGTGCTCGACCAGGCTCGAGCCGCCATCGGCGTCGTCTACCCGGGGGAAGCCACCGCGTCGTGAGGCGTCGCTAGGCTGGAGCCTCTCCCCAGCCTGAAACGGACCCCATGTCCCCCTCCCCCCAGCGGCGCCGCATCGCGCTGTTCGTGCTCTTCTTCCTCCCCGGCATCACCATCGCCTCCTGGGTGACCCGCACCCCGGATGTTCGAGACGCGCTCGGCGCCTCGACCGCGGAGATGGGGCTGATCCTCTTCGGCCTCTCGGTCGGGTCGATGGTCGGCATCCTCAGCTCCGGCAGGCTCGTCAGCAGGTTCGGCGCCCGCCCCGTGATCACCGCGGGTATGTCGCTCGTCGCCGCGAGCGCCCTCACCATCGGGGCGGGCGCAGCACTGGCGTCCGGGGCCGTCGTGGCGCTCGGCCTCGCACTCTTCGGCCTCGGCATGGGCGGCGCCGAGGTGGCCCTCAACATCGAGGGTGCCGACGTGGAACGGCAGCTCGGCAAGTCCACGCTGCCGGCCATGCACGGCTTCTTCAGCCTCGGCACGACCATCGGCGCCGTCGGCGGCATCGTGGCCACA
Source organism: Pseudoclavibacter sp. RFBB5 (assembly GCF_002931555.1). Taxonomy (GTDB): domain Bacteria; phylum Actinomycetota; class Actinomycetes; order Actinomycetales; family Microbacteriaceae; genus Pseudoclavibacter. The sequence goes on along the minus strand of NZ_PSTZ01000001.1, from coordinate 44,817 downwards.
GCCACGTCGTTCCCGGTCTTGCTGCACCTCAGCATCGCGGCGGTGGTCGTCGCGGTCGGGCTCGTGGCGTCCATCCGCCTCCTGCCGCCCGCCACCGGGAAGGCTGCGACCACCGTGAGCACCGACGAGCGAGGCGCGCCTGCGAGCCACCCGCTCTGGCGAGACAGGACGCTGCTGCTCATCGGCGTCATCGTGCTCGCGCTCGCCATGGCCGAAGGCAGCGCCAACGACTGGCTGCCCCTCGTCATGGTCGACGGCCACGGCTTCGACGCCGCCTGGGGCTCCGGGATCTTCGCGGTCTTCGCCCTGTCGATGACCGTCGGTCGCTTCGTGGGCGGCTCGTTCGTCGACCGCTTCGGCCGGCCAGCAGTGCTGTGCGCGAGCGCGCTCATCGGGGCGGCGGGCCTGGCGCTCATCATCTTCGTCGACAACCAGGCGGTCGCCGCCGGCGCCGCGATCCTGTGGGGCCTCGGCACCGCACTCGGCTTCCCCGTCGCGCTGTCGGCAGCCGGAGCATCAGGCGACCGGCCGGATGCCCGCGTCGCGTTCGCCGCCACCCTCGGGTACATCGCGTTCCTCGTCGGCCCGCCCGCACTCGGCTTCCTCGGCGAGGACTTCGGGCTCAGGTCCGCGCTCATCGCCGTGCTGGTGCTGGTCGCCCTGGCAGCCGTCGCCAGCTGGCTGGTCGGCCGGAGGACGCCGACGCGCGAACACCCGGCCGAAGCCCCGACGGCGCCCGCGGGCACACGAGCCGACTGAGCGCATCCGTGCTTCTCGCGACCTCGCTGCCGTGAAGGTGCGTGCGCTCGCAAGCCAGCTGATCAGAAGATCCGCGGATGCGGCTCCCCCGGCCGCCGGAACGCCTCGGCGTTCGCGACCACCACGCCGACGATCACGACGCCGCCTCCCACCAGCTGTCCGACCGTGAACGGCTGGCCCGCCAGCAGGGTGAACGCGACCGTGAACACCGTGATCAGGTTCAGGAACACCCCCGCTCGAGCCGCCGGGATGACCGCGAGCGCGCGGTTCCAGAGCAGGTAGGACAGCACCGACGGGAACACGGCGATCAGAACCAGCGAGGTGGCCGCATCCGCTGACACCGGGAGCTGCGGACCACCCGTCGCGAAGGTGACGGGCGCGACCAGGAGCACCGTGATGACCGCCTGGATCGACGTCGACGTGATCGGCGGCAGCGGCGGTGACCTGCGGCCGATGATCGTGTAGGCCGTCCAGATGCCGACAGCACCGAACATGAGCATCTGCCCGACTCCGAACCCCGTCTCCAGGAACGCACCGACGTCGCCGCCGCTCACCACGACGAACACCCCGACCAGGGCGATCACCACGCCGGCGACACCGGTCCGCGTGAGGCGCTGCCTGAGAAAGATCGCCGCCGCCACCGCGATCACGGCAGGGTTGAACGCGTTGATGAGCGACGCGCTGAAGGCGTCGCTGTACTGCAACGCCGCGTAGAGCGTCAGGTTGTACCCGGCCAGGCCAGTGCAGCTGAGCGCCAGCAGCCACGGCCACGCCCGCAGCACCTCGCGCCAATCCGGGCGCTCCGCGAAGTGCGCGATCGCGAGCAGCGGCACGGCTGCGAGCGTCCACCGCCACAGCACGAGGCTGAGCGGGTCCATCGTCTCGAGCACGGCCGCGCCGACGATGTAGTTGCTCGCCCAGAAGAGCGTGGCTCCGAGCAGCGAGAAGACCGCGATCAGCAGCGAACGGCGAGCCGCCGCCTCCGGTCCCGCGGCACTCGACCCCACGCTCACGAGCGCCCCTCTCTGACCTCGCGCAGCGGAGCGCGCCTCGACGACGCCAGCCTAGCCAGGTGCCGCCGAGCAGACCGCCCCGCAGCAGAGCCCTCGGTGCGCGCGCCGAGCTGCCAGCCACGGTGACGACACGGCCCGATCACGCTTCCCGGGGACAGAAATCGCGCTGTCGTCACCGTGACTGTCAACCCCGCGGGAGCTGAGCACCGACCAGAGCACGTTCGCGTAGCGTGGCGCGGGTGAAAACCGTTGGCGTCGACCTGGCAGCAGAACCCACGCGCACGGCGCTCGCCAGCATCGAGTGGGGCGCCAGTACGGGTGCAGATGCAGGCGCAGCACGCCTCACCCAGTTGCAGCTCGGCATCTCGGACAGCGAGATCATCGAGCTGGCCGAAGACGCGGCGAGCATCGGCATCGACTGCGCGTTCGGCTGGCCGATCGAGTTCGTGGAGTTCGTCTCGGCGCACGCCGCCCGGGTGCCAGGCACGCACGCACACACCGGCATCGACCTGCGCCGTCGCCTCGCCTACCGGCACACCGACCGGGTCGTGCGGGAGCAGACGGGCCGCTGGCCGCTCAGCGTCTCCACCGACCGCCTCGGCATGACGGCCATCCACTGCGCCGAGCTGCTCGACGGGTTCGCGGCCGCAGGAGAGCAGGTCGACCGCTCCGGTGGCGGTCGCCTCGCCGAGGTGTACCCGGCGGCGGCCCTGCGCGCGTGGGGCCTGCTGACCCCCGGTTACAAGACCAAGCCGGAAGCGCGCGTCCTGGCCGCGCAGATGCTGCTCGAGGCGCTTCCCTGGCTCGAGACGACTCAGGAGCAGCAGGCGCTCCTGGGCAGCTCCGACGATGCGCTCGACGCCGTCGCGGCCTCCCTCATCGCTCGCGCCCACGCGCTCGGCAAGACGCTACCGGTGCCGACCGAGCTGCTCGAGGCGGCGAAGATCGAGGGGTGGGTGGCGCTGCCCACCTGCGGCGTCTCCGAGCTCGCGGGGACCGCATGATCCGCGCCATCCGCCGTTCAGCCACGCGCCTCTGGTGGTGGGCCCTCGACTACGCCTACGTCGTCGCGCAGCAGGCACGCGCCGCACTCGATCGCACGGACCCGGCGGCATTCCTCGACGGCCACCGTGCCCCCGTCGTCGTGATCCCCGGGGTGTACGAGCCGTGGCGCTTCATGCTGCCGACCATCCGCGCCATCCACGCGACGGGACACTCGGTGCATGTCCTCGACCCGCTCGGCTTCAACCGGAAGCCCGTGCCGGACGCGGCCGCGCACCTCGTCGAGGCGCTCGAACGCCACGACCTCGACGACGTCATCATCGTCGCCCATAGCAAGGGCGGACTCGTCGGCAAGTACGCGATGACGCAGGGCGCGGGGGTGCCGCGCATCCGCTCGATGCTCGCCGTGGCGACACCCTTCGGAGGATCCTCGTACGCGCGCCTCCTGTTCACCCCGAGCCTGCGGATCTTCTCGCCGCGCGACCGCACGATCCTGGCGCTCTCCCTCGAGGAGGAGGTGAATTCCCGGATCGTGTCGGTCTACGGCTGCTTCGACCCGCATATCCCGAAGGGCAGCTTCCTGCTGGGCGCCGAGAACGTGCAGCTGGACACGGGTGGGCATTTCCGCGTGCTCGAGCACCCGCGCGTCCTGGTGGAGTTCGCACGACTCGCCGCGGAGACCGCCGCGGAGTGACCGTGGCGCGTCCAGCTGTCCGGCCTAGCATCACGGCATGACCCCGGATGCACGCAACTGGTTCGACGAGGGCGGGCAGGCGTACGCCCGCTTCCGCCCCAGCTACCCCGCCTCGCTCACGGCCGACCTCGCACGGCTCGCCCCGAGCACGGACCTCGCCGTCGATGTCGGATGCGGGAACGGCCAGTTCACGACGACGCTCGGGGGAGCTTTCGACCGGGTGATCGGTGTCGACCCGAGCGCGGAGCAGATCGCGAACGCGGCTCCGCATCCGGGCGTGGAGTACCAGCAGGCACCCGCGGAGTCGTTGCCTGCTGGCATCGGCAGCGGCTCCGTCGGACTGGTCAGCGCCGCTCAGGCCGCGCACTGGTTCGAGCTGCCCAGGTTCTATGACGAGGTCACCCGTGTGAGCGCCGATGGCGGTGTGATCGCGCTCCTCTGCTACGGCGTCCTCAGCATCGAGGACCCCGCCATCGACGAACGAGCACAGCGCTTCTACGCCGACGACCTCGACGCGTACTGGCCACCGTCCCGGCGGCTGGTCGAGCGCGAATACCGCGACCTGCCGTTTCCGTTCGAGGAGCTCGACTTCCGGGCCCCGAGCATCCGGAAGCGGCTGACCCTAGACGGGCTGCTCGGGTACTTCTCGACGTGGTCGGCCGTCCGCGCCGCGCGGGAGGCGGGCCGGGCGGGCCTGCTGGAGGACGTCGGCCGTGACCTGACGGCCCTCTGGGGCGACCCGGCGACGGAGCGGCTCACGACCTGGCCCATCGGCGGCCGCGTCGGTCGGGTGAGAGCCAGCGGCGTCTGAACCCCGCCCGCGGCGACCGCCCCACCCGGGATTCCGCATCCGCTCGACAGCGCTGAGTAGCATGCGGACCATGCCCATCAGACTCGAGAACGTCGGCATCGCCGTCCGAGACATCGAAGCCACCATCGCCTTCTTCACCGACCTCGGCCTGACGGTGCTCGGGCGCGACGAGGTGAGCGGCGAATGGGCGTCCACCGCCGTGGGCCTCGACGGCAACCACGCCAAGATCGCCGTGCTGCAGACGCCAGATGGGCACGGGCAGCTCGAGCTGTTCGAGTACCTCCACCCGGAAGCCATCGAGACGGAGCCGACGCTGCCGAACGAGATCGGGATGCACCGCGTCGCGTTCTCCGTCGACGACATCGACGAGTCGCTCGCGATCGCCGCGAAGCACGGCTGCCACCCGCTGCGAGGCGTCGCCAACTACCAGGATGTGTACAAGCTCACGTACCTGCGCGGCCCGAGCGGCATCATCGTGATGCTCGCGCAGGACCTGACGAAGAGCTGACGCGCCGCGCAGGCGCTACGCGCTCGGCTCGAGCGGCACGATCTGCTGGAACGGCGGGATCTTCTCCCCGCTCTGGTCGCCGCCGAAGACCGTGCTCTCGCCGCGGTCGTAGACCAGGTCGAACTGCGTGTAGTCATCGCGCAGCCACGCTCCGACCCAGCCGGTCACCGTCTCACCCGGCTGGACGCTGTTGATCGGCGTGTATCCGGCGGCGGTCATCGCCGGCGCGAGCGTCTCCGGGTTCGTCAGGCCGAGCGAGACGTAGTCGAGGTTGACGTCGCGGTCGGTGATGGAGACCAGCGTCGGCCTCTCCGCGCCGCCGTACTCGTCGCCCGCAGTGAAGCGGACCTTCACGAGCACCGCCTGGAGCCCGTCGGAGACGGACGCGTTCGCCGCGGACTCGAAATCCGTCACCATCGCGAGCGTGGTGACGGACGTTCCCGTGAGCTCGTCCGTGATCGTCTGCTCGACGATCGGGGTGCTCGGGGGCTCCGCGATCGTCGGCGTCGGGGACGCCGCTTCAGGGGTCGAGCCCCCAGAGGTTCCCGTCCCCGTGCAGCCACTGAGCGTGAGCGCCGCGGCGACAAGTGCGGAAACGAGGGCGAGGCGAGCGGCTGCGAACGTCATCGGAAGATTCTCGCACCGAGCACCGCCTCATGCGCCACCGACGTCGGCTACGCTCCCGCGAGGTACTCGGCGAACGACAGCGGCGGCCGGCCGGTGACGCGCTCAACATCATCGGTCACGCGAGACAGCTCGCCGCTCGCGATGGCCGTGTACGTGCTGACCCAGGCGTCGTTCTGCCAGGCGGGCGCACCCCACTTCGCCCGCGACTCGTACGCCTCCTCGATGCCCTCGTCGTGGAAGGTCACCGCCGTGCCCCGAGCGTGCGCGATCGCCGCGGCGATCTCGGTCGCCGTGAGCGCTTCCGGGCCGGTCAGGTCGTAGGTCGCCCCGCGGTGCGCATCCGGGGCGAGCAGCACGCTCGACGCGACCGCCGCCACGTCGGCGCGGCTCACGATCGACACCCGGCCGTCGCCAGCCGGCCCGCGCAGTACGCCGTCGTCGCCGACGAACATCGGCATGACGTCCATGTAGAAGTTGTCCCTGAGGAAGGTCCACGTCATCCCGGAGGCCATGAGGTGCTCCTCCGTCGCGAAGTGGTCGCGAGCGAGCGTGAACGTCGAGTCCGGCGAGGCGCCGAAGAAGGACGTGTAGACGACGTGCTCGACGCCAGCTTCCGCCGCGGCGTCGATGAACGCCTTGTGCTCGTCGAGCCGCGACTCGCTCTCTGCCGCGGACACCATGAACAGCGTCCGGATCCCGCGAAGCGCGGCGGTGGATGCGGTGCGGTCCGCGTAGCTGAACGGCGCGACCACGCACCCGGGCAGCCGCGGGGCCCTCGCCGGAGCGCGGGCGAGGAGGAGCTGCGGGGCTCCCGCGTCGGCGAGCAGCTCGGCGACGACGCCTCCGACCGCTCCCGTGCTGCCGGTCACCGCGATGCGGTCGGTGGATGCTGCGGTCATGGTGAACTCCTCGGACTCGGTGCCGCTGTGGTGGGGTTGTGCTGCGGTGGTGGGGCTTCGTGCGTCGAGCCCGGCACGCGTTCGTCTCGGTTCGGCCGAGCGCTCATCCGCGCGCCGCGTCGTACTCGAGCTGCGCATCCGCGACGCCGGACATGTGCTCGGTCGCCCACTCGGTGAGCACGCGCAGCGGGCCGAGCAGGCTGCGTCCGACATCCGTCAGCTCGTAGTCGACACGGGGTGGGACCTGCGGGAACACGGTGCGGGTGACGAGGCCGTCGCGCTCGAGTCCGCGGAGCGTCTGGGTGAGCATCTTCTGGGAGACCCCATCGACCGCGGCCTGGATCTCCGAGAAGCGCTTCGGCCCCTCGTGCAGCGTGCCGACGACGAGCAACGTCCACCGGTCGCCGATGCGGTCGAGCAGGCGGCGCGACGGGCAGTCGCGCACGTACGGGTCCCAGAGCGGTTCGGACATGCCCCACCTTTCGTTGGTAACTGCACGGTACTCAGTCACCGAGAGAGACTCAAGGGCCACGCCACAGGCACTTTGCGGTAACCGATGCTCCCCAAAGTGCCTTCTTCCCCTCCCCGCAGTCGGTCTCCTACGGTGACTGTCGGCGCCCGACACCGGTCGCCGAGACGAAAGGACCACCATGGCCAAGATCACCATCCTCGGCGGAACCGGATACGCCGGAAGCAACCTCGTCAAGGCGGCGGCGTCCGCGGGCCACGAGGTGACCTCGTTCAGCCGCTCGCGCCCGGACGAAGAGATCGAGGGCGTCGCCTACGTCAGCGCCAGCGTCCTCGAGGACGGCACGCTCGAGCACGCCATCGACGGCGCCGACGTCGTGGTCTCCGCACTCGCGCCTCGCGGCGACCTGGAAGGCGGAACCCGCGGCGTGCTCGCGCAGGCCGCGGCTCTCGCCACCGCGAAGGGCGTGCGCTTCGGCGTCGTCGGCGGCGCCGGTTCGCTCTTCGTCGCCGAGGGCGGCCCACGGCTGTTCGACACGGAGGGCTTCCCGGATGCGATCAAGCCGGAGGCCGCCGAGATGGCGGGCGTGCTCGACGACCTCCGCGCATCCGCCCCGGAACTCGACTGGTTCTACGTCAGCCCCGCCGCCGCGTTCGGCGCCTGGGCACCCGGTGAGGCGACGGGCGAGTACCGCATCGGTGGCGACGTGCTCCTCACCGACGCGAACGGCGACTCGAACATCTCCGGCGCCGACTTCGCAACCGCGATCATCGCCGAGATCGAGCACCCCGCCCACCGTCGCGCGCGCTTCGGCGTCGCGTACTGAACCGCGGCACCGGCAGACCTTGGGGTTGCGCATGCTCCTGGCTCAACCACCATGCACAACCCCCAGGTCTACGGGCGGCGCAGCGGGAGGCGGACCGGGAGACGGGAGCGAGCTGGCGCGAACTAGGGGACGATGACGGCGCGACCGCGGATCTCGCCGGCGTGCAGCTTCTCGTAGGCGGCGGGCGCCTCGTCGAGCGAGAACTGCTCGACGTGGATGTTGATGGCGCCGCGCTTCGCGAGCTCCACGACCTCCATGAGCTCCGTCCTGGAGCCCCAGTTGATGGCGCGGCCCGTGACGTCGAGCGGCACCGTCGTCTGACCGATGGGCACGGCGCCGCTCGCGACACCCACGACCACGACCGAGCCGGCGGCCGCGACCATCTTCGCCGACAGGTCGGCCGTCGTCTGGATGCCGACGAAGTCGAACACGACGGTCGCCCCGAGGCCGCGGGTGAGGTCCTTGACCGCTGGGATCGCGTCCGGGTTCGACAGGAACGTGTGGTCCGCACCGACGGTGCGGGCGAGCTCGAGCTGCGCCTCGCCGACGTCGAGCACGACCACCGTCGCGGCCGACAGCGCCTTGAGCAGCTGGATGGCGACGTGGCCGAGGCCGCCGGAGCCGATGACGACCGCGGTCGAGCCGGGAACGAGCTTGGGCAGCGCCGACTTCACGGCGCGGTACGGGGTGAGCCCAGCGTCCGTGAGCGACACGTTCTTGACCGCGTCGAGGTCGCCGAGCGGCACGAGGTGGCGCGCGTCGTCGACGATCATGTACTCGGCCATGCCGCCGTCGCTGAAGATGCCGGGCGCGCGCATCCCCTTCTCGCAGTTCTGCTCGGCCCCGCTCGCGCAGTGGTAGCAGCGGCCGCAGCCCCACGGCCCGTAGACGATGACGGATTCACCGATCTCGACGTCGTGGACACCGCTGCCGATCGCCTCGACGACGCCAGCGACCTCGTGGCCGAGCGTGAGCGGCAGCGGCTTGAAGGAGTAGTCGTCCTCGGATGCGCCCATGATGAACTCGTCTGAGTGGCAGGCACCGGCGGCCGTCACCTTCAGCAGGATCTCGCCGGCGGCGGGCGTTGGGGTGTCGATCTCGACGAGTTCGGGGCGCGAGCCGATCGCGCGGTACTGCAGTGCTTTCATGGCGCTGCCTCTCTCCGGGCGGAGCGACAGCCCGGCTTCAGTGTGCGACGCGAGGCGTCGCGAACCCGGAAGTGGGGTTCCGTCCGATGCTACGCCTCGCTATGTGGCGAGTCAGCGAATTCCGGCTGGGCGAGCACAGCGCGACGGCCCCACCAAGCCCTGACGCCGCTCCTGACGCCCACCCAGACCGCGAGCAGGAGCAAGACCAGCGCGGCGCATCCGCTCGTCGCCCACATGACTGCACTCAAGCCAGTGTGGTCGCCACCGCCGGTGCCGAACGCATCCGCGATATTCATGCCGACACCGAACCACGCCCAGAAGAAAGGAAGTCCACCGAGGAACAGGAGTCCCGCTGCCACGGCAGCGCTCTGGACCCACGTCGCGCCCCTCCGGCAGGAGAGCACAAGACTTACGAACCCCAGCAGCAGCCCCGGACCCAGGAGCATGACAACCACCCAGACGTGAATGGTCTCGTTGGGGCGAGCTGCGTGGATGTAGATCTCCTCGAGGGTCATGTCGGGGACCGCTGCGAGAGGGTCGAGCACAAGAACCTGCAGCATCCCGAGGCCCGCGTACCCAGCCACAAGCAGGAACCCGACACAGCCGACCACGATGGCAGCGGCCGACCGCTCCGGCTTCTCGACGCTCATGTGAGTGAGACTACCCATGGCCGCCACGATGCCCACACTGCTCACACGAAGAAGGCGGCGACTGCGACGCAGACGGCCGCGAGCGTGAAGTGCAGCCCGGCCATGGGTCGGCTCGCGCTCACCTCGCCGCTCGTGAGGCGCGTGTACACCGCGCGGAACCGGTCGCGGGGGCGATCCTTGAGCACGATGCCGACCACCAGCACCGCCACGGTCGGCACGGCGTAGATCACGGTGTACCCCGCGAGAGCAGCAACAGCCGCGGCACTTGGAACCTCGGCGTCGATGAGCCGTTCCACCGCGAAGAACATGGGGAACGCGTTCGGGAGGTCGGCGAGCGTCGCGACGACACCGAGTGGGAACGCAGTGAGGGGATTCACCCAGCGCAGCAGCGGATAGCCGCGGCGCTCGCGCGTGCGGAAGCGTCGAACCCCGAACACGACGAACATGACCCCGAAGCCCACGAAGATGATGCGCCGCATCCACGTCGCCATATCCTCGACGAGCGTGCCCGCGAAGCTCGCCCCGAAGTACACGAGCATCGTCAGCCCGAAGAACGCGACGACCGCGCCCGCCGCGTAGACCCAACCGGTCGCGGCGGGCCGTTGCACGGTGAGCAGGATGAGGATCACGACGGCGATCGTCGACAGGTTCAGCGAGTCGACGACCGCGAGGCCGATGAGCGCCGCGATAAGACCACCGCTCACTGCTCGCTTCCCCGCATGCCGTGGACTCTACCGGGCGCGGGCACCCTCAAAGGCCTCTCACCCCTCGCGACGTGGCACCCCGACAGCGCACGCGTGGGCGCCAGCCGTGCGCGGCGCGGCGCGGCCCCCAGGAGGCGCCTCTGATTGCTGCCCGGGCAGTCAGGGTGACGTGGCACACGGATCGATCGCAGATTGCGCAAAGCACACCCCACGTCACCTTGAGTGTCAGCCCGGCGACCCAGAGCGTCCCACTGAGCGCCGCAGACGCGGCACTCCATCGACACAGTCGCCTCAGCGCGCAGGCACGTCCGCGAGCGCCGCGGCGAGCGCATCCGTGAACCGGTCGATGTCGTGCTCCTGGAACGACAGTGGGGGTCGCACCTTGAGCACGTTGTTGTTCGGCCCGGCGGTCGAGGTGAGCACTCGGTGCTCGCGCAGCGCGTTGACCAGCGCGAGCGCGGTCGCACCGTCCGGGGTCTTCGAGGCGGGGTCGACCACGATCTCGACTCCCGTGAACTGGCCTGCCCCGCGCACGTCGCCGATGCGCGAGTCCCCCACCGAGCGGATCGCGGCGCGCAGCTGATCGCCGACAACTGCCGCGCGCTCGGGCAGACCCTCGTCGCGCAGCACGTCGAGCACCGCCTGCGCGGCCGTGATCGCGACCGGGTTGCCGCCGAAGGTGTTGAAGTACGGGATCCCCGTGGCGAACGGCTCGAGCACCTCGGGCCGCGCGGCCATGCCGGAGACGGGGATGCCGTTGCCCATGGGCTTCCCCATGGTCACGATGTCGGGCACGATGTCGTGCCGGGCGAAGCCCCACATTCGCGGGCCGAGGCGACCGAAGCCGGGCTGCACCTCGTCCGCGATCCAGACGCCACCCGCTTCGTGCACGGCGTCGAACGCGGGCCTGAGGAAGCCAGCCGGGTCGGCGGCGACGCCGTCTGAGGAGAACACCGAGTCGGCGAGGAACGCCGAGAACTTCACCCCGTACTTGGCCAGGTCGGCGATCGCGGCGCGGATATCGGCGGCGAGCTTCTCCCCGACCAGCTCCGGCGCGGTGCGGTAGGTGTCGGGCCCCGGCACCGTGCGCACCTCGAGGCCGAGCGTCTGGCCGCTGCCGAGCGCGGGCGAGACGGCCGAGGTGAGCCCGGACGTGCCGTGGTACGCCTCGCTCGTGACGATGACGCCGCTGCCACCCGTGTAGGCGGCCGCGACGCGCAGCGCCAGATCGTTCGCCTCCGAGCCGGTGCACTGGTACATGACCTGGCCGATCTCGGCGGGCATGGTCGAGAGCAGGTCCTCGGTGTAGTCGAGGATCGCCTCGTGCAGGTAGCGCGTGTGCGTGTTGAGCGTGCCGGCCTGCGCCGCCATCGCCTCCACGACCCGCGGATGCGCGTGGCCGAGGCTCGCGACGTTGTTGTACATGTCGAGGTACTCCACGCCGTCGCTGTCGTAGAGGTATGTGCCGCTGCCGCGAACGAGGTGCACGGGGTTCGAGTAGAAGAGCCGGTAGGAGGGCCCGAGCAGCCGCGTTCGCCGCTCGATCATGGCCGAGGTGCCGGCCGCCGTAGAGGACTCCCCCGCCCGGTAGCTGTTGCCGTCCATGATCGTCGATCTGCTCACGTGACGCGTCCTCTCCCGCGGGCGCACTTCGCCCGTTCGGCGCTCCGATCCTGACCGGCGCAGGCAAGCGCACTGTTTCCTCCCGGTAAATCGTGTGTAACGAGTGCCCATCTGGGCCGCATCTTCAGCGAATCAGCACCTAGACATGGAGCACCCCGCACTCAGCCGGCACACACCAAAGCCGCCGCGACCCGCGCATCCGCCGCCCGGATCACCCCAGCCCGAGGAGACGACCATGATCGAGGCAACGCTCAAACAGCCCGTCTCGGGGCTGCGCGTCTTCGACGCCCTCGTCAAGGGTGAGCCCGCGCCCAGCTGGCTGCACGACGGGATGCTCGCGGCGTTCGGGATCCCACCGGAGGCCTCGACGAAGCTCATCTCCGTCTCCGAGAACGCGTCGTACCTCGTCGAGCTCGGCGGCCAGCCCGTCGGCGTCGTCCGCCTGCAGCAGCCCGGCTACCAGGAGGGCGACGAGCAGCTCCGCTCGGAGATGCTCTGGGTCGAGGCCATCCGCGACTCCGGATGTGCGGACGTCCCGTCCCCGATCCCGGGGACAGACGGGCAGGTGACGCAGAGCATCCAGTCGCCGGATGGCCCGGCGCTCAAGGCCGTCTACTTCGAGCACGTGACCGGCTCGATCCTGCAGGACGTCGACGACGCGGCCCCGTGGTTCACCGAGCTCGGGCAGATCACGGCACGCCTGCACGACCACGCCCGGAGCTGGCGGCGGCCCGCCGGCTTCGACCGCTTCACCTGGGGCCTTCCCGACCTGCTCGGGTCCACCGCACGGTGGGGCGACTGGCGCCGCGCATCCCTCACCCCGGCGCAGCTCGACCACCTCGAGCGCGCCGAGATGGCAGCCCTGACTCGCGTGCAGACAGCGCCCGCCGGCTGGCAGGACTGGGGCCTCGTCCACTCAGACCTCCGCCCGACCAATGTCATCCGCGACGGCGAGCGCCTCATCGTCATCGACTTCGATGACTCGGGCTTCAGCTGGTTCCTCTACGACTTCGCGTCTGCCCTCACCTTCCAGGAGCACAAGCCGGAGGTGCGAACCATGGCACGGAACTGGATCGATGGATATCGATCCGAGGGCCAGCTGATGGATGCGCAGCTCGAGCTCGGCTGTGCCCTCTCGATGGTGCGCACCCTCACGATGCTCGGCTGGAGCACCACGCACCGCGACGAGGCGCTCCCACCGGACCTGCAGGGCGGCGGCGTCATCGACGCGGCCATCCTCGCCGCCGACAACTTCCTCGCCTCGCCCACCTGGCTCGTCGACTGACTTCGGGGCGACCACGCCCCGACTGCTCCACCCGTGCATCCCGCACGCCTCTCTCCCATGACCCCCACCCAAGGAGCCATGTATGCCCGCTGCCGATCTCGCCTGGATGCTCGCCGCATTCGGTCTCGTCCTCCTGATGTTCCCCGGAATCTCGTTCTTCTACGGAGGAATGCTCAACAGCAAGAACATGCTCAACATGGCCATGATGGTCTTCGGATCCATGGCCGTGGTCGCCGTCATCTACGTGCTCTTCGTGCACGGCATGGTGCTCGGCAACTCGGTTGGCGGTGCCGGAATCATCGGCGACCCGCTCGCGTTCGTCGGCATGGAGTCGTTCATGACCGACGCGTCCGAGGGCGACATCATCTCCGTCGACGCGTACTGGGGCGCCTTCTACATCTTGTTCGCCGCCATCAGCATCGCGATCGTCGCGTCAGGCGCCGCCGGCCGCATGAAGTACTGGGCGTGGCTGATCTTCGCCGCGCTCTGGACGATCCTCGTCTACGCGCCCCTCGCCCACTGGGTGTTCGTGTTCACGAGCGACGACGGCGAGACGGTCGGCGGGTGGATGCGCAACGTCCTCGGCCTGCACGACTACGCCGGCGGCACGGCGGTGCACATGAACGCAGGCGCTTCCGCCGTCGCCCTCGCGATGGTGCTCGGCCGCCGCAAGAACACGGAGCTGCGACCCCACAACATGCCGCTGGTGCTGCTCGGCGCGGGCCTCCTGTTCTTCGGCTGGATCGGCTTCAACGGCGGCACGGCCGCTGGCGCGAACTTCCTCGCCGGCTACGTCGTGCTCACCACCACCCTCTCCGCGCTGACCGGCGCCTTGGGCTACCTGCTCATCGAGCGCATCCGCGACAAGCACGCCACAACGCTCGGCATGGCGACCGGCATGATCTCGGGCCTCGTCGGCATCACCCCCGCAGCGGATGCGGTCACGCCGGTCGGTGCCCTCGCGCTCGGCTTCATCACCGGTGCCGTCGTCGCGCTCTGCATCGGCTGGAAGAACCGCGCGAAGGTCGACGACGCGCTCGATGCGTTCTCCGTGCACGGCATCGGCGGCATCGTCGGAGCCCTGTTCGTCGTGTTCCTCGGCGCAGCCGCGGCACCGGCCGGCATCGCTGGCGTCTTCTTCGGCGGCGACCCGAGCCTCCTCTGGCGCGAGCTGATCGCCATCGTCGTGACCTGCGTGTACGCGTTCGTCGTGACCTACCTCATCGCGTGGGTCATGAACAAGATCGTGCCCATCCGCGTGCCGGACGACGTGGAAGCGGTCGGCCTCGACCGGGGCATCCACGCCGAGCGCGCGTACGAGATGGAGACTCGCTGACCATGATGGGTGCATCCGCCCGACCGCAGTTCGCCCCGCGCGACCAGAACACGCAGACACCCCGCGTCCCGAACGACCAGAACACGCAGACAACGCCCGCACAGAAGAGGAGCGCCCGCCGATGAAGCTCGTGACCGCAGTGATCCAGCCGACAAAGGTCGACGACGTGAAGGACGCCCTCGAGGCGGCAGGCTTCACGGGCCTCACCATCACCGCGGTGGAGGGGCACGGCCACCAGAAGGGGCTCACCGAGTACTACCGGGGTCAGGCCGTGAAGGTCTCGTTCCGCGCCAAGACGCGCGTGGAGGTGCTCGTCGCCGACGAGACCCTCGACAAGGCGCTCGAGGTCGTCGTCGAGGCGGCCCGCACTGGCAACGTCGGCGACGGCAAGGTGTGGGTGACGGATGTGAGCCACGTCATGCGCGTCCGCACCGGTGAGTCCGGGCCCGCCGCCGTGTAGCTCGCGCCGGCCGGCTCCCCCAAGAGCGTTGTGGCCCGTTGTTGTTCCCGGCACTGGGAGCAGCAACGGGCCACAACTTCGTGCCTCGGCGTTGGTTCCCGGAGCCTCAGGCGTGCGGATGCTCGCGGCGGCGGGCGCGGTAGGCCGCGACGGCCGTGCGGTTCGCGCAGCGCGTCGAGCAGAAGCGCTTCGTGCGGTTGCGGGTGAGGTCGACGACGATGCCGTCGCAGCCGTCGGCGCTGCAGATGCCGAGGCGCGACATCTCGTCGGCGCGGATGAGGTCGACGACCGCGAGCGCCGTCTCGACCGAGACGCGCTCGTCGAAGGGACGCTCGGCGCCGACGGCGTGCAGGTGCCAGTCGTGCGTGTCGTGGCGGACGAGCTGCGGGGTGGCGTCGTACTCGACGAGCGTCTGGTTGACGAGGGCCGCGGCCGAGTCCCGGTCGGCGGTGAGCAGCTCCCGCAGGCGAGGTCGGATCGCGCGGACGCGCTCGAACTCGGCGTCGTCCCCGTCGAAGCGGCCCGTGTAGCCGAGGTCGCGGAAGAAGTCCGCGAGCTCGTCCCGGGTGCGGAGCGTGCGGGGCTCGACGTCGCTGTTGACGATCGCCGCGGCTGCAGCGAGCGCCTCCTCCGTGTCATTGGTGAAAAGCACCTTTGCAGATTACCAAACGAGAGCTAGTGTCATGTTCTATGAAGACAAACGCCAATGACTCGACGACCGCAGCCGCCGCGGCGAGCACGCCAGCGCCGAACACGGCACCGCTTGCACCCCTCGCGCCTGCGGCCAACTCGCGCCTCGCATCGGGCCTCGTCTTCGCCCTGATCTCGGCGGGCGCCTTCGCCCTGTCCGGCCCCTTCGCTCGCGGACTCCTCGATGCCGGCTGGACACCCGGTGCCGCCGTCACGGCACGCGTCTCCCTCGCCGCACTCGCGCTGGCCCCCGTGGCGCTCCTGGCGCTGCGCGGCCGCTGGCACCTTCTCGCCGACCGCGGCAACCTGATTCGCCTCGGCGTCTACGGAGCCATCGCCGTCGCCGGCACGCAGCTCGCCTACTTCACGGCCGTCGCGACCCTGCAGGTCGGCGTCGCCCTGCTCATCGAGTACACGGCACCGGCCATCGTCGTGCTGTGGATGTGGCTGCGGCACCGCCAGCGCCCCCACGCCCTCACGCTCATCGGCGCGGGCATCGCGGCCGGCGGACTGCTGCTCGTGCTGCAGATCTTCGGTGGCGTCCAGCTCGATCCTGTCGGCGTGCTCTGGGCGCTCGGCGCGATGCTCGGCGTCGCCTTCTACTTCGTCATGTCGGCCGACACCGACACCGAACTCCCCGCAGCCGCGCTCGCGGGTGGCGGACTGCTTGTCGGAGCCATCGTGCTCGGACTCGCCGGGCTGGTCGGCGTGCTGCCGATGACCGTGACGGATGCGCCGGTCCAGCTCGGCGGGGCGTCCATGCCATGGTGGGCCGCGGTCCTCGTGCTCGGGCTCGTGACTGCGGCGGGGGCCTACGTCACCGGCATCGCGGCCGCGCGCCGCCTCGGTCCGCGACTGACCTCGTTTGTCGGGCTCTCCGAGGTCGTCGGCGCCGTGCTGTTCGCGTGGCTGCTGCTCGGCGAGCTCCCCAACCCGGTGCAGCTGGCCGGCGGCGCGCTGATCCTCGTCGGCGTGGTCGTCGTCCGGCTCGGCGAAGCTCGCATCACCCGCTGACCTGCACGATTCGTTCGGCTCGCTCGGCTCGCTCGGCTCGCGACGGCGGGTCAGCCGCGGGCGGCGGGCGCTCTGACCAACATCAGTGCGATATCGCTCGAAAACCGGCGCAAACCGGCCGCGCGGGCCGATTCTGCACTCATGTTGGTCAGGCGAGCTGGTGCGCGGTGCCGACGCGCGCGTCCCAGAGCCGCAGCTCGGTGGCCTGCGCCTCGATCGGCTCCAGCTCGAGCGCCGAGAGTGCGCGATCCAGGTCGGTCAGCTTCAGGCGTCGGGCAAGGGTGACGTGCGGCGTCCAGCTTCCCGGCGTCGTGTGCGGCAGATCCGAGGCGGCCGAGACCGTTCCGGAGAGCGCGTGCACCTCGGCGTGGAGCTCAAGCAAGCCGCTCGTCGGCAGCACGGTCCGGGCGAGCACCGCGCGGTCGCCGTGCCGGAACAGCAGGGGCGCACCCAACGTCACCGCCAGGGGGAGGCGACCGGATGCTCGGCGCACTTCGGCAGACACGAGCGGAGGATGCACCGTCGCAGCATCGGGCTCGGACTCCGCGGCGGCGCCAGCACCAACACCAACATTCAGCCCTGCAGCGTCGACCGGGGCGACACCGCCGCGCACCAGCAGCGACAGATGCGGACGGTTGCTGGCACTCGTGTGGGCGCCCATGCTGGACACGCCGAGCTCCTGCAGCACGCGCCACTCGTCCCGGATACGGGCCTCGGTCACGGGGTCGAACAGCAGCTCGAGGCTGACGATCTCACTCACGCCTCACCCGCCGAACCCCGGCGCACCCACCACCCGCCGACCGCCCCACCTCAGATCGCGCGGAGCGCCGCCGCGACCGCGCGCTGGCCCGATGCATCCAGCTCGTGCACGGGCCTCGGCAGGTTGACGGTTGGCACGAGTTCGAGCTGGGCGGCGATGGCGGATGCGACGCGGTAGCTGCCGTGGGCGCGGAACAGCTCCCAGAGCGGGTCGAGTCGCGCCGAGAGGCTGAGCGCGAGCTCCGCCTCGCCCCGGAGCGCGGCCCGGGTGATGGCGAGGCACTCGGTGGGGAGAACGCCGGCGAGCACCGAGTACCAGACGTCGCATCCGCCGAGCAGGCCGGCCGCGGCGTAGGGGTCGCCGCTGATGCCGACGGAGATGGGCCGGCCCACCGCGTCGCGGAGCGCGGTGACTCGCGAGCTCACCTGTGCCACGTCCAGCGATGCTGGCGGGATCTTGATCGACCGTACGAGGTCGAGGCCGGCGATGCGCGCGTGCAGGGCGTCGCTCACGACGATCCCCGTGGTGGTGGGGTTGTCGTAGACGATGATCGGCAGGCTCGAGGTGGCGGCGACGTCTTCGTAGAGCCCGTAGACCTCGTCCTCGGTGAGCGGCTGGTATGACACCGGGGCGAGGAGGACGGCCGCGGCGCCGGCATCTTCTGCCGAGCGGAGGTTCTCGAGCACATCGCGGGTCCGGAGCGCGCCGATGCCGACGATGACGGGCACGGGCCCGGCGTGCTGCACGGTGAGCTTCGCGACGGATGCCCGCTCGGCGACGTCGAGGTAGGCGTAGCTGCCGGTCGAGCCAAGCGCGCTGATGGAGTCGACCCCGGCCGCCTGCATCCGCTCGACGAGCCCGGCGTAGCGGGCCGCGTCGACGCCTGTTGATGTGATGGGCGTGAGGGGGAAGGCGCTGAGGCCCTCGAACAACGGGTCAGACATGGGTTCCTCCTCGCGAGGCGGGCCAGGGCAGGTTCAAGGCCGCCCACTGCAGCAGCAGCACGGTCTTCGCGTCTTGGATCTCGCCGCTCGCGATCATCCGCAGCGCCTCGTCGAAGTCGAGGGCGACCGATTCGATCTCCTCGCCCTCCTCTTCGACGCCGCCACCGCCGGTGACTGACGCGTCGGCCGACCAGGGGGCTGCGAAGAAGTGGATGCTCTCGGTCACCGACCCTGGGCTCATGAACAGCTCGAAGACCGGGGTGACCTGGCCGACGACGACGCCGAGCTCCTCCTCGGCTTCGCGGCGGATCGCGTCCTCCGGGGAGTCGCCATCGAGGAGGCCGGCGGCGGTCTCGAGGAGCATGCCGTCTTCGTGTCCGTTGACGTAGACGGGGTAGCGGAACTGGCGGCCGAGGAGCACTTTGCGTGCGTCGAGGTCGTAGAGCAGGATCGTGGCGCCGTTGCCGCGGTCGTAGGTCTCGCGCTGCTGCGTCGCCCATT
Source organism: Pseudoclavibacter sp. RFBB5 (assembly GCF_002931555.1). GTDB lineage: Bacteria > Actinomycetota > Actinomycetes > Actinomycetales > Microbacteriaceae > Pseudoclavibacter. The sequence goes on along the minus strand of NZ_PSTZ01000001.1, from coordinate 26,094 downwards.
CGCCGTCGCGTCCGCGGTACCGGAACGTCGTGCGCCGCAGAACGTGCCAGCCGTCGGACGTGACCTCGACGTTCTCGACCTCGACGTTGGGGTTGCGGGTCAGGTCACGTCCGACGCGATCGAGGCCCGTGCGACCGCGGCTGTCGGGCACGTCGACGCCGAGATGCCCGTGGGTGTGTGGATGCGACATGCCCCAAAGATACGCACGGGCTTGGGCGGGCGCATCTGGAAATACGCCGTAACCCTGATCGCCCCGCACAGCTCGGGGGAATAGCTTGCAGCTACAACTGGTTGTTGCCGTACGGGTGGCCACGGCCATCTCCCCCCGCAGACCCGCGCATCGCGCCAAGAACGGAGTCACATGACCGAGCAGCTGACCGTCCGCAACGAGACTTCCGTCCCGATCCTCGACGCCCTCTCCGACCGTTGGAGCCCGCGCGGTTTCGACGCGAACCATGAGATCTCCGATGAGGACCTCACGGCGATCTTCGAAGCCGGGCGGTGGGCGCCCTCGGCGAGCAACACGCAGCCGACGACCCTCGTCGCTGGGGCCCGCGGCACGGCGACGTTCGACAAGATCTACGGCGCCCTCATGGACTTCAACCTGGCCTGGGCGGACCGTGCCTCGCTCCTCATCGCCGTCACCGTCGAGCATGAGCGCGACGGGAAGGCGCTGCGCTGGGCCGAGTACGACGCGGGCGCAGTTGCGGCGCACCTCTCGATCGAGGCGCAGTCGCGTGGCCTCCACACGCACCAGATGGGCGGCTTCCACGTGGATGCGCTCGCCGAGGCGCTCGAGCTGCCCTCCGGTCGGACCCCGATCACGGTCATCGCCGTCGGCCAGCACGACGACTCGGACGCCGTGAACGAGAAGATCCGCGCCCGCGACACGTCGCCGCGCTCACGACGCGAGCTCAGCGACTTCGCGTCGATCGAGCGCTGAGCCGCGGCCCGACGAGGCTCACCGCCCGGCATCAGCCGGGTGCCGTAAGAACAGTGACCGTGGCCGCACGGCCATATCGCTCGGGTCGCCCCGGCCCGCATCACCAGAAGCAGAGGACAGCACGATGACGGATGTCAGCACAGCAGACCGCGCCAATCGCTTGGCAGAACTTCACCAGGCCCGGGAGATCCTGCGAGTCGTGAACGTGTGGGACGCGATCAGCGCCCAGACCGTCGCGGCCCTTCCCGAGACGAAGGCCATCGCGACCGCGGGCCACTCCATAGCCGCCTCCTACGGCTACGCCGACGGCACCATGCCCCTCGACGTCGCCCTCGCGGGCGCCAAGGTCATCGTCGACGCTGTCGACCTGCCCGTCACGGCCGACCTCGACGACGGCTTCGAGGACCCGGCCGAGACCATCCGCCGCGCCATCGGGCTCGGCATCGTGGGCGCCAACGTCGAGGACCGTCTGCGTCCGTTCGACGAGTCGGTCGCCCGCGTCGCCGCCATCATCCGCGCAGCCGAGGGCGAGGGCGTCAACTTCCAGCTGAACGCGCGCACCGACGCTATCGTGCGCGGCGGCGAGCGCCCCATCTCCGAGAGCATCGACGACGCGATCGCCCGCGGTCGCGCGTTCCTCGACGCTGGCGCATCCCTCGTCTTCGTGCCGGGCGCCGTCAACCGTGAGACGGTCGAGCCGCTCGTCGAGGGTCTCGGCGTCGGCAAGCTGTCCGTCATCGGACTCCCCGGCGCGCTGACGGCGGCAGAGTTCCAGGAGCTCGGCGTCGCCCGCGTCTCCTACGGCCCGCTCACGCAGCGCGTCGCACTGCGCGCGCTTCGCGACCTCGCCACCGACCTGTACGGCACGGGCGTCATCCCGGAGGACACGCCCGCGCTGAACTAGTCGCGACGCCCCATTCGGGGCCAGCACAGAGCGGCCTTGTGGTCGTCAGAACTGAGTTCTGACGACCACAAGGCCGCTCTCGGCGTTCAGAACGCGGGCCTCGACGACTCTGCTTAGGGCTCTCGCACATCACGAACCGGGGCGCTGAGCGCAGCAGCAGCGGCGACCAGGTCGGGGTGTCCGAGCAGGCCGCGCCGCCCGTGCATCGAATACGTCGCCATGACGATGGCGAGTGGCACGTGGTCACCGACAAGCATGAGCGGTTCCGCATCACCGAACTGCAGGGTGAGCGTGCGCTCGCGCATTGACGGATAGCTGGCCACGACGCCCGAGTACCAGAACGACAACCACCGCCCACCCGCAAAGCACACGAGGCGCTGGTTCGAGACGAGGACACGAGCGGTCTGCCACTCGCGCCATTGCTCCGTGGCTTCCATCTGAGCTCGAGATCGCGCCGAGGCGTTGCCCATGGCGGTCACCGCGAGACCAGCCACGACGAAAGCCGGGTGGCCGAAGAAGAAGCCTGAACTCGTCGAGTACGCGACGTCGCGGCCGTAGTACCGCGCATAGGTCGCCGGCGCGTCCTGGAAGAACACCTCGCCGTCCGCGGCTCCGAAGTCCCAGACATCGATGGTCTGCGGAACGCGTTCATCGAGCAGCTCATCTCGGAAGCGGAGCGCGGCCGCAAGCCGGTCATGCGAGTACCGCTGAGTCTCGAGCTGCGAACGCTCCTTGCGCGTGTAGTTGCCTTTGCGGTGCCTGCTCTCTCGTCGATTCGCAGCCGCCCCGCGAAGCGACGCCCGCCCGAGTCCGAAGAGCAGAAGTACTGCGAGGAGAACGCTAGCCCAGAACAGCAGCGCCAGGCCGAGACCCCTGAGTGTCCGGGCGACGTCATCTTCCGCGTACGGACCCCCGTCATACCCGGTGAAGGCCAGGGCGACGACAGCCGCGGTGAGCGCAAGCGTTCCGGCCAGCGCAAGCAGCGGCAGCGCCCAACGTCCTCGCCTCCGCAACTTCTCGGCGTTGCTGGATTTGGTGGCGCCTGACTCAGTACGAATCCGGGATGCCCACCGACTCTCCATGGCGTGCAGGAGGTCGACGCGGACGACGTACGTCGACAGGATCACCAGCGCGAGCAGCGCGGCGGGGAGGAGCAGGAAGTACGCGAGCGTGGCGAAGCTGAACGCGACCTCGTCTGCCCCTGGACCGAGGTGGAGCCCCTCGAGCAGCTCAGGCGCGGTTGCCAGCCCGAAGATGACCAGGGCGACGAGCATCCCGAGCCAGATGAAGCGACCGACCTGAGAGCCTCGTTTCGACGTCATCCTGCCAACGTACGACCGCCCGCCGACGTTCGGCCAGGTCAGTCCTCCCCGCTCCGTCGCAGAAGCGGAAACGGCACCCGAATGCGGGTACGAGGACGATCTCAGGCGGTGACGCCGACCTCGCCGGTCACCGGCGCCGCCTCCGCGGCGCGCTTGCTGGCGCGGGCGCCGAGCGTCGCACGGAACCACAGCGCACCCGCGACGGCGAGGCACACCATGAACGCGCCGAGTGCGCTGACGACCGGCACGAGCGCCTCGCTCGGACCTGCGACGAACGGCATGAACGCGACGACGAAGAACGCGACGACCGCGATGGCCGGTGAGAACAGCAGCGGCAGCATCCACGCCTTGAAGAGCGGGGTCTCACGGAGCGCGATCCACCCGAACGTCGTCCCGACGGCGTAGACGGCGTAGACGATGAGGCCGACGATGAAGACCAGGAGCACGAACGGCACGAGCGTGCCGAGGAAGAACTGGTAGGCGTCGCGACCGAACAGCACCATGACGTCGTCGCTCGCGACCGGCGCGGACGTGAGCCTCCGGAACGAGAGGGCGATGACGCCGACGATGCCGAGCACGGCGACGACGGGCGCGGCGATGAGTGGCAGTATCCAGCGCAGGTGCTCCATGCCGCTCAAGATAAGCGCGGATGCGGACAGGCGATGCGCACGACGCGCCCGAGTTACCCACCAGAGATGTCCGGCACCACGCAGCCGCTCCCCGCGCATTCGCTGCCCCTCGCCCCTGCCCCCGCCCGCATCCACCACGCGAAAAGTGAGCCAGGCGCAGGCTCCAGCGGGCTGGAGGATGCATCTGGCTCACTCTTCGGCCACGGCTAGCCGGGGCTCGGGCTGCAAGCAGCGGGGTTGCCTCCTACTCCACTGCGGCCGTGTGCGGCGTCGTCGACTGCACGTTGAGCGAGTCGCCGTCGCTCGCCACGACCACCGAGACGGTGTCGCCGTCGCGCACGGTGCCCGCGAGGAGCGCCCGGGCGAGGCGGTCGTCGATCTCGCGCTGCATGAGGCGCCGCAGCGGCCGGGCCCCGTAGATGGGGTCGTAGCCGCGCTCGGCGAGCCACGCCCGCGCATCGTCGTCGACCTTGATCGTGAGCCTCCGCTCACCGAGCCTGCGCTGCAGCCGGTCGATGTAGAGCGCCACGATCTGCGCGAGCTCGTCCTGCGAGAGCGCGCTGAACACGACGATGTCGTCGAGGCGGTTCACGAACTCCGGCTTGAACGACTGCCGGACAGCCGCCATGACGCGGTCCTCGCGCTCCTCCTGGGAGAGCAGCGGGTCGATGAGGAACTGCGAGCCCAGGTTGGAGGTGAGGATGAGGATGACGTTTCGGAAGTCGACCGTGCGGCCCTGCCCGTCGGTGAGCCGCCCGTCGTCGAGCACCTGCAGGAGGATGTCGAAGACCTCCGGATGTGCCTTCTCGACCTCGTCGAACAGCACCACCGAGTACGGCCTGCGCCGCACGGCCTCCGTGAGCTGCCCGCCCTGCTCGTAGCCGACGTACCCGGGAGGGGCGCCGACGAGTCGGGCGACGGAGTGCTTCTCCCCGTACTCCGACATGTCGATGCGGATCATGGCCTTCTCGTCGTCGAAGAGGAGCTCGGCGAGCGCACGCGCCAGCTCCGTCTTGCCGACACCGGTCGGGCCGAGGAACAGGAACGAGCCGGTGGGACGGTCGGGGTCTGCGATGCCCGCGCGGGTGCGGCGGATCGCGTCCGCCACCGTCGCGGCGGCCTTCTCTTGGCCGACGAGTCGCTTGCCGAGCTCACCCTCCAGGTGGAGGAGCTTCTCCATCTCGCCCTGCAGCAGCCGCCCGACGGGGATGCCCGTCCACGCGGCCACGACCCCGGCGATGTCCTCGGCCGTGACGTGGTCGTTGACGAGCTTGGGCCCGCCATCTTCCGTGGCCTCGGCCTCATGCAGCTGCTTCTGAATGCCAGGCAGCTCACCGTAGAGGAGACGAGAGGCGAGCTCGAGGTTGCCCTCGCGCTGCGCACGGTCGGCGCGCATGCGGATGTTGTCGAGCTGCTCGCGCAGCTCGCCGATGCGGTTGAGGGATGCGCGCTCGACGTTCCAGCGCTCCTTCAGCTCCCCCAGGCGCGCATTCTTGGCGTCGAGGTCGGCACGGAGCGCGGCGAGACGCTGCTTGGACGCGTCGTCGTGCTCCTTCTTGAGCGCCAGCTCCTCGAGGCGAAGCCGGTCGACCTGCCGCTGGAGCGTGTCGACCTCGACCGGCGAGGAGTCGATCTCCATGCGGAGGCGGGACGCGGCCTCGTCGATCAGGTCGATCGCCTTGTCCGGCAGCTTGCGGCCGGTGATGTAGCGATTCGAGAGGGCGGCGGCGGCGACGAGCGCCTGGTCGGCGATCGAGACCTTGTGGTGCGCCTCGTACCGCTCCTTCAGGCCGCGGAGGATGGCGATCGAGTCTTCGACGCTGGGCTCGCCCACGAACACCTGCTGGAAGCGTCGCTCGAGCGCCGCATCCGACTCGATGAACTGGCGGTACTCGTCGAGCGTCGTCGCGCCGATGAGGCGCAGCTCGCCGCGGGCGAGCATGGGCTTGAGCATGTTGGCGGCCGAGATGCTCGACTCGCCGCCGCCAGCGCCCATGAGGGTGTGCAGCTCGTCGATGAAGGTGATGATGCGGCCGTCGGACTCGGTGATCTCCTTGAGCACCGCCTTGAGCCGCTCTTCGAAGTCGCCGCGGTACTTGGCCCCCGCGATGAGCGCCGACATGTCGAGGCTCACGAGCTCCTTGTCCTTGAGCGACTCGGCGACGTCGCCGGCGACGATGCGCTGGGCGAGGCCTTCGACGACCGAGGTCTTCCCGACGCCGGGCTCGCCGATCAGCACGGGGTTGTTCTTCGTGCGGCGGGTCAGCACCTGGCTGACGCGGCGGATCTCGGAGTCACGCCCGATGACCGGGTCGAGCTTGCCCGAGCGGGCGATGTCGGTGAGGTTGATTCCGTATTGTTCGAGTGCGCTCTTGGCCTCTTCGTCTGGTGCCTGAGCGCCTTGCATGTTTGCCATGGGGCTCCTTGTTGAACGTGTGCTTTCGACTCAGACGAACAAGAGTTGAGTCGTGATGACTCAAGTTTAGAGTCTGGAGCGCGCCAGTGCCACCATCGGCGGCCTCCCTCAGTCAACTCCCAGCGTCGCGCATGCCGCCCACTTCCGCGCCTGATCAGGACTTCTCCGAACGTGGCAGAGTTCTTGCCATGGCCGATACCCACGACGAGAGAACCGCCCCCTCCTTTTCGCTCCGCGTCGGCAGCGTCGAGCTGCTGGGCGAGCAGTTCTCCGTCGTGAAGGCGGGCGACTCGGACACGGTGCGCGCGGCCGGCTTCGGCAACCCCAGCTCGCTCGCCTACTCGGTGTTCGGCCGCCAGTCGGAGCTCCTCGACGTGCAGGCGCTCGGCGACACCGACCCGGCGCTCGCCGCCGTCCGCGCCTACGACGACGGCGACCCCGCGCTGCTCGAGACCATCGACATCCACCAGGACGGCACCGAGCTGCGCCGCGCCATGTGGCGGGCGGCGAGGCTCGTCGAGCCAGGCACCCTCGCCAGCTACGGCGACGTGGCCGCGATCGCGGGGAATCCCCGCGCCGCCAGGGCTGCCGCGAGCGCCTGCGGCGCCTGCCTCGTGGGCCTCTTCGTGCCCGTCCACCGCATCGTGCGGGCGAGCGGGAAGCTCGCGGGGCACGCCGCCGACATCGCCGTGCGGCAGGCGCTCATCGACCACGAGCGGGCGATGGGGATGGGCCGCTGACGGTCAGGAGGGGACGGCGGTCGACCTGCGCGCGTGCAGCACGGGGAGGACCCGTGTGCGCTGGACCGGGCGACTCGGCCCCTCGTCGAGGCGAGACACCATCGTCTCGACAGCCAGGCGCCCGATGTGCTGCTTCGGGGGACGCAGCGCCGTGATGGGCGGCTCGGCATTCTGCGCCACCTCATCGTCGTAGGCGATGATCGCGAGGTCTTGCGGAATCGACCAGCCATGGTCGCGGGCGTACTGCTGCAGGAGGACCGCCTGAGGATCCGAGTGGATGAGCAGGGCGCTCACCGAGGCCCGGCGACAGTCGTCGAGCAGTCGGGCGATGAGCTCCTCCCTCGCCTGCCCGTCCATGGCGTCGAGATTCGCGTCGACGTCGACGGCCGTCTCAAGGCCGAGCTCCTTGACGGCGCCGGTCCACCCCTGCCGCAGCTGCGCTGAGGTCGGGGAACCCGCCGACGTCAGGATGCCGACCCTGCGGTGTCCGAGCGCCGCAAGGTGCTCGACCGCGAGGGAACCGCCGAAGACGTGGTCCGTGGTGACCCATTCGAGACTCGTGAGCGAGCCGACAGACGCGGCATGGCGTTCCGCCAGCACGACGGGCACCGGGAGAGACTCCAGCCAGTGCAGGAGCGCCCAACCGTCGGGGCCGCTGGTCTCCGGCGCCGCGATGATCCCGTGCAGGCCTCCGGATTCGACGAGGGACGAGATCTGTCGACGCTGATCATCGACGGAGTAGCTGGCGCCGCGGAGCACCAGCTGCACGCCGAGGTCGGTGGCCGCCGCCCGCGCCCCGACGATGACCTGCGGCCAGTAGTAGCTGAGCGAGGGGGTGACCATGCCGACCCGGAAGCGGATCGGGGTGGCCTGTGCTGCGACCGTTGGCACCGACGTGTCGAGGCGACTCCGCAGGGTCGCGCCGCCGTGAACCCTGGTGAGGAGACCTCGGTCGGAGAGGTTCGTGATGTCACGCCGAATCGTGAGCTCGGACACCTCGAGCTGCCGCGCCAGCGCAGCCACTCGTACGGAGCCCGCGCGCCGGAGCTCGCCGAGGATGCGTTCTCGCCTCGTCAGACCGAACTGCGGCATGTCTTCCACGGATCCGAGCGTACAGAGGTGTTCGCTTCGCGTCGAGCATGAACGATCGTGTTCGTTTTGCTGGTCTTTTCCCCGGGCCCCCTCCAAGATCAGCTCGGAAGCACACAGTCGTGCCCGCCGCGCACTCGGTCGACGAGGCAGCGCGGACAGCGCACAGAACGGAGAGCGCACATGCCTCAGGACCAGCGGCTCGATCGAGTCTCGAGCACCCCGGGAGCTCGCAGGAGGCGGATGAGCCTGTCCCTCATCGCGGCGACGGCGGCGGCGATGATCGCCCCGGTCCTCGTCTCACCGACGCCTGCCCAGGCCGCAGGATCAGACCCGGTCTCGGTCACCATCGACGCCGCAGACGTCGCGGCGGCCGCCGAGAACGTGAACGGGCTCACCTTCAAGGGCTTCGGCGTCCTCACCGCCAACTCGACGAGCGCGCTGCTCCTCGACTACAAGTCGCAGCATCCGGAGAAGTACTGGGAGCTCATCGAGACCCTCTTCGGGGGCGACCGCCCGATCATGAACACCATCAAGATCGAGATGGGCAACGACCGCAACACCTCCACGGGACCGAACCCGTCGACGATGCGCACGCGTGACGAGTACCCCAACGTGCAGCGCGAGCCGGGCTTCCAGCTCGCCGCCGACGCGCAGCTCGTCGCGCACGGCGACGTGCACGTCAGCATCCTGCGCTGGAACCGGCCGGCCTGGGCCACCGACCACGCCGCCCAGTACATCTGGTTCAAGAACACCGTGCTCGCCGCCTACCGCGAGTACGGGATCATGGTCGACTCGATCAACCCGGACGCGAACGAGACGCGTACCCCCGAGATCCAGCTGTACAAGGACTTCTCCGGCTGGCTCCGCGGCGACGAGAAGGGCTACGAGGGCACGAGCTCGGCAGACCCGAACAGCGGCTTCGCCTCGGAGGAGGAGCGGGACCTCTACCGATCCATCGAGACGGTCGCCGCCGACACGGTCGGCACCCCGCCGGTGTCCTTCGGCAACGAGATGATGTCCCCCACCGATTCCTCGCTGCGCGACGCGGTGGACGTCGTGGGCTTCCACTACTCGAGCGCCGACGACAGCGCCGGCAACCTCAAGAAGGTGGCCGAGCAGCTCGACAAGGAGGTGTGGAACTCGGAGGGCCAGTCCACGTTCTCCAACTCGGCCGACCGCCCGAACAACACCAACAGCGACGAGCAGGGCGGAACGGGCACCGGATTCGGCGGGCCGAACAGCGCTCTCGAGATGGGCAACTGGGTGACGACCGGGTTCGACGAGTCGCGACGCACCCTCAACATCTTCCAGCCCGCGATCGGCTCGTTCTACGACGGGTTCCAGTACTCGTCCAAGGAGCTCGTGAGCGCTCGCGACCCGTGGTCCGGCTGGCTGTACTACGACGGCGGTCTCGCCATGATCGAGCAGTTCACCAAGTTCGCGAAGCTCGGCTGGGAGAACGACGACAACACCGCCGGCATCTGGCGTGCCATCCCGCAGGCTTCCGACAGCCAGCTCGGAAAGGGCAACCCGCCGGACGGCGCACGTCTCGGAGGCGCGTCCTACACGACCCTGGCGGCTCCAGATGCCAGCGACTTCTCGACCGTCATCATCAACGACAGCAGCTTCACGAAGAGCTACCGCATCACGGCGAAGGACATGGCCCTCGGCGCAGACCGCACGGCCGAGCTCTGGGAGACTCGCGCCGCGGATGCCGGGCAGGCGTACAACGCCAACTACCTCGCACCCGTCGGGGAGATCGAGCCGAACGGGGACGGGCTCTACACGGTCGAGGTCAAACCCTGGTCCTCGATGACCCTCACGACGCTCGACCAGGCGACAGCAGCAGCCGACGGCACGCTCACCGCCAAGGACGGCTACGCGAGCGCACTGCCCACGTCCCCCGAATACACGGACCCGGCCGGCGGCCGTGACGTCCTGGACACGGACTCGACCGGCGCCCAGAACGGTGTCGCCGCCGACACGTTCCTCTACGCCGACGACTTCGAGTACGCCAGCACCGGCAACATCAGCGGCTACGACCCTGCCACCGGATCGCTCGTCGACTCCGGCGAGTCATTCCTGGACAGCCGCGGCGCCAAGGCGAAGCCGAACGGGACGCCAGCCCTGCAGCCAGAAGATCAGGGCGTGACCCCCCGGTACACGAACGACACCAACGGCGCATTCGAGTCGGTCGCAACGGCGGATGCCGCCCACGGCCGCGTGCTCAGGCAGCAGGTGGGCCCAGGCATGGCCGGAGGCGCCTGGAACAGCGGCGACCCCAAGACGACGATCGGCGACGCCCGCTGGGCGAACTACACCGTGTCGGCCGACGTGCTCTTCGAAGCCGCGGGGGCGCAGTACGCGACCATCGGCGCCCGAGAGCAGGGCGGCACCGCGAACGGGCAGAACGTCTCGGCAGCCGAGCTCAAGGTCGAGCCCACCGGAGCGTGGACCTTCACCCGCTACGGCACGACGCTCGCCACGGGCACCGTGGCAGGCAACGCGGACGTCGCGTTCAACGCGGGCGCGGGCGTCTGGAACACCATCGCCGTGACCGTCGCCGCCGACACGTACACGGCCTCGATCAACGGCGTGCAGATCGCCACGTACACGGACGCCGCGCCGCAGGCAACCGGGCGCATCCAACTCGGATCCAGCTTCAACTTCGTGCAGTTCGACAACCTGAAGATCCAGACGCTGCCCGGATACACGCCATACGCCACGCAGATCATCGATGGGATGCACCAGAGCAGCTGGTCGAACACGTCGACGCCGGTGCTCGAGTTCGACGCCAACTGGAGCCACGTCAACGGACAGGGCATGTTCGAGTGGCAGCGAACCGCATCCAAGAGCACTGCCAAGGGCGCCGCGCTGAGCTACTCCTTCACCGGAACGGGCCTGGACATCATCGGCTCCAACCCCGGAACTGCAACGCTCGATGTCGAGGTGGATGGGATCCCCGTCGCGCTCGGAGCCCCGACCTGGAGCGCGGGCAGCGCCCGAACGACGTTCACGCTCCGCGGCCTCGCGAACGGTGCTCACACCGTCGTCGTCAAGACGGCCAACGACAGCTCGCTCAACGTCGACTCGGTCGCCACGATCAGTGCAGTCGCGGATTCGACGCGCGTCGACACGGGAGCACTCACCGAAGCCGTCTCCACCGTCGCGCAGCTCGTCGAGGCTGACTACGCACCCCAGTCATGGGCCCCGTTCGCTGCCGCTCGAACGGCGGCGCAGTCCGCGGTCGCCGACCCGGTCGGGTACGGACTCGACGTCGAAGGCGCGACGGCGATCGAAGCGCGACTCGCATCCGCTGCAGACGCACTCACCCCGAAGGATGTGAGCGCCGACGTGACCGACCTGGGTTCCGTCGCCATCACCACGGCCGAGCGTGCCCTGCCCGGTTCCCTCACGCTCTCGGGGACCGAGGCGGATGTCATCTGGACTGCCGCGTCGAACGCCAGCGCGAAGACCACGGGTGAGCTTGCGACCTTCACGGCCACCGGCCGGACCGCGGAGAAGACCGAAGCCGGCGTCTACCAGCGGTTCTCGGCGAGCGTGCTCGTCATCCCCGCGGACCTCGACTACTTCATCGACTCTGGCTCGAGCGGGTCAGCAGCAGGTTCAGCTCATGCGGCCGCGGCGGCCGTCTCGCCCGAGCTCCGCAACGAGACTGCCGATCAGAAGTGGGACGGCGCGGCCCCAGGCAGCACGTGGGGGTACTCGACTGCGGCGACGACGCTCGCGGGCGGCACCCCACAGGACTGGGGGTCGTCGTACATCGGCGCCGACTTCAACAAGCCGGTGACCTACCACCTCACTCTCCCCGCCGGTTCCTACAACATCGTCGGCGTGCAGGCACCCCGTGCCGGACTCACGACGAACCTGTCCGCGAAACTCACCGCGAACGGCGAGACCACCTCGAAGACCGCGGTCTCGACAGGGTCGGCGACGCCGATCGCGCAGACGCTGACGCTCGACGAGGAAGCCGTCGTCGAGCTTGAGTTCGGCACCAACGGGACGAGCGGCTACAACGCCCGACTCGCGCTCGTCTACGTGCAGACGCTGCCCCGCGACCTCGGCGTGCAGGGCGTGCTCGACACCGATGACCCGCTCCCCGACACGGTGATGGTCGCAGACGTCGAACGGGCCGTCACGTGGGAGCCAGCCGCCCACGAGCAGGCCCGCACCGAGTACGAGACGATCACGGCGCACGGACGCCTCTACGACAGCGACGCACCGGTCGTCGCGCAGTTCGAGATCGTCCCGCCAGGGCTCGTCTACTTCATCGACGCCGGGACGAACGGTGTCGCCTCGCCGCAATACGCGGCAGTGTCAGCCGCCGTCGATGAACTGCGCAACGACAAGGTCGACCAGGTCTCCACGTCGGCCGAGCAATGGGGGCATGTCGCGGATGGCATGAAGCTGAAGACCGGAACCGACCTCAAGGACAAGTACTCGACGGGTCTCTACCAGGACACCACCAAGCTGAGCTACCGGCTCCCACTCGAGGCCGGAACCTACACGCTGACCGGTGGCTTCACCGAGTGGTGGAACCTGAGCAGGACCATGTACCAGACCGTGTCGGTCAATGGCACGGAGCTCGCGAAGGGAAGCATCCCGCTCTCCGGCTCCACCCCCAAGCTCTCCGCAGGGCTGACCTTCACGCTCTCGGAGGCAGCCACGGTCGACTACCTCGTGACCAACGAGGGCGCTGGCGGCGAGAAGCCGGTCATCTCCTGGCTGGCAGTCGCCGACGAAACGCTGCCCGGCACCCCGCAGAACGCTGTCGCGACGCAAGCGGGCGACACCGCCATCACCGTGTCCTGGGACGACCTCCAGGACACCGGTGCAGGGTTCACCGGCTACCGCGTCTACGAGGCGGGCGGTTCGGACCCGGTCTGCGAGGCAACCGAGACGAGCTGCACCGTCGAGGGGCTCGCTCCCGGCTCGACGCACTCCTACGAGGTGACCGGCGTCAACGCCTCCGGAGAGAGCCCCCGCTCGGCGGCGACCGCACCCGTGACCCTGAGCGAAGCTCCCACGGACGACGGTGCGACGAAGGCGCCAGGCAAGGGCGTGCTCTCCTCCAACGACGGCTGGAACACCGGCCTCCGCGACGGCGAGTTCCAGCTGACCATGAACCTGTGGTGGGGTGAGAACGGCTCCGTCTTCCGCCTCTACCAAGACGGCCAGCTGGTCAGCACGACACCGCTCGGCATGAACTCACCGGCGGCGCAGTCAGCTGTCGTCGACATCGCCGGCCTGAAGAACGGAACCTACGTCTTCACCGGCGAGCTGGTGAACTCGAAGGGGATCACCGCGACGGAATCGCTCACGGTGACGGTGACCAACGCCTCCCCCGGCGCGCCGTCCCTCTCCTCGGACAACTGGGACGGAGACGGCAGCTACACCGTCACCGCGAACCTCTGGTGGGGCACCAACGCCACCTCCTACCGGTTCCTCGAGAACGGTGTCGAGGTCGGCGCCGGCACGCTCACCGCAGCGAGCCCCGCGGCCCAGAAGGCGGTGCTGGAGGTCGAGGGCAATGCCCCTGGCCAGTACGAGTACACGGTCGAGTTCATCAACGCCGCAGGCAGCACGGTGAGCACCACGCACACCGTCTCGGTCACGAAGTAGCCGCACGCACTGGGTGGGCGCCGTATCGCAGGTGGATGCGGCGCCCAGCCAGCGGTACTCGAGGACGAGCGCAAGGCACTCGACGGGATCGCCTTTCCTCAGTCACTCGCCGCGCCCGTTCGATAGCGTGATCATCGACCAAACGGCTCATCGTGCTGACCGAAGAGCGATCCGACAATGGAGGCGTCGATGCCGAAGGACCGCAACCGCACAGGCATGTTCGCCGTCCTCGCGGCGGCCCTGCTGCTCATTGGAATAGTGGCAGCTGCTGCGCTGCTCGGCACTCCGACTGGGTGGGTGATCTTCATCGCCCTCGTCGGGTTCCCTCTCGTCCTGGCGCCGGCCGCGCTGCTTGGCCTTCGCTGGGGTGACGCCAGGATGGCGAAGGCCGGGCCGGGTGTTCTCACTGCTCTGGGCCCAGGTGAGATCCGCGAAATGGATGTTCCTGACGTACCGATCACAACATTCGGCTGGCGCGCCACCCTGGAGCATCTTCCACCTCTGCTGCCACCAGCGCGCAGGCGCGCCCTGATCATCGCAGGGCTCCTCGGCGCGGGCGCGGGCGTCTGGATGACCCTGGGCCTCACCGATGCTCCCGAACCCTGGCAGACGGGCCTCAGTGCCGCGCTGTTCGGCGTGACCGGAGCACTGGTCCTCTTACTCGTGCTCCTGCTCGCCTGGCTGGCTATCGCTCACCGGGATGCGACGCTTGATCGCAGCACACGAAGGCTCCTCGAGCAATCCATCAATCCCGCGAATGACCGCATACGCATCAATACCGCCAGGCTCGAGGACCTGCAGGAAGGTATCGATCAACGACGTGCCGTCTACCCATTGCTCGTCCCCATCGCGGCCAGCGCGACCGTTGCGGTGGTCGCGGCCATCGGCGCTCAGCTAGCTCTTTCGGGCGGCGAAGAGTTTCCGCGCATGGCGTCGTTCGCGTCTATGACGCTGATGCTCTGGCTGGGCCTAACGAGCTTCGGAAAAGCGGAGCAGATCGCCGTCGCTCTGCAAGAGGTTCGGTCGAGCGGAGGTGCCGGCTGACGCGGACGTCTGGGTTCAGCCCTCGCGAATGAAGCGAGCTTCTCCGGCCGACGTCGGCATCACGATCTCTTCACCTTCGATAGTGAGGTCCGTGAAGCCGCTGTAGAGCAAGTCCTCTACCTCGTGGAGTTTCGGATCGCAACCCACCTCCGTCGCTGACCAGGAGCCTATTCGGATTGCGTTGCCTCGCACAGAATAGGCACCACCTGCACCGTTGCAGCCAGCTCCGGTGAACGCGTATTCGTCGGTGAACTCGATCGTCGCCATCGCGAACTCGGGAGGGACACCAACTGGTGATCGACTCACCGCCCAGGTGCCGACCAGTTCCGCTTCAGAGAGCGACGGCGAAGCACAGCCTGCAGGAGCGAGGGCGACGAGGGCGAGGAACGACAAGGCCACCCGAGCGCGGCGGGACTTGGGCTGGCTGTGCACGATTCCTCCGGTCTCCGCGGGCTTTCTCCGCTCGTCCTCTCGTCATCACCTTACGGAGAGTCCTTCCTCTCGGCCATGAAGCGCTGCGTTTCCCCGGGAAGGCGCGGCCTCCGCCGCCGCGCGTCTACTTGTAGTCGAGGCGCAGCCGTAGGCGCTCGCCGACTTCGAACTGCACATCGTCGAGTTTCAGCGGGTCGAGCTGAAGGTCGCGCAGGTCGATCGGGTCCTTCAGCTCTTCGCGGACCTGCTTCCGCACGGCGAGCAGCAGCAGCCCGATGATGGGGTTGTGGCTCGTGAGCGCGGGCTTGAGCAGCCGCAGCTTGAGGTCGTCGCCGAGCTGAGCCTCCGTCGAGAAGAGCAGACTGGCCCCCAGCAGCCCGCGCTTGACCTTGCCCGAGACGTGCACGTGCACTCCGCGAGGCCCGGCCTGCGTCAGCCCGATCTCCAGGCGCGGCACACTGAACCCCTGGCTGGCGGCCGACTCCTGCACCAACTTGGCCACGGCGTCCGACACTGCCTGCTGCTGCGCCGAGAGATCGATCGACAGGGCATCGACGGGGAAGACCGTCACGGCCTCACCCCCGGCCGTGCCGCGCTTGAGCGCGAGGGCCAGCTGACCGAGATCGTCCTCCGCCCAGTCGACGTGCACCCCGGTCGCCGTGACCGTCGCATCGACGTCGACGTCTTGGATGCGGATGGGGAGCGCACGCGCACGCACCTCGGCGACCTTCGCATCCGCCCTCGACACCTCGGTGCCGAACGCCGGGAAGTCGGGCGCCGGCGGGGTGTCCACGACCGTCGGATCGAGGGTCACCTCGAGGCCCGAGAAGTCGAGGTCGAGCCCCACGAGGTCGCCGGCAAGAGGATGCGCGGTGACGCGCGCCGCATCGAAACCGCGCACGTCCATGGTCGGGTCGAGGTCGAAGATCGGGGGGACCGTCTCGCGTAGAAACCGCTCGAGCACCGCAGCCGCCTCGTCAGACGTGGTCGGGCGGGAGCCGGATGCGACGACCAGCGCCTCGAGCTCGGGCTCCGGCTCGGGCTCCGGAGAAGCACCGTCTTCTGGGACCTGCTGGGGAGTCTCCATGCCCTCAAGCCTACGGGCGGAGGCTCCCCCGACCCTGGTCGAGCGCCAACACCAAGTAGGATCGATGCTCGACGCGACCCAAGCGGACGCGACAGTTCACTCCGGCTCGACGAGCCCGAGCACCACTCTCGAGAGAAACGCAGCTATGGACAGCAAATTGATCGCGTGGAACGGCGACGTGCAGCCAGAAGCCGTCGACATCCTCACCGGAGACGGCGGACTCGTCGTCGTCCCGACGAAGGTCGGCTACATCATCATGACCTCCGACAAGGAGGGACTCGAGCGCAAGTTCGAGGCGAAGGAGCGCAACCGCAACAAGCCGGGCGTCGTGCTCTGCGGCTCGCTCGAGCAGCTCCGTGCGCTCGCGCAGCTCACGCCGGAGATCGACGCCTTCTACGAGCGCCACTGGAACGACGACATCCTCCTCGGCTGCATCCTGCCGTGGAAGGAAGAGGCCGTCGCCGCCCTTCCCGATGACGGCACCAAGGAGCTCATGATGGACGGCCGCGGCACGAGCTGCTTCGTCATCAAGTTCGGCGTCCCCGGCGAGAAGCTCGCGAAGGAGCTCTACGAGAAGCACGGCCGCTTCGCGTTCGCCAGCTCCGCGAACCCGTCCGGCAAGGGCAACCGCGGCCTTGTCGAGGGCATCGGCGAACGCATCCACGACCGCGCCGACCTCATCATCGAGGCCAACGACTACGTCGCGTCAATCCAGCCGGAGGCGACGACGGAGACGCGCCACGAGCAGGGCGTCATGATCTCGATGGTGGATGCCGACGGCACCCTCATCCCCGAGCAGGGCGGCCAGCGCTCGATCTCGCCGGCGCCCGTCGTGATCCGCAAGGGCCTCGACATCAACCGCATCATGGCGATCCTCGCCGAATCGTTCAACAGCTGGGACTTCCGCCAGGGCGAGTACTACTGATTCTGGCTGGCGCCGGGGGCTGACCGCCTCCTGTGCCTCGGCAGATTCACGTCGTGGATTGTCGGACGGGCTCGCTACGCTTTCTGCGTGCGAGCCCGTTCTTCGTTAGCTGACCTCACCCGCCTGATCGAGTCGAGGCCGATCTCGCGCGGGCGCCTGCGCCGCGTGCTGAACGCGCCGCCCTCGGCCGCGACGACGCGGGAGTGGTGGGGTGCATTGTCTGCCTCGGAGCGGGCGCGGCTGCTGCAGCAGGTGCCGCTTCTCGTCGGCAACCTCGAGGGCATTCCGTGGGCCCTGCGTGTGCGCGCGAATCAGGAATCGCTTGGGCGGGCCATCAAGGCGCTCGAGTCCGGCGCCTCCATCGAGCGGGCTCTCGGTAGTGCGAGCGCGTTCGCGGGTGGCGAGATCAAGAGCATCCTGGCGGACGCGAGCCGGGGTGAGCTGCGTGACCGCGAGCGTCTTGTGCATCAGTTGAAGGAGCTGCACGGCGGTCGCGGTTTCGTGGATCGTGGTGGGAAGCCTCGGTTCGTGCTCGCGTTCGATCCTGAACGGGATTCGATCGTCGAGTACGTGGGGACTGCGATCTCGGAGTCGGAGGATCCCATGGCTTCTCCGTTTGCGGAGGGTGTCTCCTCGGTGGGCATCTTCGTGCCTGGCAATGAGGCGAGGTTGTTGGACTTCGAGGGCAAGGCGCACACCATGTCGGAGTTGTTGAAGCTCGCACCAGCTGGGGAGGCTGGGCTGGTGGTGTGGCAGGGTGGCCGTTTCCCTCGTGGCCCGCTGGCGTTGTCGGCCGCGATGGCGGATGGCCTCGCCCGCAAGCTCGGGGCGTTCGTGAACGCGATTCCTCGGGATGGACGGGTGGCGTTGACGGCGTTCGGCTTCAGCTTCGGCGGTGGGGTGACGGGGCGTGCCATGTCGTTGGGGATGCGCGTGGATCGGGTCGTGCATGTGTCGAGCGCTGGTCTTGGGCATGGGGTGACGTCGCTTGATGATCTGCCGGCGTCGGCTCGTGTGCCGCACTATGCGTTGCTGTCCCCTGTGGATCCGTCGGTTGGTCCGATTCTCGGCATCAACGTGCATCTCCCGTTCCTGGGTCGGGCGGGGCATTTCGGGCACGGAGCGGATCCGGCGCACGCGCAGGGTGTTGTTCGTCTTGAGACGGGTGTGCTGGGTGCGGCGCAGGAGAAGCGCGCCTCTGGGGCGCCGTTGGCCTTCAGGGACCTGTTGACGGGGCACACGTCGATCTTGGAGCAGTGGGGTACGACCGCGAAGCGCAATCTGGCTGCGGTGCTGGTGGGTGGTGGAGCTGAGGTGGAGCTGGCTCCGGACGCCGGCGTGCTCGGTCGGCTGGCGCAGCGGTTCCTGCTGCCGTATGCGCCGTTCCTGCGGGTGCGGGAGCCGGAGCTGCGCCGGGTCGGTTGACCTGACGCAGCCCGGTGCCCTCGGTGTTGGTTCAGCGTTCTTGGACAGGGGCTGCTTGCTGCGTGTGCGTGCGCACGGCTTCAGGCTGCAGCCGGGAACTGGTGCCGAGTGTCGTGTCGAGTGTGGTGGTGAGCTGCGACTGCAGCTGCTGTGTGGGCGCAGCGGCAGCTTGGTCGTGCCCTGTTCTGCGTTCCAGAGCGTCTCGCGCTTGGCTGGTTCGGTCGCCGAGGGCTGTGAGCCTGGCGGCTGCGGTGGACGCTGCCGCGCTGTTCGGTTCGTGCGCGAGGGGTGCGATTCGGGCTCCGTCGCGGCGGAGGTCGTCGATGGTGGACAGCACGTCGCGGCCCAGGGTGGCGCGGTCGAGGACGTCGTTCGCGTCTCGGTCAAGCGTGCCGAGCCACGAGCGGGCGGAGGCACGGTCGAGGTTCTCGAGCGCCCTGCCGTTGTCGACAGCGGTGCGAGCGTGAACGCCGTCTCTCGCGTCGGGCGAGCTCGCCAGGGCGGCGTCGATGTCGGCGGCGTAGAGCGCGCGGCCGGCGCGGTCGACGACGAGCGCCCTGTCCACGTAGCCCTCGGAGATCACCCGTTCGAGCGACTTCGGCATCTGCTCGGCGGCGTTGTCGTGGAACTCCTGCGGCGTCCAACGGCCCACTCCCTGGTCGCGCACCTGCTCCGCATAGCGCGACAGCACCCCGAGGCGTGAGACGGCCTCGGGAACGGCAAGCGCACGCACCTCGACGCGGTAGCCAGCATCCCGGAACTCCTTCGCCGTCGCCACGACCGCGTCCGGCTGCCTGAACGTCGTCTCGAACACAACCGACGCCTGACGCTCCCGCAGGTAGTCGCTCGACATGCGCGCCCACGCACCCGCCGCCTGCGCCGTCACCTCCGGCATCCGCAGCGGATCCTCACGCATGAGACGAACGTAGTCGGGGTGAAATACGCGGAGGTCGTCACCCACAACTGCACTGGAACCGACATGCTCCTTCTGAGCACGCCCGACTGTTCGAGTCTTGCCTGCGCCAGGCTGGGCGCCGACCAGAACCAGCGTCGGTTCCAGAGCTTCATTGCTCACACGGAGCGCTTCGATTTCCGGTTCGATCGACCGTCGGAAGATGGCGTTCAGCTCTTCTCGGGACAGCTCGGACCGCAGATTCAACGCTCCTCCGCCTTGAACCGCGCAACGAATGACGCTCGTAGCTCTTGAACGGCCCCTAGCGAATACGTGTCAACGTTGTCAGCTTCAACACGAACGCTGATCTGTTTCTCGAGCCAGCGCTGCCGCTCCTCCTCAGAACTCGCTTCGTTCTGTCGAGCGACATAGAGGCTCCGAAGCCGGTTCGCGGCTTCACGCATCGCGTCGTAGATCATGGGGTCGTAGTCGTCGGCGGGCTCGACAGGCTCGACGCGCTCGTCGTTCTGGGGTTCCTCGGTCATGCTCGTCCTCTCATCGTGGTTGTCTGCACGCATCGCCGTCGGTCAGCTCGCGCCGCGCACGGTGCCCGCCCCTTCGCTGCCGCGCGTCTCGGCGCGGTAGCGCTCGATCAGCTCGTTGCGCTTCGCGACGACGCTCACGTTCGACTGCGCATCGACGTCGGCGATCTCCTCGCGGAGCGCGGCGAGCTTGTCCTGCCAGCGCCGGTACTCGTGGGCGCTTCGAGCTCGGGCGGCTCTTGCCGCGTAGAACGAAGCCAGTCGCCCACCCGCGTCGAGCAGCAGGTCGTACACCTCGGGCGAGTAGCCTCCGGCGCTCGGCACCCCTCGCGGGTCGGTCACGAAGCTGTTGAAAGTGTTGTCACGCGTCACGTACGTCCTTCCGGTTGCGTACTCGCGAACGTAGTCGCGAGTACGCAACCGGAACGATGGCGTGCCTGATCTGTGGATAACTTCGTCTGCATCCCAAACCGACGACCAGACATCAGGGACCAGGGGCCGAGCGGCAACCCGCCTCCGCTCAGGCGAGGATGCGTTGCACCGCCCGCACGGGGATCCGCAGCCAGGCCGGCCTCTGCGACGCTTCGTAGATCACTTCGTAGAGGGCCTTGTCGAGTTCGAACACGCGGATGAGCGCAGCAGCCTCGGCAGCGCTCAGCGGTCGATTCTCCGACGCGTCCGGTCGCGGATAGCCGCCTGACGGGCCCTCGCCCGCGCCTTCCCGAGCGCTGCCACCGTCGCGTGCATCCTGCGCCTGTCGGCGGGCCGCCCGTCCGTCAAGGGTGATCGCACCGGTGTGGCGACCGACCCGCGGCTCACCGCTCACTGCTGCCGCGTAGCCGTTGAGGAACGACTGACGCGCCCGCGCGGCCCAATCGCCCGCGACGTTGCGGCCGGTCGTCATCTCGAGCGACCCTGCGACGTAGTCGAAGGAGCGAAGGATTCCGGCGATGTCACGCTGCGGCGCATCCGCCGTGTTGCGCTGCTCGATGCTGCGCAGCGGCTCACCCTCGAAGTCGAGGAACACCCAGCCGCGATCTTCGACGGCCAGCACCTGGCCAAGGTGAAGGTCCCCGTGCACTCGCTGCAGGCGGGGCCAGTTCATGTCCGCCGCGCGCGCGTAGACCTCCTCTGCCGCACCACGCAGGCGCTCCAGCGACGGCGCGACCGCGATGGCCGCATCCAGCCGCTGGCGCATAGCGGCGACCTCGGCCTGCACCTTCGGGGCGGTCGCCTCGACGCTCGGAAGCACGTCGCGCAGCGTGCGATGCACCTCAGCGGTTGCCGTTCCGAGGGTGTACGCGGCGTCACCGAAGTCGTCGCCCGTCTCAGCGGCACGAAGCGCGACGCGCCACGCATCCTCCACGCCCGGAAGGAACTCCTGCGCGAACACGAAGTTTCCCGACGCACGACCGCTGCTCGTGCGCGGGTCAGGCCAGAAGCCCGAGAGATGCCCGATGGCCGGGGGCACCCGCACCGATCCGGCCGCGGTGAGCGCAGACTGGAGCGTCACCTCCGGATTCTCGCCGTCGTGCAGCATCCGGAACACCTTGAGGATGAGCGGTGGAGCATCGCTGCCATCCGGCAGCCGCATCTCGCAGATGATGGACGTGTTCGACTGCTCGCCCGACAGCACCCGGCTGGTGACGAAGCTGCCGACGACGGCCCCGGGCATCGGCAGACCGTACGCCGCGATGTCGGTTCGCCCGCCAGCGCCGGTCGCATGCCCCTCACGCTCCAACAGCGCCAGGAGCGCTTTCGCGAACGCGATGTCGTGAGGTCCGTCCACGACGGCGCTCACGCGCCCGGCCGCGTTGCTGATCGACCCGATGTACCCGAGGGCGGGCACACGCGCATCCACCTCGCGGAGCACGATCGGCACCTGATAGACGACCGGCACGTCCCCGGAGGAATCGAGCATGCACGGCACCGTCACGAGGTGCACACCCGCCTCGCCATTCGGGTTGGCGAGCACGTAGCTGCCGAGGTGGGTGAGCTGCGGTGCTCGGCCCTCACCGCCCGAGTACCAGCGCTGCTTCGGCATCCAGTCGCGAAGCATGTGGATGAGATCGGTCATTGCGCCTCCGGTTCAGATGATCAGCCTACCGACCGGATGCCCGCCGGTTCGCGTCAATCCGCCGCTGTGTTGCCTGGCAGGGCGCAGGCGACGATCAGTCGCGTCTTCGGCTGAGGACGACGGTGAACTTCGCGCCTCGAGCGATCTGCGTGCTCGGGCCGACGGTCCGCTCGAGCGCGGCGCGATGAGCGAGGCCCGAGTTGAACACCGTCAGCATGGCGCCGCCCGGCTTCAGCATGCGCGCGGCCTGCTGGAAGAGCGGATGCGCCATGTCCTCGACGACCTCGTGGCGGTCGTGGAAGGGCGGGTTCAGGAGCACCACGTCGACGGTCGCGGACTCGATGCTCGACCCCGCGTCCTCCCGACGCACCTCAACCTGGTCCTCGACTCCAGCCAGCCGCGCCGTCTCGCGGGCAGAGGCGACCGCCGTCCAGGAGCGGTCGCTGGCGATGACCTCGAAGCGCGGGCGGAGCCTTGCGAGCGAGACCGCCAGCACACCCGTGCCGCAGCCGAGGTCGACGCCGACACCCTGCTCTGGCAGCACGTCGGCGGGGACGTCACGAAGCGCCGCAAGCAGCTCGCGCGTGCCGAGATCGAGGCGAGGACCCGCGAACGCACCGCCGTGGCTCGCGATCGCGAAGCCCAGTTCGTCGGAGTTCTGCACGATCGGGTACCCGGTCTCCGCGTCGCGCAGCTCGGGCTTCGGACCGCTCGCGTGCAGCACCCTCGACTTCTGCCTGCCGAGGCTCGCGGACACGGAGGCGAAGGACCGCTCGAGAGTCTCGTTCATGCCGCGGCTCATGTGCTTGATGCGCCCGCCGGCCACGACGCGCACGTCCGGATGCGCGTGCGCGGCAACGAGCCGCAGAACCTCGTCGAGTTCAGCGAGCGACTTCGGGAGGCGCAGGAGAACGAGCCGCACCCCGTCGAAAAGAGCTGGCTCGAGCCCGAAGCGCACCGCCTTCAGTGAGCGGAAGCTCGCCCGGACCGCTTCGTCGCTCGCCCGCTCATCCGTGACCGAGTCGTGGAACGTGCGGATCGTGTCGAGCTCGAACCGCTCGGCAGCCGCGACGGCAAGCGCACCAGTGCCGTCGCCGACGACCGCGAGGGGCGCATCCACACCCTCGAGTTCGGAAGCCTCATCGAGGATGAGGCGATCGACGGGGTCAGGCTGAACGCCGAGCAAGGGCAGGCCCGGAGAGGAATCGCTCACGGTCACGCGACGGTGTCGATGAGCGGCTCGGGCTCGTCACCGGTGATGTACCGGCGGCCGGTGACCTCCGCCACCGTGATGGCGACATACTCGTTCTTCGGCGTCGCGATGAGGGGGCGCACGTCGAGCTGCTCTGCCCGCTCGAGTTCCGCCTCAGTGCTGAGCACTCGCGCCACACCACGGGCGACGAGGCTCGTCGCGAAGCCGTCACCGACCGCATCGGCCTGGAAGACGACCTCTTTCGCGATGGAGGCCCCCGCGAGCTTGAAACCGGGCGCCGACTTGAAGACGAGCTCGCCGTCGTCTTCACTGAACACGATGTTCAGCGGATAGATCTCGACGCGGCCGTTCACCGCGAACGCGAGGCGCCCGAACTTCGTGGCCCGCAGGAGCTCGCGGCTTTCCTCGTCGGTCAGGACGGTGATGAGTTGCTCGTCTTCCATGGGTCCATCATGGCCTGCGACAGGCTGAACCGCTTGACCGTTTCGCACCAGGCCCACGAATCGGAGACTGAGCATCGATATACGCCGCGAGCGGTGCGAAACTTGATGCACCCCGAGCGACGTCCGCTCGATCCGACACGGAGGTCATCCCATGGGCTACGGCAGCGGCATCGCACTCATCGTCATCGGCGCCATCCTGGCGTTCGCCATCAACATCGACCTCGACGGCTTCGTCGACCTGAAGACGATCGGCTACATCCTCATGGGAGCGGGTGCCGTCGTGTTCATCATCAGCCTCGTGACCGCCCTCCGCCGCAAGCAGTCGACCTCCACGACCCGCAAGGTCATCGACCCCAACACGGGCCAGGAAGTCATCGAGCGCACGAACCGCAGCAACTGACCGGCGCCAACGCCTGAGCGGGGCGCCCGCCCGGTTCAGGCGGAGACGAAGAACAGGCGCTTGTTGGCGAACTCTCCGATGCCGATGGGGCCCATCTCGCGACCGAAGCCGGAGTTCTTGACGCCGCCGAATGGCAGCTCGGCGGCCTCCGCGGCGATCGTGTTCACATGCGCCATCCCGACCTCGAGTCGCTGGGCGACGCGGGTGGCTCGCGCTTCGTCGGTCGAGAAGACCGAGCCGCCTAGGCCGAGGGCGCAGTCGTTCGCGAGCTCGAGGGCCTCCTCGTCGCTCGACACCCGGTAGACGGTGGCGACGGGGCCGAACATCTCGACACCGTACGACTCGGAGTCGCGCGGGACACCCGTGAGCACGGCTGGCGAGTAGTAGGCGCCAGGTCCGTCTGACAGCACTCCGCCGACCTCGAGGGTCGCGCCCTCTGCCACGGCCTTCTGCACTTGGGCGTGCACCGTCTCGGCGGCTGTCCGGCTCGACATGGGCGAGAAGGCGCCATCGGCGAGGTCGAGCTGGTCGCCGGGCACGAGCCCCGTGGCGAGCTTCTTGAGCTCCTCCACGAACTCGTCGTAGATGTCATCCATGACGATGAGGCGCTTGTTCGAGTTGCAGACCTGGCCGACGTTGTAGACGCGGAAGTCCCACGCCTGCTGCGCGACGGCCGCGACGTCGTCAGAGTCGAGCACCACCATCGGGTCGATGCCCCCGAGCTCGAGCACGCACTTCTTGAGGTTGCGGCCCGCCTGGGCGCCGATGATCGCGCCGGCACGCTCGGATCCCGTCAGCGAGATGCCCTGCACGCGGTCGTCCGCGATGAGGGTCGCGATCTGGTCGTGGGATGCGAAGACGTTCTGGTAGCCACCGACCGGCACGCCAGCCTGCTCCATGATCTCCTGGATGGTCAGCGCAGACCGCGCGCAGATGTCGGCGTGCTTGAGCAGGATGGTGTTGCCGAGCACGAGGTTCGGGGCAGCGAAGCGCGCCACCTGGTAGTACGGGAAGTTCCACGGCATGACGCCGAGCAGGGTGCCGACGGGGCGGTGCTCGACGTACGCCTTGCCCGGGATCGTGCTCGGGATCTCGAAGTCGGTGATGAGGCTCGGGCCGTGCACGCCGTAGTAGTCGATGATCGACGCCGCGAACTCGACCTCGTCGATCGACTCCTGCACCGACTTGCCCATCTCGACGGCGATGAGGTGCGCGAGCTCGTCCTTGCGCTCGAGGAAGATCTCGGCGACCCGCCGCACGACGGCGGCGCGATCCTGCACGCTGCGCTCCCGCCACTCGCGGTAGACGGCGTCCGCGCTCGCGACGGCCTGCTCGATCTGCGCATCCGTCGCGTCGTCGAAGGTCTCGATGATCTCGCCAGTCGCAGGATTCTGCACTCGGTACTCGGACATGTCGCTCCTCAGCTCGGCCATCGTGTCGAAGCCAGTCTGACGCAAAACCCGTTGCCAGTTTGGTCGAATGCTGACCCTCGACTCTACAAAGCCGCCACTCGGGCGTGGGTGGCCGTCCGTAGTCTGACCATGCTTCTGCTCCGCAGACACCAGCCATCCCACCAGCCAAGCAAGCCCGAGGAGTAACACGTGGACTCTGCACTTCCCACGATCCAGCACTGGATCGACGGCGCCCTCGCAACGACGACGCCGGCTCGCACAGCCCCGGTCTTCAACCCTGCCCTGGGTGTCGCCACCGCGAACGTCGCGCTGGCGGAGCAGGCGGAGATCGACGCCGCGGTCGCCGCAGCCAAAGCCGCGTTCCCCGTCTGGTCGAACGCCTCCGTGGCGAAGCGCCAGGGAGTGCTGTTCCGCTTCCGTGAGCTGCTGAACGAGCGGAAGCTCGAGCTCGCGAAGATCATCACGTCCGAGCACGGCAAGGTCGTGTCCGACGCGGCCGGTGAGATCCAGCGC
>NZ_PSTZ01000015.1 GCF_002931555.1 Pseudoclavibacter sp. RFBB5 | reverse complement strand
ACCAACCCCGGCTCATGAAGAAGTCCGGCGGTGACCTACTCTCCCACAGGGTCCCCCCTGCAGTACCATCGGCGCTGAGAGTCTTAGCTTCCGGGTTCGGAATGTAACCGGGCGTTTCCCTCTCGCTATGACCGCCGAAACACTATGGACAAACCATCATGTTTCGAACCACACACCACACCCAACAGGGCGTGACACGTGGTCGATTCTCGATCGTCTATCGAGAACCACAAAGTGGACGCGAACAGCAGCAACATTCATGTGCATGTTTTATCAAATCATCAGCTTATTAGTACCGGTCAGCTCCACACATTTCTGTGCTTCCACATCCGGCCTATCAACCCAGTCGTCTACTGGGAGCTTCTCCCCCGAAGGGATGGAAATCTCATCTTGAAGCCGGCTTCCCGCTTAGATGCTTTCAGCGGTTATCCGTTCCGAACGTAGCCAATCAGCGGTGCTCCTGGCGGAACAACTGACACACCAGAGGTTCGTCCATCTCGGTCCTCTCGTACTAAAGATAGATCTTCTCAAATTTCCTACGCGCGCAGCGGATAGAGACCGAACTGTCTCACGACGTTCTGAACCCAGCTCGCGTGCCGCTTTAATGGGCGAACAGCCCAACCCTTGGGACCTACTCCAGCCCCAGGATGCGACGAGCCGACATCGAGGTGCCAAACCATGCCGTCGATATGGACTCTTGGGCAAGATCAGCCTGTTATCCCCGAGGTACCTTTTATCCGTTGAGCGACAGCGCTTCCACAAGCCACTGCCGGATCACTAGTCCCGACTTTCGTCCCTGCTCGACTTGTCAGTCTCACAGTCAAGCTCCCTTGTGCACTTACACTCGCCACCTGATTGCCAACCAGGTTGAGGGAACCTTTGGGCGCCTCCGTTACTCTTTAGGAGGCAACCGCCCCAGTTAAACTACCCACCAGGCACTGTCCCTGAACCGGATTACGGTTCGAAGTTAGATATCCAGAATGACCAGAGTGGTATTTCAACAACGACTCCACGAACACTAGCGTGCCCGCTTCACAGTCTCCCACCTATCCTACACAAGCCACACCGAACACCAATACCAAGCTGTAGTAAAGGTCACGGGGTCTTTTCGTCCTGCTGCGCGTAACGAGCATCTTTACTCGTAATGCAATTTCGCCGAGTTCGCGGTTGAGACAGCTGGGAAGTCGTTACGCCATTCGTGCAGGTCGGAACTTACCCGACAAGGAATTTCGCTACCTTAGGATGGTTATAGTTACCACCGCCGTTTACTGGGGCTTAAATTCAGAGCTTCGCCGAAGCTAACCCTTCCTCTTAACCTTCCAGCACCGGGCAGGCGTCAGTCCGTATACATCGTCTTGCGACTTCGCACGGACCTGTGTTTTTGATAAACAGTCGCTTCCCACTGGTCTCTGCGGCCATCAATGCGCTTTCAGGAGTAAATCCCTATACGCCTCAGGCCCCCCTTCTCCCGAAGTTACGGGGGCATTTTGCCGAGTTCCTTAACCACGATTCTCTCGATCTCCTTGGTATTCTCTACCTGATCACCTGTGTCGGTTTGGGGTACGGGCGACTAAAACCTCGCGTCGATGCTTTTCTTGGCAGCAGAGGATCACCGACTACCTCACATACGTGAGTTCCGCGTCAGATCTCAGGCTTCACGAGTGACGGATTTGCCTATCACTCACCCTACATCCTTGCCCGGATTCAACCAATCACCCGGTTCGGCTACCTTTCTGCGTCACACCTGTTAATACGCTAACCGCACCAGAACGGGGTCGAGCGCTAGGCTTCCCACCCACCCGAAGGCAGACGAGAAGATTCGGACTCTTAGCACTACTGGATTAGCTTGGGCGGTTTTTCGCCGGCCACGGGAATATCAACCCGTTGTCCATCGACTACGCCTGTCGGCCTCGCCTTAGGTCCCGGCTTACCCAGGGAAGATTAGCTTGACCCTGGAACCCTTGATCATTCGGAGGACGGGTTTCTCACCCGTCTTTCGCTACTCATGCCTGCATTCTCACTCGTGTAGCGTCCACGGCTGGTTTCCACCGCCGCTTCACTCGCCACACGACGCTCTCCTACCCATCCACACGACTGGACCACGAAGGCCTGTCTAAAATATGAATGCCACAACTTCGGTGGCGTGCTTGAGCCCCGTTACATTGTCGGCGCGGAATCACTTGACCAGTGAGCTATTACGCACTCTTTCAAGGGTGGCTGCTTCTAAGCCAACCTCCTGGTTGTCTGTGCAACTCCACATCCTTTTCCACTTAGCACGCGCTTTGGGACCTTAGTTGGTGGTCTGGGTTGTTTCCCTCTCGACTATGAAGCTTATCCCCCACAGTCTCACTGCTGCGCTCTCACTTACCGGCATTCGGAGTTTGGCTGACGTCAGTAAGCTTTTGGGCCCCATCGGCCATCCAGTAGCTCTACCTCCGGTAAGAAACACGCAACGCTGCACCTAAATGCATTTCGGAGAGAACCAGCTATCACGAAGTTTGATTGGCCTTTCACCCCTAACCACAGCTCATCCCCCCAGTTTTCAACCTAGGTGGGTTCGGTCCTCCACGAAGTCTTACCTTCGCTTCAACCTGGCCATGGATAGATCACTTCGCTTCGGGTCTAGGACATGCGACTGAATCGCCCTATTCAGACTCGCTTTCGCTACGGCTGCCCCACACGGGTTAACCTCGCCACATATCACTAACTCGCAGGCTCATTCTTCAAAAGGCACGCCGTCACAGCTACAAGGCTGCTCCGACGGATTGTAAGCAAACGGTTTCAGGTACTATTTCACTCCCCTCCCGGGGTACTTTTCACCTTTCCCTCACGGTACTTGTCCGCTATCGGTCATCTGGGAGTATTTAGGCTTATCAGGTGGTCCTGACAGATTCACACGGGATTTCTCGGGCCCCGTGCTACTTGGGATACTCTTCAACGTCAATACACGCATTTCGACTACGGGACTCGCACCCCCTCTGGTCAGCCATTCAAAGCTGTTCGTCTATACGCTACTGTCACGCCCACTGCCTGGTAGAGCAGCATGAAAAGTCCCACAACCCCGACCGTGCAACCCCTACCAGGTATCACACACGACCGGTTTAGCCTGATCCGCGTTCGCTCGCCACTACTAACGGAATCACTGTTGTTTTCTCTTCCTGTGGGTACTGAGATGTTTCACTTCCCCACGTTCCCTCTACCCGCCCTATATATTCAGGCGGGAGTCACCAGGTCACCACAAGGGGCCTGGCGGGGTTTCCCCATTCGGAAATCCTCGGATCAAAGTTCGATTATCAACTCCCCGAGGCTTATCGCAGATTTCTACGTCCTTCTTCGGCTCCAGATGCCAAGGCATCCACCGTTTGCTCTTAAAGATTTGATTTACACATGAGTAGCCAATCATTTCATTCTCAGAAACTCTTGACTAAAATTGCTGAACACCACAAACCCAACCATCCGAAGACGATCAACATTTGCGGCATTCAAGATGCTCGCGTCCACTGTGTAGTTCTCAACATACGATCGGTACCAACCCGGCTGACACAAAGCCAACCAAGAAGGCCCAAGAGTCCGATCCACCGCGCTCACCACTCCAAAGAGCGACAACCGCAGCAGGCCCGGTCCCTCAGGACCCAACAGCGTGCACACCAGCACTCACCATCACCCACACGTTTCCAACCCCAAAGGGCGTACTCCGCACGAACAACAACAAGCACCGAATAGTCAAATGTTCCACCCATGAGCGCCACCGGTCGACGTTTGCGACCGAAATGACTTCAGCTCCACACCCCGAAGAGTGCGTGCTAAGTGCTCCTTAGAAAGGAGGTGATCCAGCCGCACCTTCCGGTACGGCTACCTTGTTACGACTTAGTCCTAATTACCGATCCCACCTTCGACGGCTCCCTCCAAAAGGTTAGGCCACCGGCTTCGGGTGTTACCGACTTTCATGACTTGACGGGCGGTGTGTACAAGGCCCGGGAACGTATTCACCGCAGCGTTGCTGATCTGCGATTACTAGCGACTCCGACTTCATGGGGTCGAGTTGCAGACCCCAATCCGAACTGAGACTGGCTTTTTGGGATTCGCTCCACCTCGCGGTATTGCAGCCCATTGTACCAGCCATTGTAGCATGCGTGAAGCCCAAGACATAAGGGGCATGATGATTTGACGTCATCCCCACCTTCCTCCGAGTTGACCCCGGCAGTCTCATATGAGTTCCCACCATTACGTGCTGGCAACATACGACGAGGGTTGCGCTCGTTGCGGGACTTAACCCAACATCTCACGACACGAGCTGACGACAACCATGCACCACCTGTATACCGACCTTGCGGGGCGAACATTTCTGAACGTTTCCGGTATATGTCAAGCCTTGGTAAGGTTCTTCGCGTTGCATCGAATTAATCCGCATGCTCCGCCGCTTGTGCGGGCCCCCGTCAATTCCTTTGAGTTTTAGCCTTGCGGCCGTACTCCCCAGGCGGGGCGCTTAATGCGTTAGCTACGACACGGAAACCGTGGAATGGTCCCCACATCTAGCGCCCAACGTTTACGGCATGGACTACCAGGGTATCTAATCCTGTTCGCTCCCCATGCTTTCGCTCCTCAGCGTCAGTAATGGCCCAGAGATCTGCCTTCGCCATCGGTGTTCCTCCTGATATCTGCGCATTCCACCGCTACACCAGGAATTCCAATCTCCCCTACCACACTCTAGTCTGCCCGTACCCACTGCAGACCCGAGGTTGAGCCTCGGGATTTCACAGCAGACGCGACAAACCGCCTACGAGCTCTTTACGCCCAATAATTCCGGACAACGCTTGCACCCTACGTATTACCGCGGCTGCTGGCACGTAGTTAGCCGGTGCTTTTTCTGCAGGTACCGTCACTTTCGCTTCTTCCCTACTAAAAGAGGTTTACAACCCGAAGGCCGTCATCCCTCACGCGGCGTTGCTGCATCAGGCTTTCGCCCATTGTGCAATATTCCCCACTGCTGCCTCCCGTAGGAGTCTGGGCCGTGTCTCAGTCCCAGTGTGGCCGGTCACCCTCTCAGGCCGGCTACCCGTCGTCGCCTTGGTGAGCCATTACCTCACCAACAAGCTGATAGGCCGTGAGCCGATCCATAACCAAAAAATCTTTCCAAACACAGACCATGCGATCGTGTTAGATATCCAGTATTAGCCACCGTTTCCGGAGGTTATCCCAGAGTTATGGGCACGTTGCTCACGTGTTACTCACCCGTTCGCCACTAATCCACCCAGCAAGCTGGGCTTCATCGTTCGACTTGCATGTGTTAAGCACGCCGCCAGCGTTCGTCCTGAGCCAGGATCAAACTCTCCGTAAATGAATAACAACCAAACAACCCGAAAGCTGCCTGATAAACATCACGCCACCACACCGAAGTGCGATGACAAGTTTGAAACTGACAAAAAACAAAACAACACCAAACCCGAAGGCTCAGTACTGACTTGTATTGTCCAAATATGTTTCCAAAAGGAATCCTTACCCCTCCAAAAA
>NZ_PSTZ01000014.1 GCF_002931555.1 Pseudoclavibacter sp. RFBB5 | reverse complement strand
GCCGCTTCCCGTGAAGAGCGTCGAGCCGTCTCCGCGGGGGATGAGCGGGGCTCGGTCGATCCTGACGTGCCCGAGTCGCTCCTGGTAGTCGAGGTAGGCATTGCGAATCTCGTGCGCGTCCATGTGCAGAGTGTTTCACACCTGCGCATGCCGTATCGTGACCTCGCCGAACGTGGGGGCGTTCAGGCACTCGGAGACGAGTGCTCGAGTGAGGTTCAGGGGAGTCGTCTGTGCAGGAGATCGCGCAATTGTGGACCGATGCGACGGGGCTTTCGACGGCGCACATCGCCGACGGATGCGTCCGAGCCGGGGTTGAGGTGCGTTGCGGCCCGCCGGGGCTGACGGCCGTTTCCGGTCGGGCGACGAGATTGGCTGGTCGGTGCCTGCCTGTGCGTCATTTCGGCAGCGTCGACGTGTTCCTCGAGGTCATCGAGCGGGCGCATCCCGGGGACGTGCTCATCGTCGACAACCAGGGACGCTCTGACGAGAGCTGCGTGGGTGATCTTGTCGTCCTCGAGGCCAAGGCGGCTGGTCTCGCCGGCATCGCCATCTGGGGGCTGCACCGGGACACCCGCGACATCCGCGGCATCCGTCTCCCGGTCTTCAGTCTCGGCGCGCTGCCTGCTGGGCCCCGACGGCTGGACGAGCGGCGACGCAACACGTTCGCGTCGGCCGAGTTCGGCGAGCACACCATCCGCACGCGCGACACCGTCTTCGGCGACGAGGACGGTCTGCTCTTCGTGCCGGAGGATCGTGCCAACGAGGTGCTCATGCACGCCCTGCAGATCCGCGACGTCGAGCGCGCGCAGGCATCGCGCATCCGCCTCGGCACGAGCCTCCGGGACCAGGTGCGCTTCTCCGCCTACGTGCAGGCCCGCCGCGCCGAGCCCGCGCTCACGCTGCGCGAGCACCTGAGCCGGGTCGGGGGCGCGGTCGAGGTGTGACGCGGCCGCGCCTCAGCTGACCGTCTCGCTCAGGCGAAACGTCGCGGAGGTCGATGCCTCGCTGAGGTGCCAGAGGCGCGCCGCTCGCTCCCGGTCGCGCTGCGTCGCCGGCTTGTCGAGCTTCACGGGGGTGCCGCGCAGGGTGCGTGCCGGGCCGAGGTAGTCGCCGCCGGCGACGGCGTCACTCGTGAGCGCGTGCACGGCAATGGCCGCCGCACGGTGCTTGCCATGGGCGAACGGGCCGGCGAGGCGGGATGCGAAGCGCTGCCACGCGGTTGGCTCGCTGACGCCTGTGCGTGGCGGCGTCGCGCCGTTGACGGGGATGCCCGGGTCGACGACGAGCGCTTCCGCGGGTGCCCCGGCGGCCTGCAGCCGTCGGTCGAGTTCGAACGTGAACATCTCGAGGGCGTGCTTCGACGCGGCGTAGGCGCGCTTCGGCTCGTACAGGTGGGTGCTCTGCCAGTCTTCGAGGTCGAAGGGGTAGATGCGCGTCGCGAGGCTGCCGACCGCGACGACGCGGCTCTTCTCCGGCGCCTCCCCGTCGAGGGCGGGCTTCGTGGCCACGAGCGCGTCCATGAGCTGCGCGGTCAGTTCGAAGTGCCCGAGGTGGTTCGTCGACATCGTGAGCTCACGACCCTCGGAGTCCTGCTCGCGGTGCGCGCCTGGGGAGACGTGCGCGGCGTTCAGCAGCACGCCGTCGAGGCGCTCGCGGGCGCTCAGGGAGGCGGCCGCGCTGGCGATGGACTCGTTGGAGGTCAGGTCGAGGAGGATGCGGCTCGTGCTCGCATCCGGCACCTGCTCGGTGATGGAGATGAGGGCTCTGTTCAGCTTCTCGACACTGCGCCCCAGCAGGACGACGTGGTGGCCGCGGCGGGCGAGCTCTTCCGCGGCGAAGTAGCCCACACCCTGCGTGGCACCGGTGATGGCGAAGGTCTTCATCGTCACACTCCTTCAAGCCTCGAACGTTTCGAGACTCAGAGTACAACGCTTCGATTGCTGAAATATTTCCGTGGCGTAAGGTACTGAATATGGATTCGCTGGAACGGGCGATGCGTGCCGTCTACGAAACCGCGCAGAGCACCAATGTGGCTGCTGAGCGGGAGCTCGAAGCGCTCGGATTGACCTTCGCGACCGCGCAGGCGCTCTGGGCGATCGACCCCGACCGTGAGCCGCCCGCCATGAAAGAGCTCGCGACGAAGCTGCACTGCAACGCGTCGAACCTGACCTTCGTCTCGGATCGGCTCGTCGACCGCGGCCTGGTCGAGCGGCGTGAGAGCGTGCACGACCGTCGCTCGCGGGTGGTCACGCTGACGGCCGAGGGCAAGCGCGTTCGCAAGCTCGCGATCGCGGCGCTCAAGCGCGCCTCGCCACTCGCTGGCTGCTCGAGCACCGAACTGAAGGCGATCGCGAAGAGCTTGAGTGCGCACGGCCTCTGACGCCGGGACCGGGGCAGCGGAGGGTGCGGCCCCGTCTGAGCGGTGGACGGCGGCGTCCGTCGACGACCTCGTCTGCGTCGAGCTCCCGCGCAGTTCGCGACTGCTGGCCCTGACCATGGGGGCAGCGAACGTCATCATGCAGCTCTCCAACCCTGCCGTGGGGCAGGGCGTCGCGCACAGCCGGGTGCGCAGCGGTCGGCTCGACGTGCATCCGATCAAGCGCACCAGGACAACGCTGAGCTACCTCGCGGTGGCCGTGCTCGGCACGCCGGATGAACGCCGCGCGTACCGCAGGGCGGTCACGCGCCAGCACGCGCAGGTCCGCTCCGACCGCGACCCTCGCGCGACCGAGGAGTACTCGGCGCTCTGGGTCGACCTGCAGAAGTGGGTGGCCGCGTGCCTGTTCGTCGGCTCGCGCGACGTGCTCGACCTCGTCGAGGGGCCGCAGCCGACCGCGACCGCGGAGCGCTTCCTCCTCGAGGGGCGGGTGTTCGGCACGACCCTGCAGATGCCGCCGAGTGCCTGGCCCGGCAACCGGGTCGCGTTCGACGCGTACTGGAACGCGGAGGTCGCGAAGCTCCGCGTCGACGACGAGGTGCGCACCTACCTGCTCGACGTCGCACGGCTCGGGTTCGCGGCTGGGGTGCTGCCCGAGCGGATGCGGGCCTGGCATCAGCGGCTCACCATCGGCTTCCTGCCGCCCGAGTTCCGCCGCGCGCTGCGGGTGCGGTGGACTGCCGCGGACGAGGCGTGGTTCGTGCGCCAGCGGGCGCGGCTCGTGCGCATCGAGCGAGCGCTGCCGCTCGCCGCGTCCAGCCTCGTCTACCGGCTCCTCCTCGCTGACGTGCGCCGGCGCATCCGACGCGGCCGGCCGCTCGTCTGACCAGTCTCGGAACCGTCAGGCGTCGCCTCGGCCCAGGGCGTGCACAGTCTCCCGACGCGCGAACGTAACCTGGCGTCCACACGCCCGTAGCAGGGCCCCTTCAGGCTCGCAGCATGACCACCCGAGTAGACCCGTTCATCGGCACAGAGCCCACCGCGCTGCCGCCGCAGACGGGCCTCGCCGCGACCTGGTGGTGGCCGAAGCCGCAGATCGGCAACACGCATCCCGGTGCCACCTATCCGCTCGGCATGGTGTCGGCCTGCGCCTACTCGGGCGCGTACCCGACGGGCTACGGCCGCTACGACCTGAGCCTCGAGGGCGTGCCGGAGACGATCTACGACCGGTCGCTCGCCTCTGGCTTCACCCACTTCCAGCAGTCGGGCACGGGCGCGATCCGCAAGTACTACAACTACTTCCGCGTGACGCCGATGACCGAGCCGCTCGACGTGCTCGGCCGCACCTGGTCGCTCGACGACGAGGACGCCTCGCCCGGCTACTACGCGGCGACGCTCGGCAACGGGATCCGCGCCGAGATCACCGTCGGCCCCAAGACCGCGGTGCACCGGTACACGTTCCCCAAGCACGCGAGCGCGCGAGTCGTGATCGACTTCTCCCTGGGCGGCCTCGCCATTCCCTACGGAGCCACGGTGCCGCTGCGGGCCCACCTCGAGACGGTCAGGCCAGGCGTCGCGACGGGCGAGATCGTGGCCGAAGGCGCTCCGCTCGCCGTGCACATCGAGTGCGACACGCCTCAGTGGCGGCAGCTGCTCTGGCACGACCGTCGCCTCATGCCGGGCGGCACTCGCCTCGACTTCGACCACATCCGCCCCACCACGCTGCGCCCCTTCGGCCTCATGTGGGCGGGTCCCAGCGAGGAAGGACAGGTCATCGAGGTGCGCATCGGCTTCTCGCTCCGCGGCGTCGAGCAGGCCGAGCAGAACCTCAGAGACGACTGCGGCGACGGGGAGGCCAGGTTCGCCGACCGGCTCGCCGAGACCGAGCGCGACTGGCAGAGCCTGCTCGACGAGATCGACGTCGACACTGGCTCCACTGAGCGCGAGACGGTCTTCTCGACCGCCCTCTACCACTCGTTCGTGAAACCATCGTTCGCGCTCAACGAGAGCCCCTTCTGGCCGAGCGACGGCCCCTTCGTCTTCGACCTCTCGACGATGTGGGACATCTACCGCACCCAGCTGCCCCTGCTCACCGCGCTACGCCCCTACAAGGCCGTCGAACTCGCCAACGCGCTCCTCACCATCTGCGAGGAGGAAGGCAACTTCCCCATCGGCTACCGCATGGCCAAGGGCAGCGACCGCTTCTCAAGGCAGGGCAGCGCGCTCGCGCACACCTTCCTCGCCGACCTCTGCCAGCTCGGACTGCCTGGCATCGACTGGGACTGGGCGCTCGTGCACATGGCCGACGACCTGCGGCGCACCTACGGCGAGGAGTTCCTGCTGCGCGGCGTCGCCCATCCCATCACCCACACGCTCGACCTCGCGTTCGGCTACTGGTGCACGGCCCGCGTCGCCGCCCGCGTCGGCGACCTGCAGCTCGTGCAGCAGCTCGAGAAGCGCGCAGGGCAGTGGAAGGGGGCATTCGACCCCGAGACGGGCCTGCTCGTCGACTCGAACTTCTACGAGGGCTCCAAGCACAACTACTCGTTCCGCATCCTCCACGACATGGCGGGGCGGATGCAGCTGAGCGGCGGGCCGGAGGGCTTCGTGGCCCAGCTCGACGAGTTCTTCGGCTACGGCGCGCCGCCCGTGAAGCAGCCGGGCCGCTCGCCTGGCATCGAGGAGCTCGCCGCCGGCTACGCACTCGGCCGCTTCGAGGGCCTCAACAACGAGCCGGACATGGAGGCCCCCTGGGCCTACCACTACGCGGGGCGACCGGACCGCACCGCCGAGATCGTGCACGCCGTCATCACCCAGCAGTATGCGACGGGACGGGGCGGCCTGCCCGGCAACGACGACTCCGGCGGCCTCAGCTCCTGGTACGTCTGGGCCTCGCTCGGGTTGTTCCCCGTCGCAGGCCAGGCGAGCTTCCTCGTCAACGCCCCAGCCTTCGCGGAGTCCTCGCTCGCGGTCTACGGCGAGCGCTTCCGCATCACCACAACAGGCTTCCGCGAGCCCACCCACGGCGGACCAGTGCAGTACGTGCAGAGCGCCCACCTCGACGGGCGCCCACTCGCTCGCAGCTGGCTCTCCCCGAGCGAGCTCATGGCCGCGCAGGAGCTGCACCTCGAGCTCGGACCCGAGCCGAGCGACTGGGGAACCCGTGAACAGGACCTCCCCACCTCGTTCCCAGCCCCCGCACCCCCCCCCCCCCCCCCC
>NZ_PSTZ01000013.1 GCF_002931555.1 Pseudoclavibacter sp. RFBB5 | reverse complement strand
CCTTTCCAAAACACAGGAATTCCAGGAGGATAAGGCACAATATGTTGAGCTAATACTTTATCTTGTGCTTTATTAATATTTATCCAATATGCATGATTAATATACTTTGATACATAAACACTTTTTTCTAGCGGCAATAAAACCGGCTCTAGCTTTTCTTTTGCTTTTTTAGGTAATTTTATAGTTTTTATTCTATGCAGTAATGTTTCGAAAGGATATCTATCATTAAAATGCCACAATGGTAAGACAATGAGTATTTGATAATCATCAGCTAATTCAATATAAATATGATTCTTTTCAAAATAACGTTGTACTTCAAAACCCGTATGCCCATTTACTCGAACAATAAGCTTTAATGGATCCTCGACTTCAATAACTTCAAAATGCTGTTGTCTTAACGTTTCAATAAATTGTTTTCTTTTTTCGAAAAAGAGACTACTGTCATAAGAATTATAAAATTGATGCGCTAGTTCAATGCTCGACATTACTAAATAAGATGGACTAGAAGTTTGAAAAATACCTAAATATTTAATAACTTCATCTTTCAAAGGTGCATTTTTATGAATAAATAATACTGATCCCATAGTAAGCGCAGGCAAAGTTTTGTGATACGATTGAACAACATAGTCAGCTTCTGATTCTAAAGCTGATTTAGGAAAGTGTTTCAAATTAAAATGGGCACCATGAGCCTCATCAATTAAAACAGGTATATTGTAATCGTGAAATTGTTTAACACACTGTTTGATATCAAAGCATTCTCCATAATAATTTGGATAAGTAACGACAGCGAGTTTTTGATGTCGTAACATTTTAGTATCAATCAAAGGCGCTAAATACTGGTAACTTTTATCACTTCTGTACATAGGCAAAATATCTGCAGACTGTTGAGTTAAATCTAAAGCATTAAAAACTGATTTATGTACATTACGGCTAATTAGATAACGACCTTTTATATGAGTAAATGCTTGTATAACTGATAAAATGCCTGAAGTTGTACCATTAACTAAATAATAAGCATCATAATTAGGATGCTTATTCACACGATTCATACTTTCTAAAATAGTATTTTCTGGATGATGTAAATCATCTAGACCCGTGATTTCAGTCATATCCATTTTCAAAGATAATGCATCTAAATAACCGATAGTCATATTTTTATGTCCTGGAACATGTAATGAGATAGCATGATGATGAATTAAATCATCAAGTTTTTGAGTGATAGGTAATTTCAATTAAGTCCTCTCCTCATATATCTTTAAATATCTCCTATTTTAATAGATAATTTAAAAAAATAAAAGAAACGCTACAATTTCTGTTGTTTAATCTCTTCTCAATTCATTAGCTCCAAGCACTTTTTCTAAATTTCGACATAAAAAAAGAGACCTCACGGTCTCAATATCAGCTCATCGCATCCATACAATGATTTGCCTGGCAACGTCCTACTCTAGCGGAACGTCAGTCCAACTACCATCGGCGCTAAGGAGCTTAACTTCTGTGTTCGGCATGGGAACAGGTGTGACCTCCTTGCCATTGTCACCAGACAAATGAATGATTATACATTCAAAACTAGATAGTAAGTAAAGATTTGCGTCGCAAAACGTTTTTGAAAAATTGATTAAGTCTTCGATCGATTAGTATTCGTCAGCTCCACGTGTCACCACGCTTCCACCTCGAACCTATTAACCTCATCATCTTTGAGGGATCTTATAACCGAAGTTGGGAAATCTCATCTTGAGGGGGGCTTCATGCTTAGATGCTTTCAGCACTTATCCCGTCCATACATAGCTACCCAGCTATGCCGTTGGCACGACAACTGGTACA
The DNA here is from genome assembly GCF_002931555.1 of Pseudoclavibacter sp. RFBB5. Classification (GTDB taxonomy): domain Bacteria; phylum Actinomycetota; class Actinomycetes; order Actinomycetales; family Microbacteriaceae; genus Pseudoclavibacter. The sequence goes on along the minus strand of NZ_PSTZ01000013.1, from coordinate 4,907 downwards.
CCAGAGGTATGTCCATCCCGGTCCTCTCGTACTAAGGACAGCTCCTCTCAAATTTCCTACGCCCACGACGGATAGGGACCGAACTGTCTCACGACGTTCTGAACCCAGCTCGCGTACCGCTTTAATGGGCGAACAGCCCAACCCTTGGGACCGACTACAGCCCCAGGATGCGATGAGCCGACATCGAGGTGCCAAACCTCCCCGTCGATGTGAACTCTTGGGGGAGATAAGCCTGTTATCCCCGGGGTAGCTTTTATCCGTTGAGCGATGGCCCTTCCATGCGGAACCACCGGATCACTAAGTCCGTCTTTCGACCCTGCTCGACTTGTAGGTCTCGCAGTCAAGCTCCCTTATGCCTTTACACTCTATGAATGATTTCCAACCATTCTGAGGGAACCTTTGAGCGCCTCCGTTACCTTTTAGGAGGCGACCGCCCCAGTCAAACTGCCCGCCTGACACTGTCTCCCACCACGATAAGTGGTGCGGGTTAGAAAGCCAACACAGCTAGGGTAGTATCCCACCAACGCCTCCACGTAAGCTAGCGCTCACGTTTCAAAGGCTCCTACCTATCCTGTACAAGCTGTGCCGAATTTCAATATCAGGCTACAGTAAAGCTCCACGGGGTCTTTCCGTCCTGTCGCGGGTAACCTGCATCTTCACAGGTACTATGATTTCACCGAGTCTCTCGTTGAGACAGTGCCCAAATCGTTACGCCTTTCGTGCGGGTCGGAACTTACCCGACAAGGAATTTCGCTACCTTAGGACCGTTATAGTTACGGCCGCCGTTTACTGGGGCTTCGATTCGTAGCTTCGCAGAAGCTAACCACTCCTCTTAACCTTCCAGCACCGGGCAGGCGTCAGCCCCTATACATCACCTTACGGTTTAGCAGAGACCTGTGTTTTTGATAAACAGTCGCTTGGGCCTATTCACTGCGGCTCTTCTGGGCTTGCACCCTAAAGAGCACCCCTTCTCCCGAAGTTACGGGGTCATTTTGCCGAGTTCCTTAACGAGAGTTCGCTCGCTCACCTTAGAATTCTCATCTTGACTACCTGTGTCGGTTTGCGGTACGGGCACCTGTTATCTATCTAGAGGCTTTTCTCGGCAGTGTGAAATCAACGACTCGAGGAAACAATTTCCTCTCCCCATCACAGCTCAATCTTAAGAGTGCCGGATTTGCCTAACACTCAATCTCACTGCTTAGACGTACAATCCAATCGTACGCTTCGCCTATCCTACTGCGTCCCCCCATCGATTAAAACGATTATAGGTGGTACAGGAATATCAACCTGTTATCCATCGCCTACGCCTGTCGGCCTCAGCTTAGGACCCGACTAACCCAGAGCGGACGAGCCTTCCTCTGGAAACCTTAGTCAATCGGTGGACGGGATTCTCACCCGTCTTTCGCTACTCACACCGGCATTCTCACTTCTAAGCGCTCCACATGTCCTTGCGATCATGCTTCGACGCCCTTAGAACGCTCTCCTACCATTGTCCAAAGGACAATCCACAGCTTCGGTAATATGTTTAGCCCCGGTACATTTTCGGCGCAGTGTCACTCGACTAGTGAGCTATTACGCACTCTTTAAATGATGGCTGCTTCTAAGCCAACATCCTAGTTGTCTGGGCAACGCCACATCCTTTTCCACTTAACATATATTTTGGGACCTTAGCTGGTGGTCTGGGCTGTTTCCCTTTCGAACACGGACCTTATCACCCATGTTCTGACTCCCAAGTTAAATTAATTGGCATTCGGAGTTTGTCTGAATTCGGTAACCCGAGAGGGGCCCCTCGTCCAAACAGTGCTCTACCTCCAATAATCATCACTTGAGGCTAGCCCTAAAGCTATTTCGGAGAGAACCAGCTATCTCCAAGTTCGATTGGAATTTCTCCGCTACCCACAGTTCATCCGCTCACTTTTCAACGTAAGTCGGTTCGGTCCTCCATTCAGTGTTACCTGAACTTCAACCTGACCATGGGTAGATCACCTGGTTTCGGGTCTACGACCAAATACTATACGCCCTATTCAGACTCGCTTTCGCTACGGCTCCACATTTTCTGCTTAACCTTGCATCAGATCGTAACTCGCCGGTTCATTCTACAAAAGGCACGCCATCACCCATTAACGGGCTCTGACTACTTGTAAGCACACGGTTTCAAGTTCTCTTTCACTCCCCTTCCGGGGTACTTTTCACCTTTCCCTCACGGTACTGGTTCACTATCGGTCACTAGAGAGTATTTAGCCTTAGGAGATGGTCCTCCCAGATTCCGACGGAATTTCACGTGCTCCGTCGTACTCAGGATCCACTCAAGAGAGAATATATTTTCAACTACAGGATTATTACCTTCTTTGATTCAACTTTCCAGATGATTCATTTAATATATTCCTTTGTAACTCCGTATAGAGTGTCCTACAACCCCAATAAGCAAGCTTATTGGTTTGGGCTCTTCCCGTTTCGCTCGCCGCTACTCAGGGAATCGAATTTTCTTTCTCTTCCTCCGGGTACTAAGATGTTTCAGTTCTCCGGGTCTGCCTTCTGACAAGCTATGAATTCACTTGTCGATAACACAACATAACTTGTGCTGGGTTCCCCCATTCGGAAATCTCTGGATCAACGCTTACTTACAGCTACCCAAAGCATATCGTCGTTAGTAACGTCCTTCATCGGCTTCTAGTGCCAAGGCATCCACCGTGCGCCCTTAATAACTTAATCTAATATAGTTATTAATCTGTGAGTGTTCTTTCGAACACTAGCGATTATTTTTTATGAATTCAAGCTTATTTAAAACTCTATTCACTCGGTTTTGCTTGGTAAAATCTATTTACTTACTTATCTAGTTTTCAATGTACAATGTCATTAATTAATAATCACAATTAAGTATTATAACAAAATATAATAGTCAATGCAATATTCAATTAATCATGAATGTTTAAAAATAAACATTCAAAACTGAATACAATATGTCACGTTATTCCGTATCATCTCTACGAGATGTTCCGAATATATCCTTAGAAAGGAGGTGATCCAGCCGCACCTTCCGATACGGCTACCTTGTTACGACTTCACCCCAATCATTTGTCCCACCTTCGACGGCTAGCTCCAAATGGTTACTCCACCGGCTTCGGGTGTTACAAACTCTCGTGGTGTGACGGGCGGTGTGTACAAGACCCGGGAACGTATTCACCGTAGCATGCTGATCTACGATTACTAGCGATTCCAGCTTCATGTAGTCGAGTTGCAGACTACAATCCGAACTGAGAACAACTTTATGGGATTTGCTTGACCTCGCGGTTTCGCTGCCCTTTGTATTGTCCATTGTAGCACGTGTGTAGCCCAAATCATAAGGGGCATGATGATTTGACGTCATCCCCACCTTCCTCCGGTTTGTCACCGGCAGTCAACTTAGAGTGCCCAACTTAATGATGGCAACTAAGCTTAAGGGTTGCGCTCGTTGCGGGACTTAACCCAACATCTCACGACACGAGCTGACGACAACCATGCACCACCTGTCACTCTGTCCCCCGAAGGGGAAAACTCTATCTCTAGAGGGGTCAGAGGATGTCAAGATTTGGTAAGGTTCTTCGCGTTGCTTCGAATTAAACCACATGCTCCACCGCTTGTGCGGGTCCCCGTCAATTCCTTTGAGTTTCAACCTTGCGGTCGTACTCCCCAGGCGGAGTGCTTAATGCGTTAGCTGCAGCACTAAGGGGCGGAAACCCCCTAACACTTAGCACTCATCGTTTACGGCGTGGACTACCAGGGTATCTAATCCTGTTTGATCCCCACGCTTTCGCACATCAGCGTCAGTTACAGACCAGAAAGTCGCCTTCGCCACTGGTGTTCCTCCATATCTCTGCGCATTTCACCGCTACACATGGAATTCCACTTTCCTCTTCTGCACTCAAGTTTTCCAGTTTCCAATGACCCTCCACGGTTGAGCCGTGGGCTTTCACATCAGACTTAAAAAACCGCCTACGCGCGCTTTACGCCCAATAATTCCGGATAACGCTTGCCACCTACGTATTACCGCGGCTGCTGGCACGTAGTTAGCCGTGGCTTTCTGGTTAGGTACCGTCAAGACGTGCACAGTTACTTACACGTTTGTTCTTCCCTAATAACAGAGTTTTACGATCCGAAGACCTTCATCACTCACGCGGCGTTGCTCCGTCAGGCTTTCGCCCATTGCGGAAGATTCCCTACTGCTGCCTCCCGTAGGAGTCTGGACCGTGTCTCAGTTCCAGTGTGGCCGATCACCCTCTCAGGTCGGCTACGTATCGTTGCCTTGGTAAGCCGTTACCTTACCAACTAGCTAATACGGCGCAGGTCCATCTATAAGTGATAGCAAAGCCATCTTTCACTATCGAACCATGCGGTTCGAAATATTATCCGGTATTAGCTCCGGTTTCCCGAAGTTATCCCAGTCTTATAGGTAGGTTACCTACGTGTTACTCACCCGTCCGCCGCTAACGTCAAAGGAGCAAGCTCCTCGTCTGTTCGCTCGACTTGCATGTATTAGGCACGCCGCCAGCGTTCATCCTGAGCCAGGATCAAACTCTCCATAAAAATTTATGATGTTTGATTAGCTCATAATACTAAATAGTGTTTGTAACATTTAAGTTACTTTATTGGAATTAACGTTGACATATTGTCATTCAGTTTTCAATGTTCATTTGATATTAATTAAATGGTGGAGACTAGCGGGATCGAACCGCTGACCTCCTGCGTGCAAAGCAGGCGCTCTCCCAGCTGAGCTAAGCCCCCTAAGGTTTTAAATTATTGAATGGTGGGCCTAAGTGGACTCGAACCACCGACCTCACGCTTATCAGGCGTGCGCTCTAACCAGCTGAGCTATAGGCCCATTAAAACTTGAATGCTAATAAACATTCAAAACTGAATACAATATGTCA
>NZ_PSTZ01000008.1 GCF_002931555.1 Pseudoclavibacter sp. RFBB5 | reverse complement strand
CGAACCCGGAAGCTAAGACTCTCAGCGCCGATGGTACTGCAGGGGGGACCCTGTGGGAGAGTAGGTCACCGCCGGACTTCTTCATGAGCCGGGGTTGGTGGGTGAGTGAGCAGAGATGCTCCTCGCCCACCAACCCCGGCTTTTTTCATTTGCCATCAAGTACTACGCGCCGCCTTTACGACCACTCGGGCAGCAGCAGACGCACGAGTCAGGGACCCTGAAGCTCGGAACCGCGTTGGCGTAGGCTTGGTGGCGACGCAAGCGTCCAAGGTGAGGCGCATCCAAACGAGTACAACAACAATTCGACAGCGCATCCCGAGGAGCTATTCATGGACGCAAACGACAACGAGCGGCGAAGCTCAAACAACGATCGTGGAGCGGGCAACCGCAACGAACGCGGCGGCCAGGATGGCCGACGGGATGCCAGCGGACGAGGCGGCGAGCGCAAGAGCTACCCGCCCCGCGATGGCGAGCGTCGTCCGTACAACTCGCGTGATGACCGCGGTGACAACCGTGGCGAGCGCAAGTCCTACCCGCCTCGCGACGGTGAGCGGAAGTCGTACGCTCCTCGCGACGGTGAGCGGAAGTCGTACGCTCCTCGCGACGGTGAGCGGAAGTCGTACGCTCCTCGCGACGGTGAGCGGAAGTCGTACGCTCCCCGGGACGGTGAGCGCAAGTCCTACCCGCCTCGCGATGGCGAGCGGAAGTCGTACGCTCCCCGGGACGGTGAGCGTCGTCCGTATAACTCGCGTGATGACCGCGGTGACAACCGTGGCGAGCGGAAGTCGTACCCGCCCCGCGATGGCGAGCGTCGTTCCTTCGGATCGCGTGATGACCGCGGTGACAACCGCGGTGAGCGCAAGTCCTACCCGCCCCGCGACGGTGAGCGGAAGTCGTACGCTCCCCGGGACGGTGAGCGGAAGTCGTACCCGCCCCGGGACGGTGAGCGGAAGTCGTACCCGCCCCGGGACGGTGAGCGTCGTCCGTACAACTCGCGTGATGACCGCGGTGACAACCGTGGCGAGCGGAAGTCGTACCCGCCCCGCGATGGCGAGCGGAAGTCGTACCCGCCTCGCGATGGTGAGCGTCGTTCGTTCGGATCGCGTGATGACCGCGGTGACAACCGTGGCGAGCGGAAGTCCTACCCGCCCCGCGATGGCGAGCGGAAGTCCTACGCTCCCCGGGACGGTGAGCGTCGTCCGTACAACTCGAGTGATGACCGCGGTGACAACCGTGGCGAGCGCAAGTCCTACCCGCCCCGTGACGGTGAGCGGAAGTCGTACGCTCCCCGGGATGGCGAGCGGAAGTCGTACCCGCCTCGCGACGGCGCGCGGAAGAGCTACCCGCCCCGGGATGGCGAGCGCAAGTCGTACCCGCCCCGCGACGGGGAACGCCGCTCGTCCGGCCCCCGCAACGACAGCCGCGGCGGACGTGACGACCGTGGGCAGGACCGCCGAGGCGGTTTCGGCGGACGCGGTGGTCCCGCGCCGGAACGCCCGGAGCTGACAGAAGAGGAGCTGCTTGCACGCGAGCTGCGCCCGGTCCGCGCGGAGCACATCGACCCCATCGTGCCCGATGAGGTCAGCGAATCGGACCTGCCGAAGGGCGCCCGCAACGAGCTCAAGACGCTCGAGGCGACGAACCAGGAGTTCGTGGCGAGGCACCTCGTCATGGCCTCCGTGCTCATCGACACCGACCCGGAGCTGGCGCACCAGCACGCCGTCTCCGCGGCCCGTCGCGGCGGTCGAATCGCCATGGTCCGCGAGACGCTCGCGATCACGGCCTACACGATCGGCGACTACGCCCTCGCGCTGCGAGAGCTGCGCACCTACCGACGCATCAGCGGCAAGGAAGACCAGCTGGCGCTCATGATCGACAGCGAGCGTGGGCTCGGTCGCCCCGACCGAGCCCTCGAGCTGGGCCGCGCCGCCGACCGCACGGGCCTCGGTCCAGCGGAACTCGTCCAGGTTGCCATCGCCATGTCGGGCGCACGCCTCGACCAGGGCTCACCCGATCTTGCGCTCGCCGAGCTCGAGATCCCGCAGCTCGACCCCAAGCGCGCCTACTCGTACAGCCCGGCGCTCTTCGGCGCCTACGCGACCGTGCTCGAAGAGCTCGGCCGCCAGTCGGAGGCCGAGCGTTGGACTGCGCTCGCGACCCGTGCCCAGGACGCGCTCGACGCCGTCAAGCACGACGAGCACGAGACGATCGAGGTCATCACCGAGGGCGAGTTCCCACCGCTCGAGGATGAGGACGACGAGGAGGACGAGATCGACGAGATCGACGGCGAGGCTGCCCTCACCGAAGACACTGACTCGGACACCGAATCGACCGACGCCGCGGACAGCATCGACGGCGAAGACGCGGCTGAGGCCACCGCGGCTGAGGCCACCGACGCGCCCTACTCAAGCGACGACGACGATCTCGAAGCTGAAGTCGACGAGCTGCTCGCCGCCGGCGACGAGCTGACCACAGAGGCCAGCTCGACGAGCGACGCTGAACCTGTGGACGGAGCCGCCGCTGTGCTCGACGACGCAATGGTCGCCGAGGTCGAGGCGGAGGCAGACGAGATCGTCGCTGAAGCCGAGGCAGCCGATGACGTGGAGGCCGAGGCGGAGGACATCGTGGCCGAGGCCGAAGCCGCCGACGAGGTCGCCGAGGTCCAGGAGGAGGCAGACGAGATCGTCGCCGCCGCTGAGGAGCTCGAAGAGCTGGAAGACGAGGCGGACGCACCTGCCGTCCTCGAAGTCCAGCTCGACGTCGTTCCCGCTGCCCTCGAAGAGGAAGCAGCCGAGAAAGCCGGCGTAGAGCCGACGCAGCCGGAGGCCGCGGCTGCGGCCTCCGAGCCTGAGGCAGCTTCCGACGCCGAGGCTGACGACGAGAACGACGACAACGAAGGAAAGCGCAAGGGCGACGAGCCCGAGCCGCTCTTCGACCTGTGACCGGATGCGGGGCGGCGGATGCACTCTGCCGTCCCGCTCCTGCGTCCCCGGCGCGACTGCGTCACGCCACCACGCACTCAGCGATCGTCGCGCCACGAGCACAACCCATGACGAGTACGAGCGCCGGCCCGGCACCGCACGGTGGCACGCTCAGAGAGACGAGAGATCCCGATGGCATTGTTCAAGAAGAGCACCGGAACCGGACCAGCGCCCCTCGACGGCGTGGACGTTGTGCTGGCCGATCTCGATGGTGTCGTCTACCGCGGCCCGAATCCGGTGCCGCACGCGGTCGAGAGCCTGAACGCGCTCGCGCCCGCCGGCATCCGCTCCGGCTACATCACGAACAACGCATCACGCACTGACGAGCAGGTTGCTCAGCACCTGCGCGACCTCGGGCTGTCGCTCACCGCTGAGGATGTCGTCACGAGCCCGCAGGCTGCGGTCCGGCTGCTCTCCACGAAGGTCGCCCCTGGCGCGCTGATCCTCGTGGTCGGCGGCGATGGGCTCGTCGACGAGCTCGGGAAGGGCGGCTTCCGCGTGACGCGGTCCGCCGACGACGGACCGGACGCCGTGATCCAGGGCTTCGCGCCCCACGTCGGCTGGGAGCACCTCGCCGAGGCCTCGTTTGCGCTCGCCCGCGACATCCCGTGGGTCGCGACGAACCAGGACTGGACGATCCCCGTCGCCCGCGGGATCGCGCCCGGGAACGGCACGCTGGTCTCCGCAGTGCACACAGCGGTGCAGAAGCTGCCCCTCGTGGCGGGCAAGCCCGAGAAGGCGATCTTCGACGAGGCGGTGCGTCGCTTCGACGCGAAGAAGGCGCTGTTCATCGGTGACCGCCTCGACACCGACATCAAGGGCGCGGACAACGCCGGCATGACCTCGGCGTTCGTGCTCACGGGCGTTGACCGCCCGAAGCAGCTCATCGCGGCACCTCCCGGCCAGCGCCCCGATTTCATCCTGAGCGACCTGCGGGAGCTCTCGCAGCCGTACCCGAAGGTCATCGCCGAGCGTCCACAGGCCGAGCACGCCGTCGCGAGGGTCGGCGACGCGCAGGTCACGGTGCGCGGCATCGACGTCATCGTCGACCGCGCCGGATCCTCGCCCATCAACCTGCTGCGCGCGGGCTGCGCGGCGATCGCAGCCTCGGAGAAGCTGATCTACGCGCTCCGCGTGCCGGAGGTGCTGTACTCGGAGCTCGCCTCGTGAGCATCGAACACGCGGGTGAGGGCCACGAGGGAGCAGGTCGCACGGGCGGCGACCACGTCGTCGAGCCCGAAAACGAACTGACGCTCGAGCTCGAGCGGATCGGCGCCCTGCCAGTCTCTGAGCGGGCAGCCGAGTTCTCGCGAGTGCATCAGCAGCTCGGTCAGCTCCTCGAGAGCACCCCGGTCCAGCTCATCGATGGAGACCAGTCATGAACTCGCGATCTCAGAGCGCCGAAAGCGAAGCCCTCCAGCGGCTCGACACCGAGCTGACGCGCCGCGGTCTCGCGCGCAGTCGGACGGCGGCGGCGCGACTCATCGAGTCCGGCCTCGTGTCGGTCAACGGCGTCATCTCGACCAAGACCGGGGTGCGAGTCGCGCCTGGCGATGCGCTGGCCGTCGCCGGGGGAGACGACTTCGTCTCCCGCGCCGCGCACAAGCTCGTCGCCGGACTCGACGCCGTCCCGACCCTCGATCCGGCTGGGCGGGCAGCGCTCGACGTGGGAGCCTCGACCGGCGGATTCACGCAGGTGCTGCTCGCGCGCGGTGCCAGGCACGTGGTGGCCCTGGATGTCGGTCACGACCAGCTCGCGCCCGCCCTGCGCGAAGATCCCCGTGTGACGAACCTCGAGGGCGTCAACGCGCGCTTCACCGATGCTGAGCAGCTCGACGAGCTGCTCGAGGCCGCTGATGCTCCCGTGCGCTCTGGCGACCTCGACTTGGTCGTCGGCGATCTCTCGTTCATCTCGCTGACGAAGGTGATCGCCCCCATCCTGGCGATGGCGCCCGGTCTCACGGACGCGGTGCTGCTCATCAAGCCGCAGTTCGAGGTTGGCCGAACCGGCGTGAAGGGCGGCATCGTCCACGACCGGAAACTGGTCGCGCCCGCACTCGAGCGGGTGCTCGTCGAGGCGGCGAGTTGCGGGCTCGAACTCGTCTCGCTGCGCCCGTCGCCGATCGTCGGCACCCACGGCAACGCAGAATTCGTTGCGGTTCTCCGCACGTCGACAGGCGCGAGTCCAGCCGATGCTGACAGACTCGTCACTCTGCGACGAGCCATCGTCGAAGCGGAGGACCTGGAGGGAGATCGATGACGGAGTTCCCGAAGCGGCGCATCCTCGTCGTCAGCCACGTTGCCCGGGAGGACGCCATAGAGGCGGCCATGACCGTGCTGCAGCTGCTCGACGATGCGGGAGTCACGCCCGTGCTGGAGCCTGCGACCTACCGTGAGCTGGTGCGCCTCGATCGCAACCGGGTGCCCAGGACGACGATCTCGCTCGGGGAGGAGCTCGCGGCACACGAGGTGGAGATCGCGATCGTCCTCGGAGGCGACGGCACGATCCTCCGCGCCGCTGAGATCGTGCGCGAGGCAGGAGTGCCCATCCTCGGCGTCAACCTCGGCCACGTCGGGTTCCTCGCGGAGAGCGAGCGAGACTCGCTGGCGGATGCGGTAGGCCGCGCCCTCGACCGCGACTACCAGGTCGAGGAGCGCATGACCCTCGACGTCCGCGTCACGCTCGGCGGCGAGACCGTCTACGAGACGTGGGCCCTCAATGAGGCGACGATCGAGAAGGCCAGCAGGGAGCGGATGCTCGAGCTCGTCCTGGAGGTCGACGGTCAGCCGCTGCTGAGCTTCGGCGCCGACGGTGCCATCTTCTCCACGCCGACCGGCTCCACCGCCTACTCGTTCTCGGCTGGCGGGCCTATCGTCTGGCCGACCGTCGAGGCCCTTCTGCTCGTGCCCATCAGCGCGCACGCGCTCTTCGCGAGACCGATCGTGGTGGGGCCGAGCTCCACCCTCGCCGTGGAGATCGTGCCCAGAACCGGCACGCCCGGCGTGCTGTGGTGCGACGGGCGACGCACGTACGACCTGACCGCGGGCTCCCGCGTGACGGCGACGAGGGGCGGCGCCCCGATCCGTCTCGCGCGTCTGCACAGCGCGCCGTTCAGCAAGCGACTTGTCGAGAAGTTCCAACTCCCGACCTCAGGATGGCGAGGACCCGCACGCGCATGATTCTTGACATCGATATCTCCGGCCTCGGCGTCATCGAGCGAGCCGAGCTTCCCCTGGGGCCCGGTTTCACCGCGATCACGGGTGAGACCGGCGCGGGCAAGACCATGATCGTGACCGCCCTCGGTCTGCTGCGCGGCGGACGCGCGTCTGCCGACGCCGTCCGCTCCGGAGCCAGCAAGGCCGTCGTCGAGGGGCGCTGGCAGCTGGACTCTGACAGCCCCGCGGCGAGGCTCGCCGCAGACGCGGGCGCCGAGCTCGACGAGAACGACGAGCTCCTCGTGGCCCGCCAGGTGAGCGCTGAAGGCCGGAGCCGGGCCTGGCTCGGCGGGCGCGGTGTCCCCGCGTCGATCCTCGCCGACCTCGGCGAGCGGCTCGTGGTCGTGCACGGGCAGAGCGACCAGTGGCGGCTGCGCAGCGAGGGCGCGCAGCGAGCGGCGCTGGATGCGTTCGGCGGCGCTGAGCTGCGCACCGCGCGTTCCGCGGTCCGCGACGCGCACATCCGCCGCGGCGAGCTCCGCTCGGAGCTGCAGACGCTGAGCGACGCCGAGGCCGAGCGTGAGCTCGAAGCTGCCCGCCTGCGCCGCGCCCTGGCCGACATCGAGCCAGCCGAGCCCCAGCCGGGGGAGGACGTGACGCTTCTGGCGCGCATCGAGCGTCTCTCGAACCTGGAAGCCCTGCGCCGCGACGTCGGCCAGGCGCACGAGCTGCTGGCGGGGGACAGCTCCGCAGGGTTCGGCGGCGAGGGTGGCGGGAGTTCGACCGAGCTCCTCTCCCAGGTGCGATCCCTGATCGACAGCGCGACGTCGAGCGACCCCGCGCTGGGTGAGCTGGGACAGGCCGCGGCAGACATCTCGTTCGCGATCGACGAGCTCGGGCTCCGCCTCGCGGGCTACCTCGACGGGCTCGAGGCGGAGGGGAGCGGCGAGCTGGCTCAGCTCAACGACCGCCTGACGCTGCTCACGAGCCTGACGCGCACGTACGGGCCGACCCTCGACGACGTCATCGAGCTCGGCTCGCAGGCCGGCATGCAGCTGCTCGAGCTCGAGAACGACTCCACGCGCATCCAGGAGCTGGAGACGCAGATCGCCGAGGCCGAGGAGACACTCGCAGCGGCGGCCTCGCGGCTCACCGAACTCCGGACGGCGACCGCCTCGGTGCTCGAAGGACGGGTCACGAAGGAGCTGCACGCGCTCGCGATGCCTGCGGCGCAGCTGACGGTCGAGATCTCGTCGCTCGACGAGATCGCCGCGCACGGAGGCGACCGTGTCGCGTTCATGCTCCGCCCGCACCCGGGAACGGAGCCCACACCCCTGGGCAAGGGGGCATCTGGCGGCGAGCTCTCCCGAGTCATGCTGGCCCTGGAAGTGGTGCTCGCCGATGTGAGCTCGGTGCCGACGCTCGTCTTCGACGAGGTCGACGCCGGCGTCGGAGGCTCCGCCGCCATCGAGATCGGGCGCCGCCTGCAGCGGCTCTCCGCGAACGCGCAGGTCATCGTCGTCACCCACCTGGCACAGGTCGCGGCGTTCTCGGACAACCACATCAGCATCGAGAAGTCGAGCGACGGGCAGTTCACCACGTCGAGCATCCGCCGGATCAGCGGGGCGGACCGCACGCAGGAGATCGCCCGGCTCCTGTCCGGACTTTCCGACAGCGAGACGGGAAACGCCCACGCCGAGGAGCTGCTGGAGCTCGCGGCGGCGAATCGAGCAGCGCCGGGGAGCGTCGGACACGACGCAGGCGCAGACGGATCGCGGTCCGTCGTCTAAGATGGAATTCCGTGACTAGCGCAGATATCCCAGTTGCGGGAAACGACCAGGCCGTTGTCAAGCAGATCTATGTGACCGGGGGCGTCGTCTCCTCGCTCGGCAAGGGCTTGACCGCCGCCAGCCTGGGCAATCTGCTCAGGGCCCGAGGCCTGCGAGTCGTCATGCAGAAGCTCGACCCGTACCTGAACGTCGACCCGGGAACGATGAACCCGTTCCAGCACGGTGAGGTGTTCGTCACCAACGACGGCGCTGAGACCGACCTCGACATCGGGCACTACGAGCGCTTCCTCGACGTCGACCTCGCCCAGTCAGCGAACGTCACGACGGGACAGATCTACTCGAGCGTCATCGCCAAGGAGCGACGCGGCGAGTACCTCGGCGACACCGTGCAGGTCATCCCGCACATCACCGACGAGATCAAGCGCCGCATGCGCCTGCAGGCCAGCGAGGAGCCTCGCCCCGACGTCATCATCACCGAGGTCGGCGGCACCATCGGCGACATCGAGTCGCAGCCGTTCATCGAGTCCGCGCGCCAGCTGCGCCACGAGCTCGGCCGCGACAACGTCTTCTTCGTGCATGTCTCGCTCGTGCCGTTCATGGGCGCATCCGGGGAGCAGAAGACGAAGCCCACCCAGCACTCGGTCGCCGCGCTGCGCTCCGCCGGCATCCAGCCGGACGCCCTCGTGCTCCGCAGCGACCGCCCGGTGACGGAGAGCAACAAGCGCAAGATCGCGCTCATGTGCGACGTGCCCGAGCGTGCGGTCGTCAACACCATCGACCTGCCCTCGATCTACGACATCCCGCGCGTGCTGCGCGAGCAGGGCCTCGACGAGTACATCATCGAGCAGCTCAAGCTCCCGGCCGAGCCCATCGAGTGGAGCGCCTGGGAGCGCCTGCTCGAGGTCGTGCACCAGCCGAAGCACCAGATCACGGTCGGGCTCGTCGGCAAGTACATCGATCTGCCAGACGCCTACCTGTCGGTCACCGAGGCGCTGCGAGCCGGCGGCTTCGCGAACCAGACCCGCGTGAAGCTGCGCTGGATCCCGTCCGACGAGTGCGAGACGCACGACGGCGCGGCAGCACAGCTCAGCGACGTCGACGCGATCTGCGTGCCAGGCGGCTTCGGCATCCGCGGCATCGAGGGCAAGCTCGGCGCGCTGCGCTTCGCGCGTGACAACGCAATCCCCACGCTCGGCCTGTGCCTCGGCATGCAGTGCATGGTCATCGAGTACGCACGCAACGTCGTCGGCATCACCGACGCGAGCTCCTCCGAGTTCGACCCGGAGACGCCCAACCCCGTCATCGCGACGATGGCCGAGCAGGTCGACATCATCGAGACCGGCGACATGGGCGGGACCATGCGCCTCGGGTCCTACCCGGCGGCCCTCGACGAGGGGTCCATCATCGCGGAGCTCTACGGCTCGACGCTCGTCGAGGAGCGCCACCGCCACCGCTACGAGGTGAACAACGCGTACCGCGAGCAGATCGCGGATGCGGGGCTCCACTTCTCTGGGCTCTCCCCGGACGGCACGCTCGTCGAGTACGTGGAGCTGCCGCGCGAGGTGCACCCGTTCTACGTGGCGACGCAGGCGCACCCCGAGCTGAAGTCGCGCCCGAACAGCGCGCACCCGCTCTTCTCCGGCCTCGTCGCCGCCGGCCTCGAGCGTCAGCGCTCGGGACGCCTCGTCGACGTCGAGGAGAACGTGCAGGACGTGGACCAGGTCCAGCAGTGACCGACGCCGCCGGAGCGGGTCCCTTCGCCGACCAGGTCGCCGAGGACACGGTGCTCGAATCGAGCGTCGTGTTCCGCGGCGCCGTCTGGGATATCGTCCGGGAGCGGTTCCGCTTCGGTGACGAGGAGCTGACCCGGGAGTTCATGGCCCACACGGGCGCCGTCGCGGTGCTCGTGCTCGACGACGCCGACCGCATCCTCTTCATCCGCCAGTACCGTCACCCCGTCGGGCGGCGCGACTGGGAGCTGCCCGCAGGGCTTCTCGACGCGCCAGGCGAGGACCCGCTCGACGCGGCGAAGCGCGAACTCGCTGAAGAGGTGGACCTCGTCGCCGACCGCTGGGACGTGCTCCTCGACCAGTACACCTCGCCAGGCGGGAGCAGCGAGAACGTGCGCGTGTACCTCGCGCGCGCGGTCTCCTCGACGCCAGAGGCCTTCGCCCGCACCGGCGAGGAAGCGGAGCTGGAGCAGCGCTGGGTGGCGCTGCCGGAGGCGCTCGACGCCGTCCTCGCAGGCTCGGTGCAGAACCCGTTCGTCATCTCCGGCATCATGGCGCTCCACCTCGCGAAGGAGCGCGGCTGGTCGACGCTGCGCCCTGCCGGCGCGGAGTGGCCAACCCGGTCGCCGGGCCGCCCAGAGTAGTCGACGCGCCGTGGCTGCACATCCGGGCGATGCGAAGACGGACACGGCACTGCTCGACACCTACCTCCGACACCTGACCATCGAGCGTGGTCTGTCGAGCAACAGCCTCGGCGCCTACCGGCGCGACCTCGGCAAGTACCTCGAATGGCTCGAGGGCACCAACCGTGGGCCGATCGGTGCGGTGACCGCCGACGACGTGTCCGCGTTCCTCGCGCACCTCCGCGAAGGCGAGGGCCTGGCTGCGTCCTCCGTCTCGAGGGCCCTGTCGTCGGTCCGCGGCTTCCACCGGTTCCTGCTCGACGAAGGCGTGCTGGATGTGGACGCCACGACACGCACGCGTGCCCCGAAGCTCCCGTCACGGCTCCCGAAGGCGCTCTCGGTCGCCGAGGTCGAACGGCTCCTGCAGGCGGCTGACGGCGAGACGCTCGAGGCGATGCGCGACACCGCGCTCGTCGAGCTCCTCTACGCGAGCGGCGCCCGCATCTCCGAACTCGTCGACCTCAACGTCGATGATCTGATCGAGCCCGGCATCCTGCGGGTGCGAGGCAAGGGCAACAAGCAGCGCATCGTGCCGGTCGGCAGCTTCGCCCAGCGGGCGCTCGACCGCTACCTCGTGCGGGCGCGGCGTGAGCTCTCGACGCGGGGGAGTGCGACTCCCGCGCTGTTCCTCGGCACACGAGGAGCGCGGCTGTCTCGGCAGAGCGCGTTCAACCTGCTGGACGCCATCGCGACGCGAGCCGACCTCGCGGGTCGAGTCTCCCCGCACACCCTGCGGCACTCCTTCGCGACCCACCTGCTCGAGGGCGGTGCTGACGTGCGAGTCGTCCAGGAGCTGCTTGGCCACGCCTCGGTGTCGACGACGCAGATCTACACGCTCGTGACCGCCGACACCCTGCGCGACGTGTACGCGACGAGCCATCCGCGCGCCACCCTCGGCGGAGGCTGAGGCGGGGATAGGATGCAGAGGTCATGAGCGAAGAGACGATCGAATCCACGCCCCGCAGCGCAAGCGCGGTGTCGACGCGACTCTACAACCACTTCGAGGTGCCGGAAGAGCTGGAGAGCCACGGCCCCGCGCGCATCATCTCGATGTGCAACCAGAAGGGTGGCGTCGGGAAGACCACGACGAGCATCAACCTCGGCGCATCCCTCGCCCTCTACGGTCGCCGGGTGCTGGCCGTCGACTTCGACCCCCAGGGTGCGCTGAGCGCCGGCCTCGGAATCCGCACGTACGACGTGCCGACCGTCTACGATCTGCTGATCGGCACGGTCAAGGACCCGCACGACGTCATCCAGGCCACCGCGTTCCCTGGCCTCGACGTGATGCCCGCCAACATCGACCTCTCCGCCGCGGAGGTGCACCTCGTCACCGAGGTCGCTCGCGAGCAGATCCTCGCGAGCGTGCTCCGCAAGGTGTCGAGCGAGTACGACGTCATCATCGTCGACTGCCAGCCGTCACTGGGCCTCCTCACCGTCAACGCGCTCACGGCGAGCCACGGCGTCGTCATCCCGCTCGAATGCGAGTACTTCGCGCTCCGCGGTGTCGCGCTGCTCGTCGAGACCGTCGACAAGGTCCGCGACCGGCTGAACCCGTCGCTCGAGCTCGACGGCATCCTCCCCACGATGTACGACGGCCGCACGCTGCACTCGCGCGAGGTGCTCGACCGCGTGTACGAGGCGTTCGGCGACCGGGTCTTCGACACGGTCATCGGCCGCACGGTGAAGTTCCCCGACGCATCCGTCGCCGGAGTGCCCATCGTCCGATTCGCTCCAGAGCACACCGCGTCGAAGGCGTACCACCAGCTCGCGCGCGAGTTGATCGAACGTGGCGCCGTCGCCTAGCGCCCTGACCACCCGGGGAACCTCAGCACCGCGGGTCGGCGCCTCCGCCGCGCCCGACCTCGAAGGCGCGTCCGACCCCGACTTCCGGGTGTCGCTGAGCAACTTCGAGGGCCCGTTCGATCTGCTCCTCACCCTCATCTCGAAGCACGAGATGGACATCACCGAAGTGTCGCTGAGCCGCGTCACGAGTGAGTTCATCGGGTACCTCAACGATCTGTCGACGCCGGAAGAGCTCGACCGCGCGAGCGAGTTCATCGTCGTCGCCGCAACCCTCCTCGACATGAAGATCGTCAGCCTGCTGCCGCAGGGCGAGTATGTGGATGCGGAGGACGTGGCGATCCTGGAGGCGAGGGACCTGCTCTTCGCCCGTCTCCTGCAGTACAAGGCCTTCAAAGAGGTCTCCACCTGGTTCGCGGCCGCGCTCGGCGTCGAGGGGCAGCGCACGACCCGCGCCGTGCCGCTCGAGCCGAAGTTCAGGGAGCGCATCCCGGATCTCGTCTGGACGCTCTCAGCCGCCGACTTCGCGGCGCTCGCGACCCTCGCGCTCGCACCGCGCGAGATCCCGACCGTCGGCCTCACCCACCTGCACGCGCCCAAGGTGAGCATCCGCGAGCAGGCCCGGATCCTCGTCGCCCTGCTGCAGGATGGTGAGCCGCGGACGTTCCGCGAGCTCGTCGCCGACGCCGACGCGCGGGGTGTCGTCATCGCTCGCTTCCTCGCCCTCCTCGAGCTCTACCGGCGTGCAGCGCTCAGCTTCGAGCAGGAGACGCCCCTCGGCGAGCTGACGGTGACCTGGGATGCCGACGACTGGGACGCCGCGCAGCTCTCGAGCCTCGGAGACGACGATGACTGATTCGCGGCAGCTCGACCGCGCGGCCGAAGAAGCTCACCAGCCGAGCATCGACCTCGACCGAGCCGTCGAGGCGATCCTCTTCGTCGCCGACGAGCCGCTGTCGCTCGTGGCCATCGCCGGGGCCGTCAGCCGCCCCGTCCCCGATGTGCGCGCCTCCATCGGCCGTCTGGTCGCCGACTACAACGGTGACCTCGCTGGTCCCGAGCGCGGCTTCGAGCTGCGCGAAGTGGGTGGAGGATGGCGGCTCTACGTGCGCGAGAACCTCGACGACATCGTCGCCGACTTCGTGCTCACGCGTCAGCCGTCGAAGCTCTCGCAGGCCGCGCTCGAGACGCTGGCCGTCATCGCGTACCGCCAGCCGATCACGCGTTCGCAGGTGGCGCAGGTGCGCGCCGTGAACGTCGACTCGGTGGTGCGTACTCTGGTAGCACGTGGCCTCATCGCAGAAGACGGCCACGACGACGTGACCGGGGCCATTCGCTACGTCACGACTCAGACGCTTCTGGTGCATCTGGGACTCAACTCGCTCGACGAGCTGCCCAAGATCTCACCTCTGCTCGACGAAGGACAGGACGGATTCCATGAGTGACCAGCGAGGGCGCGGATCGCGCCGCGGCGACACCGACCGCACCGCCGACGAGGCAGCGGCACTCCGCCAGGCGGCGCAGGCTCGCCCCGAAGGCGGCTACTCGATGGACGACTTCGACGACATCCCGCTCGCGGGGCGTGAAGCCGAACCGGCGCCGGAGCGGAGCGACGGCGTGCGCCTGCAGAAGGCCCTCGCCGCGGCCGGCGTCGCCTCGCGTCGCGTGTGCGAGCAGTACATCACGCAGGGTCGTATCGAGGTCAACGGCGTCGTCGTGACCGAGCTCGGCAGCCGCATCTTCCCGGACCGCGACGAGGTCGCCGTCGACGGCACGCCCATCCAGCTGGACCCGAGCAAGCGCTACGTCGTGCTCAACAAGCCGACCGGCGTCGTCTCCACAATGCGCGATGAGCAGGGACGCCCCGACCTCCGCGAGTTCACGAGGGAGTTCAGCGAGCGGGTCTACAACGTCGGCAGGCTCGACGTCGACACGAGCGGCCTGCTCATCCTCACCAACGACGGTGAGCTCGCGCACGTGCTCGCGCACCCGTCCTTCGGTGTCGAGAAGACGTACATCGCACGCGTCGACGGGCGGGTCTCCGCGAAGGCCCTGCAGCGCCTCCGCCAGGGCTTCGAGCTCGAGGACGGCTTCATCAAAGCCGACAGCGCGAGGCTCCTCGCCGACCAGCCCAGCCGCACCGCCTCGCTTGTCGAGATCGTGCTGCATTCCGGCCGCAACCGGATCGTGCGTCGCATGCTCGAGGAGGTCGGCCACCCCGTCACCGCGCTCGTCCGCCGCAGCTTCGGCCCGCTGAACCTCGGCACACTCCGCGAAGGCCAGATGCGCGAGTTCACTACACTGGAACTCGGCCGCATCCTGAAGCTCGCCCGGCGAGCCGGGGAGCAGCGCGACGGCGGCTCCCTCACCCAGGCGGCAGAGCCGGCCCGCGAGCCCAAGCAGGGCCGCGGCCCGCGGCAGGCGCCGCCCACCAGATCGAAAGGTCGTCGATGACGCCAACTCGAACCAACTCCCCGGTACGGGTGGTCGGTGCCGGGCTGCTCGGCACCAGCGTCGGGCACGCCCTGCGCAGGCTCGGCGTCGACGTCCAGCTCGACGACATCTCACCTTCGGTGCTCCAGCTCGCCGTCGACTACGGGGCGGGGACCCTGGCCGCTGACGCCGCCGGGGGAGAAGCGCCGCGGATCGTCGTCGTCTGCGTGCCCCCTGACGTGACCGGCCAGGTCGTGGCCGCGGAACTCGAACGCTGGCCCGACGCCATCGTGACCGACGTCGCGAGCGTGAAGTCGGCGCCGCTCGCAGAGCTCGTCGCCCGACGCGCCGACATCAGCCGCTACCTCGGGTCGCACCCCATGGCCGGGCGCGAGACGGGCGGGCCGCTCTCGGGCCGTGCAGACCTCTTCGTCGGCCGCCCCTGGGTCATCGCGCACCACGAGCAGACCAGCGTCTTCGCGCTGCAGGAGATCGAGGGGCTCGCCCTCGACGTCGGCGCGACCCCCGTCACCATGACCGCGGATGATCACGACCGGGCCGTCGCGCTCGTCTCGCACGTTCCCCAGCTCGTCTCCACGCTGCTCGCCTCGCGTCTCGTCGACGACGAGGACGGGGCCACGGCGCTCGCGGGCCAAGGCCTGCGGGACCTCACTCGCATCGCATCCAGCGACCCCGTGCTGTGGACGCAGATCCTCACCGCGAACGCCGCCCCGACCGCTGCTGTGCTCCGCAAGCTGCAGGCAGACCTCGACAAGGTCGCCAGCGCACTCGAGCACAGCCACGAACGCGGCTCGGGCCGCATCATCGCCGAGCAGCTCGCGACCGGCAACGCCGGCGTCGCGCGGCTGCCAGGCAAGCACGGCTCGTCGAGGCGTGAGTTCGACTCCGTCACGGTCATGATCGACGACAAGCCAGGCCAGCTCGCGAAGCTCATGGGCGACGTGGGCGACGCCCAGGTCAACGTCGAGGACTTCCGCATGGAGCACGCGCAGGCCTCCAACGTCGGCCTCGTCATCATCTCCGTCGTCCCGTCGGCAACCGCGAAGCTCGTCGACGAGCTCGAACAGCGCGGATGGAGGATCGCCGCATGACCGAGACCACCCCGATCAGCCACGACGCCCTCGCCGCTGGCACGCCCGTCGTCGTCGCCGTCGACGGGCCGGCAGGCTCCGGCAAGTCGAGCGTCTGCCGTGAGAGCGCGCGACGCCTCGGCTTCGGCTACCTCGACACAGGTGCCGCCTACCGCGCGCTCACCTGGTTCGCGATCGACAGCGGATGCGACCTCGACGACGTCGACGCCGTCGCGGCACTGCTCCCGAGCTTCATCGACCGGTACCGCATCTCGGAGAGCCCGGACGAACGCTGGGTTCGCGTCGGCGAGAGCGACGTCACGGAGCTCATCCGCGACACCGCCATCTCCGGCGAGGTCTGGCGGGTCTCCCGCGTGCCTGCTGCCCGCGAGGCCCTCACGGCGCTCTTCCGGAGCACCATGGCCGGCACCACGAGCCCAGGCATCATCGCCGAGGGTCGGGACATCACGACGGTCGTGGCCGCGGATGCCCCTGCGCGCATCCTCATGACCGCCGACGAGGCCGTGCGCATCGCGCGCAGGGCGGGCGAGAAGGTCGGCGAGACCGTCGCCGCCGTTGCGGAGTCCGTGTCAGCGCGCGACGCCCGCGACGCCAAGGTCACCAACTTCACCGAAGCCGCCGACGGCGTCACGGTGCTCGACACGACAAGGCTCGACTTCGAGCAGTCGGTCGAGGAATTCCTGCGGATCGTCGCCTCGGCGACACCAGGTCCGCACCAGACGACAGCACCGTCGCTGGCAGCCGCCCCAAGCGCTGTCAGACACGACAACACGAAGGAGTCACGATGACTGACGACCAAGGACGGAACGACGAGGCGACCGACGCCCCCGAGGAGTTCGACCCAGCAGGCGGCGAAGAGCTCGTCGCGCGCCTCGAGGAGCTCGACGACACGGTCGTGGAGAAGCGCACCCAGGCGCTGCGCCAGAGCCTCGACGACTACGAGCTCGAGGAAGACGACCTCGAGGTGCTGCTCGGCGCCTCCGAGGACGGCGACGCCATCACCTACCTGCCCGCGCTCCCCGTGCTCGCAGTCGTAGGACGCCCGAACGTGGGCAAGAGCGCACTGGTCAACCGCATCATCGGCCGCCGCGAGGCAGTCGTCGAGGACACCCCCGGTGTCACGCGCGACCGCGTCTCGTACAAGGCCGAGTGGAACAACCGCTGGTACACGATCGTCGACACCGGCGGGTGGGAGCCGGACGCCAAGGGCATCGACCTCTCCGTCGCTCAGCAGGCCGAGATCGCCGTCGAGCTCGCTGACGCGGTCCTGTTCGTCGTCGACGCGAACGTCGGCCCGACCGCGACCGATGAGCACGTCGTGAAGCTGCTCCGCCGCACCGACCGGCCCGTCATCCTGGTCGCGAACAAGGTCGACGACGCCGTGCAGGAGCCGAACGCAGCGCAGCTGTGGAGCCTCGGCCTCGGTGAGCCGTGGCCGGTCTCCGCCGTGCACGGCCGCGGTGTCGCGGACCTCCTCGACAAGGTCATCGAGATCCTCCCCGAGGTCTCGAAGGTCGCGAAGGAGGAGATCGGCGGACCCCGCCGCGTCGCCATCCTGGGACGCCCGAACGTCGGCAAGTCAAGCCTCCTCAACAAGGCAGCAGGCGAGGAGCGCGTCGTCGTCAACTCGCTCGCTGGCACGACGCGCGACCCCGTCGACGAGCAGGTCGAGCTGGGTGGCAAGATCTGGCGCTTCGTCGACACGGCCGGCATCCGCCGCCGCGTGCACCTGCAGCAGGGCGCCGACTTCTACGCCTCGCTGCGAACGACGGCAGCTCTTGAGAAGGCCGAGGTCGCCGTCGTGGTCCTCGACGTGACCGAGGCCGTCAACGTGCAGGATCTGCGCATCATCGACCTCGTCCTCGAGTCCGGCCGCGCGCTGGTGCTCGCGTTCAACAAGTGGGACATGCTCGACGACGAACGCCGCTGGCAGCTCGAACGTGAGGTCGAGCGGGACCTCGCCCACGTCGCCTGGGCGCCGCGCGTCAACATCTCCGCGAAGACGGGGCGCCACCTCGAGAAGCTCGTGCCAGCCCTCGAGCTCGCCCTCGACTCGTGGGACACGCGCATCCCGACCGGCAAGTTCAACGCGTTCCTGGCCGAGCTCACGGCGGAGTTCCCGCACCCGCTCCGAGGCGGAAAGCAGCCGCGCATCCTGTTCGGCACGCAGGCGCAGACGCGCCCGCCGACATTCGTGCTCTTCACGACCGGCTTCCTCGACCCGGGTTACCGTCGCTTCATCCAGCGTCGCCTGCGCGAGGTGTACGGCTTCGAGGGGTCGCCCATCATCACGAACATGCGTGTTCGCGAGAAGCGGGCCAAGCGCAGCTGATCGGGCCCTCGAGCTCGATGGGGCCAGTCCAGTTCGACCCGGTCGGGTCGGCGGGGCTGGCCCCTTTCGTGTGGCAGATCCTGTCTGTCAAAAACGCCAGAATTTCTCTCATCGTGAATACCTCGGCGCTCCATGCCGCCGATTCGGGCCTGGTGTAGGACGCAGAACCGTAGGATTTTGTCTGTGCCTGGCGTTCAGGCGAGAACTTTCGACGTTGAGGGGTCCCATTCAATGATGGAAAAGTCCGAGCAGACGCAGCACGAGTGGCTGGAGAAAGTCGGCATCGCCGAGCGGATGATCCCGCTCATCGGGAACCTGTACCGCACGCGGAACGTCGTGACCTCCATCTACGGTCACCGCCTCATCAACCTCTCCGCGATCGACATCATCAAGGCGCACCGCTTCGCCCGCCGCATCAACGACGTCGAGCTGTCGCTGGACGCGACGCTGCCGATCCTCGAGCGGCTGCAGGAGTTCGATCTCGGCACCGCCTCCATCGACCTCGGCGAGCTGGCGACGCGCTTCGCGGCACAGGGTGAGGACCTCGACACGTTCCTCGCGAACCAGCTCCTCGAAGTCATCGGCACCGGCTCTCCGGACTCGGGCGCCGACGTCGTGCTCTACGGCTTCGGCCGCATCGGCCGCCTCCTGGCGCGCATCATCATCTCGCACGCCGGCACGGGACGGGGGCTGCGCCTGCGCGCCATCGTCGTCCGCAAGGGGAGCGACAACGACCTCGAGAAGCGTGCGAGCCTGCTGCGCCGCGACTCGGTGCACGGCGCGTTCGCCGGCTCCATCTCAGTCGACCAGGCCGCTTCGACGATCCAGGCCAACGGCACGGTCATCCAGGTCATCTACTCGAACGACCCCGCGACCGTCGACTACGAGTCGTACGGCATCCGCGACGCGATCGTGGTCGACAACACGGGACGCTGGCGCGACGCCGACGGTCTCGCGCAGCACCTGCAGAGCCCCGGAGTACGTCGAGTGCTGCTCACGGCGCCCGGCAAGGGGCAGCTGAAGAACATCGTCTACGGCATCAACAACGCCGGCATCACCGACGACGACCGCATCCTGTCGGCCGCGTCGTGCACGACCAACGCCATTACGCCGGTGCTCAAGGTGATCGACGAGCGCTACGGGGTCGTGCACGGTCACGTCGAGACGGTGCACTCGTTCACCAACGACCAGAACCTCATCGACAACTTCCACAAGGGCGACCGTCGTGGTCGGGCCGCCGGACTCAACATGGTGATCACCGAGACCGGTGCGGCGAAGGCCGTCGCGAAGGCGCTGCCGCACTTCGAGGGCAAGCTCACGGGCAACGCCATCCGCGTTCCCACGCCCGACGTCTCGATGGCCGTGCTCAACCTCACGCTCGAGCGCCCGACGACCCGCGGCGAGGTCAACGACTTCCTGCGCCAGGTGTCGCTCAGCTCGGTGCTCCGCCAGCAGATCGACTACATCGAGTCGAGCGAGGTCGTCTCCACCGACTTCGTCGGCACGACGCGCGCCGGCATCGTGGATGGCCTCGCGACGATCGCCGAGGGCAAGAACCTCGTGCTCTACGTCTGGTACGACAACGAGTTCGGCTACTCGACCCAGGTGGTGCGCATCATCGAGCAGCTCGGTGGCGTCCAGCCGCCGATCGTGCCGCACCGCAGGGAAGTCTCACAGCTCTAGGCCCGGCGCCGCCGCGCCGTCGCGTGGTGCGCCAGATACCCCGAAGGGTCGCCATCCTGTGCGGATGACGACCCTTCGAGGTATCTCGTCGCTGGACTACTTGAGCTCGGCGCCGAGGATCTCGGTGTAGGAGGCGCGCTCCTTGCCAAGCCGCGAGTTGCGGCGGCTGTAGAGGAAGTAGATGGCGAGGCCGATGGCCAGCCAGATGGCGAAGCGGAGCCAGGTGAGCGTCGACAGGTTGAGCATGAGCCAGAAGCAGAGCACGGCCGACAGGATCGGCAGGAACGGCGACCACGGCATGCGGTAGGCGAGCTCGCGGTTCGGGTACTTCTTGCGGAGCACGAGGATGGACAGGCTCACCAGCACGAACGCGGAGAGCGTGCCGATGTTGATCATCTCCTCGAGCCAGTCGACGTTCGTGAGGCCGGCGAGAAGCGCGACGGCGATGCCGACGCCGATCTGCAGACGGATGGGGGTCTTGCGCTTCTCGCTCGTGATGCTCCACGAACGCGGCAGCAGGCCGTCGCGGCTCATGGAGAACAGCACGCGGGCGAGGCCCATGAGCAGCACGAGGATGACGGTCGTGAAGCCGAGCAGGATGCTGATGGAGATGATCTGCGCCGCCCAGTCGGCGCCGACGAGGACAAACGCGGTCGCCAGCGACGGGGTCTCGGCGGCCGCGAGGTCCTTGTAGGAGACCATGCCGGTGATGACGAGGCTCACCGAGAGGTAGAGCACCGTCACGATGCCGAGGCCGAGGAAGATGCCGCGGGGCAGGTTCTTCTTCGGGTTCTTGACTTCCTCCGCGCTTGTCGCGACGACGTCGAACCCGATGAACGCGAAGAAGACGATGGATGCGCCGGCGAGGAGCCCGAAGACGCCGTACATGCTCGGCTCAGCGCCGGACATGAACGAGAAGAGCGACTGGTGCCAGGCATCCGTGCCCGACTCGGCCGCAGGCTGCGACGGCGGGATGAACGGCGTGTAGTTGCTGGCCTTCACGAAGAACGCGCCGACGACGATGACGAACAGAACGGTCAGGACCTTGAGGATCGTCAGGACCGCGCTGACGCGTGATGAGAGCTTCGTGCCGAGCACGAGCAGCGTCGTGAGGACGGCCACGATGAAGAAGGCGGCCCAGTTCAGCTCGAACAGGCCGAAGATGCTGAGCTTGGGCGGGATGTCCCAGCCCCAGATGTTGACGACCTCCTGCAGGTAGACGCCCCAGTAGCTCGCGATGACGGCGGAGGCTGACAGCATCTCGAGGATGAGGTCCCAGCCGATGATCCAGGCCAGGAGCTCGCCGAGCGTCGCGTAGGTGAAGGTGTAGGCGGAACCGGCCACGGGCACGGACGAGGCGAACTCCGCGTAGGCCATGATCGCGAGGCCGCAGGTCACGGCGGCGAGCAGGAATCCGAGGGTGATGGACGGGCCGGCGTTGTTGGCGGCCGCCTTCGCTCCGACGGAGAAGATGCCGGCGCCGACGGCGACGGCGACGCCCATGATGGCGAGGTCCCACACGCCGAGGGACCGCTTGAGCGACCGTTCCTCGGAGTGCGAGTCCGCGAGTGAGGCCTCGATGCTCTTCGTTCGCATCAGGCTTTGGAAAAAGCTCAAGGTGTTCCCCCAGTGTGTTCTCTCCGCGCGCGGGCACCCGCGCGCGTGTGGAGTTTACCTGCCGGAAACACGATGGCGATTGCCGGGTGAGAAGTTGCGTCGATCCCCACGTGGTGGTGACCCCGCTCATTGGCAGGGAGTGCCGGGTCTGCATGCCCTAGGGTTGCCCGGCAGGACCAGCCAGTTCCGAATGTCGCGAAGGAGGAAGCGTGCCTGACCTCGCAGATGCGCCGGATGCGCTGCTCGTCGCCCGTGCCAGAGACGGTGACGAGCGTGCGTTCGAGGTGCTCATCCGCCGGCATTGGGGACTCATGATCGCGACCGCCATCAGGCTGCTGTCGTCGCGCGCTGACGCCGAGGACGCTGTGCAGGACGCCTGCATCGTCGCCTGGAAGCGCCTCGACCTCCTCCGCGACCCGGATGCAGTGCGCGCGTGGCTCGTGCAGATCGCGGCACGCAAGGCGACCGATCGCCTCAGGAGGCGGAAGTTCGAGCAGGACATCGACGACGTGGACGCCCCGGAGGCCCCGGAGCTCGGTCCGCTCGCGCAGCTCGAGCTGAACGCGAAGCTCGATTCGGCGTCCCGGGTGCTCGCGGGCCTCCCCGAGCTGCAGCGCCAGTGCTGGATCCTCAAGGAGA
The DNA here is from genome assembly GCF_002931555.1 of Pseudoclavibacter sp. RFBB5. Classification (GTDB taxonomy): domain Bacteria; phylum Actinomycetota; class Actinomycetes; order Actinomycetales; family Microbacteriaceae; genus Pseudoclavibacter. Next base: position 4,778 of record NZ_PSTZ01000008.1, on the reverse strand, counting down.
CCGCCGGGTTCACGTACGCGGAGATCGCCGAACAGCTCGACACGAACACATCGACGGTGCGTGGGGCCCTCTCTCGGGCCCGGATCGCGCTGCTGCGGGGCATGGAGGAATGGGCATGAGCGAAGAAGTCGAGCCGACCATCGGCGCCGCGGGGTACACCCTGACGCAGCTCTCGGAGTATCTGGACGCCGGTCGTCTGCCGTACAACGCCGACATCGAGGAAGACCCTGAGTGCGAGCGGGCGCTCGCGGCACTCGAGCGCGTCACGAGGGCGTCCCATGACCTCATCGAGGCGGAGTCCGCGGCCACGCCCGCACCGAGCAGCGCCTGGCTGCAGTCCATGCTGCGCGGCATCGCGATGGATGCACGCGCGGGCCGCGAGATCCCGCTCGCCTCGCCGGAACCCGAGTTCGAGTTCTCGCAGAGCGAGGGGGTCATCCGCGAGCTCATCCGCCGGACTGGCGACGCCATCGACGGCGTGCTGATCGGACGGTGCGTGCTGGACGGCGACGTGACCACGCCGGGAGCGCCGGTGCACGTCACCGTCTCGGTGACGGTGCTCGGGCTGCGCCCGCTGCATCCGCTCGCCGACGAGGTGCGGGATGCGATCGCGGAGGCGCTTGCACTCGACACGACGCTGCGGGTCACGGGCATCGATATCGTCATCGCAGATGTGAGGAGCGTCGAATGATCGACCGTGAGCGCGTCGCCGAGGTGGTCGAGGGTGCGGCCCTCGGAACCCCTGGCGTTGTGGAGCTGCTGCCCATCATCGGCATCCACCTGGGATCACTGCACGTGGATGTCGGCACTGCAGACGGTGTCGTCTCGATCACGGTGCGCGTGCGCGTCGACTCGTCGGGCCCGCAGGGGCGCATCGTGGAAGGGCTCGCGACGCGGATCAAGGCGGCTGCTCTGACGGTGCTCCCGGTCGGATCGACCGTGCGGGTGCGTGTGCGGGTGCACGCCATCGCGGGTCGAAGCTGAGCCACAGCTGCGGCATAGCAATGCCATAGCCCCGGGTTGGATGCTCAGTGGTGTCGAAAGGAACCACACATGTCCACCCCCTTCACCCCGGAGAACTCCCCGCAGGACGGCGCAACGTCGTACCCCGAGTCCTTCCCCCAGCAGCCCTTCGCCCCTCAGGCGCCAGCCGGCCAGCAGGCGCACTCGTTCGCGCCCCAGTACTCGTCGGGGTCCGGCCAGTATCAGCCGGGCCAGTACGTTCCAGGTGGGTCTGTTCCGGGTGGCTACGCCTCGTCTGACTCGCGGAGCCACCAGTACCCGACTGCAGACTTCGCGTCGAGCGGCTTCGGCCCTGCAGCCAGCCCTGCAGTCGGCCCTGACCTCCAGCCGCGAAAGCGCCGTTTCGGCACGGTCGCGCTCCTCACCGCGGGTCTCCTCGTCGGCGGCGTCGTCGGCGGTGGCGTCGGAGGTGCGGTCGTCGGGGGCTTCGGCTCGTCGCAGGTCGCCGCGGGCCAGTCGAGCTCGCAGTCGATCACGGTCAACAACCCGCAGGATGCAACGCTCGTCACGAGCATCGCGGCTGTGGCCTCGCCGAGCGTCGTCACGATCTCGGCCTCCTCCGGCCAGACGGCCGCGAGCGGCTCGGGCGTCGTCATCGACGGTGCCGGCTACATCGTGACCAACAACCACGTCGCGACGATCGACGGCGCCACCGGCAACGCTGAGCTCTCCGTCCAGACCAGCGACGGTCGCCTGCTGCCTGCGACCTTCGTCGCCGGAGACCCCGTGCTCGACCTCGCGATCATCAAGGTCGAGGACACGTCTCTGACGCCGATCACCTTCGGCGACTCCGACAAGCTCAATGTCGGGGACGTCGCTGTCGCCATCGGCGCGCCCCTCGGACTCTCCGACTCCGTGACCGAGGGCGTCGTGAGCGCGCTCGACCGCGGCATCCTGGTCAGCTCCTCCGCGGTGCCCGAGGAAGTCGAGTCCGACGGCACACAGGAGGACAGCCCGTACAACTTCTGGCGCGGCGACCCCAACTCACCAGAGGGGCAGAGCACGACGCAAGGCTCGTCCTCGGTCGCCCTGCCCGTGATCCAGACCGACGCCGCCATCAACCCGGGCAACTCGGGTGGCGCACTCGTCGACCAGGACGGTGCCCTCATCGGCATCAACGTCGCGATCGCCGGCGCGAGCAGCGGCGGCGAGACTGCCGGGAACATCGGGGTCGGCTTCTCGCTGCCGTCGAACCTCGTCAAGCGGGTGACCGAGCAGCTCATCGCCGACGGTGCGGTGTCGCACGGGTTCCTTGGTGCCAGCGTGAGCGACCCGACGGCGGCCGACTCGAGCGTGGCGGGCGCCTACGTCGCCCAGCTCACAGCGGGAGGACCTGCGGCGCAGGCCGGCATCCAGGCCGGTGACGTCATCACCTCCTTCGGTGGCCATCGAGTCTCGAACTCGACGGACCTGACGGCGCAGATCCGCGCCCTCGAGCCCGGCACGCAGGTCGAGGCCGTGCTCGTGCGCGGTGGCCAGGAGCAGACCGTCCAGGTGACGGTGGGGGAGCTCGGGCAGTAGGACTCAGCTCCAGGACCAGACTCGCGGCAGATCCTCTCGACGACGGCGGGCACGCACCTATCCTTGGTGCGTGCCCGCTCCTGTGCTTACCGTCGCCGCCATCTGCTTCGAAGACTCCGAGGGGCGGGTGCTCACGGTTCGCAAGCGAGGGACGACGAAGTTCATGCTTCCCGGCGGCAAGCTCGAGCCGGGGGAGTCGCCCAAGGCCGCCGCGATCCGGGAGATCGAGGAGGAGGTCGGCATCGTGCTCGACGATGCCGAGGTCGCCTTCCTCGGCGAGTGGACGACCGCGGCTGCCAACGAGGCGGCGACCGACCTGGTCGGCACCGTCTACCTCGCTGCGCTCACCGGTGAGCCGAACGCGCGGGCCGAGATCGAGGAGCTGCGCTGGGTGGATGCGTACCCCGGGCCGGATGCTGACCTGCGGGACCTTGCGCCCCTGCTCAGTGAGTGCGTCATGCCCGAGCTTCGGAGGCGCCGGGACGCGCGGGGCTGAGGCCTCAGCCCGCACCTCTCGAACATTCTCCGATATATCGCTTGACACCGATCATTCACCGATATATCGTCGAGCTATCGGAGCTGCAGCGTGCAGCTCCGGCAGAAAGGTTCATCCAATGCGCAAGCACTTCACTCACAATCACCACCCGTTCGAAACCGAACGGGGACACTCCCACGAGGGTGGTCGCGGTCACGGTTACGGCCAGGAGCACCAGCAGGACGAGCGCGTCCGACGGTTCTCGCACGGCTTCGGTCCCGGACGAGGCTTCGGCCCCGGGTTCGGGCCGGGCGCGGGTCACGGCCCCGGCTTCGGGCCCAAGTTCGGTCCACGCGGCCACCGCCGCGCTGGCAAGGGCGACGTCCGCGCCGCCATCCTCTCCCTCCTCGCCGAGGGGCCCTCGAACGGCTACGGCCTGATCAAGGGCATCGCCGAGAAGACCGACGGCGTCTGGCGCCCGAGCCCCGGCTCCGTCTACCCGACGCTGCAGCAGCTGGTCGACGAGGAGCTCATCGAGCAGGGCGGCACCGAGAAGAAGCCGGTCTTCGAGCTCAGCGAAGCTGGCCGCACGTACGTGTCCGAGCACGCCGAGGAGCTCGAGCAGGGCTGGCGCGGCGTCGCCGGTATGTCGGAGACGGCGACCGGCCTGCGAGAGTCCGCGATGCAGTTCATGGGCGTCATGCAGCAGTTCCGCCTCGGCGCGACCGAGGAGCAGCAGCAGGAAGCCACCAAGGTGCTCGACGACGCTCGCAAGGCCCTCTACTCGATCCTCGCCAAGTAGGCGGGGTGCGGGTCACGACCGCGGGGGTGACACTCCCGCGGGGCCAGAGCACGAGGCTCAGGAGCGTTCGCGCTGCTTCGCGTCGCGACGCTCCTGGATCTTCGCCTCACGAGCGAGCTTCCGCAGCTCCTTCTCGAGGTCGTCGAAGCGCTCACCGCGCTCCGGGTCGTCCTCCGGCGAGGTCGGCAGCTGCATCCGCGGACTGCCCTTCGACCACGGGTCGAGCAGTTCATGCTCGATGTGCGCGGAGATCTCGGCCCACGCGTCGGCTCGCGCCTGCTCGATGAGGCCGTCCACGTACGCCTCGTCCTCGCGTTCCGACTCGATCCGCTCGCTCACCGCCTGAGACGCCCGCTCACGGAAGCTCAGCGTCTCGATGTCTGCGTGGCGGTAGTCGTGCGCGCTCAGCGAGCGACCAGGCCGCGCGCGGTCGCGCACACCGGCCACGCGCTCCGCCGAGTACCGGAGCTCCTTGAGAACCCGGTCGAGGGACGCGTTCGCGGCCTCGCGATAGTCGGCTGCGGCGAACGGCACCTTCTCGCCGACCGTGCGCTTGATGATGGCGTTCTTCACGTCGAGCCTGACGATGCGCAGCGCGAGCAGCAGCCCGTCGTCGATCGCCTCGGAGAGCTCAGGGAAGATGACGGGCGGCAGCCCGGCCTTCTTCTTCGGCTTCGTCTGCTGACTTGTCGAGGAGGTTCGAGACTTCCGGCGCCAGCGGAACATCATCCCTGGTCCTTGGGGGCCTGCGACTCCTGCTGAGCCTGTGCCTCCTGGTGCGGAAGGCCAGCGGTGCCCAGCTTCGTCGCGCCACGCGAGCGAGCACGCTGCTCCTCCAGCGCTGCGAGGAACTCCGCCTCCCAGGCGGGGTCGACCTCGATGCCCTGGCGCTTCGCCTCCTCGACGCTCAGCTCGCGGGGGAACCCGTGGGTGTCGGAGAGCAGGAACACATCAGCA
>NZ_PSTZ01000004.1 GCF_002931555.1 Pseudoclavibacter sp. RFBB5 | reverse complement strand
GGATGGAGGTGGGGGTGGAAGTGGAGGTGGGGGTGGAGGTGTGGATGTGGCGCGGGCGGCGGGGTGGCAGCGACGAAGGCGGGAATGCGGGGGCGCGCTAGTACAGGAAGATCGGCAGCCAGGCGGGATGGTGGGCGTGGACGATGACGAGGAACACGACGAGATCGAAGAGCAGGTGCACGCAGATGACGTACGTGAGCGACTTGGTCTTCGTGAAGATCCAGCCCTGGATGAGCGCGAACGGCAGGGTGAGCAGCGGCCCCCACGACTGGTAGCCGAGCTCCCAGAGGAAGGAGACGAAGACGATCGACTGCAGCACGTTGGCGACCCAGAACGGGAAGTGGCGCAGGAGCAGCGTGAACACCGTGCAGATGAAGAACAGCTCGTCCCAGATGCCGACGAAGCCGACGCCGACGAAGAGGCGCCCGATCTCGGACGCGGTCGTGACGGCTGGCCAGTTCTGGTAGACGCCTGAGGTGATGAAGTAGAACGGCAGGATGAGCCAGCCGAGGACCAGGACGAGGCCGAGCCAGAGCTTCTCGAGCCTTGACCAGGGGGTGCCGCGGCGCAGCGGGAACCGGACGGCGTGATCCTTGTAGATCCACCTCGAGATGGCGTACGGCACGGCCACGGCGAGCGAGAGCACTGTGCCCATCACGAAGATGTTGCCCCACGAGATGTCGGCTTTCATCGAGTGGAGGCTGATGATGCCCATGCCGATTCCGATGAGCAGCAGGTCGCGGCCGAGGCCACGATCTGCGACGAACCCGAGGGCGATTCCGGCGGCGAGCGGCAGGTAGCCGAGGTTGTTCTCGAACGCGAAGAGGACGGTCGCGCTGCACACGACCAGAAGTGCGGCGAACAGGTGCAGGAGCTTGAGCCCCTCGGATGCACGTTTCGGGGTGCCGGTGACGGGCGGGTTCTGCGCTCGTTCGCTCATCCGCTCATCTTGTCAGGCCGAGTTGGGCGGATGTTTAGTGCTTTCGCCGCCCCTGATGTAACGCTCCGGTAACTATCACGCCTGGTGCTCCGATCCGCGCAGGCATGGGCGAGACGCTGGGTCGAGACCTGGCAAACGGGCCGAGTTTGGCGGAAAATCAACCCTCTCAGGCGTTACCCGGGGAAGGCACCTTGCTAGCGTTGACTCTCGGAGTAATCGCCGCCACACCGGTTCGGCGCCGCGATTCCCCGCGAAAGACCAACCCGGTGCGCTTTATCCGCTGCCTCTGTGAGGCAATCTCGATCGGCAGCGCGCGCCCGGGGCGATGACCGCGCCCAATCGACATTCTGGCGCAGTCCGTGCCCGGTACCCGCCGCCTCAGCGACCGCCTCGTCATGCGAGGCAGCGTCGCGAACCGCTGCGATCTTTCGCGTCCGATCCATCTACCGCAGGGAGAACGCGTGAACGACACAGCTGTGTCTGTGAAGGGCCTCACGAAGGTCTTCGGGCGCAAGCCCAAGGAAGCCGCGAAGCGACTGAGCTCCGGAACGCCGAGATCAGAACTCGGCGCCGGGGTCACCGCGGCAGTCATCGACGCCACCTTCGACGTCAAGCAGGGCGAGATCTTCGTCGTCATGGGCCTCTCCGGCTCGGGCAAGTCCACCCTCATCCGCACGCTCAACGGCCTGCTCGAACCGACCGCCGGCAGCATCGTCATCCACGGCACCGACCTCGCGACGGCCGACGCCGCCGAGGTGCGCAGCGTGCGCCAGAACCACGTCTCCATGGTGTTCCAGCACTTCGCGCTCTTCCCGCACCGCACCGTGCTCGAGAACGCCGCCTTCGGTCTCGAGGTGCAGGGCGTGCCGCGCGCAGAGCGCCTCGAACGCGCCCGCAAGGTCCTCGACCGCGTGAGCCTCGGCCAGTGGGCCGACTCGCTGCCGTCCGAGCTGTCCGGAGGCATGCAGCAGCGCGTCGGCATCGCCCGCGCGCTCACGGCCGAGACCGACATCCTGCTCATGGACGAGGCGTTCAGCGCACTCGACCCGCTCATCCGTCGCGAGATGCAGGAAGAGCTCGTCGAGCTGCAGGCAGAGCTCGGCAAGACCATCATCTTCATCACGCACGACCTCAACGAGGCGATGTTCCTCGGCGACCGGATCGCCGTGATGCGCGACGGTGCGATCGTGCAGATCGGGACGCCGGAAGACATCCTCACGGACCCGGCAAACGACTACGTCGCGCAGTTCGTGCAGGATGTGGACCGGGCGCGTGTGCTCACCGCTGGCAGCGTCATGGAGCCCGCCCGCGCCGTCGTCCCGCAGAGCGCCGGCCCCCGTGGTGCGCTCCGCGTCATGCGCGACACGCAGACCGGCGGGGCGTTCATCACGTCCACCGGCCGCAAGCTCGAGGGCGCCGTCATCGACCGCCACGTCATGCGCCTCGTGAAGGACGGCCAGCCCGACCTCGTGAGCGCCATCAAGCGCGACATCGCCATGGTCTCCCCCGAGACGCCGCTCTCGGACCTGTTCGAGCTGTCGGTCGACTCGACGCTGCCGATCGCGGTCGTCGACGAGAACCAGCGACTCCTGGGCGTCGTGCCTCGCGTCACGATCCTCGCCTCGCTCGCGAACGTTCCAAGCACGACGGGCCTGCTCCCGATCATCGACCCCGTCTCGAGCGTCAGCCCGGCGGATATCGCAGAGACGCTCGAAGGGAGCCACGCATGATCGCCGCCACCGCGCTCACGACCCTGCCCGCCACGTTCCGACTGCCCCTCGGTGAGGGCGCAGAGGCAGTCGTCGACTGGCTGACGACTGCCCTCGACGGCTTCTTCGCCGTGATCCGCACCATCTTCCAGGGCATGTACGAGGGCGTCTACTGGGTGCTGGAGACCCCGCCGTTCTGGGCGATCCTCATCGTCGTCGCAGCGATCGCGTTCTTCGCCAAGGGCTGGAAGCTCGCAGTCGGGAGCCTCGTCGGCTTCCTCATCATCGTGGGCGTCGACCAGTGGGAGAACGCCATGACGACGCTTGCGCTCGTGCTGGTCGCGAGCCTCCTGGCGATCCTCTTCAGCATCCCGCTCGGCATCTGGGCCGCGAAGTCCGACGCAGCATCGAACGCCATCAAGCCGGTCCTCGACTTCATGCAGACCATGCCGGCGTTCGTGTACCTGATCCCGGCCCTCATCCTGTTCCGCGTCGGCGTCGTGCCCGGCATCGTGGCGACCATCATCTTCGCCATGGCTCCCGGCGTGCGCATGACGGAGCTGGGCATCCGCGGGGTCGACAAGGAAGTGGTCGAGGCAGGGCGCGCGTTCGGCGCGACCCCCGGCCGCATCCTGCGTCAGATCCAGCTGCCCCTCGCGATGCCCTCCATCATGGCCGGCGTCAACCAGATCATCATGCTCGCGCTCTCGATGGTCGTCATCGCCGGCATGGTCGGCGCGGGCGGACTCGGTGCGCAGGTCGTGCAGAGCCTCAACCGCATCGACGTCGCGCTCGGATTCGAGGCGGGCATCGCGGTCGTGATCCTCGCCATGTTCCTCGACCGAGTGACGGCCGCCTTCGCCGGGCAGAAGCGGCGCGTGCCGTCGTTCCTCCGCTCGAAGCGCACCCAGCAGCATGAGGCCGCGGGCGACGGTGAAGCCGTTGCGACGCACTCCATGCCGACCAGGGCCCCGATCACCACCTCCGCCTGACCCGACCCACGACTTCCATTCCCCAAACCAGAAACGAAAGGACGCACATGCGTACCAAGAAACGAATCATCACCGGGATCGCAGCGGCATCCGCTGCGGCACTCGCCCTCACCGGATGCGCAGGCGACACCGCCGCCGAGACGCTCGAGAACGGCGACCAGGCAGACGTCACGATCGCCGTGTTCAACGGCTGGGACGAGGGCATCGCCGCTTCCGAGCTGTGGAAGGCGATCCTCTCGGAGAAGGGCTACGACGTGGAGCTCGAGTACGCGGACCCAGCGCCCGTGTTCTCCGGCCTCTCCACGGGCGACTACGACGTGACGCTCGACACGTGGCTCCCCATCACGCACTCCGACTACGTCGAGGAGTACGGCGACGACATCGTCGACCTCGGCGCATGGAACGACGAGGCGTCGCTGACCATCGCGGTCAACGAGGACTCCCCCATCACCTCGCTCGACGAGCTCGCCGGTGCCGCCGACCAGTTCGGCAACACCATCATCGGCATCGAGCCGGGCGCAGGCCTCACGCGCGTCACGCAGGACGACGTCATCCCCGGCTACGGCCTCGAGGGAATGAACTACCAGACCTCGTCCACCGCTGCCATGCTCACCGAGCTCCAGACGGCGACGAACAACGGCGAGAACATCGTCGTCACGCTGTGGCGTCCGCACTGGGCCTACGACGCGTTCCCCGTGCGCGACCTCGAGGACCCGCAGGGCCTCCTGGGCGACTCCGAGGGCATCCACTCGTACAGCAAGGCCGACTTCCAGGAGACGCACCCGACGGTCGCCGGCTGGCTGCAGAACTTCAAGATGGACTCCGAGCAGCTGTACTCGCTCGAGAACCTGATGTTCAACGAGAACGACACGGACGACTACGCGCCGATCGTCGAGCAGTGGATCTCCGAGAACCAGGAGTACGTGGACTCGCTCACCGCGTAGGTTCCACGCTGCACACGGGAAGCGGGCTGCTCTTCGAGCAGCCCGCTTCCTGCGTTCGTTCAGATGGTGTCAGCGGTCACGCGCTGCCCCTGGCGGCTCCGGATGCGCTCAGGCAGCTCGACCATGCGCTCGAAGGTCTCGGCGCCGGCATCCTCGAGCCAGGCGCGCGGCGTGAGCCCGCCGGCGAAGCCGTAGGCGTGCATCCCGGCGGCCACCGCCGCCTGCACGCCGTACCTGCTGTCCTCGACGACGACGCACTTCGCCGGGTCGACGCCCATGCGATCGGCGGCATGCAGGAACAGGTCGGGCGCCGGTTTGCCGTGCTGGACCTCGGTCGCGCTGAAGATGCGCCCTTCGAAGCGCGGGTGGAGGCCCGTGTGCCCGAGCGTCTTGCTGAGCTTCGCGTGGTCGCCGCTGGAGGCGACGCAGGTCGTGAGCCCGAGCTCGTCCTGGATGACGCCGAGTGCGTCCGGCAGGCCGCTCACGGCCGTCAGCTCGGTGTCGAATGCCCGGAAAAGCGTCTCCCGCTGCAGCTCGAACCATCCCTCCGGCACGGGCCGGCCAAGGCCCTCCTGCAGCTTCCTCTCGAAGGTCGCCTGCGAGGTGCCGAGGAACCTGGAGACGTGCTCGTCCTGCGTGAGCTCCCAGCCGAGTTCCGCGAGCATCTCCCGCTCGATACGGACAGCGAGCACCTCACTGTCGACGAGCACGCCGTCGCAGTCGAAGATGACGAGTTCGACCGCGCTCATGCACCGACCGCTGGCAGGGTGCGCGTCGCGATGAGCTGCTGGTACCAGCGACCCGAGTCCTTCCAGGTGCGCTCGAGCGTGTCGTAGTCGACGCGCAGGATGCCGAAGCGCATGTTGTAGCCGAAGGCCCACTCGAAGTTGTCGAAGAGCGACCAGGCGAAGTAGCCGCGCACGTCAGCGCCGGCGTCGATGGCGTCCCCGATCGCCGCGATGTGGTCGCGGTAGTAGGCGACGCGCTCCGGGTCGTGCACGAGGCCGTCCTCGCCGACGACGTCGGGGAACGCTGCGCCGTTCTCGGTGACCATGAGCGCCTGGCCGGGGTATCGCTCGGTGAGCGAGACGAGCAGCTCGGTGAGCCCATCCGGGAAGATGCTCCACCCCATGGACGTGTAGGGCGCGCCCTGGTCGACGAAGTCGATGTCGGTCACTCCGACCCAAGGGCTCGCCGCGGACTCGCCGTGGCCGTCGTTGCGCGAGCGCTCCCCCACGCCCAGGTACTTCTTGACGCGGAACGTCGTGTAGTAGTTGACGCCCAGCACGTCGATGCGCTGGTGGATGAGCTGCGTGTCGCCGGGGAGCACAAACGACCAGTCGGTGACGTGGCGTGTGTCGTGGATGAGGTCGTCGTCGTAGTGGCCGGAGAGCATGGGGCCGAGGAAGACCCGGTTGGCGAGGGCGTCGATCTGCCGGACCGCGTCGAGGTCGTCCGCCGATTCGGGGTCGTCCGGGCGGATGACGTGGAAGTTGAGCGTCACGGAGACGACTGCGTCCTCGCCGACGGTCTGACGGATGGCGCGGGTCGCGAGGCCGTGCGCGAGATTCAGGTGGTGGCAGGCTGCGAGTGCCGCTGCTGGCTCGGTGCGGCCCGGGGCGTGGACGCCGGACGCGTACCCGAGGTAGGCCGTGCAGAACGGCTCGTTGAGGGTCGACCACGTGTGCACGCGGTCGCCGAACTCGGCGGCCATGCGCGCCGCGTACTCCGCGAACGCGTACGACGTGTTCCGGTTCGCCCAGCCGCCCTCGTCCTCGAGCTCCTGCGGCAGGTCCCAGTGGTAGAGCGTGGCGACGGGCTTCACACCGGCCGCCACGAGTGCGTCGAGAAGGTCCGAGTAGAAGCGGATGCCCTCCTCGTTGAACTCGCCGGAGCCGCCCGGCTGCACCCGCGACCAGGAGATCGAGAAGCGGTACGCATCCAGACCCATCTCCCTGATGATCTCGACGTCGTCGCGCCACCGGTGGAAGTGGTCGATGGCGACGTCGCCCGTGTCGCCGCCCTCCACCTTGCCCGGCGTGTGCGAGAACGTGTCCCAGATGGACGGGGTCCTCCCGCCCTCCGCCGCGCCGCCCTCGATCTGGTACGAGGCGGTGGCAGACCCCCAGACGAAGTCGTCAGAGAAGGTTCGAGGGGAAGAGGCCGTGGTTGGTTCTGGCACGATGCTCCTTGGCTGGGTGGATGGCGCGTCGTCGCGCACGCCCACTCTAGCGAGCCTCGTCAGCGGGCCCCCGCGCATCCGCAGGCACACGAAAAATGCACCCTCGTCCGAAGACGAAGGTGCATTTCCCGTGTGCCTGCGACGGTGAGCTAGCTGTCGTAGCGCTTCTTGTACGGGCGGTCACCCGAGTCGCGCGACGGGCCGCGGTCTGGCGTCAGCTCGATGAGCTTGCCCGAGATGCGCGTGCCGGTGAGCTTGTCGAGCACGTCGTTCGACAGGTCGGCTGGCAGCTCGACGAGCGAGAAGCCCGGGCGGATGTCGATCGCGCCGAAGTCGTCGCGGCTCAGTCCACCCTCGTTGGCGAGCGCGCCGACGATCTGGCGGGGCTCCACCTTGTGGCGCTTCCCGACCGCGAGGCGGTACATGGCCATGGGCTTGCCGCTCGAGCGCGAGCGACGCGGTGCGCGCTCTCCGCCACCACGGCTGTCGCCGCGCGAACCGCCACGGCTGTCGCCGCCGCCTTCGCGCTCGCGACGCTCCTTGCGCTCAGCCTGCTCGCGCTGGTTGCGCTCGAAGCGCTCCTTGCGCTCAGCCTCTGCGTCGAGCAGCAGCGGTGTCTCGCCCTGGGCGACGATCGCGAGCGCTGCTGCGACGTCGGATTCCGGCACGTTGTGGTTGCGCACGTAGTGGTCGATGATGTCGCGGAACTTCTCGACACGGTCGCTCTGCGTGAGCGCCTCGCTGATGGCGTCGTCGAAGCGCGTGAGGCGCGTCGTGTTGACGTCGTCGACGCTGGGGAGCTGCATCTGCGTGAGCTCCTGCTTCGTGGCCTTCTCGATCTGGCCGAGCAGGTAGCGCTCACGAGGCGTGATGAAGCTGATCGCGTCACCGGTGCGCCCCGCGCGGCCTGTGCGGCCGATGCGGTGCACGTACGACTCGGTGTCGGTCGGGATGTCGAAGTTCACGACGTGGCTGATGCGCTCCACGTCGAGGCCGCGAGCGGCGACGTCGGTGGCGACGAGGATGTCGAGCTTGCCCGACTTCAGCTGGTTGACCGTGCGCTCGCGCTGCACCTGGGCGACGTCGCCGTTGATGGCGGCCGCCGAGTATCCGCGTGCGCGGAGCTTCTCGGCAAGGCCTTCGGTCTCGTTCTTCGTGCGGACGAAGATGATCATGCCCTCGAAGTTCTCGACCTCGAGGATGCGCGTGAGCGCGTCGACCTTCTGCGCATACGACACGATGAGGTAGCGCTGCGTGATCGTCGACGAGGTCGTGGTCTTCGTCTTGACCGTGATCTCGGCGGGCTCGTTGAGGTACTTCTTCGAGATGCGACGGATCTGCGACGGCATGGTCGCGGAGAAGAGCGCGACCTGCTTGGTGTCCGGGGTGTCGGCGAGGATCGTCTCGACATCCTCAGCGAAGCCCATCTTGAGCATCTCGTCAGCCTCGTCGAGCACGAGGAACTTGAGTTCGCTCAGGTCGAGCGTGCCCTTGGAGAGGTGGTCCATGATGCGGCCGGGTGTTCCGACGACGATGTGCACGCCGCGTCGGAGCGCGGAGAGCTGGACACCGTAGCCCTGGCCGCCGTAGATGGGGAGGACGTGCACGCCGCGCATGCGCGCCGCGTACTTCTCGAACGCCTCGCACACCTGGAGGGCGAGCTCGCGGGTCGGGGCGAGCACAAGCGCCTGCGGCGTCTTCTGGTCGACATCGAGCTGGGCGAGGATGGGAAGGGCGAACGCGGCGGTCTTGCCGGTTCCTGTCTGGGCGAGGCCGACGACGTCGCGGCCTTCGAGGAGGGTGGGGATCGTCGCGGCCTGGATGGCGGACGGGGTCTCGTAACCGACGTCGCTGAGGACCTTGAGGACGGGCCCGTCAAGACCGAGATCGGCGAATGTAGGCGCGGCCTGGGCCTCTTCGGAGGGAGCCTCGGCCTCGGTCTGAACGGAAGAATTGCTAGAAGTCACGCTTTAGACTAGTCGTTTCTGTAGGGTTTTGGGCGGTTTCAACTCTGAGTATCGCATCAAGCACTGAACGAAGCAGGTCGGGGCGATCTGCGTCCCGCCCCCAGCGGACAAGCGCGTGGGCGTTGAGGCCGTCGATCATGCCCAGGATCTGCCACGCGACTGCGTCAGGCTCGCGGACGCGGAACTCCCCTGTCGCGCTGCCAGCGACGAGGATGCGAGTGATGGCGTCGTGCCACCTGTCCATCTCGGCACGCACGCCCTCGGCGAGCGTCTCGTTGCGGCGCCCGATCGACCATCCGTCGACCCAGACGTGGGTGACGGCGTCGCGGCTGCCGTCGAGGAGCGTCGCGACCAGCAGGTCGAGCCTAGCGGAGGCGGAGCCCACGGGCGCGAGCTCGACCTCGAGCTCGTCGAGCTCCCCGCCGACGATGGCCCGGAACGTCGAGGTGACGAGCTCGTCCATGTTGGGCTCGTAGTGCGCCACGAGCGCAGGCGCGACGCCGATGCGGCTGGCGACAGCCCGCATGGTGACCCCGGCGAGCCCCTCTTCGAGCGCGAGGGCGGTCGCGGCGGCGGTGATGTCGGCGCGGCGCTCGGCGGCTGGCTTCCTGGTGGCTCTTGACACGATGTCTCGAGTCTACGTACTCTTCGAGCACTTGTTGATCAGTTGATCAACAAGTGTCGCACCGAAACCTGGAGGACCCGGACATGGCCTGGAAGATGCCCGCCGAGACGGCGCCGCACGATCGCACGTGGATGGCCTTCCCCCGCGAGGGAATCACGCTCGGCGACACCGACGGGCAGCGCGAGGCCGGGTACGCCGCCTGGACCGCGGTCGCCCACGCCGTCGCGCGCTTCGAACCCGTGACGATGGTCGTCGACCCGAGCGAGCTCTCTCGCGCGCGCCGCATGCTCGGCGAGGAGATCGAGATCCTCGAAGCACCACTCGACGAGTTCTGGATGCGCGACATCGGCCCCACGTTCGTCACCGACGACGAACGGCCGGGCGTGCTCGGCGCCGTCGACTGGATCTTCAACGGCTGGGGTGCGCCTGCCTGGGCCGAGTGGCAGAAGTCAGCTGGCATCGGCCGCATCGTGGCGGAAGCGAGCGGCGCGGAGCTCGTGAGCTCGCTCCTCGTGAACGAGGGCGGCGGCATCCACGTCGACGGCGCAGGCACGGTCCTCGCGACGGAAACGGTGCAGCTCGACCCACGCCGGAATCCGCTCGCCGACAAGACACGCGTCGAGGCCGAGTTCGCCCGGACGCTCGGCGCGACGCGCACGATCTGGCTGCCGCGCGGCCTCACGCGCGACTACGACGAGTTCGGCACGAACGGCCACGTCGACATCGTCGCGACGCTCACCGCTCCCGGCACCCTGCTGCTGCACGAGCAACAGGACCCCGAGCATCCAGACCACGCCGTGGTCGCCGAGTTGCGCGAGCATCTCGCGGGTCAGCGCGACGCTGCCGGCCGCGAGCTCGAGATCGTCGGCATCCCCGCCCCGAGCACCCTGCGCGACGAAGACGGCTTCGTCGACTGGAGCTACGTCAACCACCTCGTCACGAACGACGGCGTCGTCGCCTGCGGCTTCGACGACGAGGCGGCGGATGCACGGGCGCGCGAGGTACTCGAGTCCGTCTACCCGGGGCGCACGGTCGTCTCGGTCGACGCCCGCGAGCTGTTCGCGCGCGGCGGCGGCATCCACTGCATCACGCAGCAGCAGCCGAGCCTCAGCGTCCCGAGCACCGACGGGGGCCCGCGATGAGCTTCGACGTCGTCGAGGCGGGCATCGCGCAGCTGCGCGCCGCTCTGGAGCGCGGCGAGGTCACGAGCGGAGAGCTCGTCGAGGCGTACCTCGCCCGCATCGCGGCCTACGACGCGGCGGGTCCCACGCTCAACTCCGTCATCGTCAGCAACCCAGCGGCGCTGGATGAGGCTCGAGCGTCGGATGCACGTCGCGCGGCCGGCGAGCTGCTCGGCCCCCTCGACGGCATCCCCTACACGGCGAAGGACAGCTACCTCGTCGAGGGCCTGACCGCGGCATCCGGCAGCCCCGCGTTCGCGGACCTCGTCGCGCAACGGGACGCGTTCACGATCGAGCGCCTCCGGGGCGGCGGCGCGATCTGCCTCGGCCTCACGAACATGCCGCCGATGGCCAACGGAGGCATGCAGCGCGGCGAGTACGGCCGAGCCGAGAGCCCGTACAACGGTCAGTTCCTGACGAGCGCATTCGGGTCGGGCTCGTCGAACGGATCCGGCACGGCGACGGCGGCCAGCTTCGCGGCCTTCGGTCTCGGAGAGGAGACCTGGTCGAGCGGACGGGCGCCCGCGTCGAACAACGCCCTGTGCGCCTACACTCCCTCGCGCGGCATCATCTCGGTGCGCGGCAACTGGCCGCTGGTCCCGACCATGGACGTCGTCGTGCCCCACACGAGATCGATGGCCGATCTCCTCGAGGTGCTCGACGTCGTCGTCGCCGACGACCACGAGACCCGCGGAGACTTCTGGCGAGCACAGCCCTGGGTGCGCATCCCCCGCACCTCCGAGGTGCGACCCGCCTCGTACGCGGCGCTGCTGCCCTCCAACCAGGCGGATGCTCGCGCGACGCTCGCCGGCACCCGCATCGGGGTTCCCCGCATGTACATCAACGCGGATCCAGACGCTGGCACGGCCGACGAGCCGGGCATCGGAGGACCGACAGGGCAGAAGATCGATACGCGTCGATCCATCGTCGAACTCTGGGAGGCCGCGCGCGCCGACCTCGAGGCCGCGGGGGCGACCGTCGTGGAGGTCGACTTCCCCATCGTGTCCAACTACGAGGGCGACCGACCCGGGGCCCCGAAGATCTCCACGCGCGGCCTCGTCTCCCCCGAGTACCTGAAGCGCGAGATCGTGGACCTCTCGGCATGGGGTTGGGACGACTTCCTCGCCGCCAACGGCGACCCGAAGCTGAGCTCGCTCACCCAGGTCGACGGCGAGCGCATCTTCCCGCACCCCGACGGCGCCCTTCCCGACCGTTACACGGGCTTCGACGACGACATCGCGACGTACCCCGAGCACGTGCGCGAGCATCCGGTCGCCTCGTTCACCGACATCCCGGAGCTTGCCGCCGGCGTTCGCGGTCTGGAGGAGACCCGGCGCATCGACCTCGAGGAGTGGCTGCTCGCGCAGCGCCTCGATGCCGTCGCCTTCCCGGCGGTGGCCGATGTGGGGCCGGCCGACATGGACGTCGACGAGGCCTCAGCGGACCTCGGCTGGCGCAACGGCGTGTGGGTCGCGAACGGCAACCTCGCGATCCGCCATCTCGGCATCCCGACCGTGACCGTGCCCATGGGCACGATGGCCGACATCGGGATGCCGGTCGGCCTCACCTTCGCTGGCCGCGCCTACGACGACACCGCGCTGCTCCGGCTCGCCGCGGCCTTCGAGGCGACGGGCGAGCGCCGCACGGAGCCTCCGCGCACGCCCCGCCTCTGAGATCGCACCGACCGCGCCGGGCCCCGGAACCTCTACTTCTGCGGCTTGACGATCGCGAGGGCGCCGGTCTCGGCGAACTCCCGCTCGACGTCAGTATCCGTCGCGCTTCCCGGCTTGTGCGTCAGCAGGCTGACGACGACCGCGACGACGAGGTTGAGGATGAAGCCCGGGATGATCTCGTACAGGTCGGTGCCGAGCGCTGACCAGATGAAGACCGTCGCGGCACCGGCGACCATGCCCGCCAGCGCACCCCAGTTGGTGAGCTTCTTCCAGTAGAGGCTGAGCAGGATGATCGGGCCGAACGCGGCGCCGAAGCCAGCCCAGGCGAAGCCCACGAGCGCGAGGATCGAGTCGGACGGGTTGATGGCGAGCAGACCCGCGACGAGGGCGACACCGAGGACGGCTCCGCGACCTGCGAGCACCAGCGTCTTCGCGCTTGGCTTCTTCTTGGCGACCACCATGAAGAGGTCTTCGACGAGCGCAGAAGAGCAGACGATGAGCTGGCTCGAGATGGTGCTCATGATCGCTGCGAGCACCGCGGCGAGGATGAACCCGCTGACCAGCGGGTGGAAGAGGACCTGCGCCATGAGGAGGACGACCGTCTCGGGGTCTGCGACATCGACGCCGTTCTCCTGCACGTAGGCGACTGCTACGAGCCCGGCTGTGACTGCGCCGAGGAGCGAGAGGAACATCCACGAGATGCCGATGCGACGACCGGCGGTCGCTGAATGCGAATCGCGCAGCGCCATGAAGCGCACGATGATGTGCGGCTGCCCGACGTAGCCGAGACCCCAGCCGAGGGCCGAGATGATTCCGATGATGACGGGCCAGCTCAGCTCTTCGGGGATGAGGCCCGTGTGGTCGACGCCAGAGGCGACGATGGCCTCGCTGACACCGCCGAAGCCGCCGAGCGAGATGATCGCGACCACTGGGATGGCGATGAGAGCCAACAGCATCATCATGCCCTGGACGACGTCAGTGAACGTCGCGCCGAGGAAGCCGCCGAAGAGGGTGTAGGCGAGAGTGACACCGGCCACGAGCAGCATGCCCGTCAGGTAGTCGCCGCTGAAGCTGCTCTCGAAGAACACGCCGCCTGCGACCATGCCAGAGGAGATGTAGAACGTGAAGAAGACCAGGATCACGATGCCGCTGGCGATGCGAAGCGCGCGCGACTTGTCGTGCAGGCGGTTCTCGAAGAAGCTCGGGACGGTGATCGAGTTGCTGGCGACCTCCGTGTAGGCGCGCAGGCGTGGAGCCACGAAACGCCAGTTGAGGTAGGCGCCGATGAGCAGGCCGATACCGATCCAGGCTTCGAAGAGACCGGAGACGAAGATGGCACCGGGGAGACCCATCATGAGCCATCCGGACATGTCCGAGGCGCCAGCGCTCAATGCTGCTGTCCCAGGGCTCAGACTCCGCCCGCCCAGCATGTAGTCCTCCTGGTCCTTGGTCTGTCGGAAGGCGTAGAGCCCAATGCCCACCATGGCCGCGAAGTAGATCGCGAGCGCGATGAGCTGGAAGGTCAGGTCGGACATCGGCGGTGACTCCTTCTGGAAGCGACGTGCCTCCCCGTATGGATGCACGACCTTCTCAGGGTTGCTGTCGAGAACGTGAACGACTAGCGAAGATACGCGAAAACGGCCCGTCGACGAAGTCGAGTGCAGCGATCCGGCCACTAGTCTGGCTGCGGGGGAGGCGCCGCAGCGGCGCCCGATTTGGGGGAATCGCCATGCCGCGAGGGCGGATCATTGCTGTGCTCGGACCAGACGGATCAGGGAAGTCGACGGTCATCTCTGGCCTCGTCGCGCACGAGCCTGGCGTGCGCAGCGCGCACCTGGGCCTGTGGACCCGCACGAGATGGAACGTGCTCGAGCGCGTCCCAGGGGGCGGCCTCGCGCTCCGCCTCGGCCGACTCATCCGGGGCGCCGCCGCCGCCCGATGGCACCGGTACCGCGGTCGCACGGTTGTGCTCGACCGTGTTGCGAACGAGCACGTCATCCTGGGTTCCGACGACCCGTCGCTCGGCGGCCGACTGCTCCGGGGCGCGAGCTCGCGCCTCATGCCGACCCTCGACCGAGTGCTCATCCTGGACGCGCCGAGCGGTGTGCTCTGGAGCCGTGCAGGTGAGTTCGGGCCGGACCAGCTCGAGCGTCAGCGCCAGCGGTACCTCGCCTTCGCGAGGCGCTGCGAACGTGCGACGGTGCTGGACGCCACGCGCTCACCGCACGCCGTGGCGACCGACGTGCGAGAGCTGGTTCGCACCACGTGACGGTCGACCCGCATGAGCCGCTCCTCCACGCGTGGCGCCGCAACGACTGGCGGTTCCTGACCGGCGTGCTCGAGCCCGCCCACCTCGGCTACGTCGGTGATCTCTCCCCCGAGGCGCTCGCCGCGCTTCGTCTGCTGCAGCCGGATGTCCGCGCGGTCGGCGGGATGGGGAACGCCGACGATGGCGCCTTCGACCTCGTCTTCAGCGTCTCCTCGTCTCCGATGGACATCGCGAGGGGCGTCGCCGCGCTCTCGGACGGGGGCGCCCTGTGCATCGAAGTCGGCGGGACTCCGCTCCAGAGCCCCGCGACGGCTCCGCTCCGTCGCGCGCTGCGACGGGCCAGACGCATTCCCGGAGCGTTCGCCGTCGCCCATTGGAGCGCCCCAGACCTCAGCCGCACAGCCCGTTTCGTGCCGATGCACGACGCCCCGGCGCTCGACGCGACGCTGGCACGGCACGACGGATCGCCGAAGCGGCGCCTGCTGTCGCTCGGCGCGCGCCTCGGCGCCAGGATGCACGCGCACTGGCTGTTCGCGCGTCAGGGCTACGTCGTGGTGCGCCGGTCGCGCGCGCCGCATCCGATCTTCGGCGACGCGCATCCCGTCATCATCACGCCGCGCTTCGACACCTCGAGGCATGTGGTAGCGCTGCACGAGGGCGCCGTGGGTGCCGGCTCGTGGGTCGCGAAGATCCCCCGTCAGCCTGGGGACGATTCAGGCATCCAGCGTGAGGGCCACATGCTGATGGCGCTCCGGAGTGCCGCGCCCGAGCTCGCGAGCTCCATTGCGCGTGTTGAGCGCTTCGCGACGATCGGCTCGACCAGCTACCTGCTTCGCGAGGCGCTCGACGGGACCGCCCTCGACCCGGGGGCGGTCGAACGCGATCACGATCTGGCCGTGACGGTCGGGATGCGGTTCATCGAGGCGATGCCGCGCACGCGAGCGGCAGCCGAGAACCCCGGCTGGTACGACGAGCTCGTCGAGACCCCGCTCGGCCGACTCGCCGCGCTCAGCGGCCGCGCGTCTCTCACCCGCCTCGTCGAGCGCACCCACGATGCACTCGCCGGCGTGCGCGTGCGCCCCATGCCCGCCGTCTTCGAGCACGGCGACCTCGGTCACCCCAACGTGCTCGTCTCCGAAGCTGGCGGGCTGCGAGTCCTCGACTGGGAGCGGGCGCGCCAGCACGGCCTGCCAGGGCACGACCTCGTCTTCTACCTGCAGTACTGCGCGGAGTCCGCGCGGAGCGCGTTCGCCCGGGATGCGCAGCGGTCGGCGTTCGATCAGCTGTGGGAGCCCGGGGGCCACGGCAGGCGTCTGCTGAAGCAGCATCTCGAGCGGCACGGACTGCACTTCGACGAGGCGTTCGTGCTGCTCGCCTGGGCGCGCACGGCCGCCACGCTCGCGGATCGCCTCGAGGCGCACGGTGAGGTGGGAGGCGCTGCCGACCGGATCATCTCCGCCGACCGAGACGTGATGCTGTGGGAGCATGCGCTCGACTGGCTCGCCGGCCACGAGCGCTTGCACTGAGTTCGGGAATCAACGACTCGCGGTGCCGAGGAGGGCCAGGTACTCCCCCGCCGCGTCCTCCCACGACCGCATGGGCGCGCTCGCCCCGACCCGCTGCTGGGACCACGGCACCGCCCTGACGGCCCTCAGCAGGTCGATGGTGCGTCTGCCGATGGGCTCCGCCTCCGGCACCACCGTGAGGAGCTCGTGCTTCGGCTGCTCTCGGGCCGCGATCGGCGTCGCGACCACCGGAGTGCCCGCCGCGAGCGCCTCGGAGACCGAGTTTCGGATCCCCAGTCCGGAGACGTCCGCGAAGACCGCGATGTCGCTCGCCGCGTAGACCTCGGACATGGACGGCACGTTGGCCAGCACCTCGACTCGGTCGGAGGCGAGCGCGAGGACCTCGTCCACCGGATTGCGGCCCGCGATGAGGATGCGCGCCGAGGGCTCCTCAGCCCACACGACTGGGGCGATCTCGCGCACGAGCCTGGTCGCCGATTCGATGTTCGGGGCGTAGTCGAGGCTGCCCGTGAAGCTCAGCGTGGGGCGCTCCGGCCGCCCGACTCGCCGTTGTCCAGGGCCGGGGCCACCCGAGACACCGTTGGGGACCGCCTCGACGTCGCGGTCGAGCTCGGCTCGCCAGCGTTCGGCGTCGGCCCGGCCGACCGTTGCCAGCGCGATGTGTCGTGGCAGGTCCCGCTCGCGCGCGAGGCGCGCTCTGGCCAGCGACCGCCGGTAGAGCGCGCGGGGCCCCGAGGCGGCGACGGCTTCCATCTCCAGCCGGAACGACCACGGGTCGACGCTCTGGTAGGCGCAGGGCCCCACGACCGCATCCAGCAGCGACAGGAGGTGCGGCCCGTGCACGAGGGTCGCATCAGCGGTGCGGGAGAGCTCTCGCACGACACGTCGTGCGTTCGCCGTCATTCGCCTGGCGGCGCCGACGGATTCTCGAGCGACGAGTGAGAGCATCTGCGCGTCTCGAAGGCCCCGCTGCGGGAGCTCGTGAACGCGATCCGCCCTCGCCCGCAATGTCTCGTCGACCGCATTCGAACCCGCGAAGCTGACGATCTCCAGGCTCACGTGCGCGGGCATCGCGAGGGCAACGTGGTAGGGAATCAGGCTGCTGCCGTCACCGGTCCTGGCATCGATCGTGGGCGTCGACTCGACGACGTAGAGCATCCTCATCCGGGTGATGATAGCGCGGGAAGTGAACCGCCCCACTAGACTGTGGCTCGCGGCGGGGGGCCGTGTTTCACGAGAGTCGGGGCGGGATGACACACGCGACGCGTTCCGCCGCGCCAGGTATCTGGTGCGGTGAATTCGATCTGTTCAACAACGAGGGGCTGCGGGGCCCGAGGCATGCGAGCTCGCGGCATCACCGCACACGAGTGCTTGTGCGAGCGCACGGCAGGCCGCTCGGCTACCTGCATTTCGATGCCGCCCCAGACACCGTCTCTTCCCGTGAGATCCGGGTTCGCTCAGTGGACTCCTTCGGCGAGACGGTGAACGCGGATGCGCCGGAACCGCTCGTCGATGCGCCGTTCGCGAGCGTCATCGTCTGCACGCGAGACCACACGGAGCTGCTGACCAGCTGCCTCGACCGCATCCAGGCGCTGGACTACCCGGACTTCGAGGTGCTGGTCGTCGACAACGCACCCTCGACCGAGGAGACTCGCGAGCTCTTGACCGCGATCTGCGCCCTGGATTCCCGGTTCCGGTACCTTCGCCAGGAGCGACCGGGGCTCTCTGCGGCGCGCAATGCCGGCCTTGCGGCGGCGCGCGGCGAGATCTTGGCGTACACCGACGACGACGTCCTCGTCGACTCCGGTTGGCTGACCGAGATCGCCCGCACGTTCCGGAGCGAGCCGGGCATCGGCTGCGTGACCGGTCTGGTCGCGACCGCTGCCATCGAGACGAACGCCGAAGGCTACTTCGATGCGCGCTCGCCGTCGTGGTCAGGGCGCATGACCTCCGAGCGCTACGACCTCAGGGGGCGCGACGACGGGTCACCCCTCTACCCGTATTCGGCCGGCATCTTCGGCACCGGCGCCAACCTCGCGCTCGCACGCGAGGCCGTCGATCGCGTCGGCGAGTTCGACGAGGCGCTCGGCGCAGGCACGACGACGAAGGGTGGGGAGGACCTCGACATCTTCGTGCGCGTCCTGCGCGCCGGCTTCGCGATCGCCTACGAACCCGCCGCGCTCGTCTGGCACCAGCATCGTGCCGACGACGACGCGCTCCGAAGCCAGCTGCACGGCTACGGCACGGGGCTCACCGCATTCCTGACGAAGTACCTGGCGAACCCGGCGACGTCGCTCGACATCGTGAGCCGTCTCTTCGCCGGGGTCGCGCGAATGGCGAGTATCCGCACCGCCACCGAGCAGCGGATGCTCGACCGCGTCGAGGCGCCGGCCGGAGCGTGGCGGGAGGAGGTGCGCGGGTACCTGGCTGGCCCCGCGCTCTACGCCAAAGCGAGGTGGGCCAGCCGGACACGGCAGGCGGGGCTCCGCCGATCGTGACGAGTGCGCTGCTGCTCCGCCGAGCCAAGCGCTCGGCCCCGATGCGGTCAGTGCTCGCGTGCATCGCCGTCGGCACCGCGCTCGTCTACCTGGCGGGTCTCCTGCTCGGCCTCGACCAAGTGCGTGTCGGGGCGGGCCTGGCGTTCCTCTTCATCGGACTCGGGGCTGGGTTCTGGGCCCACGGTGCCCGCTTCTCGGCGCAATCCCGCGTGACGTTGACGATCGTGACGGGCCCGACGGTGCTCGTGCTCGGGTCGATGCTCATGATGAGCACCACGCTCTGGGTGCCCACCCCCGCGGCTGCGGCACTCGCCGTCGCGGCAGCCGTGAGTGGAGCTGTCGCGTGGTTCCGAGCGCGGCGCGACCTGGCCAGGCACACATCGTGGAGCGCTCGTCGCGCCGCTGGTCAGCCTGCCGCCGACGCGCCCGGCGCCGTCCCGATCGTGCTGATGGTCACCGCGATCCTCGGCATGGCCCTCTGCATCGGCACAGTTGTCGCCGCTGGCCCGGTGGAACCGCAGTTCGGTGGCTTCCTCCGCGTGCTCGGGCTCCCGTGGGCAGTTGGTTTCCTCGCCGTGCTCCTGAGCCTCGTCTGCTCCCGCCGGGCCACCGAGCTCAGCTCCGCGGTCTCGGCGATCTCGCTGCTGGTCGTCGTCATGCTGACCACCGCGCTCCTCTACGAGGGCCCGCGCTCACCGTCGACCGTGAAGCATGTGGACCTCGTCAACCAGATCCTCACCTCGCACACGACGGACTCCTCCGTCAGCGTGTACAACGGGTGGCCCGGCTTCTTCAGCTCGATCGCCTGGGTCGCCGAGGCGAGTGGCCTGGAGGACGTCGTCGCCTTCGCCCGGTTCTGGCCGCTCATCATCGGCCTCATCCGCGTCGTCGTCCTGCGCGAGTTCCTCGGGCGCATCGTGCGGGACCCACGCGCAGCCTGGATCGCCGTCGGGTTCTGCGTGCTCGTCGACACCATCGGCGCCGACTACTTCTCGCCGCAGTCACTCGGCTACTGCTTCGCGTTCGCGATCGTCGCTGCCGTCATGTCATCGGCGTCAGCACGCGCGAAGGTCGCGATGATCCTGCCCGTCTCGTGTGCGCTCGCCATGACGCATCAGCTGAGCCCGTACATCGTGGGCCTCATGGTCGCCGTGCTCGTGGCGTTCCGGGTCGTGAAACCGTGGTGGTTGCCCGCGCTGGTGCTGGTTCCAGCGATCGCCTGGACCCTGCTGCACTCGGGTGCGGTCAGCGCGTTCCTGAACTTCAGCGAGTTCGGCCGCGCCGGCAACTTCCTGCCGCCCCGCACCGTCGAGTCGATTCCGCTCGTGCGCATCCCCGAAGTCTCGTGGTCGGTCTACGGCTTGGTCGGCGGCATCCTGCTGCTGGTCGCGGCGGCTGGCTGGGTCATTCTCGAGCGGATGCTCGACGCGGTCCTGAGGCGCGGCCGGCAACGCGAGGACCGCCCACCGCTCTCGCTCGGACTGGCTGCGACGGCGACCACTGCCACGGGGCTCATCATCCTCGTCCTGACGCCGTACGGACAGGAGGGCATCTTCCGAGCGGCCCTCTTCGGCATCCCATGGCTGGCGGGGCTGGGTGTCGCCGCGTTCAGCGTCAGCTCCGGGTGGCCGAGGCGTTCGACGCTGGTCGCCTTCACCCTGGCGCTGTCGATGTGCTGGCTGCCCTCGTACTCGGCACTGGACCGCATTCACTACGTGCATCCGAGTGACATCGAGGCCATCAATCTCGTGACCCGCGACTCGAACGGAGGCGTTGACGGGCCGATCACCTTGCTGCTCGGCGACGGGGACCTCCCCACATCACCGCGAACGAACGACGAGAACGTCGACTTCATCGAGCGTCTCGAGCTGGGGCTCCCAGTGCAGCAGATTGCTCCTGGCGAATCGATGGACGCTCAGGTGGCCGAGCTCACACGATCGCTCGATGGCTACGTCGGCCCCTTCGAGGCCGACGTGCCGGTCTACGCGCTCTGGTCTCCAGCGCAGAGCGGCTTCGGCGAAGCCTACGCACTGCAGACGGAATCGCAGTTCGCAGAACTGCGAGATGCATTCAGCCGAGCCGGGTACTGGAAACCGGTCTTCGAGAAGTCGGGAACTGTCGTCTTTCAGCTAGATGTCGGCGCATATCAGGCCTGGAGCGCCAGCAGCGCCGTCTGACAGCAACATTCTTTGGCCCGGGCCAATGCGCCTGTTAGGGTCAGTCACGGCGACGCTCGGGGGGAACTGAGCGTCACCATCTACAAGTTTGGGGGAACTTGATGGAACGTACGTCTGCGCCCACGGTGACGATCGTCATCCCGGCGAAAAACGAGGCTTCGAATCTCGAGGTGATGCTGCCGCAGCTTCCTCACGGCCACGAGGTCATCGTCGTCGACGCGAACTCGAGCGACGGGACCGCGGACGTGGTTCGCCGCCTTCGCCCGGACGCGACGCTCATCGCTCAGACCCGCAGGGGCAAGGGCAACGCGCTCTCCTGCGGCTTCAGCGCGGCGACGGGCGACATCATCGTCATGTTCGACGCGGATGGCTCGGCCGACCCGGTCGAGATTCCGTCGTTCGTCGACGCGCTCGTCGGCGGTGCCGACTTCGCGAAGGGGACGCGTTTCCTGCCAGGAGGTGGCAGCGAGGACATCACCCCGCTGCGCCGTGCGGGGAACGCCGGGCTGAACCTGACGGCGAACCTCGCCTTCGGCACGAAGTTCTCCGACCTCTGCTACGGCTACAACGCGTTCTGGCGCGACATGCTGCCGGTGTTGGAGCTCCCGGAACCCGGTACCTCGCAGCCGGGCCTCATGCTCTGGGGTGACGGCTTCGAGATCGAGACGATCATCAACTGTCGGATGGCGGCGGCGGACGCGCGCATCCGTGAGGTGCCAAGTGTCGAGAAGCGTCGCATCCACGGGGAGAGCCACCTGCGCACGTGGGCGGATGGCACACGCGTGCTGCGGACTCTCGCGACCGAGCGCACCCGCGCTCGTGCGGTGAAGCGTCGCGCGCTCGAGCTGACACCCGTCTAAGCTCAGCCCTGTTCACGCTGCACGCCTGTTCATGGGGAGAACTCCGGGGGGAGCCAATGCCGTCAGTTTCCGTGGTCATCTGCGCGTACACGGAGGACCGCTGGTCCACGATCGTGCGTGGGGCGGCGTCAGCAGTCGGGGGCTCGCTCGCCCCAGACGAGCTGATCCTGGTCATCGATCACAACCGAGCGCTCTTCGAACGGGCGAAGCGGCACTTCGGTGACGTCGCGACCGTCGTCGAGAACAGCAGGCGACGGGGGCTCTCCGGAGCTCGCAACACGGGAGTCGACGTGGCTCGGGGTGAGATCGTCGCATTCCTCGACGACGACGCGGTCGCCGATGCGGATTGGCTCGAGCTGCTGATCGCGCAGTATGTCGACGACAGCATCGTTGCCGTCGGGGGTTCCGCGCGACCCGCATGGCCCGCGTCGCGGCCGCCGATGTACCCCACGCCCGGGTCCGCCCTCGAGCCGACCGCGGGTCCCGGCGAGTTCGACTGGGTCGTCGGATGCACGTACCTGGGCCAGCCCACGAGCGCCAGCGAGGTGCGCAATCTCATGGGCTGCAACATGTCGCTGCGTCGCGCGGCGATCGTCACGGCTGGCGGCTTCGGCGAGGAGCTCGGCCGGGTGGGGCGCATCCCGCTCGGCGGCGAGGAAACGGAGCTGTGCATCCGGATCACCGCTGCGAACCCGCAGGCCACGGTGATCTTCGAGCCGAGCTCGGCCGTCAGGCATGAAGTGGCGGCGGCACGCGGCACCTGGGGGTACTTCATGCGACGGTGCTACGCGGAGGGACTCTCCAAGGCGTCGATCGCGCGCCTGCAGGGAGCAACGGCCGCCCTTTCGACGGAGAAGGACTACGTGGTGCGCGTGCTCGGACGCGGGGTGCTGCGCGAACTCCGCGCTGGCCGCTTCCAGGGGGCAGCCGCGATCGTCGCTGGGCTCGGGATCACGGGCGTCGGCTACGTTCGCGGGCGCCTGGCGAGGGGAACAGGCGCGAACGCGCATCGGGTGTTCGAGCCCGCCGCCGCGCAGGCATGAGCGAGGACTCAGCTGGGTCTGCGCTCAATCCGCGCCAGCTGGCTCGCAGCGCGGCCCGCGGTGCCGCGATGCAGTCGGGGGCCGTTGCGGTCAGCCGTCTGGTGCTGCTCGCGACGACCGCCATCCTGGCCAGGTCGCTGACCCCCGATCAGTACGGGCTCGTGACGCTCGCGCTGGTCATCATGGCGTACGCCGAGACCGTCGCGGATGGGGGCATCGCGCAGGCGCTCGTCGTGCTGACGAGGCGCCCCTCGATCGTGCGGGCGTCGCTCGCCATCACGCTCGCCTTCGGCGCGCTGCTGGCCGTGCTCCTGGTTGCTCTCGCGCCGCTCTTCGCGCTGTGGTTCAGGCAACCAGACCTCACGCCGCTCCTGCAGGCGTCCAGTCTTGTCGTCATCGGTGCGTCGCTGTGCGCGGTACCCGAGTCGCTGCTTCGCAAGGACATGCGCTTCAGTGCGATCACGGCCGCCTCGATCGTGCGCGCCGTCGTGACGGGGGCGGTGACGATGGGGTTGGCGCTCGGCGGCGCCGGGGTCTGGTCGCTCATCCTCGGTTCGATCGCCGCGTCCTTCGCGTACGCGATCTCGTGCTGGGTTGCGTTGCGCGATAGGACGCCCTGGCGCTTCTGGCGGTGGAGGAAGGCCGATCTTCGTGAGGTGACCGACTTCGGACTTCCCGCAGCCGGCAGCCAGATCATCTCGCGCTTCAACTTCGAGGTCGACTACTTGATCGTGGCGGCGTTCCTCGGGACTGCCGCGCTCGGCACGTACCAGCTGGCCTTCCGGCTGCCCGAGTTCGGCATCGTGAACACGCTCTACATCCTGACGGCGGTCCTGTACCCGCTGTACGCGAGGGCGCAGCGCGACCCGGCGCTGCTGCAGCGCAGCTACCTGCTCGGGCTGCGCGTGCAGACGATCTTCGGCGTCACGGCCGGTATCGGACTGGCGACCGTGGCCCCGGCGCTCGTGCCGCTGCTCTTCGGCGACGGGTGGCTCGCGGTCATCGAGCCGCTCATCGTGCTGTCCCTGTATGCGGCGGTCCGCTCGCTGGGTTCTGGCATCAACGAGGTGTACAAGGCCATCGGGCGGCCCGGTCTCGCGATGCGGCTCTCCGCGGCGCAGCTCCTCGTGTTCGTGGCAGTGCTCATCGCCGGCGCGCACTACGGCGGCATCATGGGTGTCGCCGTCGGGCAGCTCATCGTGGTGGCGGTCTTCGTCGTCGTGAAGCAGGCCGTCGCGATTCGCATCATGCGTCTTCGCACCCTGGACGTGCTCCGCTCCTACGCGCCCGCGATGGTGTGCGGGTCGACTGTCGCGGTGATCGGCTTCGGCCTGTGGTTGGTGCCGATGGATGCGACGTTGCGGGCCGTCATCACGATCGCCGTCTCCGTCGCGGTTGTCTGGTGCATCCTGCGCTTCGGGTTCACGGTCACGTACAACGAGCTCATCGGCCTCCTGCGCCGCGAGCGCTAGCGCTCACGCTCGCGCCGAACGCGAACGCTGCTGGCTCGAGGAGGCTAGTGGGCGCTTGGGTTGTGCGCGTCGCCTGCGTTCGTCGGGGTGCCGGCTGCGGTCACCGCCTTGGGCTTCTTCGGCAGGATGCGCCCGACGAGGAGCACGACGCCGACGACCACGAGGCCGACGATGAGTCCGACGATCGCGGAGATGAGCGTGTCGACGAGCCACACGACGACGGGGCCGGTGTTCATGAGCGCGTGCTCGATCTCGTGCAGCAGGTCCGCCGGCGCGTGGAAGCCGACCTCGCCGACGTTGATGATGACGAGGTGACCGCCGACCCACAGCATGGCGACGGTGCCGACGATGCTGATGAAGCGGAACACGGCGGGCATGGAGCGGACGATGCGGACGCCGAGGTGGCGCGTGCGGCGGTCGCTGCGCGTCGCCATGTGCAGTCCGATGTCGTCGATCTTGACGAGGAGCGCGACGGCGCCGTACACGAGGGCGGTCATGGCGAGGGCGATGACGACGAGCGCGGCGAGACGCATCCAGAACCCGAGGTCGGGGTCGAGGTTCGACAGCGAGATGAGCATGATCTCGGTGGACAGGATGAGGTCGGTGCGCACCGCGCCCGAGATGAGCTTCTTCTCGTCGCGCGGATGGTCCTCGTCGAGCGCATGGTGGTGCCCGAACCACTCGGTGACCTTCTCCGCGCCCTCGAAGCACAGGTACACGCCGCCGATGATGAGCAGGAACGGCAGCACCCACGGCGCGAACGCCGTCAGCAGGAGCGCGATCGGGATGATGATCACGAACTTGTTGAAGAGACTGCCCTTGGCGATGTTCCACACGACCGGCAGCTCGCGGGCGGGCGTGATGCCCTGCACGTACTGCGGGGTGACGGCGGCGTCGTCGATGACGACGCCCGCCGATTTGGCTGAGGCCTTGAGCGCGGCGGTGAGGATGTCGTCGACGACGGCGAGCAGGCCAACGGGCACGGTGTTCTCCTAGGTGTTCTGTCGCCGCGCGGAACGCAGCAGACAGAGCATACCCGGGGTGTGCGAGTGCGGGCAGGTCAGCTGGGCGCGCCTGGGTCAGAGCGAATGCGCGTTCATTCCTCGCGGTAGCTCCGGTGGGATCGCCGCGAGGAGCTGCTTCGTGTACTCCTGCTTCGGGGCGCCGAAGATCTCGTCGGCGGGCGCGTGTTCGACGACGCGGCCGTGCTGCATGACGAGGACGTCGTGGCTCATCTCCTCGACGATCGCGAGGTCGTGCGCGATGAAGAGGTAGCTGAGGGACAGTTCACCCTGCAGGCGCCGGAGCAGCTCCAGCACTCGCGACTGGATGGATACATCCAGCGACGCGGTCGACTCGTCGAGGATGACGACGTCGGGCTCCAGCGCGAGGGCTCGCGCGATCGAGACGCGCTGCCGCTGCCCGCCGGACAGCTCGTGCGGGTACCGCCCGATGAAGTCCCGCGGGAGCTCGACCAGATCGAAGAGCTCATCGATGCGCGCGGAGCGAGAGCCGCCTGCGGGCAGGCGGTGAACTCGGAGCGGCTCGGCGACCGACTGCCCCACCGGCATGCGCGGGTCGAGTGAAGAGAAGGGGTCCTGGAAGACCATGGCGATGCGGCGCCTGAGCTGGTTGTCGGCTCTCAGCACGTCGAGTCCGTCGAGCGTCGCTGTGCCGCCCGTGGGCTTCACGAGCCCCGTGAGCGCGTTCGCGATGGTCGACTTCCCAGAACCCGACTCCCCCACGATGCCGAGCGTCGTCCCCTGGCGCAGCCCGAACGAGACGCCATCGACGGCGTGCACGTGGCTACGGCCCTTCGGGGTCTGAATCGGGAAGCGCACGTCGAGGTCGGTGACCTGCAGCAGAGCCTTCGCGTCCGCCGTGGCCGGGGCCGGCTTGGCCTTCCCGAGCCGCGGCCTCGCCGCGAGCAGCTCCCTGGTGTAGGGATGCTGCGGGTCGGTGACGAGGTCGACGGCGCTTCGCCGCTCGACGGCCTCGCCGTGTCGCATGACGAGCACCTCGTCGGCGACCTGCGAGATGACGCCCATGTCGTGGCTGATCCAGATGACTGCGGTGCCGTGCTCATGCTGGAGCGTGCGCACGAGCTCGATGATCTGTGCCTGCGTGGTCACATCCAGTGCTGTCGTCGGCTCGTCGGCGACCAGCAACCCCGGGTCGCAGGACAGCGCGATCGCGATCATGACGCGCTGCCGCTGCCCGCCGGAGAGCTCGTGCGGGTACGCGTTGAAGCGCGCCTCAGGCTCCGGGATGCCGACGGACTCGAGGAGCTCGATGGCCTTGGTTCGGGATGCGCCGCGCGAGAGGCGCCGGTGCGTCTCGAGCGACTCGGTGAGCTGACGGCCGAGCGTGAGCAGCGGGTTGAGCGACGTGCTCGGATCCTGGAAGACGAACCCGATCCCGTTGCCGTGCACGCTCCGCAGGGTTCGTGCGGATGCGCCGATCAGTTCGACCTGCCCGAGCTTTGGATCACCAAGCGTGCTGGTGCCCGTGACGTGCGCACCGGGCGCATCGAGGAGACCGGTCGCGGCGAGGACGGTCATGGACTTGCCGGACCCGGACTCCCCCACGATGCCGAGCGTGCCCCCGGGCTCGATCGAGAAGTCGAGGCCTCGGACGATCTCCTTGCGCCCGATGGAGACCCGAAGGTCGGCGACGCGGAGTGCGGGAGCGGTCATCGCTTCCTCCTTGACTCGATGAGGGTGCGCTGCTTGGGGTCGAGGACGTCTCGCATCCCGTCTCCGAGCAGGTTGAAGGAGAGCGCCGTGACGAAGATCGCGGCGCCAGGGAACAGGCTCATCCACCACGCCTGGCTGATGAAGCCCTGCGCGGCGAAGAGCATCCCTCCCCAGGAGGGGGCTGGCGGCTGGATGCCGAGGCCGAGGAAGGAGAGCGCCGACTCGGCGAGGATCGCGAACGCCAGGGAGAGGGAGGTCTGCACGATGATCGGCCCCGTGATGTTCGGCAGCACGTGACGCCCGAGGATGCTGGCCCAGGGCGTGCCCATCGTCCGGGACACCTGCACGTACGGCTCGACGCGCACGGAGAGCGTGCTCGCCCGGGCCACTCTCGCGAAGATCGGCGTGTAGACGATGCCGATGGCCAGCATGGTCGTCGCGAGTCCGGGTGCGAGGATCGCGACGATGGCGAGTGCGAGCAGCAGCACCGGAAACGCGAACATGACGTCGACGAGGCGCATGAGCACAGTGTCGAGGAGGCCGCCCGCGTAGCCGGAGACGACGCCGACGAGCACGCCGACGACAAACGCGAACGCGACGGAGACGAACGCCACCTGCAGCGAGACGCCGGACGCGATCATCACGCGACTCAGGACGTCCCGGCCGAGGTCGTCGGTGCCGAACCAGTGGCTGGCGCTCGGCGGTTGGAGCTGGTTCGCGACGTCGACGTCGTTGACGCCGTATGGCGCTATCCACGGGCCGAGCAGGGCGACGAACACGACGATGAAGAGCAGGACCGCGCTGACGACCGTCACCGGGTTGCTGAGGAGGAGTCGCCACGCGGCGACGCGAGTCCGTTCCTCGGCTGCAGGGACGCCGGAGGCAGCCTGCGGCGTGGCTTGTGGGTTCTGGTCGGTCATGAGAGCCGGATCCTCGGGTCGACGAGCGCGTAGAGCACATCCACGATGAAGTTCACGGCGAGGAACATCACGGCGATGAGCAGCACGGAGCCCTGGATGAGCGGGTAGTCCCGGGAGGAGACGGCGTCGTAGACGAGCCGCCCGAGTCCCGGCCAGGCGAAGACGACCTCGACGACGATGACGCCGCCGAGGATCGTGGCGAGCTGGATCCCGGCGATCGTGAGGACGGGGACAAGGGCGTTGCGGACGATGTGGCGCATCGTCACCGTCCAGGCCGAGAGACCTTTGGATCTGGCCGTCCGGACGTACCCCATGGAGGCGACTTCGAGCACGGCCGAGCGGATGTAGCGGGTCATGATGGCGCCCGCGACGAGGCCGACCGTCAGCCCGGGCAGGAGCACGTGCCTGGCCCAGTCGCCGGGGTCCTCGCTGATCGATGAGTAGCCGCTCGATGGCAGCCACCCCAGCGTCGATGAGAACAGTCCGATGAGGAGCATGCCCATCCAGAAGTCCGGGATGGAGACACCGAACTGGCTGGTGACGCGGATGATCCCATCGCTGAGGCGCCCTTCCCTCAGCGCGGACCAGATGCCAGCTGGCACGGAGATGAGAAGCGCGATCACGAGCCCGACGCCGGCGAGCGAGAGCGTCGCGGGAAGGCGCTCGAGCAGGGTCGTCGTCACGGCGTCGCCGTTGCGGAAGCTGACACCGAGGTTGCCGGAGAGCGCGTTGCCGACGTACGAGAAGAACTGCTCGAGGATGGGCCTGTCCAGGCCGGATGCTGCGCGGAGCGCGTCGTACGCCTCTTGCGTGTACCTCGTGCCGAGCGCCAGCCGAACTGGATCGCCCGGCACGAAGTGCACGAGGGAGAAGACAACAACAAGGACTCCGAGCAGCACGATCGCCGAGTAGAGCAGGCGCCAGCCGAGGAACGCGGCGATGGAGCCGAACGACATTCTCATTGGGTTTTCCCCTCGTAGACCCGTGTTCTCGGGTGCGGTGCGGCGTGAGCTACAGCGTCAGCGTGGCGTCGCGGAAGCGCGTCGCCCGGTCTGCCCGTGCCTCGTAGTCGCCCAGGCTGGGGCTCCACACCTGGATCACCGACGGGTTGTACAGGTAGATGTAGCTGGCGTCGTCGGCGATGGTCGTCGCGGCCTGCGCGTACAGGTCCTTGCGCGTCGCCTGGTCGGTCTCGGTGCGTGCTGCATCGAGCAGCTCGTCGACCTCGGGGTTCGAGTACTTCTGCGCGTTGCTGCCGCCCGAGCTGTGGTGCTGCGAGTAGTAGAAGTCGTCCGGGTCGATGTTGCCGAGCCAGCCCATCATGAGCATGTCGAAGTTGCCGGAGTTCTGCTCGTCAAGCCAGGTCGAGAAGTCCGGCTGCCTGATCTCGACCGTGATGCCAAGGGGCTCGAGGTTGGACGCGATGATCTGCGCGGCCGTGACCGTCTCCGGGTACTCGCTCGTCGCGAGGAGGTCGAGGGTTCCGCCGGTGAAGCCGGCCTCGGCGAGCAGGCGCTTCGACTCCTCGATGTCCGTGGAGTACTTGTCGTACTCCGTGTACCAGACGCTGTCCTGCGGGATCGCGAGCTGGTTCGCCTGCGCTGTCCCGTAGCTGACGGCCTGCACGATCGCGTCGCGGTCGACGGCGTAAGCGATCGCCTGGCGGACTCGCGGGTCCTTCCATTGCTCCTTGCCCTCGTTGAGCGCGAGGTACCAGTAGTCGCTCGACGGGCTCTGGCCGAGTTCGATCGACTCGTCGCCGCTGAGCTCTGCAACCTGCTGCGTCGGGACGACGTCGGTCCACTGGATCTCGCCGCTCTTGAGGGCCGCGAGTGCAGTGGAGGGCTCCGAGATGAACTGGAACTCGACACCGCCGATGCTTGGCGCGCCGTCCCAGTAGTCGGCGTTGGCGGCGAGCTCGATGCTGTCGCCGCTCGTGTAGTTCGCGAGCGAGAAGGGGCCGGTGCCGATGGGCTTGTTCGCGATCTCACCGGACTCGACGTTGGCCTGCTCTACGATCGCCATGCCCTTGAAGCCGCCAATGTTGGACAGCAGGTTCGGGGTGGGCTGGGAGACGGTCACGACTACCGTCGAGTCGTCGGGCGCTTCGATGTTCGTGACGGCGTCGAACTTCCAGGCGTTGGAGAGCTCCTCGTCGATGATGCGGTTGTACGAGTACACGACGTCTTCGCTTGTGAAGTCGGACCCGTCGTGGAATGTGACCCCGTCGCGAAGCTTGAAGGTCCATGTCAGCTGGTCCTCGCTCGTCTCCCACGACTCCGCGAGCGCCGGCTGCATCTCGAGGTTCTCGTCCGGCTCGACCAGGGTGTCATAGACGTTCTCGAGGACCTGGAACGAGAAGTAGGAGGAGGTCTTGTGCGGGTCGAGCTGGTCCGGCTCGCCACCGATAGCGGCGTACAGCACCTCACCCTCGACACCCTCGCCGCCGCCGATGTCGACGCTCTCACCTGCCGAGCATCCGCTCAAGACGAGGAGCGCGCCAATGGCCGCGGCTCCGATCCCAGCACGTCGTCGTTGCATGGTGCACTCCACTTCGATCATTTTCGTGAATGTTTCATCAGTATGTGGCACGCTTGAGCGAGGTACAAGACCGCCGGGCGGTCGAAACAGGATCGTCACAAACGGTCCCGGCCCGCGGGATTTCCCATCCCGGGGCCAATCCGCTGAGACGAGGACACCAATGACCTTCACGCTCCTGGCGCTTGATCGCGTAGCTGGCCTCCTCGGCGCGGTGACCGCCAGCCGCTCGCTCGCCGTCGGCAACGCGGTGCTGGCCATAGATCCCGCCGTCGGCGCTGTTGCGAGTCAGGCGTGGACAAACCGCGCGCTGCGTGGCCGGATGCTGGACGCCCTAGCGGCGGGTGAGTCGCCAGAGTCCGTGGTTCGCCGCGTGACCGAATGGGACCAGCAACCGGAGCTCCGGCAGACTGCGGCGCTTGACCTGACCGGGAGAACCGGCGCGTGGGTCGGGAAGCAGACGAGCGCGTGGACAGGCCAGCGACAGGGCGTCGATTACGTGACTGTCGGCAACCTGCTGACGGGCCAGGACGTCCTCGATGCGGTTGCCGACTCATTCGAACGCAGCGGCGCTCAGCCCGCGGATTCCGCGGGTGCGCACGCGAACCCCGTCGCGGCGTTCGCGCGCCGACTCCTCGCGGCGCTGCAGGCGGGCCAATCCGCTGGCGGGGATGCGCGTGGCCGGCAGAGCGCCGCGGTGCTCGTCGCACGCAGACAGGAGCACCGCAGCCATCCGCCGGACCTCGCGATCGATCTGAGAGTCGACGACGACGACACCCCGATTGGCGCGCTCGACCGTCTCCTCGAGCTGCGCATCCGCGACCTCGACGAGAACCTCGTGTCCGGTAGACCGGCCGCCGTGGAGCAGGACGCAGCCGGAACCTAACGCTCGAAGGGGCTCACGGCCCCGATGACAACAGTCTCACCGTCGTGCTCGTTCGACCACCAATGGGCGGTCGAGCACGCGTAGGTCGCCGTGTCCCCAGCCCCGAGGACAACTTCCTCTTCTCCGTGCACCACCATGAGCCGCCCGGACAGCACCGTGACGCTCTCGGTCCCGATATGCCGGAACGGGCGACCCGCGTTCGTGAAGCGCGGAGGAAGGACTGAGCGGATGAGCTGCAGCGTCGACTCGCTACGGGGTGTCAGCAGCTCGCGCACCGCCCGCTCGTCCTCTGGCACATCGGTGGGGGTCGGCAGCCGCAGCCGCCGGTCGTGGGTGACGACAGCAAAGTCGGGTGCCGAAGGCTCCAGGAGCTGCGTGATCGGAACTCCGAGCGCGGTGGCGAGCCGCTGGATCGACCCCAGCGACGGGTTGCCGATGCCCCGCTCCAGCTGGCTGACGAGACCGAGACTCACCCCGGCCTGCTTCGCGAGCGCGTGGACGGAGAGATCGAGGCGCTTCCGCCCGGCGCGCACCGCAAGCCCAAGCGAGGTGACCGCGAACTGCTCGTCGTCCTCTGAAGCTCGGGGGTCTGGCATGCCGCGAGTCTACCGACGACGCATCCGAGCAGATCGGGACGCACTGCCTGGAAGCCGAGCAGAGCGCCCTCCCCAACTCCGTGCATAGGCTTGCGACATGCGCGATCGTGCCGTCCCCAACCTCCCCGCTCGAGACTTCGACGCGACGGCAGACTTCTACGGTTCGTTTGGCTTCGCCGAGACTTTCCGCGACGAGGGGTGGATGATCCTGGCGAAGGGCACGGTCGTGCTCGAGTTCTTCCCGCATCCGAAGGTCGATCCGTACGCGAGCGCCGCGATGTGCAGCATCCGGGTCGCCGACGTCGACGCGCTGTATGCGGCCATCCTGGCGACGGGCGTGCCAGAGACGCGTGTCGGGTTCCCCCGCCTGCATCCGGTCGCCCGGGAAAGGTGGGGTGGCATGGTCGGCTACCTCGTCGACATCGACGGCACGCAGCTCAACCTCATCGGAGAGCGATGAGCAACCGCCCGATCGCGCAGCTGCCCGGCGCGGCTCGGATGCTGTGCCTCAGCCGCCGCGACGGCGAGATCTGCACGAGACGGGCCGGGCACGCGGGCCTGCACAATCGAACCGGCTCGAGCATCCTGTGGAGCGACGTGAACGCCGATGGGCCGCGCTGCCCAGGAAGCGGAACCCAGGCCGCCCCCGCGCCGCCGCTCGCCGACGGCTTTCCCCATGGCAGGGCGATCTGCCCGGTCTGCTTCGCATTCGTGGCGCTCGAGGCCGGCGAGCTCGCCGATCACGACTCCTGGCGCGGAGACCCCAGCCGGGAGGAAGCAGACCAGCGACGCGAGTGGATGAACACGCACGGGTGGTGAGGTTCGCTCTCCTGCGCACCCTCCGTGCTCAGTAGGCTCTGTGCTCAGGTCGAGCGATCCCCCGAGGCGGCCCTCCCCCGACCCCTTGGAGTGCGCCGATGAGCGGCCGAACCGACGACCTCGCCCAGGCTGCCCCGAAACCCAGCTGGAAGGCGTTCTGGGAGCGGGGCGGGTGGTGGAAGGCCGTCGTGCTCGTCGTGGCCTACTATGTGCTCTACCAGCTGGGCGGGTTGCTGTTCCTGCCTTTCGAGGACGGCCTTGAGCCCAGCTCGGCAGGCGCGATCATCGTGGGCTTCGCACTTCCGATCGCCCTGGGTGGCCTCCTCCTCGTGGCCTTCGCGCTCTCGCTCGGCTGGCTGCGCGAGCTGTTCGCGCCGCAGCCCATCCGGGGCAGGGGGTGGATGTGGATCGCCGTCGCGGTGGTGCTGGTCTTCAACGCGCTCCGGTTCGCGGCGCTCGACTACGACTCGGCCGGACTCGACCTGGTCGCGGCCTGGCTGGTCGCGGGGTTGTGCATCGGCTTCGCCGAGGAGGTACTCACCCGCGGGTACGTCGTGAACCTCATGCGCAAGGCGGGCCATTCGGAGATCGCGACAGCGACCGTGTCAGCGGCGCTCTTCGCGGCGATGCACTCCGCGAACGTGCTCACCGGTCAGAGCGTGTTCGCGACTGCAATCCAGGTGCTGTACACGTTCGCGTTCGGCATCTGCATGTACCTCGCGCTCCGCGTCACGGGCAACCTGATCTGGCCGATCCTCCTGCACGCGACCACCGACCCAAGCATCTTCCTGCTCACCGCGCACCCTGGCATCGGGCCGCTCACGGCGTTCGCCGGGTTCGGCAACATCGCGGTGATCCTCTTCGGCCTGGTGGCGATCATCTTCATCCGCGGGCGGGTCACCCCTGCATCGCAGCCTTCCAATGAGCACGAGGCAGAGCGGTCGCGATGACGGCAGCAGAAAGGCCCCGACTCCCTTGCAAACGCAGGGAAGTCGGGGCCTTTCAGATGGCGGTGACGGTGGGATTTGAACCCACGGTAGAGTCGCCCCTACACAACATTTCGAGTGTTGCACCTTCGGCCGCTCGGACACGTCACCGTGGGGAATCTTAGTACGAACCATGGGGTCGAATGCAAATCGGGGGTCGACGACGGCGCGTCAGGCGGGCCGCCGGGGCTGGACGAGCCGCAGCGCGCCCGGGTCCACCCGCGCGTCGAGCGTGCACGCGTGCTGGTCCGGCCCGCGCAGCTCCTCCCCGTCGGCGTAGACGAGCACACCCGCGGGCACTTGCACGCGGATGCGCCGCATCCGCTCGAAGGAGACGGCGGGCAGCCGCGTGTGCAGGCCCACCATCGCAAGGGGAAACAGCGTGAGCAGCCCGAGCTTCGAGAGCCGTCCGACGACGAAGAGGTCGAGGGCGCCGTCGTCGATGACCGCGTGGGGCGCGACCCTGATGCCGCCGCCGATCGAGGACCCGTTCAAGATCGCGAGCAGCTCGGCAGCGACGGCGCGCGTGGGACCACCATCGACCGAGACACCGAATTCGAGGGGCGAGAAGCTCCGCACCGAATCCAGCAGCGCGGCGATGTAACGAGCCGTCCCCGGCAGCCGTCGGAGCTCGTTCGCGCGACGGTTCACCACCGCGTCAAAGCCGATGTTCACCGAGTTGAGGGCGACGTGCTCGACACCGTCGAGGGCAAGGCGCACCACGTCGACCTCGCGAACGCCGGCGTCACCGGTGCGCAGGGCTGTCAGCATCCGCTCGATTCCGACAGCGGGAGCATCCCGCCTGATCCCGGCGCCGCGCGCGAAGTCGTTGCCGGTACCTGCTGGTACGATCCCGAGCGGCACTCCGGTGCCCGCGACGAGACCCGTCCCCAGAGAGACCATGCCGTCGCCGCCCATCACGACCAGCGCATCCACGCCGCCCGGATGCGCGAGCTCGGTGACGACGCGGCTCCGGAGCTCCGGCATGGAGCCGGCGGTCACCAGCACCACCTCGAGGTCGGGCAGCTGGGCGCCGCCCACTCCCCCGGCGAGCCTGCGCCCTAGGTCGGAGGGTGCACCTCGCCCCGCCGACGGGTTCACGGCGTACACCACGCGACGCGCTGACACGCCTTGATCCTGCCCGAACCGCGCCGCGCGCGCTACTTCAGACCCGTGTTGGCGATGCCCGTCGTCACCTGTCGCTGGAAGAAGAGGAACAGCACCACGATGGGCAGGATGCTGACGACGCTCATCGCGAGGATCAGGTTGAACGGCACCGTCTCCTCCGCGTTGAACCGGGCGAGCGCCACGGGCAGCGTGTACACCGACTCGCTCTGCGCGACGATCAGCGGCCACAGGAAGTCGTTCCACCGCCACATGACGGACAGGATCGCGACCACCGCGAGCGCGGGCCGGCAGATGGGGAGCACGATGGACGCGAAGATGCGGAACTCGCCCGCGCCGTCGATGCGGGCGGCCTCGATGAGCTCGTCCGGAATGGACAGCATGTACTGGCGCAGGATGAACACGCCGGTCGGGGTCGCGGCCGCCGGGATGATGAGGCCCCACAGCGAGTTCACGAGGCCAAGGGATGCGACGACCTGGTAGACGGGGATGAGGATGACCTGCAGCGGGATCATGATCGTCGCGAGGGTCACGATGAACAGGAACGTCTTGCCTCGGAAGTTGTACTTCGCGAGGCCGTACGCGGCCATGGAGTTCACGGCGAGCGTCAGCACCGTCGCGGCGATCGTGACGACGACGCTGTTCAGCAGGTAGCTGCCGAAGCTGAAGCGGGTGAGCGCCTCCGTGTAGTTCGTGAACGCCCACGACGACGGGAACGGGGTGCTCGCGCCCGCGGCCAGCTCCGGCTGCGTCTTGAACGACCCGAGCAGCAGCCAGACGATAGGGATGAGGGCGAGGAGCGCGAACGTGATGAGGATCACGACGCGCAGCGCGTCCGTCGACGTGACGCGCTTCGAGCTCGTCGTGGTCCACGTCGGCTTGCCCGGCTTCTGGGTGCCGACCGAGTTCAGGAGGGCCGTGTCCGTGGTCATACCGCGTCTCGCTTTCGGCCGATGAAGTAGTTGACGAGCGTGATCGAGAACACGACGAGGAACAGCAGCACGCTGCCTGCGGCGGCGAGCCCGTACCGGATGGGCGACACGAAGGCGTTCTCGTAGATGTACTGCACGATGAGGGTGGTCGCCCCGATCGGGCCGCCGCCCGTGAGTGTGAAGATGTAGTCGAAGGCCTGGAAGCCGTGGATGGTGGCGAGCACCACCACGACGAGGACGCTGGGCTGCAGCAGGGGCAGGGTGATGCCCCAGAACTGCTGCCACCGCGACGCCCCGTCGATGGAGGCCGCCTCGTTCAGGGTGGGGTCGATGCTCTGCAGCCCGGCCATGAGGATGAGCATGTAGAAGCCGGCCTGCAGCCAGACGCCGACACCGATGATGGCGACCATCGCCCACGGCCCCTCGACGAGCCACGGCACGGCTGGGATGCCGAGCATCCCGAGCCCCGTGTTCACGAGCCCGCCTTCGCGTTCGAGCATCCAGTTCCAGACGAGGCCCGCCACGACCGGGGACACGAGCACCGGGATGAAGAACACGGCCCGGAAGAACGCGCGCCCGCGGAGCTGCTGTTCGACGAGCACGGCGAGCAGGATGCCCAGGACCACGGAGAGGGCGACGTACGCGACCGCGTAGACCGCCGTCTGCGCCACCACGCCCCAGAATTCCGGGTCGGTGAGGATGCGCGTGTAGTTGCCGAGCCCCTCCCGCCGGAACGTGCGTCCGTTGGACGACGAGTACAGGGAGTTGTTGAACCCGTTGATCGCCGGCCAGATCGTGAAGACGCCGAAGATCGCCATGTTGGGGAGGAGGAAGAGGTACGGCGCGAGGCGCAGCTGCCACGGCTTCTTCGACCCGGGCTTCCGCTTCCCGGGCCCATCCGGACCGGGTGGCTGGACGACGCGCTGTGCGTTGGTCGTGGTGCGGAGGTCGGCGGTCACGGCTGCAGCTCCTCGACGAGCTGCTCGGACTTCGCCTTCAAGTC
Organism: Pseudoclavibacter sp. RFBB5; assembly: GCF_002931555.1. GTDB lineage: Bacteria > Actinomycetota > Actinomycetes > Actinomycetales > Microbacteriaceae > Pseudoclavibacter. The sequence continues at coordinate 56,625 of NZ_PSTZ01000004.1, read as the reverse complement.
GGAGACCGCCGTGGTCGTGTCCTTCTCCCCTGCGACGACAAGCGCGAGCTCGTCGACCAGCTCGAGCGAGGCACCCGTGTACGACGGCTGGCTGTTCGCCTCGTACCCGAGGTCCGGGGTGCGGGCGAGGTCGGCGAAGAACACGTCCATGTCCTCCTGGCGCACCGGGTACTGCACGCCGCGCTCGGTGAGGTCGACGCGCGTGGGCAGGAAGCCTCCGGCGACGATGAACTTCTGCTGCGCCTTCGTCGTGTTCATGTACTGCACGAAGAACGCGCCGAGCGCGGGGTTCGGGCCCTCCGCGAGCGCGCCCATGTACTTCCCGCCGGGGAAGCCGCCGCACTCGTCGGCGCACGGGTTCGGCGCCGCGGCCCACGTGAAGTCGGCGTTGTCGGCGAACTGCCCCACCTGCCAGTTCCCGGACAGGTACACGGGCGTCTGCTGCGCCAGGAAGATGTCGTTCGCGCCCTCGTAGCGGCTGCCGGAGCCGAGCCAGAAGTCGCGCGGCATGCGCCCATCCGCCATCATGTCGACGAGCGGTTGGAGCGCCTCCACCGCCTTCGCCTCATCGAGGACAGCGCCGTCGTCGCCGACGAGCGCGGTGCCGTACTGGCTGAGGACCGTGCTGACGCGGTGCCCGGACTTGTCGATCGCGAAGGCGTACTCCGTGTCGGTCGCCTCCTGCACCTTCGTGGCCGCGTCGATCATCTCGTCCCACGTCCAGGGGTCCTCGGAGTCGGGCAGCGGCACACCGGCCTCGTTGAAGAGGTCGACGTTGATGAACGGCCCGTTGAGCGTCAGATCCGACGGCACGGCGAGCATCTCCCCGTACTCCCCGAGCACGCCCTTCACGGGGCCGTCGACGAACTCCTCGGCGTAGTCCTCGCCCAGGTAGGTGCGCAGGTCGAGCAGGTCGGCCCGGAAGTCGGTGAGGCCCGTGAGCCGCACGACGTCCGGTGCGTTGCCGCCCGAGAGCCTGGCCTGGACACTCGTGACGAGGTCGGAGTACGGCAGCACCTCGAGGTTCACGGTCACGTCGTACTCCTCCTCGAAGGAGGCGATGAGCTCACGCGTCGCGGCCTCGTCCGGGCCGTCGGTGAAGTAGACGTAGCTCAGGCTCTGGCCGGCGAAGTCGGCCGGATTGACCTTCTGCACCTCCAGGGTGCCCGCCTCGCCAGGCCCATCCTCGACGATCGGGCCGGGGGCGCATCCTGCGAGTCCCGTCATCGCCGCCAGCGCGAGCAGGGCGGTCATCGTGCGGGCGCGCGTTCGCATCGTCATCGATCCTCCAGACGTGGCTCCCCGCGTCGTGGGGGTGCACGCAAGGGGCGCGTACGGCGGTGAGCCTCCCCAGGATAAGGACTCTTCGCCGTGAGCGCGTGCTGGGCTCGGTTGTCGGTGGTCGCGCCTAGCCTTGACGCATGCCTCCCAAGACCAAGCAGCAGCCAGCGTTCAAGTGCACCGAATGCGGTGCCGCGTCGCTGAAGTGGTTCGGGCAGTGCCCGGAATGCCAGGCCTGGGGCACGCTCGTCGACCGCTTCGAATCGCAGACGGCCGGGCGCATCCAGGCCGCCACGATCAGCGAGTCACGTGCCGCACGCCCCATCACCGAGGCCCCCGTCGACAACGTCGCGCACCGCCCGACAGGAATCGGCGAGTTCGACCGAGTCCTGGGCGGTGGCCTCGTCCCCGGCGCCGCCATCCTGCTGAGCGGCGAGCCCGGCGTCGGCAAGTCGACGATCCTCCTCGAGCTCGCCTCCCGGGTCGCTGCGAAGGGCACCACCGTGCTGTACGCGTCCGCCGAGGAGTCGGTGAACCAGGTGCGGATGCGCGCCCAGCGCACCAACGCCCTGCACGACACCCTGTACCTCGCGAGCGAGACCGACCTGTCGACCGTGCTCGGACAGATCGAGCGCCTCGACCCCGGCCTCATCATCGTCGACTCCGTGCAGACCGTCGCGAGCGACACCGTCGACTCGCTCGCGGGGCAGCCGAGCCAGGTGCGCGAAGTCGCGTCCGCCCTCATCCGCGTCGCCAAGACCAGGGGCGTGCCCGTCATCATCGTCGGCCACGTCACGAAAGACGGCACCATCGCCGGCCCGCGCCTCCTCGAGCACCTCGTCGACGTCGTCGCCCACATCGAAGGCGACCGCCACACGGCGCTGCGGTTCGTGCGCACCATCAAGAACCGCTTCGGCCCGACCGACGAGGTCGGCTGCTTCGAGATGACCGGCGAGGGCATGACCGAGGTGCCAGACCCGTCCGGCCTGTTCCTCAGCGAGCGCCCGGAGCCGGTCAGCGGCACGTGCGTCACCGTCGCGCTCGAGGGCCGGCGCGCGCTCCCGGTCGAGATCCAGGCGCTCGTGCAGAAGACCAACGCCCCCAACCCACGCCGGGTCACGAATGGCGTCGACACGAGCCGCGTCGCGATGCTGCTCGCCGTGCTCGAGCGGCGCACCAAGCACAAGCTCTCCGAGTACGACGTCTACGTCTCCACCGTCGGCGGGGTGAAGCTCCAGGAACCGGCGGCCGACCTCGCCATCGCGATCGCCATCGCCTCCTCCATCCGCAACCGTCCGGTCCGCGACGGCACCGTCGTCTTCGGCGAGGTCAGCCTCGCCGGCGAGATCCGCCGCGTCGCATCAGCGAACCTGCGCGCGGCTGAGGCCAAGCGCATGGGCCTCGCACACGTCGTCGACCCTTCGATCGGGAGCATCGACCGCGCCCTCACCGCGGCGCTCGGCAACTGACCGAGGCCGACCCGCGGCGCCCACTCGCGATCCTGCGCGGCTGCGAGCGCGCGTGGGAACGGCTGGGCTCTCTTGGAGCAGGCACGCGAAAGGCCCGGAGCAGTTGCTCCGGGCCTTTCGCGAGTCAGCCGGAGGCCGACTCAGTGCTGTGTCCGAGGACTACGCGTCGCTGCCTGCGCGGCGACGAAGCAGCATCGCGGCCCCACCGGCGACGAGGAGCGCAAGCGCCCCGGCGATCGCGGCGAACATCGCGGTCTCGTCTGAGCCGGTCGTGGCGAGATCGCCACCGTCTGCCGTAGGCGTCGTCGCGGTCGGAACCGGCGCTGCCGTTGCAGTCGCGGTCGGCTCAGCCGTGGCGGTGGGCTCTGCCGTGGCCGTGGGCTCCGGCGTCGCGGTCGGCTCGACCAGCGGGGGGACGATGACCGGCAGGGACACGCTGGCACCCGACTGGCTGGCGAGGAACGCGAGGCGCGACTCCGAGGTCTCCGCGATGCCGTTCTCCGGAACCGTGAAGGTGAACTCGACCTGGTTCGGCGTCGCGAGGTCCACCGTCTGCGCGCCGAGCTCCATCTGGCCGATCCAGCCGACGATCGACAGGTTCTGCGTGAACCCCAGCGAGGTCAGGTTGAACTTGCCGACGGAGAGCGAGTAGGTCTCGCCGGCGACGAACGTGTTGTTCTCGGGCAGGCCGACGATCTCGAAGCCGTTGCGCTTCGTGTCCGGCGTGACGCCCTCGGGGGAACCCGAGGTCTCGCCGCGGATCCAGGTCACGAACGCGTCGAGGTCGATGAGGCCCGTGTCCTGCACGCCGACGTTGTTCGCCAGCGAGTGGAAGTTGTCACCGCCTGCCGCGAGGAACGTTGGCATGACGAGGTTGTAGGTCTCGTCCGGCTGGACGGGCTCGTCGTTGATGGAGAGGCCCACGATGCGGTCCATGCGGGGACGCGAGCTGTCGAAGATGTACGTGAAGTTCTCGCTCAAGCCGAGCTGCAGGTAGGGGCGCGAGGGCACTTCGCCGCTCGCGGTCAGCTGCCACTGCTCCTCGAGCACGTTCTTCACGTCGACGCCCTTGAGGGAGACGACCGAGAGGTTGTTCGCGAACGGGATGACCGTCGCGGCCTCCTTGTAGGTGATCTGGCCGTCGTTGTCGAGCAGGTCAGCGCGCAGGCCACCCGGGTTCATGATGGCCGCGTCGACGTCGCGTCCAGTGGCTGCCACCGTCTCGAGCATCGACTGCGAGATGATGCCGCCGAGCGACGACTCCTCGGCGCGGTTGTCAGCGGTCGTGACGACGCCGCCAGAGGTGGTGCCATCTTCAGCGACCGTCAGCGAGCCGGGCTCGTAGTCCTTGCCGCGCGACAGGTCGCCGGTCTGCGTGCCGATGACCTCGGCACCGAGCACGTCAGCCTCGGCGACTGCGGCGTCGCGGATCGTGCGGATCTCCGCGAGGCGCGGGTCGGAGGCGATGCTCGCGGGCGCCGGGTTGGTGGCGCCCTCTTCCTCTGCATCGAACGTGTCGAAGCTCGGGACGACCGAGCTGTCAGACTTCGTCACGTTGCCGGACGCGTCGACCGTGAGCACGACCTGCGCGATGTTCTCCGCGTACTGGCCGGCCTGGATGACGGGACGGGTGGATGCGCCGTTCGGCGCGTCGTAGGCGTACTCGCGGTGCGTGTGCGCGTTGAAGATCGCGTCGACCTCAGGAGCCGTGTCCTCGACGATGTGACGGAAGGTGTCCGACTGCTCGTTGTCAGCGATCGGCGCGTCGTCGAGCGGAGCACCCTCGTGGTACGAGGCGACGATGATGTCGGCGGCGTTGCTCGCGGTCAGCTCGGCAGCGACCTCGTTGACCGCTTCGACGGGGTCGCCGAAGGTCACGCCGGCGATTCCAGCTGGCGAGACGAGGGCCGAGGTCTCCTCGGTGACGGCGCCGATGACGGCGACCTTGAGGCCGTTGACCTCGAAGATGGCGTGCGTATCGAACGGGTGCGAGCCGTCGGCGAGCGTGACGTTCGCCGCCAGGTCGGGGCCGTTGGTCGCCGAGGCGAGGCGACCAGTCGCGTCGTCGATGCCCTTGTCGAACTCGTGGTTGCCCTGCGTCCAGGCATCCACACCCATCGTGTTGAGCACGTCGATGGTGGGCTGGTCCTGCTGGATGGAGGACTCGAAGAGGCTCGCGCCGACGGCGTCGCCGTTCGAGATGACGAGGCTGTTCTCCTCGCCGAAGCCCTGCTGCGCCTGCAGCACGGTGGCGGCGAAGAGGTCGGCGTCGAGGAAGCGGCCGTGGAAGTCGTTGAAGCCGACGAGGTTGATCTGCTTCGCGCCCGCGGTGGGCTCGATGAAGCTTGGGGAGAGCACGGCGGCCCCCGCTGGGGCCGCGAATGCGGAAACAAGAGCTGCCGTGCCGAGAACGGCGGCGGCAGCTGTTGCACGCTTGCGAGTGGGCGTCGTCATGAGTCTCCTGGCGATCGACGGAGGGACAGAATCGTGCGGAACGAGCTGATGATCTCAGCTCACACTGTCTTCAAGGTTAACGTTCAGGGGATTATCGCGAAACCCCGTCGCCAAGTCTCGGGTCAGTCCAGGACGAAGGTCGCGGGCTGCGAGGCGATGCCGTTGACGCTCACGACGAGCTGGTAGTAGGCGCCCCCGGCGACCGCATCCGCCCGATCGGTGCCGCACGTATCGAGCGACGAGCGCTCGCGCACCCAGCTGATGGGAGGTGCCGTGATCGACTGGCCCGCGCCGATCGTGACGATCTCGTCAGCCGGGTCGGTCTGGCAGTGCGACGAGACCCAGATGACGTCGGCGCCGCTCGAGATGGTGTACACCTGCACGGCGGTGCCGACGTTCATGACGCACGGCTCCGCGCCGGTGTTGGCGATCGAGAGCGAGAGCTGCGGCTGGACGTCCGGCGCGTAGCTGGTGGCGTCGAGCACCGCAGACACGACCAGCTCCGGCGCCGCGCACTCGGCCGGCCCCGTCGGTGTGGGCGTGGGGGTCGGTGTGGCGGCGGGTGACTCACCCGTCTCGGCCGACGCCGATTCGCTCGCGGCAGCGGACGGGGAAACGGATGCGGATGCGCCGCCCTGCTCGTCTCCTCCGGCCCCGACGAGACTCGAGACGCCCCAGATCAGCAGGCCGATCACCAGCACGCAGAGGATGAGGAGCGCCAGCCGCCGACGGCGGTAGACGGCCTTGCTTGGTCTGCGGGTCGAACTCACTCGCCAAGGGTACGGACCCGGTCCTGCGACGCCCGTGAGGCGCACCGGCCGCCGTGACGAAGCGGCCGACTGCGGAGGTCGGTGACGCGCTCAGAGCACCTTCAGCATGCGCGTATTGCCCAGCGTGTTCGGCTTGACGTGAGCGAGGTCGAGGAACTCGGCGACACCCTCATCAGGGGACCGGCGCATCATCTCGTACGTCTCCGCGTCGACGATCTGCTCACCCACCACCACGAAGCCGTGCCGTTCGAAGAAGCTCGTCTCGAAGGTCAGGCAGAAGAGGCGCTCGAGGCCGAGGTGGCGCGCGTCCGCCATCAGGCGATCCAGGATCACGTGCCCGACGCCGGTGCCGCGCACGGAGTCAGCGGTCGCGATGGTGCGCACCTCACCCAGGTCGCGCCACAGCACGTGCAGAGCCCCGCACCCCACCAAGCGGCCCCGCTCATCCACAGCGACCCGGAACTCCTGCACCGCCTCGTACAGCGTGACGAGCTCCTTCCGCAGCAGCACGTTGCGGTCGACAAGCGGCTGGATCAGCTCGCTGATACCCACGATGTCGTGCGTGGTGGCCCGCCTGATGGTGATCTCCTGCATCCGTCAAGCCTACGCGCGAGCACCTGGCCGGGAAGCCGAGCGCGACAGCACGGGTAACATCCAGGGCATGCGCCTTGGAGTTCTCGACGTCGGATCCAACACCGTCCACCTCATCGTGGTCGACGCCCACCCCGGCGCGAAGCCCGTGCCGGAGACGTCCCAGAAGAGCATCCTGCGCCTCATGCGGTACCTGCAACCAGACCGCTCGATCTCCGACGAAGGCGTCGCCAAGATCATGGACGCCATGCACCGGGCCGCCGACGCCGTCAAGAAGAGCAAGCTCGACCACTTCATGCCGCTCGCGACCAGCGCCATCCGCGAAGCCAAGAACGGCCCCGAACTGCTGAAGCGCATCCACAAGGAGACCGGCATCGACCTGCAGGTCATGACCGGTGAAGAGGAGGCCAGGACGACGTTCCTCGCCGTCCGCCGCTGGTTCGGCTGGGCAGCCGGTCGGATCATGCTCGTCGACATCGGCGGCGGCTCCCTCGAACTGGCCGTCGGCGACGACGAGCTCTCCGAACACGCCATCTCCGTGCCGCTCGGCGCGGGACGCAGCACCGTCAACTTCCTCCACAACGACCCGCCCACCGAAGACCAGGTGGATGAGCTGCGCAAGTACGCGCGCAAGCTCATCAAAGAAGCAGCGGAGACGTTCGAAGGCGCCCGCCCAGACCAGTTCGTCGGCTCGTCGAAGACCATCCGCTCCCTCGCCCGCCTCGCCGGCTCGTCCATCGACGGCATCGGAGCCGGGCAGCGCACGACCCTGCAGAAGTGGCAGCTCGACGACTGGGTGCCGCGGCTCGCGAAACTGCACTCGGAGGCGAGGCCCGCACTGCCCGGAATCACGACCGACCGCGCGCTGCAGATCGTCGCAGGCGGCGTCGTCCTGTCCGAGGTCATGCACGTCTTCGACATCAGCCAGCTCGACGTGTCCCCATGGGCCATGCGCGAAGGCGTGCTGCTCGACTACCTCGACCGCCTGCCGCGGTAGGTCAGCGCGTCGCGCATCCTCCCCATTCGGGATGCAGAACTCACTTCGCTGCAGGAAGGTTCCCCAAACGAAGCGACTCTTCCATCCCGAGACTTCGGCATGGGGTGCTGACGCGGGCTCAGCCGTCAGCGCCGCTGACGCGGGCTCAGCCGTCAGCACCGCTGACGCGGGCCCTGCTACTAGCGCCGCTGACGCGGCACGTGCTTCGGGATCTGCCAGCCCATGAGCGCCGCTCCGACGAACCCGAGCACGCCGAGCATCCCAGACGTGAACGAGATGGATACCAGGGCCGTCGCCGCCGCGACGATGACCGGCACCGACGCAGCCGACGAGTCGGTGATGAGCCGCCACGCGCCGAGGAACGGGGCTGGGTCCTGCCTCGGCGCGAGATCGGCGCCAAGCGTCATGAGGATGCCAGAGCCGATGCCGTTCGCGAAGCCCAACCAGACCGCGAGCGCCGTGAACCACAGCTGAGAGGTGTCACCGGCGAGGTCATGCGTGAACGCGAGGGTGAGGAAGCCAGCGCCCAGGCCGAGCAGCGCCGGAACCGCGCCCCACACCCGCCCAAAGCGATCCATCACCCAGCCGGACACGAAGAACAGCGCGAAGTCGACGCCCGCGCTCACGCCGATGACCAGCACCGCGGCCGCGGTATCCATGCCGATCGAGAGCGCCCAGAGCGGCAGCATCACATTCCGAGCAGCACGGAGCGCTGCCATGATGCCCGCCCCCGTCCCGAGCCGCACGAGCACTCCCGCGTTCGCCCGGATGGTGGCGAAGACACCGAGGCGCTTCGGCGGCAGCGATCCGACGACTCCTGCGCCAGCGTCCGGCACCACCTTCGCGGAGTGCGAGGGCCGTGCGACCGTCTCGGGGTCGGGCGCGAAGAGCAGGATGAGGGCGGCGATGGCCCCGCAGACGATGAACACCCAGAACCCGTACTGGGGCGCATCGAACAGCACGAGGATGCCGGCGATGATGAACGGGCCAACGAAGAACCCTGCCCGGAAGACCCCGCCGAGCGTCGACAGCACGCGCGCCCGGTAGCGCAGCGGCACGTAGGTCGTGAGGAACGCGTGACGTGCGAGGTTGAAGTTGGCGGCCGAGATGCCGATGATCACGACCCCGACAAGCAGCATCCAGGGCGCTACGGCAAACGCGCACAGCAGGATGCCGATGAGGCTCACTCCGAGCGCGGCGAGCATCGCGCGCTTCTCCCCCAGCCGCTGAACGACGGCACCGGCAGGCAGGTCGCCGATCATCTGACCGATCATGAGCGACCCCGCGATGAAGCCGGCGAACTCGATCCCCGTGCCGAGCGAGACGGCGACGGTCGGGATGATGGGGATGATCGCGCCCTCGCCGATCGCGAAGACGAACGACGGCAGGAGCGCCAGCAGGGTCACCTGCGTGAGCGTCGCCTCCTTCTTCGGCTTGCCGTTCGGCGAGGAAGAGGGGGATGCAGGCACGCCCTCCAGCGTAAGCCCGCGATGCCACCGGCCGCGGCGCACTGCCCCTCAGGAACTTCGGGTGCCGCAACTCACAACACCGTGCCATTGACGATAGTGTGCGTCACACACTATGGTGTGATTCATGAGCGATGACGAGACCCACGACATCCACCTGCAGGAGCTCCGCAGGGGCACCGTCGTGCTCGCCTGCCTCCGCCTCCTCGCCGAGCCCGGCTACGGCTACGGCCTCCTCGAAGCGCTGCAATCCCGTGGCTTCGACACCGACGCGAACACCCTCTACCCGCTTCTTCGCAGACTCGAGAAGCAGGGACACCTCACGAGCGAGTGGAACACCGACGAGGCCCGCCCTCGCAAGTTCTACCGCGCGAGCCCGGCAGGTACAGCGCTCGCGACCGCGATGACCGCAGAATTCCGCTCCCTCGCCGAGGCGATCGAGCATCTCCCAGAAGGGGCCTGACATGACCGCCATCAACGACACCCTGACCGAGCGCTACGTCAGCGCCTCGATGCGCACCGTCCCCGACGACCAGCGCGCCGACCTCGAAGCCGAGTTGCGAGCGTCCATCCAGGACCTCGTGGATGGACGCATCGAAGCCGGTGAAACCGCCAGCGCCGCCGAGATCGCCGTCCTCACGGAACTCGGTGACCCGGAGCTGCTGGCAGCGAGCTACACCGACCGAAAGCTGTATCTGATCGGACCGCGCTACTACCTCATGTGGTGGCGCCTGCTGAAGGTCCTGCTGTGGATCATCCCCGCGTGCGCGGCGCTGGGGGTCGCGATCGCGCAGACGCTGCTCGGCAGCAGCATCGGGGAGATCATCGCGGAGGTCGTGGTGATCATCCTCAGCGTGATCATGCACGTCACCTTCTGGACGACGCTCGTGTTCTTCATCCTCGATCGCACGGACACCCCCACGGGCGACGGCAAGTGGAGCGTCGATGATCTGCCGGAGATCCGCCAGACGGGGGCCGGAGCGTCCGAACTCGTGGCGTCGCTGGTGTTCCTCGTGCTCGGGACTGGTGCGATCGCGTGGGACCACTTCGTCGGATTCGTGCCGACGCAGCCAGGGCTGTCGTTCTTCGGTCAGGACCTCTGGCCGTGGTGGGCGCTGGGGTTGCTCGTGTTGTTCGTCTTCGAAGCCGTCTACAGCGTGGCCCTGTACCGGACGGGACGCGTCACGTTGCCTCTCGCCTGGGCGAACGCGGTGCTCGCTGTCCTGTTCATGTCGCTGCTGCTCACGGCGCTCGGTCGCGGCCTGCTCTTGAACCCGGACTTCTTCGCCACGGTCATCCCGAGCGCAGACAGCGCGGCGACCGTGACGACGATCGTCTCGGTCCTCGTCGCCTTCGGGGTCGTCACCATCAGCGTCTGGGACATCTGGGACGGCTTCCGGAAGGCCACACGCTAGCCAGCGGTCACGCGCCACGATGGGGGCACCGCGAGTCGCCACGGAAGGTCGCTCCGAGCCGCGGACAACACCCCTTTCAAGCAGCTCGCCGAGCAGGCAGGCACAGAGGAACGCAGGCACGACGAAGCCCCCGCATCCAGTGGATGCGGGGGCTTCGGCTCGCGTACGGGTGCGGCTTACGCGGTCGGCGCGTCGCCCTCGCCTGCGTCCGCGATGATGCCCTCAGCCTGGGAGGTGACTCCGCCGGCTGCGACCGTCTCGGGGACGAGGCGCTTCGAGACGTTGAACACGAACTCGCCGTCCGGGTAGTCGACCTCGACGTGGTCGCCGGCCTTGAGCTCGCCGCGGAGGATCTTCTCGGAGAGGAGGTCTTCCACTTCGTGCTGCACGGCACGGCGCAGCGGGCGGGCGCCGAGCGTCGGGTCGAAGCCGACCTTGATGAGCTTGCGCTTGGCGAGCTCGGTGATCTCGACGGTCATGTCGCGGTCGAGCATGCGCTCGCTGAGGCGACCGATGAAGAGGTCCACGATCTGCAGCAGCTCGTTGGTGGAGAGCTGCGGGAAGACGATCGTGTCGTCGACGCGGTTCAGGAACTCCGGCTTGAAGTGCTTCTTGAGCTCTTCGTTGACCTTCGACTTCATGTTCTCGTACGACACCGACGCGTCGCCTTCGAGCTGGAAGCCGACGGGACCGCCGGAGATGCCCTTCGTGCCGAGGTTGGTCGTCATGATGATGACCGTGTTCTTGAAGTCCACGACGCGACCCTGGCCGTCGGTGAGACGTCCCTCTTCAAGCACCTGGAGGAGCGAGTTGAAGATGTCCGGGTGAGCCTTCTCGATCTCGTCGAACAGGACCACGGAGAACGGCTTGCGGCGCACCTTCTCGGTGAGCTGGCCACCCTCTTCGAAGCCGACGAACCCTGGAGGGGCACCGAAGAGCCGGGAGACGGTGTGCTTCTCGCCGAACTCCGACATGTCGAGCGAGATGAGCGCCGACTCGTCGTCGAAGAGGAACTCCGCGAGCGCCTTGGCGAGCTCTGTCTTTCCGACACCCGTGGGGCCGGCGAAGATGAACGAGCCGGATGGGCGGTTCGGGTCCTTGAGTCCGGCGCGCGTGCGGCGGATGGTCTTGGACAGAGCGGCGATGGCTTCGTTCTGGCCGATGACCCGCTGGTGCAGGGCATCTTCCATGAAGACGAGGCGCGCGGTCTCTTCCTCGGTGAGCTTGAAGACGGGGATGCCGGTGGCCTGCGAGAGGACCTCGGCGATCAGGCCCTCGTCGACGGTGCCGGTCGACTTGACGTCGCCCGACTTCCACTGCTTCTCGAGGCGGAGGCGCTCGCCGAGCAGGTTCTTCTCGTCGTCGCGCAGTGACGCGGCGCCTTCGAAGTCCTGCAGCTCGATCGCCTGCTCCTTGTCGGCGCGGACGATCGCGATCTTCTCGTCGAGCTCGCGCAGCTCAGGCGGCGACGACAGCACCGAGAGGCGCAGGCGTGCGCCGGCCTCGTCGAGCAGGTCGATCGCCTTGTCCGGCAGGAACCGGTCGGAGACGTAGCGGTCGGCGAGGGTGGCGGCTGCGACGATGGCGTCGTCGGTGATGGACACCTTGTGGAACGCCTCGTACTTGTCGCGGAGGCCCTTGAGGATGTTGATCGTGTGCGCGATCGACGGCTCTTCCACCTGGATGGGCTGGAAGCGTCGCTCGAGCGCCGCATCCTTCTCGAAGTGCTTCTTGTACTCGTCGATCGTGGTCGCACCGATGGTCTGGAGCTCACCTCGTGCGAGGAGCGGCTTCAGGATGCTCGCGGCGTCGATCGCGCCCTCGGCGGCGCCCGCACCCACGAGGGTGTGGATCTCGTCGATGAAGACGATGATGTCGCCGCGCGTGCGGATCTCCTTGGTGACCTTCTTGAGGCGCTCTTCGAAGTCACCGCGGTAGCGGGAGCCGGCGATGAGCGAGCCGAGGTCGAGCGAGTAGAGCTGCTTGTCCTTGAGCGTCTCGGGCACCTGGCCGGTGACGATCGCCTGGGCGAGGCCTTCGACGACGGCGGTCTTGCCGACGCCGGGCTCGCCGATGAGGACCGGGTTGTTCTTCGAGCGGCGCGACAGGATCTGCATGACGCGCTCGATCTGCTTCTCGCGCCCGATGACGGGGTCGAGCTTGCCTTCGCGAGCGGCCTGCGTGAGGTTGCGGCCGAACTGGTCGAGCACGGCGGAGCCCTGGGCTGCCTGCTGCGGCTGGTCTGCGCCGGCAACAACCTGCTCTTTGCCCTGGAAGCCGCTCAGTAGCTGGATGACCTGCTGGCGCACGCGGTTGAGGTCGGCGCCGAGCTTCACGAGCACCTGGGCTGCGACACCCTCGCCCTCGCGGATCAGGCCGAGCAGGATGTGCTCGGTGCCGATGTAGTTGTGGCCGAGCTGCAGGGCTTCGCGGAGCGAGAGCTCGAGCACCTTCTTGGCGCGCGGCGTGAACGGGATGTGCCCCGTCGGACGCTGCTGCCCCTGGCCGATGATCTCCTGGACCTGCTCGCGAACGGCAGGCAGTGAGATGTCGAGGGATTCGAGCGCCTTGGCGGCGACCCCTTCACCCTCGTGGATGAGGCCGAGGAGGATGTGCTCGGTCCCGATGTAGTTGTGGTTGAGCATCTTCGCCTCTTCTTGGGCGAGGACGATCACGCGCCGGGCGCGGTCGGTAAATCTCTCGAACATCCGTTTCTCCTTCGACTCCCTGACCTCGACACCTGGCTACAGGGTCGGGGGCCGTGTACACCGAGAGTAACGGCGACCACCCCCGAAACCCTCCCCTGTTCGCCCTGGGCGTGCGGATGCATACCCACGGCACACGGAAGCGCCGCCGCGGGTCCGGTCGGACCGTGCGGCGGCGCCTTCGTCGTTCAGCTGTTCCGCGTCAGAGGCACTTGTCGAACGCGAGGTCGCTCAGCCCGATGAGCTGGTTGTGGTTCGAGCCCTGGACCTTGAGGTCCTGGAAGTACCTGAACGTCACCTCGGTGATCGGCCCCGTGTAGTTGAGCTGCACGTTGCCGTTGAGCGAGGTGCTCGGGATCTCGCCGACGTTGATCTTGCGCCAGGGGTTGTTCAGCGTGCCGTTGCCCTGGAGCGCGGAGGCGATGGTGAACGACGTCGGAGGCGTGGTGGCGATGACGGCGTCGCGGTGGTTGCCGTCGGCCCAGTCGAGGTCGAAGAGCGTGAAGGAGAGCTTGTTGACGGGTTCGCTGAAGACGATCTTCACGTCGAGGCCACTGCCGTAGCTGGCGGTGTCGTTCTCGAACTTGATCCACTTCTGCGTGTTGGGGTTTCCACCCTGCGGGCCGTTCTGCACCGCCCCGTTGGTCGAGGAGCCGGTGAAGCCGCCGTAGCCGACGTAGCTCAGCGTGGCGGTGACGCCCGTTCCCGGGAACGCGATCTGGGTGGGCTTCGTACCCGTGGTGAGCGCGTTGAAGTTGGTCTTGTTCACGCACCGGGATGCCGCCTGCGCGGGCGCGGCGGTGGCGAGCGCGATGACGGGGGTGGTCCAGGCGGCGGCGCGCAGCACTGAGCGGCGGGTGGATGTGCCAGCAGCGTTGGATGCGGCGGGAACGGCTTGGGAGCTGGGGGTGTCAGACAAAGGGGAACCTCTTCGGCGCATCGGGGTAAGTGCATCCGCGCCGGAGTGGCGCGTCCTGCGCTGACAGGTCCCATTGGACGTGCCAGGCGGATCAATAGCACCCCGAGCACGGCCTCCTCGGGCGCTAAGTCACCCCGGACTTCACCCTAATTTGTAGATACAAATAAACGACTGACCATTGACCTTGTCAGCAACGAAGAAACCACCCCGGGGTTCACCCCGAGGTGGCTTGCGCGCGAAGATCGAGACGGGTTAGTCGTCACTTCGGTCGCGGAGGAGCCCAAGCGACTCTGCCCGACGGAGTGCCTCAGGCCGGGAATGCACGCCGAGCTTCTTGTAGGCCGAGCGCAATTGCGTCTTCACGGTGTTGGGCGAGACGAACAGCTCCTCCGCGATCCGGGCCGGCGACGCGTGCCGGGCCAACGCGTGAACGACGACTCGCTCACGCTCCGTGAACTGCGGCATCGCACTCACTTCCTGAATGGTGGTCGCGACGTCGAGTGCGTCGAACATCGCGACATCGTCCGCTCCACCCGACTCGCGGCTCAGCGTTGCGAGCGCCTCGCGATCGCTGTCCGGCAGCAGCAACAGCGGCGAGACCAGTCCGTACTCGCGCCCGAGGCTGGAAGCGAGGCCGACCATGCTGAGCGCGACCTCCCGATCCCCCGCACGAAGCGACGCGGCGGCGCCGAGCGCGTGCACCGACATGCGCATCCTCGGAGTCTTCACGAAGTCGAGCGACCGCGACACGAGCCGCATCGATTGGTCGGCGTCTCCATCGACGAGGGCGAGCAGCGCCCTCGCGGGGAGGGTGCGGAAGTCGTCCGCCGCGTACCCGTCGAGCAGCTTGCGCGCCCTCGCGGGGCGCCCCGCTGCAAGCCACAGCACCACCAGGAACGCCTTCACCCTGAAGATCCCGAGGCTCTCGGCGCTCCCCGGGGTGGCGAGTGGACCGTCGAGCATCTCCTCGACGCGTCTCGCTTCAGCGAGTGCTTCGCCCTGTGCAAGCCGCGCGAGCATGATGGGCTCCTGCAGGTGCGGCCAGAGGTCGGAGGTGACGGTGTGGCGCTCGATGTCTTCGAGAGTGGCCCGAGCCAGCGCCCACTCGCGGTCCTCGAGGTATCCGTACGCGCGCGCGATGTGCCCGAACGTGCCGAGATGCCCTCGCTCGCTGGTGGCAGCCCAGGCCCCGTCATCGATCTGCGCGAGCATCGCCCGCGCCGCGGGCATGTCACCGTCGATGGCCTTGTAGCCGGCCGCGTCCGAGAACGACAGGTTGCGTGAGCTCTGCGACTGCGGAACGACGAACGTGCTCGCGACAGCCGCGTGCGCCCCTTTGACATCTCCGACGAGGAAGAGGGAGAGTGCAGCACCCCGCGTGAAGACCGGAGAGAGCGTCGTCGACGAGCCTGCTGCCCCCTGCGCGGCAACGAGGTCGAGCACTTGCCGCGCGAGCTCCGCTGACTCCTGGTACCGGCCGAGCGTCCGCGACGCGAAGACCTTGAAGCAGAGGTACTCGGACCGCCGCTCCGGAGACAGGCCGTTCGGGATGCGCATCCCGGCGGCGATCTGCAGCAAAGGCTTCGCCCCGCTTCGCAGGACGGGGTTGGCGAGACGCGCGAGGCCGAGCACGAACGCGAGGATCGGGTATGCGGCGAGGACCTCCTGGGGGAGGTGCCGCAGGCGCGACTCGTAGCGGTCGGTCGTGTACGCCTCGACGACCGAGAGCAGGAGGCGCGCGCAGATGCGCGAGGCGAGCTCGTAGTCCCCCACCTCGAGGGCGAGGTCGAGCGCCCCTTCCGGGTCACCGTTCCCTCCCAGCCAAGCGGAGGCGATGGAGGCCGCCCGCTTGTATTCGGCCGGCGATTCGGTGCGCAGCTCCTCGTGGAGCGCCTCGCGCAGCGCGGTCACGTACTGGAACGCACGACTCGTGCGCGTGAACGCGATGTGCCTCCCGAACCCGTCGGCTTCGAGCACTCGGATGGCCGCGTCAGGGTCGGTGTGCGGGACGAGCATGCGCGCCAGTGACGTGTCGAAGTACGGGACGACGCTGGTGATGCGGGCGAAGTTCGCGAGCTCTTCGCTGGGTAGCTGCCCCGAGAGATTGGTCGAGTTGAGGGCATTCTCTCGCCAGTGGGCGGCGCGGGGACCCGACCGCGAGAGCTCGAGGACTGCCGCGCGAACGGCGATCGCGTAGCCCCCAGTCGCCTCGTACACGTCGCGGGCGGCCGCATAGCGGCTCTCGCCGACGACGAGCGTGAAGAACTCGTCGACCTCCGCCTCGGTGAATTCGAGGTCGACGTTGGTGATGACTTGGACACGGCCCTGCAGCTGCAGCCGCTGCTGGTCCAGTGTCGTTCGCCCGCGGGCCGCGACGATGGCGCGCATGCCCGGTACGTGCTCGGTGCCGCGCAGCAGGTCCTCGTCGATGACGCGTGCGAGGTCGCCGAGGCGCTCATAGCCGTCCAGGATGATCGTGAACGCCCCCTCGCCGCGCATCGCGGCGATGAGGTCTCGCTTCTCGAAGTCGTCGGAGTTGATGAGCGTGAGGAGGTCGTCAAGCTGGAGGCTGGTGACGAACCCCTCTCGGAGCGCGGCGCGTGCGATCTGCTCCCACACGCTGTTGCGGGTCGTCGTGGAGGCGCCGAAGGTGACCCAGAGCAGGCGACCCGTGTAGCGGCCCGCATCGACCCACATGCGCAGGAGCGTGGTCTTGCCGTACCCGCTCGGCGCGTGCAGGAGCGTGATGCGAGCCGTATCGTCATCGAGCGCGCGCAGGAGGCGCTCCCTGATCAGCAGCTCACGCCTCGTTGCGTGCATCCCGTTCACCCCAGCCCAAGCTTCATGAGTATTCACCTACCAAATGGATGGTCATGACTCTAGCCCGAGAAAGCGAGTTTGACGAGATCCGGACATTTGAGCATTTGCCGGGATTTTCCCCTGCGGCAGCTATGCGCAAATCGGACAGCCCGGTTAATCCCGGGACGGGTGCGTGACGCTGGTCAGCGCTGCGCCGCGCAGACCTGCGCCGCGGCGGTCGGAGCATTCGCGCCCTGCAGGCTGGCGGCCCAGGCCATCTCGAGGTCGCGTGAGAGGTCAGGCCATTGCGAGCCCGACCAGAAGCCGCAGTCCCGCACCCCGAACTTGAGCTCGAAGACGCCGAACCCGGTGAGGTTGTTGCCCACGAAGTTGACACTGAAGTCGCGGTTGGTCTGCTGCAACTCGGGAACCAGCTGCATGAGCTCAGGCCACTCGGCGGTCTCGCGGAACGTCTTCGCCGCGTCGGCGGACTTGACGCCCTCCATGGTGTCGTCGAAAGCGGTGACGTTCACCTGCGTGCTGCCCGCCGAGGAATCGTCCACTCTCACATGCACGCTCGCGAGCTGGTCCGACTCGTCGAACACGGCTCTCGTCTCCCGAACGAAGGCGATCTGATCAGCGGTGGGCAGCGCCGACTGGACGAACTGGCCCGTCGTGAACGGGGCGAGGCCCATGAGGTCCCACTCCCCCGTCGCGGCACCGGGATCGTCGAGCGAGCGGGCAGCGTCGAGCAGCTGCGCGGTGCGCGCGTCGTCGTCGCGCTCGTCGCTCGAGAGCTCCACGACGACAAGACGACCGCGAGCCGCCGAGGTGAGCGCGGGCGCGCCCGAGGCCGTCGGGGTCACTTCCGGCGCGGAGACCACCGGCGAGTTCGTGAGAGGCGCCTCGTCCTGAGCGAACTCACCCTGCTGCGAGGCCCGGTCTGCGGAAGGGTCACCCGCGGTGTTGTCGGTGGCCTCGAACATCCCGGCCGTCACGGGCGCTGAGTAGGTGCGGGTCGAGATCGACTCGAACCCCACCGCGACGAGCTGGCGCCAGTAGGCGAGCTGCGCGTGGAGCGCTTCCGGGGTCGGCAGGTCGAAGTACGAGTAGGCCGAGCCCGCGAGGCGGAGCTCGACTGCGCCCGGATACTGACCCTGCCCGAGCTGGACGGTCGGGAACGTCGACGCGAAGTCACCGATGTCGGCGAGCTCGTCGTCCGTCACGTCGTCGGTCAGCGTGACGACGAGGTCGATCTTCACCGCTCCGTCGACGGGCGGCCGGTCAAGGCTCGACGCCTCGACGCCTGGAAGTGATCGCAGGGTCTGATTGAAGGAGTCGAGGGCCGACTGGACGGCCGGGAAGGGCCCGGACGCGCATCCGGCGAGCATCGTCATCATGACGGCCGCGATAAGGGCAGGCAGGAGAGAGCGCGGCATCGTCAGCACCCTCCTCCGCGTCCTCGATCCAGCACGATGCCGATCAGGTTACGCCGCGCTCCCCGGAGCTATCTGGGTGCTCCCTCAGAGCACCCGCTCGACCCACGTTGACCAGTGACCTCCAGACGAGCGCCAGGATGAGGATGCTGACCCCGAACGCGACCCAGATCGTCGCGACGATGCCGAACCCCTGGCCGATGAGCCCGCCCACGAACGTCCCGATCGCCATCCCGCCGATCATGCCGAGGAAGTAGACGCTCGACACCCGGCCGCGCATCCGGCTCGGCACGGCACGGCCCCGGATCGTGCTCGCGAGCGTTGCCCAGATGACCGTGTACATGCCGAAGACGAACATCGTCGCGCCAGCGACGATGACGTTTGCTGTCGCCGCGAGCACAAGATGGAGCACGGTCTCGAGCGCGAGGCAGGCGCGCATGAGGCTCGTGTAGGAGAACCGACGCTCGAGGCGGGCATAGAACGCCGTGCCCACCAGCCCACCTAGCGCCGAGACGGCGAGCAGGAGGCCGTATCCGGCGTCGTCGAGCCCCAGGCGCTGCTTCGCGTAGAGCACGAGCACTCCGTACGTCATTCCGTAGGTGATGTTGAAGGCGAAGAGGATGATCGCGAGCGTGCGCACCGGCGGGTTCTGCCACAGCCAGGCGAAGCCCTTGGCGATGTCGCGGCGCACGCGTGCGACCGAGCGCACCGTCTCGATCGGCCCCGTCGTCGCCGTCGAGACCGGTGGCGACGTGATGCGCGAGACCAGGACCACGGCGAAGAGCAGTGCCACGACCGTCACGCCGTACGGGATCGCGTGCGCCGCGGCGAACAGCGCCCCGCCGATCGCGGGTCCGGCCAGCTGGTTCATGACGGTCTGGCTCGCGATGAGTCGCGAGTTCCCGATGCCGAGTTCCTTCGAGGGCACGAGGTCCGGCACGATCGAGGTCCACGCGTTGTCGGTGAACACCTCGGCCGAGCCGACGAGGAACAGGGCGACGTAGAGGACCGGCAGATTGATGGTGTCGGTCAGCACGAGCGCGCCGATGATCGCCAGCATCAGGACTCTGCTCAGAGCCCCCGCGACGATGATCGCGACGCGAGGAAGACGGTCGGCGACGACACCGGCGAAGAGTCCGAACACGAGCCACGGGAGCTGCTGGACGACGAGCGCGAGCGAGACGAGCAGCGGGTCACGGGTGAGGCTCGCGACAAGCAGCGGCCCCGCCGCGATGAGGATGCCGTCGGCGAGGTTCGAGAACAGCGAGGAAGACAGCAGGAACCGGAACGGCGTGCCGAGCGGCTTGGGCGACGCCCAGTTGAGCAGGAATGACATGGGTCGGGTCCAGACGACGAGAACTGACCCCCTCGTCAGCGAGGAGGTCAGGATGGAGAGGAAGAAGGGGTGCTAGCTGTTCGCGTCGAGCTGCGGAAGGCCGAGGCGGGCGCGTTCTTCGCGCTCGATCTTGTCGGCCATGGCACGCTCGCGGCGATCGCCGGAGAGGATCGACGTCAGGATCCAGAAGAACGCGGCCCCGATGATCACCGTCGGGATGATCGACCAGAGTGCGTTGAGGAAGAAGTCCATGATGGAAAGAGTCTACGCGATCCCCTCTCCGCCCCGGCGAGTCTGGGATCGACCGCCCTTCTGTCGGTGGGCCCACCTAGGCTGAGGGCATGGTCGATCGCTCGAACGTCGAATGCTGGCTCACTGACATGGATGGCGTGCTCGTGCACGAGCAGGCGGCGCTGCCCGGCGCCGTGGAGCTGCTCGCGCAGTGGCAGCGCGACGACACCCCGTACCTGGTGCTCACGAACAACTCCATCTTCACGGCGCGAGACCTCGCAGCCCGACTGCGCGCTGGTGGCATCAACGTGCCGGAGGATCGACTCTGGACCTCGGCGCTCGCGACGGCGGACTTCCTGAAGCAGCAGCTGCCCGGTGGCTCGGCGTTCGTGATCGGCGAGGCAGGCCTCCTCACCGCCCTGCACGAGGCCGGCTACATTATGACCGAGACCGACCCGGATTTCGTGGTCGTCGGCGAGACGCGCAACTACTCGTTCGATGCCATCACGAAGGCGATCCGCCTCATCGGCAACGGCGCGCGCTTCATCGTCACGAACCCGGACGCGACCGGTCCGAGCGCGGACGGCCCGCTGCCAGCGACGGGTGCGATCGCGGCGCTCATCACGAAGGCCACGGGCCGCGAGCCCTACGTGGTCGGCAAGCCGAACCCGATGATGTTCCGCTCGGCGCTCAACAAGATCGGTGCCCACTCGCACAACACGGCCATGATCGGCGACCGAATGGACACCGACATCGTCGCGGGCATGGAGGCCGGCCTGCACACCGTGCTCGTGCTGACGGGCATCAGCGATCAGCGCGAGATCGAGCGGTACCCGTTCCGCCCGGACGAGATCATCTCGGGCGTTCACGAGCTGGTTCGCAGCGAGCCCTCCTGACCTTCGACAACCCAGATACCTAGGCCAACTAGCGATTTCTGGAAGCTCGCGTACCATTGACGCAGTGACTTCCAGCTCCCCTGCACCAGATTCCCCTGGCCTGACGGATGCAACCGTCCCTGACAAACGCGTCCCGCCTGCCATCAAGCGGTGGGTGTTCTGGCCCGCCGCGATCATCGTCCTGGCCTTCGCGGGGTTCTCGATCGTCGCCCCCAGCGCCGCAGACACCGTCTTCAGCGCGGTGCAATCGTGGATCGTCCGGAACTTCAGCTGGTACTACGTACTCATCGCCGCGTTCTTCGTGGCGTTCAGCCTCTGGATGGGCTTCGGCAAGTACGGCGACATCAAGCTCGGCAAGGACGACGACAAGCCGGAGTTCTCGAACCTGAGCTGGCTCTCCCTGCTCTTCGCGGCGGGGATGGGCATCGGCCTCGTCTTCTACGGAGTGAGTGAGCCGCTCAGCCACTTCATCGATCCCAAGCCCGGCGTGACCGGCACAGAGAATCAGCTGGCTCAGCAGGCGCTGTCCCAGACCTACCTGCACTGGGGCGTGCACGCCTGGTCGATCTACATCGTTCTCGGCCTCGCACTCGCGTATGCCATCCACCGCCGCGGCCGACCGGTCAGCGTGCGCTGGGCCCTCGAACCGCTTCTCGGCCGCCGTGTGCGTGGCGGCTGGGGCAACCTCATCGACGTCGTCGCCCTGGTCGGCACGATCTTCGGCGTGGCGACCTCCCTGGGACTGGGCGTCCTGCAGATCGGATCCGGTCTCGACGCCGCCGGCATCCTCGAGCCGTCGACCACCGCGTCGATCGCGATCATCGTCGTCATCACCGCGTTCGTCCTGTTCTCGGTCCTCTCGGGTGTCGGCAAGGGCATGAAATGGCTCTCGAACACGAACCTGATCCTCGCGGCCGGGCTGCTCCTGTTCATCTTGATCGTCGGCCCCAGCCAGTTCCTGCTCCGCGACTTCGTGCAGTCGATCGGAAACTACCTGCAGAACTTCGTCAGCCTCACGTTCTCGACCAGTGCGTTCTCCGGTGAGGCCGGAATCGACTGGCAGTCGTCCTGGAGCACCTTCTACTGGGGCTGGTGGATGTCGTGGGCGCCCTTCGTTGGCGTCTTCATCGCCCGCATCTCGCGTGGCCGCACTGTCCGCGAGTTCGTGACAGGTGTCATGCTCGTACCAACGCTCGTGACGTTCCTCTGGTTCGCGGTGCTGGGTGGCACGGCGCTGTGGATGCAGCTGAACGGCGTGACGGACTTCGTGCAGTCAGATGGCTCGGTGGATGTCGAGGGTGCCCTGTTCCAGATGCTTGCGCAGCTCCCGGGTGGCGCCGTGCTCACCATCGGCGCGATCATCCTCATCGCGATCTTCTTCATCACGTCTGCAGATTCCGGTGCCCTCGTCATGGGCATGCTCGCGTCCGGCGGGCAGGCTGAGCCGAAGAACTGGGTGCGGGCCTTCTTCGCCGTCATCACCTCGGTGCTGGCGACAGCACTGCTACTGGCCGGCGGGCTCAACGCCCTGCAGACAGCGGCGATCAGCATCGCGCTGCCGTTCTCGGTGGTGCTCCTGCTCACCTGCTGGGCGACGGCCGTCGCGTTCGGACGCGAGAAGCGCGCGTATGAGCGGGCGCGTCGCGCCGCATTCGTCGACCACATCGGTGATTTCTACGGTCTCGAAGTGGAAGAGCCCGTGGAGCGTGAGCCGAAGCGCCCGAAGTTCCCATGGCTGCGTCGGGCACCGGTCATGAGCGTGCCGGTCGCCGGACCTCAGACGAACCAGATGCCTATCGTGGGTTCGTCCGGGTCCGCATCCGCGTCTGACAAGGGCGCGGCCACGCAGACCGAGCGCTGATCCGAACACCACAGCAAGGGGGCGGGGTGGATGCACGTGCATCCACCCCGCCCCCTTGCTGTGCCTCAAGCACCGTCTCGGTGGAGGTTACGAGCTCGGGTTCGGGTTGGCCGGGGTGGGCGCTTCACGGTTCGTGTTGATGATCTCAGCGACTTCACGCTCCAGGCGCATAGGTGTTCCGGAGACCGTGACGTAGCGCCAGGTGAAGTTGGTCGCGCCCCGCGTCGACGAGTTCGCGGTGACACCGTTCTGGCGGAAGTACATACCGATGGGAATGGCGGTGGTGGAGCCGGCCGCGACGATGTCCGCGCCGGTGTAGGTGCTCCGCCACAGGTTGAAGGTCGTGCCGTCGCGCACGACGGTTCGGTTGGCGGAGACCGGGACGGTCCACTGCGTGCTCGAGCCGTCGAGTCTGACGAACGGGAGGACCGGCCAGTTCAGCGAGGTCCCGAACTCGATGGAGATGTTCGAGAGCACGTCACCTGGCGAGGTGTTGATGACGTTGAAGGACTTGGGATCGACGGACCTCGGGTCTGCGTCGAACTGGTAGAAGCCGGCGACGCTCGCTGGCATGCTGCCCGACCATCGCCTGTTCGGATAGAACCCGGCACCGAACGTCGACGAGATGGAGAGGACTCGGCGCCCGAGCGGCAACGTCGCGGCAGCGCAGGTCTGGCCTGGCACCCCGGTGACGCGCGCCGTCAGGGTTGCCCCATTGGTCACCGCGGTGGAGCTTGCTGCGACCTGCACGGTGATGGAACCCCCGACGAGGTCCACGACGCGGGTAGCTCCGAATCCGGGGAAGCTGTAGCCGGCGCCCGTGAGCGTCAGCGTCACCTGCGCGGTTGAATCGCCACCGGTCTTCGTGATCGTCAACGGGGAGGTGTACGAACCGCCGCTCGCGGCCGTCGTGACGACGACGAACCGTCGCTGCCCTCCGACGAGAGTGGTCGGCGAGAAGGTGAAGGTGCCGACACAACCCTGGCTTGCCGCGTGCGCAGGGCTCGCGAACGTCGCAGCGATGACCGGAGTGCTCCAGGCGATGCCCTTGAGCAGGTGGCGTCGATCCAAGCCAGTGGTTCGGGTGGATGAACTGGAGGGGGTTTCGGGCATGTGGCTTCCTTGCCGGCCATGGTCGACCGGTCATGTCGAGAGCTTCCCCACCAACAGGTCGGTGGGCAGCTCCGAAGGTAACCGGATACCGATGGCCACTTACGGAAAATCGACCCCTCTGTGTCGTGATTAGTCCACGGAATTAGTCCTCGAAAAAATTGTGAACGCCGTTCACATCTGACAGTCTCGAGCTTCACCCAACCAAGTGGTCGGCGCCC
The DNA here is from genome assembly GCF_002931555.1 of Pseudoclavibacter sp. RFBB5. GTDB lineage: Bacteria > Actinomycetota > Actinomycetes > Actinomycetales > Microbacteriaceae > Pseudoclavibacter. The sequence continues at coordinate 32,668 of NZ_PSTZ01000004.1, read as the reverse complement.
TGTCGTGCGGCGTCTCGCTCGCCCAGCCAGCGCATCCATCTCGCTTTCGAAGTCTTCGACCTGGGGCCACAGCGCGCCGACGCATGCACGCGCATCCACTCGGACAAGACCTTTCCAGGAGCCCACATGACGCACGTTGCATCCGACCCCAAGAGCCGCCTCTCGCGCCGGACGGTCATCGCGACCGCAGCCTGGACCACACCCGTGCTCGCCGCGGTCGCCAGCGCACCGCTCGCCGCAGCCTCCAACGAACCGCTCATCGTCGGACTCACCGGGTTCGGCGCCACCCGATGCGGCACCGTCGACGCCGGGCAGGTCCGCTTCGAGGCCACCGTCGGGGACAAGCCGGCCCCGGCCACGGGGACCGTCGCCATCCAGCTCCCCATGGGGCTGGAGTTCACGACCGGAGGACGCACCGCGACCGTCGCGATCGGCGCCAGCGGAGTCGCCCAGGTCCCCGCCTTCCGAGCTACCGGCACCGCGGGCGCCTACACGATCACGGCCACCTACCAGGGCGTCGTCGCCTACGCCTACGGGTCGATCACCGCGTCCCCCGGCCAGGTCGTGCAGATCACGCGCGACGTGGGCACCTCAAGCAGCAATGCACCCCAGATCAACTGGTCGACCGTTCCCGGTCTCACGACCGCCACGGTCGGCTCGATCTCCGGCGACCAGGCCGGCAGCAGCGCAGGGTCGAACGCCGCAGTGCTGGTCGCTGGCGGCCTCGTCCGCTACTGGGGCCGCAACGTCGGCTCACCGCAGACCGCACCGGGCACGCTGCAGTACGGCGGCGCGAACGTCGCGAACATGACGTTCGTCGACGCATGGACCTCGCTGCAGGACGGCAACAACTCCACAGGCGGCGTCGCGACCGGCGCCACCGGCGCTGAGGTCTACCAGTGGTACCGCACCGGAACCGGCACAGGCGCCCCCGTCGTCGCCAAGGTCGCCGGCATCACCGGCACCGTCATCGCCGCGGAGTCGAATGACGGCTTCAGCTACGTGCTCACCTCGGCCGGCCTGTACTACTGGAGCAACGCGACAAGCGGCACGACCGCCAACGCCACCCTCATCTCGGGCACCGCGGGCGCGACGGCGATCAGCACGTTCGGGGTGCGCGAGAGCAGCTTCGTGCATGGCGGCGCGGTTCTCTTCGCGAACGGCACGATCCGACAGTGGACCAACGGACACACCCTCACGACCGTGGCCGGCGCGCCCACCGGCATCGCCCAGGTCGAGGCGAACTCGGGCGCCATCATCGTGCGCACAGCGAACGGTGACCTCTGGACAAGCGGGGCCGCGTTCGGCTTCTCGTCGGGCGGCACCGCGTGGACACGACGCGCACGAAACGTCGCGGCCTTCGCCTCGTGGGCGATCCGCAACTACGTCGGCGGCCTCTACATCACGTCGACCGGAACGATGATGCAGTTCCACGCGTCCACGCAGATCCCCGGGGTCAGCGTCAACTACGCGTTCAAGGCGGAGGCGAAGACCGGCGACGCAGCGGGCAAGGCCATCACGAAGGTCTTCGCGTCCGACGGCACCTACCTCGCGCTCGCCTCCGACGGCAGCGTCTACGCGTGGGGCGGCAACCTCGACAACGGCACACGCGGCAACCCGAAGCTGGTCCCGAGCGACAACGTCATCGACCTCAACGTGTGGGGCTACCACCCCACCGCCGGCAGCTACTACGGCGGCGGCTACGTCATCGAAGGCACGGTCTGCTAGGCAGCTGAACTAAATCGAAGCGAGATGGACCAGGGGCCGGACGCACACGCGTCCGGCCCATGCCTGTCAAGTCCCAGCGCGGGATGCGCGCGAACCATCATGCTGAGAGGGATGCAAAGAATCGTCCGCGCCCTCCTCCCCGCCGTCACCCCATCTCGGCTCCTGCACGTCGCCAAGACGGCAGCCGCCGCGACGCTCGCCTGGTACGCCGGTCACCTCGTCCCCGGAGAGGCCAATGCGTACGCCTACTACGCACCGCTCGGCGCGCTCGTCGCAAGCGTGCCCACGGTCGCCGGATCAGTGCGGTCGAGCGTGCAGGTCGTGGTGGGGGTGCTCCTCGGTGTCCTCGCATCCGGCGCGCTCGTCACCCTGGGCACCCCCGTGGCGCTCGCCGTTCCCGTCGCCGTCGGCGCCGGAACGCTGCTGGCCGGCATCCCCGCCTTCGGTGCGGGACGCGACTACATCCCGATCGCGGCTCTGTTCGTGTTCGTCGTCGGCGGCGCGAACCCGGACGGATTCTCCATCGGCTATGTCGTGCAGATGGCCGTAGGAGCCGCCATCGGCGTCGGCCTGAACCTGCTGATACCACCGACGACCGGGACGAAGCAGGCACTCACGGCCCTCGGCACGGTCAAGACCGCGGCTGCTGACGCCATCAAACGTGCCACCGAGCTCCCCGGTGAGGAGCTTCCCCAGGACGCACTCGATGACTGGCGCGCCTCACTCCGTCGCCTCGACACTCAGCTCACCGACGCGAAGTCCCTCGTGGGCGAAGTGCAGGACAACCTGCGAGGCAACGCGCGGCGCCTCCGGTCGAAGTTCGACAGCAACTCGGCCCAAGGCCAGCTCGACAGCCTCAGCCGCATCATCCGACACATCGCCGAACTCCAGGAGCCGTTCCTCGAGAAGTCCTGGAGCGAGGCTGAAGCGGAGTCGAGTCGAGCACTCGCCGCGGCGGGCGAGCAAATCGCGCAGCTCATCCGCGCGTGGGAGGACCCCGACGACGACCTCTCTCCGCGACTCAGCGCCGCATCCACCGCCCTCGAAGACCTGCAGCAGCTCGAGTTCGAGCACCACACCGGGTGGGACCCGCCCGCGCAACGCCGATCAGTCACGATCTACGCGCTGCGAAAGATCGTCGCTGAAGTCGAGTACCGCGTCGACGGGGAGAAGCACGCGAGTTCTGAGAGCTGACGCGATTCGATCTGCACTCCGAGGCTCACCCCTCGCAACGTCGTGGACCTCACCGAGCTCCGCCGTGGGCCTCACCGAGCTCCGCCCAGGGCGGTGTTGTGGTCGTCAAACCCGCGATTTAGCGACCACAACACCGCCTTGGGTTTCGCCGTCTGCGAGCAAGGCGGAGTTCTGGTTGTTATCCCCGCGGCGGAGGGCCGGCTTCAGGATGATCGGGCGAGCATCGCTACCCGCAGCCGCGCGAAGAGCCTGCTCGGGTCTCTGATGTCGCGTCTGGTCACCTGGATCACGATCCAACCGAGACGCTCGAGCTCACGACGCCGCTCGATGTCCTCCATCGCTTTGGCCACGGTGAAGTGGTGCTCGCCATCGTACTCAAGCGCGATCTTCAGCGGCGGGTAGGACAGGTCGATGCGCGCTACGAAGCGCCCACGATCGTAGACGCGGTGCTGCACGATCGGCTCGGCGAAGCCCGCCTCGGAGAGCACGAACCTGAGCCGCGATTCGCCGGGAGATTCACTGCCGGGTCGCACCAGCTGCAGCGCTGCACGAAGGCGAGCGACGCCCACACGCCCCGTCCAGGCCGCAGTCACCGCCCGCAGCTCGTCAAGCGTCGCGAGCGCACCCTGGTGCCGGCGCCCAGGATAGTTGTCTGCTCGCGTGAGCAGCGCATCCGCCTGCACGAGCACCTCACGGAGCGCGAGAACCGCTGCCGACTGCGCCCAGGCCACGCACGGGGACAGCGCTCGGACACCGTCGACCTCGCGCACGCTGTAGAGGTGGCCTGCCAGCTTGAACCCCGTGACCGCGACCCCCGAGGGGACATGCCGTGGACTGCGGACCGCCACAAAGGTGTGCATGCGAGATCCAATGGAGAGCGGAAGCGGGATGCCCCAGACCCGGCAGGCGGAGACGCTTGCGAGGGCGACGTCCTCTGGGGCCGAGGCTGCGTAGGCGAGGTCTGCTCCCAACGGCGAGGTGATTCGCTCGGGCACACGGATGCCGCGGTGCGGCCCCACGGATGTCGAAGATCTGATGTGACCCCGGCTGAGCCCTGCAACTCGAGCGTCCGCGTATCGGAACGCACGGCCATCGAACACGGCCGGCAGGGACTTCTTGGGGCGCATGCTCGCAAGGTTGCTGGATGCGGCCGAACTGAGGCGAAGCGGCGCAGCGGCTGTGGACAGCCACCGCCTCACAACTTCCAAGTCTGCAGAGTCGGACTCGAGCGCGCGCTTCCGACGCCTAGGGCGGTGTTGCGGTCGTCAAATCTCGAGAATGACGACCACAACACCGCCCTCGGTGCTGCGGCGCGGCGCGCTACTTCACGAGCGGGAAGAGCACCGTCTCGCGGATGCCGAGGCCGGTGATCGCCATGAGGAGGCGGTCGATGCCCATGCCCATGCCGCCGGACGGGGGCATGGCGTGCTCGAGGGCCGTGAGGAACTCCTCGTCGACGCGCATCGCCTCCACGTCGCCCTTCGCGCCGAGGGCGGCCTGCTCGACGAAGCGGGCGCGCTGCTCGACAGGGTCGATGAGCTCGGAATAGCCCGTGGCCAGCTCGAAACCGCGCACGTACAGGTCCCACTTCTCGACCACGCCAGGGATGGAGCGGTGGGATGCGGTGAGCGGCGACGTCTCGACAGGGAAGTCCATGACGAAGGTCGGGCGCGTGAGGTGGTCCTTCACGAAGTGCTCCCACAGCTCTTCGACGAGCTTGCCGTGCGTGGGGTGGCTGACCTCGACTTCCACCTTCTCGGCGAGGGCGAGGAGCTCGGAGAGCGGCGTGGATGGCGTGATCTCGACGCCGGCGGCTTCGGAGAGCGACGGGTACATGGACACGCGGTCCCAGTCGCCGCCCAGGTCGAACTCGGTGCCGTCCGTCCACGTGACGACGTGCGATCCGGAGACGGCGAGGGCGGCGTTCTGCACGAGCTCCTGCGTGAGGTCGGCGATGGAGTTGTAGTCGCCGTACGCCTGGTAGGCCTCGAGCATCGCGAACTCGGGACTGTGCGTCGAGTCGGCACCCTCGTTGCGGAAGTTGCGGTTGATCTCGAAGACGCGGTCGAGGCCGCCGACGACGGCGCGCTTCAGGTACAGCTCGGGCGCGATGCGGAGGAACAGCTCCGTGTCGAAGGCGTTCGAGTGCGTCACGAACGGGCGGGCCGCGGCACCACCGTGCATGGTCTGCAGCATGGGCGTCTCGACCTCGAGGAACTCGTGGTTCGCGAACGTCTGGCGCAGCGACGCGTTGGTCTTCGCGCGCGCGACGACAAGATCCCGGGCAACTGGGCGCTGGATGAGGTCGAGGTAGCGCTGGCGGACGCGCGTCTCCTCGCTGAGCTCACTGTGCAGGTTGGGGAGCGGGCGCACGGCCTTCGACGCCATCTTCCACTCGTCGGCCATGATGCTCAGCTCACCGCGTCGCGAGGAGATGATCTCACCGGCCGCGAAGATGTGGTCGCCGAGGTCGACGTATTCTTTCCACAGGTCCAGCTGCTCCTGGCCGACGACCGCGAGCGACAGCATGATCTGGATGCGCGAGCCGTCGCCCGACTGGATGCTCGCGAAGCACAGCTTCCCCGTGTTGCGGAGGTGCACGATGCGTCCCGCGACTGCGGCTCGCTGGCCCGTCGAGGCACCGTCTTCGAGCTCGGCGTGGGCGGCACGCACCTCGGCGATGGTGTGCGTGATGGGGAGCGTCAGCGGGTAGGGGGCGATGCCTGATTCGAGCATCCGCGCGCGCTTGTCGAGACGCACCTGCTTCTGCTCGGAGGCTTCCGCCTCGGAGAGTGCGTCTTGGGTGGGCGCGTCGGCCATTCGGGCTCCTTGCGGTTCGTGCGTCTGGGTGTGGATGCGTGTCCCGGGCGCGACGAACAGCGCTCGGAAACGCACTCCCCCAGTTTGGTGCACTTCGAGCCGTCGCGCGAACCGGCGGGCCTCGGCGTGGTTACGAAGCGCGCGCCCTGGCCCAGTCGACGACGCCTTCGAGGTAGGCGACGATGGTCTCGGCGGCGGGCACGAGCTCGCGTCCGGAGCGCTGGTAGGTCTCGTCGGAGCGGCGGAACGGGTCGACGACGTCGTAGTCGCTGGCGTTCTCGAGTGGGGCGACGACGCCGCGCAGCGGTGCGGCCGCGCCGACTGCGGCGGCGAGGGCTGCGGCGACGATGTCCTGGTCGGAGGCGCCGGCGGCGGCCCCGTCGCTGGCGTTGTCGAGCGCTTCGCGGCGCGAGCGGCGTGAGCCTGAACTGGCGCCTGGCGCCTCGTAGGTCTCCTCAAGGTCCTCGGCGGTGACCTGGCTGGCGATGTGGGCGAACTCGCGCAGGGTGAAGGTGCGTCGCACGACGGAGGGGGCAAGCTCGACGATGCGCTGCCGGTGGTCGCGGGAGAGCGCGAGGACGAGGCCTGCGCCGCGGGCGATGTCTTCCGTGAGCTGCCTGGAGATGTGCGCTTCCGCATCCGTCACCCCGTACTGGGCCGCGAGGGCGAGGGCCTGTTGCGGCATGCCGCTGCCCACGAGGGCCCCGGTGCCGGCGCTTTCGACGGTGACGCCCGGGAGGTCCTTGAGGCCGTCGCGAAGCAGCTGCTCTGCGAGCGGTGAACGGCAGATGTTGCCGGTGCAGACCGTCAGGATGCGAAAGCTCATGTGTGTGTTCCCCTTGGGTCGGCGGATCTCTAGCCTAGCGACGCGCTGGATGCGCGTCGGACGTGCGGATGTGATGCGCGGGTCGTGCCTGTCTAGCGGTACTCGCCAACGTACGCGCTCATGTTGTCGATGAGGCGGGTCGTGCCGACTCTGGCCGCGACGAGGACGAGCGCTTTGCCCGTGTAGGCCTCGTTGACGAGCGCGAAGGTCTCCGGGTCGACGATGGACACGTAGTCCATCTTGACGAGCTTCTCGTCCATGAGGGCGCCTTGGGCTTGGGAGATCATCTCTCGGATCCCTCGGTCGCCGTTGGATGCGGCGGCGGTGAGGGCTCGGACGAGGCTGAGCGCGGCGGCACGTTCTTCGGTGGAGAGGTAGCGGTTGCGACTGGACAGGGCGAGGCCGTCGTCTTCGCGAATGATGGGCGCGCCGACGACGTCGATGTCGAGGTTGAGGTCGCGCACGAGGCGGCGCACGAGGAACAGCTGCTGCGCGTCCTTCTCTCCGAAGACGGCGACGTTCGGGCGGACGATGTTGAAGAGCTTGGTGACCACGGTGAGGACGCCGTCGAAGTGCGCGAGGCGGTGCGCTGCTTCCAGGAGGCCGGCTGCGTATCCGCCGACGACGCGCGTCTGCTTGACGCCTTCTGGGTACATGTCGTCGACGGCCGGCGCGAAGACGTAGTCGACGCCGGCTTCGTCGAGCTTGGCGAGGTCGTCGTCAAAGGTGCGCGGGTAGCGTTCGAAGTCTTCGCCCGGGGCGAACTGCATGGGGTTCACGAAGACGGAGACGACGGTCTTGGTGGCGCTGCGCTTGGCGACGTCGACGAGCGAGAGGTGCCCGTCGTGGAGGGCACCCATCGTGGGGACGAGTGCGATGGTGTCGCTTTTCGCGATCTCCCGGAGCACTTCCTTGGCTTCGGCGATCGTGGTCAGAACGTGTGGCAAGTGCCCTCCTTGGAACCGGCGGTTGCCGCTACGAGCGCGGGTCCGCCTCAGGAAGCGTACCGTCGAGCGGGTCGAGGGGAAGCGGATTGGCGTCGGTGAGGGCGTTGTCTGCAGCTGAGCGGACAAGGCTGGACAGCATGAAGCCCGGGTTCTCGACGCCGATTCCGGTGAGCAGCTCGGTGGCCTGCTTCACGATGGAGCGGGTGAACTCTGTGGCGGTGTGGAGCGCTTCCGCGTAGGTGGGGCGGTCCTGTTCTTGGATGATGACCGGTTCGGCGCCGAGTTCGACGACGAGGGCCTGCGCGATGGGAAGCACTGGGCGGGGGGCGGTGACAGCGCACCAGGCTTCCTTGAGGCGGTGCAGGTCGAGGCTCGTGCCGGTGATCTCGATGGCGGGGTGCACGGCGAGGGGAATGACGCCTCGGTCGAGGGCGGTGCCGAGAACGGCGGTGCCGCGGCCGGCGACGGTGTGCAGGACGAGTTGCCCTGCCACCCAGGCGCGTGCTTCGGACAGCTCGAGGACGCGCGTTTCGAGGTCGGCCTCTTCGTAGGCGAGGATGACGAGCTCGCTGCGCTCGATGGCCTGACGTTGCGTGAGCTTGGGGGCACCGGGCAGCATTGCGGATGCGCGTTCAGTGGCCTCCTCGGATTCCGTGGCGACTCCGACGAGCGCGTGTCCTGCGGCGGCGAGCGCGGTCGCGACGATGAGCCCGGTGGGCGAGTCGCCGACGAGACCGATGCCGAGGCGCCCTTCTCGGCCGGTCACGCGCTGTCCTCCGAGGGCTGCCCGCGGTGCGATTCTGGGCTCGGCGGCACGACTCCGTTCTGGCGCTGCTCGCGCAGCTGGCGACGGGTGAGCGGCTGCGGCGCCTCGTCGCCTGCAGGTTCTGACGGCGCGGAGTCCACTGGTTTCGGCACCTCCTCGACCGGAGGTCCTGACGGCGCGGGGCTAGCTGACTCCGGTGCGGTGGACGGGGCGGGCCCGGGCGGTGGGCTCTGGATGCGCGGTGCGCTCGGGATGCGCGGCGCTGTACCGGCCGGCGCTGGCCCTATCGTCGCTGGAGTCTGAATCGGTGTCGGTGTCGTGTCGATGGCAGACTCTGGACCGGCCGGCGTCGTGGCGACGGGCTCCCCGGAGACCGGCGCCCCGGCGCCGTTCGCCGGTGCGCCCGAAACGGGACCGATCTGCGAAGGCGCGGGCACGGGCGCGGGCGGCACGGGCGCGGGCGGCGCGGGCGCGGGCGCGGGCGCGGGCGCGGGCGGCGACGGGGATGCGGTGGAGCCGAATCGCGCGGGCTGCACGGGGGATCCTCCGGGCGCGGACCCCACGGAGCCGAACTGGGCGGGGATACGGGACAGGTCCGGGGCCGGTGCAGCGTTCTGCGCGGCCTGGGGCTGCGCGACGGGTGGCGTCGTCGTCTCCTGCAGGCCGCTCTGGGCGAGCGCGTGCTGGTACTCGCGTTCTGCTTGCAGCACAGCGGTGGTCTGGCTGTCGACGGGGATACCGCGCGCTGCCGCGTCGGCGACGCGCATGCGTGCGGTTGCGATGGCGCTGAGCGTGGCGGCTTCGCGCCACCGGTGGGAGGTGTCGAGGTTCGCGGCGCGGATGGCGACGGCGGACACGTCGTCGAAGAGTCGGACTCCGATGTTGCCGTCGACCATGCCGATGCGCGTTGTCACTCCGAGGCCGAGCACGGTGTGGGCGTGAAGGTTGACGACGTTGGCGAAGTAGCCGATGGGCCCGCGGTCGAGGCCGATGGACTGCATCCGCTCTGCGGGGACGATCGTGAGCTTGCGCGACCATGCGCCGAAGCGCAGGTAGAGCGCGCGGTTGTCGAGGCGGAACCCGTGCCGCTTCCAGGAGAACGGGCGCATCCATGCGGCTCGTTTCGGCGCGGTGACGAAGTAGTCGTCGTTGCCCTTGCTGTACATGCCCAACTCGATGAGTCGGCGCACTTCGTCGTCGACGAGCATTGGGAGCAGCAGCGCGAGGACACGTTCGGTCTCGGCGCGGGTGCCGACGGGGAGGACGAGGTTGCGGGTGAGCGCCGCCTGGTTCTGGGATCCGTCTGAGGAGACCTGTTCGGTGCCGGCGCGGGTGATGCGCACCATCCACCAGTCGAAGGGTCGCCAGAAGAGCGGCTGCGAGACCTGCACGGCGTGGATGCGGCCGGGCGGGACCGTGTCGTTGCTGGTGGTGAGGAGCCCGCGGCCGACGCGGACGCCGTCCGGGCTGGCGGCGATGCTGTAGTTCAGGGACGGCAGGATCTGGCCGACGGTGACGGCGAAGAAGACGGCGCCGAGGGGCAGGATCGAGAAGAGGAGCCACCAGAACCCGAAGGTGAAAGTGACGATGAGGCCGGCGATGAGGGCCACGAGGATGACGATGAGCCACGGGTTGACGAGGTTGGCCACGACGAGCCGCCATGGTGGGAGTCGCACGACGGACTGCGGTGCGGCCTCGCCTGGGGCGAGTTCAGGGCTCGTGAGCTCTTCGACTCGTTGGGCGAAGAATTCGGATGCTCGTGTACGCAGCTGCTCTGCGGTCGGCGGCTTCTGCTGCTGCGACGCTGAGTCGCGCGAGCCGCCAGCGGGACCATATCCGGGTGCCGACGGGCTGCCGTCGGCTGACCCCGGTGCGCCTGGCTGCCCGGCGTGGGCGTACCCCTGCGCCTGGGCTTGGCGCTCGTTGCGCTTCGCTCCGGACGCGCGCTGAAGGATTCCGGCGCGGATGCCGTCGGCGTCGCGTGTGCGCACGTAGACGAGCTGGATGTTGGCGTTCTCACCGGCGACGCCGATCTCGATCTTCGAGGCGCCGACGATGCGGGCGACGAGGGGGCGCTGGATGTTGATGTCCTGCACGCGGTCGAGTCGCGCCTGGCGGCTCTTGCGGAACAGCACGCCTGTCTGCAGTTCGATAGTGGTGTCGCTGACGCGGAACTGCGAGAAGCGCCACGACAGGTAGCTGAAGAAACCCAGGATGAGGATGACGGCCAGGATGCCGAGCGCGACCCACAACAGCCAGCCCTCGTTGCGGAGCACCATGTTGGTCGGGTCGTACTCTGCGCCGCTGTACTCGTCGAGCTGCGGGAAGAGGAAGCTCGTGATCGTCTGCCACGACTGGTTGATGAGGAAGGCACCGATGGCGATGACGAACACGCCGACGCGGAGGAGCGGCGTCAGTGGGTGGAGTCTGTGCCATTCGCCGTCGATGAGGTCGGAGCCCTGCCCGAGCGCCGGTCCGGGCGGCGGACCCCCTGCCATGGCACCGTGCGGTGCACCGCCCATGGGCGGGGGTGGCCCGGGCTGCTGCCAGTTGCCTGGTGGGGTGGGCACGGTCATCAGAGGCCAGCTCGGCGGGTCTCGGCGAGTGCGACGAGGTCGTCTCTGAGCTTCTCCGCGTCCTGCCATCCGAGGCCGGGGATCGTCACGTTCGTGACTGCGGCCGCAGTGACGACTTTGAGCGACGACAGCCCGAAGATACGGGTGAGCGGGCCGCGCTGGATGTCGACGAGCTGCAGGCGACCGTATGGGATGGCGACCATGCGGCTCCAGAAGAGGCCGCGGCGGAACACGAGGTCGTCTTGGCGCAGCTGGTAGCCGATGGCGCGCACGCGGCGCCATTCGAAGGGGATGGAGATGAGGATCACGAGGAGGCCGGCACCGGGGAACACGGCGACCCATTTCGGCACGTCGGGGATGACGAGGATCGCGATGATGCCGGCGAGCGCGATCAGGGCCCAGAAGAAGGCTCCGATGAGCTCTGACCAGATGTACTTGGGCGACACCCGGCGCCACTGCACGGTGGTGTGGTCGAGCGCGGTCATGCTGTCCCCTCGTTGCGACGTGTCGTCATGCATCTACCGTACCGAGTGCCGCCGACATCGCGGGTGGGCGTGCCCTGACCCCGCGAGAACTGCCGCGCGATTCAGCAGGTGGGCGCGACGAGGGCCTTGACGAACGCCGCTGACTGGTAGGCGTACATCCACGCCCAGTTGGAGTCTTCGATGCCCGCCCCGTCATCGATGGCGAGCACTCCCCCGCCGAGGCAGTCGGTGAAGATCATGCGGGCGCGTGAGATGTGGGTGACGTTGGTCACGATCATCACGCTCTCCCATCCCTCGGCCGCTGCGAGCCGCTCGACCATGAGGGCTTCTCCGGCGGTGGTGAAGGGTTCGGGGATGAGGCAGCGGGTGACGAGTCCAGCCTGGTTGGGCGCCGCGTCCGGTGCGCAGGCGTCGATGTTGATGGCTGCGTCGATGCCGTAGTCGTCGACGGCGATGACGATGGTGTCGCTGTAGCCCTCGGCCGCGAGCTGCTGGGCGGCGTGGATGCGCGCGTCGCGTGGCGGGCCGAGCACGACGATCGCGTCGACCTCGCTCGGTTCGTCCGTGGAGGGGAAGACGAAGAGGGGAAGACCGGCGAGTGCGACGGCCACAGCGAGCGCGACGGCCAGTCCGATGGCTGCGCGCGCGCGGTTGTTCCGTGCGCGTCGTCTGGGTTTCACTCGGTTGAGCGTACGCGAGTCGAGCGCGAGTCGCGGGGCGCGGAGGAACGGAGAAACGGAGGAAACCTGGCGCTGGGGCACGAAACACCGCAGCCCCCGCCGCAGTCGTGGACTGGGACGGGGGCTGCATCACGCGTGCGCCTGCTACTCGGGTGCCGTGACGTGCGTTCCCGTGAAGGTGTAGCTGTCGTTGACCGTCGTGCCGTTCGGGAAGGTCACGGTGAAGTCGTACGTGTGCGTGTAGGGCACGGCGACGGTGGTTCCGTGGGGCGGTGGGTTGACCGCCACCCCGAGCATGCTGGGCCCGATGAGCGAGTTCGCTGGAGTGATCACGTTCGGCGTCGCGTCTCCGAGCGGCTCGCGCATCTCGATGGGCGCCGATGGGAGCGACGTCGGCGTGAATGTGTAGGTGAAGGGTCCGCCGGCCGGCTCGCTCTCGGTGAGCGACCAGTCTGAGCTCATCTCCTGCACATCCACGGCGAAGGGGAAGTCGTAGGTCGCGACGAAGTTCGTGACCGTTGCGGTGAGGCCCGGAACGTTGGCGCTGAAGGTCGCCCACGGGATGACGTACGTGTTGACGACCTGCACGAGGAGTCCGAACTCCTGGCTGTTGTCGGAACCCTGGTAGGAGCCGTAGGCGATGGTCGCCCCGGATCCGGAGTGCGCCTGGTATTGAATCTGCGAGGTCGCGCCCGCTGGTGTGGCAACCGCGAGCGCGATCACCGGCGCGGCCCAGGCCGCTGCCCCGATGACCTTGCGGCGGTCGACCGTGTTCTGCGTGTTCTGGACGTCGTCAAGTGACATTCTGTTTCCCCCTTTGATGCCGACCAGGTTCGGTCGGCGCCGTCGGGGCGCTGAGCTGCGCGCGGAAGACACGTGTCTCCCTCGCGTTGCGGCTGCTCTCACCGGGTCGACTTTCCCCCCCAACGAACCGGTTGGCATACGGCACGTCAGCTCGTTACCCCGGGGGCAACTGTAACCGAAGAGGTGCGGTCCAGCGCAGGGCAGAACTCCCCCACTGTGCCGGGTCGCGCACGGGAGGGATCTGAATCAGCATTCTGCCTTGTGTGCCGATGGCGACGGAAATGCGATCAAACGCCCCCGGTGACGCGCTCGCGGTGGAAGCTGTCCACCTCGTCGCCGGTCGGCAGGTGGGCGATGAAGTCGTAGTGCTTGACGCTGGAGACCTGGAAGGGCCGCGTTCCGCCGACCGACCAGGTTCCGTCTCGGGCGATCCCGTGGAACTGTGGCGCAGCTACGGAGTTCGTCTCGTCGGCCGCCCACGGCTGCCCGGTACTGAGGGCCTGTTCCATGTCGATGCGGCCAGCGGGCAGCGCGAGCGGGCTGAGCGTGTAGGTGTAGTAGCCGTCAACTGGCTCGGACTCGATCATGCTCCAGTCCTGGTCGATGACGTCCCAGTCGACGGCGAATGGGAGTTCGTAGGTGACGGTGTAGCTCGTGAGCGTCGCCTGGAGCCCGTCGACGCTCGCCCCGAAGTAGACGACTGGGTTGTCCGGTTCTCCCTGCAGGGCGAAGGTCGGGACTCCGTCGACGGTTCCCTGCTGGTCGATGTCTTCCGTCGTCAGGACGATGTGCGAGCCGCTGAAGGGGCGGTATTCGACCGTTGAGCTCGCCTGTGCTGGTGCGGCGACTGCGACGGCGATGATGGGTGTGGTCCAGGCGGCGGCGCCGATCAGGTCACGTCGGTTGAGACCGGTCGGGCGCGATGTGGTCGCTTGGGGATCGAGCATGTGTTTCCTACCTCCAGGGGACGTGGGCGAACGCCGGGGGGCTTTCGCTGTGGAACTCGGTGTCGTGCACCGGTGGTCTACTGACAGCGCAAAGCTAGACGCGTTTGACCCGGTCCAGAACTCCGCATGGACTACTGCCATGGACTATTCACTGGTCGATTTCGAGGCATACTTCTCGGCGTCATCGAATCCCGTCAGGGCGCTTGAAAACGCACGGAGATGCGCCTGTCCGGGAACGCGAATCGGAGGCCCAGCCACGGCGCGGTCGGCAATACGATTGGCGCATGAACTCCGCGCGGGTGACGTCCGCTCACCGCCTGCTCGACGCCGTGGACCGACGGCTCCCGACGGTCCTTGTGTCGCATCCGCTGCTCTGGAACTGGGCTTGGTTCGTGGTGTTCGGCACCCTGACCGTGGTGGGCTGGGTTGCTGATTGGTCGACGGTGGTGTGGGTGGCGGTCCTCATGGTGGGTTCGTTGCCGGCGCTCTCGGCGACCGTCGCGCTGCTCCTGCACACGCCCCGCAGCCACCTTGACGCGCATGACTCCGTGTTCGGGCATTTCTTCGTCCGGTTCGTGACGCTCATCGTCGGGTTCGTGGCCTGGACCGTGTCCGTGGTGATGAGCGCCAGCCTGTCGACGCTGTTGCAGCTCATCGCTGAGAACCGCGAGGACGAGATCACGTACTCGGGCATCCAGCTGTTCGCGGGCCTCATGTTCCCGGTCGTCTTGGCTATCTGGCTCGTCTTCCTGCTGCGATGCGCGTGGTTCCTCTCGAAGCTGCGCGGTTGGCGCGAGCATCCGTCACAGCAGCGATCGAGGGTTCCGGATGCGCTCCTCGCGCAGCAGCCGAGGCTGCGTGCCGTCGTGGTCGGGTTGGCGCACCCCGGGGCGCTGATCGCGACGGCGGGGTTGTCGACAGCCGCGGTGCTCACTGAGGAGGCGCTGCGGTTATCGCTGGAGATGTTCTTCTGAGGACGGGGCCGGCGGCTGCTCGCCTGTGAGTGTTGCGAAGAGTCACGGACTGCATCGCCGTCACTGGTGATCGCCACCGCTTTACTGACCCCGGTGAGTCGGTGCCGCGCCAGCACGGCTGGCCGCAACCCGCCGCTCAGCGCTGTTCCGATGCCGACGCCGAGCAGCGGCGGGGCGCGGCGAGACCGGTCGTTGCTAGCACCTCAGACTCGGGTGGTGCCGCAGGCATCGGGGCGGCGGATGCGGCTCCGCTTGCATCCTCCGAGGCGGGCTCGTTCAGGACAACGGCTGCGGTGGCCGAGCCTGGCGTCGATTGACCCTGAACTCACCGCCCGCGGTGAACGGGAAGAGCTGTGCGAGATCGTCGCCCGAGGGAGTTCTGTTGCGCCATTGCCCGGTGAGGGGGGTCCCTCGACGTTGTTGCCGGCGTCTGATCGGCCACCGGCGGCACTGCCCGTAGGACTGGACATTTGAGGCCGAGTGTCCGCAGTCGGCGAAGCGATGTGCGTTCGGGTGGGTGGCCGTGTGGCCGACGTTCTCGACGTCGACTCAGGTCGTGAACGAGGACGCCCCGACGTGGACATGTCGGTCAGCGCGACCTGGATCCTCTCGGCGACGAGGACGGTCGTCATGATGGAGGGATCGCACAGTTTGCTGCTGCGAGACGCCGATTGCAAGATGGGCCAACAGGCGCGATTGAGCACCGGATACCTACACCCACCGGGGCACTCACTGGCCAGCTCGTGACACGTCGTGCGAGCCGTTCGCCGCGACCGCCGTGAGGCAGGATCTCCTGAACCGAAACGTCGACGCGTCGGGACCCGCGGCGATGCCCGCGTGGCAGCTGAGATCTGAAGAGACCGTTAGGCCCGCGACCAGCCCTGAGGCGATTGTCACGATCGCGGTACTTGCCTGTATGGCCGGGCCGAAGCAGGTCAATGCGGCAGCCGAGGCAGTGACCGTAACGATGTTCTTCATACACATGGACTCCCCCGGTGCTGTGCCTCAGCACCATAAGAGAACGCGACGCTTGGGACCAGCACGCACTGGGTTCCAGGTCACGCCTCGAGCTCCAGGTTGCTGTTGCTCAGGCACACAGGTGCAAGGATCTGACGCTGGCCATCCCGGCAGTCCTGCATGGCAGGGATAAGTTGCGGGAGTAAGGGATGCTGACCACCCAGAATCATGCGCGCCAGGCCACGAGCACACACTCATATTCGAGATTTGGTCCATCTTTCGCCTCGGATTCGAGTTGGGACCCAGCGTCAACGCTATTGAACTCCACCCGTCCTCGGTATCGGCCACACGATCGAGAAGACCTCGCCGACGACATCGTCGTCGCGCACGGTGCGCAGGCAGGATGCGTCCACTCCCCCGCCGCGGCAGGCGGCGAGTGAGTCGGATGAGTTGGTGCGGTTGTCGCCGAGCACGACGATCTGCCCCTCTGGCACCGTGAACTCGTCGAAGCAGCGCAGCGACGCTGGCGATGTGGAGCAGTCGAGGGTGCCCGGCACGAACTCGAAGTCGAGGTCGACGTAGGAGCTCTCGTCGAGCGCGACTCCGTCGACGACGATGCCGCCGGTTGCGGGGTCGGCCGCCATGGTCTGCCCGCCGGTCGCGATCACGCGCTTCACGAGGATGTGCGAGAACCCCTGTCCGATGCCGAGGACCTCACCCACGACTCGCGCGGCCAAGCGCAGAGGGTCACTCGGCGGCTCGGGCGGAGCCTCATCCCAGGTGTCCGACGCCGCGAACACAACGATGTCACCCGTGACGGGCTCGGCATCGCCGAGGTACGCGAGACGGTTCACGAGGATACGGTCGCCGACGGCGAGCGTGTCGTCCATCGACGCTGACGGGATCGCGTAGACCTTCACGAAGAACGCCTGGACGAGGGCAAGCACGACGAACGCGGCGACGAGGTGGAAGAGCGGATGCGACGTGATCCGCCGCAGTCGCGAACGACGCGGACGAGGTGCTGTCGAGGTCGCAGCCCCCTGGCTCTCGCTCACTTGTCGTCCGTGTTGCCGACGACGACGGGCTGTACGCGCTCCACGAGGTTCGCGTCGATGAGGCCGTCCAAAGCGACCTGCACCATCTCGCGCGCATCCAACGACGGCCGCACTCTTCGCTTCCTAGGCGAGAGATGTTCCTTCGGCCGGCTCGGGTCGAGGGCGACGGACAGCGGCTTCCGATACGGAGGCACGTTGCCGTCGAAGTCGTTGGCCAGCGTCTCGTCGGTCACGTACCCGTACTCGCGCCCGAGCATCTTCGCGAGCGTCGTCTTGCCGCGGCCGGACGGACCCACGAACGCGATGGCCCGACCATCGTCGAGCGCGACACCCGTCCCGTGGATCATCACGAGACGGCCACCGTTTTCCTCGATCGCGTCCAACGTCACCGTCGTCGAGACCTGCGACGCCAGGTCGGCAGCGGAACCGCCGACCACATCGCCCACCTCGGGCTCGTCGAGCTGCGTGAGCGCAAGACGATGCGTCTCGTCCGGCTCGCCCTCCCCGGGCTGACCGGTCACTTGGGCCCACGACTCACGCAGAGCAGCCTCGAACTCCGTAGAGATGCTGTCGTCGAGGCAGAGTTCGACGTCTACGCCAAGGGGATGCAGGCGCAGTGTTCTCGTCATGCTCGCAACTGTACCAAGCAGACCGGCCCCAGAACGGGCCAGGATAGCGCTCCCCCGCCCGCGATCAAGTGCACATCCGCTCGCAGACCTCGATATGCTCACCCTTGCGAGTCCTCCAGGCCCGCAGCTCACAGGTAAGGACTTCAGTGGCACCAGCTGAAGCGTCTTCGGACGCAGCGACCATCGCCTTCTCGGTGAGCGATGGAGTTGCGCTGTCGACGGCCCTCGCACAGCATGTTGCCCGCGAGCAGGGCATCAGGATGCTCGTCATCAAGGGACCGATCTCCGCCGACCTCGGCCTGCGCACTCGCAGGTACTCCACCGACGTCGACATCATCGTCGAACCCACGCGGGCGAAGGACGTCATCGAGGCGCTCGCCGTCTACGGCTGGACGCCGCGCCCATGGCCCGACTTCCCGAAGCTCCTCGAGCAGCACTCGCGCACCCTCATCCACGAGTCCTGGCCCAACGACATCGACGTGCACCACTACTGGCCCGGGTTCCTCGGCGGCCCGCAGAGCGCCTTCGACCGGCTTTGGCTGCACCGCATCCGGGTCAACGTCGCCGGACACCCCATCGACACCCCGACATCGCCGGCATCGCCCTTGTACTCGCGCTCCACTCCCTGCGCGAGGAGGGCCAGGTCTCAGACGACTCTCGACAGATGACGGAGTACACGGAACTCGTCGAGGCCCTCAAGCGAATGCAGGGCACCGACTCCGAGTACATCGCCGGGGCGCGCACAACAGCCTCGCTCTCCGAGCAGATCCTCCAGGACGCGGTCGGCACCGACTCCACGCAGACCGCGCGCCGCTTCCTCATCGATCCGGGCACGACGTGCCGCTCGTGCCGAACTCAGCGGCGAGCGAGCCCCTGCGACTCTGGCGTCTCAACGCGAAGGCCGAGCACGCGATGACGGGGTGGATGCTCAAGCTGCAGCGCGCGCCGCTGCTCGAGAAGCCCGGCATCGCCGCGCGCGCATTCTTCCCCGCACGCGCAGACCTCGAGGCGATCGACCCCGACCTCCGCAACGCTGCCATCAGCCTCCGGCAAGCCTGGTGGAGGCGTGTGAGCCGAGCGCTCCACGGCATCGTGCAGGCTCGCCGCGACCTGCGCGCCTTCGACGAGCGCTGAGACGAGCGCTGACGTTCCGCCTCAGGCTCAGTCAGCGGCCGTCTGGGCGTTCCGCTGCTGCAGCAGGCGCGCATCGAGCAGCTGCGCCACGAATGTCAGCACCTGCTCCCCGATGACCTGCTCGTCCAACTCGTAGTCGTCGGCGAGCTCACGCACGATGAGGCGCAGCGAACGCTGTCCGCCGAGCTCGTCCCAGATGACCGCCGCGGTGCCGCTCAGCAAGAGCGGCTTGCAGTCGATATCCGTCAGCGACAGGACGGTGACATCACCGCTCTCGTCGTCCCTGACCAGCGCAAGCGACTCGACCGTGGCGACGACGGCGTCGAAGAGCTCGCCGCTCACTCCAAGCCGCTCGCCTGTCCCCTGGTCCATCCCGCCAGCCTACTGTTCAGCCGGGATGCTCGGAACGCGTCACGGCCATACACGAGCAAAGCGGCGGCGATCCACGTCGTGGACCACCGCCGCTCCAGGCAGCTTCGGGAGAACCCCTAGTAGGCGCCCTCGCTCGCGACGACCGCGCGGGCCGTGCGGAAGAGGATGACGAAGTCGCCGGCCATCGACCAGTTCTCGACGTAGTAGAGGTCGAGGCGCACGGTCTCTTCCCACGTGAGGTTCGAGCGTCCGCTGACCTGCCACAGACCCGTGATGCCCGGCTTCACCATGAAGCGACGGTGCACGTGGTCCTCGTACTGCTTGACCTCACGGTCCAGCGGCGGGCGGGGACCGACGAGCGACATGGAACCGCCGAAGACGTTGAACAGCTGCGGGAGCTCGTCGATGGAGTATCGGCGGATGAACTTGCCGACCTTGGTGATGCGCGGGTCGTCCTTCATCTTGAAGAGGATGTCGTTGCCCGCGTCGCGGCGCTCGCTCTGCAGCTTCTTGAGCACCTCTTCGGCGTCGGCGCGCATGCTGCGGAACTTCCACATCGTGAAGCGCTGGCCGCTGTAGCCGACACGCTCCTGCTTGAAGAAGACGCCACCGGGCGACGTGACGGCAACCGCGATCGCCGTTCCGATGAGCAGCGGCGAGAGGACGAGGATGAGAAGACCAGACACGAGGACGTCGAAGGCACGCTTGAGCAGGAGGCCCATGCGCGTGAACTTCGGGGAGTCGACGTGGAGCAGCGGGAGGCCCGCGACCGGGCGCGTGACGATGCGGGGGCCGCCGACGTCGAGCAGGCCCGGGGCGACGATGAGGAAGTGGCGGTCCGGGTGCAGGTCCCAGCCCACCTCGCGCAGCCACTGCGTCGAGGTGACGTCGTTGCCGGCGATGACCACGGTGTCGGCGCCGATGGCGTCAAGCGACCCCGCGAGGTCTTCCGGGTTTCCACCGACTGGCACGTCGGTGCCGGGAAGGAAGTCAGGAGCGTTCGGGTCGAGCTCACCGCTCTTGCCGTCGATGAGGCAGGCGCCCACGACGCTGTAGCCGGCAGCCTCACGACGCGACAGGTCTCGGTTGAGGTCGAGCACCGAGTAGCGCGAGCCGACGAGCAGCACGCGAGCCTGCAGGTTGCCGCCCTTGCGCTGACGGACGAGCCACTGGCGGCCGATCCAGCGCGAGAGTACGAGCGCGACCGTGCCGACCGGGAACGCGATGAGCACGTATCCGCGGGCGAGTTCGAATGCGGTGAGGTACGCGAAGATCGACACGATCCCCGCGAGCATGAGCGACGCGTTGAAGACACCCCGGTACTCCTCGAAGCCGGAGCCGAGGATGCGGTAGTCGCGGGTATCGAAGAGGGAGAGCATCCAAGCCCAGCCAGCGACGATGACGGCGGACACGAGCCAGTAGGAGACATCGATGTCGATGATGGCGTTGCCGCCAGCGGGAACGGCCGCGTTGCCGCCGCCGAGCCAGACGAGCTGAGCGCCCAGCATGACCACGGCGAGGACCGCGAGGTCGGTGACGACCAGCAGGCGTGCGTAGCCCCGACGCCAGTTGGCGCGGCGCTTGAGCGTGCGCTGCACGCGGGCGTTCGGCTCCGCGGCAGTCTGCGCGAAGTGCGGCTCGACCGAGGGCAGTGAAGCGCTGTCGCGAGTGTCGTCGGTCGTCACGACCGGGATCTGCGCGGTAGCGGGCCCTGAGGAGGGAGGCGTCACGTGTGCTCCAATAAGAGATGAGTACTTCTTGGTGCGCACACCGCTTGGGGGCAACGGCTATGCGCTTCGGGTCTCCGCCGCCACTGGCCGCGCTCTGTTCGGGCCTGTGGCTCGTCATAGAGATCCTGGGTGCCAACTGAGACTATCCCAACGTTCACGCATAACGAAAGGGTTACCCCGGTCTTTTTTGCGCATCGTGGGCGTGTTTTCCTGGCCGAAACATGTTCGGTGTGCATTCACGTCGCAGATGAATCGAAATGCGACGCTCACTGAGGCCCGCTGGCCTGAATCGTGCTCGAAACGTTGCCCGTGTCATACTCGCCTGCATGGAGCAGACCCCAGGCCAGGCTTCGTCGCGCCCCCGAAGCGACGACGACGCCCTCTCAGATCTCTTCGAGCACGACGCAGCCGGCAGCTCGGACGGCACCCGCAGGGGTGCGCGCGAGGACGGGAAGAAGAAGCGTCGCGGCCCGAAGATCCTGCTGTGGACGCTCGTCGGTGTGCTGGTCGTTGCAGTCGCAACGGCGGGCATCATCTGGTGGAACGTGAAGAGCACGTTCGACGGCATCGAGAAGATCGAGGACGTCTTCCCGGACGAGGCCGGCCGGCCGGCCCAGATCGAGACGACGGCCGGTTCCCCGGTCAACATCCTGCTCCTCGGCAGCGACTCGCGCGCTCCCGGCAGCCCCTCGATCATGACGGACCTCGGCAGCCGCAGCGACACGATGATGCTCGTGCACATCCCCGCTGACCGCAGCGACGTCCAGATCATGTCGATCATGCGCGACAGCTGGCTCGCGATCCCCGGCCACGGTGAGGCCAAGATCAACGCCGCGCTCTCGTTCGGCGGCGTTCCGCTCGTCGTTCAGACCGTCGAGGGGCTGCTCGGGCAGCGCATCAACCACGTCGCCGTCGTCGACTTCGACGGCTTTGCCGGCATTACCGACACACTCGGCGGCGTCACAATCAATAACGACGTCGCGTTCAACTCCTCGCACATGAAGGGCAAGACGTTCGAAGCTGGTCCCATCACCCTGACGGGCGAGGAAGCGCTGGCCTTCGTACGAGAGCGTTACGCCTTCACCGACGGCGACTACCAGCGCGTGCGCAACCAGCAGGCATGGCTGAAGGCGGTGCTCGACAAGATGCTCAGCGCTGAGACGCTTACGGATCCGGGCAAGATCAACAACATCATCACGCAGTTCACGCCCTACGTCGGCGTCAGCGACTCCCTCGATCTGACCACGATGGCGAACCTGGGCTTCTCGATGCGCGACATCCGCGGCAGCAACGTTCGGAGCTTCACCCTGCCGACGAACGGCACCGGCATGGTCGGTGACCAGTCCGTCGTCTTCCTGGACACGGTGAGCATCGCCGACCTCAAGCAGCACCTCGCGGCCGACACAGTCAGCGAGTACCAGCCGACGGGACGCTAGCGCGTCCTCGCCGCTCTGCGCCTGAATGCCCCGCTCATCCTGTTGGATGCGCGGAGCATTCGCGTTGGCAGGCGCCGGCCGCGACGGCTCCGCCGGAGCAAGGCGGGGACCGTCCAAGCGGGTCAGCTCGCCGTGCAGAGGATCTGCTGCGAGTTGACGTTAGCTACTGAAATACGTTCCCAAGGCGCTCTTTGTCCGCACTCGCCGGTCCAGTGAAGCGGACGAGTCCGGGAGAGGCAACACGCCGCTGCCGGTAAAGAGGATCTGCGGACCGACGGCGATGTGATTTCGGGGGATCCGCCGCCAAGAGAAACCCCGGTCAGCTCAGACTCTGCGCGCCGCAGTTGCGGAGGCGCTAGAAGTGGTGACCTGTGAGGTTGTGAACGCGGTCCGAGGGTGGTTGGCCGCCGATTCCGGTGCGGGGTCTGCGGTGATTGTGGTGATGGAACCAGGTGTAGTAGGTCGCGGCCCTGGCTTCATCGCTGGCATAGGTGTGCGCGTAGGCCCGTTCGGTGGCGAGGGTTCGGTTGAAGCGCTCGGCTTTGCCGTACGTTTGAGGTGGGTAGGCGAGAGTCCGGCGGTGTTTGATGTCCGTGGCTTGGCGGGCGTCTCGAAAAGCGTGGGATCGGCAACAAGATCCGTTGTCCGAGATAACCTCGGTGACCGTGATCCCGAGGCTAGCGAAGTAGGCCCGAGCGCGTGTCCAGAAACTGGCCTCGGTTTCCTTGTGCTCGTTCTTGAGGATCTCCGAGTACGCGAGCTTAGAGTAGTTATCGGCGGCGCGATGCAAGTGAGCGTATCCAACGCCATGGTGACGCTTCCGGATCACACGATCACACTTCCCAGGTCAATACATCTAGAAGGCGTCGACGTTGATATCGACTGACATCAATGCCGAGGCGAGCGGCGCAGCGGCCGCGGCGACGAGGACGAGAGCGTCCGTGCCGCAGCCCTCGTCGTTCGGAGCGGGAATGTGCGGTTTGGAGCGTGGAGAACACTGCCCCTGCGAGCCTTTGCTCCGCGGGGGGGGGTGTCCCTATGGTCTTGTCAAGCGGCAAGGGCTAGGGGTGGTTGGTAGATGGTGCCGTCTCGGAGCATGGCGTAGAGAACGTCGCAGCGTCGCCGAGCAAGCGCAATGAGGGCTTGGTTGTCGCGCTTGCCCTGCGCGCGCTTCCGGTCGTAGTACGACCTCGAAACCGGGTCCCGAAGTGCTGCGAAGGCTGACAGGAACAGGGCCCGTTTCAGGATCTTGTTCCCGCGCCGGGAAGCGTGCTCGCCCCGGATCGAGGACCCCGAGCGTCTCGTCACGGGCGCGAGCCCGGCGTAAGACGCGAGGTGACCGGCTGACGCGAACGACTTCCCGGCGACCTCGGTGAGGAGCCTCGCTGCGGTCCTGACGCCGACTCCCGGCATGCTCGTCAGGACCGGCTGAAGAGGGTGCGCGTCAACGAGCCGCTCAACCTCGATCGCGATCTCCGCGCGCTGCGTGCGGAGGTCCTCGAGTTGCTTCGCGAGGCGCGGCAGGACGACGCTCGCGGCGTTCGTGCCGACGACCACGACCGTCTGCTCGGAGAGCGCCTGCATGATCTCTCCCGCGAGGCGCTTGCCCATGCGCGGCGCGAGCTTCACGAGCCGGTTGCCGAGACGTGTCGGGCCGAGCTTCGCGAGATCGGATGGAGCGGGATGACGTTGCAGGAGATCAACGACCGCGGGGTGATCGAGGTGCGGGCCAAGCACTCGCTCGAGTGCTGGATGGATCTGCGTGAGCAGGCCCCGGATGCGGTTGCTCGTCGCGGTCACCTGCCCCGCGAGATCGTCATCGAACCCGCAGAGCATGCTCAGTTCCGCGACGTGCTCGTCCGCGAGCTGAATCGACCGGAGGGCGTGCGGAAGCGAACGCGCAGCCTCCGCGATGATCGCCGCGTCTCTCGCGTCCGTTTTCGCTTCCCCCGCGTGAAGGTCCGCGATGCGGCGCATCGCGAGCCCCGGCAAGTAGCCGACGAGGACGCTCGCGTCCTGCGCGACCACGATCGGCAGCGCCCCAATCGTCGCGGGCTGATCGACCACGAACAGCAGCGTCCCGTGGTCCTTCAAACCGTCGATGAGCGCGCGCAGCTTGCCCTCGTCGTTGGGTAGCGCTTTGTCGAACAGGCGCTTCCCGGCGCGGTCGATCGCGACGGCGTGATGCTCGCCTTTGCCGACATCGACACCGATGAACACGTCGACGCTGTCGTGCCCGATGATGCTTGTTTCCATCAGCCCTTCCCCTTTTCGAACTCGGTTGCAGTGTTGGCCGAACCAAGCGGCGGCGAGTCTCGACATCCACGTTACGAACGACACTCGGCATCACGCCGGGCCCTGTCCCTATCAGCGATCACAAGCCGCCAAACCAGGCTCGGTGACAACACCCCCCCAGATCATCAACGACAGGGGGCAGGAATCATGCCGAGCCCGGGATGGCCAACCCCCTCCAAGGATCCCTCCTCAACCGGGCAGGAAGAAAGTAACGGGGGACGCTCACCGAGTCTCGTCTGGGATCTCAGCGAATCGAATCAGCATTGTCGATAGAAGTGGCCTTCGGCGCCCACCCCAACGAGATCCCGGTCACGGATGATCGTGAGCGGCGCACGGTCGGGGTCGCCGCACACCGCATCCGTCGAGATCACGCCCGCGGCGCCCGCCGCTGGTAGGTTGTCGAGGTACTCGATCTGCAGCACGTGCTCGCCATAGGCAGCCGAGTACGTGCCGCACTCCCCGTCCGCACTGCACTCCTCGGTGACGGCGAAGTCGAAGCCGAGCTCATCGCGCCCGCGGTCGGCGAGCTCGGCACTGTTCTTCTGGCCGATCGCGAGACCGGATGCGTGCGCCGCATCGACGTAGGCGCGTGCGAGGTCGATTGCACCGGTTTCATCGATGCCGTCGAACCGCGTGAATGTGTCGAGGTTGTCGATCTCGACGGCGTCGAACCCGACGTCCGCGCATCTGCTGATGATGGGCTCGATGACGGTGAGGATACCGTCGCGCTGCCCGGCAGTGGAGGGGTCGAGGATGTACTCGTCGGGCCAGTCCGGGTCGATGGCCGGCTCGCCCACGGCGTCTCGCAGCAGCAGGTCGCCGCGCTCCCCCAGCCACTCCTCCGACTCCCTCGGCTGGGTCTGAAAGCCGTTGACGTAGCAGATGTTGTAGGCGCCGGGTTCCGGGAGCGCCGTCGAATCGCGGGCGACGACGTCGAGGCTGCCCTCGACCTCGTACGACTCCCCAAGCTGGTAGTTGAAGGTGCCAGACGCCGGCGGGAGCACGACTCCTGTCCCTGTCTCCGAGTCGAGAGCGTCACCGCCGGGTCCGCCCGGCGCGCATCCCGCCAGCGCCGCGGACGCACCAAAGGTGACGAGGGCGACTGCAAGCGCGCGGGAGAATCGCATGGCATCATCATGCGGCACGCTGAGGCGAGCTCGCTGCGGGCCTGACAGTTTTAGAGACCCGAGTCCGACCACAGCCCCGGGTTACCGCGCCCCACCTTGATGGCGTCATCTCGCGACGAGACGCCGAGCTTCTTGAAGAGGCTCCGCAACTGCGTCTTCACCGTGTTGGGCGAGACGTGCTCGAGGGTGGCGATGTCGTTGAGCTTCCGCGACTGGAGGAGGTGCCTCAGCACCACGCGTTCACGCGCGGTAAGCTTGATCTCCGGCTCAACGGCTGGCGCGTCCGTGTGCAGCTCGGCAATCAGCGCCCGCCGCACCTGGTGAGCGTTTAGCTGCACGCCGCTGCTCAGGCACAGCGCTTCGTACTCCGCGTCCCCGAAACGCATCAGCACGCCGTTGAAGCCCTGCTCGGCGACCATGGTCGTCAGGGTCCGGAACAGCGCCGCGGCACGCGCTGTCGCACCTGCGCGCATATGGATGACCGTCGCGGCGGCGAGCAGCTCCATGCCGACGCGCAGACTGCGGCCCCCGGCCGGGACCGACTCCATGACGGCCACCGCTTGAACGTGCTCACCGGCACGCACGAGCCTCCACACGTGGGCGATCAGTGCAGCCTGCCGGTGGAGCTCGCTGTCGCCCGCTTCGAGGGCCGCGAGCGACTCGGCGGCTCCGCGCGCATCCTTCAATGCGAGACGGATGCCGACGTCCGAGAAGCGCAGCGCACAGCCGTTCAGCCCGTCCTCCGAGAGATGCGCTGGACGCGCGCGGATAGCGGCGCGGTTCCTCAGCGACTGCGCGAGGGGATCGCCGCGGAGCACCTCGAGGCGCGAGGCCACGCCGAGACGAAGCGCCCACTGCTCTGGAGCGACCTCATCACCGGGGTCCTTCGCGAGCCACGCCCGAGCCTCTTCGACGTTCAGCTCGTCGATCGCGATGTTGGCCGCCGCGAGCACCCCCATCACGGTGACCGCGTCACCCGGACCGCCGTCACCCCCCCCTGGGCCCCCGAGTCCGCCGTTCAGCGCGGTCGGCTGGCGCCGAAGCCACGAACGGGCCAGCACGAAGTCGCCCGTGAGGCTATGGACGAGGGCGATCGACCCGGCGGCTGCGGTAGCCATGCGGTCGCTGTCGAACGCGACGGCGTCATCGTAGGCGGACTCGAACTCGGTCAGCGCGGCGCGGATGTCTCCCGCGAACAGCAGACTCGTGGCCCACTGCACGCGCAGCCCCGGCAGCAGTGGACGAAGCGTGCGCACCTCGGCCGGTGACGCCCCATTGACCGCCTCGATCGCGGTCGCGGCGAACGCAGCGGCGCCGCGGAAATGCCCTTGACCTCGTTCGTGCGCCGTCTGACCCGTGAACTGCGCCAGGTCGTCGATGAGCTCGCCCGCCTCGTTCGGCTGCGCGGCCTCGAAGTCGAAGCGCACCCGACGCACGCGCCCGTCGTCCGGCGCGAAGTTCAGATACTGCCGAGCCGCGGACCAGCGCGACTTGGCCTCGAGCACGGCATCGGGAAGCGCGTTCACCACCTCGCGCATCGCGGCGCGTGACGTGCGCAGCAGCGACGACCAGTGCTGCTCGAGGAGCTGCGTCACCGATTCCCAGTCGCCACGGGACTGCGCCTCGACGATCCGCTCGATGGGTGCCGGAGCCGGAACTACCTCGCGAGACCGCGACCGATCGTGGGCGCGCTGTCCAGCGCCGTTCATCGGCAGGAACACGGGGGCAGCGCCGGGCAACGGTCGGCGGCCCAATGTGCCGCGGATGCACTCGCATGCGGATCGAAGGAGCGCACGTAGCTCTCGGGAGTCACCGTGCCGAACGACACCATGCCCGTGAATGCGGCCGAAGCGACAGCTGTTGGAACCGTGGCAGCAGCCGCGATGACGGGTGCGGTCCACACGGCGGCCGTGAGCAGACGGCGGCGGCTGGGCAACTCGGGCGGGGCGCGGTGGGACACGGGAGATTCCTCCAGGTCTGAGGCGAAGAGCTGCCGATGAGCGGAGCTCGAGGGTGCGGGACACCCTCCGACGAGACTACCGGCCCCTCGTCTCGTCGGCACCGGGGCCGTTCGGACGCGTCGGACGCGTCGTGCGCTCAACCCCACCATCGGCGTGATCGTCCCCGTGCTGCAGGCGGATCTGCCGCCCCTCGGTGACATCCCTCTCCTCCTTCGCCGCGGCCTTGTCGCTCCGCTTCGTGTCGCGCGGCGGCAGCTGAAGCGTCTCCTCCGCCGCGATGCCCGCCTGTAGCTGACGTCCGCGCTCGAGCTCAGCATCGAACTCGGCACCGAACAGCAGCGCGTTGTTCGCGATCCAGATCCAGAGCAGGAAGATGATCACACCCGCAAGCGACCCGTACGTCTTGTCGTAGTTGGAGAAGTTCGCGACGTAGAACCCGAACCCGACCGTGGCGATCGCCAGCACGAGGATCGCGAGGAACGCGCCCATGCTCATCCACCGGAACTTGGGCTGCTTCGCGTTGGGGGTCGCGTAGTAGAGCACCGCGACGACGAGGACGATCACGAACGCCAGCACGGGCCACTTCGCGATCGACCAGACGGTCGTCACGGTCTCGCCCAGGCCGAGCGCACTGCCGATCGCCTCGGTGACCGGGCCGGAGATGACGAGGATGACGCCGGCGATCGCGACGAGCACGATGCCGATGAGCGTCACGAGCAGCTGCTGCGGCTTCAGCTTCCAGAATGGCCGCCCCTCCTCGATCTCGTAGATGCGGTTCATGCCGCGACTGAACGCGCCCACGTAACCGGACGCCGACCAGATCGCGACGAGGAGACCGGACACGAGCGCGAACCCGGCGGCCGGCGACGACGCGAACTGCTCGATGGGGCCGCGGGTCACGTCGGACGCGCCACCCGGAGCCGCCTCGTCGACGATGCCGAGGATCGCATCCGCCGCCGCCTGGCCCTGACCGATGACGCCGAGCAGCGAGAACACGGCGATCAGCGCCGGGAACAGCGCCAGCACGAAGTAGTAGGTGAGCGACGCCGCGATGTCAGTGCACTGGTCGGACGAGAACTCGCGGATCGTCTTCGTGAAGACGTACTTCCACGACCGCTTCTTGATGTCGGTCGGCGAGTCCGGCTTGCGCGCGTCATCCGGGTCGGGCGCGCCCTGCTTCTCGTTGGTGGATGCTGCGGTCGAGTTCGACGTGGCCATCTCCGTGTTCCTCTGCTCTGCTCTGCTGCAACTGCTGGTGGGAAGTGACAGCGGGCCGCGCATCGATCGGGGGTGGATGCGCGGCCCGCTGCCGGTTCGACGCCGAGGAGGTCCTCGGCTGATTGTGGGGGTCAGCGCATCAGGAGCCAGCGCCCTGCACGTTGTCGCGCGCGTCCTGGGCCGACCCCTGGACGCGCTCGGCGGACGACGTGGCGTCGGACTTCACGGTGCCAGCGGCAGACTGCGCGTCGCCCTTCACCGTGTCGGCCGCAGACTGCGCGTCCGTCCTGACGTGCTCGGCCGCGTCCATCGCGGTCTCTCGGACGGCACCGACGGCGTCGGTTGCGGGCTGCTTCAGCTCCTGCGCGACGTCCTGAGCCGCACCCTTGACCTCGTCGACGAGCGGCTGCGCGGCGTCCTTCGCCTTCGAGGCCGCCTCCTTCTCGGGCTCGCTGGCGGGGATCAGGGAGGAGACGAGCAGGCCCAGGCCGAACGCCACGAGGCCGACGGCGAGCGGGTTGCCCTTCGCCTTGCGCACGGCGGCGCGCTTGGCGTCGGTGACCCCGTCGCTCGCCGACGACGTCGCGCCGTGCAGCGAGTCGGCCGCGTCGTCGCGGGCGCCCATGATGGAGTCGCGCACCGAGCCGAGCTTGTCCTTCACCTTCTCCGTCTGCCGGTCGACGATGTTGGACGGCGTGACCTTGTCTGCGAGCGCATCCACGTCGGAGCCGAGGGTGCTGCGGGTGCGCTCGATGTCAGCGCGGATCTGGTCTGGGTCAGTGCTCATCGGTGGTCTCCGTTCGGGTTGAGCGTGTCTGGGATCTCTTTGATGGTGGCGACCGTCTGCGGGGCCCCTTCGACGTCCTTGAGCTTGCTGCGGCCCACGGCGAAGAGGATCGCGGCGACGATGCCGTAGACGACGGCCACGACGACCGCCGACCAGGCGTTGCCGATGAGATAGCCGAGGCCCCACCAGGCGGCGATCGACAGGAACAGCAGCGCCATGATGCCCGCGTAGCCGGCGCCGCCGAGGAGGCCCGCGCCCTTGCCGGTCTTCTTCGCCGTGTCGGTGAGTTCGGCCTTCGCGAGCGCCACCTCTTGGCGCATGAGCGTCGAGATGTCGGTGCTGACGCGGCCGAGCAGGTCACCCAGCGACACGTCAGACGCGTTCTGTGGCGGATGCTGCGGCGGGGGTGCCGGGTATTCGCTGGTCATGGGAGGCCCCCTCAGAATCCGGTTCCGCGGTTCGGAACGCCGTCGATGCCAGGGCCGGGGAGGCCCGTCCGCTCACCGAGCGAGACCTCGTCGATGGGGCCAGGCGAGACGGTCGTGGACTCCGTCTGCACGTTGTTCGCGATCCGCTCCCCCTCCGTGCCGCCCTCTCGGCCGGTGACCGACGAGGCCGCTCGAGACGAGTCTGCGGACGCGCTGCGCCCGGTCAGCTCGTCCACCTTGTCGTCCTTCGCGGCCTCCGCGATCGACCGGGTGAGGCGCCCCGCGACAAGACCCGTGACGGCGGCGATCGCGATGAACGCGAGCGGCTTGCGACGCGCGAACGAGCGCACGTCGTCGAGCACACCGCTCGGGTTGCGGTCCCCGAGCCACGCCCCCACCGCACCGGTGGTGTCCGCGGCGCGGCGCACCAGCTCGGTGGCGAGGCCGTCGCCCTCCGAGTTGCTGACCATGTTGCGGAACTCTCCGCTCAGCGACTTGAGCCCCGTCGCCGCGCGCTCCTGCTGTTGCGTGGCCTGCGAGTTCAGCTGATGCATCGACTCCGAGTAGAGGGAGGCGAGCTGGCTCTTCGCCTCGCCAGCGACGTTGCGTGCCTCTTCCTTCGCGGTCCCGGCAACGTTCCGGGCCTCCTCCTTCGCGGTCCCTGCGACGTTCCGTGCTTCGTCTCTCGCGGTACCCGCGACGTTCCTCGCTTCGTCCGTCGCGGTGTCCTTCAGCTGGGAGGCCTGCTCCTTGGCAGCATCCGTTCGCGAGTCGCCACCGGTGGGCTGGCCGCCAGCGGCGCTGGCGCCAGCGCTTGCGGGTGAGAACGTCACGTCCTCGGTGACGCCCGGCTCGAAGACGGTGCCGTCCTCGTGAACCTGCGGGGAGCTCTCGGGAGGGAGGGCGCCTCCGTGCCGGGGCGTGTCCGGGACGGTGAATGGTGTGTCGTTCGACATGGTGTTCCTTTCAGTGCGTTCGTCGTACGGACTGGATGGCGATCGTTACTTCTTGCTGAACGTGTCCTTCACCGCACCGGCCACCTTCTCCATCGTGTTCGGCATCGGCGTCGTGCCGTAGAAGCGCTCGTCAGGCACGGTCGGTGGCGGCATCGGCACGCTGGTCGTCGGGCCGTCGTGGTACGTGAACTCGCCCTTCCCATCCGGGGTCGGACCGCTCGCCCACGAGCCCTCGCTGGCCGCCGCGCCGTCGGAGAAGTTGAGGTACTGGTACGACACGTCGCGCTCCTCCTTCTTGATCGGGAAGTTGCTCGGCACCGGCAGGTCCTCCTTGCCCTCGGCCCGCAGCTCGTTCGCCGCTGCGATCCACTGGTTCTGATGCATGGTGTCGCGGGCGAGCAGGAACGAGAGCATGTCCCGCACACCGGGGTCGTCGGTCATGTTGTAGAGACGCGCGACCTGCACGCGGCCCTGCATCTCCGCGTTCGCGTTGGCCGTGAAGTCGGCGAGCAGGTTGCCGCTCGCCGTGATGTAGGACCCCTGCCACGGGTTGCCGTTGCTGTCGACGGGGCGCGCACCGGCGCCAGCGACGATGGCCTGCTGGATGTCGGTGCCACCGACGACTGCGCCGAGGACCGGATCCGCCTTGATGGCCGCTTCGGACTGCTCGATGGGCGCTTTCTCCAGCAGCTGCGCGATCATGATCGCGATCATCTCGACGTGACCGAACTCCTCGGCACCGATGCCGTAGAGCAGGTCGCGGTACTTGCCGGGCTCGTGGGCATTCCACGCCTGGAACCCGTACTGCATGGCCACGGTGATCTCACCGTACTGGCCGCCGAGGATCTCCTGCATCCGCTTCGCCAGGACCGCGTCGGGCTTCGACGGGCTGGCCTTGAACTGCAATTCCTGCTTGTGAAAGAACATGACTTCCTCGCACTCGGGGGACGTTGGTGTTCGCTCGCTCGAAGACGAAGGGGACGAGCGGCACGTCCAACGCTGGCGCGACTTGTGGACCCCAAGAACGGGCTTGAACCTCCAGCAACCTGCTGTTACCCCTCCAGGGCAGGGTCGGAAAATCCCAGGTTGGGTACGCTTTCGCTTTTTCGGAGTGGAGCCTGAAAACGACGTGTGAATAGTGTTCGCAGGATTCCCGCGGACAGGATGCGTACGGTCGCAAGATTGCCGATCGCCGTTGCCCGGCAGCCGCGACGCACGTCACACAACAACGGGCCGGGCATGACGAAGGGCCGGCCGTCAGCCTCAGCTGACAACCGGCCCTTCGTCGCGTGAAGTGGGTTGCGGCTACTCCGAGCGCGACCCGTCGGCGCTGGCGCCGCCCGCACCGACGCTGCCCTCGTTCGAGGTCAGGGGCTGGTCCGTGCCGAGGGCCTCATCTATCGCGCCGTCGGCGGTCGCGCCGCCTGCGCCGACGCTGCCTTCCTCGGGGCCGTCGAGATCATGCGAGTCGTGAACTTCTGCGTTCGACATCGTGGTCCTTTCTGCGCGGCAACCGCCGCGGTGCTGTGGAGGTCGAGAGCGCCCGGCCGGGAGCCGCGCGCACCTCACACTCCCCCGCGCATCCTGCGATCGCCTGGGTGCCACCCGGACGCACGCTGATTCACCGGCACGCACCTGAGTGCTCGACTGCCCCGCCGCCCGCCCGCCGTCCTGCGACAGATGTGGGCCTTGGACCGCTGAATGTGCGCAGCGCGGTGAGCAAGGCCCAGGTCTGCGGATGGGTCTGCAGCAGACCTGGGGGTTGTGCACGCCTCCGCGCGAGCTGCGGTGCGCAAGGCCCAGGTCTGCTGCAGACCCATCCGCAGACCTGGGCCT
>NZ_PSTZ01000007.1 GCF_002931555.1 Pseudoclavibacter sp. RFBB5 | reverse complement strand
TGCTGATGTGTTCCTGCTCTCCGACACCCACGGGTTCCCCCGCGAGCTGAGCGTCGAGGAGGCGAAGCGCCAGGGCATCGAGGTCGACCCCGCCTGGGAAAGCGAGTTCCTCGCGGCCCTGGAGGAGCAGCGCGCTCGCTCGCGCGGCGCGACGAAACTCGGCACCGCCGGCCTCCCCAGCTGACACCGTCCCTTCAGATCACGCCGCGCGACCCCCGCATGAAAGGGGCCGCGCGGCGTCGTCCGAACCCGAGAAGGATCGTCAGGGTCGCTGGGGGCGGTTCTCGACCTCGAACACGTCATCAAGCGTGACGGTTCGCAGAGCCCGCGAGACGACCAGCTGCTGAATGTAATCGAGACACTCGAGCACCGGCGGGAAGTTGGCGTGGCCGATCACGATGTGCTGCGCAAGCAGGTACTGGTCGGCGAAACCTCGCAGCTGGTCTGCGGTGATGAGCCCGGAGTCCGACAACGAGCCGTACCAAAGCACCGGCTGCGTATATCCGACACTGGCGGCGGCCGCGTCCACCCGATCATCGTGATAGCCGAACGGGGGACGGAAGTACGGTGCACCGCTCACCCCATACGTGGTGCGAATGAAGTTCTCGTTGCTCTGCAGCTCCTCAACCACTTCACTGTCCGTGAGCTCGGTGAGATCGGGGTGCGAAAAGGTGTGGTTCGCGAGCTGGGCAACACCGGATTCGACGAGGGGCCGAAGCACGCCGGCCTGCTCCGTCCAAGAGTCATAGATGCCATTGAGGAAGAATGTTGCGCGGAAACCAGTCCGCTGCATGAACTCCGCGTACCCCGCAACCACCTCACTGTCCGCACCGTCGTCCACGGTCAGCGCGAGCAGGTTTCCCTCACCAGGCAAGCCGGTCAGTGTGCCGCCTGGGAGCGCGATCCGGGCGGGCAGGGCCACCACTGGAGTGGGGGTGGGGGTTGGCGTTGAGGTCGGTGTGAGTGTTGGGGTTGGGGTGGCAGAGCCGGGCGGCGTGGCCTGGCGAGCCGGTGCCGTGGTGCACGCGGCAAGCGCCGACATCACGCCCATCGCCAAACCGGCGACAACCGTGCGGCGTGCGGGCGAACCTTGTTCCGATGGTCTTTGCACGCTCGTTCTTCTCTCCTAGGGGGGGCGATCCCTCCCGGGAAACGGGGTCGCGATGCACTCAATCTAGGGGTACCGAGCACGCAAGTAGGCGCAGCGGACACCCCGACCTCTCAGACCTCGCTGAAAACCGCGACGATCAAAACGCTCAGACCCTCTCAAAACCACGTTTCAACCCCACGACCGGCCTGACACTTCAATAACTTTGCACAGAAATTCCAGTCGTTGCGATTGCCCCGCGCGCTCCGTACACGTCGCTTGTTCCCTTTCACGCCGGACACCAGGGGTGGTCGTGCATACGCTTCTCGTCAGTCAAGCAACCGCGGTGGCCGGTCACTCGGTAGAATCTGTGCAGATACTCGCCAGGCGAGGTCAGAAAGAGGGCACACCGTGGCGCAAGGCAGCGCAGTTGATCTCATCAACACCCATTTCTTCGGATTGTCCAAGCCTTGGTTCGAACCCAACGTAAACAGCAACCCACACCACCTGAGGGTCTACGGCATGCTTGGCGAACAAAACGTCCGCCTGGAAACACGAACCAAACCGGGCCCTTCCCCGACTTACAGCATCACCCTGTCGACCGACGGCGGTGACCTCCTCGCAACCGGGCAGAGCAGCCTCGGACTGAACGACGCCGCAGCGAAGATCGCGTGGCACGAAACACAACAAAACCAGTAGGCCCACCACGAGAAGACCCTGGCTCTCGCACGAACCCGCGAGGTCTCGTACCGCATGCGGGAGCTATCCAGCTGTCACGAGCATCGGCTGAAGTGACCCGAGATGAACCAGCGACTGGTCGATGTCTTCGCGTGCGTCGGCTGCCCCGAGGCCACCGATGGCAACGTCGAAGACCTCCGCAACCCCATCCGCTTGCGCGTGAGCTGTTCGAAGCCGACTGCTCGAGACTTCTCTACGCGCTCGAACGCAACAACCACATCACCCATCTACGCGGCCCCTACCTCGGAGGCCCACGGAAGAAGAGCCGGATATCGCGTACCGCCCGACAGTCGACACTGCCCGGATAGAATTAGTCACTGTGCATGCCCTAATCGTGAGTGGTCTGATTGCCATCGCCGTCTGGTCCTTGCTGAGCCGACAGCTGGGGCGACTCGGCGTCTCCGCCCCCTTGACTGTCATAGCCCTCGGAGCCGTCGCCGGCCTGGCGTACGGACAAGACCTCGGCGAACATCTGAACACCGTCGTCGCCGAGAAAATCGTCGAGATAGTGCTCGCCGTGCTCCTCTTCGTGGACGCCACGGAAGTGCGACGAGGATTCCTCGGTGGAGAGGGCCGAATCGTTGCTCGACTTCTCGCGATCGCACTGCCCATGTCACTCGTAGCCACCGTGCTAGCTGCCGCAATTCTACTCCCAGACGCACAATGGGCTCTTCTCCTTGTTATCGCCTGCATCGTCACCCCCACGGACTTCGCTGCGTCAGCCGAAATAATTCGAGACAAGAGAATCCCGAGCAAAATCAGAAACAGCCTCAACGTAGAGAGCGGCTACAACGACGGAATCGTTTCTCCTCTCTTCATCTTCGCCCTCGCTGTCGCAGAGGGGAACGACGCCGAGCGTTTTGGGCCAGCAGTGGAAGGCGCCCTCGTGGCCTCAGGAGTGGCCCTCCTCGTCGGTGCAGTGCTGGGCGGCGGTGCTGGACTCGCAGTCAAGAACGTCGTGCGAAGAGAGTGGGCGACGAGTCAAGCCCTTCGTCTCGGTATCGTCATTGTGCCTCTGCTCGTGTACGCGGTGGCAGTCACATTGGGCGGCAACGGGTTTGTCGCCGCCTTCGTCGCAGGCATCGCATTCCGTGCTGCTCGCAGCCCCCGCGCCAGCACTCCAGCAGACCTGGACCACGCTGAAATGTCATCCGTAGACGACGTCGGTCTCATCTCGTCACTCGGCATCTGGTTCGTATTCGGAGCCGTTGTCGTGCTCGCTGCAGAAGGTGGGGCGTCATGGGAGATGATCTTCCTAGGTGTGCTCGCGCTCACAGTCCTTCGAATGCTTCCCGTCTACGTTGCCCTTCTCGGCAGCGCAACAACATGGCGAGAGCGAACAGCTGTAGGGATTGCCGGACCCCGCGGTACAGCCTCAGTTGTTTTCGGCCTACTCGCCTTCAATTCACTGCGCGAAGACGACGCCAACACGGCGCTCTACATCACCGTCATCGTCGTATTCAGCAGTGTCCTATTCCACGGCCTGGCCGCACCACGACTCATGTCAGCGCTCACGAGGAAACACTGAGCCGCACCGAATTGTTGCAAGCCGTCCAGTTTGCAGGCGTCCTCGAGGCGATCAGCAGACGACGAGCCGCTGGTTCCGACCTGGGCAGGCGCCCGCTAAAGATCAGCGAGAGCCAACTCAATAACTCCGCCCCCCTCGTCGCTGCGGACGTTCCGGTCGCGGAGGTCGCGGCTCGTACGCGACCGCGGCGCTCAACCTCGGTGCCTTCGCCGGCCCGGTCCTGGGAATCTTCGCCCTCGAGACCGGAGCGGGTGGCGCCGGCCCGGTCTGGGCAGCTGCCGTCCTCACCGCACTGGCCCTCGGGGTGGCAGCGCTGCGCCGCAGGGACTTGCTCAGTGGATGACAGCATGGCCGGGCTGCGACAACCCGAGACGCCCCACGGGTGTGGACGTCGCCGACGGACCCCGTCGCCGACGGCTCCTGGCTGGCCCTCGGATCGCACTCCGAGTTGCGTGACCGTCACTGGTACCCGTTGGTGGGCTGACCTGTCGGCATCTGCCGGCTTGTACAGAGGGCGGGGGATACCGCGCTGTGTCCCTCTTGCGTGATCGTCTAGGTTTATCCGGTGATGATGATGTCGAGGTGGGCCGCCTGTGCGCTCCTCGTGTCGGTTGCCGCGGGAATTCTTGCCGCGGTGCTCGCAACCATCCGCCTCGACTGGGCCATGGGTCTGGCGACACTGACCGCGCTCGCGGCGGCGTGGGCGACGGTCTGGCTGGTCCTGAAGGACCACGAGCGCGATCGGAAGCGGCTCGAGGAGGTCACGGAGCTCAGCACGAGGCGCGCCGACCAGGCGTCGGTGCTCAGCCACGAGCTGCGCACCCCGCTTGCCGTCATCCAGGGGGCCGGTGAGCTGCTCGCCGAGGAACGCGCGGGTCCGCTCACCGAGAAGCAGGCGGTGTTCGTGCACCGCATCGTCGACAACGCGGTCCGCATGCACAACTTCTCGGAGCAGCTGCTCACCCGCGCTCGACTCGAGGCGGGCCTCGTGTCGATCGAACGCACGTGGGTGGACCTCCGCGTCCTGTTCCGCGGAGTCGTCGAGGAGCTGTCCGAGATCTCCGACGTCACGGTGGTGCTGGATGCGCCGGGCGCCCCGGTCAGCGCGTTCGTCGACCCGCAGCTCACCCGTCAGGTCATCACGAACCTCGTCAACAACGCGGCGAGGAGCGAATCCACCGGCGGGCGCGTGGAGGTGCGTATCGTTCCAGGAGACGACGAGGTCATGATCTCCGTCAGCGACGGGGGAACCGGGATGAGCGAGACGCAGCGGGAGCGGCTCTTCAGTCGCTTCTCGAGCGGCCGGCCGCTCGGCAACGGAACCGGGATCGGGCTCTTCATCTCGCAGCAGTTCGTGGAGCTGCAGGGCGGGCGCATCCACGTCGACACGATCTCCGGGAAAGGGACGACCATGATGTTCACGCTGCCGCTCGCCGACCCGTCGCTTCGACGGCGGCGCCGATGACCGCGCCGAACAGCCTCGCCTTCGTCGTCGACGATGAACCCGCGATGCTCGACATCGTCACCTTCGCGCTCGAGACGCAGGGGTTCACCACCGAGTCGTTCCGTTCGGCCGAGGCAGCCTGGTCCGCCCTCGAGCGCTCCCGCCCCGACCTCGTGGTGCTCGACATCATGCTGCCTGGCATCTCGGGCATCTCGCTCTGCCAGCGCATCAAGTCGCGCTGGGACGTGCCGGTCATGCTCGTCACAGCGAAGGGCGAGGTCTCCGACCGCATCGCCGGGCTGGAGGCGGAGGCCGACGACTACGTCGCGAAGCCGTTCCACCCCCGCGAGCTCGCCCTTCGAGCGCAGCGGCTGGTGCGGCGCACGGACTCGTCACGCGTCGTCGTCACCGCGGGGGTCCGTCTTGAGCTCGACCCCGCGAGCCACGACGTGATCGTCGGGACCGAGCGCGTGTCGCTCACCAACACCGAGTACAAGCTGCTGGCCGCCCTCATCTCGCATCCGAATTCGCCGCTCGACTTCTCGCAGCTGCTGCTCATGTGCTGGGGTGAGTACGACCGCCACGGAGACCGGGAGATGATCAAGGCGGCGATCTACCGGATGCGCCACAAGCTCGAAGCCGCCGTGCCTGGCAGCGCCGCGGCCATCGAGAGCGTGCGAGGCACCGGCTACCTGCTCCGCGCCGACCGCTGACGGCTGGCGACGCCCGCCAAACCCAGGTGAGCCCGGGTCCCGCAGCCGCTCGGTGACGAAGCTGTCACCGAGCATCACCAAGCTGTCACGGACGGATGCCCGCCCCGCTCCTAGCGTTGGCATCGTCAGGCACAGCGTCCTGATGCTCGACAGCACGGAAACAAGAACAAAGGAGTTCTCCAGCATGCAACGCAAAATGCTTCCTCTCGCAGCAGCGGCAACCGCCGCCACTGCTCTCCTCGCCGGTTGCTCGGCGGGTGCAGGCACTGAAGCTGGCGGCTCGAGTGAACCCGTCACGTTCATCTGCAGCCCGCAGGAGGACTGGTGCCAGCTCATCGCCGCCGAGTTCACGGCCGCGTCCGGCATCCCCGCCAACTACGTCCGCCTGAGCGGCGGCGAAGCGGTCGCCCGCCTCAGCGCGACCGGCGAGACTCCTGAGTTCGACGCGTGGTTCGGCGGAGGCGCTGAAGGGCACCTCGCGGCCGACGAGTCGGGCCTGCTCGAGCCGTACACCTCCCCGAACGCGGAGCAGATCCCCGACGAGTACAAGGACGCCGACGGCACCTGGACCGGCGTCTACGTCGGCGCACTGAGCTTCTGCTCGAACACGGACGTGCTCGAGGAGATTGGCGCCGAGGCTCCCACCTCGTGGGAGGACCTGCTCGACCCCAAGTTCAAGGGCAACATCGCGATGGCGCACCCCGGAACCTCAGGCACGGCGTACCAGGCGCTGTGGACCGAGGTCGAGCTGAACGACGGCGACCAGGATGCGGCGATCGACTTCTTCGGGAAGCTCCACTCGAACATCCTCCAGTACTCGAAGAGCGGCAGCGCACCCGGCCAGATGGCGGGCCGCGGCGAGGTCGCCACGGGCGTGATCTTCGCCCAGGACTGCCAGAAGTTCGTGAACGAGGGCTTCACGAACCTCGAGACGACGTTCCCGTCAGAGGGAAC
Source organism: Pseudoclavibacter sp. RFBB5 (assembly GCF_002931555.1). Lineage (GTDB taxonomy): Bacteria > Actinomycetota > Actinomycetes > Actinomycetales > Microbacteriaceae > Pseudoclavibacter. The sequence goes on along the minus strand of NZ_PSTZ01000007.1, from coordinate 1,228,622 downwards.
CGGCTACGAGGTCGGGGCCGTCTCCCTCATCAAGAACGCCAAGAACCCGGAAGGCGCCAAGGCGTTCATCGACTGGAGCCTGACGGCCGAGGCGCAGGACCTCGCTGCGACGGTCGGCAGCTACAGCGTGCCGACGAACCCCGACGCGACGATCACCGAGGACATGGTCGACTTCGACACGCTCAAGCTCGTGCACGCCGACATCGACGCCGCAGGCAAGGCGCGCAACGAGCTCACGGGACGGTTCGACGCGGAGGTGGCGCCTGCTCCGAAGGAGTAGAAGCGCAGACGAACAATGACCTCCACACTCGAAGCAGTCGCGGGCGGCGCCACGCCGCCCGCGACCCCGGCCGCCCCCAGGCGCGGCAAGCGCCCGGCTCCACGAACGCGAGCACGCGCCGATCGCAGCGTCGTGATCCTCGGCCTCGCCGTCGCCCTCGTCCTCCTGCTGCTCATCGGCTACCCGGTGGTGAGCCTCCTCTCCGCAGCCTTCGCCCCGGACGGCCTCGCCGTGCTCGGCAGCATCGTCACCGACCCCGTCAACCACCGCATCATCCTCAACACCCTCACCCTCGGACTGATCGTCGGTGTGATCGGGACGATCATCGGCTTCCTGTTCGCCTTCGCCCAGGTGCGGGTCGCGTTCCGTGGGAAGCGCGCACTGCACCTGCTCGCGATGGTCCCGATCGTCGCACCGCCTTTCGCGGTCGCGACCGCCGTGATCACGCTCTTCGGGCGCAACGGCGCGATCAGCAACGGCATCTTCGGCATCAAGGGCGACATCTACGGCCTCACCGGCCTCGTGATCGTCCTCTCCCTCTCCTTCTTCCCCGTCGCCTACATGAACTTCCGGGGCATGCTCGAGTCGCTCGACCCGAGCCTCGACGAGGCCGCCGCCGGTCTCGGCGCGAGCAAGCTCAAGGTGTTCTTCTCCGTCACCATCCCCATGCTGGTCCCCGGCTTCGCCGGGTCCTTCCTGCTGCTGTTCGTGGAGTCGATCGCCGACCTCGCCAACCCGCTCGTCCTCGGCGGCGACTACACGGTGCTCGCCAGCAGGGCGTACCTCGCCGTCACAGGTGACTACAACACGAGTGCCGGCGCCGCCTACTCGCTCACGATCCTCGTCCCGGCCCTCCTCGTGTTCCTCGTGCAGCGCTACTGGGTGTCGAAGAGGAGCGTCGTGACCGTGACCGGGAAGCCGACCGGGCGATCCGAGCAGATCACCGCCGCGAGCATCCGCGTGCCCATCCTCCTGCTCGTCGGCTCGATCAGCGCGCTCATCGTCACCATCTACCTGACCGTGCTGTCCGGCGGTTTCATGAAGGTGCCAGGCGTCAACAACGAGTTCACCCTCGAGCACTTCCAGTTCGTGCTCACGGGCATCGGCTCGAAGGCGATGACCGACACCGCCACCCTGGCCCTCATCGCAGCACCCATCGCGGGTGTGCTCGGGATGCTCATCGCCTGGCTCGTGGTGCGCAAGCTTCGGCGTACGGCCGGCATCCTCGACTTCGTCGGGATGCTCGGGCTCGCCGTGCCTGGCACGGTGCTCGGCATCGGCTACGCGCTCAGCTACATCACGCCCACGACCATCTTCGGCGTGCAGATCCTGCCCGCGCTCGCGGGAGGCAGCGCCGCCTTCGCCGGCGGCATCGCGATCGTCATGGTCTACATCACGAGGTCGCTGCCGTCCGGTCAGCGCTCGGGCATCGCAGCGCTGAACCAGATCCACCCCGCCATCGAGGAGGCCTCAACCTCGCTCGGCGCGGGCTCTGGCACGACCTTCCGCAAGGTCACGCTGCCGCTCATCCAGTCAGCGCTCCTCACGGGCCTCACGTTCGCGTTCGCGCGGTCGATGACAACCCTGTCGCCCATCGTGTTCCTGACCACGCCCGGCATCAAGATCATGACCTCGCAGATCCTCGCCGAGGTCGACTCCGGCCGATTCGGGAACGCGTTCGCGTACTGCACGGTGCTGATCCTCATCGTGCTGACGCTCATCCTCATCATCAACTTCCTCGTCCGAAAGGTGATCTTCCGTGGTCGCACACACCGTCGTTGACTCCGTCGAAGGCCTCGCCGAGGCCGTCGGCATCGACCCAGAGGCCGCGCTCGGCCGCATCACGCTCCGCAAGCTGACGAAGCGGTACGGTGCGAAAGCGGACGACCCGCTCGCGGTCGACTCCATCGACCTGGAGATCGAGCCGGGCGAGTTCATCACCCTCCTCGGCCCGTCCGGCTGCGGCAAGACCTCGACGCTGCGCATGATCGCCGGCTTCGAGGAGCCGACCTCCGGCGAGCTGGAACTCGACGGTGCGGACATGATCCGCGTCGCCCCCAACCAGCGGCCCATGTCGATGGTGTTCCAGTCGTACGCGCTGTTCCCGCATCTGTCGGTGCGCGAGAACGTGTCCTACGGTCTCAAGCTCAAGAAGATGCCGGCGGCGCGGATGCGCGAGGAGGTCGACACCGTCCTCACGATCATGAACCTCATGAACTTCGCCGACCGTGCCCCGCACCAGCTCTCGGGCGGCCAGCAGCAGCGTGTCGCCCTCGCCAGGGCCCTCGTCATGCGCCCGAAGGTGCTGCTCTTCGACGAGCCCCTGTCGAACCTCGACGCGAAGCTGCGCGTGCTCATGCGCAACGAGATCCGGCGCCTCCAGCGTCGCCTCGGCATCACGAGCATCTTCGTCACCCACGATCAGGACGAGGCGATGACCCTCTCCGACCGGATCGTCGTGATGAACCGGGGCCGGATCGAGCAGGTGGATGTGCCGGACACCGTCTACCGGCGTCCAGAGTCGGTCTTCGTCGCCGACTTCATCGGCCGGGCCACCTTCCTCGACGCGACCCTGCTCGCCGAGCCGACCGACGGCCGGGCTCGCGTCGTCGCGCTCGGGCGCGAGTTCGAGACCGACTGCCAGGACGGGGTCACGATCGACACGGAGGTGCTGCTCATGATCAGGCCCGAGTCGGTTCGCCTCTCGGAGCGGGTGGATGCGGCAGACGTGCACGGGGACATCGGTCGCGTGCTCAACGCGATCTTCCACGGCGACAGCGTCGAGTACGAGATCGAGACGGACACCGGCACCATCGTCGCGCAGGTGTCCGACCCGTCCGTCGAGGACATCCTCCGGCCCATGGACTGCGTCCGCGTCAGCATCGCGCCTGACCGCGGGTGGCTGCTGCCGAAGACCGACTACGAGGAGGACGCCGCGGCGGCGCACTAGTCACGTCGGCACCGTGAACTCGGGCCGTCTGCTCCTCTCGGAGCCGGCGGCCCGATTTCCGTCGTGGCGCTCACGCGGGCCTCCCGGGCGAGGTCCTTGCCCGTATCCGAACGGCTATAGTCGCGATCATGGAGCCAGAAGACACCTCGCCCGTTGGCATGGCCGGCATCGCCGCCGCCGCGGGCGTCTCCGTCTCCACCGTCTCGCGGGCGCTCAGCGGCGTGCCCGGCGTCTCCACGGCGAAGCGCGCGGAGATCCGCAGGATCGCGCGGGCCCAGGGGTATCTGGCCGACGACGTCGGCCGAGAGCAGAACCGGGACGCCCGAACGGCGGGGCGGATCACGGCCGTCATCCCGGAACCCGACCGCTGGGTCTTCGGCTCCATCCTCGCCGGGCTCCACGACGTGCTCACCCCGACGGGCGCGACGCTCACCGTCTACCAGGGGCTCTCCGGGCGTGAACGGGCCAAGCTCTTCGAAGCCACCGCGCTCTCCCGCAGCAGCGATGTCGTGGTGCTCGTGCCGATGCCGCATCGCATGCCGGTCCCTGACGTGCGGCGCCTCGGCGTTCCCGTCGTCGTGGCTGGATCCGTCGTCGAGGGCGTCGCGAGCGTCGGCATCGACGACGTCGTCGTCGGCCAGCAGGCCACGAACTCCCTCATCAACGGCGGATGCACGAGCATCGTCTACGCGTCGAGCACCGACCACGAGGGCACGCCAGGCAACGCCTCCCGCCGCCGAGCCGAGGGCTTCGAGTCCCGCATGCAGCGAGCTGGACTCGACCCGAGCTGGCAGGTGCAGGTGCCGTTCGGCCCCACGGCGGGCCAGGTCGCCGCGGAGCAGCTGCTGGCCGGGGAGCGCCTGCCAGATGCGGTCTTCGCGTCGTCCGACGACCTCGCCTCCGGCATGATGTCCGCGTTCCGCAAGGCCGGGGTGCGCATCCCCGAGGACCTCTCGATCATCGGCGTCGACGACAGTCCGATCGCGAGCCTCATGCACCTCACCACGATCGCGCAGCCTGCACGCCAGCAGGGACACCTCGCGGCATCGATGGCGTTGCGTGCCCTGCAGGGTGACCCGCCGAGCGAGGCGGTCACGCTCGAGACGCGCCTCGTCATCCGCGAATCGACGGGGCACCCGACCGCGAGATAGCGCGCGCTTCGCGGTCTTGCGGGTGGTTCCGGCCAGTTGCGCAAAGGCACGCAACAGTCACGCAAGCGCCCCGAATCGCGTCGGCCCCGGTCCTAGGCTTCTGCCAATGCGTACTGAATCCAACGGCGGCTTCCAGCAGAGCACCGTCTACCAGATCTACCCGAAGTCCTTCCTCGACTCCACGGGTAGCGGCGTCGGCGACCTCCGCGGTGTGATCCGGAAGATCCCGTACATCGCGTCGCTCGGCGTGGACATGGTCTGGTTCAACCCGTTCTTCGCGTCGCCGCAGGCTGACAACGGCTACGACATCTCCGACTACTACCGCATCGACCCCGAGATGGGCACGATGGCGGACTTCGAGGAGCTCGTCGCCGGCCTCAGAGCAGAGGGCATCGACGTCATGCTCGACATGGTGCTCAACCACACGTCGACCGAGCACGAGTGGTTCCAGCGGGCGCTCGCGGGCGAGGACGAATATCGCGACTTCTACTTCGTGCGGCCCGCGGGCGAAGACGGCGGCCCCCCGAACAACTGGGTGTCGAAGTTCGGGGGAGCGGCGTGGGACCGCTTCGGCGACACCGACGAGTACTACCTGCACCTCTTCGACCGCACGCAGGCGGACCTCAACTGGCACAACCCTCGAGTGCGCAGCGAGATGGCCAAGATCGTCGAGTTCTGGCGGCTCAAGGGCGTGCGCGGGTTCCGCTTCGACGTCATCAACCTCATCTCCAAGCCCGTCGACCTGCCCTCGGCGCCCGAGGGTGCCGACGACCGGTACATGTACACCGACGGCGAGCTCGTCACGACGTTCCTGCGCGAGCTGGCGGAGGCCTCCTACGGGAAGGATGCAGGATGCGTCACGGTCGGCGAGATGTCCTCGACCTCGATCGAGCGGTGCGTCGAGTACTCGCATCCCGAATCCGGGGCCCTCTCCATGGTGTTCAACTTCCACCACCTCAAGGTCGACTACATCGACGGCAAGAAGTGGTCGGTCGGGCGCTTCGAGCTCGACGAGCTGCGCCGTGTGCTCATGGAGTGGGCCGACGGGATGCAGGCTGGCGGCGGCTGGAACGCGCTGTTCTGGAACAACCACGACCAGCCTCGCGCGCTCAACCGCTTCGGTGACGCGGGCCGGTTCCGGGTCGAGTCGGCGATGATGCACGCCACGCTCCTGCACCTGTTCCGCGGCACGCCGTACGTGTACATGGGGGAGGAGATCGGCATGACCGACCCCGAGTACACGTCGATCGACGACTACGTCGACGTCGAGGCGATCAACGCGCACACGGCGCTTGTCGGCACCGGCCTGTCCGACGAGGACGCACTGCAGATCGTCCGCGCGAAGGCCAGAGACAACGCCCGCACCCCCATGCAGTGGGAGCCCGGCCCAACCGCCGGCTTCACCTCGGGCACGCCGTGGCTCCGGCCCACGAACGCCGAGCTCATCAACGTGGCTGCCGAGGAGCGGAACGGGCGCATCCTGCCCTACTACCGCCGGCTCATCGAGCTGCGGAAGGCGCACCCCGTCATCAGCCACGGTGAGATAGCCGGGTATTCGCCAGAGCACCCGCACGTCTTCGCCTACGAGCGCACGCTCGGCGAGACGCGCCTGCTCGTCCTCGCGAACTTCCTCGACAGCCCCACGCGCATCGACGTGCCGGCCGAGTTCACTTCGGGTCGCGTGCTCATCTCCACCATCGACCGCGCCGCCGCGCCGAGCTCGCCCGACGTCGAGCTCGCGCCGTACGAGGCGCTCGCGATCCTCCTCGAACCTTCCGAAAGCTAGGAGCAGCAATGTCCCAGACCGAACTCAGCGGAGGCATCGTCGCGCCGCTCGCCGGCACGATGGTCGCCATCACCGATGTCCCAGACCCCATGTTCGCCTCGAAGGCCATGGGCGACGGGTTCGCCGTCGCGCCGAACGCAGACGATGTCGTCGCGCCGTGCAGCGGAACCGTCATCATGGTCGCCAAGACCGCGCACGCCTTCGGCATCCGCACCGACGACGGCCTCGAGGTGCTTGTGCACATGGGCATCGACACGGTCGAGCTCGAGGGCGCACCCTTCGCGATGCACGTCGACGTCGACGACCGCGTCGAGGCCGGGCAGCCGCTCGGGCGCATGGATCTCGCCGCCGTCGAAGCCGCGGGCAAGAGCACCATGACCATGGTGATCTTCCTCAACCTGGCCCAGAAGAAGGGCTCCGTCGAAGCCGCGACCGGCCCCATCGGGCTCGGCGAGCGGGCTGCGACCCTCGACATCCCCGAGCAGGATGCGGATGCGCCAGCGGCGGCGCCAGCGGCAACGGCAACCACGGAGGCGTCAGCGCAGAGCGCGGCTTCGCCCGCGGCTGCGAAGACCGCCGTGGCCACCGGGCACCCCTCCGGCGCGACCGGATTCGACGCCCTCGCCTACGACATCGTCGAGGGCATCGGCGGCAAGGACAACATCCGCAACGTCGTCCACTGCATCACCCGCGTTCGCTTCACGCTGAAGGACACGGAAGCGGCCAACGACGACCTCGTCAAGAACCTCGATGGCGTCATCGACGTCATCAAGGCCGGCGGCCAGTATCAGGTCGTCATCGGCCCGGCCGTGGAAGACGTCTACGACGCCGTGGTCCGTGTCATCGGCGGCACGGGGGAGGCGTCGCCTGACGACGAGCCAGCCGAGCGGCCGACGACCATCGTCGGGTGGTTCCAGTTCGGCTTCAGCTCGCTCATCGGCGTCATCACCGGCTCGATGATCCCCGTGATCGGGCTGCTCGCCGCATCCGGAATCCTGAAGGGCATCCTGGCCCTGCTGACGCAGTTCGGGGTCGTCGAGAGCGACAGCTCGACCTACGCGCTCATCGACGCGATGTCGTCGTCGATGTTCTACTTCCTGCCCATCATCATCGGGTTCACGGCGGCACGCAGGTTCGGCTCCGACCCCATCATCGTCGCCATCATCGGCGGCGTGCTCGTGTTCCCCTCGGTCGTCTCGATGTCGGACCCTGCGGCCGACGGCTACACGGTCGTCAGCCAGCTCGGCAACACGATCTTCAACGCCGACTTCTTCGGCATCCCCGTGGCGCTGCCGCAGGGCAACGCCTACGCGTACTCGATCTTCCCGATCATCGTCGCCGCCTACCTCGCGTCGCTGCTCGAGCCGCAGCTCAAGAAGTACATTCCGGCGGTCGTGCGGATGATCTTCGCACCGCTGCTCGAGGTCTTCATCATCTCGACCGTCATGCTCGTGGTCTTCGGCCCCATCATCATGACCATCTCGGGCGGCATCGCGAACGGCATCAACGGCGTGCTCGAGGTCAACTACGCGATCGCTGGCCTCATCATCGGCGCCCTCTACCAGTGCCTCGTCATCTTCGGCCTGCATTGGGCGGTCATCCCGCTCGTCGCCTCGCAGATCGCGATCGACGGCTCGTCGCCGCTCAACGCGATCATCTCGGCGACCATGGTGGCGCAGGGTGGCGGCGCGCTGGCGATCTGGATCCGCACGCGCAGCCAGAAGATCAAGACCCTCGCGGGCCCCGCGACCATCTCGGCGTTCTGCGGCATCACGGAACCGGCGATGTACGGCTTGAACCTCAAATACGGTCGGGTCTTCATCACCGCGTCCGCCGGTGGCGCGGTCGGTGGCTTCCTCACGGGGCTCATGGATGTGAACATGTACGGCTTCACGGGAGCGTTCGTCGGCTTCCCGTCGTTCGTGAACCCTGCAGGGCTCGACCACAGCTTCTTCGGATTCCTCATCGCCTCCACGGCTGCACTCGTGGTCTCGTTCACGCTCACCTACTTCTTCGGGTACAGCGACAACGACCTCGAGACGGAACGCGCCGTCAAGAAGGTTCGCCTCGGGAAGCGCGAGCCCGCGGGCGTCTAGAGTTCCCGCGCCGCCACGTCGTCGGCGGCGCGGGGCGACAGAGCGGAGACCCCGGTGGTCACCTCGAGGATGCGCCCTCGAGGTGGACACCGGGGTTCTTCGGTTGAACGATGCGGCGCCGGCCGACGGCTAGTCCCGCTTCTTCTGCGTGTAGGCGACCGTGGCGGCGGCCGCGAGCGAGGCGCCGATGGCGACGAGCACCCCGCCGCCCCCGGTGAGCGGGGTGAGGAGCCCAGCCCCCGCCGGGATGAGCGACTGCGCGAGCCTGTTGCCGATGAGTCGGAGCGAGAGAGCGAGGCCGCGCTGATCCTCCGGCGCCACATCGGTGAGCCAGGCCATCGTGATGGGCTGCGTGACACCGATCGCGAACCCGTAGAGCACGGCCGCGACCACGAGCCAGATCGGGCCGATCGGGAGGCCCGTGAGGGCGAGCGTCACCGCCGCCGCTCCCAGCGAGATCAGCAGCAGCATGCGCCGGGAGAGACGTCGACTGAGCGCGGGGAGGGCCGCTCGGGAGGCGAGCGTCGCGAGGGCGCGGCTCGTCAGCATGAGGCTCACGAGCGCCGCGGAGATGCCGGGCTGCGTGCTGAGCGCGGGCCAGAACGCGAGCGTCACGTCGACGGAGGCGATGGCGATCCCGCCCGCGACGACGGCCCGGAATGCGCCTGGCTCGCGCAGGATCTTCCGGCTCGACGCGAACGACCCCGGCCGCTTCGCGGTGCTGACGCCTCGCGACCCGCTCCCCAGGAAGAGGCTGGCGACGCCGAGCAGGACGGCGGCTCCCATGGCGCACCAGAACACGAGCGAGAGGTTTGGGCCAGGGCCGGCGGGGTTCGGGATGGCCAGCAGCAGCGGGCCGAGCGTCTGGCCGATGGATGCGGCGAGCGTGTAGAGCCCGAACGCCGATTCCCGAGCCCCCGCCTTCGAGCGATTGGCGACTGCGGTCTGCTCGCTGATGATGCTGAGCAGATGTCCGACGCCGAGGACGAGGGCCGCGACCATGAGGCCTGCGACGCTCTGCAGGGACACCAGCGCGATGCCGATCGCGGCGATGAGCAGGACGCTGCCGAGCACCGCGATGGTGCGTTCGCCGCGCCCATCCGTGAGCCGGCCGGCGGGCAGGGCGAGGAGGAGAGCCGGGAGCGCGAACGACGTCGCGAGCAGGCCGATGACGGCCTCCTGGCCGCCCGCTTCGAGCACGGCGAACGAGAGCCCGGGGCGAACCGCATACGTGAGCACCTGGATGAGCACGGCGTGCACGATGATCCACGGCCACCGCGAGCCGGGTGTGCCCGGCATTCAGCGCACCTCCGTCGCGCGCGTCACTCCGCGGTCTCGGAGTCGCGCGCAGCGCTCGGCTCGAGGGTGCCGATCGCGCGACGCCCGAGGCTGTGCGTGATGTGCTTGCGGGAGCGCTCGCGGGCCAGCTCCGGATCGCCGGCGACGATCGCGTCTCGGAGGGCAGTGTGCTGCCGGTGCACCCGTGCCCGGTCCTCCGCCGTCGGGGACCAGGCGCGCAGCGCCCGCTGTCGGTAGAGGTCGGTCTTGTCCCAGAGTCCCTCGAGGATGCCGAGGAGTGTCGGGTTGGCGGCGGCCTCGTAGATGGCGAGGTGGAAGCGGCGGTGGGCGTCAAGCGCTTCCGGGGAAGCGACCCCGGTGAGTGGTTCGAGCTCACTGAGTGCCGCATCAATGCGCGCGATGTCCGCGTCGTCTCTTCGTTCCGCTGCGAGACCGCACGCGAGGGGGTCGGCGGCGGCGCGCACTTCGTACAGGTTCTGCGCCTCCGCCTGGGAGAGCGGGACGACCCGGGCGTCCCGGTGCGAGCCGAGCTCCACGAGTCCTTCGGTGGACAGGCGTTTGAGGGCTTCCCGCAGCGGGGTCGTGCTCAGGCCGAGTTCGGCGGCCAGCTTCGTCTGCCCGATGACCTCACCCGGTTCGATGACGCCGGTCAGGATGCGGCGGCGGAGTTCCTCGTAGGCGAGTTCGCTCTTGCTTCGGAACAGCGGCTGCAGCGGGGATGCAGGGGCGGGCATATGCCGATGGTAGCAACTCCCACGGCATCATGTAGCATCGAGCCTATAACCTACAACGTGGAATGAGACGGAGGAAGCGTGCTGACGGACACCGAGACGACGACGGTTCTCGCCACCGCATACGGCGACCTCGAGATCTGGCCCATCGCCGCGGTCCCCGGGGCGGAGCGGCTGCCGTTCGCGCACCGGATCATCCTCGAGAATCTGCTCAGGCATCAGGACGGCGAAGTCGTGACGCGAGGCGACATCGACGCGCTCGTCTCCGGGGGAGCTGGCACCCACGACATCGCCTTCCACCCCTCCCGCGTCTTCCTGCACGACACGAACGGCGTGCCCGTGCTCACCGACCTGGCGGCGATGCGAGACGCCTTCGCGGCCAGAGGCATGGACCCAGCGCTGCTCGACACCGAGGTTCCGGCGCAGCTGACCGTCGATCACTCCGTGGTCACCGACTTCTTCGCACGGCCGGATGCCCCGGCACTCAACGTGCGCCGCGAGTACGAGCGCAACGCCGAGCGCTACCGCTTCATCAAGTGGGGCCGTGAGGCCTTCTCGGGGCTGGAGGTCGTGCCGCCGGGCGCCGGGATCATGCACCAGGTCAACGTCGAGTACCTCGCCGACGTCGTCACGGTGCGCGATGGCCGGGCATTCCCCGACACCGTCGCGGGCACCGACTCCCACACCACGATGGTCAACGGACTCTCGGTGCTGGCGTGGGGTGTCGGCGGCATCGAGGCGGAGGCCGCCATGCTCGGCGAGCCCGTCACGATGCTCATTCCGCCCGTCGTGGGCGTCGAGCTCATCGGGCGTCTCCGACCAGGCGTGACGGCGACGGACCTGGTGCTGACGCTCACTGAGCGGATGCGCGCCCTTGGCGTCGTCGGGAACATCGTCGAGTTCCACGGGCCGGGCGTCGCCGAGGTCTCGCTCGCGACGCGCTGCACGATCGCCAACATGAGCCCGGAGTTCGGCTCGACGTCGGCGATCTTCCCGATCGACGACGCGACGATCGAGTTCCTGCTCATGACGGGGAGGAGCGAGCGGCAGGCGAGCCTCGTGGAGACCTACGCTCGGGCACAGGGGCTCTGGAGCGACCCCGCCAACCCTGCCGAGTACAACCGTCGGGTCGTCGTCGACCTCGACGGCATCACTCCGAGCCTGGCCGGCCCGCGGCGCCCGCAGGACCGCATCGAGCTGGCAGGTGCGCCCAGCGCGACCGCGCGTGCCCTCGCGGAGGCGCACCAGGTCGCGCCGCTCACCTCCGACGAGGGTGAGCGTGCCGTTCCGGACGGCGCCGTCGCGATCGCATCCATCACCTCCTGCACCAACACGTCGAACCCGGCCGTCATGATGGCGGCTGGGCTGCTCGCGCGAAACGCCAGGGCGCGCGGGCTGCGGTCGAAGTCGTGGGTGAAGACGAGCCTCGCCCCCGGGTCTCGAGTCGTCACCGACTACCTCGCGAAGGCGGGGCTCATGTCGCCGCTCGAGGAACTCGGCTTCGGACTCGTCGGGTTCGGCTGCATGACCTGCATCGGCAACTCGGGCGATCTCCTTCCCGAGGTGCTCAGCGGCATCGAGCAGGACGGCATCGTCGTCGCCTCCGTGTTGTCGGGCAACCGCAACTTCGACGGCCGCATCAACAACGACGTCGGCATGAACTTCCTGGCCTCGCCGCCGCTCGTCGTCGCCTACGCGCTCGCCGGCACGATGCACGTCGACCTGACGCGCGACCCGCTCGGGTACGAAGCGGCAGGGGCCCCGGTCTACCTCGCCGACATCTGGCCGAGTGACCAGGAGATCCAGCAGGCCGTCTCGAGCTCCATCGACCCCGAGATGTACACCGACGCCTACTCGACCATCTTCGACGGCGACGAGAACTGGCAGGGGCTGGATGCTCCTGGCGGCGACGGCTTCGACTGGGATCAGGATTCGACCTATCTGCAGCGGCCGCCGTTCCTCGAGCTCGACGACGCCGCGGGCAGCGCCGACATCGAGGGTGCGAGAGTGCTCATGTTCCTCGAGGACTCGGTGACGACCGACCACATCTGCCCAGCCGGGCGCATCCCAGCGGCCAGTGCGGCGGGCCGACACCTGACCGAGCTCGGGGTAGGGGCCCGCGACCTGAGCAGCTACGCCTCGCGGCGCGGCAACTGGCGCGTCATGAAGCTCGGCGGGTTCACGAACACCCGCCTCGTCAACCGCCTGGTGCCAGCAGGCAACGGCGGGAGCACCCGCGACTTCCTCGCGGGGGAGCCGGCGGCGACGGCGCCGATCCGCGAGATCCACGCGGTCGCAGACGCCGCGGCCGACGCGGGGGTGCCGCTCATCGTGCTCGCCGGGCGTGAGTACGGAACCGGGTCGTCCCGCGACTGGGCCGCGAAGGTCACCCGCCTGCTCGGGGTCCGGGCCGTGATCGCGCAGTCCTTCGAGCGCATCCACCGCTCCAACCTGGTCGGCATGGGCGTGCTCCCGCTGCAGTTCGAGGACGGGACGAACGCCGACACGCTCGGGCTCGACGGCAGCGAGTGCTTCAGCATCCACGGCCTCGCGGCCGACGCCGACGTGCCCGACCGTCTCGAGGTGGTGGCGGTGCATCCCGAGACCAGTGCGGTCACCTCGTTTGCCGTGCGCGCACGCGTCGACACGTCGCTCGAGCAGCGCTACCTCCGTTCGGGCGGCGTGCTGCCGTACGCGCTCGAGCGGGCGGCCTCGCGCCACGAGCAGAACCTGGCAACCTCCGAGAAGGGCGAATGAAGATGGCAGACAGTACCCACGTGAGCACAACCGATCTCGTCGACGAGCACGAGGACAGCATCCAGTCGTGCGACGTGCCGCTCCGCGACCTCGGTGGACTTATTCGGTTCTCCGGACGCATCGCGACGTTCCGCTCTCCCGTCGACAACCTCCAGCTGAAGGCCATCGTCGAGGAGCCTGGCGACGCCCGCGTGCTGGTCGTCGACGCCGGAGGGTCGCTGCACGCCGCGATGGCGGGCGGGAACATGGTCGCGAGGGCCGCGGCCAACGGCTGGGCGGGGCTCGTCGTGAACGGCGTCGTCCGGGACACCGAGGAACTCGCCGCGCTACCCATCGGCGTCAAGGCGATCGGCACGAACCCGCGGCGCTCGACGAAGAACGGCCTCGGTGAGCGGGACGTCGAGGTCGAGTTCGGCTCGGTCGTGTTCCGACCGGGGGAGTTCCTCGCCGCCGATGAGGACGGCGTCGTCGTCCTCACCACACCAACGGGCTGAACCGCCCACGCCACCCTCCCCACAGGAAACAACGGAGTTTCATGTCAAAGACACCCAGAACACCGCTCCGACGCGTCGTGAACGTCGTCGTCGGAGTCTGTGCCGTCGCGATCGTCGCCTCGGCCACGGCGCTCTCCATCAGCCGTTCATCGGCAGCGGAGGACGTCAGCGCGAACCTCACGCTCATCGCTCCAGCCGGTCCTGGAGGCGGCTGGGACGGCTTCGCCCGCGAGCAGCAGCAGGCGCTGCGTGCGACTGGCCTCGTCGGCAACGTGCAGGTCGTCAACATCCCGGGTGCCGCCGGAACGATCGGGCTCGGCACGTTCACGACGATGACGGGCCGCAGCGACACCCTCCTCGTGACCGGGTCGGGAATGACCGGCGGCATCGCGCTCAACGACTCACCGGTCGGCTTCGACGACGTCCGGCCGGTCGCGAAGTTCGCCGAGGACTACGACGTGATCATCGTGCCGGCCGACTCCCCGTACACGACCCTCGAGGAGCTCGTGGGTGCGTGGGCTGCCGACCCGAAGTCCATCCCGTGGTCGGGCGGCTCCGCCGGCACCATCGACCACCTCCTCATCGCCGAGCTCGCGCAGGCCGCTGGCATCCAGCCTGCGGAGCTGACGTACATCCCGAAGTCGGGCGGTGGCGAGGCCATCCAGGCGCTGCTCAATGGAACGGTGGACGCGGTCGCCACCGGCTACAACGATGTCTCCGACCAGATCGAGGCCGGTCGAGTGCGCGCGCTCGCGGTCAGCGGGGCGGAGGAGCTGGAGGGTGTCGACATCCCGACGATCATGTCGCAGGGGTACGACGTCGAGGTCGCAAACTGGCGCGGGCTCCTCGCGGCCCCGGGGGTGAGCGACGAGGCCTTCCAACAGCAGCTCGAGATCTTCAGCGAGCTCAGGGAGAGCGACGAGTGGCAGGAAGTGCTGACTCGTCTGAGCTGGGAGGACTCCTGGCTGACGGGACCGGAGCTTGACGCGTTCCTTGTCGAAGACATGGCCCGAACCGAGGCACTGCTTGAGGAGCTGGGACTGTGACCGCACACACCGAGACGCATCTCGACGACTTCGACACCGGGGGAGCCCAGCAGAGATGGTGGACCGGCCGATCCGGGCTCATCTTCCCCGGCATCCTGGCCGCCTTCGCGAGCTACCTCCTCTACGGCCAGGTGACCATGGACGTCGCACCGGACACGGACCCACCCGGCCCCGGGTTCTTCCCCGGCGCGATCATCGCGCTCCTCTACCTGTTCGCGGTGCTGCTGGCCATCGGCATCATCCGCAAGCCGCAGCTGCCGGAGGACGTGCACAGCGACCTCCGCACCGCGGAGATCAGCGTGCTCGGCCAGGGCGGTCCGCGCTGGTACAGCGACTGGTCCCGCGTCGCGTGGGCGGTGGGCGGGTTCGTGGCCTTCATCCTGCTGCTGCAGCCGCTCGGCTGGATCATCGCGGCCGGCCTACTGTTCTGGACCATGGCGCGAGCGTTCGCGTCGCCGAGTCCCGTGCGGGACATCCTCGTCTCGCTCACCTTCTCATCAGTGCTGTATCTGCTGTTCGCCGGACTCCTCTCGGTGAACCTGCCAGCCGGATCGATCTTCGGCGGAGGGATCTGACATGGACATCATCAACAGCCTCCTCGGCGGCTTCGAAGGGGCGCTGACCCCGATCAACCTCATGTGGGTGCTCATCGGCTGCCTCCTCGGCACCGCCGTCGGCGTCCTCCCCGGCCTGGGTTCATCCATGGCGGTCGCGCTTCTGCTGCCGATGACGTTCGCGCTCGACCCGACCGGGGCGTTCATTCTCTTCGCCGGCGTCTACTTCGGCGGCCTCTTCGGCGACTCCACGATGGCCATCCTCATGAACACGCCAGGCTCGTCGTCGGCGATCGCCTCGACGTTCGAGGGGCACGCGATGGCGAAGGCCGGGCGGGCGCCACAGGCACTCGCCACGGCGGCCATCGGGGCATTCATCGGTGGCTTCGTCTCCTCGATCGCGGTCGTCTTCCTCGCACCGGCGCTCGCGGAGCTCTCGTCGAACTTCGGGCCAGCCGAGTACGTCGCCCTCGCCCTCTTCGCGTTCATCGCCACGTCCTCGATCGTCGCCGAGTCGGTGGTGGCAGGACTGGCGAGCCTCACGCTCGGGCTCGGCATCTCCGTCATCGGCATCGACTCGGTCACGGGCACGGAGCGCTTCACGGCTGGCGTGCCCGAGCTGTTCGACGGCATCTCACTGGTCACGGTGACGGTCGCCGTGCTCGCGCTCGGCGAGGTCTTCCGTGTCGCCTCCCGAGCCCGCCGCGAGCCGGCGAACGTCTCGATGATGTCGAGCCGCACGCCGCGCCTCTCACGCGTCGAGTTCTTCAATGCGCTCCCAGCGTGGATCCGAGGGACGGGTATCGGCCTGCCCTTCGGCGTCATCCCCGTTGGCGGCTCTGAGGTGCCGACGTTCATGGCCTACAGCCTGGAGAAGAAGATCGACAGCCGCCGGAAGGATCCCGAGTTCGGCAAGGGCGCCATCCGCGGTCTCGCCGCGCCGGAAGCGGCAGGCAACGCGACGACGGGCACCGCCATGGCCTCGCTGCTCGCCCTCGGCCTCCCGGTCTCCTCGACCGCGGCGATCATGCTCGCGGCCTTCCAGCAGTACGGCATCCAGCCTGGGCCACTGCTCTTCGAGCGGGCACCCGACCTGGTCTGGGGCCTGCTCGCGAGCTTCTTCATCGCCATGATCGTGCTGCTGCTGCTCAACCTGCCGCTCGCGCCGCTCTGGGCGAAGCTCGCCGACATCCCGAAGCAGTACCTGTACCCGGGCATCGCGGTGTTCTGCGCGATGGGCATCTTCGCGACGTCCGCTTCGATCTTCGACCTCTGGATGCTCCTGCTGCTGGCCCTGCTCGGCTTCGCCATGCGCCGCTTCGGCATCCCGCTCGCACCACTCATGATCGGGATGGTGCTCGGGCCGCTCATGGAGACGAACGTGCGGGACGCGCTCCTCAGCTCAGGCGGCGACTACTCGGTCTTCTTCTCGAGTCCCATCGCCGTCGCGCTCTACATCGTGCTGGCAGGCGTCATCGCCTTCACGATCGTCGGACGGGTGCGCTCGTACCGGCCGAAGAACGTCGAGTTCCAGACCACGCGCGAGACGAACTTCGAGGTGTCAGGCAAGAAGCGCCGCGACTGACGTCCGAGGCGAGGCCGGCAGCGCATGCTGCCGGCCTCGTCACTCCTGCGCCCACTCGCCCCGCACGTGCCCGATGTGCCGCGCGACGATCTCCTGCATCCGCTCGCGGTCGCCGTCGAGGGCCGCCTCGATCATCTGCTCGTGCTCGAGGGTGGATGCGGTGAGCTGGCCAGCCTCGGCGAGGGGCACCAGGTTGTGGAGGCGGCTGCGCTCGCGGGCGCGGCGCACGATCTGCACGAGCTCGGGGTTGCCGTGCACGGCGAGGAACGCGGTGTGGAACTCGGTGTCGGCCGTGAGGTACGCCACCATGTCGTTGGCCTCCTCCGCCCGCTTCATCGCCTCCACGAGAGGGCGAAGCGATCGGATGCGCGCGGCGTCGTCGTCGCTGCGGACCTCGGCGATGTCGCCCATGACAGGCACCTCGAGCAGCAGGCGCACCTCCGCGAGGTTGTCGAGTTCCGCGCGCGTGACCTCCGTCACCCGGAAGCCTGTGTTCGGAACGACCTCGACCATTCCGTCGCGCGCCAGGTCGAGCATCGCCTCGCGCACGGGGGTCGCCGACGAGTCAAAGCGCGCGGCGAGGGTGGGCGCCGAGTAGACCTGGCCTGGCGCGAGGTCGCCGCCGATGAGCGCCGCCCGCAGCTCGGCCGCCACCCGCTGGCGAACGGAATCCCGGCGCCCCGCCCCCGGGGGAGGCTCGGCGCCTGACGGCCGTGCTGGAGCCGGGCTCATCCTCGGCGCCCATCGGCGTCGGCGATCGCCTGCGCGAGCACGAGGTCCTCCCACGACATGCCGGCGCTCTTGAACACGACGGGCCGCCCGCCGCGAAGGCCGCGGCTGCCTCGCACGAGGTCGCCCATCGGGATGAGATCGTCGGCAGCGAGGTGCCCCTCGTCGATCGCCAGCACCACGTCGCCGCATTCGCGGAGCGCCGCGCCGATGTCCTCCACGATCACGTCCGACCGGCCGAGCAGGGCCCCCGGCAGCTCGCGCGCATCCGGCGAGTGCGAGCCCACGGCGACGACGACCGCGTCGTCGCGCACGACATCGTCCTCGAACAGCGGAGACGAGGCGGTAGTCGTGCAGAGGATGAGCCCCGCGGCACGGGTCGCGGCCACGGCCTCCTCGCTGCCCGCCGCCACGACCGCATCGAAGTCGGCACCCGTCGTCACGCGGGCGGGGGAGCGGACCACCGAGGTGACGCTGCCCACGAGTCGAGTGCCCTCGAGCACCGCGCGGACCGTCCGCACGTGGGCTCGGGCTTGCGGGCCCGCTCCGAACACGACGATGTTCAGCGTTCCGGCGTCGCGCTCGAGCGCATCCCTGATCGCCGCGACCGAGACGGCCGAGGTGCGGATGTCGGTGAGCGCGGGACCGTCGATGAGCGCGCGAGGGCTGAGCGTCGCCGAGTCGAACAGCACGTAGAGGCCCTGGATGCGCGCGAGGCCCCGCGCGGGATTGTCCGGCGCGATCGTGAGCACCTTGATGCCGGTGCTTGTCGCCGTCTCCGCGGGCATGAGCAGGAACTCGCCGCCATCGAGCTGCTCGAAGATGCGCGCGTGGTCGGTCTCGGGACGGAAGCCGCCCGCGAGGGCGCGGCGCAGCGCATCCACGGCCGCCGTGGGCGTGAGCAGGGCCTCGACATCGCTCGCGTCGAGGAAGGGGATGCCGGCGCTCATCGCAGCACGAACCCGGGGGTCATCTCGTCGCGAGGGTCGACCTCGAACACATGCTCCCCGGTCTTGTGGGCAATGCCGGAGACCTGCGTCGTCGTCGCCCGGTGCCCGGCTTCGACGCCTTCCGCCACGACCCGCGCCAGGAATCTCGAGCCGACGATCGAGTCGTGCACCAGTTCTCCGCCGACGGGCAGGATGCCTTCCTCGGTCAGCGTGGCGACCCGCGCGCATGTGCCGGACCCGCAGGGAGAGCGGTCGAGCTCTCCGTCTGCGAAGACCGTCGCGTTGCGCTGGTGCACGACGCCGTCCGCGCTGTGGTCCGAGTACAGGATCGTGCCGTAGATGCCGTTCAGGCGTCGGTCGCTCGGATGCTCGGCGTGCGCCGAGTCGTTCAGGAGCCACTTCACCTCGCGGCCGAACGCGATGACCTCGCTCACGTCCTCCGGCTCGATGGACAGCCCGACCGCGGTCGCGTCGACCTGGGCGTAGATGGCCCCGGCGAAGGTGATGTCGGCGAGCACTTCACCGCGGGATGTCTGCACGGGCACACGTCGAGCAAGCACGTACCCCGGCACGTTGATGAAGTCGGCTCCGGTGACCGTTCCAGCCTGGTCCGTGCGGACCCGGGCCGTCACTCTTCCCGAGGGGACGTCGATGACGACGTCCGTCGTCCCGCTCTCGTCGGCAGTCACGAGCCCGCTCTCGATCGCCCACACGCCGAGCGCGATCGTGCCGTGCCCGCAGGCCGTCGAGAAGCCGTCCTTGTGCCAGAAGAGCACCCCGAGGTGAGCGCCGGCGTCGTCCGGCTCGACGATGAAGCCGCCGTACATATCGGCGTGCCCTCGCGGCTCGAAGCAGAGGAGGCGACGGGCGCGGTCGACCTCGGGGGACGCTGCGGCGAAGACGCGCTTGCTGGCGACGTCATCGCCGTCGATCGCGATGCCGAGATCCGGGACGATCCGGAACGGCTCGCCGGCTGTGTGGTAGTCGATCGTCGCGAACCGTTCGCGCATGATGCCTCCCCGTCGATTGCAATTGCAATAACACTACGCCTCGTCTGGCCCACGAGCGAGGATGGTGACACGCGACGCGCGCATCCCTCGAATGTGGCCTAGAACATAGGTACGATGGCGTGGTCATGAACTCGTACCTGCTCCATGCCGACGCCGATGCGTTCTTCGCGTCGGTCGCGCTGCGGGATCGGCCGGAGCTCGCGGCCAAGCCCGTCGCCGCAGTGGCGCACCTCTTCATCGCGAGCGCCAACTACCCGGCCCGCGAGTACGGCATCCACGCGGGCATGCTCGTGACCGAAGCCCGAGAGCTGTGCCCCCGCATCCTCCTCGTCGAGTCCTACCGGCAGGAGGTCGAAGCGGTGGGGGATGCGCTCTTCGCGCTCTTCGACTCGATCGCCAGGGGTATCGAGCCCGGTTCTATCGAGGAGGCGTTCCTCGACGTCGGAGCCACCACGCCGGAGGGGGCGCTCGAGGTCGCGCACGAGCTGCGACGGCGTGCCGCCACCGAACTGCGCATCCCGGTCAGCGTCGGCATCGGCCGCACAAAGCTCATGGCGAAGCTCGCGTCACGCAACGCGAAGCCCGACGGTGTGCACGTCATCGACCCGGCGCGCGAACTCGAGCTGCGCACGGAGCTGCCCATCGGCGACGTCTGGGGCATCGGAGCCCGCACCGAAGCGAGGCTCATCAAGCTGGGCGTCGCGCGCATCGGCGACGTCGACGTCATCCCGCGCGACGAGCTCCTCCGCGTGTGCGGCACGGCGATGGCGAGGCGGCTGTGGCGCATCCGCGCCGGCACGGACGAGGCCATGATCTCGCCCATCCGGCATCGCACGTCGCTCACCTCCGAGTCGTCGACGTCCGGGTATGCGCGCGCGGATCGCACGCCCGTCGAGGTCGTCGAGGGGTGCGTCGAACGCGTCTGCCATCGAGCCACCCGCGCCGGCCTCAGCGCGACCGGCATCAAGCTGGAGCTGCGCCCGACCGGTCTCGCCCCGATCCGCGAGAGGTATCAGGGGATCGACTCGAGCGCTTCGTTCGACGTGTGGATGCCCGTGGCTGAGCGGCTGCTCGTCGCCTCGAAGGCGACCGAGATCGAGTCGGCCAGCGTGACCCTCACGGGGCTCCTGCCCGTCGAGCTGGTGCAGCCGACGCTCTTCTGACCCGGGCGGGGCTCGTTCTCCTCGGTTCGCGAGTCTCAGCCCGCGGACAGCCAGGTGCGAACGCCGTCCCACGCACCGGGTGTGGCATCGTCGACCGTTGCTGCGAGGTCTGCGATCGAGACGCCGCGAAGCGAGTCACGCCAGGCGATCTCGGCCTTCGCCATGACCTTCGCGATGCCGCAGGGGGTGGTGCACGCCTCGGGTGGCGAGGCGAGGGGGCCCTGTTGGCGTATCTCCGTGCATCGGAATGCCCGCTCCGGTCCATCGATGGCTCGCACGACGTCGTAGACGGAGATGTCCTCGGGGCTTCGGGAGAGTCGGTAACCGCCATCGCGCCCCTCGACGGCCGCGATGATGTCAGCCTTCGACAGCGCCTGCATGTGCTTGGCGAGGTAGCTCTTCGAGACGCCGTGGAGCTCGGCGAGCTGCGCGACGGGCACCGGGGACTCGCTGGCGCTGAGGACGGCGCAGCAGTGCAGTCCCCACTCGACCCCCGCGGACATCTTCACGCAGCTCATGGTACTCGGATATGAAATGTCTGTGTATGCTCGTGACCACGGACAAGATTTGTCCGAGTTAGATGGGAGGAAGCACCATGCGCATCGCAATCGCCGGATCCACAGGTCTCGTCGGGCGGCACGTCGTCCGAGAAGCTCTCGCCGCAGGGCACGACGTCCTCGAGCTGTCACGTCAGAACGGGGTTGACCTCACGTCCCCTGACGGTCTGCCGGGCCGTCTCGAGGGCGTCGACGCCGTCGTCGACGTCACCCAGAGCCCGACCCTCGATGAGACGGAATCAACGCAGTTCTTCACGACCGTCGCCGGAAATCTGGGCGACGCGGCTCGGGAAGCCGGGGTCACCCGCAGCGTGACGCTCTCGATCATCGGCATCGACCACGTCCCCGACTACGGCTACTACGTCGCGAAGCTCGCCCAAGAGCGGACCGCCATCGAACGTGGACCCGCCGCCCGCATCCTGCGAGCCGCCCAGTTCCTCGAGTTCCCAGGTCAGATGCTCGACTGGAACCGTGACGGTGACAAGGTGGTCATCCCAGAGCTCAAGACCCAGCCGGTCGCGATCTCGGAGATCGCACGCCTCCTCGTCCGTCTCGCCGACGACAGGGTCCCAGAGGCCATGGTCGAGCTTGCCGGCCCCGAGTCCGGCGAGCTGACCGACTTCGTGCGCCGCGTCGCCGAGGCACGCGGCGTCGAAGTCGAGGTCATCGGGGTCCGCGCCAGCGAGGGAATGGCCGACGGGGTCTGCTTGCCGGGCCAGAACGCCATCATCGCCGGCCCGGGGTTCACCGACTGGCTGGCCACACAGGCGTAACCGGTCCCGTCGACCGCGGCTTCCCGCGGTTTCGTCCGCCCGCGCCCTGCCTCTACGCTGAACTGCAGATCGCGGGATGCGCGAGCGGACGAGACGAGGACCCCACGATGAGCAGCACCGTCGAGCCGCGCGCGGGCATCCTGCGCCCCATCCCGGCCGGCGTCGTCTCCGCGCTCGTCGCGTTCACGAGCTCGTTCATCGTCGTGCTGACCGGGCTGACCGCCGTCGGTGCCAGTGCAGACCAGGCGTCGAGCGGGCTCCTCGCCGTCAGCGTCACCATGGGCCTCGGCTGCATCCTCCTCGCGAGCTGGACCCGCCTGCCCATCACGGTCGCCTGGTCCACGCCCGGAGCGGCGCTGCTCGCGGCGACGGGCACGCTCGAGGGCGGGTGGCCAGTGGCCGTCGGCGCGTTCCTCGTCACCGGCATCCTCATCATCGTCACCGGCCTCATCCCACAGCTCGGTGCACTCGTGGCGCGGATCCCCGTCTCCGTCGCCCAGGCGATGCTCGCAGGGGTGCTGTTCCAGCTCTGCCTCGGACCGATCACCGGCATGGCCGAGAACCCGCTGGCCGTCGCGCCGGTCGTCGTCGCGTGGCTGCTCGCGCTGCGCTTCCTGCCGCGCTGGGCCGCGCCCATCGCGTTCCTCGTCGCCGCGATCGTCATCGGCGTCCACATCGTGGCCTCCGGGGCTTCTCTCGACGCCGCCGACCTGGCGCCGCGCATCCAGTTCACGGCACCCGAGTTCTCCGTCACCGGGATGATCGGCATCGCGCTTCCCCTGTACCTCGTGACGATGGCCTCCCAGAACGTGCCAGGCGTCGCCGTCATGAAGGGGCTCGGCTACGACGTCCCGTGGCGTCGCTCCCTCATCGTGACGGGCATCGGCACGGTCGCGGGAGCCCCGGCAGGTGGGCACGCCGTCAACCTGGCCGCCATCAGCGCCGCCCTCGCGGCCGGTCCGGAGGCCGGGGAGGATCGTTCGAGGCGCTGGATCGCGAGCGTCACCAACGGGGTCGTCGTCATCGTGCTCGGCGTCGCCTCCGCCGCGTTCGGGGCGCTCGTGCTGCTCGCCCCTGCTGGTGTCATCGCCGCCGTCGCCGGGCTCGCGCTCGTCGGCACGCTCGCGAGCTCGCTCAAAGCAGCGTTGGCAGAGACCGGGGAGCTCGTCCCCGCCGTCGTGACGTTCGCGACCGCCGCATCCGGCATCGCCATCGGCGGGGTCAGCGCTGCGTTCTGGGCGCTGGTCGCGGGCCTCATCGTCCGCGTCGTCGTGCGCCCGCGCCGCCCGCCCGCCCAGGGCTGAGTTGCGGTCCCTAAGACCGCGGAATGACGACCAGAAGTCCGCCGCGGGCCGCCGGCATAACCGCTGAGCGTGGCTCAGTCGTTGCGCGGCGCGGTGAGCCTCACGACCACGAGGAAGACGGCGAGCGCGGCGATCGCACCCACGATCGCGGACGTCCAGTTCGGCAACGAGAAGGGGTCGCTCGTGCTGCTCCAGAAGAGCACGCTGCCGAGCCAGCCCCCGAAGAGCGCGCCGAGCGCGCCCACGAAGAGCGGCGCGATCCAGTCGTCCCGACGGCGAGTCGGGAGGAAGCGCTTCGCGACCACCCCCGCGAGTAGGCCGATGGCGAGGAAGGCGAAGTAGCTCACGCGTGCTCCTGAGGTTCTGGGGACGAATCGACGGGCTTCAGCTCCCGGTACGCGAACGGCGGGATCTCGGCGACCGGAACGAGGACAACATCCCGCAGCTTCCAGTCGAGCCCACGACAATCCTCCGTGAGTCGATGCAGATCCGCCAACTCGAGCGCGGCGCCGTCGCGCGGCACGATGAAGACCTCCGCCTGCAGCTCATGCCCCTGGTCTCGCACCCGGCACCCGACCTGCGCCACCCAGTCTCGTGCCTCCACGAACGTGTTGAGCTGCCCCGCCAGCGGGTGCGGGCGCTCGCCGTCGTAGGTGCGCGCCTGCTCATCCATGAGGTCGAGCACCGCGATGCGCAGGTTCCGAACACCGTCGTACAGGATGCTCGCCGAGATGAAGAGCGCCGCGACGGAGTCGAGCCACCAGAGGCCGATGCCGATCCCCGCGACCCCGACGGCCGACCCGACCGCGGTCTGCCAGTCGGCCTTGTTCATGTCGGCGTCCGCATACAGCACCTTGTCGTGCAGCTTCGCGGCGAGCTTCATCTTGTGGTGCCCGATGATGACCGGCGGCCACGCGATGAAGATCATGACGCCGATCATCAGCCAGCCGAGCCAGATCTGCCGCCCGAACAGCTCGACTGAACCGATCGTGGGGTGCTCCTGTGCGAGCAGCCCGGAACTCGAGTCGACGATCAGGAACACGGCCATCGAGGTCAGTGCGATGCCGGACACCAGGTGCCCGATGCCGACGGCCCGGTGGTAGCCGTAGGGATGCTCGACGGTCGCAGCCCTCCGGCTGATGCGAGCGGCGATGAGGAACGCGAACGGCGGGATGAACGACAGCAGGTCCTCGAGCCAGGCGGCCTTCATGGCCTGCGAGTTGCCGAGCACCAGGTAGACAAGGGTGACCGTGACGGCCAGGAAGCCGATGGTGGTCCACTCGAGCCGGATCGCCTTCCTGCGGACCTCGTCGTGGGAGTCGCTCATGAGGTGGCCTCCGCAAGGTACGTCTCGAGCTCGACGAGGTAGGCGTTCTCGCCCATGGGCGTGAGCATCACGTGGGATACCTTGCCGCCCGCGGCGTCCTCGGTCTCCAGGAACGGCTGCGTCGAACCGGCCTCGTCGACGTAGGGCGAGTCGTCGCGGAAGCCGGCGATCGCGAGGTCGAGCGTGCCGTCCTCGAGGCCCTGGACGAGGGCGGCCTCGGAACCGTCCACCCAGGTGATCGAGGCGCCGAGCTCGTCGGCGAATCCCTCGACGAGCTCGACCTCGACGCCCGTCGGGTCCGCGCCCTCAGCGATCCCCGTGAACGGCGGGTTGTGGGAGACGCCGACTCGGAGCTCACCGCCACGAACCCGATCGAGGGTCCCGTCCGGGTCGGTCGGGACCCTCATCCCGCACCCGCACAGCATCAGCACGACGGTCGCGACCGCCATCGCCACGGCGATCGTCCGCCGCACGCTCGTCAACTCCCAGAAGCGCAGAGCCATGCCATCAGGTTAGGAGTTGTCGCTGTGCTCGAGCTCAGCACTCCGCGGCTGGCCGGGTTCCTGGACGACGACGCATGGCTCGTCGCCGAGGCCGCCCTCGAGGAGGCCGAGCTCGCGAAACGCCTGCAGCCAGCCGACCATCGGCCACACCCGCCAGCGCTCGCGGAACAGGTTCGCGTTGCGCGCGATGTCGTGGAGGTGCTGCACCGGCGGATTCGAGGTGGGGTGCCACTGGTGGTAGGCGCGGGCACCACCGACCCAGGCGAGCCCCACGCCCAGGTTCCCCGCGACTCGCGCGAAGTCGGTGTCCTCGGCGCCGTACCCGCGGTAGCCCTCGTGGAAGCCGCCGATGCGACGCCAGTTGTCGGCGGTCACGGCGAAGGAGAGCGACCAGAAGAGGTTGCGGTCCTCACCGAGCTGCACCTCGCCAGCCGCCGGGGCGGGGCGAGCGGGATGCGGGGCGTCCTTCAGCTCCACGCGTTCCGCGTCGTAGCCGTTCGGCCCAGGGGGCTCGAGGTAGGTGACCGGGCCGCTGAGCAGGCTCGACGCCCAGCGCGGATCCTGCGCCGCGTCCTGGTAGGCCTCGACGAGCCCACGGCCGGGGATGCAGTCGACGTCGAGGAACACGAGCAGCTCGGCACCACGCTCCAGTGCGATCCGCGCCCCTTCGTTGCGGGCGGCGGCGAGGGGGAGCCCGCTCGCGTCCGCGGGCATCTCGACGGTTGTTCCCGGCAGCAGTCCGTCGGAGATGAGCTCCGCGATCTGCAGGTCGCCCATCGCGACGACGATGGCGTCGTCCGCGGGCACCGACTGCCGGAGGAGCCCCCGTCGCTGCTCGAGCAGGTGGCGATGGCGCCCGTGCGCCAGCGTGATCGTCGCGGTCTTCATCGGCTCGCCATCCGGTCGAGCAGCGCGGCAGCTCGCAACGCGCCACCGCCGTCGTTCCACGTCGCCCACTGCCTGCCGTCGAGCTCGGACGCGGCGTCGAGGAGCCCCGCCCAGTCGTCGCGGTCGAACGTCTCGGCCACGATGACCGGCAGGTTCGGCGTCGCCGCGAGCACGCGCGCGGAGGTGATCTGCTCGTCGTGGGGCCGGGGCTGGGGTACGACGATCGCGGGGACCTGCGCCGCGGCGACGTCCGCGATCGCGCCCTGGCCCGCGTGCGTGATGACGAGCGACGCCTCGCGGATGCGGGGGCCGGGGTCGGCGACGCGGTTGCCGGGCGTCGTCCCGATCTCGTCCCACTCGACCCCGGGCGTCTGCCGTTTCGCTTCGCGGATCTGCGCCGACGTCATGCCGCCGCCGCCAGAACCGGCGAGCACGAGCACTCGTCTGATGGGGCCAGGGCCGGCGCTGTGGCCTCGCTCCGCAGCCGAGATCGCACCGACCTGATGGATGCGCGCTTCGATGTGGGAGGGAACGCCTGGCAGCATTCCGGTGATGCCGACGGGCCAGGCCGCGAGGATCGCGTCGGACAGGCCGAAGCCCAGCGTGTGCGGCGCGTCGGTGCGCACTCCGGGGAGTGCCACCGAGACGACGGGAACCCCGTGGAGTCTGGCCAGCGCGGCAACTTCGACGGAGACGTCGGAGACGAAGACGGTGGGGGCGGTCTCAGCGATCCAGGTGGAGATGCGGGCCATGCGGCGCCGCATGCCCTCGTCGTCGACGGGCGCCCAGTGCAGCGCGCCGTTCGCCGTCGGCTCGAGGGGCGAGAGCGCCATGTCGTCGCGCTCGAGGCGAATCCAGGGTCCGAGCCAGGCGTCGGGCTTGGCGAGCGTCGAGAGCCCGGTGACGGGCATCGAGCATTCGCGGGCGATGGCAAGCGCACGGCGCGCGTGCCCGCCGCCCTGATGGTGGACGTAGTAGCCGATGGTGCCCGTGACCGCCGAATCACCGGCGTTCGGACCGTTCGCTCCCGACATGGTCATGCGGCTACCCGCCCTTCTGTCACCGAGCGCAGCAGCGCTTCGTACTCGTCCACCATCCGCTCGAGCGAGCAGAAGGTCTCCGCGCGTTCCCGCGCGCCTGCTCGGGGCAGGTTCGCCGCCTGCAGCAGTGCAGCTGCGAGCGCGTGGATGTCGTCGCCGGGGGCGAGCCGTCCGCTGCGGTCGTCGAGGATCTCGCGCAGCGCGCCGCGATCGAACGCGGCGACGGGGGTGCCCGCCGCCAGCGACTCCGCGGCCACGAGCCCGTACGGTTCGTCCCAGCGTGGCGTTACGAGCGTGACGCTCGCCCGACGGAGATGCTCGAAGAGAACATCGTGGTCGAGGTGCCCGAGGTAGCGGACGCTCTCGCCGAGACGTGGGCGGATCGCAGACTCGAAGTAGTCGCTGTCGTAGGCGGGCCCCGCGATGTCCAGCGGGACGCCCGCGAGGTTCGCGGCGTCGATCGCGAACTCGAGCCCCTTCTCCGGCACGATGCGCCCCGACCAGAATGCGGGCCCGCCTCCGTCGCCCGGACGAAGGCGCTCGGTGTCCACGCCATTGAGGATCACCGAGCAGTCGATGCTGTCCGACCACGCCTCCCGCATGTGGGAGCTGACCGCGACGAACGTGCCGGCAGACCCGTCGACCCGAACCGCCGATTCGATCCACCCGACGGGGGGAGTGTGCAGCGTGGTGACGACGGGAACATCGAGCAGTCCCGACATGGCAACCGGGAGGTGATGGATGCTCACGTTGAGGACCGCGTCAAATCGGTCGCTCGAGTTCCGTGCGAGACCGACCATGAGCGAGAGGTACGCGTGATGCTCGCGCATCCACTCGGCCGGCATCGCTCCGACGTCGCGCCTCGCAGTCTCGCTCATGGAGAAATCCGCGACGTCGAGGAACTCCACGCCGAGACTGGGGTCCGAACCGGGTGCCGCGAACAGCGTCACCTGGTGCCCGCGGCGCTTGAGCGCCGTGATCAACGCGTGCGTATGTGCCTCGAGCCCGCCGGCGAAGGGCTCGCTGATGGGGAAGCGCGAGGGACCGATGACGCAGATCCTCACTGGGTCACCCGCACTCGGGTCAGTGCTGCCGCGTAGATGTCCGCGTGCGCTGCGGCGATCTCATCTCGCTGCGACGCCCGGAACTCGGGGGCGTGGCGGGGCGCGACGGCGCGTGATGCGGCGAGCACCGTATCACGCAGAGAATCTGCGTCGAGTGCGTCAGCCGCGCGCCGGTAGGTGAACACCGGCCCCTGATCGGCGTAGAAGCCCACATCGGGGGCGACGACGGCCGTGCCGAGGTCCAGGCACGCCTCCAGCCAGCCCGAGTGCGTGCCGAAGCGATAGGGGAGCACCGACGCGTCGAGCGAGGCCAGGTAGCGCCACAGCTCTTCGTCGCTCAGGTAATCGTGGATGCGCAGCTCGATGTGGCCCGCGTCCGCGAGCTCCCGCAGGCGCGAGGCGAGCGCCTCTTCGTACTTGGCCCCACCCGGCTCGAGGATCTCACGGTGCCCGTTGACGTGGACGACGATCGACGGCTCGACACGCGCCAGCTCGACGAGCGCCTCGATCACGGGCAGCGGCTCCATGCTCGCGCGCAGGCTCTTCGCGTGCACGCCCACATGGAACTCGCCACGTGTGTCCACCCGCCCAGCCAGAGCGGTCTCGACTTCAGCAGGCTCGACGATGTGCGGGTGCGGGATCACGGCCGGTCGTCTGCCCCACCGTCGTTCGACCTCGTCCGCGGCCCCCTCCGTGAGGGTGATGAGCTCATCCGCCGCGGGGATCAGGATGTCGAGGTGAGCGAGGTGGGCCTCAGGCGTCGCGTGGTGTGGGTTCGTGAGGTCGTGCACGGTGTACACGAGCGGCTTGCCCTCGCGGCGGAGCGCATCCACGAGCTCCGTGAGGACGTCCGGCGAGAGTGCGTCGAATCCGAAGTGCACATGGAAGACGTCGAACTCGTCGGCGTGCTGTTCGATCCAGGACGGCTCGAGCATGACGGGGGGCCACCAGCGCTCGGCTGCAACCCGAGCGGAGCCGTCGGGGTGAGGGTCCGGGAGTCGGAGGATCGCTGCGCGCGAGGTATCTGGCGTGACGGCCGAGAGGTGCCTGACGTAGACGTGTCCCGCGGGAACGCTCGCAATCCGAATGGTTCGACTGAGGTCGTCGACGACGTCTGAGCTGCTGGGGGATGACACCCCTCCACCTAAACAGCTTCAACAGAGGAGCGTCGCGCTCTTGACAGTCCTCGACCATCGTGCATGCGTCCGCCCGGCCCTGGAACCAGGCGCGAGGCGGGTCAGTCGCCCGGGTTCGGCTCCACGACGACGAGGCCGATGCCAGGGCCGACCAGCAGGTTCGCCGGCTCGAGGCGTCCTTCACCGCGGTCCCCGCGCACCCAGAACCACTCTCCGCTCGCGACGCGGGCAAGGATCTCGGCCTGGAACGTCCCGATGTCGTCCACGAGCTTCGAGAACGTCTCCCCCTGGTAGAGGAGCTCGATCCTGGTCTGTCCGTTCATGACGCCCTCTCTGCGGGTTCAGCGATCACGGCCAGGCCGGCCTGCGAATTGGCGCCCTGCACCAGCGCCTCAACCCACGATCGGTTGATGTGCACCTGCCGACTGCCGAGGAATTTGAAGCGGATGGGGACAGCCGGGTGCATCCAGACGGTACTGCGACCGTCGCCACCTGCGTTGTTGTCCTTCCAGCTGAAGAAGAACGACTCGCCGCGGCGCAGCTTCGTGCCGATTGCGAGCTGGAGGTGCGCAAGCAGGCGATCCTCGAAGTCGACTGTGACCTCGGAGTTGTAGATGAACTTCCCCACGCTGAACCCTGCTTTCTGGTCTGTCGCGCATTGTGTGCGCCGTCCATTATCACTGTCTCGGAGCTGACGTTTCGCCAGCTCGGCGTCTAGAGCTCGTCGAGCCAGTCGGGATGCGGCACGCGCGGGTCGTTCGACGACCCCTCTTCGACGAGCGCCTCCGGTGCCCCGTGCTCTTCGGCGAGCTCGGCACGGAGTCTCTGGAAGGTCGCGAGCGCCTCGCCGTCGTCGAACTCCGGGACCTCGGAAGTGACCGTCTCGGTCGCGATCTGGCTCGACGGCCCGACCAGCACGGAGAGCATGTTGTCCGAGCCGTCGGCGTGGCGTACCGGGATCTCGACGATTCCGGCCTGATGGACAGCGGCAAGCGCCGCCGCATACTCGACCAGCTCTTTCGCGATCCTCGTGCTCGTGAAGTAGACGCCACCTGCGTAGTGAAGTTGGTCCATCGTTTCCCCAGACGATCGCGTGCGTGCAGAATTCCCCGAGTCTCGCAGGCCCAGTTGGGTGCGTTTGGAGTATTGCCTTCTGAACCGTTGTATGAAGCGGCGGCATCTGTTTCCCGAATGGAAACGCGAAATGAGGCTCCGTAACGCTACGCTCAGTGCAAATCCCACGCCTTGGCAGTGCCTGATTGGAGTCCCTGATGTCTACCCCTCAGCTCGACGCCCCGCTCTACCCACCGCTCTACGGAGCCAGCTTCGGTCAGGCGGTGAAGCGGTTCTTCAAGAAGTACGCCGTCTTCTCCGGTCGGGCCAGCCGCAGCGAGTACTGGTGGTGGATTCTCTTCGGCGTCATCGTCAACGCCGTGTTCTTCCTCATCGGCTCTCTCGCCGGCGGGCCGGGCACCATGGATTCCTCCGGCCAGTTCACCGGTGCCAGCGGTGGCTACACGGCCGTGTCGGTCGTGCAGTCGCTCTGGGGCCTCGCGACGCTCATCCCGGGGCTCGCGCTGCTCTTCCGCCGCCTGCACGACACGAACCGCTCCGGCTGGTGGTGGCTGCTCCTCTTCATCCCGCTCATCGGCGCGATCGTCATCCTCGTGTTCGTGATCAGCGACTCGCGCCCCGAGGGCGCCCGCTTCGACCGCCAGTAGCACTGGCCGCCGAACGACCGAACCGCCACCCTCGATCGAGGGTGGCGGTTGCGTCGGTCAGCGGGCTCGGTTCGTGAGCGTCACGACTCCGGGGTGACGGCCTCGGCGACCGCACCGAAGCGGCCGAGGAGACCCGAGAAGACACGCAGCTCCTCTGGCGTCCAGTCCCGCAGCACAGCGTGCAGGCGGTGGCGGTTGCGGGCACGCACCTCCGTGACCCGTTCGACGGCGAACGGCGTCGGCGTCAGAATGCGCGCCCGCCCGTCGTTCGGGTCCGACCCGACCGTCAGCAGCTCGAACTCCTCGAGCATCCGCACCTGTCGACTCATGACGCTCTTGTCGACGGCGAGCTGCTCGCCGAGCATGCCGGCGTGCGCCGTTCCGTGCTGCACCAGTGCGGAGAGGATCTTGTAGCCGATCGGCTGCAGTGACGGGTGCACTGCGACGGCCGACTCGCTCCACGTGGTGCGGACACGGCGGTAGAAGGTGCCGAGCTCCGTCTCCACCGAGGCGATCGCCTCCGCGAAGTCGGCGTCGTCTGGGGACTCTGGCATGGTCGCCATCTTAGGTGCGGTCCGCCCGCCGCCCCGAGTCGCCGAGGATCGGGATGGCGCCGGTGCGGGGGATGCCGACCACGGCCTCGGCGACCTCCACGAGGTCCTCCGATGCCGACTCTGCACCCGCGTGTCCGCTGGGGTTCTCCTCACCCTTCGCGCGCTGCACCGCGTTCTGCGTGCCGAGCTGCGCGTTCGGGAGGAACGAGACCGCGACGAGGGTCACGATCGCGAGCGGCAGTGCTGCGAGGAAGATCGCACCGACCGAGGTGCCGTAGGCGTCCTCGACGAGGATCCGCAGCCACTCGGGGAGCGTCGCGAGCTGCGGGATGCTGCCGCCCGCGAGCGACTGCGCCGCAACCGCCTGCTGCTCAGGTGGCAGCGCCCGCACGCTCGTGGAGATCGTGTCCGCCACGACCGTTCCGAGGATCGACCCCATGACGGAGACGCCGATCGTGCCGCCGAGGCTGCGGAAGAACGTGACCGCGCTCGTCGCGACGCCCATGTTCTTGACCTCGGCCTTGTTCTGCACGACGAGCACGAGGTTCTGCATGACCATGCCGACGCCGGCGCCGAGCGCGAACATCGAGAGGCCAACGTAGAGGTACGGCGTGTCGTAGTGAAGGCGGCTCAGCAGGAAGAGGCCGACGACCATGAGCGCGCTGCCCGTGACGACGAACGCCTTCCACTTCCCGCGACGGCTGATGAGGTTTCCCACGATGGTCGAGGCGACGAGGAGGCCCGCCATCATCGGGATCGTGAGGATGCCCGACTCGGTCGGGGTCGCCCCTCGCGCGAGCTGCATGTACTGGCTGAGGAAGACGCTGGTGCCGAACATGGCGACGCCAACCGAGACGCTCGCGATCACCGCGAGGGTGAAGGTGCGGTCGCGGAAGAGCGTGAGCGGGATGAGCGGCTCCTTGACGCGCAGCTCGACGAGGACCGCGATGACGAGCAGCAGCACGCCGCCGCCGGCCATGAGCCAGGAGGGGAGCGAGTTCCACTCGAACTGCGAACCCGCGAGGGTCACCCAGATGAGCAGCAGCGAGACGCCGCTCGAGATGAGCACGATGCCGAAGTAGTCGATGCTGACCTTGCGCTTCTTGGGCTTCGGCAGGTGCAGTGTGACCTGCAGCAGGATGAGCGCCACGACCGCGAAGGGGAGCCCCACGAAGAAGTTCCAGCGCCATCCGAACGCGTCGGTGATGACGCCGCCGAGCAGGGGGCCGCCGACCGTGGCGAGCGCCATGACGGCACCGAAGAAGCCGGCGTAGCGGCCGCGCTCGCGGGGGCTGAGGATGTCGGCCATGACGATCTGGCTGAGCGCGCCGAGGCCACCGGCGCCGAGGCCCTGGAACACGCGCATCGTGATGAGCATGGACGTGTCCTGCGCGAAGCCGGCGATCGCCGAGCTGACGACGAAGATGACCAGCGAGATCTGCAGGAGCAGCTTGCGGTTCGTGAGGTCGGCGAGCTTGCCCCAGATGGGGGTTGAGACGGTCGTCGCGAGGAGGGTCGCGGTCACCACCCAGGTGAACGCGCTCTGGTCGCCCTTGAGGTCGCTGATGATGAGCGGCAGGGACGTGCTCACGACGGTCGACGCGAGCATCGACACGAACATGCCGAGCATCAGGCCGGAGAGGGCCTGGAGCACCTGGCGGCGGCTCATGCCGGATTCGGTGAGCGCTGCTGCTGGCTTGGTGCTGGGTCTGGGGTTCTTGCTAGACGACATCGACGCGGGGCCTCCTGATAGTTGACGACGGTCAACCATACATAGATGGTTGACCGCAGTCAACTACCAGAAAGGGCCCCGCGAACGGGGCCCTGATCCTGCGTGCTGCTGACTGCGGCGCTGTGCTTAGTCGATCTTGCGCTTGAGGTTGTCCAGGCCTTCCTTGGCGCCGTCCTTGACGTCCTCGACCTTGTCCTTGAACCCGGCCTTCGCCTGGTCGGACCGGCCTTCGGCCTTCAGCTCCTCGTTGCCGGAGACCGCTCCAGCGGCTTCCTTCGCGCGTCCGCCGAGGTCTTCTGACTTGTTCTCAATTCGATCGTCGATTCCCATGTGGGGATGCTCTCAGGCCAACTTGAGCGCCGCCTGTGGCGACGCATGACCCGGACGCTCCACGGATCGGGGTGCGGTCCCGCGGGCGCCTCAAGCCCCCTGGTGGCGTTCGGTCTGCCCGGACAGCGCCTCGAAGACGGCAGCAACGGCCTCGTCGTCGCCCACCCCCAGCTCGCGTGCCTCGACGGCAAACGCCCGCGCCGCTGCCGTGAGCCGCACATCCCCGTTCCGGCTGTTCGCCGTCACGAAGGTGCCGGCGCGCCCACGGCCCTCGACGACGCCCTGTTCCTCGAGGGCCGTGTAGCACTTCGCGACGGTGCCCGGTGCAACACCGAGGGTCTCGGCGAGGGAGCGCACAGGGGGCAGCCGCTCGCCGGGTTGGAGGTCACCGCGCTCGACGGCAAGGATGATCGCATCACGAAGCTGCCTGCCCGGCGCCTTCGACGAGTCACCCCCGATCGCGAGGTGCTCGAAGAAGTCACCGGTACTCATGCGCGAGGTCGCTTGCCTGGGCTCGTGTACTCGTCGATCGCAGTCTCCGAGCCGAGCGAGATCTCCTCGTCGTCATCCGGCTCGACGAGGTCATCGAACATCGCGGCACTCACGGCCTCGTCGTGCTTCTTCGCACGCTGCGGGCCGAAACCGAGCCACTTGCGAGTCGGGTAGTGGAGCTTCTCACGCCGCCACCACAGCGTCGCGAGCACCAGCGTCGCGATACTCGGCACCAGCGCCAGCCACGCTCCGTAGGCGATCGGGTACTGGCCGTTCGCCGCATCCACACGCAGCGTCGCGAAGACGAACAGGAACAGGATGCCGAGCGTCGCGAGGGCGGCGTAGGCCTGGAGGATCTTGGCCGAGATCACCGCGACACCGGAGATCCGCAGGATCAGCACCACGACGAGGCCGAGCAGGGGAATGGTCGGGACGAGCCCGAACAGGAAGGTGCCGAACCAGTTGTAGCCGAGCGCCTCGTCCATCTGGCTGAGGCCGGTGCCCGCCAGGAACAGCTGCCAGCCGTTCAGGGTCGGGGCGATGCGGTTGAGGGGGATCTCGGAGTTCCACCAGGGGAAGAACATCACCACGAGCAGCAGGGCCGCCAGGACGCCGAACGCGATCTGCTTGGGGCGGTAGGCCGGGTACGACGACATCGCCGCCGTGTCCTCGACCAGCGAATCGTCGTCCTGCGCAGTAGCCATGCCCCCAGCCTACGAGGCAGGTTCGCAATCGTGGCTCCGAACGCGCAGACTGGATGCGGCCCCTCACGAGGCCGAACGGTCTCAGGCGGCGAGAGGGGCAGCATGACGGAACGACACCACAGGCCCGTGCGCGTGCCATCGCAGGCGTTCGAAGCGCTCATCGGCGCCGATGACCCCGCGGCGGTGAGCCGCGTCGCCCACGATACGGCGAGGGCACTGCTGCAGCGGGCGCGCGGAGAGGGCGACCAGGCCGTCGTCGCGCGTCTCGTCGCCTACGCCGACGAGCACGGCATCGATGAGATCGCCGAGCTCTGGGCCGGCGCCAGCTCGCGGTCGCTGCCTGGCGCACTGTGGCGTCTCTACCTGCTGCGCCAGGCCGTGCGCGCGAACCCCGCGGAGACGAGCTACCTCTTCCGCCGCGGCTACGAGGTCGACCGCTCGATCAGCTCCGTCGTCGCAGGAGCCGCCACGCCGACCGGCCCAGAAGAGGTCGTCGCCCTCGCGGACGTCATCCTGCACGGTGCCTTCTCCGGAGACTTCGCGCTCGCGCTCGAGCGAGCCGCCGCGTTCTGCCGCGTCATGTCACAGGGCGCGACGAGTCTCGCGAAAGACGAGGAAGGGCCAGCGCCCGCTCGAGCCAGGCAATCGACGCGTCGTGCCGTCCGCTACCTGGAGATGGGCGACGACCTGCACGCCTCCGCCGGCATGTGGCGCCTCGACACCCTCGACTGAGCCGCGGCACGCCGCATCCCGCCCGCGTACCCGCTGCCCGCCGCTTCGCTTGCTTGCGCACCCGCTTCGCCCGCGACTTCGCCCAGAGGGCTGCCAAAGCAGCTCCGTGACCCCCCTTTGGGGCAAGTCGCGTGCCGAGCGGGCGTTCGAGCGAGCCTCTGCGACGAGCCGAGTGCAGCACGACGTCGGATGTGTTCGCGGAGAGCCGATCCGGCTTCCGGAGCGCCCGAGGTTCGGTAAACTCGACGTCGCCGGGCCGCAGTAACCCCGGGCTCCAATATTCGCCGCTGCGAGCGGCCTTCCGCCGAGAGGCGTTCCTGCGGCCTGGCTTTTCTCTTCCCTGCGGCCGCGCCCCGCATCCGTCGTCTCGGGATGGAAACCTCGCATCGTTGCGGGAAGTTCTCCAGCACGAAGTGAGAATCCCACCCCGAGTCGCCGAGTCGCCGCGTCGCCGCCTCGCCGCCTCGCCTCGACGGCCGCGTCGCCGCCGCGCGGTCCATCCGTCGTTTCGAGATGGGTTTCGCGCTTCGGGATGCGTTGCAACCCATCTGCATGCGTGGAACCCATCTCGACTCGGGGAGATCGAGGAGTGGCCCCGCGCGCGACGACGGGGCCGACGCAGCGCGCGACGAAGGCCCCGGCGAGATCGCCGGGGCCTTCGTCGTGATCGGGGAGTGCGGTCTAGCCGAAGCGGCCCGACACGTAGTCCTCCGTCGCCTGGACGGACGGGTTCTCGAAGATCGTCTTCGTCGTGTCGTACTCGATGAGCTTGCCCGGCATCCCGGTTCCGGCGATGTTGAAGAACGCCGTCTTGTCAGAGACGCGCGACGCCTGCTGCATGTTGTGGGTCACGATGACGATCGTGTACTCGGTCTTGAGGTCCTCAATGAGGTCCTCGATCGCGAGCGTCGAAATCGGGTCGAGGGCAGAGCAGGGCTCGTCCATGAGCAGCACGTCGGGGGAGACGGCGATGGCGCGGGCGATGCAGAGACGCTGCTGCTGTCCGCCGGAGAGGCCGGAGCCGGGGAGGTCGAGGCGGTCCTTGACCTCCTTCCACAGGTTGGCACCCTGCAGCGACTTCTCGACGAGGGCGTCGGCGTCGCTCTTGGAGATCTTCGTGTTGTTGAGCTTCACGCCGGCGAGCACGTTCTCACGGATCGACATCGTCGGGAACGGGTTCGGGCGCTGGAAGACCATGCCGACCTGACGGCGCACGAGGACGGGGTCGACGCCGGGGCCGTAGAGGTTGTTGCCGTCGATGAGGACCTCGCCGTCGACCCATGCCTTCGGGATGACCTCGTGCATGCGGTTGAGCGTGCGGAGGAACGTCGACTTGCCGCAGCCGGATGGGCCGATGAAGGCGGTGACGCTGCGGGGCTCGATCACCATGGAGACGTCTTCGACGGCCTTGAACTTGTCGTAGTAGACGTTGAGGTCGTTGACTTCGAT
This sequence comes from Pseudoclavibacter sp. RFBB5, assembly GCF_002931555.1. GTDB lineage: Bacteria > Actinomycetota > Actinomycetes > Actinomycetales > Microbacteriaceae > Pseudoclavibacter. Next base: position 1,191,735 of record NZ_PSTZ01000007.1, on the reverse strand, counting down.
GCGCTTGGACACTGTGTTTCCCTAACTTCCTGGCTGGTCGGCCTGGTCAGTCTGACCGGTTAGCCCTTGGGGGCGAAGAGCTTGGTGATCATGCGTGCGACGAGGTTGAGCAGCATGACGATGATGAGGAGGACGAGTGCGCCTGTCCAGGCGAGGTTGAGCATGTTCTCGGCCCCGGCTCCGACCTGCTGCGTGTAGGAGCGGTAGACGAAGACGGGGAGGCTCATCATGGCGCCCTGCGTCATGTTGTAGTTCATGTAGATGTTGAAGCCGGCGGCGATGAGCAGCGGCGCGCTCTCGCCGATGACGCGGGAGATGGCGAGCATGACGCCAGTCGTGATGCCGGCGAGCGCGGTGGGGAGCACGACCTTGGAGATCGTGAGCCACTTCGGCACGCCGAGCGCGTAGGAGGCTTCGCGGAGCTCGTTCGGGACGAGGCGGATCATCTCCTCCGAGGAGCGCACGACGGTCGGGATCATGAGCACGGTGAGGGCGATGGAGCCCGCGAGTCCCGTTCGCACGTTGGTGAGCGGGATGCCGAGCGTCTGCAGGATGAGCATGATCATCGTGTAGGCGAACAGACCCGCGACGATCGAGGGGACACCCGTCATGACATCCACGAAGAAGTTGATGGCCTTGGAGAGGCGGCCCTTGCCGTACTCGACGAGGTAGATCGAGGTGAAGAGTCCGATCGGCACCGAGATGAGGGTCGCGACGAGGGTGATGAGGAGGGTTCCGACGATGGCGTGGATGCCACCGCCGCCTTCCGTCACGACGCCGACCATCGAGGAGGTGAAGAACGTCATGTCGAAGCGGGCGAGGCCGTTCGCGACGAGGGTGAAGAGCAGGGAGAGCAGCGGCACGAGGGCGAGCACGAACGCGGCGGTGACGAGCGAGGTGACGAAGCGGTTCGTGGCCTGGCGGGGGCCCTCGATGATGCGGGCGATGATCCACTGGCCGGCGATGTAGAAGATCGCGCCGAGGACGGCGAAGCCGGTCCAGTTGAACTCGCCGCCGCCTGCCGCGAGGAGCAGGGTGATCACTGCGGAGAGCGCGAAGCCGCCGACGAGGATCGCGTACGGGCCCCACTTTGGGAGGCGTCCGTGCGTGAGCGGGTTGATCATCTCGGGAGCCGACTGGTTCTGGGTTGGTTTCTGCAGTGTTGAGGTCATCAGTTGGCTCCTGAGAATTCCTTGCGGCGGCTCACGATCCATCGTGCGAGGGAGTTCACGAGGAGGGTGATGGCGAAGAGCACGAGACCGGATGCGATGAGCACGTTGATGTCGAGGTTCGACGCTTCCGGGAAGGAGAGGGCGATGTTGGCGGCGATCGTCGACGGGTTGGTGTTCGACGTCAGCTGGAAGGTGATCACGCCGGTCGCGGAGAGGACCATGGCGACGGCCATCGTCTCGCCGAGGGCGCGGCCGAGGCCGAGCATGACGGAGGAGACCATCCCGCCGCGTGCGAAGGGCAGGACGGCCATCTTGACCATCTCCCAGCGCGTCGCGCCGAGGGCGAGCGATGCCTCTTCGTGGAGCCGCGGCGTCTGGAGGAAGACTTCGCGGGTGAGGGCGGTGACGATGGGGAGCACCATGACGGCGAGCACGATGGCGGCCGTCAGGATTGTGCGGCCCGTTGCCGAGACTTGGCCCTGGAAGAAGGGGAGCCAGGAGAGGTTCTCGTTGAGCCAGACGTAGAACGGCTGCACGAACGGACCGAGCACGGTTGCACCCCAGAGGCCGAAGACGACCGAGGGAACTGCGGCGAGCAGGTCGATGACGTAGCCGAGGGGGGCGGCGAGCTTGCGCGACGCGTAGTGCGTGATGAAGAGCGCGACGCCGATGGCGACGGGGACTGCCATGAGCAGCGCGAGCAGCGAAGCCCAGAGCGTTCCGAAGATGAGCGGCAGCACGTACCAGAAGAAGTTGCCTTCGGCCTCCGGGTCGGCGAGGTTGCTCGCGCCGGCGACGAAGTGGCTGTTCTCGACCGCGTCGGGGAAGAAGGCCGGGAGTCCCTGGAAGAGCAGGAAGAAGAACACGGCGGCGAGGATCGCGAGGATGAGCGATCCGGAGAACGTCGAGAGGAAGCTGAAGACGCGGTCGCCAGGACGCGACTTGGCCTTCACCGTTGTGCCCGCATCTGGGGCGAGTTCTGCAGTCATCTGCTGAGGGTTTCCCTACGTCATTTGGGTGGAGCGGGGCGAGGAGCTGAAGAGAGCCGAATCGCCCGGTGCCATGCTTTCACAGCACGGCACCGGGCTGAAACGGAACTTCAGTCCGCGCTGACTACTTGATGGCGTCGACTGCTGCCTGTGCCTGGGTGCGGAGGTCGTCCGAGATGGGCGCGGAGCCTGCGTTCTCGGCCGCCGCATCCTGCGCCTCGGGGCTGATGACGTAGTCGAAGTACGCCTTGACGTTGGCTCCGACGGCCGGGTCCGTGTACTCGGCGCAGCCGATGAGGTACGAGACGAGGACGATCGGGTAGACGCCTTCGGCCGAGCGGTCGAGCTCGAACGAGAGGTCGGTCGCTGCGCGGCCTTCCTCGAGCGTGGAGTTGTCGACGACGGCGGCTGCCGCCTCGGGGGAGAGCTCGACGAACTCGGAGCCCGTCTGGATGGCTGCCGTGCTGAGGTCGCCGGCTGCGGATGCGTCGAGGTAGCCGATGGTGCCGTTGCCGGAGGTCAGCGCCTGCTGGACGCCGGGGGTCTCCTGCGCGCCTTCGCCGCCTTCGATGGGCCAGTCGTCGCTGTCCTCGAAGGTCCACACGTCGGGGGCTGCCTCGACGAGGTAGGACGTGAAGTTGCCCGTCGTGCCCGAGGTGTCGGAGCGGTGGACCGGCGTGATGGCGAGGTCGGGGAACGTGACGCCGGCGTTGAGCGCGGCGATCTCGGGGGCGTTCCAGTTGGTGATCTCGCCCTTGAAGATCTTGGCGAGGGTCGCGGGGTCGAGGTTGAGCGTGTCGACGCCCTCGACGTTGAACGCGACGGCGATGGGGGAGATGTAGGCGGGGATCTCGACGAGGTCGGTGCCGTCGACGCAGTTGCCGAAGCCGCCTGCTTCGATCTCTTCCATCTTGAACGCGCGGTCGGAGCCGATGAAGGCCGACGTGCCGTTCGTGAAGTCGGTGCGGCCGGCGCCGGAGCCGCCACCCGCGTAGTTGATCTGGATGCCGGGCTGGACAGCCTGGAAGCCAGCGATCCACGAGGTCTGGGCGGTGCCCTGCGACGATGCGCCCGACGCGGCGAGGGTGCCCGTGAGTGCGTCTGCGCCGTCTGCGGATCCCGGTGCTGCTGCGGGAGTCTCGTTGCCAGCGCAGGCAGCAAGCGTGAGTGCGGCGATTGCGGCCATGGCGACCGATGCGCCTACTCGCGTGAACTTCATGGAGTTTCCCTTCGGGGACAGGTGACATTCCGTTGGATCAGTTGCGATCCGTCGGTGACGCTATGCGCGAAGGGTGACGAGACGGGGCGGGGAAAGTGAACGGGGGGTGAACGGGCTGGGAATGCGCGCAGATTTCACCCGCATCCGCTACTTCATCTGCTCCAGGACGGGCTCGATCTGCGCGCGGAGGGTGGCGGAGATGGGCGCGGATCCGGCAGCCTCTGCCGATGCCGCCTGCCCCTCCTCGCTCACGACGTAGCTGAAGTAGGCCTTCGCGTTGGTGCCCTCGTCGGCGTCTGCGTACTCGGCGCAGCCGATGAGGTAGGAGACGAGCACGATCGGGTAGACGCCCGGCGTCGTGCGGTTGAGCTCGAAGGCGAGGTCGGTCGCGGCGCGCCCTGCTTCGATCGTCGAGTTGTCGACGACGGCCGCGGCGGCTTCGGGGGAGAAGGGCACGTACTCGCCGCCCGTCTCGACGGAGGCGGTCGTGAGGCCGTCGGCTGCGGACGCATCCATGTACCCGATCGTGCCGTTGGCGCGGAGCGCCTGCTGCATGCCGGCGCTCTCCTGGGCCGCCTCGCCGCTCTCGACCGGCCACTCGTCGACTTCGCCGTAGCTCCAGGCGTCGCCTGCCGCCTCGTCGAGGTAGGCGGTGAAGTTGCCGGTCGTCCCGGACTTGTCCGAGCGGTGCACGGGGGTGATGGCCAGCGACGGCAAGGCGGCGTCCGGGTTCAGGGACGCGATCTCCGGCGCATCCCACGAGTCGATGTCTCCGGCGAAGATTCCGGCGATCGTCGCCGCGTCGAGGCGCAGCTCGTCGACGCCGTCGAGCGCGAACGCCACGGCGATGGGGGAGATGTAGGCGGGGATCTCCACGAGGTCGCTGCCGTCTGCGCACGTCCGGAACGGGCCCTCCTCGATCTCCTCGAGGTCGAAGGCGCGGTCGGAGCCGATGAAGGCGGAGGTGCCGTTCTGGAAGTCCGAACGGCCGGCACCGGAGCCGCCACCCGCGTAGTTCACTCGAACGTCGGGCTCGATGGGGTAGAAGCCTGCGATCCACGCCGTCTGCGCGACGCCCTGCGAGGAGGCGCCCGACGCGCTCAGCACGCCGGACAGGTGCTGCGAGCGGGGGTCCTTGCTGACCGAGATCTCGTTGAGCGCGCATCCGCTCGTCGCCAGAACGGTGGTTGCGAGGAGCGCCAGGGCGGCGAGTGCTCGGGAGTGGTGCATCGAGTTCCTTCTGCCATCAGGTGTCAGGCGATCCCAGGACCCACGGGGACCGACTACGGGCCTGAATCAGTATGGACGAGAAGTGGACGGGACGTGACGCGCGGGTGAACGGATCGGCACCCGCACGGGCGGATCCGACGGCGGGGGTCAGGTGATCGGACCGTGCGTCTCGGCGGCGACGACGCCCGCCCTCGGGTGATTGACGGGCACGTGGATGACGGAGCACTCACCGGTCGAGAGCATGGCGTGCCGCGCGAGCGAGCTCGGGCGCGTCGCGGTGTACAGCGCGATGGAGCGGACGATGGCGGGCATGACCGGTGAGTGACTGCAGATCACGGTGCTGCGGCGCTTGGCGATGAGCTTCCGGACGACCTCGTCGAGCTCCTCCTCGTCTCGCGTGTACGAGCCCTGAGCGATGCTGCGCTCGACCTGCGGCGTCAGCCCGAGGAGCGAGCTGATGGGAGCGACCGTCGAGCGGCAGCGGACGGCGTTCGAGGTGATGACGGCCTCCGGTCCGAAGGCCCGGAGGATGGGCACGACCGTCTCCGCCTGCTCGAGACCGCGGGCGGTTATCGGCCGGGAGTCGTCGTCGCCAGGCCACGACTGCGGGGGCACGGCCGTCGCGTGGCGCAGCACGAGGATCGCGAAGGTCCGGTGCAGGCCACGGCGGTACCGGTCGGCGAAGACCTCGAGCAGCTCGCGGTCCCTGTCGTAGCTGAGGAGCTTCTTGGCCTTCTTCAGGGAGACCCACTCGATGGCGTCGACCTCGTCGTTCGGCTCGAAGACGTGCGCCTCGAAGGATGCCTCGTCGACCTCGGCCGTCCAGTAGTGCACCTCTTTCGGTCGGCCGTTCGGCATGACGTACTCGATGTACCCGAGCGGCGCGCCGAGCTTCGCCTCGTATCCGGTCTCCTCCTCGACCTCGCGCGCGGCGGTCTCCGGCAGCGTCTCGCCGGGGTCCACCTTGCCCTTGGGCAGCGAGTAGTCGCCGTGGCGCCCACGATGGATGACCAGCACCTTGAGCTTGTCGTCTGCGATGTCTTCATGCCACAGCACAGCGCCTGCCGCGTAGACGGTGCGCGAGGCGGCAGGGGAGTCGATCGTCATCCGGTCAGGCCAGCGTGGTGGGCCTGCGACGCTTGCTGATGCGACGCATCATCTCGTCGTGGAGGTCGGTGAGTCGCTGCCCGTTCTCGTCCCTGGCGTGGCGGACCCACTCGGCGTCCGAGCCGAGGTGCCAGGTCGCGGTCGTGTCGTCCATCGCGAGGTCGAACATCGCCGCGATGTCGGCGGCGTGGTGCTCGTCGATGATGCGCACGAGTGCTTCGATGCGGCGGTCGAGGTTTCGGTGCATCATGTCGGCCGATCCGATGAAGACGCGTTCGTCGCCGTCGTTCGCGAAGCAGAAGATGCGGGAGTGCTCGAGGTAGCGTCCGACGACCGAGCGAACGCGGATGGTCTCGCTGAGGCCGGGGACTCCCGGGCGGAGGCCGCAGATGCCGCGGACCCAGATGTCGACGGGCACGCCCGCCTGGCTCGCGCGGTAGAGGGCGTCGATGATCTCCTCGTCGACCATGGAGTTGACCTTGATGCGGATGCGGCTCGGCTTGCCGTCGAGCGCGTTCTTGCGCTCCTTGTCGATGAGGTTGAGCAGTCCGGGGCGCAGGTGCATGGGGGCGACGAGGAGTCGCGTGAACTTGCGCTCGATGGCGTAGCCGGAGAGCTGGTTGAAGAGGCGCGTGATGTCGCGGGAGATCTTCTCGTTGCAGGTGAAGAGGCCGAGGTCCTCGTAGATGCGGCTCGTCTTCGGGTTGTAGTTGCCCGTGCCGATGTGGTTGTACATCTTGAGCTCGTTGTCTTCCTTGCGGATGACCTGGAGGAGCTTGCAGTGGGTCTTGAGCCCAACGGTTCCGTAGACGACGTGCACGCCGGCCTTCTCGAGCTTGCGCGCCCAGACGATGTTGTTCTGCTCGTCGAAGCGCGCCTTGATCTCGACGAGGACCAGCACCTGCTTGCCGGATTCTGCCGCCTTGATGAGGGCGTTCACGATGGGGCTATCGCCTGAGGTGCGGTAGAGCGTCTGCTTGATGGCGAGCACGTTCGGGTCGGCGGCGGCCACCTCGAGGAAGGCCTGCACGCTCGTCGAGAACGCCTCGTACGGGTGCTGGACGAGCACGTCGCGGCGGGCGATCGCACCGAACATGTCGGGCTTCTCGTCGCTCTCGGACGTGCGGAACGCTGCCGCTGTCACGGGCACGTGCGTCGGGTACTTGAGGTCGGGCCGGTTGATGGCGCCGAGCGCGAAGAGGCCGCCGAGGTCGAGTGGCCCCGGGAGCACGTAGACCTCGTTGTGGGTGATGTCGAGCTCGGTCATGAGCAGTTCGAGCGTCACGTCGTCCATGTCGTTGGACACCTCGAGGCGGATGGGCGGGCCGAAGCGTCGCCGCAGGAGCTCCTTCTCGAGGGCCTGCAGGAGGTTCTCGGTCTCGTCCTCCTCGATCGTCATGTCCTCGTTGCGCGTGAGGCGGAACGCGTGGTGATCGAGGATCTTCATGCCGGGGAAGACGTGGCCCAGGTGCTGGGCGATGAGGTCTTCGAGCAGGATGAAGCGAGCCTTGCCGTGGTCGGACTGCAGCGGGTAGAACCGCGGAAGCACGGGCGGCACCTTGAGGCGGGCGAACTCCTCCTTCTCACTGCGCGGGTTGTAGACGCGCACGGAGATGTTGAGGGAGAGGCCCGAGATGTAGGGGAACGGGTGCACCGGGTCGACGGCGAGCGGCATCAGCACGGGGAAGATCTGCTCGTCGAAGAGGTCGCCGAGCTCGACGCGCTCGGCATCGGAGAGCTCGTCCCAGCTGACGATGTGGATGCCCTGGTCGGCGAGCTCTGGGCGCACGCTGTCGTTGAAGATCGCCGCGTGCCGCTTCTGCAGCTCGTAGGCCTTGGAGCGGATGGTGTCGAGGGCCACCTGCGGCGGGACGCCAGCGGGGGTCGGGACGGCGAGGCCGGTCGCGATACGGCGCTTGAGGCCGGCGACGCGCACCATGAAGAACTCGTCGAGGTTCGAGGAGAAGATCGCGAGGAAGTTCGCCCGCTCGAGGAGCGGCGTCGAGGGGTCCTCGCCGAGCTCGAGCACACGCTGGTTGAAGGCGAGCCAGCTGAGCTCGCGGTCGACGAAGCGGCTTCGCGGCATGTCCGGCGAGTCTGCACCGGCCTCGGGGGCGCGGAGTTCGATTGTCATGCGGTCATCCTTGCAGGTGTGCGGAGAAGAACGGTGCCTCGATGCGCCTGTCCCGCAGGATCGAGATGATCCTGTGGGGGTGAAGCTCAGCAGACCCATTCAAACGGATCATGAACGGGTGTGTCGGTACTGCACGTCGATCGAGAGCTGCTCGTAGCCGAGGGACCGGTAGAGCGCGAGTGCTGCCGTGTTGTCGCCCTCCACGTACAGCGAGGTCTCCCTGGCGCCGGTCGCGTGCATCCGCTGCAGGCCGGCCTGCATGAGGGCGCGGCCGAGCCCGCGGCCCGCTGCCTCCGGTGCGATGCCGACGACGTAGATCTCGACCTCCTCGCCTTCTCGCTTGAGCCAGTTGTAGCCGAGGAGAGCGCCGTCTTCGTCGCGCAGGAGCAGGAAGTCGTCGGCGTCGAACCAGTCGGTCGACCGTCGCGCGTCGAGGCCTGCCGCGTCGAGCGCCCCCTGCTCCGGGTGGCTGCGGAACACGACGGCGTTCAGCGCCAGGAAGTCGTCGGCGTCCGCTTCCGTGAAGGGTGCGATCGTGAGGCCGTCGGGGGGAGGGGACCCGCCGGCATCGGCCTCCGTGATCGGCCGCCCGAGCTTGAGGAGCGTTCGCACGGCCTCGAGGCTCCGGCTCGAGGCGAGTGCCGATGCGCCCGCCAGGTTCCCGTGAGCCCACAGAACCGGGGCAGCATCAGCGGCTGAGGAGACAGCGTCGTAGAGCCGTGCGCCGAGGCCCGCTCGGCGATGCTTCGGATGCACGACCAGCTCGCCCTCGATCGTTCCGTCGCCGAGGTCTCTCGTGAGCGCCACGGCGACGAGCTGACCCGAGTCGTCGATGGCGGCGAGCCTCCGAGCGTCGAGCGACAGCATCGTGTCCTCGTTGAAGGGCGAGACGCCGTCCGCCGAGAGCGCGGCGTCGGTGATGGCGCGGATCTCCTCGCCGCGAACGTCGGCAGATGCCGCGGTGGAGATCTCGGACGTTTCGGGCATCTCGGCTCCTAGGCCTTGGCGGTCGCTTCGTCTGCGTGGCCCGTGGCCGAAGGCTCGTCGCGGGAAGCCTCGCCCCCGCGCAGCAGGCGGTAGCCGACATTGCGGACCGTGCCGATGACGCTCTCCTGGTCGCCGAGCTTCGCGCGGAGACGCCGCACGTGCACGTCGACCGTGCGTGTGCCGCCGAAGTAGTCGTACCCCCACACCTCGCTCAGCAGCCGTTCGCGCGTGAACACGTGGTCGGGATGCGAGGCCAGGTAGCGCAGCAGCTCGAACTCCTTGAAGGTGAGGTCGAGGGTGCGTCCGCGGTACCTGGCGGTGTAGCTGTGCTCGTCGATCGTCAGGGGGCCGATGGCGATCGTGCCGCTCGGCTCCTCCACAGCGGCCTGTGGGCGCAGCAGACGGATGCGCGCATCCACCTCCGCCGGTCCTGCAGTGCGCAGGATGACGTCGCCGATGCCCCAGTCGGAGGAGATGGCCGGGAGGCCTCCCTCCGTGATGGCGAGGAGCACCGGAACCGACGACTCGATCGTGTTGAGCACCCCGCACAGTCGCTTCGCGCTGGGGAGGTCGCTGGTGCCGTCGATGATGTTGGCATCGGCTTGGGGGGCCGACGCGAGGGCGGATGCGGTCGGAGGGAGCACCCGGACGCGGTGCGCCAGCAGAGTGAGGGAAGGGAGAGCGTGCTCGACGCCGCCGGCGCTGAACAAGAGGACGTCTGCCAAATGTGGCCTCCTCGATGTTTGGTCGGACTCGCTGGCTAGTCTACGCACCCTCGGGACAGCTCCAGCGTGCACAATGGGGCAATGACCCGCGAACGAGTGAGCATCGGCATCGTCTGGCTGGCGGCCATCGTCGGAGTGTTCGGCGTCGCGATCCTCGCCGACCCCTCGCGGCACCTGGTCTGGGTGAGCATCCTGATGCTGACGCTCATCTGTCTCACCTGCCTCCTCCAGCTCCGCCTGCAGGAGAGCGACGGGTTCATCATGAGGATGAGCCTCAGCCTCGTCGGCGCCCTCGTCGTGCTCGGCGTCGCCTCGCTCGGCTTCGCGCTGCTCGGTGGAGACGCCGTCGTGGGCACGCCGAGCCACAGCTAGCCGCGCCGCGTCTCGCGTGCACCCGCACTGACTCTCGCGTGCATCCGCACTGACACTCGCGTGCATCCGCACTGACACTCGCGTGCATCCGCACTGACTCTCGCGTGCATCCGCACGGCTAAGATGGTCGGCATGGACACCGTGCTTGTTATCGAAATCATCTTCACCGGGCTGCTGGTGCTCGCGCTCGTCGCCATCAGCTTCGTCTCCGTGGTCGTGCTCAAGAACCTCTTCAAGGGCCAGAACTAAGCAGCCAAGCGGAGCGACACTGCAGCCGGATCGAGAGGAAACCACCGATGGTCTACGACATCCCCACTGACCTCCCGCCGGAGATCGTGCCGCTCTCCTGGCTTCTCGGCGTGTGGGAGGGAACCGGCCACGTCGAGTACAAGGTGGGCGAAGAGGTGCGCGAGCAGGCGTTCCGCCAGCGCGTGAGCTTCAGCCATGACGGTCTTCCCTACCTCAACTACTCTGCCCAGCTGTGGCTCGAGGAAGGCACCGGCGACGAGCCAGTGCAGGTCCCGCTCACGGGCGAGACCGGGTTCTGGCGGCTGGCTCGCACCCGGGACGACGGCGATGTCGGCCCCGGCTACCTGCCCCCGACCGCCCCGGCCACGATCACGGACGCCGATGGCGTCGAGGGACTGCGCGACGACGACCAGGCGTTCCCACTCGAGGTGTCGATCGTGCATCCGACCGGACTGCTCGAGCGGTACAGCGGCAGCGCCAGAGGCCCGCGCATCGACCTGAAGACCGAGGAAGTCCTGCTCGCGCCCGGCGCGAAGGAGTTCACCGCGTCGACCCGCATGTACGGCTACGTCGCGGGCGAGCTGCTGTGGGCGTGGGACATCGCGGCCCTCGGCCAGGAGCTGGCGACCCACGCGTCGGCGAAGCTGGCCAAGCTTGACTGAGCAGGCTGTTCCGAGCGGCTCGGCGGCGGCCGCCGACGAGCCCCAGCCGTATCGCTCGGCGTTCCTCGCGCTACCCGGAGCGGTGGAGGGCGTCGGCATCGACGCGGGCGTCGCCTGGCACTACGGGCAGGTGACGGCCGATCAGCGCGACCTCGCTGCGGGCCGCTCCGTGGTGGACGCATCGCATCTCGGGATCCTCCGCCTCACCGGCGGCGACAGGCTCAGCTGGCTCGACTCGCTCACCTCGCAGCGTCTCACAACGCTCCAGCCCGGTGAGAGCGCGGAGACCCTGCTCCTCGACATCCAGGGTCACATCGAGCACGCTGCGGCCGTCGTCGACGACGGCGCCGCCACCTGGCTGATCACCGAGCGAGATTTCGCCCCCGCTTTCGCGGCCTGGCTGAACCGCATGCGGTTCATGCTCGACGTGCAGGTCGCCGAGGTGACCGGCGAGTTCGCCGTGATGGCGACGCTCGGCGAGCTGGACCTCGGTGCAGCAGCCCCGAACGGCACCCCACTCGTGTGGAGCGACCCGTGGGCCGCGCCGCCGGAGCACGGCTGGAGCTACTCGGCATACCCGGTCCTGCCTGCTGAAGGCATCACCGACGCGCACCCGGGGGCCGACTTCCCCCTCAAGCTGCACGTGGTCGAACGTGCACGGCTGCAGACCATCGTCGACCGCGCTGCGTCCGGCGAGCTGCCCATCGCAGGCATGCATGCGCTCGAGGCGCTGCGCATCGCCGCCTGGCGGCCTCGCCTCGGCGCCGAGGTCGACTCCCGCGCCATCCCGCACGAATTCGATTGGCTCCGTAGCGCCGTACACCTGGAGAAGGGCTGCTACCGCGGGCAGGAGACCGTCGCGAAGGTGCACTTCCTGGGCCGCCCGCCGCGCAGGATCGTCCTGCTCGACCTCGACGGCTCGCTCGGTGAGCTTCCCGAGGCCGGGAGCACCCTGTCGGTCGAGGGCGACGCCGGGGCGCAGACGGTCGGTCGAATCAGCTCCGTGGCCATTCACCACGAGGACGGACCCATCGCACTTGCGCTCGTGAAGCGTTCCCTCCCGGAGGACGCCACCCTCGTCGCGCACCTCGCTGACGAGCAGCAGGTCACGGCGAGTGCCACGACGATCGTCTCGCCGGGTGCGGGACGAGCGGCCGAGGTGCCACGGCTGCCGCGCCTCGAGCGCCGCGGGCAGTAGACGTGGCGGCTCCGGCGGTCGGCGTCGGGGCCGCGTTCGCTCGCGTTCGCGCATCCCTGCCGGCGGTCGTGCAGATCACGGCGGCCGCGTTCGTGGCCTACGCGATTGCACACTGGGGGCTCGGGCATCCCATACCGTTCCTCGCGGTGACGGTGGCGATCACGAGTCTCGGGCTGCAGCGGGATGCGCGGCCCCGTCGCGTGTTCGACACCGCGCTCGGCATCACCTTCGGGGTGCTGCTCTCCAATCTCTCGCTGGTGCTCTTCGGGCGCGGCGTCTGGCAGGTCGCGGTCGTCCTGGCCGTCGTGCTCCTGCTCGGGCGGCTCGTGCACCCGAGCCCGGGCTTCGCGATCGGCGCCGCGGTCCAGGCTTCGCTGGTGCAGCTCATCCCGGTGCAGGGCGTGGCCGAGTACTCGCGGCTCCTGGACGCCGTCATCGGCGGGGCCGTCGCGATCGCGGCCACAGCGCTCGTGCCGCGCAACGCGGCGGCGCTCGCCAAGAACGAGGCCAAGGGTCTCATCGGGGCATTGGCGCAGGCGCTCGGCGACATCTCTCAGGCGCTGCGTCGCGGCGACAGCGACGCCGGGCTCGCCGCGCTCGAGGAGCTGCGCCGGACGCAGGACACGCTCGACGCCTGGTCGACGGAGCTCGAGAGCGCCGCATCCATCGCCCGCCTGTCGCCGTTCATGCGCCATCACCGCGGGCGAGTCGATCGCCTGGTGGAGCTCCGCACGAGCATCGACCTCGCCACTCGGAACCTGCGCGTGCTCGCCCGTCGCGCCTGGTCGCTGTCCTGGGACGGACGCCACCGCGAAGAGCTCGCTGACCTTCTCGGCGACATCCAGTCGGGCATGCTCGAGATGCGGCTGGGCCTCGACGACGACGCCATGCTGCACCAGTCCCGGCAGACGCTGCTCATCGCGGCGGCGCGACTGGAGCCCGACCATCTGCACGGGGCGCAGCTCGCCGATTCCGTGCTGCTCATGCAGTGCAGGCCCCTCGTCGTCGACCTGCTCATCGCGAGCGGCATGGACCCGGAAGCTGCCCGCACGGCGCTCCCCGAGGTCAAGTAGCCCTCCTCTCGCCGATCGCTGCCAGTGAAGTGGCCGTTCTGGCCGGTTCGGAAGGGCCCTTCGGCTGGCAGCGATCGGCGGATGAGTGCGGGGCGCATCACCGGGGCTTCGGGGTACTGCTCAGGAGCGCGCGGGTGCGAGCGCGCCGGAGGAGGGCGCGACCGCGTCCCAGGCGACCGTGACCTCGCCGAGCCGCCAGCGCTTCTGCGTGTCGACGAGCGGCCAACCGGCCGCGCGCATCCGCTCGCACACGGCGAGGAAGCGCTGCCTGGCGCCGAACGTCTGCCGCGGGGCCTCGCGCTGCCAGGCGTCGTCGAGCGCCTTCAGGTAGTCGTGCACCCCCTCGCCGGGGACGTTGCGGTGGATGAGGGCCTTCGGCAGGCGCTCGGCGACGATCAGCGGTGAGTCGAGGCTCGCCGTGTGCAGCGAGACCGTGAACGTGCGGGGTCCGCCGGCGTCGATGCCGACCCAGGACGACACGCGGCCGACCTCGTTGCACGTTCCCTCGACCAGCAGTCCGCGCGGCGCGAGTCGCGCCGTCATGCGCGACCAGGCATCTGCGACCTCCGCCTCGTCGTACTGGCGCAGCACGTTCATGGCGCGGATCACGGCGGGCGGCTCGGACGTCGGCGTCGGCACCTCGAACCCGCCGACGGCGAACGAGACCCGGCCGGCCAGCTCGGGCCGCTCGGCGAGCTGCTGTCCGGCGAGCGCCACGCGCCCTGGGTCGATCTCCAGTCCGTGCACGCGCACGTCGGGGACCGCGCGGCCGAGGCGCTCCGCCAGCTCGAAGGCTGTCGCTCCGCTCGCCCCGTAGCCGAGGTCGACCACGAGTGGGCGTTCGGCGGACGTGAGCGCCGGATGCTGCGCGATCCAGCGGTCGACGCGACGCAGACGGTTCGTTCCCGTCGTCCCGCGCGTGAGTCGACCCAATGGCATACGACAAGACTATTGAGCCACCGAGACTATTTCAGCGCGCGACGACTCCGCGTCGCACACGGGCCAGCCCCCACTCGGTACGCTTGGACGCATGACTGAAGCGCTGACCCTCATCCTGGTCCGTCACGGACAGAGCGAGTGGAACGAGAAGAACCTCTTTACCGGCTGGGTGGACGTTGAGCTCACCGAACAGGGCCGGGAGGAGGGCGCCCGTGCGGGCCGCCTCATCCGCGAGTCCGGCCTCAAGCCGAACGTGCTCTACACATCGCTGCTCACGCGCGCCATCGACACCGCCAACCTCGCGCTCAAGGAAGCGGGCCGCGGCTGGATCGACGTCAAGCGCACCTGGCGCCTCAACGAGCGCCACTACGGCGACCTGCAGGGCAAGGACAAGGCTCAGGTCCGCGACCAGTACGGCGAAGAGCAGTTCATGGAGTGGCGCCGCTCGTACGACACGCCGCCGCCCGCGCTCGACGACAGCAGCGAGTTCTCGCAGGCCCACGACGAGCGCTACGCCGACCTCGGCGACGAGCTGCCCCGCACCGAATGCCTCAAGGACGTCCTCGTGCGGTTCCTGCCCTACTGGGAAGATGAAGTCCTGCCGACGCTCGTGCAGCGTGGCACCGTCATGGTCGCCGCGCACGGCAACAGCCTCCGCGCGCTCGTGAAGCACCTCGAAGGCATCAGCGACGACGACATCGCCGCCGTCAACATCCCGACCGGCATGCCCCTCGTGTACCGATTCGACCCCGAGACGCACGAAGTGCTCGGCAAGGGCGAGTACCTGGACCCGGAGGCAGCAGCAGCGGGAGCCGCCGCCGTCGCCTCGCAGGGCAAGTAGCGCCGAGCGACCCCCAGGCCCCCGCCGGGCCACGCGAACGAGGAGCTCCCCGTCATCGGACGGGGAGCTCCTCGTTCGCGATCACCAGTGACGAGGAAGATCGTCAGTGGTCGTGGTCGTGGTCGTGGTCATGGTCATGGTCATGGTCATCTTCCAGGAGCATCCCGACCGACGTCGCGCAGGCATCGCCCTTCCAGGCCTCGATGCCCTCGCGCACCGCGAAGGCGGCGATGACGAGCCCGGCCACCGCGTCGGCCCACGCCAGGCCGAAGAGCGAGTTCAGCACGAGGCCGAGGAGGACGGCGGCGGACAGGTACGTGCAGATCAGGGTCTGCTTCGAGTCGGCCACGGCCGTCGCCGAGCCCAGCTCGCGCCCGGTGCGTCGCTCGATGAGCGACAGGAACGGCATCAGGACGACGCTCACGGCGGCGAGCACGATGCCGACGGTGCTGTGCTCGACGTCGGAGCCCGATGTGAGCGCGAGCACCGAACTGATCGTGACGTAGGCGGCGAGCGCGAAGAAGGCGATCGCGATGACGCGCAGCGTCGGCTTCTCCCAGCGCTCCGGATCCTTTCGCGTGAACTGCCAGGCGACCGCTGCGGCTGAGAGCACCTCGATGATCGAGTCGAGGCCGAACCCGATGAGGGCCGCCGAGGATGAGGCTGCGCCCGCACTCAGCGCGACGGCCGCCTCGATCACGTTGTAGGCGATCGTGAACGTCACGACCAGGCGGATGCGGCGCTGCAGCAGCGCGCGGCGCGCCTCCCGGTTCCCGCGTGCGGCACCGACGCCGCCGGGACTGGTGTCTGCTGCGATCCTCGGCGTCGAGGTGGGTCGCTCGGTCACGAGACAGGCTCGCAGCAGCCTGGCACCGGGCAGGACGCGTCCTGGCACGGGGCGGCCTCGTCGACGGCGAGGACGACGCCGACGAGCGTCGTGAGCGACTGGGTCAGGTGCGGGTCGGCGATCTCGTATCGCGTCTGCCTGCCTTCCGGCTTTCCCACGACGATGCCGCAGTCACGAAGGCAGGTCAGGTGGTTCGATACGTTCTGCCGCGTCAGCTCCAGGTCCGCGGCGAGACGGGCGGGGTAGTCGGGGCCGTCCAGCAGGCGCATGAGGATGCGGGACCGCGAGGGATCGGCCATGGCGCGCCCGAGGCGGTTCATGACCTCGAGGCGTGAGGTGGTCGCGGTTGTCATGCACCCATTAATACAGTGCCCGCTGTATTAAGCAACCCGCGGGCGGCGACATGCGGCCCGAGAACAGACGACTGCACCCCTGGTCGCCGGCGTTCCCGGAGGAACAGCGGCGGCAGGGGTGCAGTCGGTGGTGAGGTGCGTGGTGCTACGCGCCCGGGGTGACCGGTGCGACGGGCGTGGACGGCTCCTTCTCCTGCATCCACTCGCCGCTCGTCAGGTACTGCACCTTCTGCGCGATCGAGACCGCGTGGTCGGCGAAGCGCTCGAAGTAGCGGCTCGCGAGCGTCGCGTCGACGACCTCGACGCTCTGCGCCTGGATGTCGTCGGACAGGAGCGCGTCGAACGTGCTGCGGTGCAGGTCGTCGATCTGTGTATCGCTCGCCTTGATCTCGTCGGCGATGCGGTTCGTCTCCTCGTCGTTGCCCGCGTCGAGCAGGGCGACGAGCTGACGCGCAACCGCGACGTCGAGTCGGCTCATCTCGGCGAACACCGGACGGAGCGTGTTCGGGCCGACGCCGCCCGGGAAGCGGTAGCGGGCGAGCGCCGCGATGTGCGCCGCGAGGTCTCCCATGCGCTCGAGGGACGAGCTGATGCGCAGCGCGCTCACGACGAGTCGGAGGTCGCGTGCCACGGGGGACTGGCGGGCGATGATCTCGATGGTGTGCTCATCGAGGGCGATCGCGAGCTCGTCGATGCGGGCATCGTCGGAGATGACCTGCTCGGCGAGGGCTACGTCGGATGTGGTGAACGCAACGGCGGCGCGCTGCATGGCGGACTCGACGTGGCGGGCGATCTCCACGAGGCCGTTGCTGACCTCAGCGAGTTCCTGCTGGAAAACTTCGCGCATGTTTATCCTCTGTTTCGTGGCAACGAGCGATGTGCCGCTGCCCGTAGTTCTGGGAAGACCGGTCGTCCGGTGCCTTGGGAGTGACGCTGCCTTCGCGGGCGAGTCTACGGAGCCAAGGTAACGGACTCGTGTACGACGGGTGACACATCCGATGGCCCATATGCTGGGCACATGGACTCGTCCGTCGCAGTGGTCCTTGCGATCGTACTCGGCTTCCTCTTGGGCGCAGGTTTCGTCTGGCTGCTCCACGTCGCCTCAGTACGGCAGGCAAAGGCGCGAGCTGCCTTCTCACCCCGCCTCCCAGAGGGCATCGAGCATCTGCTCGGCGCCCTCGACTCCATCGTGATCGTCACTGACCCTTCGAGGAACGTCTACCAGTCGTCCCCTGGAGCCACCTCGAAAGGGCTCGTCCGCCCCGGCGGGCGCCTCGACGAGCGAGTCGGTGCCGTCGTCGACGAGGCCAGAAGGCAGGGCGAGGCCGTCACACGGGACCTCGAGATCGCGCGCGGCCCGTTCGGCCGCTCGGAGATCCACGTCCGCGTGCGAGCCGCGCCCCTCTCCACGAGGTTCTTCCTGGTGCTGGCCGAGGATCGAACCGAGGCGCTGCGCGTCGAGAGCGTGCGGCGGGACTTCGTCGCCAACGTCAGCCACGAGCTCAAGACGCCGATCGGGGCGGTCACACTCCTCGCCGAGGCGATCGCGGAGTCCGCGGGCGACGAAGAGCAGGTCAAGTACTTCACGGGGCGCCTCAGCAAGGAGAGCCTGCGCCTCGCATCGATCACCAACGAGCTCATCGAGCTGTCGAGGCTGCAGTCGAGCGACTCCCTCGCGCATCCGGAGCTGATCTCCATCCACGAGATCCTCTCGCTCGCCGTCGACCAGTCACGCGTCCCGGCCGACGTCGCCGGGGTCGAGATCGTACTCGGCGACGACGTGGATGCGTTCGTGTACGGCGAGCGGACCCACCTGCTCATGTGCTTCACGAACCTCGTCTCCAACGCCGTCCAGTACTCGTCGACGAACTCGCGCATCGGCATCGGCACGCGGCTCGTCGACGACACGGTCGAGGTCGCGATCTCCGACCAGGGCATCGGTATCGCCCCGGAGGACCAGGGGCGGATCTTCGAGCGGTTCTTCCGCGTCGATCAGGCGCGCTCTCGCCGGACCGGTGGAACCGGCCTCGGCCTCAGCATCGTGCGACACGTCGCGGAGAACCACGGTGGTGACGTTCGCGTCTGGTCGCAGCTTGGCAAAGGATCGACCTTCACCGTGCGTCTGCCCTCCGCGGACTCCGTCGTCGAGGAGATCGACCTGCAGCGGTTCACCGAGCGGCGCTCCGCCTGACCAGATCCAAGGTCCCGTCGCTCACCGCGCGCATCACGCGAGCCGTGACGCGCCGGTCCGCGTCCACGTCACTCAATGTTCACGAAAGATATGCACAATGACCACCGTGACCCGCATCCTCCTCGTCGAAGACGAATCAGCACTGCACGAGCCGCTCTCCTTCCTCCTCGGACGGGAGGGGTATGACGTCGCAGTCGCCGAGACCGGACTTGACGCGCTCGATCTGTTCGACCGCGACGGCGCCGACCTGGTGCTCCTCGACCTCATGCTCCCCGGCGTTCCAGGCACCGAGGTGTGCAAGCAGATCCGCCTCACCTCGAAGGTGCCGATCATCATGCTCACGGCGAAGGACAGCGAGGTCGACATCGTCGTGGGGCTCGAGCTCGGCGCCGACGACTACGTCACGAAGCCGTACTCGACGCGCGAGCTGCTGGCGCGTGTGCGAGCCGTGCTCCGCCGCAACGAGCAGGAGGACGAAAGCGAGGACGACAGCATCATCGAGGTCGGCGAGGTGCGCATGGACCTCGACCGTCACACGCTCGAGGTCTCCGGCAAGGTGACGCCGATGCCGCTCAAGGAGTACGAGCTCCTCGAGTACCTCATGCGCAACTCGGGACGCGTGCTCACCCGCGGCCAGCTCATCGACCGCGTCTGGGGGCCCGACTACTACGGCGACACGAAGACGCTCGACGTGCACATCAAGCGCATCCGCAGCCGCATCGAGGACAAGCCGTCGACACCGGTCAGGCTCGTCACCGTTCGTGGCCTGGGCTACCGCTACGAGGGCTGAGCTCGCTCCTGGCCCATCCCAGGTGAAC
Source organism: Pseudoclavibacter sp. RFBB5 (assembly GCF_002931555.1). Taxonomy (GTDB): domain Bacteria; phylum Actinomycetota; class Actinomycetes; order Actinomycetales; family Microbacteriaceae; genus Pseudoclavibacter. The sequence continues at coordinate 1,172,629 of NZ_PSTZ01000007.1, read as the reverse complement.
GCAAGAAGGGCGCATCCGGGTGGATGCGCCCTTCTCGGCGGTCTGCGGGTGGCGGCTAGGCCGTGCCGCCCTCTTCCGGCTCCTCGGTGGGGGCCGGGGTCGGGGCGATGCTCGGCGGTGCGGCCGGCGGCTCGGTCTGAGCGGGCCCAGGCACGAGCGTCGAGTACTCCGGAAGCGTGCCGTCGAGGACGGGGACACTGACGGCCTGCACCGACTGCTCGCCGTCGAGTGTCGCGGTGAACGTCACCTCGTGGGTCGAGCCCGGGGCGAAGTCCATGCCTTCGAGGAGCACGCTGGCGCCCTCGCCGAAGCCGACCTGGGTCACGCCTGCGGCGGCGTCGACGGGGACGGTCACGACGACGTCCTGCTCGACGCCGTTGATCAGTCCCGTGTAGGTGATGTCGAGCGAACCGGCGCTGCCTGTGTGGTTGACGACCGCGAAGATGAGGTTGGCACGGTCGGTGACGTCGGTGCCAGTCAGCGTGTCGGTGATGAGGATCGCGTTGCGAACCTCGAGCTCGCCGACGTTGGCGTTCGTGCCGTCACTCGCCGAGTACTGGGTCGTCGTGCGCTGGGGGGAGATGTAGTTGCAGCCGGCAAGCCCAACCGCGACTACGGCGGCAAGGGTGACGGACGCGACGGCGCGGATCTTCACGTCTGGAGCCTCCAGGTTCGGACCGTGCGACTGTCGCCGCACGAATTCACAGGATGCAGCAAGCCTATCTGATCTAGCTGCAGCTCCCGGACGACGCGGCGGCGGACTCTACCACTTCGACCCTCGGATGGGCCCTTTTGACATGGTACTCTTAGGTGCCGAAAGGGGCTTGTATTTATGCAGTTTGAGGTCGGGGAGACAGTCGTCTATCCCCATCACGGCGCGGCCACCATCTCAGAGGTGAAGATCCGAGTCATCAAGGGTGAAGAGAAGACGTTCCTCAAGTTGAACGTTGCACAGGGAGACCTCGTCATCGAGGTCCCTGCTGACAACGTCGACCTGGTTGGAGTGCGCGATGTCATCGGACAGGACGGTCTCGACCGTGTGTTCGAGGTGCTGCGAGCCCCCATCACCGAGGAACCGACGAACTGGTCCCGCAGGTACAAGTCGAACCTTGAGAAGCTCGCCTCTGGCGACGTCATCAAGGTCTCCGAGGTCGTCCGCGACCTCTGGCGCCGCGACCAGGACCGCGGTCTCTCCGCTGGAGAGAAGCGGATGCTCGCGAAGGCCAGGCAGATCCTCGTCTCGGAACTCGCTCTCGCGGAGAAGACCGACGAGGAGAAGGCCGGAGACGTGCTCGACAAGGTCCTCGCGTCCTAGTCGGCTGACATCGGCGGTCTCCCTCGGGACTGTAGTTCGGCACACGCCACACGCTTCATCGTCGGGGCCGCAGGGACGTTCACTCGTCCGTGCGGCCCCGACGCGTATGCTGGTGCAGTGAATCAGCGCATCTACGACACGCAGACGCAAGCACTCGGCGACTTCACGCCGCTCGTGCCAGGCGAGGTCTCGCTGTACGTCTGCGGGCCGACGGTGCAGTCCGCGCCGCACGCTGGTCACCTGCGTTCTGCGCTGGTCTACGACCAGTTCCGTGCATGGTTCGAGGCGACCGGGTCGCGCGTGACGCTGGTTCGCAATGTCACGGACATCGACGACAAGACCCTCGCCGGCGCGACGGCGGACGAGCCGTGGTGGGCGCTCGCGTACCGCGTCGAACGCGAGTTCAACGCGGCGTACTCGGCTCTCGGCATCCGCCCGCCCACGTACGAGCCCCGCGCGACCGGCTCCATCCCGGAGATGCAGCAGCTGATCTCGCTGCTCATCGAGCGCGGCCACGCCTATGCAGCGGCCGACGAGAGCGGCGACGTGTGGTTCGACACCGGCAGCTGGCCGAGCTACGGCGAGCTCACCCACCAGCGTCCTGAGGACATGGCGGAGGGGGAGGCCCCCAGCCGAGGGAAGCGGAGCGCCGCCGATTTCGCCCTCTGGAAGGGACAGAAGCCGGGCGAGCCGGACTCGGCGGCCTGGTCTTCGCCGTGGGGTTCGGGGCGACCGGGCTGGCACATCGAATGCTCGGCCATGTCGACGAAGTACCTCGGGCCGACCTTCGACATCCATGGCGGCGGACGAGATCTCCGCTTCCCGCACCACGAGAACGAGCTGGCGCAGTCCCGCGCGGCGGGCCTCGAGTTCGCTCGCACATGGGTGCACAACGGCCTCGTGTCGGTTGCCGGGCAGAAGATGTCGAAGTCGATCGGCAACACCGTCTCGGCCGCCGATCTCCTCGCCGCCGCGCGTCCGATCGTCGTCCGCTACTTCCTCGGATCCGCCCACTACCGCTCGACGATCGAGATCGGTGAGAACTCGCTCGACGAGGCGGCGGCATCCTTCGCGCGCGTCGAGGCGTTCCTCGAGCGTGCCGAGCGGGCGGGTCTGCTCGCATCCATCGTCGAGGACGCGCCGCCGAGCCTCGCCAACCTGCCCGAGGCGTTCGTCGCGGCGATGAACGACGACTTCGCAGTCCCTCAAGCCATCGCCGCGCTGCACGAGGCCATCACCGCCGGCAACCAGGCATTCGACACCGGCGCCCCCGACGCGGCGGCGCGCGCCGGCCGTGAGGTCACCGCGATGCTCGACATCCTCGGCATCAACCCACGCGCTGAGCAGTGGAGCGGGGGAGTGGATGCGACGGGCGAGACGGCCCTCGCCGCCCTCGTCGATGCGCTGCTCGTCGAGCGCACGCAAGCCCGCGGTGCGAAGGACTTCGCCCGCGCAGATCAGATTCGAGACACGCTGGCAGCAGCCGGCGTGCAGATTGAAGACTCGCCGAACGGCAGCTTCTGGACGTTGGAGAAGGCATGAGCACGAACTCGCGCGGAAATCGCAGCAAGAAGGGCCCCACGAAGGGCACCGGCGGCAATGGCCGCAAGTCCCTCGAAGGTCGGGGCAACACGCCTCGTGCCGAGGACCGCTCCTGGCACGTCGCCGGCAAGCGCAAGGCGGCGAAGGAACGCCTCGAGGCTGCTCGTGGCGGCTCCAAGCCGCGTCCGGCGCAGCGTGAGGGCGGGGCGCCCCGCCGCGCCCGCACCGACGACAGCACGGAACTCGTCACCGGCCGCAACTCGGTCGTCGAGGCGCTCCGCGCCGGCATCCCGGCGACGACGCTCTACGTCGCCGCCCGCGGCGAGATGGACGAGCGCGTCAAGGAGATCTTCAAGATCGCCACCGAGCGCAAGATCCCGATCCTCGAGGTCATGCGCCCCGAGCTCGATCGCATGGCGGGCCGCGACGCGGTGCACCAGGGCGTCATCATCAAGGTGCCGGCCTACACGTACGCGGACCCCATGGAGGAGCTCGACCGCGCCATCCAGCGCCGTCGCAACCCGCTCTTCGTCGCGCTCGACGGCATCACCGACCCCCGCAACCTCGGTGCCATCGTGCGCTCGGTGGCCGCGTTCGGTGGCGACGGCATCATCGTGCCGCAACGTCGCTCGGTCGGTATGACCGCCTCGGCGTGGAAGACCTCGGCAGGTGCCGCTTCGCGTCTCCCCGTCTCCATGGCCTCGAACCTGACGGCCACCATCAAGGCGTACAAGAAGGCCGGCGTGTTCGTCATCGGCCTCGACGGCGACGGCGACGTGTCGCTGCCCTCGCTAGAGCTTGCGACCTCACCGCTGCTCATCGTCGTAGGCAGCGAGGGCAAGGGCCTCTCGCGCCTCGTCACCGAGCACTGCGACGCGATCGTCTCGATCCCGATCGACGGAGCCACCGAGTCACTCAACGCCGGAATCGCCACGAGCATCACGATGTACGAGGTCTCGAAGCTCCGCGCGGAGAAGCGCGCGGCCAAGTAACCAGGGCGTTCGATGCCGAAGGGCCTCACCCCCGCGGGTGAGGCCCTTCGTCATGCCAGCACAGATGGATGACCGCTGGTAGCCGTCAGCGGCACCACGAGGTCAGGAAGCCGGTGAGCCGACGCAGTTCCGCGCCGCTCGCGATGTCGATGACGGTGGTCGTCGACTGCTTCATGCCAGGGAGCACGGCGTAGCCGTCCGGCCCCTGCGCTCCGAGCCCCGTCTCGACGGCGAGGTACTGGCCGTTGGGGGAGACGCAGATGTCGCGCAGCCATTCGCCGCTCTCGCCCGGGTCGAACAGCGTCCGCTGCCCAGCCGTGTCGGCGAGCTCGACCGTGACGTCGGCGAGCCCGGCAGCCGCATCCGCGACGGCTGAGATCTGCGTCCCATCTGGACTGAGCACGCTCGTCTGCGTGAGGTACTCCGTCTCGCTGAGCGAGATCGGGGCGGGGGTCAGTGCTTCGGCAGTGCCCGAGCTGAGATCGAACAGCGTGTAGCCGCCGACACCGGACGTGACTGCGGTTGCCGTGCCCGGCACGAAGCCGTGGAAGTGCTGCGCCTGGCCGATCGGCTCGGCGGGTGTGCCCGCCAGGACGTTGACGAGGTAGAGCTGCTCGTCGAGGGTCTGCGCGATGAGGGCACCGGTTCGAGGGGCGAACGCCCACGCGGAGACCATGAGCGGGGTCCCGTCTGGTCCCGCGACCTGCTTCGGCCGGAACGAGGTGTCGCTCGTGTCGAAGACGAACAGCGACCGAACGAGCTCCGTCTGCCCGTCGGCGTGCATCCCGTCGATGACGAACCCGATGAGCCCACTCTCCGCATCCGCGGCGAGACTCGAGAAGTTGCCCGTCGCATCCACGTTCAGGGGTACGGCCGGCCCGGGCTCGGCGCGGGGTGCGACGCCCACGGTCCCGAGGCCCGCGGTGTCCTGCTCGACGACGGCGACGAACGCGTCGGTCAGCGCGTATTCCTGGATGCGGGGCGCGGTGAAGAGGATGCGCGGCTCTCCGCCGCCGGAGACGTTCGTCTCCACGACACGGTCCTCGAGGCTGCCGCCCGTGGAGATGGCGCCGCGGACCAGCGTCGACACCTCGAGCTGGGGTGTCGTGAACTGCGTCTCGAGCGTCGATGCGACCCCCGTCGAGGAGCTGACCGCGTCTGCGACGGTGAGCGTGTAGTTCGTGTCGTAGGCGAGCAGCTGCTCGAAGGTGAGCGTGATGGTGCCGTTGTCCTGCGAGAGGCTGTAGGCGGCGGCCGGTTCGAGGACGACCTGTGCGGGGTCGATCTCCTGCAGCCGCTGGTTGGGTGTCAGTACGAGGCGCGTGCCCTGCTGCTCGACCGTGCCGATCGCGTTGACCGCCGTCGAGGCGACGCGCGGCCCCTGCAGGATGTTGCCGACGGCGAGACCCGCCGCGAGCAGGGCGAGCACGACGACCGCGAGGATGAACGTCTTCCGGAAGCCTCGTCCCGTGCGGGCGTCAGGCGAGCTGAGATCAGTAGACATATGGGTCGCTCGGCTGGTCGATGGCGGTGACGGTCGTGGGCATGAGCGCCACCCGTTCCGCGCTGGACGCGCTCGGGTTCGTGACGAACGCGCCGTCCACCTCGACCCAGGTGTCGACCGGGTAGTTCGCCTGCCAGCCGGGCTGGTGCACGGCGACGCCGACAGGCGCGGCGTCGATCGCGCAGCAGTTCACGACGAAGCGGGCGAGGATGAACGCATCCGGCGCGTCCGGATCGACGGTCACGAAGCCGACGAGCTTGGCGCGCTCGCCCAGGACCTGCTGCTCGCCGTCGCCCTGCCGGAGCATTGCCGCCCAGTCCTTGACCGTGAAGCTGCTGGTGTCGCGGCCGCGCAGCGTCTCGCCTTCGTCGATCGGAGAGTCCACGGTCTGCGCGTTGGCGTTCAGCGAGCGGTTCTCGACGGCCGCCGAGCTCAGGGTCACGGGCGGCGCGATGATGAGCGCGACGAACGCCGTCACGACGACGACCAGCGTGACCGTCGTCGAGGCGATGACAGCGATCCGCTGGCGGGCGCCGAGGCGCGGACGTCGATTGTTGCGCCGGGCGCTCGACGTGCCGAGCGCATCCGACTCATGCGAGTGGTCGTGGTCGTGCTCGTCACGGGAGGGCGTGGCCGCGATCGCGGCGATCGCCAGGATCCCGCCGATGACCGCCATGATCGAGGTGAAGACGAAGTAGCGCGGGTGGATGTACAGCGAGAGGCCGCCGGTCATCGAGAGCCATACCGTCGCGACGACGGTGATGAGGGTGAGGGCGACGCCGCGCCACCTGGAGAGCAGTCGTTCAAGCAATGAGGTTCACTCCGAGTCCGAGGGTGAAGGCCGACAGCGCGACGATGAGGGTGATGCGGGCGAGGACCGCGCTCGTGTAGGTCGTGCGCATGAGGGCGAGCATCTTGACGTCGATCATGGGGCCCATCACGAGGAAGGCGACGATGCCGCCAGGCATGAAGGTGCCGACGAACGAGAGCGCGAAGAACGCGTCGACGTTCGCGCAGATCGAGATGACGAAGCCGAGGGTCATGAGCACGAGCACGGAGAGCACCGGATGCTCTCCGAGGGTGGTGAGCAGGTCGCGCGAGACGCCGACTTGGATGGCCCCGGCGATGGCCGATCCGACGAAGAGCGCGGGCAGCATCGTCGAGGTCTCCGCACCGAACATCGACGCGCTCGCGCGGAACCGCTCGCGCACGCTCGAGCCCGTCTCGTGGCCGTGTTTCGCCTCCAGCTCGCACGTCGCGGCGAAACTCGGTGTGAGCAGGTCCTGTGGCTTCGGGTGGCGGCTGAAGAGGAACCCGATGACGTTCGCGATGACGAAGCCCCCGATGATGCGGGCGGCGAGGATGCCGTGGTCCCAGCCGAACGCCTGGTACGTCGTGACGATCGTGATGGGGTTCAGGATGGGGGCCGCCAGCAGGAACGTGATCGACTCGGCGGGCGTGAAGCCGCGCAGCACGAGGCCGCGTGCGAGCGGAACGTTGCCGCACTCGCAGACGGGCAGCGCGATGCCGAACAGTGAGATGACGGCACGCCGAAGCCACGGCGTCTGCGGCAGGATGCGCATGAGGAAGCCCGGCGGAAGCCAGTGCTGCACGACGATCGAGAGCAGGATGCCGAGGATGATGAACGGCATCGACTCGATGACGACGCTCAGCGAGAGCGTGACGAAGTCGGTGATCGGCCCGAGTGCCGGCTGGTCGTCGAGCGACGCCGTGAGCGTGCGGATCGCGATGAGCGTGAGCACGAGGCCCGCCCCGATCGTCAGCCCGAGAACTCCGCGGTTGGCGGCCGTGCGCTGCTGCGGGAGCTTGGTGCGCTGCGCGGTCGTGTGCTCGTGCATCCAGCCGAGTATAGTTCGGGCCGCTTTCACGAGGTGGCGACGTGTCAGGGCTGTGCGCCGGAAGACGCATCGTGGAGCCGACTGCGAGGTTCGAACTCGCGACATCCGCTTTACAAGAGCGGTGCTCTACCAGCTGAGCTAAGTCGGCCTGCTGCAATCGCAGCGGCACCATCATAGTCATGCGGTGCACGTCCCCGCGCACCGCATGGCTGTTGATGGATGCCCGTGCGCTTACTCGGCGGAGGTCTCTTCCTCGGGTGTGAAGGAGAGCGACAGCGAGTTCATGCAGTAGCGGTCGCCCGTTGGCGTGCCGAAGCCGTCAGGGAAGACGTGACCGAGGTGGGAGCCGCAGTTGGCGCAGCGCACCTCGGTGCGCACCATTCCGAGCGAGCGGTCCTCGAGCAGCTCGACCGCGTCCGGCCGAACTGACTCGTAGAAGCTCGGCCAGCCGCATCCGGAGTCGAACTTCGTTCCGGCCTTGAACAGCTCTGAGCCGCAGGCGCGGCAGGTGTAGAGGCCTGCGCGACCCTCCTCGAGGAGCTCTCCCGTGTAGGCCCGCTCCGTGCCTGCCTCGCGCAGCACGTGGTACTCCTGCGGCGTGAGCTCCGCGCGCCACTCGAAATCGGGCTTGTTGACGGCGTAGGACACCGTGCCTCCTGGAAAATCGACGAGACCGCTGGGAGCGGCCGGGGAGGATCGAGCATACGCGCGTTGCGTGAGTCCAGTCGGTGAACCCTGCTCGTACACTTCGTGCATGGCACGGGACGTGGAGCTCAGCGACCTCGAGCGCGCGCTGCTGGATTTCGAAGACGGGAATCCGCGGCAGAATGCGGCGAAGGCGGCAGCGATCAGGGATCGCTTCGGCTGGTCGACGACGCAGTACTACCGAAATCTCGCTACGCTCATCGAGACACCAGCTGCGCTTGTCCATCAGCCGATGCTCGTCGGCCGCCTGCGGCGTGCGCGCGAGCGGCGAGCGGACGAGCGCCAGTTGCGGCGCGAGCAGCGAATGTCCAGCGCCTCTCCCACCTCAGGACGGATTCGGTAGACACGTGAATTACCCCAAGGATCGCTTCGACGACATCCCACCAGGGCTTGACCGCCGCGGAGCGCATCGCGCGCCCCGCACGCGCCTCGCCAAGCTCGCCTCGTGGCTCTGGGGTCTGCTCGCCGTCGTCGTGATCGTCGCCGTTGCCGCCGTCGCGATGCAGGTCATCAACGGCGCCGTCTCCTTCAGCCCGACCGCGGAGACAGAGACGAGTGAGACTCCGACGGCGGAGGCGCCGGTCGAGGAGGCTCCGGCCGAGGTCGTGCCGCAGCTCGACCCGAACGTCTCAGTGCGCGTTCTCAACGGAACCGAGCTGGCGGGCGTCGCGGGCGGCACCACCACGGAGCTCGCAGCCGCGGGCTGGAACGTCACCGAGACGGCGGATGCTCCGACGTCCGACTACGAGACGACGACCGTCTCCTACAACGACGCCTCCCAGGAGGCTGCGGCGCTCGCCCTCGTCCAGTCGCTCGGTGGGGGAACCGCCGTCCTCGACCCGAACGTCGCCGCAGCAGGCACGATCGTGGTCATCGTCGGCCTCGACCTCGCCGGGTAGCCATTCGCGGGTCCACGGTGGTTCGACACAGAGGATGATCCGAGAATTCTCCGGGGAATGCGGCTCGTGTGTTCCGTGCGTGTGAACATCTGGAGACAAAACGTCGCCAGGTGACGTGATCCCGGTTTTGGGCTTCCTCGCTCAACAGGTCGCCACCTAGTATCTTGCTCGAGTCCTGGGCACCATCGTTCGTCCCCCTCGCACGCATGCAGGGCTCCGCGGGTTGGCGCCTGCGAGTACTACTGAGCAATGGAGACAAACATGGCGAATGGAACCGTGAAGTGGTTCAACGCTGACAAGGGCTACGGCTTCATCACTGTGGATGCGCTCGACGGCGCTGCTGCACAGGATGTGTTCGTGCACTACAAGGCCATCGAGATGCAGGGCTACCGAGTCCTCGAAGAGGGCCAGAAGGTCGAGTTCGAGATCGGTGCGGGCGACAAGGGCCCGCAGGCGGAGTCCGTGCGCGCGCTCTGACCGCAGGCTGGGAACGGCGTCGGCCCTCTCGGGTCGGCGCCGTTCCGTGTTCAGGCGGACATCGGCGTCTCTTCAGGCTCGGCTCGTTCGCCCGCAGCGAGAAGGCGTGGGGTGGCTTGCACTCGACAGGGTCGAGTGCCAATATGGATTTGCACTCGCCTCGTTCGAGTGCCAACCACGAACCTCACGAACCACGTCCGGAAAGGACGCAGTACACATATGTCGAAGATCATCGCTTTTGACGAAGAGGCCCGTCGCGGGCTTGAGCGTGGACTGAACACGCTCGCCGACGCGGTCAAGGTCACGCTCGGCCCACGTGGCCGCAATGTCGTGCTCGAGAAGAAGTGGGGCGCGCCCACGATCACGAACGACGGCGTCTCCATCGCCAAGGAGATCGAGCTCGAGGACCCGTTCGAGAAGATCGGCGCCGAGCTCGTCAAGGAGGTCGCGAAGAAGACCGACGACGTCGCCGGTGACGGAACGACCACGGCTACCGTCCTCGCTCAGGCACTCGTCCGCGAGGGCCTCCGCAACGTCGCAGCTGGCGCCGACCCGATCTCGCTCAAGCGCGGCATCGAGAAGGCCGTCGAGGCTGTCGTCGCCGAGCTCCTCTCCTCCGCCAAGGAGGTCGAGACCAAGGAGCAGATCGCTGCCACCGCGTCCATCTCGGCCGCAGACGCTCAGATCGGCGAGATCATCGCCGAGGCCATCGACAAGGTCGGCAAGGAAGGCGTCGTCACCGTCGAGGAGTCGAACACCTTCGGCACGACGCTCGAGCTCACCGAGGGCATGCGCTTCGACAAGGGCTACCTCTCGCAGTACTTCGTCACCGACCCCGAGCGCCAGGAAGCCGTCTTCGAAGACGCGTACATCCTGATCGTCAACGGCAAGATCTCCAACATCAAGGACCTCCTGCCGGTCGTCGACAAGGTCATCCAGGCCGGCAAGCAGCTCCTCATCATCGCCGAGGACGTCGAGGGCGAAGCTCTCGCGACGCTCATCGTCAACAAGGTCCGCGGCATCTTCAAGTCGGTCGCCGTCAAGGCTCCCGGCTTCGGAGACCGCCGCAAGGCTCAGCTGCAGGACATCGCCATCCTCACCGGTGGTCAGGTCATCAGCGAAGAGGTCGGCCTCAAGCTCGAGAACACGACGCTCGACCTCCTCGGAACCGCCCGCAAGGTCGTCGTCACCAAGGACGAGACCACGATCGTCGAGGGCGCTGGCTCGCCCGAGCAGATCGCCGGCCGCGTTGCGCAGATCCGCGCCGAGATCGAGAACAGCGACAGCGACTACGACCGCGAGAAGCTCCAGGAGCGCCTCGCGAAGCTCGCCGGTGGCGTCGCCGTCATCAAGGCCGGAGCCGCGACCGAGGTCGAGCTCAAGGAGCGCAAGCACCGCATCGAGGACGCCGTCCGCAACGCGAAGGCTGCCGTCGAAGAGGGCATCGTCGCCGGTGGTGGCGTTGCGCTCATCCAGGCTGGCGCTCGCGTGCTCGGCTCGCTCGACCTCCAGGGCGACGAGGCGACCGGCGTGAACATCGTCAAGGTCGGCATCCTCGCACCGCTCAAGCAGATCGCAACGAACGCTGGCCTCGAGCCCGGCGTCGTGGCCGAGAAGGTCGCCGGACTCGAAGACGGCTGGGGCCTCAACGCTGCAACCGGCGAGTACGTCAACCTCATCGAGGCCGGCGTGCTCGACCCAGTGAAGGTCACGCGCTCCGCGCTGCTCAACGCAGCGTCGATCGCTGGTCTCTTCCTCACGACCGAGGTCGTCGTCGCCGACAAGCCCGAGAAGGCTGGCGCACCGGCGATGGACCCGGGCGCTGGAATGGACTTCTAAGCACCACACGCAAGTAGACAAGCGGGCGGCTCCCCAGGGAGCCGCCCGCTTCGTCGTGCCGTCGCCGGGTGAGCGGGACCAGGTCGGTCAGACGCTGAAGAGCCGCCTCACGTCACCCTCGACGGTGCCGTAGCTCGCGCTCGCGCTGCCGAGGGCACCGTTGATGGTGGAGATGCTCGACTCAACCTGCGCCTGCGTGGCTCGCCACTGCTGCACGAGTCCCTGGAAGGCGGTGGCGGCCTCGCCGGTCCACGAGCCCTCCAGGGCGGTCAGGTTGCCCAGCAGAGCGGCCACCTCCGCCTGGACGCGGCCGATGGATGCCTGCGTGTTGGTCACCGTGAGTTGCAGCTGCTCGCTGTCGACCATGTAGACGGCCATGGATGTTCCCCCTTCGTCGGCCGCCGAGCGGGTCCGGCGGCTCTTCGCGAGAAGGCTACGGGGGAGGAGGGCGGTGCCGGCCTCAGGAGTTCGGGGCTGTGGACGAGGCGCTGTCCACAGGCGCGGACATGAGGAGTGGGAACTTGAGGCGGAAGGTGGCCCCGCCGCCCGGCGTCTCGAACACGTCGACCTCGCCGTCGTGCGCCTTCATGATCGCGGAGACGATCGAGAGGCCGAGTCCCGAGCCGCCGGTCTCGCGGGCTCGCGAGGTGTCCGCGCGCCAGAATCGCTCGAAGATCTTCTGCCTGATCTGCGGTGGGATACCTTCGCCGTGGTCGATGATGTCGACGATCGCGAGCTGATTCGGCAGGTCCACGGTGACACCGACTTCCAGCGGCGAGCCCTCAGGTGTGTACCGCATGGCGTTGCCGAGCAGGTTCGAGATCGCCTGGCGAACCTTGTCCTCGTTCGCGTGCACCATGGCGGGCACGTCGCCGTAGTCGTCGTCGACTTCCGGGGCTTCACCCGTGCTCGGCTCGACGCCGCGGCGGCGGATGGGGAAGCCGCGGAGGGCGGGCCGTGGCAGAGGCCGCCTGCGCCAGATGGCGCGCCTCGCGGCGGCGGCTTCCGGGGCAGCGGCGTCACCGGCGGGCACCACGTCCGCCTCGATCGGCGCTGGCAGCTCGCCCGTGGTTGCCGTTCCGGGGACGTCAGCCTCATCTCGCGGCTCCTGGATGATCCGCACGGGGAGCGCTCGGACGACGCGGTCCTTCGAGGTCGCGTGCGCATCCATGGCAGCATCTTCTGCGATGGGCTCGAGGTCGATGACATCCTTTACGAGCTCGCGGGTCTCGTCGAGTCTCGCGAGCTGCAGGAGGTCCTCGACGAGGCCGCCCATGCGGAGGGCCTCCTTCTCGATGCGTTCCATGGCCTGCCCGACCTTCTCCGGGTCGTTGAGGGCGCCCATGCGGTAGAGCTCGGCGTAGCCGCGCACCGTGACCAGCGGCGTTCGCAGCTCGTGGCTCGCGTCGCCGACGAAGCGGCGCATCTGGGCGATGGTGCGGGTGCGCTCGTCGAAGGCATGGTCGATGCGCACCAGCATCGTGTTGAGCGAGCGCGAGAGGCGCCCGACCTCGGTGTTCGGCGTGCCAGCAGGCAGCCGCTGCGAGTAGTCGCCGGAGGCGAACTGCATGGCCGTCGCCTCGACCTGGCGCAGCGGCAGCAGGGTCGCGGAGACGAGGACTCGTGTCAGAGCTGCGCCGAAGATGACGACGGTCAGCCCGAACCCGAAGAAGATGGCGAGGAAGTTGACCATGGTCGCATTGACGCTCGTGAGCGGAGCGGCAATGAGCAGCGTGCCACGGACCTGGTCGGCGGCGTACTCGCCCTCTGGCACGGTGATCGTCCGCCACGTCGCGCCGAGCGGGTCCTCGATGTCGAAGAGGCTCTGGCTTCCTCGGTTCGCGGCATCGGAGGGCACTTCCGGCGCGATGGCCTGCGGGCGCTGCCACTGCCCCCAGTTGTCGACGACGACATTGCCCTCGGCGTCGAGCACCGCGACGTACAGCGTCGAGGGCGCGATGCGGATCGCATCGTAGGTGATCAGCCGGGACGAGGGGTCGGCGGCGAGGAACTGGGTCGGATCGCTCGCGTAGACGCTCAGCTGCGAGTCGGTCTGCGACACGAGTGTCGGTCGCAGCAGCAACGTCGTGCCGATGCCGGCGACGACGATGCCGAACGTCAACAGGGTGATGTTGACGATCGTCAGCTTGTTGCGGAGCGAGAGCCGATCCCAGCGCCAGGCTTTGAACGGCACCGCCTAGTTCCCCTCGTGACCGAGCCTGGCCACCTCTGTCAGGCCTTGGCCCCGGAGACCTTCAGCATGTAGCCGAAGCCGCGCTTGGTCTGGATCAGGGGCTCCTCGGTGAACTGGTCGAGCTTGCGACGCAGGTACGAGATGTACGACTCGACGATTCCGGCGTCGCCGTTGAAGTCGTACTCCCACACGTGGTCGAGGATCTGCGCCTTGGAGAGCACGCGGTTCGGGTTGAGCATGAGGTAGCGCAGCAGCTTGAACTCGGTGGGGGAGAGCTCGATGGGCTCGTCTCCGATGAACACCTCGTGGGTGTCCTGGTCCATGGTGAGCTCGCCTGTGCGGATGACCGCTTCTTCTTCGGCCTGCATCGTGCGGCGGAGGATCGCCTTGATGCGGGCGACGATCTCGTCGAGGCTGAATGGCTTGGTGACGTAGTCGTCACCGCCTGCGTTGAGGCCCTCGATCTTGTCGTCGGTGTCATCCTTCGCCGTGAGGAAGAGGATGGGGCTCGTGTACCCGGATGCGCGGAGGCGCTTGGTGACACCGAAGCCGTTCATATCGGGGAGCATGACATCGAGGACGATGAGGTCGGGCTCCTCCTCGATGACGGCGGAGATCGCGGCGGCGCCGTTGCCGACGGCACGCACCATGAACCCTGCGAAACGCAGGCTGGTCGACAGGAGTTCGCGGATGTTTGGCTCGTCGTCAACGACGAGAATCTTGGGGCCATCAGTCATGCACTAAGTATCTTGACGCCGTCTGAGTGAAGTCTGACGGCGCGCGGTGTCGCGGCTACGCGGGTGCGCTAATCTGCTGGGCCGCGTTCTGTCGGATGCTCGGACGAAGGCGCTGCGCTACTGTGCCGACATGGATGACTCCGGAGCACCGAGGTACACCCACGGCCATCACTCGAGCGTGCTCCGATCCCATGGTCGACGCACGGCGGAGAACTCCGCCGCCTACCTGCTTCCCGAGCTCGATGCGGGGATGCGCGTGCTCGACGTCGGTTGCGGGCCCGGTTCGATAACGCTCGACCTCGCAGGGCGGGTCGGGAGCACCGGGCAGGTCACGGGCATCGAGGTCGTCGACGAGCCACTCGGCGTTGCGCGTGCCGCGGCCGCCGATCGCGGGGACACTCGCACGAGGTTCCTCCTGGGTGACGTCTACGCGCTCGACTTCGCTGACGGTGAGTTCGACGTGGTGCACGCGCATCAGGTGCTCCAGCATCTGGCCGACCCGGTCGCCGCGCTGAGGGAGATGCGCCGTGTGACGAAGCCTGGCGGGCTCATCGCGGTGAGGGACGTCGACTACGGGACCTGCGTCTGGGCTCCCCAGCTCCCGGCCCTCGACCACTGGCTCGCGGTCTACGACCGTGTCGCGCGTTCGAACGATGGCGAGCCGAACGCGGGACGGTTCCTGCGGCGCTGGGCGCGGGCCGCCGGCCTCGAGAACACGCGCCTCACTGCGAGCGCCTGGATCTTCGCGACGGCCGACGAACTCGAGTGGTGGGGATCCACGTGGGCGGAGCGCGCTACGCGGTCGCGCTTCGCGGAGGACGCGCGCGCGAGGGGCATCGCCTCGGCGGGTGATCTCCAGCAGATCGCCGACGCCTGGTCCGCGTGGGCCGAGGATGACGACGCGGAGTTCGTGATGACCCACGTGGAGCTGCTCGCCCGCGTGTGATCGGTTCGGTCGGTTGCTGCTAGGCGGGTGCGAGGATCGCGTCGGCGTCCAGGATCTCGTAGGAGTAGCCCTGCTCGGCGAGGAAGCGCTGCCGGTTCTGCGCGAAGTCCTGGTCGACCGTCTCGCGCGAGACGAGCGTGTAGAACGACGCGGTCACGCCGCTCGAGCTCGGACGCAGAAGGCGACCGAGGCGCTGGGCCTCCTCTTGCCTCGACCCGTACGAGCCGGAGATCTGCACGGCGACGGACGCGTCGGGGAGGTCGACCGAGAAGTTCGCCACCTTCGACACGACGAGCACCTTCTCGCGTCCCTCGCGGAACGCCTGGAACAGCTCCTCGCGTTCGGCGATGGGCGTCTGACCGGTGAGCTTGGGCACGCCCAGCTCCTCGGCGATGCTGTCGATCTGATCGAGGTACTGCGCGATGACGAGGATGTTCTCACCTTCGTGCTTGCGGATGAGGGCCTTCACGAGCTCGTGCTTTGCCGGCGCCGTGGCGGCGATGCGGTAGCGTTCGTCGTCGCTCGCCGCCGCGTACTCCATGCGTGTCTCGTACGGGAGGTCGACGCGCACCTCGTAGCACTTGGCCGGCGAGATGTAGCCCTGCGCCTCGATGTCCTTCCACGGGGCATCGAACCGCTTGGGCCCGATGAGGCTGAACACGTCGCCCTCGCGGCCGTCCTCGCGCACGAGCGTCGCGGTGAGGCCGAGCCGTCGGCGCGCCTGCAGCTCGGCCGTGAGCTTGAAGACGGGGGCCGGGAGGAGGTGCACCTCGTCGTAGACGATGAGGCCCCAGTCGAGGGCATCGAGCAGCGAGAGGTGCGTGTAGACACCCTTCCGGCGCGCCGTGAGGATCTGGTACGTGGCGATCGTGACGGGCTTGATCTCCTTGATCTCGCCCGAGTACTCGCCGATCTCTTCCTCCGTGAGCGTGGTTCGGCGCAGCAGCTCGTCGCGCCACTGCCTCGCGGAGACGGTGTTGGTCACGAGGATGAGGGTGCTTGTGGACGCCGTGGCCATCGCACCGGCACCCACCAGGGTCTTTCCTGCGCCGCAGGGAAGCACGACGACTCCAGAGCCGCCCTCGAAGAAGTGGTCGACGGCGGAGCGCTGGTAGTCGCGCAGCTGCCACTCGGACTCGTCGAGCGCGATGGCGTGCGGCGTGCCAGGGGTGTACCCGGCGAGGTCCTCGGCCGGCCAGCCGAGCTTCACGAGCTGCTGCTTGAGCTCGCCGCGTGCCCAGGCCTGGACACGGAATCCTGACTCGCCGGTCGGTCCTTCGAGGAGCGGCGCGACGTGCTTGGCCTTGGAGATCTGGAGGAGCACGGCGGGGTCGTCGCTGGAGACGATGAGCTCACCGTCATCGTCTCGGGAGATCACGAGCTTGCCGTAGCGCGCCACCGTCTCGCG
Source organism: Pseudoclavibacter sp. RFBB5 (assembly GCF_002931555.1). Taxonomy (GTDB): domain Bacteria; phylum Actinomycetota; class Actinomycetes; order Actinomycetales; family Microbacteriaceae; genus Pseudoclavibacter. Next base: position 1,156,212 of record NZ_PSTZ01000007.1, on the reverse strand, counting down.
GATCTCCGCGGAGACCGAGGCGGGCACCGGGAACTTCGCGAAGCGCTCGAGCACGTCGAGCATCTCGTCGGCCTCGTGCCCGGCGGCGCGTGCGTTCCAGAGCCCGAGGCGCGTGATGCGGTAGGTGTGGATGTGCTCGGGTGCGCGTTCCAGTTCGGCGAACACGGCCAGCGCGTGGCGGGCTGCTTCGGCGTCGGGATGCGCCACTTCGAGCAGGACAGTTCTGTCGCTCTGTACGATCAACGGTCCAAGTGCCATAACGGTCGATCATACTCGTCGGCATCGGTGCGCCTGAGTGCTTGTCGGTGAAGCGCTCCGAATGCGTGGGCGCTACTCGACGTCCGGCTGTTCGGAGAGCTGGACTTCGAGGATCGCGCGGATCGGCAGGGTTCGCTCGACGTCGGCCGCGAGGTCGCGCGCTCGCAGGCGTCCCGCCGCGACGCTCATCGGGACGAGTCGGAGGGTGGTCTCCTTGCCGCCGCCGAGGTCGACTCTCACCGTCACTTCGCTCTTCGCCCGCCTGGCGACCTCCAGCTGCCGCTGCACCCACGTCTGCGCGTCGTCGCCGGCATCGAGCCGGGTCGCCTCGTCGTGCAACGCGTCGGCGAAGCGCAGTGCCGCGTCACTGGGACCGAGCTCCCGGGCGGGGGCCGTCTCCCTCGGTCGCAGGGGAACGAGCTGGCCCTCGGCGTTCTCTGCGCTGGCCGGGTATCGAGCGTCGAGGAGCATCAGCACGACCGTGTCTCGAGAGGCTGAGGAGACGAGCGCGCCTTCCCCCGACTGGCGCAGCCCGAGCGGAGCGACCGCGGCATCCACCCGGAGCGCGTCCATGAGGGCTGGGTCCTGGCTCGTGACGATGGTCCCCGGTCTCACGGGATGCTCCCGGACCCGGACCCGACCGTGCCGGTTCGAGGCCTCGCGGAGCAGGTACTCGACCGGTTGCGGGATGCCCGTGAGGGAGAGCCTCGCCAGCGTCGCCTCGATCTCGGCGATGGAGAGGCCCGTGCCGAGGGCGTGCGTGACGGACGCCTCGGAGAGGCGGTAGCTCGACGCGAGCCCGCGTCGCTCGAGGGACGCCACCGCCTGCAGCGCCTGCTCGTCGACGGGGGCGAGCGGGCCGGGCGCGATGATCGAGAGGTCGGGCTGCAGGTAGACGCCTGCCACCTCCTCAGGGAGCGCGGACGCGAGGAGCTCTGCCGCGGCCCGGAGGTCGTCGTGCGTGAGCAGGAGCCCGAGCTGGCTGAGTCGGCCCTCGACAGTCAGGCCTAGGAGCTCCGTCTGCGGGGTCGCGTGGCTCGCGCTGTCACTGAGTAGTCCTGCGCGGTTCGTCACGCTGAGCTCGGCCAGCCAGCACTCGGCCAGTCGGCGCCAGCGATCGAGCGGGGCGCTCAATCTGAAGGCGCGCCCGGCGGCCGTCGGGCGCATGGCATCCGCGACCGGGCTGCAGAGGCCCAGGTCGAGCATCCACTCGAAGAGCGGCGAGAGCACGGTCTGCTCGGTGTGCAGCTCGGCGGCGATGCGCCGGACCGTCGTGGCGCCGAGTTGCAGGCCACCCCGACCGTCTCGGTAGGCGCGCGGGGCGAGGTCGAGCGAGGCGATCGCGTCCGCCGCGAGCTGCGCTGCGCCGTGGGCGCGCTCTGTGGCCTGGGGGAGCGGCGCGAGGTTCGCCCGCTCGACGGTCACGTCGTCGCCCGCCCCGGCGAGCTGTCGGGTGAGCGCGGCGGATGCGGCGGGCAGGAGCTCGGGAGCCTCCGGTGTGCCGACGGCGAGGCCGCGAAGCCGCGCGCTCTGCAGCGCCTCCACCGAGCCCGAAGCCAAGCGGGATGCATCCCGCCAGCCGAGCTTGCCCACGGCCTCGCCGATGTCGGCCTCATCTGCGAGGGCCTCGGCGATGTCCATGGCCCCGTTCGAGCCGCGCATCGACAACCTGCGCCAGCTTGCGAGGGCGGCGAGGTCGGTGCGATCGAGGCTGCGGAGGAGTTGGAGCACCCGCAGCGCGCTCGGGGAGGCGTCGATCAGTTCTCGGACCTGCCCCGCGAACGCCGGTTCGCGACGACGCGCCAGATGATGAGCGAGAGGATGAGGAGGAACGCGATCGGGAACCCGAGGTAGGTGACGAAGAGCAGCGTCGGCCAGATGGGATTGGTTGCGTCCACTTCGATGCCGAGAAGCGGCGTCGCGAGAAGCACCAGGAGCGCGATGAACGAGATCGCCGCGATGCCGAGGGACATGAATGCGAGGATGCGTTCGCCCTTCGCGATGGGGGCGCCGTTGGAAGAGGTCACCGAACCAGACTAATCGACATGCGCGCCACCGTAGACTGGTTCGGATCAGCCGCACGCCGCGGCCGACCAGGGGAGACGAAGTTCGCCGCCCCGCCTGTGAAAGTTCGATCTGGTGCTCTACGCGCCGAACAAGGAGATGGCCATGCCCACCGGCAAGGTGAAGTTCTACGACGAGGACAAGGGATTCGGTTTCATTGCGGCCGACGACGGTCAGGAGATCTTCCTGCACGCGACGGCGCTGCCAGCAGGGACCTCGTCGGTGCGCCCGGGAACGAAGCTCGAGTTCGGCATCGCCGACGGCCGACGCGGTGCGCAGGCGCTGTCGGTTCGCGTCCTCGAGGCGCCCCCGAGCGTCGCGCGCATCCAGCGCAAGTCGCCTGATGACATGGCGGTCATCATCGAGGACCTCGTGAAGCTGCTCGACACGGTCGGCGGCGCGATGCGTCGAGGCCGCTACCCAGAGAAGCCGCAGGGCGCGAAGATCGCAGCGATGCTCCGTCGCGTCGCGGACGACTTGGACGCCTGATGACGAACGAGGCCGTGCTTCCAGCCCCGCTCGGGGTCGCCCTCGACGCGGCCGAGCTCGAACCTTCGCGACGGCTCGCGTGGGCCGCGCTGCTGGACGTGACGCCGGCCTCGGAGCTCGGCGAGCTCGTCGCCGTCGTCCCGGAGACGGATGACGGGGTCTACACCCTGCAGTACACGACCCGCCTGCCTGGATACCCGGATTGGCGCTGGAACGTCTCGCTGGTTCGGCTCGTCGACCAGGCGGAGCCGACGGTGCTCGAGGTCGAGCTGCTGCCCGGAGACGGGGCTCTGCTCGCACCCTCGTGGGTGCCGTGGTCCGACCGACTCGCCGATTACGAGGCCGCCCAGCTGCTCGAGGCCGGCGAAGCCGCCGAGGTCGGCGACGAGCCGGCCGAGGCGACGGGTGAGGAGCCCGCTCCGAAGTCGAGCAAGCGCATCCGCCGCACTCGTACGCGTCGCCGCATCGGTGCCGATGGGACCGCCGAAGTCGAGCCGACAGGCGCTGAGTCGGGTGAGGACGAGGCCACCGCCGCTGAGCCGGGTCAGCTCGCTTCCGCCGAGGATATCGACGCGGGCGCAGCGGCTGAGAAGCCGAAGAAGAAGAAGCGCAAGAAGGACAAGTCCGCGAAGAAGGCGAAATCGGAGGCTGGAGACGAGCCCGCGGCTGGCAGCGTTGAGCGCGGTGGCACTCCCGAGGACGCCTCCGGCGCTTCCGCCGACGAAGCACCGAGCGAGGGCAAGCCGAAGAAGTCGCGGCGCAAGCGTGTCGACCAGGCCAGTCCCGAGGCGATCGAGCTGACCGACGGCAGGCCGGACGAGGCATCCGACGAGACTGCCCCGCAGAAGCCCGAGCGTCGGAAGCGCAAGAAGGCCGTCAAGGCGGCAGACGCCGCGCCGGTCGTTGAAACGGGTGCGGCCGACTCGGCCGACGGGCCCGTCGCATCCGACCGGGTCGCTGCGGTGCACGCCGAGCCCGCGAAGGCCAAGGCTCGGGGCAAGCGCCGCCGCGTGGTGGTCGTGCCGAGAAGCGAGGACGAGCTTCCGGCGCAGGATCCCGTCGAATTCGGTGAGGCAGCCGACATCCGCGAGTTCGCCGACGACATGGACGACGTGTTCGATGGTGTCGATTTCGAGCCTGAGACCGCTCCCGACGACTCGCGGGCCGCGGACTCGACCGCTGCGGACACGGCTCGCACGGAGGACTAGCGCGACGCGGGCACCTTCCGCGGAGAGAGAAGGGGCGTCACCAGCAGCTGCTGGTGACGCCCCTTCTTCGTGCGTCGCTTCTCGCTCAGCGCGAGAGATCGACTCAGCCCAGGTGCTCGATCACGTAGTCGATAGCACCGGTGAGACGTCGGACATCGTCGGGGTCGACGGAGGTGAAGGTCGCCACCCGCAGCTGATTGCGGCCGAGCTTGCGGTAGGGCTCCGTGTCGACGATGCCGTTGGCACGGAGAGCCGCAGCGATCGCGGCGGCGTCCACGTCGTCGTTGAAGTCGATCGTCGTGACGACCTGCGAGCGTTCCGCCGGGTTCGAGACGAACGGGGTCGCATACGCCGAGGCCTCGGCCCAGTCGTACATGATCCCGGAGGATGTGCGGGTCCGGCTGTCGGCCCAGGCGAGTCCGCCGTTGCCGTTGATCCAGTCGAGCTGGGCCTCGAGGAGCAGGAGCGTCGAGATCGCGGGGGTGTTGAGCGTCTGGTTCTTCCGCGAGTTCTCGACCACGTGGCTGAGCTTCAGGAAGTCGGGGATGTAGCGGTCTGAGGCCGCGATGCGCTCGATTCGCTCGAGAGCGGCGGGCGACGCGATCGCGATCCAGAGGCCACCGTCCGAACCGAAGTTCTTCTGCGGAGCGAAGTAGTAGACGTCCGTCTCGCTGATGTCGATGTCGACGCCGCCGGCAGCGCTCGTCGCGTCGATGACGGTCAGTGCGCCCTCGTCACCGTGCACGCGGCGGATGGGGGCCATCGCGCCCGTCGACGTCTCGTTGTGCGGCCAGGCATAGACGTCCACACCGGCAAGGGCCTCGGGGGCGGCGATGGTGCCGGGCTCGGCGGAGCGCACGTCAGGGGCTGTGAGCCACGGGGCGGCGGCGGCCTTGGCGAACTTCCCGCCGAACTCGCCGAACGTCAGGTTCTGGGCGCGGTCGGCGATCAGGCCGAAGGCAGCCGAGTCCCAGAACGCGGTCGACCCGCCGTTGCCGAGGAGGATCTCGTAGCCGTCGGGAAGTCGGTAGAGCGACGAGAGCCCGGTGCGGACCCGGCCGACCAGGTCCTTCACCGGCGCTTGGCGGTGCGAGGTGCCGAGGATGCTCGTGGCCCCTGCGACGAGGTGGTCGATCTGTGCGGGCCGTACAACCGACGGGCCGCAGCCGAATCGGCCGTCGAGCGGAATGAACTCAGTCGGGATGCGAATGTCAGGCATGCTGCAAGCCTATGCGCGCGAGTGGCCTCGCTCGCCGCTAGGCTTGGCGGACCAATGCAACGGGAGGTGGCGGGGCGTGACCAATCTGGTGGACACCACGGAGATGTATCTCCGCACCATTCTCGACCTCGAGGAAGAGGGCATCACCCCGCTTCGCGCTCGGATCTCCGAGCGGCTCGGCCACTCGGGGCCGACGGTGTCGCAGACGATCGCCCGCATGGAGCGCGACGGACTCGTCTCCGTCGCGAGCGACCGCAGGCTCGTGCTCACCATCGACGGTCGCGCGAAAGCCACCCGAGTGCTTCGGAAGCACCGCATCGCCGAGGGGCTGCTCGCGAACGTGATCGGCCTGGACCTCGCGCAGGTGCATGAAGAAGCCTGCCGCTGGGAGCACGTCATGAGCGACGAGGCCGAGCAGCGCATCTTCGAGATGCTCGGGCGCCCGAGCGAGTCGCCGTACGGCACGCCGATTCCCGGGCTCGACGAGTTCGGCGCCGAGCCCGCTGAGGAGTTCCTGTCCGGCGTCGTGAGCGTCTCGACGCTGCTCGAGGTCGCGGCGAGCGGCGCGACGTCGACCGAGCCGGTCCTCGCGAAGGTGCGTCGCCTCGGCGAGCCAGTCCAGTCCGACCTGCAGACCCTTACGCTGCTCCGCGAGGCCGGGGTCCTTCCTGGCACCCAGGTCACGCTGCAGCGTCGCGGTGCGTGGATCGGTCTCCTGCCCGCGTCAGGCGGCATCGGTGTGGAGGTCTCGCTGGAAACCGCAGAACACGTCTACGTAGATGCGATCCTGAGCCCCGAAGGTGCGATAGGCTGAGATCTGGTCACGGCCAGCTGAAGATCTCCTCCGCGTTCTGCGGACCTCGAAGCGCCTGACTTCCGCTCTATTCCGGGACTCGTTACCTCGGCGTTAGGGTTCTGACACCGAAGCGTGACAATTCACAGGTTTTCCACTAGTGTTGTCCGAGTCATGAGCTATGCAATCTGCATAGCTGGCAGGCCGAGGCGCCGCATCCCGCTCCTCGACCTAGCTTCCCCTGGTAACAGGCAAGAGCGGGATCGGCTCCCAGGAGTCAGGCGCTGGAGGAACGACTTGGAAAACTTTTCGAATGCCACGGCACCGCTGACGCGACGCCAGGCTCGTGAGATCGAGCGCCGCACGGGCCAGCGCCCGGTGGCGACCGTCGGTGTCGCGGGTGTGTCCGCGCCGGTGATCGAGGCTTCGGTCGCAGAGATCACCTCAGCGCCCTCTGCATCTGTGCACGACACCGCTCACATCGAGCGCAACGAACTCGGTGCGCTCGTCTCCGTGCTTCCCACGACCACGGCACTGCCCCAGGTCGCTGGCGATGAGGCCGTCGAGACGAAGCTCGCCGACGTCATCGAGATCCCCGAGGCATTCACGGGGCGCTCGCTGAGCATCCGCGCTGCCAAGCCTGCCGCAGTCGTCGCTCGCCAGCGCCGACGCACGGCAGGTGGCTTCGCCGCCGCTGCCACGGCGGCCGCGATTGCGACGGCTGGCGTCGTCGTTCCGGCCGCAGTGGCTGACGGCAACGGTGCCGACCAGGCCCAGGCCAACCTCGTCGCCGCTACGACCGTTGAGACGGACGCTCCGGCGGCCGAGCCCAGCGCGACAGCCGAGGCCACCGAGGAAGCGACTGCCGAGCAGGTCTCAGTTGACCTCGTCGCGGCCCCCGAGGTCGCGGTCGACCGCACCGAGTCGAGCGTCGTGACGTTCTCGAGCGACCAGGTCGCCGAAGTCGTCGCAACTCCTGAGCCCACGGCAACGGCAGACACCCGCGCCTCGACCGGTGGCACGACGTCCACCGGCGGAAGCACCTCCGGCCAGGCCACTTCGGCTTCGACCGGTGGACTCAGCGTCGACTCGTCGAGCGTCTCTTCCGCTGCCATGAGCTACGTCGGCACGCTCTTCGGGTCGTGTGACCTGCTGACGCAGGCTGCGTATGCAGCAGTCGGCATCTCGCTCCCGCGTGGCGTCTCCGCGCAGGCAGCGATGGGCACACCGACCACGAACCCGCAGCCCGGCGACCTCGTCGTCTGGCCCGGTGAGCACATCGGCATCTACGCGGGCAACGGAATGGTCATCGACGATCCGGGCGACGGCTCGCGGTCGGTCATGTACCGCTCGATCTCGTGGGGCAGCCCCTACTTCGTGACGCTCCGCTAAGCAGCGATTCACCTCGACAAGCGCGTCCAGCTTCTGCTGGGCGCGCTTCGTCGTTATGGCTCCGTGATTCCGCGTGCATCGATTTGTGACCTGGCCGTGACAATTCTGTGACCTTTGTGTAGGCTCGTACGCGTCGAGGATGCCGGTTCCAACGGTGTTCGAAAACACCCGAGGAGAAGTCTTGAGCACATCGAGCACCCCGCGCACGGACAGCACCAAGGTGCTGACCCGCCGCGAAGCCCGCGCGATCGAGCGGCAGACCGGAGTTCGGCCAGCCGCGGCTCCCGCGGCAGTCACCGGGGTCTCTGCCCCGGTCATCGACGCGTCCATCGCCGAGCTCTCGGCGACGGAGACCTCGCGCCCTGACGCCACAGCAGCATCCGTGCACGACACGGCTCGCATCGAGCGCAACCAGCACGGCTCGCTCGTCTCTGTTCTTCCCGTTGCGCCCGCGGTCGACCGCGCCGCCTTCCAGGCAGCCGAGCAGGCCGACGATGCGCCCTCGGCCGACGTGACCCCCATCTCGGAAGCCTTCACGGGCCGAGCGGTGAGCATCCGTGCGGCCAAGCCGGCCGCGCTTGTAGCCCGCGGTCGCCGCCGCACGGCCGCGAGCTTCGCCGCCGCCGCGACGGTTGCCGCCGCCGCCACGGCAGGCATCGTCGTCCCAGCGGCTGTCGCAGATGGCAAGAGCGAGGTGCAGTCACAGGCCAACCTGGTCGCAGCGACCGCACCGGACGCAACTGCCGCTCCCGCCGACACCACCACGACTCCCGCCGCGGAAGCTGCGCCCGCCGAGGAAGTCGCCCTCGTCGCGGCTCCCGAGGTCGCCGTCGACCGCACTGACTCGACCGTCGTCTCCATCTCGAGCGACGACCTGGCCGCGGTCGCCGAGACCCCGACCCCGACGCCGACTCCCGATGAGACTCAGGAGCCAGAGGCGGAGTCGTCGACGTCGTCCAGCACATCGTCCGGCGGCGGCACCAGCAGCCAGACCTCGACGACCTCGTCGTCGCCATCCTCGTCAGGTGCTTCCTCATCAGGATCGGGCAACGTCGACACGTCGAGCTTGATCGCCGCCGCGCACAGCTACGTCGGCTCGTACTTCCCCGCCTGCACCGATCTCACCAAGGCCGTCTACGCCACGCAGGGCATCTCGCTGTCTGGATCGGTCAGCAACCAGATCGCAGGCGCCCGCCAGACGTCCAGCCCCCAGCCCGGCGACCTCGTCGTGCAGCCAGGAGCGCACATCGGCATCTATGCCGGCGACGGAATGGTCATCGACTCACCCGGATACGGCGGCAAGGTCGTGCAGTACCGCTCCATCTGGTGGAGCAACCCCGTGTACTACACGTTCAACTAGGTTCGGCCAGTTCGGACTCGTTGCATCACGACGCCGCGCACAGCATCTGCTGTGCGCGGCGTCGTTCTTCGTGACCCAAACGTGACGTTTTGGGATGCTTCTGTGATCTGAGCGTGACAATTCCGTTATAAACGGTTACGCTCGTCGGAGTCCAGGGCACCGGTTGGTGCTCAGCTCCACCCGAAGGAAATCCATGAGCACCACGCTGACTCGTCGCGAGGCACGCGCCATCGAACGCCAGACCGGTGTGCGCCCCGTCGCAGCTGCCACGAAGTCGCTGAGCGCATCGGCGTTCGCCTCCGTCGCCAACCATCAGTCCTCTGCATCCGCTCAGGTCGAAGAGACCGGTCGCATCGAGCGCAACGCGATGACCTCGCTTCTCTCGGTCGTCCCTGCCGAGCAGGCCGCGGCCACGTCCGCCGGAGCGGCCTCATCCGGACCCGCGGTTCCAGCATCGTTCGCGGGCGAGCGCGCCATGACGTTCCGTGCCCCACGCCCCAAGCAGCTCGTCGCCCGGCGCCGCGTCGCCGGCGGCCTCGCCATCGCGGCGTCGCTCGCCGCCGTCACGACCGCAGGCGCCATCGTGCCGAGCACGATGGCGGCGCCGGCCAGCGAGGCAAGCCTCTCCAGTGCCGTGACAGCCCAGGACGGCACCTCCGACGACACCAACGCAGACGCGCAGAACGACCAGGCATCCGTCGAGGCGGCCATCGCCGATGCGGTCGCCGATGCGACTCCCGCCGTTCCTGCACCAGAGACCGTCACCGACCGCACCGAGACATCGGTCGTCAGCTTCAGTGCAGACCAGGTCGCCGCCGTGGCGACGCCCGAGCCAACGGCCGACGCGACTTCGGCAGACACGACAAGGGCTGACGCCAGCGGAGCGAGCGGACAGAGTGCTGTCGGCGCCAGCGTCGTCGAGACCGCCTCGCAGTTCATCGGCGTCTCGCCGTACGTGTTCGGCGGAGCGACGCCAGACGGCTTCGACTGCTCCGGTCTCGTGAAGTACGTCTTCGGCCTCCACGGTGTGGATGTCGCGCACGGCGTGAGCGCGCAGGCGGCCGCCGGAACGCGTGTCTCCGACCCGCAGCCGGGCGACCTCGTCATCTTCCCGAACTTCCATGTCGGCATCTACGCCGGCAACGGACAGATGATCGACGCTCCGACCGAGGGTCGCATGGTCGAGCTCGGCGGCCTCGACGCCGGTGGCAGCTACTACTTCGTGCGCCTCTGACCCCTCGGTCCTCCTGATGCGGGAGGGGCAGCTTCCTGTCTCGGGCCTTTCCGGCCCGTGAACAAGCGAAGATGCCCCTCCCGCATTCTGCATGCGTGGTCTACGCTGATGCCAGATCGACGACACTCGGGAGCGTCAATGAGGGCACGCAGCAGCATCCACGCCACGGATGCGCGCGCGTGCTCAGCCCTCGACGTCTACCAGAGCGGTGAAGCCTGTCAGACCATGCGAATACAGGCCGACGAGTCTCGTCAGTCCATCTACCTACTCGATTCAAGGGTGCCGCCGATCCGGGCGGTGCCCTTTTTTCGTACGGATGCGAAAGCAGGTCCGCGATGCGAACTCTCGTCCTGAACGCAGGCTACGAACCACTCGGGGTGGTCTCCGACCGGCGGGCGCTCGTGCTGGTGCTCCACGGCAAGGCAAGCGTCATCGATGTGGATGAGGAGCACCCCGTGCTCGCGTCCAGCGGCGTCTGGGAGCGGCCTCGCGTCATCCTGCTCACCAGGTACGTGCGCGTGCCCATGGCGCGCATGCAGCCCGTCAGCCGGAAGGGAGTGCTGCGCCGGGACGCGAACCGGTGCGGCTACTGCGACGGGTTCGCGAACACGATCGACCACATCCTGCCCCGCTCGAGAGGAGGGCGCGACAGCTGGGAGAACCTCGTCGCGTGCTGCCTGCGCTGCAACAACGTCAAGGGCGACAAGACGCCGGGGGAGATGGGGTGGCGACTCCGCCTCACCCCACGGCCGCCGCGGGCCACCGGCTGGTCACCGCGCAGCGTCGAGCGTGAGCTGCCGGAGTGGGCCGCCTACCTGCCAGCCGCTTAGCGGTTCCGCTGTCAGACGGCGGCGAGCTGCTCGGCCCGTGATGCGAACGCGTCGGCACGTTCCTTGAGCTCGCGGTCGAATACGGGCTTCGTCGCAGCTCCGAGCGTCGAGGCGAAGACCGGGGAAGCGAGCTTGTACGTGTACTTCCAGGTCGCCTTCGTGCCGCCGTCGACGGCCTCGAACCGCCAGCCCTCACCGAACGAGGCGAGCCAGGCAGGGCCCTTGACCATCTCTGCGGCGCTCATGAGCGGCGCGTGCACAACACGCAGCTCGAGGATCATGCGCCGCCCGCTCGGGGTCTTCGTGAAGAAGTGCGCGCCAGGGTGGGGTGCGCTTGCGCCGCGGATGTACTGGCTGCGGACGACGCCAGGGTCCCAGCTGCGTGCCTCGCCGACGGTGTGCGCGAGCGCGAACGCCTCGTCGGGGGAGAGTGGCACGATCACGGACGCTTCCAGCTGAGGCATGGAACCAAGTCTAGGAGTGACTAGCCTGGTGCCATGACTGACGCCGATGCCCGTATCGAAGCCGCACGCAGAGCACTCGAGGAAGCCACGGCCGCCCTCGCTGCCGCCGAGGCAGAGGCTGAGGCCTCCGCGGCCGCCGAGTCCGAGCCCGTGCCCGTGCCCGAGCCCGCTCCCGCTTCCGCCACCGCGGCGAGCGTCTCCGGTCCGCTGGACGAGCAGCAGCTCGAGGCCGTGCGTGCCGGGTACGCGTTCGAGGCGGCTGCGCTCGAGATCGGCGCCATCGTGAACGGCGAGGCCGTGCCAGGGGTGCCGGTGCGCATCCCGCTTGCGATGACGAATCGCCACGGGCTCGTCGCTGGGGCAACTGGCACCGGCAAGACGAAGACCCTGCAGGTGCTCGCCGAGCAGCTCTCGGCGGCTGGGGTGCCCGTGTTCGCGGCCGACATCAAGGGAGACCTGTCCGGCATCGCCACCCCGGGTGAGCCGAACGACGCGCTGCTCGCGCGCACGCGGGGCATCGGCCAGGACTGGGTGCCCGCTGCCGCGCCGACCGAGGTGTTCTCGCTCGGCGGGCGGGGCATCGGCGTTCCGATCCGCGCGACCGTGTCGAGCTTCGGACCCCTCATGCTGTCCAAGGTGCTCGGCCTCAACAAGACGCAGGAGTCGAGCCTCGGCCTCGTCTTCCACTTCGCGGATGAGCACGGGCTCGCGCTCGTGGACCTGTCGGACCTGCGCACGGTGCTCCAGTACCTCACGAGCGCAGAAGGCAAGGCCGAGCTCGAGGGAATCGGCGGCCTCTCGAAGCAGACCGCCGGCGTGATCCTGCGGGAGCTCGTGAACTTCTCCGAGCAGGGCGCTGACATCTTCTTCGGCGAGACCGAGATCGATACCCGCGAGTTCCTGCGTGTCACGGACGACGGGCGTGGGGTCGTCAGCCTGCTCGAGCTCCCCGGAGTGGCCAGCAACCCGGCGCTCTTCTCGACGTTCCTCATGTGGCTGCTCGCGGACCTGTTCAACGAGCTCCCCGAGGTCGGCGACCTCGACAAGCCGAAGCTCGTGTTCTTCTTCGACGAGGCGCACCTGCTCTTCTCCGGCGCCTCGAAGGCATTCATCGAGCAGATCACGCAGACGGTTCGGCTCATCCGCTCCAAGGGCGTCGGCATCTTCTTCGTCACGCAGACGCCCAAGGACGTGCCGGACGACGTGCTCGCCCAGCTCGGCTCGCGCATCCAGCACCAGCTGCGGGCACACACGCCAGACGACGCGACCGCTCTGCGGCAGACGGTGCGCACGTATCCCAAGAGCGGGTACGACCTCGAAGAGGTGCTCACGCAGCTCGCCACCGGTGAGGCGATCGTCACGGTCATGAACGAGAAGGGCGCGCCCTCACCGGTCGCCTGGACTCGGCTGCGCGCCCCGCAGGCATCCATGTCGCCGACCCCGGAAGATGGCCTCCGGCAGCTCGTCGCCTCGTCGTCCCTGTACCCGCGGTATGCGCCGGTGCTCGATCCGCAGTCGGCGCATGAGGTGCTCACGTCGAAGATGAACGCCGCGGCAGAGCGGGAGCGCGCGGAAGCTGCGGCCGCCGAGGCCGAGAAGCAGGCCGCGAAGGATGCGAAGGAGCGGGATCGCGCCGAGAGGGCCACGCGCTCGCGCACGCAGACCCGCACCACCACCAGGGCGAGGCAGGATACGGGCGGCGGCAATGTCGTGAGCGACCTCCTCGGCTCGCGCACCGGCCAGACGATCGTGCGCGAGGTCGTGCGCGGCGTGTTCGGCACGCTCTTCAAGAAGCGACGCTGACCGGCCGAGCGCGGTCCGGCCGGGCATGACGGAGGCGGGTGGCGGATCTCCTCGATCCACCACCCGCCTCCGTCATGCTGCCGCGTCGTTCAGCTCAGTGCGCTTGAACCGACGTCGACGACGAACTCGGTGCCGCCCTTCAGCGCCGAACCTGCCCGGTCTCCTCAGGCGGTGGCGACGATCGGCACGCCCTCGCTCGGCTGCACGACGACGAACCCGGGCCCGTGGAATGCCAGCTGGAACGACTCGCCCGAGCCGCGGCCGATGAGCGAGCCCATCTTGAAGTCGTTCTTGATGGTCGGCTGCAGGTTCTGCGACCAGCAGATCGCCGCCTGCGGGTCGACGAAGGTGGGCTGCACGGAGCAGTCGAGGACCATGGGCGGGCCGTCGCTCGAGACGGCGACGGTGCCGTGTCCGCCGACCTCGAGGTTGAAGAGGCCGCCCGTCATCATGCCCGCGTTCGCGAGCATCTTGATGTCCCACTGCAGGTTCGCGTCGAAGGCGAGGAGGTTGGACGTGTTGATGGTGATGCCCTCGCCCTCGAGCGTGAGCGTGAAGACGTCCGCGCCCTGGCGGGCGAAGAAGACCTCACCCTGGCCGCCGACGCGCATGAGCGAGCCGCCCTCGCCCGAGACCATCTTCTTCATGAACTTGCCGAGGCCGCCGGAGCCCTCGTGCTTGAAGTCGAACTGGCCCTGGTAGGCGACCATGGCGCCCTTGGCCGCGAGGACCTCTGGGCCGAAGCCGACGCGCAGCATCTTCTTCGACTGCAGCACCCAACGCTCGGTGCTCTGGCTCTCCCGGTTCGCTTCCGCGAATAGCTCGCTGCGCATGCTCATTCTCCTTGTCGTCTGCTTCACTGAAGCACGATGCCTGCAATCGCGGGGCTGAGGGCCTCGCTGTTCGGAATCATATTGCCGTTCGCTTGCGGGGCGCATGGGGAGTGCTCCCCATGCGCCCCGGGTTTCGCTCAGGCTCGTGCGGTACTGCCGAGCCGCGGAATCCTGAGGGTGGCCGCTCTAGCTCAGCGCGATCTCGTTCGGCACACCGGGGAGCGTCTCCGAGGTGGTGATCTCCTCGGTCTCGAGGTCGACCGCGTGGATGCTGCTGGTCGCCGGGTCGGTGACGTACGCGATGCCGTCCTGCACCTTCAGCGCGGGGTGGGCATCCTGCCACTCGGCCGGCCCCTCCCACGCGTCGATGACCGGGATCGAGGTGATGAGCGAGCCGTCCGCCTCAGAGAAGAGGTGCAGCGAGCCATCGGAGCCGAGGATGATCGCCTCGTTGTCCGAGCCGCGACCGAGGTCGCGGAAGGTGTAGCCGACACCCTCGGGGAGCTCGTGCACCGAGATGGTGCCGGCCGCCGTGTCGACGAGGCTGAAGGCCTGGAGGAGGTAGCCCTCGGCGTCCGGATCCGACTTGTAGTCGCCGAGCGCGATGGCCGATTCCTCGGTCGTGAACATGTTGCCGATTCGACCGAAGTCGTCCGGTGACGAGAGCTTGGTGATCTCGCCGTTCGCGTAGGCGAGTGCGCCGTTCTCGCACCCCACGATGACGACCTCATCCTTCACGGTGCCCTCGCCGTGCACGCCGGGGCACTCGGTCGAGCGGGCGACCTCGTTGCCGTCGGCGTCGGTCGCGACGATGCCGGTGCGGTCGCTGAGCGTGGTCACGAACGTGCCGTCGGAGAGCTCGATCGACACCCCGTGGTGAGCGGCGTCGCTCTCGACCGTCGTCGTCTCCGGCAGCGTCGTGTTGTCGGCGAGGAGCGCATCCGTGTCGAAGATGACGGAGTCGCCGGTGCCGTCGAAGAACAGCACGGTCTTGCCGGCGTGCGGCACGGCGTGGCCGGCCTTGGAGCCCTCGAACGTGAGGCCGGTCAGGGCCGGCTGCTGGGTGTCGAGCACCTGGAATCCGGTCTCGGTCGTCACCAGCACGTTCTGGCCGTCGCCGACGGGGTTGACGCGCGTGAATCCCTCGATGGGCACGTCGCCGACCACCTCGAGGGTCGCAGCGTCGAGAACGACGAGTCCGCCGTCGTAGGTGAGTGTGACCGTCTCGGATGCAGGTGCGGAGGCGGACCCGGGGGTTGCCGCCGCTTCACCGGGGGCGGCCGGGGTGGTCTGCGCGCAGCCGGTCAGGGCGAGGATGCCGAGGGCGGTGACGGCGATGGCGCCGCGCGTCTTCGATGGTGATGCGTTGGTCATGGAGACCTTTCTGTGTGCGGACTTGCTTCTGGGATGGGGGATCGTGGTCGGGGCTGGTCGGAGCATCAGGGCGCGAGGCCTGAGGTGATGCGCTCCGTGTTGGCGCGCATCATCTCGAGGTAGCTCTCGGCACCGCCGCCCGCCGGGGTGAGCGATTCCGTGAACAGCGGCTCGACGCGCACGTCGATGCCAGCCTCGTTCGCGAGGGCGCGGGCGAGGTCGTCCGGGCTCGATGCATCGGCGAAGATCGTGGAGACGCCGGCGGTCGTGATGTCCGCGCTGAGCTCGGCGAAGTCGGCGGCGCTCGGCGCGGCCAGCGTCGTCCCACCGGGGATGACGGTGCCCACGATGGTGAAGCCGAACCGGTCTGCCAGGTAGCCGAAGACGTGGTGGTTGGTGACGAGGCTCTTCGACGCGCTCGGGATGGTGTCGAACTGGGCCTGCATCCACGTGTCGAGTTCGTCGAGCTGACCGGAGTAGTCGGCGACCGAGGCATCGAGCGCCGCCTGGTCGAGGCCGTCGACGTCCGTCGAGAGCTGTCGTCTCAGGGCGTCGACGACCGCCGACATCCTGGCCGGGTCGGTCCAGAAGTGAGGGTCGTCCATGCCTTCCGCGTCCCCTTCCGTGTAGGCGAGTGGCTCGAAGGCGTCGCTCGCGACGAAGTGGGGGATGCCCGCCGCGTCGACCTGCGTGAGGTGCTGCGCGACTCCCTCCTCCAGGCCGAGCCCGTTGGAGACGACGAGGTCGGCGTTCTCGATGGAGGCGGCCTCCTGCGCGGAGAGGCTGAAGGAGTGCGGGTCGGCGCCGGGTCTCATGAGGGTCGTGACGGTGGCCTGGTCGCCGACGAGCTCGGTCACGACGTCGCCGAGGATGTTCGTGGTCACGACGATCTCGGGCCGGTCGTCGGTTCCCGTCGCGCTGCAGGACGCGAGACTCGCCGTGATGGTCACGGCGGCGAATGCGGCGGCGATCGTCCGGACGGTCGGGGGCTGGGTGCGGCTGGTCATGGTCAGTTCCCCGTCTCGAAGGCGAAGGCCGGAGGGGAGGAGAGGTCGAGGGTGCGGGCGATGCGGGCGCCGTCCTTGTAGTCGATCTCGTGCAGGTCGGTGGAGGCTGGAGTGCTCACGTAGGCGCGGCTCGTGTCGACGGAGAGGTGGACGCTCGCGGCGGAGTCCGGGGTGCCGATGAGCCCGGTCTGTGTGCCGGTCACCTCACCGGTCTCCCCGTCGATGACCAGCAGCGTGCCTTGGCGGTCGACAGCGACGATGCGGCTGCTGTCGTCGGCGACTGCCACGGCGGTGAGGATCGGGTCCGCAGTGGGGATGAAGCTCAGCTCCTGCGTTCTGGACGAGGCGAGCCAGATGCCTGCGTCCCCGGCCGGGCCTGCGACGGCGGGCCGGTGCGGGCGGTTCTCGAGCGAGCTCGCCGGGCCGACGGGTGCAGCGCCCTGGGCTGTCGTGCTGCTGACCGCCGGATAGGCGACCTTGGTGAGGGCGGGGGCCGCGGACTCGGCGCCTGCCTCCGCGGCAGCTGCGAACACGAGGCCGTCGGAGCACGCGAAGGTCGCACCGAGGCTCGTCTGCTGGACGTCGCCCAGTCCCGGGCATTCGACGTCGACGCCCAGGTCCTGACCGTCGAGCGAATAGGCGCCCAGCGTCGGCGCTCCGCCTGGCGACTCGACGCTGCTGGCGACGACCGCATCGCCGACCGGGGCTGCGGCCGCACCGTGGGCGGTGGACTCGACTCGGGCGAGCTCGACCACCTCGCCCTGTCCGAGTGCGTGACGATCGAGGATGACGGTGGTCCCGGAGTCCTCGAAGCTGAGGGCTGCGACGGCCTCGTCCGAGGAGACGCGGGCGGGTCCCGCCTCCGCGAGCTCCCCGGTGATGCCCGGAGCCGTGCGGTAGTAGTGCACGTGGTCGCCGTGCGGCACCGTCCACACACCCGTGTCGATCACCTGCGTGGTGCCGTAGCCGTCAGCTCCGGACCCCGTGAAGACGAATCGCCCATCGCTCGCCGCCCAGACAGGGTTGGCGACGGAGTCGAGCGTCGAGCTCTCGCCAGTCAGGAGGTTGAGCACGTTCACGGAGCCGTCCGCTCCGATGCTTGCGATGCTCGACTGGGCTTCCGTGAGCTCCTCGGCGCCGGCGACGAAGCCGTGCGGCTGCTCCTCGGGCGCAGCGCTTCCGGCGGGCGCCGCATCCTCGGGAACGGGGGAGGTGCACCCGGCGAGGGTGAGCATCCCGACCGCCGCCAGGGTGGCGACGAGGGGGTGTCGACGAACGGATGCGGGGGAGAGGGGGAGGGTTACGGGTGTGCGGGGCAAGACGTGACGCTTTCTGCTGGAGCGGTGGATGCGGAGGAGGTGCGGGCGCGCGCGCCGCGGAGCCGGGCCGGACGCACGAGCGCGCCGACGGCGACGGACAGCACGGCGGCGAGCGCGATGGCGGGGCCGGCGGCGATCGCGAGGTGCCAGGAGGCGTAGAGGCCGACCACCACAGCGGCGACGCCGATGGCGCTGCCGAGCGCCATGATGCCGACGACGCTCTTGCGTGTGAGGGATGCGGCGGCAGGGGGAGCCAGGAGGAGCGCCGTCACGAGCAGGGTGCCGATGGCCTGATACGACGCGATGACGGCGAGCGCGACGAGCGCGATGAGGGCGAGGCTCGCGCGCTCCGGGCGCAGGCCGAGGGTGAAGGCCTTGCGCTCGTCGAAGGCGAGTGCCGTGAACCCGCGGTGGAAGAAGGCGAGTCCGGCGACCGCGAGCACGAGGGATGCGCCGATGAGCCAGAGCTCTGCCGGTCCGATGGCCAGCACGTCGCCGAACAGCATGGCCGTGACGTCGACCGCGAAGCTCCCCGATCTCGAGACGATCGCGATGCCGAGCGCGAGCATCCCGACGAAGAGGATGCCGATGGCGGTGTCGTTCGAGAGGCGGGTGCGCTTCGTCAGGGTGCGCACGCCGACAGCCATGACGGCGGCAGAGGCTGCGGCGCCGGCGACGGGCGGGAAGCCGAGGAGCACAGAGAGTGCGACGCCGGGCAGGATGCCGTGGGCCAGCGCCTCGCCGAGGAAGGCCATGCCGCGCAGCACGACCCAGGTGCCGACGCAGGCGCACAGGACGGCGGCGAGGGAGCCGCCGATGAGGGCTCTGGCGAAGAAGCTCGCTTCGAGGGGATCGGTGAGGAAGGGCACGAGGAAGGACCGTAGCATAATGAAAACGCTTCTCATTACCGATAGGGTTCGAGCATGGCCGCCCTCACCACACTCGCGAACGCAACTGTCCGCTACGACTCCCACGAGGCGCTCGCGGGCGTCTCGCTCGAGATCGCCCGCGCCGCGATCACGGTCGTCGTCGGGCACAACGGCTCAGGCAAGAGCACGCTGCTCGGCGTGCTCGCCGGGACCACGCCGCTCACCTCCGGGTCACTCGAATGGCACGACTTCGACGCATCCCCTGGGCGGATCGCCTTCGTGCCGCAGCACGCCCGACTCCCAGAGGCCTTCCCGATGACCGTCGGGGCCGCGGTCGCGATGGGCAGGTGGGCCGAGCGAGCACGAACCGGCATCCGCCTGCGCCGTCGAGCGCACGCGGATGGGCGCCGGAGCTCCGACGCCCAGCACGTGCGCGAAGCCATCGAGCAACTCGGCCTCGGCCCTCTGCGCGGACGGCTCCTCGGCGAGCTCTCCGGCGGCCAACGGCAGCGCACGCTCATCGCGCAGGGCATCGCGCAGGACACCGAGCTGCTCCTCCTCGACGAGCCGACGGCAGGCGTCGACGCCGAATCGAACGAGCGCATCGCAACCTGCCTCGCCGCACTCGCGGCACGCGGCAGGACGATCGTCGTCGCGAGTCACGACGCCCACGAGATCTCGGCGGCAGACGCCGTCATCACCCTCAGGGACGGTCGGAGGATGGGCGAAGAGCCCACGCCGTCGGTGGGCCTGCGACGCGCGCTTCGTCACTAGGATGACGGCAACCCCTCGCTCTCCGGACGAGGGGCGTCGACGCCGCGCGCGGCGCATCCCCCACTGAAGGAGTCCGCAGTGAGCCAGTCCACCCCCATCGTGCGTTTCAACCTCAACCCGACGCTCCTGAGCCCGAAGCAGGTGACGACGCTGCGCTGGATCTTCGGCATCGCCGGCGCAGTCGCACTCATCCTTGGCATCGTCGCGTTGGCTTTCCCCGAGAAGGCGCTCACCGCCATCGCGTGGGTCTTCGGCATCTTCTTCGTGTTCACCGGCGTGTTGCGCCTCGTGCGCGCCATCGTCTCCAAGGGGCTCCCCACCGGGTGGCGCGTCTTCAACGCGGTGGTCGGCCTGCTGCTGATCGCCGGTGGAATCCTCGCGCTCGTGCAGCCCGCGGCGCTCATCGACGCGCTCGGCATCCTCATCGCCATCACCTGGATCATCGAGGGCATCGCATCGCTCGCGGATGCGTCCCCCGACCAGTCGCGCTGGTTCGCGATCATCTCGGGCGCGCTCAGCATCGTCGCAGGTCTGCTGATCCTGCTGTGGCCGGCTGGGATCGTCGTCGTGATGCTCTGGATCGTCGCGTTCATCCTCATCATCGGCGGCATCACGCAGCTCGTGATGGCATTCCGGTTCGGCAAGACGGCCCGGAAGGCGTGACGATCATGGCGATCAAGAGCACGGATATCCGCCTCGCCGACGAGGCACCCACCTCGCGGCTTCGGACCGTCAAGCGCGTGCTCCTCGGCGGCTTCCTCGTCTTCGCGGGGGTCACGCACCTGACCGTCGCGCGGGATGAGTTCAAGGCACAGGTGCCGAAGTCGGTGACCAGATACGCGCCCCTGACGACCGACCAGGTGGTGCTCGCATCCGGAGTCGCCGAGATCGCGCTTGGCCTGTCGCTGCTCTTCGCCCGTCGATCCCAGCGGCCGACCGTCGGCTGGGTGGCCGCGGCGTTCTTCGCGGCCGTGTTCCCCGGCAACCTCGCGCAGTTCGTGCACCGCCGGGACGCGTTCGGGCTCGACACCGACAAGAAGCGCTTCCTTCGCCTCTTCTTCCAGCCCGTGCTCATCGCCTGGTCGCTGTACGCGACCGGAGCCTGGCGCCGCCGCGTCAGGTAGGAGGGCGGGCTCGCCCGAGCCGCCGCCAGTCTCGGCCCGGGCGCCAGCAGACTCGGGATGGGTTTCTCGCTTCCGGATGGTTTGTTTCCCATCCCGAAGCGAGAAACCCATCCAGAGACGCGCGCGAGGTGGGTGGAGACGCGGCGGCAGCCCGCGGCGGAGCTAGTGGGGTGCGGGCGCGTCCTGCTCGATGCGGTCGAGGTGCGCCGCGGCGTGGCGGTGCCCCACCGACTCGTAGCCGATCACGACGACGACGGGTGCGAGCATCCCGACGAGCAGGCTGACCGAGATGCTGGCGCCGTTGGCGGCCATGACGACACTGGCAGCGAGCACGGCGACGGATGCGAGCGCGAGCAGCGCGTGGAACGCGTCGATCGTGCGCAGCAGGTACGAGTAGAGCGTGAACACCGTGAGCAGGAAGATCAGCACGGGGATCGCGACGGCGAGCACCGCCGTGACGTCGCTCACGTGGTAGTGCTCGTCGAACGTGTACGCCACGATGTGGAGACCAGCTCCGGTCGCGGCGATCGACGCGAAGATGAAGAAGTGGCCGTAGCCCCACGGGAACGAGCGCTCGCGGTGGACGTGCAGCACCTCGGCCGCTGGCACCATGAAGTACACCCACCACATGCCGAAGATGAGCACCATGCCGACGACGACGAGCACGATCGCGTCGAAGCTCCAGCCGTACTCGGTCGTGACGGTCGTGACGGCGGCGATCGTGCCGAAGACCCCTTCTCCGAGCGCGATGATCGCGAGCAGCGAGTAGCGTTCGGCGATGTGGTGTGCGTGCCAGGGCGTTGCCGTGCCGTTCTTGGCGCCGCGGCTTTCGGCGACGAGAGGGCCAGCGATCTCGACGAGGAGCGCGACGAGTCCGCCCAGCAGTGCGAAGACGAGCGTGAGCGGGAGGATCGCGATGACGATCCAGAGGATCTGCGCGACGGAGACGAAGACCGCGTACGTCATGGCCGTCGTCCGGTACTGCGAGCCGCTCCGGGCCGCGCGGAGCCACTGGCAGACGAGCGCGACGCGCATGACCACGTAGCCTGCGATCATGACGCGGTTGTCGAGCACCTCACCGTGGTCGATGGACTCGAACATGGCCGGGAGGCCGAGGGCGAGGATGACCACGCCCGCCATCTGCACCATCGTCAGCAGCCGGAAGAGCCAGTCGTCGGTGTCGAAGGCCGAGGCGAACCAGGAGAAGTTGATCCACGCCCACACCAGCGAGAACATCGCGAAGCCGAAGCCGATGATCGCGGGCACCGTGTGGCCTTCCGCGATGCCGTGGGCGAAAAGATTCCCGGCGGCGGCGAACGACGCGGCGAACGCGAGGTCGTAGAGCAGCTCGAGCGGCGTCGCGGCGCGTCCCTGCTCGTGAGTGTCGCGGCCGAGCATCCGCTGGAGCCCGTGGTTCAGCCGCCGCGGGGCAGGCTTGAGCGTTTCTGAGGTCATGAAGTCGTCCGATCTGGCGAAGTGAGCGAGCTCCGGAGGTCTCGCAGACCGACGCTGATGTTCCCCCACCGGCTCCGAAGCCTGTACATGTTACGTCGTCCTCCGCGTTCCCGCGCGTCGTCTCCGTGTGAGCACATGTGCAGATGCGACACTGCGGGGGTGGATGCACACCTCCGACCATGGGTGGCCGACGATGCCCCCGCCCTTGCGAACGCGATGCGGACGTCGCCGGACCTCGCAGCGCAATTCCCGGGAGGGGTGCCTTCGACGGAACTCGACTTCGTCTCGTACATGGCACAGCACCTCGTCTCCGGCACGGCGAAGCACGACTTGGCGATCATCGTCGACGGCATCGCCGTCGGCAACGTGGGGCTCAGCAACATCGAGCACGTGCACCAGACGGGCTGGGCCTACTACTGGCTTGCGAAGGGGGCGCGGGGGAGGGGCCTCGCCACGCGGGGCCTCGCGACGATCGCCGACCTGGCGTTCACGGAACTCGGCCTCTTCCGCCTCGAGCTCGGGCACCGGACGGGCAATGCAGCCTCGTGCCGCGTCGCGAGCCGCGCTGGCTTCCGGCCGGAGGGCATCGAACGACAGAAGCTGCGCTACGGGAAGCAGCGCTTCGACGTGGAGACGCACGCGCGCCTGACGCTCGACCCGGTGCCGGACATCGAGCTCATCCCGCGCACGGCCTCCTTGACCGGACCCCGGCAGTCGGATCTGACTCGCCCGGATCTCGGCACCGCCTGACCGAGCGCGAGCGATGCGGGACCGGTGTCCCGGTCGGGTGCCGTCGAGTTCATGCGGGGTAACGCAATTGCACGGGGCCCCGCCGGTGGTGGCAGTTTGGTATCTGATCTCCCCCGAACTCCACTGCTGAGGACCCCCACGTGCGCATCTCCCCGACGGTTCCCGAGTCGATCGCCTCGCTGACGGCAGCCAAGCCCGAGGTCATCGAGCAGACGCTCGCCGCCTGCTCGGCGCTCTACGAGGCACCACAGGCGCTCGAAGCCACGCTTCTGCACGGGTTCGCCCGCACGGTGGCCCGCTGGCAGGGCAACGCCCAGCTCGCGGAGTGGCACCTCGCGCAGGGCGCGGACGCACGCCTCGTCGGCGACGAGCTGCCCGCCGACCCGAAGCTCCGTGCGCTTGTCGAGCACGTCGACCTCATCACGGTGTCGCCGGCGCTCGCGACCCACGAGGACCAGCACGTGCTGCCGCTCACCGGCATCACCCCTGACGAGATCGTGCTCCTGAGCGAGCTCGTCGCGTTCGAGAGCTACCTCGCGCGCATGCTCGACGGCGACGCGCTCCTCGCAGGCCGGTCGCCGGAGCGGGTGGATGCGCCTGCGCGCTCGACGGTCGCGGCCGGCCGCTCGAAGGACCTGAGCGGACGCACGATCTCCGGCCTGCAGAAGCCGACCGCGTACACCCAAGAGCAGCTCGAGTGGTCGCCGTGGATCGCCGCTCCCCCGGAGGACGAGCTCACTCCCGAGCAGGTCGATTCCTTCGCCGCGAAGGCCACCACCAACAGCGTCTACTTCAGGCTCCTGTCCCGCGTTCCCGCCGTGCTGAAGGCGCGCAGCGCGATCGACAACGCCGTCTTCCTGAGCAAGGACGGACTGCCGCGTGCCGAGCGCGAGCTCGCGGCGGCGGTCGCCAGCAAGGTCAACGACTGCATCTACTGCGCGTCCGTGCATTCGCGGAAGGCGACGTTCCAGTCGAAGCGTCACGACGACGTCCAGCGGGTCATCGACGCGAGCCTGCCGAGGGACGCGAACTGGCAGCCGACCGCGCTCGAGGCGCTGAGTGCGAAGCAGGATGCACGCTGGTCCGCCATCATCCGCTTCGCGGCCAGCCTCTCGACCCTGCGCCCGAGTGCGACGCCCAGCCAGATCGAGGAGCTCCGTGATCTCGGCCTCGACGACGCCGAGCTGTTCGACCTCGTCGGGTCGACCGCGTTCTTCGCGTGGGCGAACCGCCTCATGCTCAGCCTCGGCGAGCCCAACTGGCCCGCGTCCGCCGCGTCCGCCAGCTGAGCATCCCGGCCCGCTTTCTCGCACCTTCTTCTGCACCCCCAGCCACCGAGAGGTTCCCCTATGCCCATCGCACGTCGACTTCCCGCCGCCATCGCGGCCCTCGTCGCCAGCACGCTGCTGCTCACCGGCTGCGGCACCGTCACCCCCGAGGGCGGGGCCGACGCCGAGACGATCACCGTCATCGACGACCAGGACCGCGAGGTCACCATCGACGGACCCGTCGAGCGCGCGGTCGTGCTCAACAGCTACGGCAACGAGTTCGTGCGTGCGATCGGCGCGGGCGACACGGTCGTCGGCGTCGACCGCGCCTCCATCAACCGCCTCCCGTACCTGCCGGTCGACGAGGCAGACGTCATCGCCGAGGGCCTCGACCAGATCAACTACGAGGCGGTCGCCGAACTCGACCCCGACGTCGTCATCATGCCCCGCAACGCCGTCTGGCGTGAGGCTGCAGAGCAGCTCGAGTCGTTCGACATCCCCGTCGTCGTCGCGACCGCGTGGGACTACGCGGTCTTCGACGAGACCGTGAGCCTCCTCGGACAGGTCTTCCAGAAGGAAGAGGGCGCGCAGGCGGTCACCGACTTCTCGAGCGAGATCCTCGACGTCGTCGCGGAGCGCACCGAGGGCGTCGAGCCCGTGCCCGTGTACTGGGAGACGGTCGACCCGTACCTGACGGTGCTCCCCGGCTCCGGCTTCCACGCGATCATCGAGGCGGCCGGCGGCACCAACGTGTTCGAGAACGCCGCGGGCGGCGGTGACGAGCAGGAGGAGATCACGGTCGACCCCGCCGAGGTCGTCACCCGCAACCCCGCCGTCATCGTGCACGAGTTCGAACCAAGCGCCACGCCGACAGGCCAGGAGCGCTTCGACTCGCTCGGCGCGGAGATCACGGCCCGCCCGGGCTGGTCGAACGTCGACGCCATCAAGAACGGTGAGGTGTACCTCGCGAACGGATGGGCGACCAGCGCCGTCGCGAAGTCCATCGGCGCCCTCTACCTGGCGAAGTGGCTGCACCCGGAGGAGTTCTCCGACGTCAACCCTGACGAGTTCCTCGAGCGCTGGGTCGTCGACTTCCAGGACACCGACTTCCCCGGTGCAAGCGAGTACATCCAGCAGTACCAGGCGGGCGCGTAGTGACGGTCGCGACACCAGAGGCCGGCACGGGCTCGGCCGGCGAGCAGAACGCGGTCGCGTCGAGCGAGCGCAAGCGCGCCAACGTCAAACGGCTCGCGATCGTCGGCGGCCTCATCGTGAGCGCGCTCGCGATCATCGCCGCCGTCACGATCGGCACGGCGGGCGTCACGTTCGGGGACGTCTGGGCCGCGGTCATGCTGTCGATCTTCGGCGGCACGCTCGAGAACGACTTCGCCCAGAAGTTCTCGATCGTGACGGAGCTGCGCCTGCCGCGTGTGCTGCTGGCCTTCGCCGCCGGCGCGGGACTCTCGCTGTCCGGCGTGCTCATGCAGGGGCTGCTGCGCAACCCCCTGGTCAGCCCCTTCACCCTCGGCGTCTCGCCCGCGGCCGCGTTCGGCGCAGCCCTCGCGATCACCATCGCGGGCGGCACGACCCTCCCGTCGTGGGCGATCATCGCGAGCGCGCTGGTCGTCTCCCTCGCCGTGTCTGCGCTCGTGCTCGGCCTCGCATCCGCCAAGGGAATGGCGATCGCCACCCTGCTGCTGCTCGGCATCGCCATCACGCAGCTCTTCGAGGCGCTCACCGCCGCCCTGCAGTTCACGGCCAACGAGAACACGCTGCAGGCGATCGTGCGATGGACCTTCGGCTCGGTGAACGACGCGACCTGGGGGGACGTGCAGACGGTCGGGATCCTGGTGCTCGCGACGATCCCGTTCGTGCTGTGGTTCGCGAAGGACCTCAACGCCGTCGCCTTCGCCGGTGACGACGCCGCGAAGAGCCTCGGCGTGAACGTGCAGGCGCTTCGCGTGGGGCTCATCATCGTGGCGGTTGTCCTCGCCGCGGTCATCGTGAGCTTCTGCGGCGTCATCGGCTTCGTGGGCCTCGTCGGGCCGCACATCGCGCGCCTCATCATCGGCGCGGACCACCGCTACCTCATCCCGTTCTCGGTGGTCACCGGTGGTCTCCTGCTGCTCGTCGCCGACACGGTCGGGCGCACGATCCTCGCGCCCGCCGTCATCCCCGTGGGCATCGTCGTCGCCTTCATCGGCGCGCCCATCTTCATCCAGCTCATCCTCACGAGGAAGACGGCCCTCAAATGAGCCTGACGATCGACGGCATCGAGTTCGCCTACGGCAAGCACAAGGTGCTGAAGGGTGTGAGCCTCGAGGTGCAGGACGGCACGTTCTGCGCGCTCCTCGGCCCCAACGGCTCCGGCAAGTCGACGCTCACGAAGGTCATCGCCCGCGTGCACAAGCCCAGCGAGGGCACCGTCACGTTCGACGGCACGGATGTGCTGAGCCTCGGGAGGCGCGAGCACGCCCGGACGGTGGCCTACGTGCCGCAGTCCGGTGAGGCTCCGTTCGATCTGACCGTGCGGGAGGCGGTGCTCCTCGGCCGCACCCCGCACTACGGGATGGCCCCCGGTGCCGAGGACTGGCGCCACGTGCAGGACGCCATCACGCTGCTCAACCTCGACGAGCTCGTCGACCGCAACATGTCGGAGCTGTCCGGAGGGCAGGCGCAGCGCGTGCTCGTGGCCAGGGCGCTCGCGCAGGACCCGAAGGTGCTGCTGCTCGACGAGCCGACCAGCGCCCTCGACCTGCGCTACCAGATCGAGACGCTGCAGATCGTGCGCCGCATCACACGCACGAAGGGCATCACGGCGCTCATCGCCATCCACGACCTCAACCACGCCGGCCGCTTCTGCGACCAGATCGTCATGCTCGACCAGGGCACGATCATCAAGAGCGGCACGCCAGCCGAGGCGCTGCAGGAGGACACCCTCAAGCAGGTCTACGGGCTGCGCGTGACGGTCGAGGAGCGCGAAGGGTTCGTCGAGGTGCGCCCCGTCGTCGAGGACGACCTGGAGTACCGCATCTGATGTTCGACGCCGTCATCGTCGGGGGAGGGCCGCGCGCCGTCGCCACGGCGTTGCGGGTGGCGGCTCGCCGGCCCGCGACGCGCATCCACCTGGCCATCGTCGACGCGATCGACGTCGGCGCCGGGGCGACCTGGCGCATCGACCAGCCGGCCGAGTTCCTCAACAACACGACGTCCGGTTCGACGACCATCCACGCCGACGAGTCGACCAAGATGTCCGGGCCCGTGGTGCCAGGCCCAGACCTCGTCGACTGGGCGGAGGCGATCGTGCAGCGCGGCGAGCACCCCACCCCGTGGGTCCTGGACGAAGCCCGAGCCGTCCGGCCCGGGAGCTTCCCTTCGAGACGCCTGCAGGGCATCTACTTCCGCGAGCAGCTGGAGGCCGCCGAAGCGAGCGGGTACGTCAGCGTCACTCGCATCGAGGGGACAGCCGTGGATGTGCGTGGCGACGGTGCCGCAACGCGCACCGTGGTCCTCTCCGACGGCACCGAGCTGACGGCGTCGGTCGTGGTGCTCGCCCAGGGCATGGTGCAGGCGCTGCCGAGCGAGGAGACGGAGCGATTCGAGCGAGCCGCTCGCGAGCGGGGCCTCGTCTACATCGCACCGGGAATGCCAGCCGAGCAGGACTGGGCGGTCGTGCCCGGGGGCGAGGACGTCATCGTCCGCGGCCTCGGCGCGAACTTCTTCGATGTCGTCGCCGTGCTCACGGCCGGCCGCGGCGGACAGTTCGAGCCCATCGCGGGCGACGAGAGGGGCCGACTGCGCTACCTGCCCTCCGGCCGGGAGCCGATCCTGCACGCAGGCTCGCGCCGCGGCGTGCCGTACCGTGCGAAGGCTGACGGCTGGGCGGAAGCGACACCCTTCTCCGCCCGACTCGCCGACCGTGCCTGGTTCGACGCGCTCGCCGCGGCGGAACCGGCATCGCTCGACTTCCCCCGAGACGTGTGGCCCGCGATCGCCCGCGAGTTCGCCGTCGCGTACCTGACGGCACTCGCCGGCTGGGCCCCGGGAGCGATGCTGGTGCCGCTGGACGCCGCCCTCGAGGAACTCGACCGGGCGCAGGACGTCGCCGCTCTCGACGAGGTGCTCACCGCATCCATCGACCAGGACCTCGACGATGGCGCACACGCCTTCACGATCGACTCCCTCCGCC
Organism: Pseudoclavibacter sp. RFBB5; assembly: GCF_002931555.1. Classification (GTDB taxonomy): domain Bacteria; phylum Actinomycetota; class Actinomycetes; order Actinomycetales; family Microbacteriaceae; genus Pseudoclavibacter. Next base: position 1,128,136 of record NZ_PSTZ01000007.1, on the reverse strand, counting down.
GGCCCACGCGAGGCGAGCAGATCACGCCAGAGCAGTGGGCGCGGCAGGTCGCGCAGCTCGTCGAAGCGGAGCTCGGCTCCATGTCCGCACCGGACACGCACCCGCGCGCCGCCGTCAACCGCGCGATGGGCGCGCTCCGAGGCCAGGCCGGACGGCTCTCCGCCGCCGGCGTCCTCGAAGGGCGATCCGCCGTGCTGGACTTCGAGGGGTGGTTCAACGCCGACGGCCTGTTCCTCGCATCCGGCCCGCCCTCAGGGCGCACCCGCGAGGTCCTCTCGCTCATCGACGCCGGGATCCTCCACCTCACCGGGCCCGAGACCGAGGTCTCCCTCGACGAGGCAGCAGGCGAGTTCGTCGCCCGCTCGGCGATCACCGGCGCCGTCGTCCGGGCCCGCGCGCTCATCGAGCCCCGCATGTCCAAGGGCAAGGTGCCCGCCACCAACGACCCGCTGCTCCGAGCACTGCTCGACTCGGGGCGCGCCCGCGTGCACACGCGGCGCTCGCGGGACGGCGTCGACGTGGAGACGGACAGCATGGAGGCGACCGGGGCAGTACTGGACGATCACGCGCCAGGCCTCAACCTCGTGCGCGGCGACGGCTCCGTGGACGAGCGTGTCGTCGTGCTCGGGATACCGGCGCTCAGCACGCAGCCTGGCAGCGCGATCGGGGCGACCCCGGGCAAGCCGTCGCCGCTGCTTGCGGGTGCGGATGTCGCGGCCAGGCAGATCATCGCGGCCGCGCGGTCGAAGCCGCAGGATGAGCAACAGCAGGGCGTCTGAGTCGGGCGCGGCCGCGCCGCGCCGCGCATCCACCCTCCCTCTCGGGTAGGTCCCTCCCTCGCGGGTAGGTCCCTCTCTCTCGGGATGGGCCGTGCCTCTCGGGATGGGCCGTGCCTCTCGGGATGGGCCGTGCCTCTCGGGATGGGAAAGTCGCTTCGTGCTGGGAAATTACCCGCAACGAAGCGACTTTCCCATCCCGAGACCGAGGCCGAGCGCGGCGCGAGCTCAGACCTGGGCGGGCTCCGGGCGTCGATCGTGCGCGCCACGATCTGCCCAGGTCAGCGCGGCGACGACCGTCGCGACAAGGCTGACCCCGCCGAGCACCACGGCGGTCGGCGCGAGTCCGAGCCAGGCGCCGAGGAAACCCGCCGCCGGGTAGCAGAGGACGTAGCAGGCATGCGAGAGCGAGAACTGGGCCGCGAAGACGGCCGGCCGCTCATCGCTCGACGCCGCCCGGCGCAGGAGGCGAGACGACGGGGTCAGCACGAGTGAGGTGGCCGCGCCGAGGAGCGCCCACACCGGGAGGGCGAGCATCCACCCCAGGTCGCTCGACGTCGAGAGGGCGCCGGCCGCAGCGAGGAGGCTGACGGGGACCAGCGCGGCACCTGCGAGCATCACCCTGCGGTCGGAGACTCGCTCCAGCACGCGCGGCAGGCCGAGCGCGACGAGCATGGACCCCGCACCGGAACACGCGAGCAGCACGGCGAGGTCGGATTGCGGCCGCCCGAGCTGCGCCTGCACGAGCACGACGGAGTTGACGATGACCATCGCCGTCCCGGCGGCGACCGCCAGGTTGAGTGCCAGGAGCGCCCTGAGGTCGCGGCTGCGCCAGAAGACCCGGATGCCCGCGGTCAGTCGAGCGAGGAAGGGGCTTGGCGCGGCGAGCGCGACGCTCGGGAACCTGGTCGCGGCGACCAGGGTCGCCGAGACGAGAAAGCCGACGACGGTGCCGACGAACAGGGAGTTGTAGGTGACGACCGTCAGCAGGAGAGCTGCGAGGACGGGGCTTGCGAGCGCCTCGAGGTCGTAGGCGAGGCGGGAGAGTGAGAGTGCGCGTGTGTAGCGGCGCTCGTCCGGGAGCACGTCGGGGATCACGGCCTGGAACGTCGGCGTGAAGGTCGCCGACGCCGCCTGCAGCACGAAGATCAGCAGGTAGACCTGCCAGACCTCGCCCACGAACGGCAGCCCGAGAGCGATGGCGGCCCGGATGAGGTCGGCCGAGATGAGAACTCGCCTCCTCGACCACCGGCTCGTCACCGCGGCCATGACCGGGGAGACCACGACGTAGGCGATCATCTTGATCGTGAGCGCCGTGCCGAGCACGATGCCGGCGTCGCCGCCTGCGAGGTCGAACGCGAGGAGGCCGAGCGCGACCGTGAGGAGGCCCGTCCCGACGAGGGCGACGACCTGCGCCCCGAAGAGGTGCCGGAACGCCCGGTTCTCGAGCAGGTCACGCATCGGAGTCCCCAGCGGTGACCGGTCCGCGCGCGTCGTCCTTCCGGTGGTGCGGCGGGATGGCGTCGGCGCCACCGACTCCGGCGACGGAATGCTCGGCCTGGAAGATGGCATCCGCGACGAGACGCCTGGCGTGCCCGTTGATGAGCCGGTAGAAGACGCGCGTCCCCTCTTGTCTGGTCGCGACGATCCTCGCGAGTCGCAGCTTCGCGAGGTGCTGCGAGACGCTCGCCGGCGTCTTCCCGACGGCTTCGGCGAGGTCGTTGACGGCGTGCTCGCCGGTGCTGAGGACCAGCACGATGCGCACGCGGGTGGCGTCGGCGAGCATCCCGAAGACCTCGGCCGCGAGTTCGACGGTGGGGCTGTCCAGCTCGACGAGCGGTGCGGTGTCAGCGGGACCGAGCGAGGCACCCGTCGATGTCTGCTTATCTGCATGCATACGCAGATAATGTCACGTGGCCTCCGCCTGGTCCAGTGCGGCACCGGTGCGCCGGCTCGAATCGCCGCGCCAGACCGCCTTCAGGACGTAGCTGACGGGCGGGACCTACGCTGGAGGCATGTCTGCAGTTGAAGATTTCACGCGCTTCCCGATCGACGAGACCTCGAAGGCGAAGCTCGCCGAGTCCGGCCTGCGCTACGAGACGCTGGACGCGAGCGACGCAGCTGGCTTCGCCGCGTGGGCGCGGGCCGACCTGCGCGGGTTCCTCGCGGCAGAGCCCAGCGAGAAGCACCTCGAGGGCATGCGGGCATCGCTCGGCTACCGGCGCACGACTGGCGTCTGGGACGATTCCGCTCCCCAGGCGGATGAGCCCGTCGCGACCACGAGCTCGTGGCCAGCCGAGCTCACGCTGCCAGGCGGCACCCAGCTGCGCGTGTGGGCCATCAGCTCGGTCACCGTCTCGCAGGCGCGCCGCAGGCGGGGGATCGCCAGGAACCTGCTCGAAGGCGAGCTGCGCACGGCGGCTGCGCTGGGCATTCCGCTCGCGGCGCTCACCGTCTCCGAGTCGACGATCTACGGGCGCTTCGGATTCGGGCCCGCGACCTTCGCGGCGAACCTCAGCATCGACACCCGTCGCGTTCGATGGAGCGGCCCCACGCCGAATGGTCGCGTCGACTACGTCAGCCGCGAGCAGTGGGCGGAGCGGGCCGCGGGGCTCTTCGACCGCGCCCGGACGTCGACGGTCGGCGAGATCGAGGGCTGGGACGGCATGTGGCCGCGCCTCGCAGGAACGGTGCACGACGAGGAGGGTGAGGGCAAGAAGCTCCGAGCCGTCACCTATACGTCGGAGTCCGGCGAGCTGCAGGGGGCGGCGCTCTTCAAGTACGAGGGCGGAGACAACGATTACGCGAGCCACACGCTGAGCGTCGAGTTCCTCCGCTCGGTGAGCGATGACGCGTACGCGGCCCTCTGGCGCTTCTTCCTCGAGGCGGACCTCGTCTCCACCGTCAAGGCGGAGCACGTCGCCGTCGACGAGCCGGTCAGGTGGATGCTCGGTGACCAGCGGGCTGCGAGCGTCACGACGACGGATCACCAGTGGCTGCGGATCCTCGATGTGAAGGCGGCGCTGGAGGCGCGAAGCTACGCGTCGCCTGGAGTGCTCGGCCTGGAGGTCGAGGATGCGCTCGGATTCGCGGACGGGTCGTTCCTCCTCACGGTCGGCTCTGACGGGGCCGGAACCGTCGAAGCGGTCGACCGCCTCCCGGAGGCGGTGCCTGCGGTGCGCCTGCGCGTGGATGCCCTCTCGTCGCTCCTGCTCGGTGGGGTCGCACCCGCCGCGCTTCGCGCAGCAGGGGTGCTCAGCGAGGTGACGGACGGGGCGAGCGCTCAGGTCGCGCGTCTGCTTCGGGTCTCGCCGGAGCCCGCTCCCGGCATCTGGTATTGAGCCGGTCTGCGGGGCGCTCCGCCGGCGGTGAACATCGACAGCTTCGCCCGGTGACGCGCAACTAGAATCTGCGGCATGGCATCTGGATTCTGGGGGCGCGCTCGCCGCGCGAAGCAAGCGCAGCAGGCCGAGATCGACGCTCACGACAAAGACCTGGCGATGAAGGCGGGAGTGGCGCTGGTCGACGCCGATGAGCGCATCCGCCTCATGAACGACGAGCTGTCGTTCGCGGAGGCCGAGCTCGGCTCGGGTGCCACGCAGGACCTCAGGGACACGCTCGTCAATGTGCGCAAGTACATGGGCGAGGCGTTCCACCTCAATCAGCTCAACGTCGACGACATCCCCGACACGCCAGAGGAGCTGCGCACCAGGAATGCGCGCATCGTGCAGATCTGCGAGTGGGCGATGGGCCTGCTCGAGGAGAAGTCCTCTGTGCTGGAAGAGGCCGTCGCGGTGGTTCGTCAGACCCCAGCCGTGCTGGAGGGCGTCAAGCGCGACTCGGAGCGTCTCCGGGCGCGCATCCCTGACGCGCAGGCGAGCATCGATCGGCTTGCCCTCCGGTACTCGGATGCCGCACTGCACCAGGTCGGCGACAACCCGGCGGAGGCGGCGCAGCTGCTCACCTTCGCCGAGCACAGCGCCGATGTGTCGCTGCGTCGACGCGAGGCGGGCCAGAACGAGCAGTCCCGGCTCGCGCTCGAGGCATCGACGGAGGCCGTGCGCCGAGTGCACACGCTGCTCGACGCCGTCGAGAACTACGAGATCGAGGCGCTTCGTGCCGAGTCGACGCTCGCCGCGGTCATCGCCGATTCCCGCGGCGACCTCGTCGCGGCGCGAGACGTGCCGCGCAGTCGCGAGGTCGAGGAGGCAGCCGAGCGGCTCACCGATGCGCTCGCCTCGCTCCCTCCGGCGGGTGAGCGCACCGACCCGTTCGCGTCCCTGTCGCGCCTCCGGGCCGCGAACACGGCGCTGGACGAAGCGGTGGCGAAGGCGAGGGATCGAGCGGCGCGCCCCATCCCGTCGCAGGCGCAGATCGTGACGGCGATCGATGACGCGGACCGGCAGATCGCCGTCGCGAACGACGTGATCTCGGGGCACCGAGGGTGGATCGGGTCCGCGCCGCGGACGCGCCTGGCCGAGGCCGAGCGCATCCGGAACGAGCTCGTCAGCTACCGCGGCGGTGAGGAGGAGCGTGAGCAGGCCCTGTCGCTTGCACGGCGGGCGGGTTCGCTTGCGAGCGAGGCGCTGCAGCTCGCGCAGCGCGACATCGACCAGTCGCGCCCGCAGCAGCAGGGTTACGACGAGTGGGGCCAGCCGCGCGGTGGCGGATACCACGGCGGGTACGGCGGTCGCGGGGGTCGACGTGGTGGCGACATGGGGGACGTCGTCGGGGGTGTGCTCGGAGGGCTCATGATCGGTGGGCTGCTCGACGGGATGTTCGACTAGGGCGCTTTTCCCGATCGCTCACCGTTCGGTTGGTTGAGATGGGTGAATATCCGGGTGAATCACCACGTGTGACGCGGATATGTGGATCAGACTCCAGGACGCTGTGGTATTGCGCTATGTTCTTGTCCTAGCGCGTGATTTCGGAGTCGAAGTACCCAGCGTCTCCGACGCACGTGGTCCCACTGCCGTTCGTCCCCCCAGCGAAAGAGTGCCGCCGAATGCCCAGCACGTCCCAAGAATCATCTGCCCAGACCCCGCAGGTGCCGAGTGCCTTCGCGGCGACTCCGACACGCACCGGGACCGTCACACGTCGCTCCATCGTCGCCGGCGCCGCCTGGACGGCACCCCTCGTCGTTGCCGCCGCATCCGCACCACTCGCCGCCGCGTCACTGACGACCGCCGGCTGCCTCCCGACCGGCACCCTGTTCAACGCCGGCTCGAACGGTCGCCTCCTGAGTGGGACGCTGCTCGGCACGGAGCTGCTCGGCGGGCTGCTGGCCGGTCTCACGGGCGCCCCGACGCAGCTCTCGGGGAACACCGTCCAGGCCGACAACACGTCGCCGCTCGACGGAGTCATCGACCTGCTCTCCGGCGTGCTCCAGATCGTCACGGGGCCCCAGTCGCTCGGCCTCTTGAACCAGCGCTCCTACGCGAACCAGTACGGCACGACAGACGGATCGAGCGGCGCAGTCGCGAACGACGGCCTCATCGCCCTGACGCCCGCCCAGAGCGAGCTGACGCTCGGAAACCTCGACCTCACGAAGGTCTTCACGCAGCTCGGCACCCTCATCGGCTCGCCGGTCGCTGCCGACCTCCTGAACTCGCTGACCGACCTCGACCTCGACATCGGGGCAGTGGCCGGCCGCACCTACGCGAACGTCCTCTGCGTCCCGCCGCAGACCGTCGTCGGCACGCCGCCGGCGCCGAACGTCACCTCCGGTTCTGTGTCCGAGGCCTTCCGCGGCGCCACCGCGCCGCCCGTCACCGTGCAGCCACCCACCGGCGGCATCCAGCGCCAGTACATCCTCAGCCACCTGCGTGCCAAGGTGACCTCGGGAGTCGTCGGTGCGCTCGGCACCGCCCTCCAGACGACCATTCCGGTCAACCTCCCCGTCAGCACCCAGGCGATCTTCGACGAGCTCGCCAAGATCCCGTTGTTGGGTGGCGTCGTGGGTGCCATCGGTGGTGCCGCGAACCTGAACGTTAGCGCTAGTGTCGACCTCGCTGCTCTCACCGCAGCTCCCATTGGCGGGGCGAATTCTCCCCTTCGGCTCGACTTGACTGCGGGAACCGTGACGGTCGACCTTGCGCCACTTCTCAACACGCCAGACAAGAAGACGTTCAATAATCTGCCGGCCAATACGCGGCTCTTCGCCGACTTGCCTCTTCCGACGAATGCAATAGTCGCGGCTCTAAACACGCTTGTAGAAGACATCATCACGCGCCTCGCGGGTTCGATCACAATCTCGATCACCGCCAATCTCATCGGAATTGTAAGCCTTGAGATCAGCGGAACACTCGCCCAGTTCCTTGCGGGACGAGGCGGTGGGGCGACGGCAGTTGCCCGACTCGGAATCGTCACGCTCAACCTCGCTCCCGTACTCGATGAATTGCTACCGAATCTCGCAGGTGTCGTTGCGGGGACTGTCCGTGGCCTTCTGGCGCCGAACGGCACCCTCAACGCGATCTTCACCCCGTTGAACAACCTTCTCTCGCTGCTGTTCAGTGCGCTCACGAACGTCCTCGTGATCACGGTGAACGCGCAGAACGATGACTCGTCGAAGGATCCGTTCCGGTCGGTTCGGGTGCCCCTCCCGGGGGCAGGCAGCGGCACCATCCCAGCGTCGCCGAACTTCCGCGTCTTCGAGACGGCCGCGCTCCAGGTCGGAGCGATCGGGTTCCTCAACCTGCTCAACCTGTTCGTGGCTCGCGGCTCGAGCGGACCGAACCCGCTGCGCCCGTAACACCGACTGCGGGGTTCTCCGCAGAGAACGAGCCCCGTCGGCGCTTCCCAGCGCTGACGGGGCCCGTTCTCGTCGACGGAACCAGCGGTCTCCACGGGCCAGGCACCCCTGGGGGCGCCAGTGCTGCCTACTTCGTCGAGCGGACCGAGAGCAGCTCGTACCCTTCCGGCACCATGGCTTCGATCTTCGACTTCGCTTCTTCGTAGGAGTCGGCTTCCGCCTCGATCGTCTCGCTCGCGACGGGACGGATGACTGCAATGACCTTGACCATCCGCTGATCATAAGGCTCTCGGTCGCCACTGTCGGAGAAGGACGCGACCGCCCCTAGTCGGTGTCGGTGTCGGTGTCGGCGTCGGCGTCGGCGTCGGCGTCGCGGAGGATGCGCTTCGTCGCCCTCGCCCGCCACGCCTCCTGCAGGACTTCGCCCAGTCTCGCCGTGGACACCGCCTCGAGCCGCACGAGCACGCTCGGGTGGCCGTCGTAATGCGGGGTGGTGAAGAACGCCTCGGGCTCGCCCTGCAGGAGCGCCTCGCGCTCGCCCAGGTCGGCGCGCCAGCAGACCAGCACTCCGGGCTGATCGTGGAAGCGCGCGAACATCTTCTTCCCGACGTAGAACGCCGGAGTGCCGTAGGCGGTGCGCTCCTCGGTCTCGGGGAGCGCGAGCGCCAATCGCCGAACATCGTCGTCGCTGCTCATGACGCCATCGTGTCACTGCTTCTGCCAGGGAACCAGGCTGAGCGCGGAAATCGGCCGAGGAGGCTCGCCGAGCGGGGAATACCTCGCGCCTCGGCCGTGCTGGACCTTGGTATGAAGGCAATCGTCTACGCATCCACCGGTCCCTCCGACGTCCTCTCCCTGGTCGAGCGCGAAGTCGCGCAGCCGGGGCCAGGGGAGGTGCGCATCAGGGTCGTCGCCTCGGGCGTGAACCCGACAGACTGGAAGGCGCGCGAGGGAGGCGGAGCCGGAAGCGCACTCGGCTTCGACGAAGTCGTCCCGAACCAGGACGGTGCCGGGGTCGTGGATGCGCTGGGCGAGGGCGTGACGGGGCTGGCGGTCGGTGACCGCGTCTGGGTCTACCTCGCGGCGCACCAGCGTCCGACGGGTACCGCGCAGGCGTTCACGGTGCTGCCCGCCGATCGCGTCGTCGCCCTGCCCGAGGGCATCGGCTTCGATGTGGCTGCCAGCCTTGGCGTGCCGGCCATGACGGCGCACCGGGCGCTGACCGTGCACGAGCACGGCCCCGCCCGTCTCTCGCCCGGGGCGCTCACCGGCCGCACGGTGCTCGTGCACGGTGGCGCCGGCGCGGTCGGGCACGCGGCGATCCAGCTCGCGGCGTGGGCAGGTGCGACGGTCATCACCTCGGTCAGCAGTGAAGAGAAGGAGGCACTGGCTCGGGCTGCCGGAGCCCACCACGTGGTGCGCTACCCCGACCCCGCGCTTGCCGAGCGCATCCAGGAGCTCGCCCCGAACGGCGTCGACCACATCGTGGAGGTCGCGCCGACGCAGAATGCGGCGCTCGACGTCGAGGTCATCGCGAATCACGGCAGCATCGCCTACTACGCGAACAACAACGGCGACGAGTTCACCGTGCCCATCATCGCGAGCTTCGCGAAGAACGTCCGCTGGCAGGGACTGCTGCTGTACACGGTGGGGCCGGATGCGCTGCACGCGGCCGCCGAGGACGTGACGGCGGCGCTCGTCGACGGTGCGCTGCCCGTGGGGGAGTCGGCAGGTCTGCCCATCACGTGGTTCCCGCTCGAGGAGACCGCGGCGGCGCACGACGCTGTCGAGGGTGGCGCGGTCGGGAAGGTGCTGATCCGCGTGGCTGACGAGGCCTGATCCCGACCCCGCGGTGCGGCCTCGTCCTCGGGGCCGTCAGCCAGGGAAGCGGGGGTCGCGGCGATACTCGTCGAGCCTCGCGCCCAAGGCGGCGTGCACCTGTGGTGGGGCGTCGTCGCCGATCAGCAGTCGCACTCTCGTGTCGTCCGGGTCGACGACGTGCGCGAGGATCTCTGCGGCGGCATCCGCGGGCGAGGTGCCACTGGCCTGCGGCTCGTCGGCAGCTGGCGCAGACGGCCACGGCACCTGCGGCGTCCCGAAGAGGCTTGTGCGCAGCTCGTCGTAGGCGGCCAGTGGCTCGCTGAACTGCATGCTGCCGCCGGCCCAGTCGGTGCGGAGCTCGCCGGGTTCCACGATCGTGACGCGCACCCCGAAGCTGGCGACTTCGGCGGCCATGGCCTCGCTGAACCCCTCGAGGCCCCACTTCGCCGCGTTGTAGAGGCCGAGCGTCGGCATGGTCCCAACCGCGCCGACCGTCGAGATCTGCACGATGTGCCCCGATCCCTGCTCTCGCATCCCGGGCAGCACCGCCTGGCTGAGCCAGAGCGGGCCGAGCAGGTCGGTGTCCAGGATGCCCCTCGCGTCCTGCTCCGAGACTTCCTCTGCCGTGCCGATGAGCCCATAGCCGGCGTTGTTCACCAGCACGTCGATCGTGCCGAACCGGGCTGTCGCCTGGTCGACCGCCGCGAATACGTCGGCTCGGTCGCGGACGTCGAGCGGCAGCACCAGCAGGTGTTCGTGCGCCGGGAGCGAGTGCTGGCCGCGGGCCGTCGCGACGACGTCGTGGCCGGCATCGAGTGCGGCGATGGTGAGGGCGCGTCCGAGTCCGCGGTTCGCGCCGGTGATCAGCCAGGTCTGCGATGAGGTCATGCCCGCAAGGGTAGGAGGCGATCCTCGCCGAGACGTGTGTGCAGCGGGGAGCCGGAGTCCCTACTCGCCGACGCTCCCGTCGATCGCCTGGCGGAGCAGGTCGGCGTGCCCGTTGTGCCGCGAGTACTCCTCGACCATGTGGATGAGGATCCACCGCAGCCGCGGGATGCGGCCGTCCGAGAAGCCGCTCGCCGCGGGGTGCTCGAGGCCGCCGAGCTGGAAGGCGCGCTCGGCCGCGGCTCGTGACCGCGATACGGCGGCCTCCCACGCTGCGAGGAGCTCGGAGGGCTCGCTGTCTCGCGCGGTGTCCCACTCCCAGTCGGGCGTGGCCTGCCAGTCGATCGAGGCCCACGGTTCGCGCGGCTCCTCACCGAGGAGGACGACGCCGAACCAGTCGTCCTCGACGTACGTGAGGTGCTTGACGAGGCCCCCGAGGGTCATGGTGCTGGGTGACAGCGTCTTCGCAAGGTCACCCGCGCTGAGCCCTGACACCTTCCAGGCGAGCGTGGCCCGGTGGAAGTCGAGGAAGCCGTTCAACGTCGACCACTCATCCTCGCCGAGCGGCGGCTCCGGGCGATGCTGCTCGTCGAAGATCGTCGTCATGGTCCGATCCTACGGACCCACTAGTGCCAGCGCGGGATTGCGGCCGCTGCGATGCACCGAAGAACTGGTGCCCCTGGAGGGACTCGAACCCCCAACCGTTTGCTTAGGACGCAACTGCTCTTCCATTGAGCTACAGAGGCTGGCGCGACAATGCTACCGGTGCTCGCGGACTTCCGCGCGCACTGCGACCCGCTGCAGCCTGGGAGCGGCCGGAAGTTCATCATGATTTCGCAACGAACGGGTCCGTGGACCGCTCGAAGTGGAAGTGTTGGGTCATGAGCACCTCAGAACAGCGAAGGGCGAGCCTCGCGGGCCCCATCGGCCTCGGCATCGGGCTCATCATCATGGGCACCGCCTACCTCCTCGACCGTCTCGGCATCCTCCCCATAGAGTGGGGCATCCTCTGGCCGATCTTCCCCATGATCGTGGGTGTCGTCGCCCTGATCACGAGCATCCGCAACTGGTGGGGGTGGATCCTCATCGCCGTCGGCGCGTTCTTCTTACTCAACGAGCTCGTGCTCGGCGGGCTCGGCAACATCTGGGAGCTGTGGCCGGCTGCCGTCATCGTCGTCGGCATCGTGTTCATCGTGAACGCCATCCGGGGGCGGAACAGGTCGGAGACGGTCGGCGGGGATGGGGCAGCCGGTCAGGTGCCGCCGTACGGTACCGACCCCGAGTCGCGCGAAAACTAGGCCAAGCTCGGCGCAACCCACGCGCGCCTCCACCCTCCGACCGGCCGAGACACTTACAGTGTCACGCGTGTGGGGTCTGTTTCGTAAACGAGGTTCAGAGCCGGGCGACGCGAAGAGCGACGATCACGGCTCCGGCAAGGGTGCGCCCACAAACAATGAGACGGAGCCGATTCCCGACCTGAGTCCGGTGCGGGAACGCCTCGAGCGCGAGCGCGCCGAGCGTGGTGAGGGCGACCGCGATGACCACGACAACGGCCAGTCCCTCGACCTCGGACGCGACCACGAAGACGGTGTGCGCGCACGGAACGCCGACGGTCCGAGTCTCACTCGCGGCCGCTCCTGGGTAGCGGATGCGGTAGCGCACGAACGCAAGACCCACCCAGTGCCATCGGAGGACGAGCAGGAGCTCACCGCGCTGGACCTCGAACGCGCCGAGCAGGCGCGGGCGCTCGAAGCGGCCGTCGACGCAGCCCAGGACGCCTGGCTGCACGAGCTGGCGCAACTCGGCGGACCATCTCCGCTCCTCGACTTCGCCGACGAACCAGGCACGTACGTCGAACTCACCAGCGCGCACCCCGGCGGCATCGCGCCATTCGCTGCGGGCAAGACCGTGCTGCTGTCGGCGCTCGTGCGCGAGAACTCGTCGTTCCGTGGCGCTCGGGACGCCGCCGACCTCATCGCGCAGAAGGGCACCGAGCTGCTCGCCGGCCGCGGCATGAGCACGATCCAGCTCGCCACGGGCTTCGCCGAGTGGACGCAGGACGGGAAGCACTTCCGCGCGCCCATCCTCACTCGCACGGTCGACCTGCGCCGTGCAGGTCGCGACTACGAGTTCACGCTCAAGGGCCCGAGTCGCGTGAACGCCTCACTCGTGCGCCACCTCGCGCAGCACTTCGGCGTGCGCCTCCCAGTGGCCGAGCTCCTCGAGCTCGCGAAGTCCAACGACGCCTTCCTGCCGCAGCAGGTCTTCGACCGCACGCGAGCGCTCGGCGCGTCCATCCCGCAGTTCACGGTCTCGGCCCGCGCCGTCATCTCGAGCTTCGGCGAGGTGGCAAGCGCCATGCTCCGCGACACCAACGAGCTCACCCACCCGGTGCTTCGAGCCCTCGCGGGTGACGAGGAAGCACGCCGCCAGGTCGCCGCGCCGCGGCCCGCCGAGCAGCGGCCAAGCCCAGACCGTCGCGACCCGGTCGGGGACCGGTTCCTGCTGGACGCGGATACCGAGCAGGAGCGCGTCGTCGACGCGATCGCGGCCGGCAACTCAGCCGTCATCAACACGATGCCTGGCACCGGCCTCACGCAGACCGTCATCAACGCGCTCGGTCTGCTCGTCGCCGACGGCAAGCGCGTCCTCGTCGTCACGCCACGCTCAGCGAGCATCCGCGCCATCAGGGCTCGCCTCAAGAGCGTGGGACTCGAGGGCCTCGCCGTGACGCCACGAACCCTCCGCCGTGACGCGATCGCATCCATCTCGCGCAACGAGAAGGCTCGTAAGCCCGCGATGCACGAGCTCGACGACGCGCTCGTCCGTCTCCGCCACGTGCTCGCCGACTACCGCGACGCACTCGTGCACCCTGACCCCGCGCTCGGCGTCTCCGCGCTCGACGCCCTCGAGGAGCTCTCCCGCCTCGAGCTGCGAGAGCACCCGCCCATCACGACGGCGCGTCTCGACCGCGACGCCATCGAGGCCATCGCCACGGGCCGCGATGCGATCGCGCGTCAGCTCCGCGCCGCCGGCGAGCTCGGCCAGTTCAAGTACGGCCCGGACGACTCGCCCTGGTACGGCGTCTCGTTCGAGTCAACCGACGAAGCGAACCGCGCGCAAGAGGCAGCCGTTGAGCTCGACGCGGGAGTGCTGGTCGAGGTCATCGACCGGGCGCAGGAGCTCGTCGGCCGAACCCGGATGCGCCCCGCCGAGACGTACGGCGAACTCGGCATCTACCTCCGCCTGCTGCTCGACCTGCGCGAGACGCTCGACCGCTTCCGCCCGGCGGTCTTCGACCACTCGCTGACGGACGTCATCCACGCCACGAATCCCAAGCGGGAGGGCAGCGACCTGACGTCGGCGCGCCGCCGCCAGCTGCGGCAGCTCGCGAAGGACTACGTGCGGCCCGGCGTCGTCGTGGAGGACCTCCACGAGTCGCTCAAGCTCGCCCAGCGTCAGCGCATCCTCTGGCACCGCTACGTCACGGATGGCTCCACCCCGACCGTCCCCACCGGCATCTCGGACGTCAGGAAGTTCCACCGCGAGGTGGCCGAGAAGCTGCGCCTCCTCGACGAGCCGCTCGTCGACGCCGGCGCCGTCTCGCTGAGCGAGCTGCCGCTGGCGGACCTCCCGGCCCGCATCACGGAACTCGCGGCCGACAGCGAGGTGCTGCACAACATCGTCGAGCGCCTCACCATCATCGAGCGCCTCGAGAACCTCGGCCTCACCCCGCTGCTCGAGGACCTCTCCGAGCGTCACGTCGAGGCGGATGCGCTCGGCGACGAGCTCGAGCTCGCGTGGTGGCAGTCGGTGCTGGAGGACCTCCTCGACCGCGACAAGGCCCTCCTCAACGCCAACACCCGGGTCGTGACGCGACTCGAGAGCGACTTCAGGGTCGTCGACCAGGCGCACACCGATCACTCCGCGGCGCAGCTCGCCTGGCAGCTCGCCGAGGCATGGAAGGTCGCGATCGTCGACTACAGCGAGCAGGCGGATGCGCTGCGGCAGCTGCTGCGCCGCCCCGGCGTGCCCTCCACGAAGCTCGCCCTCGAAGCTGGCGACGTCTCGAAGAGCATCGCTCAGCTCTGGCTCACGACTCCATACGATGTGCCGCTCGTCAGCGAGCGCATCCACTTCGACACCGTCGTCCTGGTGGATGCGGGAACGATGTCGATCGCCGAGAGCATCGGGGCGATCCGTCGTGGCGACCAGGTCGTCGCGTTCGGGGACCCGGTCACCCAGTACCCGACGCCGTTCACGGTCGCCGTGACCCGACCGTCGGCCGACAGCACGGACACGTGGGGTCTCCGGCACACCGACCAGGTCGGCGAGTCCGTGTACTCGCGGCTCGCCGAGTTCCTGCCGGAGCACGCGCTCACGCGCAGCTACCGCGCGGGTGGCGAAGACCTCGCTGAACTCGTCAACCGGCGCTTCTACAAGGGGCGGATCCGCTCCATGCCCTGGGCTGGCACGTTGCTCGGCCACTCGAGCCTCAGCTTCTCGTTCGTGGAGAACGGAACGGGGCTTCCCGACCCGATCACCGGCGGCGTCGAATCGACGGACGCCGAGGTGAGCCGCGTCGTCGAACTCGTCGTCGACCACGCCGTCCACCGCCCCCGCGAGTCGCTCATGGTCGTCACCGCGTCCGCCCTGCACGCCCGTCGAGTCGAGCAGGCCGTCTACTCCGCGGCTTCCCGACGGAGCGACATCGCCGAGTTCTTCACCTCAGCCCGCGGCGAGCCGTTCACCGTCACGACGATCGAGCTGGCCACCGCCCAGTCGCGCGACCGCGTGATCTTCTCGATCGGCTTCGGCCGAACGCCGCACGGCCGCGTCCTCGCGAACTTCGGAGTGCTCGGCACCGAGCTCGGCGAACGTGCGCTTGCCGTCGCCATGACGCGTGCCCGCCGGTCGCTCGTGGTCGTCTCCTGCATCCGGCCCGGCGAGCTCGACCCGTCGCGCATGTCGCGGGGCGTTCTCGGCCTGGCGCAGATCCTCGGTGAAGCCGACCCGGAGGCGGCCAAGGCAGGCACGCCCGCTGGCAGCGCCGCACCGTCTGAGCCCACTGCCGGAGACCCCGCGACCGACGAGGAGGGTGACGGCGAGGCACGCGACGTCGAGGCACCGCCCATGCTGCTCGACCTCGCGAACCGACTCGAGTCCTTCGGCATGACCGTCGAGCTCTTCCACCGCGGACGCATCCCGCTGGCCGCCGCCTACCGCGGCCGGGCGATCGCGATCGACACGGACGGGCTCGACCTGCGCATCGCGGGCTCTGCGGATGCGACGCTGCGCGAGACGCTGCGCCTGCGCCCAGAACTCCTCAAGCGCCTCGGCTGGTACTACCTGCGCGTGCACTCCTTCGAGCTGTTCGCGCACCCTGAGGCCGTCGCGCGTCGCATCGGCAAGGCCCTCAAGGTGCCGCTGCCCGCTGAGACGGCCGGTATCGCGGCCGGCTCGATGCAGGGAGAGCTGGGTGAGCTGACCTCCGGTCGGTCAACGACGGATGCGGGGGCCGCGGCAAGCGCGAGCCTCGCGTCGGTCACGCTGCCCGATGGCAATCAGCAGATCGCGATCGCTCGCCCGGGCGAGCCCGGCGGTTCGAGCTGAGCGTGACCCACTCGAACGACCAGAGCGAGCCTGCATCGACGCCCATCGGGCGCAAGCCGCGACGCCGCGTGACGACGGCGCCGCCGCCCGGCAGCGACCCAGCGCCGCAGTCTGTCGACGGCAGGCGTGAGCCCGCCGTGCTCGCCGGCGAGGACTCTCCGAGCGCCTGGGGCGACGCCGACGTGCGCTACGCCGACGACCGTGCTGAAAGCCCCAGGGGGCCCAACGACGACCGGCTGCGCGCCGACAAGCCACCGCACTATGGCTGAGCGGGCCATCGAACCGAACGACCCCAACGTGCCTGGTTCGGATCCCGAGCATCCCACCACCGGACAGACCCCTGTCGTCTCGAGCGCGGACGGCCCCAGGCCTCCCATCCCCGCAGAGATCTGGGTGCTGCTCGTCGCCACGTTCTTCATCGCGATCGGCTTTGCGCTCATCGTGCCCGTGCTGCCCCAGTACGCGTTGAGCTTCGGCGTCGGCGCGACGCTGGTCTCGGTGGTCGTGAGCGCGTTCGCGTTCATGAGGCTCGTGTTCGCCCCCGGGGCAGGCGCCCTCATCAACAAGCTGGGGGAGCGGCGCATCTACGTCGCGGGACTCCTCATCGTGGCGGCGTCGACGGCCGCCGTGGCGTTCGCTCAGGACTACTGGCAGCTGCTCGTCTTCCGGGGGCTCGGTGGCGTCGGGTCCGTGATGTTCACGATCTCCGCCGCCGGCATGATCGCGCGCTACTCGCCGCCGCAGATCCGCGGGCGCATCTCGGCCCTCTGGGGCGGCATCTTCCTCGTCGGCAACATCGCCGGACCCGCGGTCGGCGGGGCGCTCGCGCAGTTCGGCATCGGCGTGCCGTTCCTCGTCTACTCGGGCACCCTCGTCATCGCCGCGGCCATCGTCGGGGTCATGATGGGGCGCGCGCACCGCGTCACTGCCAAGAAGGCCGCCGAGGAGGCCGGACTGCACGATGCCGGCGACGACCGAGCCCCCGGCATGAGGAAGCTCGAGCCGAAGTCCCTGCGCGAGGCGCTCCAGGACTCCGCCTATCGTGCCTCGCTCGTGTTCGGCTTCGCGAACGGATGGGCGAACTTCGGCGTGCGGACGGCGATCCTTCCCTTGTTCGTCGCGACAAGCATCAGCCAGGAGCCCTGGGTGATCGGGGTCGTCATCGCCGTCGGCGCGGTCGGCAACGTCGTCTCGCTGCAGTATGCGGGGCGGAAGACGGACCGTGTCGGGCGTCGCCCGTTCATCCTCATCGGCCTCGGCGTCTCGGCGGTGGCGATGTTCGCGACGGCGTTCGCCAGCGATATCGCCACGATGCTCGCGCTGAGCTTCGTGCTGGGACTGGGCTCCGGGCTCGCGGCCCCCGCGGAGCAGGCCGTGATCTCCGACATCATCGGCTACGGACGCAGCGGCGGCCAGGTGCTCTCCACGTACCAGATGACGCAGGACGGTGGGAGCATCCTCGGCCCGATCGTGGCCGGCGTCATCGCCGACCTCTTCGGGTTCACCTGGGCGATCATCGTCTCGTCGCTGATGCTCGCCATCGCGTGTCTCTCTTGGGTGTGGGGCCGCGAGACGTTCCGTTCGTCCTGATCGGCCCATGGCCTGCCCTTGAGACGGCGCCGAGACGCAAGAACGCCGCCGGGGTGACCGGCGGCGTTCTTGCGCAGCGCTTGGGGCTGCGGCGCTGTAGCGAGTTCGACTAGGCGCGAGTCTCGGGGCCTTCGCCCTGGAGCTTGGCTGGCGACTCCTGCTGGGCCTTGAGGAGGTCGCGGATCTCCTCGAGGATGTCCTTCTCGGTCACGGCGGCCTCGACGGCGGGCTTCGGCTTGCCGTGGATGAGGCGGTAGCTCATGTCGTTGAGCTTGTTGATCGGCACGATGATCGCGAAGTACACGACCGCTGCGATCAGGACGAACTGGATGATCGCCGCGATGACCGCGCCGAAGCCGATCTGCGCCCCGGCGATGTTGACGGTCGCGGCCGCGATGTCGTCAGCCTGGAAGATGGTAGCGATGATCGGGTTGAAGATGCCATCGACGATGGCGGTGACGATGCCGGTGAACGCGGCACCGATGATGACGGCGACGGCAAGCTCGATGACGTTGCCACGCATGATGAATTCGCGGAATCCCTTCACGGGGTCCCCTTTCGTTCTGTACTCGCGTACGGAGAAGTTGTCAGTTCAGGAAGAAGCTGAAGTGCTGCTGCTGGAGGTGCTGGAGGCCGCGGCTGGAGCCGGGTCCTTCTTGGCAGGTGCGGGCTTCGACTCGGAGGTGGCCCCCGAAGAGGAAGCGGAGCCGGAGCCGGAGCCCTTCTTGGCGCTGGCCGCGGAGTCGGTCCGGTAGAAGCCGGATCCCTTGAAGGAGACGCCGACGGCACCGAAGACCTTGCGCAGCTTGCCTCCGCACGCGTCGCAGACCGTGAGGCTCGAGTCGGCGAACCCCTGCTGGATGTCGAAGGCGTTGTCACATTCGGTGCAACGGTAGGAATAGGTAGGCATAATCTCGCTTTCGGGACCAGGACAGCATAAACGCGCCGGAGGGCCCGCGGGGTAATGCGTCAGAAACGTGTGATCCCGGACGGCGTGACGACGCCATCCACCCGCTCGTCGTGCACCTCGCGGGGGACAACGCCGACGAGTTCGTCGTCGAAGACCACGGCGAAGACGGGCGGCCTGTCGGCCATCGAGCCGAGCGTCCGGTCGTAGTAGCCGCGCCCCCAGCCCATCCGGTAGCCCTCCAGATCGATGGATGCGGCGGGCACGATGAGGAGGTCCGCGTCGCCGAGCGCTATGGGCCCGAGGAGCTCGCCGATGGCTTCGGGAAAGCCGAGCTCGTGCGGGTGCTCCGATTCGCCGTCGGAGACGACCCAGTCGAGGAGTCCGTCTTCACGTGTGACGGGGAGGAGCACGGTGATGCCAGCGTCGCTCGCCCAGTTGAGGAACGGCCTGGTGCTCGGCTCGAACTCGCCGGAGAGGTAGCAGGAGATGCGTGTCGCGCCGTGGGCGACGACGAGCTCCCGCAGGTGGTGCGAGAGGTGTTCGGCGTGCTCCGAGAGCAGCAGCTCTCCGTGACTGCGTCGTCGCTGTCGGATCTCCGCGCGGAGGGCGCGCTTCTCGGTCTTCGCGTCGGTCGCCATGGCAAGGAGCCTAGCGAAGGGCACGTGCGCGGCTCACGCGCGGCCGTCGAGGGACCCGCAGGTGCCGCGCCGCGATGACGCGCGCGGGCGCTTCGCGTTTCGCGACGACCTGCGAGGGCCATACGATACGGCCTATGTCCTCGCGCATCACAAAGGCCGTTATTCCTGCTGCGGGTCTCGGGACGAGGTTCCTGCCTGCGACGAAAGCCATACCGAAGGAGATGCTGCCGGTGGTGGACCGGCCGGCGATCCAGTACGTGGTCGAGGAAGCAGTCGAGGCGGGCCTGTCGGACGTGCTCATGATCACTGGGCGCAACAAGACGACCCTCGAGAACCACTTCGACCGGGTCGCCGAGATCGAGGCGCTCCTCGAGGCGCGGGGTGAGACGGAGAAGCTCGCGAGGGTGCGGGCGGCGACGAATCTCGCCGACGTGCACTACCTGCGTCAGGGCGACCCGCTCGGGCTCGGGCACGCTGTGCTGCGCGCGCGTCAGCACGTCGGCGACGAGGCCTTCGCCGTGCTGCTCGGTGACGACATCATGGCGGGTGGCGGTTCGCTGCTCTCGCGCATGATCGAGGTGCACGAGGCGACGGGGGCGAGCGTCGTCGCCCTGCAGGAGGTCGACCCGGCCATGATCTCCTCCTACGGGGTCGTTGCCTATGACGCCGCCTCGAGCGTCGCGGAGGGTGTGCCGGGCGCCGGTCCGGACACGATCCAGATCACGGGTCTCGTCGAGAAGCCGTCTGTCGAGGACGCGCCCTCGAACTTCGCGGTCATCGGCCGCTACCTGCTGCGCCCCGAGGTCTTCGCCGTGCTCGAGCAGACGAAGCCGGGCGCCGGGGGAGAGATCCAGCTCACCGACGCCCTCCAGGTGCTGGCCGCGAACCGGGCGGAACTCGGCGGTGTCGTGGGCGTGGTCTATCGTGAGCGTCGCTTCGACACGGGGAACAAGCTCGACTACATCAAGGCGATCGTCGAGCTCGCCGTCGACGACCCCAAGCTGGGGCCGGCGCTCAGCCCGTGGCTGCGGCAGTTCGCGAAGTCGCTCGCAGAGTAGACTCCGCTTCCTATGAGTGCTTCCGTTCCCACGCTGACGCACGGCCCGGTGTCGCTGCGTCCCATCAGGGTCCGGGATGCGCGGGAACTCGAGTCAGTGCTGCTCGCGAACCGCGAGTGGCTGCAGCCGTGGGAGGCGACGAGCCCTGGTGGTGGCGGTCGCTGGGACGTGCGCGGCGGCATCCGTTCCCTGCTGTCCCAGGCCTCGGCGCACACGGCCCTGCCGTTCGTGATCACGTACGAGGGTCGATTCGCCGGCCAGCTGACGGTGTCTGGCATCAGCTACGGTGCCCTGTCCTCGGCGACACTCGGCTACTGGGTCGCGCGTGACTTCGCGGGGAAGGGGCTCGCGACTATCGCGACGGCGATGGCCACGGACCACTGCCTGCAGGGGCTCGGTCTGCACCGCATGGAGATCTGCATCAGACCCGAGAACGCGAAGTCCCTGCGGGTCGTCGAGAAGCTGGGCTTCCGGTACGAGGGCCTTCGTCGTCGGTACATCCACATCGACGGTGACTGGCGCGACCACTTCTGCTTCGCCGTCGTGCGCGAAGAGGTGCCGCAGGGGGTGCTGCGACGGTGGCGCGAGGGCGCCGCCGACGAGCGTGAGGCGCAGGTGCCCGAGGCTGATTGGGAGCGGACGTCGAACCCTCTCCGGTGAGGTTCAGCCCGCGCGTCGCGAGAAGTTCAGGATTCCCGAATCTGACACTCCGCAGCAATCGGCGGCCGCGGGTGCGTCCGCGCTTAATGTTGACGCCATGCAGTTCGGCAGCAGTCTCGTCCTCGCCCTGGCGGTGACGCTCTGGCTCGCCTATTTCGTGCCGACGTGGGTGCGCCGCCGCAACTACCTCGCCACTGAGCAGAACGCCATCCGCATGCAGCAGGCCCTGCACTCGCTCGCGACCACGAGCGATCTCGGTGGGGCTCGCGTGCGGGCCGACGGGCGTGGCGTGAGCGAGCAGGAGCGCCGCATCAAGCGCGCGAGGGCCGAGGCCGAGCGCGCGGAACGTGAACGCGATGAGGCGGCTCGTCGGGCCCTGCCTGCCGTGACCGTGCCCCGCTCTGCGGAAGACCGCCAGCGCGCCGCGCGTGCGACCCGGCGCGGTCGTCTTGTCACCTCTCTCGTGACGCTCGTGGGCATCATCGCGGTCGGAGTGGGCATCTCGCTCGGCGCGACCGCAGGGGTCTGGTGGGTGCTGGTTGCCGGTGTGGTGTCGGTGCTCGCCGGAGTCGCGGGCCTGCAGCGTCTCGCCCGCATCGCGAACGCGCAGCGGCTCGCGGCACGAGTCGCGGTTGGCGCCGAGCGCCAGCCGAAGGCTGAACGACGCGCGGATGCAACGATCGACTTCTCGGTGAGCGACGCGGCCGGCCCCGCAGCTCAGCCAGCCGCGGAGGTCCAGGTCACGGAGCCGCTCGACGGCTGGGTTCCCGTTCCAGTGCCGAAGCCCCTGTACCTCGAGCGTGCGTCCGCGGAGTCGCTGACTGCTCTTGAGGAGGAGTCGGGGACCCCCGGGCGGCCCGGTCCGGACGGTCCTGGCGGCGGTGTCGAGATCGAGAAGGTCAACCACCTCGAGCTGCTTCGTGAGGCAGCGCGTCGGTCCGAGCAGAAGATTCGGGATGCGCACGCGCAGCCAGGGATCGCGACGTTCTCGACGCGCGCTTCCGCCGCGATGCAGGGGGTGCCCCTCGCGCAGACCGCGGCCACGCGTGCCGGGCTGGCCCAGTCGTCGCCGCAGCTGAGCGAGGCCGTGCTGAACCCCATCGTGGTGGCCCCGGTCGAGAAGCGGCCGAGCCGCTGGGCGAGCATGGGCATTCTGGACGAGGTCGAGCCCGGCATGGGCGATCTCGACGCCGCGCTTCGGCGTCGCCGCGTCGGCTAGTCGCCGCCAGGCGGTGCAGGCGATCCACTAGTGTGGTCGGATCATGGCAACACCAGTAGACGGCGACCCGTTCGCGAAGACCGACGACTCATCGATCGATGTGCCGAACGGGATCTTCGCGGCCGGCGATGAGACGCTCGACCGCACCGGCGCGACGAACGCTCGTCTCCTCCTCGGTGGTCCTTTCGCGCGCTTCCGTGCCGCTCCGGCTGCCGCCCGGGTGAGCTGGTTCGTGGCCGCCGTCGCACTTGTGGTCGTCGTCGTGGTGATCCCCGTGTCGATCGGCTCGTTCGCCTCGGTCCGCAAGGAGTCGCTCGCAGCGTCCACGGCTGCCCCTGCGCAGCCGGCCGTCGTGGTCCTGAGCCCGGAGACCCTCGCTGTGAGTGCGCAGGTCGACGCGATCGAGCCGGCGTACGTCATGTCGAACGGTCTTGTGACGGACGAGTCGAAGACCAAGATGGGCGACCTGCTCGCGACGGCTCGGGATCAGATCGACGCGAACGACGCCGCCGGCGCCACTTCGACGATGCAATCCGCCGTGCCGTACTTCGTCGCGGAGTACTCGCAGCGGGTTGCGACCGCAGCGGAGACCGAGGTCGAAGAGTACGACCAGTCCGAGTGGGAGACCGATGAGCGGCTGGCTGAGCTCATCGAGATCGTCCGCGCCAACGCGCAGGGTCAGGATCTGACGGCGCTGGTCGCCGCGGTCATCGAGATCCCGCAGGTGGTTGGCGATGCCCGAGCCGAGCACTTCGGCAACCGCCGCACCTACGTTCCGCCTGCTCCCACGACCGCTGCGCCTGCCCCCTCGGCGCCTGCGGCGACGCAGCCACCAGCGACCGAGGCTCCGCAGATGACGCAGGCGCCTGCGCCGTCGCAGGCTCCTGAGCCGGAAGAGACGAAGCCCCCGGAGCCGAAGCCGGAGCCGCAGCCCAGCGGTGGCCCCAACTTCACATCAGCCCCCAACGGCGACTGACCCGGCCGCCCCTCAGTTCTCTGCCCGGCCGATCTTCCAGTACCCCGAGAAGGTGATCGAGCTCGGCGGCAGGTCGCACTGGCGGACGAGGTGTCGGCGGATGACCTTCACCGTCGACGATTCGCCGGCCAGCCACGCGTAGAACGAACCGGAGATCTCCGTCGCGACGGCCCAGGCATCCACGGCCTGGGTGAGCCGCTCGCCGTATGGGTGCTGCCCTCTCACGAGCCACGTGACGACGACGTCCGCGTTGCCGGTGGGGAGGGGAACGCAATCGGCGGCCGACGGGACTTCGAGGAACACGCTCGCCGCGGTCGTCGTCGGGAGGCGCTGCAGGATGTTGCGCACGGCTGGCAGCCCCGTCTCGTCGGCAGCGAGCAGGAGGCGCCTCGCCCCGTGGGGTTGGAAGTCCATGCCGCCGGTCGAGTCGTCCGCTCGGACGTCGGGGCCGACGACGATGAGCTCGTCCCCGGGCCTGGCGTTCGCCGCCCACGCGGTGGCGGGGCCGGCCGGCTGGTGGAGGACGAAGTCGATGTCGATCTCCCGGAGCGATGGGCGCGTCGCACTGGGTGTGTAGGTGCGGATGGGGTTCCGCTGCTCGTCTGGCAGCGTGCGCCACTTCGAGTACCAGTCGGTGAGCGCGGGTGCTGGAGAGTCCTTGATACCGAAGTCGCCGTAGCTGCCGTCGGCGTGCTGGAAGACGAGCTTGATGCGGTGGTCGTTGCCGTGCGGTGCGAAGTGCTCGAGGCCGTCGGCACCGAGCGTGATCCGCACGTAGCTGGGGGAGACGCGAGCCACCCGCTTGACCTGGGTGACGAATGGCGGGAATGGCGTGTATTCCTCGGTCATGCAGGCATTGTCGTGGGAGACCGCTGCACGAGGGCGGAGTGGGCGAGGGGAACGACGAGCGGCGTGCCCGTCTCAGGGTCCGGCACGATTCGTGCTCGAACGCCGAAGACTTCGGCGACGAGCTCCTCGGTGACGACGCTTGCCGGGGGCCCTTCGGCGATGAGCTCACCCGCGTTCAATGCGATGAGGTGCGTCGCGTAGCGTGCTGCCTGATTGAGGTCGTGCAGGACGGCGATGAGGGTCTTGCCTTGGCGGTGCAGCTCGGCGCAGAGTTCGAGGACGTCGATCTGGTGCGCGAGATCGAGGTAGGTGGTCGGCTCGTCGAGAAGCACGACGGGGGTGTCCTGAGCCAGCACCATGGCGATCCACACGCGCTGGCGCTGACCGCCGGACAGTTCGTCGACGCTGCGCGCCGCGAGGTCGGTGAGGCCGGTCCGCACGAGGGCCTCTTCGACCGCGTCGTCGTCGTCGTGAGACCACCGCTGGAGGATGCCCTGGTGCGGGTGCCGGCCGCGCGACACGAGGTCGGCGACCGTGATCGTGTCGGGGGCGATCGAAGACTGGGGGAGCAGCCCGATGCGCTTGGCCAGCTCCTTGGCTTTCAGCGTGCGGATATCCGTGGAGTCGAGGAGCACGCTGCCGCCAGCAGCGGGCAGCAGACGGGCGAGCGAGCGCAAGAGGGTGGATTTGCCGCACGCGTTGGGTCCGACGATGACGGTGAAGGAGTTCGCCGGGATGGTGACGTCGAACCCATCGAGGACGGTCCGCTGGTCGTAGGCGACCGTGAGGTCGGCGGCGCGCAGCTCTCCGCTCACGCGAGGCCGCGCTTGCGAGCCTCGGCGATCGGCGGTGCACTCGCAGGGGTGAGCTCGGTGGTGTCTCGCATGTTGTGGACCTACTTCGTCTGGCGGGCACAGGCTAGGCTTGCCTTGCTCCCGAGTATCCCACGGTTCGGCTGTGTCTGGTGTTGAGAGTCCGGTCCTGCGCCTCCCGGGACGCTCCGCGGTTCAGGCGATGAGGGCGTGCGCGCGGTACTGGCCCGGGGTCATCGCGAGCACTCGTCTGAAGGCGTCGATGAACGTGCTGGTCTGCGCGTACCCGAGCGTTCGGGCGACGAGCGCAACGCTGTGCCCGTTCGAGAGCTGCTCGAGCGCTGATTGCACGCGGACCAGCTGGCGCCAGCTGTGGAACGAGACGCCCGTCTCGTTCTGGAAGATCCGGGCGAGCGTCTTGCTGCTCACTGCGAGCGATTCGGCCCATTCGTCGAGCGATCGGCGGTCGCCCGGGTCTGCGCTGAGCACGTCTGCGATGGGCAGGATGCGCTGGTCGCGGGGCATGCGGACGCGGAGGTCGTGAGACGTTGGGGCGAGGTTGTCGAAGAGGACCCGCTCGATGTTGCGGCGCTGCACCTGGGTGAGGTCGGCGGCCTGGAGGCGGACCAGCAGTTCCTGCAGCAACGGCGTGACCGTCACTCCGTAGGCGTCTCGGGGGCGGAGGAACGACTCCCGCTCAGAGAAGAACGTCGCCTGGAACTCGCAGTCTGCGGAGACGCGGCTCGTGTGGACGATGCCGGCAGGGACCCAGACGGCGAAGTGAGGCGGCACCACCCAGACGCTTCGCTCTACCACGAGCTTCATGATCCCGCGTTGCACGGAGAGAAGCTGGCTCACGGGATGCGAATGCGGCTCCCACTGGACAGCGTGGCCCTGCTCTTGCCTTGGCAGGGTTCTCGCCGCGGGAAGCAAGGCGAGAGGCGGGGAGACGTCCGGCTCGATCACGGAGGTGTGCGAGTCACGTTGCCACGTAGGCGGGAGTCCGGCGGTGCGCATACCTCGAGATGGTACACACTGTGGGACCGTTCCAAACGATCCGTATGAGTAGTCAAGAAGCTCATACGGATTCCTCCAATGTTGACGTCCGTGATCCAGGATCGTGGAACCTTATGCGGGATGCACGGTGGCTCTGATTCGGCGACGGCTCGCGCGGGTCGCGTTGGCAGTCCGTGCTGCCCAGTGGTAATGTTTCCTCCCGTCAGGGCCTATGGCGCAGTTGGTAGCGCGCCTCGTTCGCATCGAGGAGGTCAGGAGTTCGAATCTCCTTAGGTCCACAGCACTGAGGGCCCGATCACTCGATCGGGCCCTCTTTTCGTGCGCTCCGCGTCGCTGGCTATCAGCTGAGGTCGCGGTAGCGCTTCGCCTCGGCGAGCGCCGCCACCAGCTGGGGTTTCGTCGCTCGGGCTCCATAGCCCGGGGTGTCGCGCTGGATGCGCCACCCCTCGGCGAGCGGCGTCACCTCGACCGTGTCGAAGCCGAACTCGTCGTAGAGTCCGCGGACCACGTCGAGGGCGTCCTGGCTGTCGCTGGCCGCGACCAGAGCGCGCCGATCGGCGTCTCCCGCGGGGCGAGCATCCCTGGTGATGTCGGCGGCGCCGATGTGATTGAACGCCTTGACGACCCGCGACTGGGGGAGGTGCTGCTGGAGCAGCTCGGATGTGGTGGTGGTCTCGTCGTCGAGTTCGGCGATGGCACCGTCGCGCTGCGGATAGTAGTTGCTGGTGTCGAGCACGATCTTGCCGGCGAGTGCCTCGATCGGCACGGCGCTGTATGCGTGGAGCGGGATGGTCACGACGGCCACCTCCGCGGCTTCGGCAACTTCTATGGCCGTCGCCGCGCGAGCCGTCGGTCCGAGTTCCGCGACGAGCGACGCGAGCGTCTCCGGCCCGCGGGAGTTGCTGATGACGACGTCGTACCCCGCCTCCACCGCCTTCCGAGCGACCTGGCTGCCGATATTGCCTGCACCGATGATTCCGAGAGTTGTCATGCTCGAACCAACCCCGGATGCGCGCGGAATCTTCCGATGTGACAGCGCGTGACGGCAGGTGACGTCGCTAGAATCTGGACAACACGAGGGAGCTGACATGGCAGGCCATCGCATCTACGGGACCGCGTTCGCGGACGTCTACCCGCACTACGTCACGAAGGCGGAGCGGAAGGGGCGCACGAAGGCCGAGGTCGATGAGATCATCCGCTGGCTCACCGGGTACTCCGAGGAGCAGCTCGACGGGACCATCGAGCGCCGCGTCGACTTCGAGGGCTTCTTCGGCGATGCGCCGCTCATGCAGCCGAACCGCGCCCTCATCAAGGGCGTCGTCTGCGGCATCCGAGTGGAGGAGATCGAGGAGCCTCTCATGCAGGAGATCCGCTACCTCGACAAGCTCGTCGACGAGCTCGCGAAGGGGAAATCGATGGAGAAGATCCTCCGGAGCTGACTCCGCCTCCCCGCGGGGACGTGCGCGTCGGCGCGCCGTGACGGTAGCGTGAATGCGTGAGCGCCCAGAGCATGCCAGGCAAGCCGGCCGCACCCCTCCGAGGTGGTGGGCCTGCCGGCGAGGGCGCTCGGCGCGCGGGACGCATCACGGGCCTCGACCTCGCGCGCTTCCTGGCGCTCATCGGCATGATGGCTACGCACGTGTGGGTCACCAACTCGGATGGATCCACGCCTGCCCTCGCCGCGTTCCTCGGCGGCAAGGCGGCCGCCCTCTTCGCGGTGCTCGCCGGGATCGGCGTCGTGCTCACCACGAGGAAGCAGCGGGACCGCCGCGCCTTCGGAGCGGCTGCCCTCAACGTCTTCGGGCGAGGCCTGGCCCTCATGGTGATCGGTATGACCCTCGGCCTCGTGCCCGGCCCGATCGCCGTGATCCTGGTCTACTACGGGCTCGTGTTCTGGCTCGTCGCGCCGCTCCTCCGGCTCTCGAACGTGTCGCTGCTCATGGTCGCGACCGCCTGGGCCGGGCTGTGGCCGTTCCTGTCGATGCTCCTGCGCGCGCCCCTCAACGTCGGCTCCGAGCTCGGCACACCCAGCTGGCTCGACCTCGCGCATCCGCTCGAGCTCCTCCGGGGGCTCTTCGTCACGGGCACCTACCCGGTGCTGACCTGGGTGGTCTACGCGATCGTCGGCATGGTGGTCGGGCGGATGCTCCTCGTCGCCCGCGAGCGCGGCACGATCCTGCAGCTGAGCCTCGGACTCACGGCCTTGGGATCAGTGCTTGCGCTCCTGGGCGTCGGCATCAGCATGCTGCTCGCCGGGCCGTTCGGCGGTCTGAGCTCGATCAGCGCCTCGACGGGTGCCGGAGATCAGGCGTCCGAGCTCTTCTACTCCGCCGCCTTCGGCACCACCCCGACGGAGAGCGGCTGGTTCCTGGCATCGCCCGCCCCTCACTCCGGGACGACGTTCGACCTGGCGATCACGGCGGGCACCTCAATCATCGCCATCGGCCTGTGCCTCGCCGTCTGCCTGCGACTCGGCGACGCGACACTCCGCGTCCTCGGACCGGCTCTCGGTGCGGGGGCGACACCGCTGACGATCTACACCCTGCACGTCATCGTGGCAGGGGTCACCTATACGGCGCTGGTCCACGGCGGTGTGCTCGCGGATGCCCCGGAGCTGTTCTGGCTCGTCTCGAGCGCCCCGATCTGGCTTATCCATGTCGCGTGCGCGCTCGCCGTCGGCGCCGTCTTCTTCTGGTGGCGGCGTCGGGGCCCGCTCGAGGCGGCCGTGACCTGGACAGGGCAGCGATTCGCGTCCCTCACGGATGCGCGTCGCGAGTGAGCGCGCCGAAGGTGCGCAGGCGGAGACGGCGCCCGCCACCGGGACTCGGTGGGCGGGCGCCATCTGCGTCAGGGTGCGCGCTACTTGCCGGCGAGCGCCGTCTGGATCTGCGGGGCGACCTGGTCGATGGCGTACTGCACGGCGAGCGTCGTGCCGAGTGAGTACGCCGAGGCGACGTCGCCGTCGATGACGACGGCACGCCCGTCCGCGACTGCGGGAATCTGCTGCCACTGCGCGTCATCGGTGATGGCCGACTTCTCGATGAAGATCGGGAACGCGACGATCAGGTCTGCGTCGAGCAGGTCGAGCTGCTCGTTGGAGACGGTCGAGGTGAAGCCAGACTCGGCGACAGGGAGCTCGGCGATCTTCGGGCTCTGCACGAAGCCGAGGTTCTCGAGGAACGCGACACGCTCGCTGCCGTCGATGTACGCGCCCCAGCCCTCGGACGTCTTCGTGGCCGCGGTCGCCGTCTTGCCAGCCCACTCCGGGTTGGCGTCTGCGACAGCAGCGAAGGCCGCGTCCACGTCCGCGAGCAGCTCGTCACCCTTCTCGGGGACGCCGAGCGCGCTCGAGATGAGCTGCATCTGCTGCTCGGTCGACGTCAGGTAGCTGTCGCCTCCCTCCGGCACACCGACCGTGGTGGTGATCGAGGAGAGACGGTCGTAGCGGTCCTGGTCTCCGGAGCTCTTCGTGTCGAGGATGAGATCGGGTTCGAGGGCCGCAATCGCCTCGTAGTCGGGCTCCATGGTCTCGATGATGACCGGGGCCGTGTCGTAGAGACCCTCAGCCCAGGGGCCGACACCTTCACCGCCGAACGCCAGCCAGTCCGACGCGCCGACAGGCTGGACGCCGAGCGCGAGCGCGGTCTCGGCATCACCCCATCCGAGGGCGACGATGCGGGTCGGTGCCTCATCGATCGTGACCTCGCCGAACTTGGTGTCGACGACCGCTGGGAACGTGCCACCGGCTGCCGGGGCGGACGTGTCTCCTGCATCGGTGTCGGCGGTCGCGGAGCATCCCGTCAGCAGGAGAGCGGCTGCGGAAGCGAGGGCGAGGCCCTTGGCGAGGTGGTTCATGGAGACCTTCTGTCTGAGTGAGCGGCAGTCGATGTAGGTTAGCCTAAACTCGGTTGTCGTGACGACAGAAGTGAAAGCCGGCGCACCTGGCGGCGTGGTCCGTTCCTCGGCAGGCTCGACCAAGCGCGTCTCAGCGGCGCGGCGAGGCTCCATGCTCCTGATCTCGACTCTCCTGCTCGCCCTCGCCTGCGCCCTCAGCATCGCGATCGGCTCCCGGGAAGTGCCGCTCGGGCAGGTCTGGGCCACGGTCACCGGGGGAGACGTCGACCAGGCCACGCGCACGGCGATTCTCGACCTGCGCGTCACGCGCACCATCATCGGCCTGCTCGTTGGCGCCGGCCTGGCAGTCGCTGGTGCCATCATCCAATCCGTCACCCGGAACCCCCTCGCGGACCCCGGCATCCTCGGCGTCACCTCGGGGGCATCCTTCGCCGTCGCGCTCGCCGTGGCCGTGCTCGGCGTGACCAGCCCCAACGGGTACGTGTGGTTCGCGTTCCTGGGCGCCGCGGCGACAACCGTGCTCGTCTACTTCCTGGGCAGCGGAAAAGGCGGGCCGAACCCGCTCAGGCTCACACTCGCCGGCATGGCGTTCGGGGCAGTGCTGAGCGGCATCATCGCCGCGATCCGCTTCTCCGACCCGCAGCGGTTCAACGCCCTGCTCGTGTGGGAGTCCGGCTCCTTTCAACTTCGAACGCTCGAGACCACGCTGCCGGTCGCGCCGTTCGTCGTCGCAGGAGTGGTGCTGGCGCTCTCGCTGGGCCGCTCGCTGAATGCGCTGGCGCTTGGCGACGACCTCGCGCACTCGCTCGGCTCCTCGGTCGCGCGCACCAGGGTGCTGTCCATCGTCGCCGTCACGCTGCTCGCGGGAGGCGCCACGGCGATCGCCGGCCCGATCGCGTTCGTCGGCCTCATGGTGCCGCACCTCGCACGGGCCATGGTCGGTCAGGATCAGCGCTGGATCCTCGGACTCAGCGTCCTCCTCGGCCCCTCTCTCATGCTCGTCGCAGACGTCCTCGGCCGGGTCGTGCTCCGGCCAGGCGAGCTCCCCGTCGGCATCGTCACAGCGTTCATCGGCGCCCCGGTGCTCATCGCCCTGGCACGCCGGAAGAAGGTGAGCGGCCTGTGACCAGGCAGGACATCACGCCGCGGCGCGATCACCAGGCGGCACCGTCGAGGCCCGCAGGTCCCGCGAGGGTCGCGCGCGAGTTCCGACTGCGGCGCACCGTCGTGGTGACGCTCATCCTCAGCGGCGTCGCCGTCCTGCTCGCCGTCGTGGCGCTCGGGCTCGGCAAGTACCCGCTCACCCCCATCGAAGTGCTCGAGGCGGTCTTCGTCCCCGACGGCGGCTTCGCAACGACCGTCGTGCTCGAGTGGCGAGCGCCGCGAGTCGTCGCGGCACTCGTGTTCGGGGCGGCCCTCGCCGTCTCCGGCGCGCTCTTCCAGTCGCTGACGCGGAATCCGCTCGGCTCGCCAGACGTCATCGGGTTCTCGACCGGCGCGTACACGGGCGCCGTCATCGTCATCATCGCCGGCGCGGGCACCTTCGTCGGGACGGCACTCGGAGCGCTCGCCGGCGGCCTGCTCACGGCCATCCTGGTCTACGCCCTCGCACGTCGGGGAGGCGTCAGCAGCTTCCGCCTCATCGTGGTCGGCATCGGCGTGACGGCCTTCCTGCACGCCCTCAACACCTGGATGCTCCTGCGCGCGCAGACGGAGGTCGCGATGACGGCGTCCATCTGGGGCGCCGGGTCGCTTGCGCTCGCCCAGTGGTCGCAGCTGGTGCCCGCCGCGGTCATCCTGATCCTCCTCGTGCCCGCCGTCGCGCTGCTCGCCGGCCCGCTGCGGCAGCTCGAACTGGGCGACGAGACCGCGAGGAGCCACGGCGTGCGGGTCGAGCCGACACGCTTCGCAGTGCTCATCGTCGGCGTCATGCTGACGGCAGTCGTGACCGCGGCGACAGGCCCCATCGCCTTCGTCGCGCTGTCGGCGCCGCAGCTCGCGCTGCGTCTCG
Source organism: Pseudoclavibacter sp. RFBB5 (assembly GCF_002931555.1). Lineage (GTDB taxonomy): Bacteria > Actinomycetota > Actinomycetes > Actinomycetales > Microbacteriaceae > Pseudoclavibacter. The sequence goes on along the minus strand of NZ_PSTZ01000007.1, from coordinate 1,096,695 downwards.
AGCGCGGGCCGGGTGTGCCGATTCTGTCCTCCGCGGTCCTCGGGGGAGTGCTGCTGCTCGCGGCCGACCTCGTCGCGCAGCACGCGCTCGGCGGCGCTGTCCCGGTGGGAGTCGTGACGATCGTCATGGGCGGTGCCTACCTGGTCGTCCTGCTGGCTCTGCAGGCCCGGCGGTAGGGCGAGGCGCACGTGCTGTGCTTGGATTGCATCATGCTCAGCAAGCACCACGACGACGCGGTCGGGGAGTGACCTCCCGGGCTGACCGGCGGGCGCGCATCGCCGTCGCCGCCATGTTCCTCACCAACGGGGCGCTCTTCGCGAACCTCCTCCCTCGGTATCCTGGGCTCAAAGCCGAGCTCGCGCTCAGCAACGTCGAGTTCGGGCTCGTCGTCGCCGCCTATCCGAGTGGCGCGCTCCTCGCAGGGCTCGCCGCGGCCGCGCTCATCCGCCGCTTCTGGTCGTCGCGCCTCGCTGTGGCCGGGACAGCGATCACCAGCGTCGCCTTGTTCGCGGCGAGCTTTGCGCCGAACGGGCTGCTGCTGGCAGCGGCGTTCGCGCTCGGCGGTGCGGCGGATGCGCTCACCGACGTCGCGCAGAACTCGCACGGACTGCGAGTTCAGCGCCGCTTCGGGCGCTCCATCATCAACGGATTCCATGCGATCTGGTCGATCGGCGCAGTGCTCGGCGGGCTCATGGGAGCGGCGGCCGTGGCGCTGCATGTTCCCCTTCCGCTGCACCTCGGCATCAGCGGCGTGCTCTTCACAATCGTGGCGGTTCTCGCGTACCGGTGGATGATCCCGGGCCCAGAGCACGACGACGTCGAGGTGTCGACTGCCGGAATCAGGGTCGTGCAAGCGGGCACGGCGTCTCGGGGTGGGTCGGCGAAGTACGTCGTGCTCCTCGCGCTTGTCCTCCTGACCGTCGCCGGCTCGGTGGTCGAGGACTCGGGCAGCACCTGGGCGGCCCTCTACCTCGCCGGCTCGCTCGATGCACCTCAGGCGCTCGCCGCGTTCGGCTTCATCGCGCTCGTGGGCGCGCAGTTCGTCGGGCGGATGCTCGGGGACCGCCTCGTCGACCGGTTCGGGGAGCGCCGAGTCGCGCAGGCGGGTGGTCTCGTGACGGCGCTGGGCATGGGGGTCGCCTTGCTGTTCCCGAGCGTTGGCGGGACCATCGCAGGGTTCGCCGCTGCAGGCTTGGGCATCGCGACGCTCGTGCCTGCCGCGCTGCACACGGCTGATGAGCTGCCCGGGTTCAAGCCGGGCACGGCTATCACGCTCGTCTCCTGGCTCATGCGACTCGGGTTTCTCGCGGCACCGCCCCTCGTGGGGCTGCTTGCCGATGCAACCTCGCTCCGGGTGGGTCTCATCGTGGTGCCGGTCGCGGGGATCGTCGCGTTCCTGTGCGCCGGTGTGCTCGCCGGACGCCACCGCAGGCACGAATAAGCAGACAGGGGAGCTGGAATGCAGGAATCAATGGACCGCGTGTTCGAGATCGTGGCGGTCGCCGTCGAGGTCCTCGGTGCCGCCGCGATCATCATCGGCATCGTCGTCGCGATCGTGCTCGCCGGCTTGGCGCTCCTGCGCGGGCAGGGCGGAACCGCCGCTCTTGCGACGCTGCGCACGTCGCTCGGGGCTGGCATCCTCCTGGGGCTCGAGGTGCTCGTCGCCGCCGACCTCGTGCGCACCATCACGTCGAAGCCCTCGCTGGAGGACGCGCTCATCCTCGGACTCATCGTGGTGATCCGGACGGTGCTGAGCATGTCGATCCAGATCGAGATCGAGGGGGTTCTGCCGTGGCGTCGGGCCCTCACCATGAGCGGCGCGCAGGTGCTCGCCGATCAGGTGCGAGCTGCGCGGCGCCCGCCCATCGGCGAGGACGGAGCGGCGGGAGTCCACGGCACCGACCCGCGGTGACGGCTGCGGCCCGCGCCCGTGCCAGGCGCGGGCCGCAGACTGCGGTGCGGGTCAGACGCCCAGGACGGCGCGCAGCATGTGCGCGACGCGCGCGCGGTTGCTCGGCGTGTCCTGCCAGGCAAGCACGCGCCCGAGCGAATCCACGACGTGGAAACCGGCATGGGCGATGCAGCGGGCTTCGGAGGCGGAGAACTGCGGCTTGACCGCGCGCAGCAGCCCAGCCCACTCCTCGATGTGGTCCCGCTGCAGGGCCAGCAGGCGCTCACGCTCTTCGTCGCTGAGGTTCGTCGACTCGGCGATGTAGACCTGCAGCAGCTTGTGGTGCGCGAGCTGTGCTTCGACGTACGCGTCGATCAGGCCATCCAACGCCGCATCGTTGGAATCGACGGCCGCGAACACGTCACGCGTCACCTGACCGAGGTACTCGGCGGCCCGGGAGCAGGCGGCTGCGAGGATCCCGCTCTTGCTCTCGAAGTGCCGGTACACCCCGGAGGCCGTGATGCCGACGGCACCGCCGATCTCCTCGATGCTGACGAGGTTGTATCCCCGCGCGAAGAACAGGTCGATCGAGTGCGCCACGATCTGCTCGCGCTTGGCGGTCGACGGGATCCCCGTGGCGGCAGGAGCGACGTACGCCTCCGTCTCGGGGAGGTCGGCTTCGAGGGCACGCTGCGAGGCAGAGCGCAAGTACTCGGAGGTCGCCGCGGAGATGCTCGTCCGGTGCATGGACACGCTCGCGAGCACCGCGAACGCCGCCCGGCTCTGCAGCGCGCGGTCCTCGCTGCTCAAGCCTGGACGTAACTCCTTCAGCACGCTCGAAAAGCGTCCGTAGACCTTCGCGAGGCGCTGGTCCACCGAGGCGCGGTCGGCCGGTTCGAGGTAGCGAGACTCCCAGCGGATGATCTCGCCGGTCCCTCGGCACTTGATGAGACTGTCGAGCGTCGCGTGGATGAGCGCAGCAGCCCGCTCCTCGGCGGGGGCACCGGCGGCGACGGTGGTCTCGGTGACGTCATCCGTTGCGCCCTCGACGGCGTCGACGATACCGAAGGCCGTGTGCTTGAACAGGTCGTACTTGTTGGCGAAGTGGCGGTACAGGGCCGGGGCGGAGATGCCGACCGAGGCAGCCACGTCGCTCATGCTCACCTGGTGGTAGCCCCGAAGCGCGAACGCCTGCGTGGCGGCCGACTCGATGCGCTGCTTGCGGTCCTTGGGGCGGATTGTCGGAGTGTGAGGCCACGTGGGGGGAGTGGTCATGGAGGGGGTGTTGCTCCGTTCAAGATCTGGTGCTGGTAGTGAACGAGGTCTTCGGCGCTCGGGGGTTCGCCTCTCGCCCCAGAAGGATACTCGTCCTACCGGTGGTTCTTCTTCGAACACACCCGATCTGCGGAGCGCGAACGGTGTCGTCCGTGAACGACGAATGCCACCCTGTCGAGGACAGGGTGGCATTCGAGAGCTCGCGCGTCAGGGCTGCGAGCGCCTGGTACGTGCAAGGAGCATTGCACCGGCCACCAGGAGCAAGGCCGCTGCAGCCGCTGCGAACGGTGCCAGAGTCTCGGCTCCGGTCGTCGCGAGGCTGCCCTCCGGAGCAGGCGTGATCGTCGGCGTCACAGGAGGATGCGAGGCACTCGTTGGCGTCGGCGTGAGGGCCTGTGACGGTGTCGGTGTCTGCGTGGCAGTTGGAGTTGGAGTTGGAGTTGGTGTCGGTGTCGGCGTGGCGGTTGATGTCGGCGTTGGCGTCGGCGTGGCGGTTGGCGTCGGCGTGGCAGTCGGCGTCGGCGTCGGTGTCGGCGTGGCAGTCGGCGTCGGTGTCGGCGTGGCAGTCGGCGTCGGTGTCGGTGTCGGCGTGGCAGTCGGTGTCGGTGTCGGTGTCGGTGTCGGCGTGGCAGTCGGCGTCGTCGGAGGCGTTCCCGTGCCGTTTCCGCCGCCCTGCTGTTTGACCGTCGTGACGTGCTCGACGGTGCTGCCGTCGATGTTCGCGCTGTTGCCGAACTTCTGCCCGAGCACGAGGGGGCCCGTGGCGGTGGTCCTGTACATGAGGCGGTATCGAGCGTCGGACGGGATCGGACCTGCGAACGTGAAGGTGTAGCTCAGCAGGTCATCACTCACCGAGACGGAGTACTCGGACGGGTCGACGTCCGTGAGTTCGCCGTCCCCCGTGGCTGCGGCGAAGGAGAACGACCCGGGATCGATCTCGTGGGGCGCGAATCCTGCGCCAGCATTGAGCGCATCCGTGATCGTCAACGTCTCCTGGCCGGCGAACTGCGAACCGGGCACGTAGATGCGCCACGTCATGCTGCCACTGGCCGTGATCGGGAAGGAGTCCTTGACCAGCGACGTCACCGGCGGCTCACCGGCCGGGACGCCGATACCGCCGCCGGGGAGGGGGACAACCGTCACGACGCCGTCGACCACGAAGTCGAGTCCGTCCTTCTCCGTGACCTCGCTCGCCTCGGCCCAGAACCACAGGTCGCCGGCAACGTCCTGGAGCGCGTCGACGCGGTCGGTGAGGGTGCAGGTCACCACCGGGGCGTCATCGTCGCTGACGGTGCAGTTCGCGACGGTCGTGTCCGGGTCCTCCGGCGCGGAGATCGAGAACGTGCCGGCGCCCGCTATGCCGAATTCCGAGGGGAGCGTGATGCCGAACGTCTCACCGGCCGTCGCCCCAGTTGGGACTGACCATTCTGCGTCGATGCGGAGCCAATCCCACTTCTTCGCTTCCTCCGTCGATGAGCCGCTGTTGGTCGTGATCGTGATCGACGAGGGATCGATCGCGGTCGGATAGGTGAAGTCCGCTTCCGCGGCACCCGCCGTAGTGATGCCGCCGCCGATGGCGAGTGTGCTCGCGGCGAGCGTTGTCGCGAGAGCGAGGCTGGTTCTGCGGTGTTCCGCTCGGTTCGTCTGTGTTGCGCTCAATCTTCCCCCTGAAGTCGGTGTGGTGCGCGCGGCATGGCGCGCGGCCCGAACAGGGTAGGCAGGAGCCTCGTGGAGTGCCCGCATTTCAGGGGAGGGTGGTGCCGGATTTAGTCCGCTTCGATAGCTCACCAACCCGGAGATGCGTCGGCATACAAACACAGCGAGTGCGACCCGAAGGTCGCACTCGCTGGGCGTGGTCAGCTCGTCGGAGGACGAGGACCGCTGAGAGCCTGTATTTAGAGCGGGCGGATGCTCTCGGCCTGGAGACCCTTGGGTCCCTGGGTCACATCGAACTCCACGCGCTGGTTCTCTTCAAGCGTGCGGAAACCCTGGACGTCGATTGCGGAGTGGTGCGCGAAGACGTCGGGCGTTCCGTCGTCCGGAGCGATGAAGCCGTAGCCCTTGTCTGCGTTGAACCACTTCACGATGCCAGTTGCCATGTTTTTCTTCCTTCATTGTTATGCAGCCCGTACTTCGGGCGATTGATCCGCGTACGGATCTGTGCTTATTAGGCACGGTCTATTTCGCGCAGGACTGCGCTGTCCGAATCTGGAGCGATTCGGGTTGCTGTTCACGACAGCGTGAACGAGCAAAGATCAGGGGTGGATAAGTACTTGGGTCGGTGCTGTCTGGGGGGCAGTTCCGATTCGGATGGGGCGCGCGCTCGACCCGTATTCACTGCGGTGCTACTGGACGGCTTCCCGACACTCAGCGCGTGAGCCCAACGCTATCACGCTCTGCGCCCGCTATCGCGGGCGAATTCAGGCGAAAATCGTCACGCGGGGTCATAGGCCGGAAACCCACCGTCTGGTCAGCTCTGGGTGGCGTCGACATTGCCGAGTTTCCGGTACCAGCAGCAGGTGACCTGTGCCTTCGGAACGCGGTCCAGGTGGTGATGTTGGACATGCGGCGCTTCTCAGGGGTTAGGTTTACCTTAGTGATGGACCGGCATCCGACGAGCGTGAGTTGGAATGCTCGACCGAGCGCTCCCTCTGCCTCGGAACGGCCGGGCGGGCGCCACCGCGTCTACGCTGGAGCGTGAATGCGTACCATTGAGAGCCAGCGAAGGAGTGGATCGCATGACGGGTGATGAGGCAATCTCGCCCGTGCGCGCGCTCCGCGCCCTCCACGCGGCACGGCGGTCCGACCGTGCATCCGGGCCCGGAGGACGGCGTGTGGAGCTCGACGGGGGTCCCGTCGAAGTCCTCGAGTGGCTCTCCTCCCAAGGGCGCAAGCACGACAACCTCCTGGTCCTCGATGAGCGACGTTCGGTGACCGCGGGAGCCCTCGCCGAGCTGCTTCCGGACGCGCACGTGCTTGCGCCGTCTCTCGACGACCTCGGCTGGGCCCAGAGGTCAGAGGTCGCTCCGTCGACCAGCATCCCGGCTGTCGTTCAACTGCTCGACCACTTCTCCATCGAGCGCGCAGTGCTTGTCGGAGCTGCGGACGCCGCAGACCTCGCCGTCGCCGTCGCCGGAGCGCATCCAGATCGTGTGGGGGCGCTCGTGCTGGTCAACGGTGGTATCGGGCCGTCTGAGGAGCGCGCCGGCGTGACCGAGGGCACCGGGTCCGGTTCGCGCGACGCCCTGTCAGGGCTGCGGGTGCCCGTTGCCTTCCTGTTCGGTGGGCCCCTGGCCGAGTCCATGGGCTACACACCCGCATCGGTCCGAGCGACCACGTCCTGGCTGCGGCACGTCGACGCGCAGCATGTGGTTGCGGACGAGCATGAGCAGTTCGAGGAGCGGGCGCTCGCTCTCGTCGCCGACATCGTCGAGGCACAGCTCGCCGCGGTACGTGCGCGGGCGGCGCATCCCGCGACCGGCTCCCACCGCGTGATCACGCCGGTCGACGACGCGAACTGATCGCCGCTCGCCCGCTGTCTGAGCGACTGCGCGCGGCGTCGTCGTATGCTGGACAGTTGCACATACGGGCGCGTCGAGCCCGGAGAAGTATTGGATGGTCTATGAGCGTCGCAGCTAGCGTCGAGCCACGCACGAACACGAACCCGGGCAGCTTCATCGTCCGAGAAGCCCGAGTGGACGAATTCGAGGCCGTTGGGGCGCTGACGGTTCGCTCCTTCGATGCTGGCTCCCACGGCAGCGCACGGTGGCGCGAGTGGCGTCGCCCTGCGGAGCGGGACGTCCTCGCGCGAAGCGAGGCCGGCACGGTGCTCGTGGCGGTCGCCGATGGCAGCGAATCGCAGGCCTCCGTGGTGATCGGGACGACGACGGTCCTTCGCGCCGGAACGGACCCCGCACGTCTCGCACGCGGGGACGAGGCCGAGCTGCGCTTCACCGCGGTGGCTCCCGAAGCGCGAGGCGCGGGAGTTGCGGATGCCCTGGTTCACTCGGGCCTGGAGCTCGCCCGCCGGGGTGGCGCGAGGGCGGTTGTCCTCGACGTCGGTGCCGCGAACACGCAGGCCAGACGGCTGGCCGAGCGGGTCGGATTCGCCAGGGTGAAGGGCCGGGACACCGAGGACGAGACCGCCGGCGTGGAGCTGGCCTACCGCTACGACCTGACGCAGACCGAGGGCATCCGCATCCGCCTGGTCAGGCACGGTGAGATCGAAGCCATCGGCAGGCTCACCGAGCGTGCTTACAGCAACGACTACGAGGTGACGCCGAGCTACGCGGAGGACCTGCGCGACGCCGCCAGCCGCGCACGACGCGACGAGGTCTGGGTGGCAGAGGACATCGCTACCGGGCAGATTCTCGGCTCGGTGTGGACGCCGCGTCCTGGGGAGCGGATCTCCCAGCTCGCCCGGCCGGGAGAGCTGGACTTCCGCATGCTCGCGGTCGCTCCTGAAGCCCGAGGTCGGGGCATCGGTCAGGCGCTCGCTGGCCACGTCATCGCGCTCGGCCGTGACCGCGGGGCATCGCGCGTGGTCATGAACAGCGGCCCGGAGATGCTCGGCGCCCACCGCCTCTACGAGCGTCTCGGATTCGTGCATCTCACCGACCGTGAGGGGCCGAAGGAAGTGGCCCCCGGCATCGTCGTGCACCTCTACGCCTTCGGCTACGACCTCAGCGCCTCCCCGGCAGTGGAGATCTGACGCTCCTAGACTCGGTGCATCCAATCTCTCGTTCGGCGGTGAGGAGCAGACGATGCCCAGGTACGAGCGCTTCGACGCAGGGGACCCCTGCTGGGTGGAACTCGCGACGTCGGACCCGCGGGGGTCGGCGTCCTTCTATTCCGCGGTTCTCGGCTGGACGCTGGAGGACATGGGTCCGGAAAGCGGGCACTCCCACCTGATCGAGGCGGGTCCCCTCCCCGACGGTGGCTCGGCAGTCGTCGGCGGGCTCGGTGCGGCCGAGTCCGGCCAGCGGACCTCGTGGATCGTGTACTTCGCGGCGCCGGATATCGAAGCGGCCCACGCACGCGCCCTCGGTGCGGGCGCGTCATCGCTCGTCGACCCGAGTGATGTCCTGGACCAGGGGCGGATGGCGCTGCTCGCCGACCGGCAAGGCGCGACGTTCGGACTCTGGCAGCCCGGCGGGCGCCGAGGCTTCGACGCCTGGGGCGAGCCCGGTACCACCGCGTGGTTCGAGCTGCACACGACCGAGCTGGACGAGGCGACTGAGTTCTACGCGGCGGCCACGGGGTTCGACCCGCATCCCATGGCTGGGCCGCCCGAGTTCCGGTACACGCAGTTCGGGCCGAGGCCGGGCGGCGAGGATGCACGCTTCGGTGCCTTCGAGGAGTCGGCCGGGAGCGGGACCGGCACCAGGGGCGCAGCGCAGCGGCCAGACGCCGAGTGGGTCGTGTACTTCGTGACGCCCTCCGTCGATGAAGCCACGTCCAGAGCTCGCGGCCTCGGGGCAGACGTGCTCGGCGAGCCCGCGGACACCCCCTTCGGAAGGATGGCGAACCTCGTCGATCCGTTCGGCGCGGGCTTCTGCCTGGTCGAGGCGATGGAAGGGGGTGGAGAGTGAGGGCACCCACCGAGTACGGGCCGCACGACCTCACGGGTCGCCGCTACCTGATCACCGGGGCCTCGACGGGGCTCGGCTTCTTCACGGCGAGGAGCCTCGTCGGACGGGGCGCGGACGTGGTCATCACGGGCCGCAACGCCACGCGACTCGCCGCGGCTGCAGCCGGGACCGGGCGTCCGGACCTCACCACCACGCTGCCGTTCGACATCGCCGAGCTGGGGGAGGTCGAAGCTGCCGCGCAGACACTGCTCGACGGGCAGAGCGCCGGAGGCGGGTTCGACGGTGTCGTGCTCAACGCCGGTGTTGTTCATCCCCCCGCAGAGCGCGAGACGACGAGCGACGGCATCGAGCGGGTCTTCGCGACCAACGTGCTCGGACACTTCGCCATGCTGAGCCGCCTGACGGCCGGGGCAGCGCTCCGTGAGAGCGCGGCGATCGTCTGGCTCGGCAGCATCGCGCCCGCCCTGACCCGCGCGCACCTGCAGGACGTGCAGCTGCGCGGCGGCTACACGTCGTGGAATGCGTATGCGCAGTCGAAGCTCGCGACGCAGGCGCTCGCCATCGAGGGCGACCGGCGGGCGCGTGCCGCCGGCGGGCACGTGCGGAGCCTCGTCGCGCATCCGGGATACTCGACGGGTGGGCTCACGCCGACCGTAGCTGGCGTGCATGAACCCTCGTTCGGCAAGCGAGCCCTCGACGGGCTGCTCGCCTTCGCTGCCCAGGGCAAGGACGATGGTGCGCTGTGCCAGCTCCGGGCCGTGACCGATCCGGAGCTCCTCGGCGGCGAGACCATCGTCCCAGCCCGTCTCACGCGAGGGCGCCCGGTGCAGGGCACCTCGCACTGGCGCAGCTACGACAGCGAGCTGGGCGAGCGCCTCTGGGACTACTGCGCGTCGCTCGCGGGCGCCGCGCCCGACTTCTCGGCGATCTCGGCGCGAACCTGATCCATGTCGACGTTCTCGAGTGCCTCGATGAGCTTCTCCACCCCGGCGAGGGGCATCGCACCGGGCTCTCGGTAGAGCAGCACACCGTCACGGAACGCCATGAGCGTCGGAATCGACGTGATCTGCAGGCCAGCGGACAGCTCCTGGTTGCTTTCGGTGTCGACCTTCGCGAACGTGATGTCCTCGTGGCGCTCCGACGCGGCGGAGTAGATGGGACCGAACTGACGGCACGGGCCGCACCATTCGGCCCAGAAGTCCACGAGCACGATGCCCGAGGAGTCGACCGTGTCCTTGAACGTCTCAGTGGTGATGTCGATGGTTGCCATGCGTCTCCTATCTCGGGGCGTACGGGGAGCACAACGCCCCACGGATGCACGCTATTCCGTCGGTGCTGAGCGTCGCATCCGCAAGCGGCGTAGCATCCACCCTCGTGGAAACTGTCTCCCGCCCCTGGCCCGCCCTCTGGGCCCTCGTCACCGGCTTCTTCATGATCCTGGTCGACTCCACGATCGTCTCCATCGCGAACCCCTCGATCCTCCGTGACCTGCAGACCGACATCACCGCGGTCATCTGGGTCACGAGCGCCTACCTGCTGAGCTACGCCGTGCCGCTGCTCATCACCGGCCGTCTGGGGGACCGCTTCGGGCCCAAGCGCATCTATCTCATCGGCCTCGTCGTGTTCACGCTCGCCTCACTCTGGTGCGGCCTGTCGGGCGACATCGGGACCCTGATCACCGCCCGCGCAGTCCAGGGCCTCGGCGCTGCGCTCATGACACCGCAGACGATGTCCGTCATCACCCGGATCTTCGCGCCAGACAAGCGAGGCGCCGCGATGGGCCTCTGGGGTGCGGTCGCCGGCGTCGCCACGCTGGTCGGGCCCATCCTCGGAGGGTTCCTGGTCGACGGCCTCGGTTGGGAGTGGATCTTCTTCGTGAACGTGCCGGTCGGCATCGTGGCGTTCATCCTGGCCTGGCGCCTCGTGCCGAGCCTCGAGACGAAAGCGCATTCCTTCGACTGGCTCGGGGTCGTGCTGAGCGCCGTCGGCCTGTTCCTGCTCGTGTTCGGCATCCAGGAGGGCCAGACCTTCGACTGGGGGCAGATCGCCGGACCCATCTCGGTGTGGAGCCTCATCGTGGCCGGCGGTGTCGTGCTCGCCGGCTTCGTGGTCTGGCAGCGCTTCAATCGCAGGGAGCCCCTCCTGCCGCTCGGTCTCTTCCGGGACCGGAACTTCACGGTCGCCAACCTCGCCATCTCCGTGCTCGGACTCGCGATCGTCTCCATGCCGCTGCCCATCGCCTTCTACTTCCAGACCGCGCGTGCCCTCGAGCCCACCCAGGCGGCGCTCATGCTCGTGCCCATGGCGGTCGTCTCCGGAGTCATGGCGCCCTTCGTCGGCCGGCTCACCGACCGAACCCAGCCGCGCTGGATCGCGTTTGCCGGCTTCCTCATCGTCGCCGTGTCGCTCGCCTGGCTGTCGCTGCTCATGACGGCGGAGCGGCCGCTCTGGCAGCTGCTCATCCCGCCCGCATTCCTGGGTCTCGGACTCTCCGGCCTCTGGGCTCCGCTCGCGACGAGCGCGACGAGGAACCTCCCGCCGGCGCTCGCGGGGGCGGGTTCGGGGGTCTACAACATGACGCGCCAGGTCGGGTCCGTGCTCGGCTCGGCCGCGATCGCGGCGCTCATCAGCTCGCGCCTCGCGGCTGAACTGCCGGGAATGCCGGCGGAGGCTGCCGAGCAGAGCAGCGGCGAGCTGCCCGCCGCAGTCGCCGAGGGTTTCTCGACCGCGATGGGGCAGGCGCTGCTCCTGCCGATCGCTGCGTTCGTCGTTGGGGCGGTCATCGTGCTCTTCTTCGAGAAGCCCCGAGTCGAGGAGACCGCGCGGGCCGAGAGCCGCGCATAGGCGACCGAACCGAGACGAAGCCGGCCGCCGCGAGTGCGGCGACCGGCTTCGTCCGACGAGGTTCGTGCGGTTACGGGACGAACGGACCGAAGACCGGGGTCCACTCGTAGACATCGGTCTGGCGGATGACGCCGACCTGCGCGAACGGATCGGCGGGGATCAGCTCGCGCAGCGACGCTTCGTCGTCGCTCTCCCACAGGAGCAGCGCGCCGGCGTGGGGTGCCGCCCACGGGCCCGAGGCCTTCAGGATGCCCGCATCCTTCTGCTCGCCGAGCCAGGCTCGGTGCGCGGGGCGGTGCTCATCGCGGGTCGCGTCTGAATCGTCGTCGTAGTGATAGATCGTGGCGAAGATAGGCACGGAGGCTCCTAGGTGCGGTCGGTGGTGCTCGGGTCGGTCGTCTCGTCGTTCGGGCGCTGGAAGCCGATCTCTTCCCACTCGTTGACGGTGGGCGCCTCGAACTCGTCATCGTCGGCCGCTGCCTCGGCCGTCGCGATGAGGCGAGTGTCGTCGTCATCGGCGGTGAGCAGCGGTGCCGCCGTCTCGTGGGCGTCGAGGCTGGCTTCCGTGTCGAACGCCGAATCCGAGACGGACTCGGCGAGCAGCGCATCCTCGGCCAGGGTCGCCTCGTCGGTCTCGCCGATGTCGTCGCTGCTTCCCTCGAAGACGACCGGAGCGCTGCCGGGGCGCAGCTCGCTCCCGCCTTCGACGAGGCTCGTCTCAGTGCCGTTCTCGGGCATGCGACCGGGAACCTCGTAGTGCACGTAGAGAGCGTCCTCCTCGGCGGGGCTGAGGTTCTGGTCGACCTCGGTGCTCGGCGCGCTCGTCACGAGCGACTTCGCGTACGGGACGAGGATCCGCTTCTCGTCGAGCTCCGCGAGGTCGAGCGGGATGAAGTACTCCTTGGTGCCGAAGAGGCCCGTCTTGACGGTGACCCAGTTCGGGTCGCGAGTCTGGTCGTCGAGGTACACCTGGCCGACACGGCCGATGCGCTCGTCGCCGGGGCCGAAGACCGTCGCCTGGAAGATGCGGGTGAGCTTGGCCTCGTGCGCCTTCAGCTCGGCGGCGGCGTTGCTCTCCCCGCTGAGAGCGGGGCCGCCCGCCGTCAGGGAGTCGGAGCCCTCGTCGACCTGCTGCGGGGGCGCGACCGGGTCGTCCTCGAGTCCGCCAGCGACCTCGGCGTCGGTCAGGCCCCGCTCGGGGGCCCCGGTGGCGTCGATGCGCGTCGTGTCGTCGTCGCCCGGCTCGAAATCAGGGTCGAACTTGGTGTTCGTGTCGTCGGCAGCCATGCTGTGCTCCTCGGTCAACGTGGATGTGGCGGGTCGCTCGCGCCGGCCTGCGCGCGAGAGACCTGCACAAGACTAGCGATCGCGGCGGTGCGCTCGCCGAGTCGCGGCTAGGACGAGGCTCCGGGCGGCGCCGTCTCCCCGGATGCCGACGGCCCCGTCGAGGCCTGTGGGCCCGCAGGTGCGTGGTTCGGGACGGCTGGCGCTGCCGCTCGCCGGGCGGCCCTTTGCCCTGCACCCTTCACGCTGAGCCGCACGATGAGCCATGCCGCGGCACCAAGGACGGTCAGGAGCACGAGGCCGGGCAACGCGAAGCCGAACGCGGTCCAGAAGGCCGCGAATCCGCGGAACAGGGCAGCCATGCCATCACGCAGTCCCGCCAGGAACCCGGCCGGCTCACCGCCGGGCGATGGTGCGTCGCTCGAGATCGAGATGGACACGGTCGAGTAGGCGATGCTCTCCTCGAGCACTTCGAGCTGTGCGCGCAGGCTCTGCAGCTCGCCGGTGCGCTCGGTGAGCGTCGTCTCGATCGCAAGGAGGTCGTCGACCTCCGTCGCTGAGGAGAGCATTCCCCGCAGGGAGGTGACCGAGGCCTCCAGCGTCGCCACCCGGGAGGACATGTCCGTCTTCTGCAGGGTCACGTCGACCGCCGAGGTCTCGACCGAGACGACATCGCCGACGTCGCGCAGCTCGGTGATGAACGCGTCGTAGTCGTCAGCGGGGACGCGGGCTGTCAGCTGCGCGGAGATGAAGTCTCCACCGGTCTCCGACCGAGCGTCGATGCGCCCGTCGCGTGCCTTGACGAGAGCCTCGACCTGCTCTCGAACGCCCGGCACGTCACCCGTCTGGATCCCCACGTAACCCGTCGTCACGACATCGCGATTCTCCTCGGTGGCGCCCGTCACGGGGGCCTGGCCGGCGTCTTCCTGCGCGACTCCCTGCGGAGCCCCGGCGGACTCGGCCGAGGAGGTGCCATTGCCTGCGCATCCGGCGAGCAGGAGGGCCGACAGGGTGAGGGCGGTCGCGGCTCCGAGCCGCCTCAATGTGGTGCGCATAGCTGTCATGCAAGCACCTGTAGGGGGCGGGCGCGCTCCGAGTTCCCCCAGAGAACGCGCGTCGAGGAGTGCGTCGCGTTCGATCTGCGCCGGGGGAGAGGCGCTCAGAAGAAGAGGTCGGGGTCCTTGCCGGTCCGTTCGCCGGATTCGAGTGCGGCGATCACGGCGAGGTCCTCGGCGTCGAGGCTGAAGTCGAAGACCTCGAGGTTCGAGGCGAGCCGATCGCGGTGGACGGACTTGGGGATGACGACGTTGCCGAGGTCCAGCTGCCATCGCAGCACCACCTGAGCGACGGTCTTGCCGTGCTTCTCGGCGAGTGCGACGAGCGCGGGCTCCTGGAGCAGCGTGCCTCTGGCGAGCGGGGACCACGCTTCCGTCAGGATGCTGTGGGCGCTGTTGTAGGCGCGCGTCTCGGTCTGCGGCAGCCGGGGGTGCAGCTCGATCTGGTTGACGGCCGGGACGGTGCCGGTCTCCGCGGCCAGGCGGTCGAGGTGATGCCCCTTGAAGTTCGAGACGCCGATCGAGCGGGCCCGGCCCTCGTCGCGGAGCCGTTCGAGCGCTTGCCACGTCTCGACGTATCGGTCCTGCGTGGGGGCTGGCCAGTGGATGAGGTAGAGGTCCACGTAGTCCAGCCCGAGCCGCTCGAGGCTCTCGTCGAACGAGGCGAGCGTCTCGTCGAAGCCGTGCCGGTCGTGCCAGACCTTCGTCGCGACGAACAGGCCATCGCGAGACGCGCCGCTCTCGCGGATGCCGCGCCCCACGCCCACCTCGTTGTCGTAGAACGCGGCGGTGTCGATGTGGCGGTAGCCGAGGTCGATGGCGTCGACGACGACTCGCGTCGCCTCCTCGTCAGGCACCTTGTAGACCCCGAGCCCCAGCTGCGGGATCTCGATGCCGTCGTTCATGGTCAGGCTGGGGGAGAGCGGCGAGGTCATGGAGGCCTTTCGTTCGGCGTGCGACTGAGCGAGAGTCGATCAGGAGGGCGCGTTCAGGATGTTCATCGGCTCGGTGTCGGGGCGCGGAGCGATGTCGGTGCCGCGGAGGTCCGGGATGCTCCGACGCCAGACGAGCGCGACGGCCGCGCCGAGGAGCGCGAAGGCCGCGCTGACGAGGAAGCCGCCGAGAGAGCCGGCGAGGTCGTTGGCGATGCCGGCGAGCGCGGAGCCCGCGGCCGCGCCGATGAGCTGGCCGGTCGCCATCCACCCGTACGACTCTGCGCTCTCGCTGAACCTGACGCTCGAGGACACGGCCGAGAAGCTGCCGGAGAAGACCGGCGCGATGCCGAGGCCGCTCACGAAGAACGCCGCGCCGAGCCAGATCGGGTTCGTCGAGATGAGTGCGAGACCGATGCCGAGGAACACGATGCCCATGCGGCGCGCCAAGGACGCTGGGGCCAGCGGGAGGTGTCCGAACGCGAGGCCTCCGACGAGGGAGCCCACGGCGAACACCGCCAGCAGTATCCCGGTCTCGGCTCGCTCGTGCCCGAACTCGGCGACGACGGCGGCCTCGATGGCGGAGCAGGCGCCGACGAGCAGCGCGCCGATGATCGACATGAGAACGACCACGGGATTGCGGAGCACCGCCCCGGCCCTCCTCCTCGACTTCGGGATGCGGACCTTCCCCACCTCGGGCGCTGCCACGAACCAGAGGCCGCCGAGGAGCAGGATGCCGGCCGCGACAAGGATGCCGGCGGCGGGGGAGATCGCGAACGCGACGGCCGTGGTGGCGACCGGGCCGATGACCCAGATGACCTCCTGGAGGGAGGCGTCGAGGGAGAAGAGCCGAGAGAGGAGGGCCGCGTTGACCACCTTGGGGTAGATGGTCCGTACGGCAGGGGAGACGGGAGGGATGGTGAGGCCGGCGAGGACGGCGATGATCGCGGCCTGCCAGAGCACCGGCGGCCAGAGGGCGAGGGCCGTGAGCGACACGGAGCACGCGACCATCGTCGCGATGAGAACGGGGCGCATGCCCCAGAACGTCATGAGGCGACCCGCCACCGGTCCGGAGACCGCCTGGCCGATGCTCAACGCGGCAAGGACGACGCCGGCCGAGGTGAAGTTGGAGTACGTGTCCTCGATGTGCATGAGGATCGCGAGCGAGAGCATGCCGGCGGGGAACCTGGCGACGAGCTGCGAGAGCAGGAGTCGTGCCAGGCCAGGGGTTCTGAGTACAGTCGCGTAGTTCGTCACAGCGCCGACAATCGTACGCCTCAGACACAGAATGTCGGTGGTTGGGGACAGACTGTGCACAACCGCCGAAAACCGGTGGAGAAACGCCGGAAACAGGGGCATTTTCTGTGGAGGACTTGTGGAGAACTACACGGTTGTAACACCGCATCTAGTGGTGGTAGCCTCATCGAGCACAAGATGTAGTGGCCGCGGGAAACTGCGACACAACGGGGGTTCATCCACCTGGCACCGCGTGAGACTGCTCCGGCAGGGCCGCGGAAGACCGGGCGAGACGCGTTCACCGAACTGCACGAATAGCACTCCCAAGCACTTAGGAACCAGGAGAAAACCCATGGCAATCGCCGTCTACAGCAAGCCGTCATGCGTGCAGTGCACCGCCACCTACCGTGCCCTCGACAAGCAGGGCATCGAGTACGAGATCTTCGACGTCTCGGCCGACGAGAAGGCACTCCAGACCGTCAAGGAGCTCGGCTACATGCAGGCTCCCGTCGTCATCGCCGGTGACGACCACTGGTCGGGCTTCCGTCCCGACAAGATCAGCCAGCTGGCTGCTCTCGCCACGGCCTAGTCGTCGCACCGCGCTGCTCTCGCCGCTGCTGAAGAAGGGACTGCACCCATGACCGGGCTCATCTACTTCTCGAGCGTCTCAGAGAACACGCGTCGCTTCGTCGAGAAGCTCGAGCGGCCGGCGAGCCGCATCCCGCTCTTCCCGAGCGAACCTCAGCTTGTCGCGGACGAGCCCTACGTGCTCATCCTCCCCACCTACGGTGGGGGAGATGGGCGCGGGGCCGTCCCCAAGCAGGTCATCAGGTTCCTCAACGAGCCGCGCAATCGCGAGCTCCTCCGCGGCGTCATCGCCGGCGGCAACACGAACTTCGGCAAGGGCTACGGCCTGGCAGCCGACATCATCTCCGCGAAGTGCGGCGTACCCACGCTCTACCGCTTCGAACTCTTCGGCACGCCAGACGACGTCGCCGCAGTCAACTCTGGATTGGACAGGTTTTGGCAGCAACAACCGCTCTCGACGACGCAAGTGTCATCACGATGAACGCACCAACGGCGGCGAACACGCTCGACTACCACTCGCTGAACGCGATGCTCAACCTGTACGACGAGAACGGCCAGATCCAGTTCGACAAGGACCGCGAAGCCGCTCACCAGTACTTCATCCAGCACGTCAACCAGAACACGGTCTTCTTCCACGACCTCGAAGAGCGCCTCGAGTACCTCGTCGAGAACGAGTACTACGAGCCCGAGACGCTCGCGATGTACTCCCACTCGTTCATCGAGCAGCTCCGCAACCGCCTCTATGCGAAGAAGTTCCGCTTCCCCACGTTCCTCGGCGCGTTCAAGTTCTACACCTCGTATGCCCTGAAGACGTTCGATGGCAAGCGCTACCTCGAGCGCTTCGAGGACCGCGTGCTCATGGTCGCGCTCGGCCTCGCGCAGGGTGAAGAGGCGCTCGCAACCTCGCTCGCCGACGAGATGATCGCCGGTCGCTTCCAGCCAGCAACCCCCACGTTCCTCAACACGGGCAAGAAGCAGCGCGGCGAGCTCGTCTCCTGCTTCCTCCTCCGCATCGAGGACAACATGGAGTCCATCGGCCGCTCCATCAACTCCGCGCTGCAGCTCTCCAAGCGCGGCGGTGGCGTCGCCTTCAACCTCTCCAACATCCGCGAGTCCGGCGCTCCGATCAAGCAGATCCAGAACCAGTCCTCTGGCATCATCCCGATCATGAAGCTGCTGGAGGACTCCTTCTCCTACGCGAACCAGCTCGGCGCGCGGCAGGGTGCCGGAGCCGTGTACCTCAACGTGCACCACCCGGACATCATGCGGTTCCTCGACACGAAGCGCGAGAACGCCGACGAGAAGATCCGCATCAAGACGCTCTCGCTCGGCGTCGTGGTTCCCGACATCACGTTCGAGCTCGCCAAGCGGGGTGAGGACATGTACCTCTTCTCCCCGTACGACGTCGAGCGCGTCTACGGCAAGCCGTTCGGCGACATCTCCGTCACGGAGAAGTACTACGAGATGGTCGACGACGCGCGCATCCAGAAGACGAAGATCAGCGCACGCACGCTGTTCCAGACGCTCGCCGAGATCCAGTTCGAGTCCGGCTACCCGTACATCATGTACGAGGACACGGTGAACCGTGCGAACCCCATCGAGGGCCGCATCAACATGTCGAACCTCTGCTCGGAGATCCTCCAGGTCAACTCGCCGACGACCTACACCGACGACCTCGGCTACGAGACCATCGGCAACGACATCTCCTGCAACCTGGGTTCGATGAACATCGCGGCAGCCATGGACTCCCGCGACCTGGCGACGGCCGTCGAGACAGCCATCCGCGGTCTCACCGCTGTGAGCGACATGAGCCACATCGCCTCGGTGCCGTCCATCGCGAAGGGCAACGACGAGTCGCACGCCATCGGCCTGGGCCAGATGAACCTGCACGGATTCCTGGGACGCGAGCGCATCTTCTACGGTTCGGAAGAGGCTCTCGACTTCACGAACATGTACTTCTACACGGTCGTGTTCCACGCGATCCGTGCCTCGAACCTCATCGCGACCGAGCGCGGCCGCTCCTTCGCCGGCTTCGAGCGCTCCACCTACGCGACGGGCGAGTTCTTCGACAAGTACGTCGACGTCGAGTGGGCTCCTAAGACGGAACGCGTCCGCGAGCTCTTCGAGGGCATGCACATCCCGACCCAGGCCGACTGGGCTGAGCTGCGCGAGCTCGTGCAGAAGCACGGCATGTACAACCGCAACCTCCAGGCTGTGCCGCCGACCGGGTCGATCAGCTACATCAACCACTCGACCTCGTCGATCCACCCGATCGCGTCGAAGATCGAGATCCGCAAGGAAGGCAAGCTCGGCCGCGTCTACTACCCGGCGCCGTACCTCTCGAACGACAACCTCGAGTACTTCGAGGACGCCTACGAGATCGGCTACGAGAAGATCATCGACACGTACGCCGAGGCGACGCAGCACGTCGACCAGGGCCTGTCGCTGACGCTGTTCTTCAAGGACACGGCGACGACCCGCGACATCAACCGCGCGCAGATCTACGCGTGGAAGAAGGGCATCAAGACGATCTACTACATCCGTCTTCGTCAGCTCGCGCTCGAGGGCACCGAGGTCGACGGCTGCGTCAGCTGCATGCTGTAACAGCACTCCTCGGCCAGGCCGGCCTCCGGGCGAATGCCCGACTATTCCCGCACGAACGCGACAGAAAAGAACTCACGCAGATGAACCCGCAGGTCGAGACGAGCCACCTCCTCCAAAAAGTCGAGGCGATCAACTGGAACCGCATCCCGGATGAAAAGGATGTCGAGGTCTGGAACCGACTCGTCAACAATTTCTGGCTTCCGGAGAAGGTGCCGCTGTCGAACGACGTGCAGTCGTGGAACACGCTCACGCCGGCCGAGCAGACGCTCACGATGCGCGTCTTCACGGGGCTCACGCTGCTCGACACGATCCAGGGAACCGTTGGCGCTGTCAGCCTCATCCCTGACTCGCTGACGCCGCACGAGGAGGCCGTCTACACGAACATCGCGTTCATGGAGTCGGTGCACGCCAAGAGCTACTCGTCGATCTTCTCGACGCTCTCGAGCACGCCGCAGATCGACGACGCGTTCCGCTGGTCCACAGAGAACGAGAACTTGCAGCGCAAGGCGCAGATCGTCATGAACTACTACCACGGCAACGACCCGCTCAAGCGGAAGATCGCGTCGACGCTGCTGGAGTCGTTCCTGTTCTACTCGGGCTTCTACCTGCCCATGTACTGGTCGAGCCACGCGAAGCTCACCAACACGGCCGACCTCATCCGCCTCATCATCCGTGACGAGGCAGTGCACGGCTACTACATCGGGTACAAGTTCCAGAAGGGCCTCGAGCTCGTCGACGAGGCCAAGCGCCAGGAGCTGAAGGACTACACGTTCGAGCTGCTCTTCGAGCTGTACGAGAACGAGGTGCAGTACACGCACGACCTCTACGACGAAGTCGGCCTGGCCGAGGACGTCAAGAAGTTCCTGCACTACAACGCCAACAAGGCGCTCATGAACCTCGGCTACGAGCCCATGTTCCCCTCCAGCGTCACCGACGTGAACCCGGCGATCCTGTCGGCGCTCTCGCCGAACGCCGACGAGAACCACGACTTCTTCTCCGGGTCCGGCTCCTCCTACGTCATCGGCAAGGCCGTCAACACCGAAGACGAGGACTGGGACTTCTAACCCCAGGCCCCCGCAGCGCCACCCTCGAGGCGGCACCGACCAGGAACCTGGCCGGTGCCGCCTCGAGGCGTCTCTCTCGACAACGCGCCCCTGACTTTCTTCCCGCAGCCCGCACCCCGGGGCTCGTGGCGTCGAGCTCTGTGTGGCTTTGGGGAGTCCGACTTCTGGTCCGATCCAGGCCGCGCGCGCTACGCTCTGGGCAGCGGCACCCCGCCGCCGGAGGGCGAGCACGGTTCCCCAAGCACGATCGAAGGAGATCCCATGGGACACGACAAGAACGAGGAACTTCGCGAGGAGCACGAGCACCAGGAGGAGCACCGCCAGGAGCGCCGCGACGAGACGTTCGAGGCGGGCAGCGGTGCCGTCGACGACGAGGGCTCGCAGGACCGCCGACGCCAGGACGGCGTCAGCGACCTCTCCTGACCGCTGAGTCCGGCGCTCCCCGACCCTCGGCTCGGGGAGCGCCGGACCACCAGCACAACGAGATACCCGGCACCTCCAGGAACGCAGGAGAAGTCATGGTCGACAACGAGGTCACCACCACGCCTGACGACGGGCGCGACGAGACTCCGAACGAGCGCTACGACCGGAACTGGAACGAGCTCATGCAGGAGTTCCGCGTGCTGCAGACGGGCACGCAGATCATGGCCGGGTTCCTCCTGACACTGCCGTTCCAGCAGCGCTTCACCGAACTCGGGACGTTCGACCACGTGCTCTACCTGTGCCTCGTCATCTTCGCCGTCGTCGTCACCCTGTTAGCCCTCGCACCGGTCATGTTGCACCGAGTGCTCTTCCAGGAGCGCGCAAAAGCACAGCTCGTGCACGCGGGGAGCGTGATCCTCCTCGTCTGCCTCGTCGCAGCCACGCTCCTCTTCGTCGGCATCGTGCTCTTCGTCTTCGACTTCGTCGTCTCACCCACCGCCGGCCTATGGGCCGGCGGCGGGATCGCCGTGCTCGCCGTCTTGCTGTGGACCTTCGGCCCCAAGCTCCTCCGGGCCGCACGTGACCGCGCCGCAGACGACTACCCCAGCGGGAACGCGTCGAAGAGCTGAGCGGGGGCGTCCGGGGTGCGCGAGTCGACCACGTAGCTCGAGACCTCCGCACCCGCATCCGCTGACACGGTCAGCACGCTGAAGACGCTCAGCTCGGGGTCGGCGACGTACGGGAGCGGCTGGTTCTCGGGTCCCAGCCGGGGGCGGATGCTCGGCACGATGGGGGTGAGGCCGCCCGGGTCGCCCTGAGCGAGGGCGTCGTGGGCGTTCCAGAGGCGAGGCGGGCGGGCGCGCTGCCGTCCGCCGCCGCTCTCGAACGCTCCGTGGGTGCTGCCCGCGTGCGAGGTCTCGAGGTAGTGCACGCCCGCTGGCGACGTGAACCTCGACCAGAGATGGGAGTGCCCGCCGATCACGAGCTCGACGCGTGCCGCTTCCAGCAGCGGCGCGACGTCGCGAAGCAGGATGTTCTCGCTCGACGGGTAGTCGTAGCGCACCCCGGTCACCTGCCCAGTCGCATCCCGCTCCTCGAGGCGAACGGGATGCGCGAAGTGCGGCATCGCGTTCACGCCGATGCTGTGCGGGCTCTCGTGCATGACGACGATCCGCAACCTCGCCTCCGCGAACTCCGGACTCCGCAGTTCGCGTCGCAGCCAGTTGTACTGCGGGCTCCCGGCGCTCAGGTCGTCGATGATGTGCGAACCGTAGCGTTGGGCCAGGGGGTCGTCGAGCACGTCGCGCGACTCCTGGTACCTGCTCGAGACGACACGGTCCTCGGGGTGCTCCGCCGCGCGGTCGGATCGCCAGACACGCGCCGCGCTGAGCGCGATGATGCGCACGCCGCCGAAGGTGATGGCGAAGAAGCGCGCCCCTGACGGGGACGGGAACAGCATCTCGTAGTTCGAGAGGCTCAGGCCGTCCGGGCTGACGGCGAGCGGCAGCGCGTTCTCGAACGATTCCGCGAGCGTGGCCCCGGCCTCTCGCATCCCTTGGACTTCATGGTTGCCGACAACCGAGAGCATCGGCGTGTTGGGCAGGATGCCTCGCATCGAGGGGAAGAACGCCGAGCCGCGGGCGTCATCGAACCACTCTGAGGCGCGGTCGGGGACATTCACGAAGTCGCCCGCGTAGAGCACGGCGTCGAAGCCCCCGGTTGCGGCGATCGCCTGCTGCATCGTGGCGGGCACCGTCGCTCCGAGCTGATGGTCGCTGGTCAGCAGCAGCCTCAACGAGGGCGAATCCGCTGGGGGAGCGGCTGACAGGTGGGCGACGTCGGATGCGACCCCGGAGCTGGCAACTCGGTACGCGTACGCCCGCCCGGGTTCGAGGCCCGTCGCTCTCGCGGCGATCCGCCACACCTCGCGTGGCACGGTCACGCCGCTTGTCTCGCCGCTCTGCAAGGCGAGACGAAGGTCGACCAGCCGCGCCGGGAGCACGCTCTCGCGGTCTTCGGCCATCGCGGACAGGCGCGTGCTGGCGGCCTGCACCCAGACAGCGCCGGGAAGCTCGCCGCCGATCGACGCACCCAGCAGCTCGTCCGGGCTCAGCTGCTCGAGGCGGTCGGCAAGCTCCCACGGCGCGAAGACCAGGCGGCTCGCGCGCGGCCTCCGATCGGTCACCCAGGCGACCTCGACACCTGTCTCGTCCGGCAGCAGCAGGTACGGCTCGCACAGCAGTCCGATCTCGTCGCTCACACGCCCCATTCCGTCATCTGAGCCGCTCCGACTCTTGCGGGTCTTCCCACCAGTGGCAAGAGTATGCACATGGACACCCCTGTGACGCCTCCCGCCAGCGAGAATCCCCTGACGATCTTCAGCAGCGCCGATGAGCTCGCGCCGCTTCCGAGGCTAGAGCTGCCCGAGCACGGGACGAGGAGCGAGGTCGCGTACCAGCTCGTGCGTGACGACGCGATGCTCGACGGCAATGCCAGGCAGAACCTCGCCACGTTCGTGAGCACGTACATGGACGAGCACGCCGACCGCCTCTACTCGGAGACGTTCGACAAGAACATCGTCGACAAGGACGAGTACCGACGGACTGCCGAGATCGAGCAGCGGTGCTGGAAGATGATCGCGAACCTGTGGCACGTGCCCGACGTCGCGAAGGCGATCGGTACGAGCACGGTCGGCTCCTCGGAGGCCGCCATGCTCGCGGGCCTTGCCCTCAAGAAGCGCTGGGCCGCTGCGCGCAAGGCCAAGGGGCAGTCGGCGGATGCACCCAACATCGTGATGTCGAGTGCCGTGCAGGTGTGCTGGGAGAAGTTCTGCGTCTACTGGGACGTGGAGGCTCGCTTCGTGCCCATCGACGACGCGCATCCGACGCTGACGGGCGATCAGCTCGACGCCGTCGTCGACGAGAACACCATCGGCGTCGTCGCCATCATGGGCGTCACCTACACGGGCGCGTACGAGCCGGTGAAGGAGATCTCGGCGGCGCTCGACCGGATCCAGGCCGCGCGCGGACTGGACATCCCCGTTCACGTCGACGGCGCGTCCGGCGGCATGATCGCGCCGTTCCTCAACCGGGACCTCGAGTGGGACTTCCGCGTCGACCGGGTCGTGTCGATCAACACCTCTGGCCACAAGTACGGGCTCGTGTACCCGGGCCTCGGCTGGGTCGTCTGGCGAGACGTCGACCTCGTGCCGCCCGAGCTGATCTTCCGGGTCAGCTACCTGGGCGGCGACATCCCCACCCTCACCCTCAACTTCTCGCGCCCCGGCGCGCAGGTGCTGCTGCAGTACTACCAGTTCCTGCACCTGGGCTTCTCGGGGTACGAGCGCGTGCAGCGCGCGACGATGGACGTGGCGCAGTTCCTCGCGCAGGCGATCGACTCCATGGACGAGTTCGTCCTCTTCAACACGCAGCTCGACATCCCCGTCTTCGCCTGGCAGCGCACCGACGCGGGCGGCGCGTGGACCCTCGCCGATGTCTCCGACCGGCTGCGCATGACCGGCTGGCTCGTGCCCTCGTATCCGCTGCCGGACAATCTCTCGGACAGGCTCGTCCAGCGCATCGTGGTTCGCAACGGGCTCGGACGAGACCTCGCCGACGACCTCATGGGCGATCTCCGCGCCGCGGTCCGGGATCTCGAGTCGGGCGCAGCAGGGCGCTCCGGCCGAGGGGATGACAAGCGCGGGTTCACGCATTAGGGAGGTTCCCGTCCCGCATCCCGCGAGATGGAAATCGGCCATCCGCTGCGACGAACGAACATCACAAGGCGAACACGATGTGCGGATCGTGTCATTCAGCAGACTCTCAGGCCGGTAGCGTTGCGCACACAATTCGGCTGAGGCGATCTGCGTCAGCCGACAGACCGGCAGACGCGGGGGCAGCCGGGTTCCGACAGGTTCCAACGCTGCTCCAGGTCTGCCCTGGCCGAGGAGCACGATGCGAACTTCGCTCACCTCACTCCTGCAACGAGTCGCAGACTCACGAAACCAAGTCCTGTCCGTCATCGCGGTGGCACTGCTGCTGCTGTTGACCGGCGGCGCCATCGCGGGAACCGCCCAGGCGGCCACGATCGGCAAGAGCTCGGTCGAGGGACAGACCTTCACGATCGCCACCGACACCACGTGGGCGCCGTTCGAGTTCGAGATCGACGGCGAGCTCCGCGGTATCGACATGGACCTCATCAACGCCATCGCGGATGATCAGGGCTTCACGGTCGACATCAAGTCGCTCGGGTTCGATGGCGCGTTGCAGGCAGTGCAGACCAATGCCGTCGACGGCATGATCGCCGGCATGTCGATCACCGATGAGCGGAAGGGCACGTTCGACTTCTCGAACCCCTACTTCGACTCCGGCATCCAGATGGCCGTCGCCAAGAACAACGGCGACGTCACCACGTACGAGGACCTCGCGGGCAAGACCGTCGCCGCCAAGAACGGCACCGAGGGCTTCACCTTCGCCGAGACCCTGGGCAAGGAGATCGGCTTCACCGTCACCGGCTTCCAGGATGCATCCGACGCGTTCAACGACGTCACGAGCGGCAACTCGGTCGCGGTGTTCGACGACTTCCCGATCCTCCAGTACGGCATCGAGACCGGCGAGATCAACCTCAAGACGGTCACCGAGCCGGAGCGCGCGTCGTCGTACGGCTTCGCGGTCAACAAGGGCCAGAACGCGGAGCTCCGCGAGGCCTTCAACGAGGGCCTGAAGAACGTCGTCGAGAACGGCACCTATCAGGGCATCCTCGACGAGTACCTCGGCGACGGCGCGCCCGACGCGACCAAGATCTCCGGTGGAGTCGTCACGCTCGGCAACGAGGTCATCGAGGACGACGGTCCGGGCACACTGCCCAAGAACCCGCTCTTCGCGGTCGACACCCCGCAGGACAAGGGCTCGTACGTCATCGCGACGGACAACACGTACGCGCCGTTCGAGTTCGAGCAGAACGGCGAGACGATCGGCATCGACATGGACCTGATGCGCGCGATCGCCGCGAACCAGGGCTTCACCGTCGACATCAAGCCGCTCGGCTTCGACGCCGCCCTCCAGGCCGTCCAGTCGGGTCAGGCCGACGGCATCATCGCCGGCATGACCATCACGGATGAGCGCAAGGAGGTCTTCGACTTCTCGGAGCCGTACTTCACCTCCGGTGTGCAGATGGCCGTCGCCGACGGCGACACGAGCATCGCCGGCTACGAGGACCTGGCAGGCAAGAACGTCGCCGTCAAGACCGGAACCGTGGGCGCCACCACCGCCGAGGAGCTCTCGACCGAGTACGGCTTCACGATCCGCACGTTCTCCGACACCGCCGACATGATCGCGGAGGTGCAGACGGGCAACTCCGTCGCACTGTTCGAGGACTTCCCTGTGCTGCAGTACGGCATCCAGCAGGGCAACGGCCTCATGACCGTCGGAGACCCCATCGAGGGTGGCGAGTACGGCTTCGCGGTACTCAAGGGACAGAACGCGGACCTGCTTGAGATGTTCGACGCCGGCCTCGCCAACGCCGAAGACACGGGCGTGCTCGACACGATCAACGACCGCTACCTCGGCAGCGAGGAGGAGTCGGGACAGCTCGGCTTCTTCGAGCTCGTCGTGGCCGCCTTCCCGTCGCTCATGGTCGGCCTCGGCTACACGCTGCTGGCCACCGCTCTGTCGCTCGTCTTCGCCATGATCCTCGGCCTCGCGTTCGGCTTCCTGAAGATCTCGAAGAACCTGCTGCTCCGCGGCATCGCGTCGACGTACGTGAACATCTTCCGAGGCACCCCGGTGCTGGTGCAGGCGTTCTTCTTCTACTTCGGTGTGCCAGCCGTGACGGGCATCTCGCTCGACGCGCTGACGGCCGGTGTGATCACGCTGAGCCTCAACGCCGGCGCGTACATCACGGAGACGGTGCGCTCGGGCATCCAGTCGGTCGACCCCGGCCAGATGGAGGCGGCTCGCTCGCTCGGCCTGACGCGCGGCAAGTCCATGCGTCGAGTCGTGCTGCCGCAGGCGTTCAAGATCATGACGCCGTCGCTCATCAACCAGTTCATCATCACGCTGAAGGACACCTCGCTGCTGTCCGTCCTCGGCTTCGCTGAGCTCACCTACCAGGGCCGCATCGTCATCGCCTCGACCTTCCGGTCGTTCGAGATCTGGCTCGTCGTCGGTGTGCTCTACTTCATCGTCATCTACCTGCTGACGGTCCTCTCCAACTACGTCGACAAGAGGTTCAACAAATGAGTGACGTGAACAACTCAGCGTCGGATGCGTCAGCCGTGGAGCAGACGCCATTCACCGGTCGCTTCGACGCGGTCAACTCGGGCGAGCCGCGCGTGCGCGTCGTCGAGATGCACAAGTCGTTCGGCCCCGTGGAGGTGCTGAAGGGCATCGACCTCGAGATCGCCAACGGCGAGGTCATCGCCATCATCGGTCCGTCCGGTTCGGGGAAGTCGACGCTGCTGCGCTGCCTCAACCGCCTCGAAGAGGTCACCAAGGGCCACGTCTTCATCGACGACGACGACATCACGGCGCCCAAGACGAACCTCGACAAGGTGCGCCAGCGCATCGGAATGGTGTTCCAGCACTTCAACCTCTTCCCGCACATGACCGTGCTGGAGAACGTGACGCTGGCGCCCCGCGAGATCAAGGGCACGAGCAAGGAAGCGGCCAATAAGCGTGGCGAGGAGCTGCTGCGCCGAGTCGGTCTCGATCACCTCATGGACCGCCGCCCCTCGCAGCTCTCCGGCGGACAGAAGCAGCGTGTGGCGATCGCCCGCGCGCTCGCCATGGACCCGGAGATCATGCTCTTCGACGAGGCGACCAGCGCCCTCGACCCCGAGATGGTGGGTGAGGTGCTGCAGGTCATCCGCGACCTGGCCAAGTCGGGCATGACGATGGCCCTGGTCACGCACGAGATGGGCTTCGCGCGCGAAGTCGCCGACCGTGTCGTGTTCATGGCCGAAGGCAAGATCGTCGAGATGGGAACGCCGGACGAGCTGTTCGGCAACCCGAAGGAGTCGCGCACGCAGGACTTCCTCGGGAAGGTGCTCTAGCACTTCCACGTTCCCTGTAGCGAAGAACGCGGCACCCCCTGTCCGGTGGACAGGGGGTGCCGCGTTTCCACTAGCCTGTCGAGGTGACGCTCAACGATGCACCCACAGCAGCCCAGTTCGCGAAGGACACCACCCCCGGATCCGAATGGTGGCGCTCGGCCGTCATCTACCAGGTCTACCCGCGTTCGTTCGCGGACGGCACCGGTGACGGCATCGGCGATCTCGCCGGCGTGACCGCGCACATCCCGGACCTCGCCGACCTCGGCATCGACGCCATCTGGCTCTCCCCGTTCTACCCGTCGCCCCTCAACGACGCCGGCTACGACGTCGCCGACTACTGCGATGTCGACCCAGTCTTCGGCACGCTCGACGAGTTCGACCGGATGCTCGAAGCCGCTCACGAGCGGGGCATCCGCATCATCGTCGACATCGTCCCGAACCACTCCTCCTCGGAGCACGCCTGGTTCAAGGCGGCCGTGGCCGCTGGCCCCGGCAGCCCCGAGCGCGCCCGCTACCTGTTCCGTGAGGGCAAGGGCGAGCACGGTGAGCTGCCGCCGAACAACTGGCAGTCGCTGTTCGGCGGGCCCGCCTGGACGCGCCTCACGGAAGCCGACGGAACCCCCGGCCAGTGGTACCTGCACCTGTTCGACTCGACGCAGCCCGACTTCGACTGGTCGAACCCGGTGGTGCACCAGGACTTCGAGAACATTCTCCGATTCTGGCTGGACCGCGGCGTCGACGGCTTCCGCATCGACGTCGCCCACGGCCTCGCGAAGGAAGACGGACTGCCCGACTACATCCCCGTCGAGAGCAACCTGCCCATCGTCGGCGACCCCCGCACCCCGTACCTCGGCCAGGAGGCCGTGCACGACATCTTCCGCGCCTGGCACCTCGTGGCCGCCGAGTACGACGGCGACCGCGTGCTGTGCGGTGAGGCCTGGCTGCCGAGCGTCGAGGAGATGGCCGAATGGGTCCGCCCCGGCCAGCTGCACCAGACCTTCAACTTCGCGTACCTGCGCGCCCCGTGGGACGCGGACGGACAGAAGGAGGTCGTGACGCGCTCGCTCGCCGCATTCGCCGCATCCGGTGCCCCCAGCACGTGGGTGCTGTCGAACCACGACACGGTGCGCCACGCGACCCGCCTCGCGCTGACCGAGCCGAACGCGCACGGCGCGGGCGTCGGCCCGAAGACACCAGGCCAGCCGGACCCCGTCGTGGGCGAGCGTCGTGCCCGCGCCGCGACCGCGCTCATGCTCGGACTCCCGGGCTCGAGCTACCTGTACCAGGGCGAGGAGCTCGGCCTGCCCGACGTCATCGACCTCGCCGACGACGCACGGCAGGATCCGATCTTCATCCGCTCCGAAGGCGAGCTGTACGGTCGCGACGGGTGCCGCGTGCCCATCCCGTGGGAGGCCGAGGGCGACAGCTACGGCTTCAGCGCGACGGGGGAGTCATGGCTTCCTCAGCCTGAGCTGTGGGCGAAGCTCGCCCGCAGCGAGCAGGTGCACGACCCCGCCTCGACGCTCAACCTCTACCGTTCGCTGCTCGCGCTCCGACGCGAGCACGACCTCGGGCTGGGGGATGCGCGCTTCGAATGGGTCGACGGCTTCGGCGACGAGGTGCTCGCCTACCGGAACGGCGACGTCACCGTCATCACCAACTTCGGCACCGAGCCGGTTGCGCTGCCGGAAGGTCTTCGTGTGCTCGCCCGCAGCGAGGTCGCGCACGTCGAGGATGCGGCTCAGCTGCTGACCGACACGACGGTCTGGCTCGGTGCCGCCGAGTAGCGCCACCGGATCGGGCGCGCCTGGCGCGCCTGCACGCAGCTGCGTGCAGGCGGCGACTCATCACCGAGCTCGCGTGCACGGATACAGCTCACTCGGATCGTACGCCTCTTCGCTGACCCGAGACACAGCCATCTGCGGCTGCGCGGGAGGACACTCGAAGCGACGGCCGGATCCCACCGGCCCAGCCTCGGAAGGAATCAGCAGATGGCATTTCAGGACAAAGTCGCGATCGTGACCGGCGGCGGTTCCGGGATCGGCGAGGCGATCGCCAAGGACCTCGCAGCGAACGGCGTCAAGGTCGTCGTCTCCGACATCAACCTCGAGGGCGCGAAGCGCGTCGTCGGCGAGATCGAGGCAGCTGGCGGCACGGCGTCGCCGTTCGAAGCGAACACGGCCATCGCCGAGGACAGCGTCCGCACCGTCGAGCACGCCGTCGCGACCTATGGCAAGCTCAACTACGCCGTGAACAACGCCGGCATCGGCGGCAAGGCTGCTCCGGCGGCCGAGGTCGAGGTCGACGACTGGAATCGCGTCATCAACATCAACCTGAACGGCGTGCTCTACGGCCTGCGGGCGCAGATCCCAGCGATCCTCGACGCAGGTGCCGGCGAGGGCGCGATCGTCAACATGGCGTCGATCCATGGCACCGTGGCTGCGATCGGCAGCGGCGCGTACACCGCGGCGAAGCACGGCGTCGTCGGCCTCACCAAGAACGCGGCGGCGGAGTACGGTCCGCAGGGTCTGCGCATCAACGCGGTCGGGCCCGCGTACATCCGCACCCCGCTGCTTGAGCAGCACCTGGACGCGGCCGGTTTCGCGGCGCTCGAGGCGAAGCATCCCCTTGGCCGCCTCGGCCAGCCCCAGGAGGTTGCAAACCTCGCCACGTTCCTGCTCTCCGACAAGGCGAGCTTCATGACGGGCTCCTACGTGCTCGTCGACGGCGGCTACACGGCGGTCTAACCCTCAGGCGCGTCATCGCTGCCTGTGAGGCCACCCTCTCGTTCGCTCGAGGGGTTGGGTTCTCAGGCAGCGATCTGCGTTGCGGGGCGCTACTTCTCCGCGAGGGCCTGGCGGATGCGCTTGAGCGAGACGGTCTCGGCCGTGCCGAGCTGCTGCGCGAAGAGGCTCACGCGGAACTCCTCGAGCATCCACCTGGCCTGCACGACGGACGCGGGCGCAGTGCGCGCGACGGGGAACGTGCCCCCGGCCTCCGTGTACAGCGCCGTGGCCTGCTCGACCTGCATGAGCCCAGCGCGCTCGATGCTCGAGTGGCTGAGCACCCGCTCGAGGCGGTACGTGAGCGCGCGCAGGTAGCGGGGCAGGTGCGCGAGGCGCGCGACGCCCGTCTTCGACACGAACCCCGGGTACACAAGCGCCTGGAGCTGCGACCTGGCGTCGGCGAGCGATGGCAGCACCGAGATGTGGTTGGCCGACTTGAGCGCCTTGTTGGCTTCGCGGAAGCGGTCGAGCACCTCGGAGACGAGCTTCGTCTGCGCGAACATGCGGTCGACGAGCGTCGCGTTGAAGGCTTCGCGCAGCTCGTCGAAGGCCGCACGCGTGCGCACGGGCCCGCCGTGCTCCACGGAGTACGCGGCAACCGCATCCTGGGCGAGCGCGGCGACGATGTCGTTGAAGAGCGCCGGTGTCGAGTGGTACGGGCTCGTCGCGAGGGCGAGCTTCTCCTT
The DNA here is from genome assembly GCF_002931555.1 of Pseudoclavibacter sp. RFBB5. GTDB lineage: Bacteria > Actinomycetota > Actinomycetes > Actinomycetales > Microbacteriaceae > Pseudoclavibacter. The sequence goes on along the minus strand of NZ_PSTZ01000007.1, from coordinate 1,065,385 downwards.
CGCCGTCAGGTGCTCCTGCACGTAGCTCGCGGGGGAGGGCACCGATGCGGCGAGGAGCGCGGCGACGCCGACCGGATGCTCGCGCGCCTGGTCTTCTGGGGTCGTCACGAGGCGCAGGTCGATGCTGCCCTTGACGACGGCCAGCGACGGGTACGCGCGGATGACGCCGTGCTTGCGCTTGATGTCGATGAGCTCTGGGATCTCGTCGAGCGGCCACTCGGTGAGCCCGTGCTGGTCGTAGCGGAGCTCCGCCGTCGACGCGCTCTGCGCGGGCACCGAGCCGGCCTCGCGCACGCCGTTCCCTGGTCGAGCCGGTGCGGCGACCTGTTGCGTGGCGCGCAGCACCGACGCCTCCGACGCCTTCTTGAGCTTGTCCTGCAGCGTCTTGAGGTCTTCGCCCGTGCCGAGTTCGCGGCCGCGGTCGTCGAGCACCCGGAAGCGCACGCGCAGGTGCGACGGCACACGGCTCCAGTCGAACTCGGAGACGTCGAAGCGGATGCCCGCCTGTCGCTGCATGATCTGCCGGAGCGTGTCGTCGAAGTCGCCAGGAACCTCCTGGCCGAGGTCGGGCCTCGCCTCGCCGAGCTCGCCGAGCAGCTTGTCGGCCCAGTCGGCGGAGGGCACGAAGTTTCGACGGGTCGCCTTCGGCAGCGACTTGAGCAGCGCGATGACGAGCTCGCGGCGCATGCCGGGCACCTGCCAGTCGAAGCCGCGGTCGTCGAGTCGGGACAGGAGGGGCAGCGGGACGTTGACGGTCACGCCGTCGTCGGGTGCGCCCGGGTCGAAGCGGTACCTGAGGCGCAGCCGCTGGTCGCCCTGCTTCCACTCGGTCGGGAACCCGGCACCTTGTTCGTCGGGGTCGGCGTGATCCTCGCCGAGCACATCCGCCCTCGTCATGGTGAGCAGCTGCGGGGTCTGCTTCTGCGCGCCCTGCCACCACTTCTCGAACGTGGACTGCGAGACGACGTCGCGGGGGAGCCGTTCGTCGTAGAACTCAAAGACGGCGTCCTCGTCGTCGGAGTACGAGCCGCGCGACCTGGTGCGCTCCTCGAGGTCGGCGAGGCTCTTGCGCAGCGCCCGGTTCTTCGAGTCGAAGCTGTGGCGGCCGTTCCAGTCGCCCTCGACGAGGGCGTGGCGGATGAACAGGTCGCGCGACCAGGCGGGGTCGATCTTCGAGAACTGCACCGTGCGTCCGCGGACGATGGGCACGCCGTAGAGGGTCACGCGCTCGATCGCGACGGCGGAGCCCTGCTTCTTCTCCCAGTGCGGATCGGAGTGGTTCCGCTTCGCGAGGTCGCCCGCGAGCACCTCGGCCCAGGCCGGATCGATCTTGGCGACGGTGCGCGCGAAGAGGCGGCTCGTCTCGACGAGCTCGGCGGCCATGACGACGTCCGGCTGCTTCTTCGCCTTCGCGAGGCCCGAGCCGGGGAAGATCTGGAAGCGCGTGCCGCGGGCCCCGGCGTAGTCGCGCTTCAACTCGTCGCGGATGCCGATGTGGCTGAGGAGGCCGGCGAGCATGGAGCGGTGGATGGCATCGGCCAGCGCACCGGGCTCCTGCACCTGGCCGGCGGCGGGCCGCTGCACCTTGAGCCCGATGGGGCCGGCGAGCTGACGCAGCTGCCGGAAGACGTCCTGCCACTCGCGGAAGCGGACGAAGTTGATGAACTCGTCGCGGCACTTGCGCCGGAACGCGCTCGAGCCGAGCTCGTGGCTCTGCTCCTCGAGATAGTTCCAGAGGTTCACGAGCGTGAGGAAGTCGCTGGACGGATCGCGGAAACGGGCGTGCAGCTCGTCGGCCTTCTGCCGGTGGTCGAGCGGCCGCTCGCGGATGTCCTGCACCGTCATGCCGGCCACGATGATGAGCACCTCACGGCTCACGTCGTGCTGCTTCGACTCGATGACCATGCGCCCGAAGCGGGGGTCGATGGGCAGGCGGGCGAGGCTACGGCCGATCTTCGTGAGGCGCAGCTGGCTGCTCTTCCCCTGGCTGGCCTTGCCGGGCTCGACGGCGCCGAGCTCGCTGAGCAGGTCGGTGCCGTCCTTGATGCCGCGCGCGTCCGGCGGCTGCAGGAACGGGAACTCGGAGAGCGCGCCGAGGCCGAGCTCGAGCATCTGCAGGAGCACGCTCGCGAGGTTCGTGCGGAGGATCTCGGGCTCGGTGAACTCGGGGCGGCGGTCGAAGTCCGCCTCGGAGTAGAGGCGGATCGCGACGCCCGCCGAGGTGCGGCCGGCGCGGCCGGAGCGCTGCTTGGCGGAGGCCTGCGAGATGGCCTCGATGGGGAGGCGCTGCACCTTGGCACGCGTCGAGTAGCGGGAGATGCGCGCGGTGCCCGTGTCGATGACGGCCACGATGCCCGGCACCGTGAGGCTCGTCTCGGCGACGTTTGTCGCGAGCACCACACGCCGCCGCACGCCCGGTGGGCGCTTGGACTCGAACACGCGGTGCTGCTCGGCGGAGGAGAGGCGCCCGAAGAGCGGGAGCACCTCGGTGGACTCGGGGCGGCGGTCGCGCGCGACGTGCGCGCGGATCGCGTCCTGCGCATCCCGGATCTCCTGCTCGCCCGAGAGGAACACGAGGACGTCACCCGGCAGGTCGCGGTCGAGCTCGTCGAGTGCATCCACGATGCCCTCGAACATGTCGCGCTCTGGAGTCTGCGGGGCCGCGTCCTCGTCCTCTTCACCGGGGAGCGGCGCGTCCGCGACGAGCGGCCGGTAGCGCACGTCGACGGGGAAGGTGCGGCCCGAGACCTCGATCATGGGGGCGTCGTTGAAGTGCTTCGAGAACGACTCCGGGTCGATCGTCGCCGACGTGATGATGACCTTCAGGTCTGGTCGCTTCGGGAGGAGCGTCTTCAGGTAGCCGAGGAGGAAGTCGATGTTGAGGCTGCGCTCGTGCGCCTCGTCGATGATGATCGTGTCGTACTTGCGAAGCAGGCGATCGCGGTGGATCTCGTTGAGGAGGATGCCGTCGGTCATGAGCTTGACGCGCGTCTCGGCCGACACCTCGTCGGTGAAGCGGACCTGGTAGCCGACGAGCCCGCCGATGTCGCCGCCGAGCTCATCGGCGATGCGCTCGGCGATCGTGCGCGCCGCGATGCGTCGCGGCTGCGTGTGCCCGATCATGGTGCGCCCGAGCTCGAGGCAGATCTTCGGCAGCTGCGTCGTCTTGCCCGAGCCGGTCTCGCCCGCGACGATGACCACCTGGTTGGCGGCGATGGCGTCGCGGATCTCGTCCCGCATCTGGCTGACGGGCAGCTCCGGCGGGTAGGAGATCTCGAGGGGCGTCGTAGTCATGAGCAGTTCAGTCTATTGCCAGGTGGCTTGCGAATGTGGCCCGCACCGGCCACTCAGCGGTCGCGATCCGCGCTCGTTCGCTTCCAGCGTCGCTCGCCAACTCGCTTTAGTTGCACACGCTTGGTAAAACTGTGGAATGACCGCATTGCAGATCCCAAACGTATCCCTCAACGACGGCACCAGCATCCCCCAGCTCGGCTTCGGCGTCTTCAAGGTCGACCCGGCGGAGACCGAGCGCATCGTCTCCGACGCCCTCGAGGTCGGGTACCGCCACATCGACACCGCGAAGATCTACGGCAACGAGGAGGGCGTGGGCCGCGCCATCGCGAAGTCGGGCATTCCGCGCGAAGAGCTCTACATCACCACGAAGCTCTGGAACGACGAGCAGGGACGCGACACGCCCCGCGCCGCGATCGACGCGAGCCTCGAGCGCCTCGGCCTCGAGAAGGCCGACCTCTACCTCATCCACTGGCCGACGCCGAAGCAGAAGAAGTACGTCGAGAGCTGGGAGGCGCTCGTCGAGCTGCAGCAGGCCGGTCTCACCACGTCGATCGGCGTGTGCAACTTCTTCGAGTCGCACCTGCGCGACATCATCTCCGCAACGGGCGTGAAGCCGGTCGTCAACCAGATCGAGCAGCACCCGATCTTCCAGCAGCCGGAGCTCGACGCCTACCTGCAGGCCGAGGACATCAAAACCGAGGCGTGGGGCCCGCTCGGCCAGGCCAAGTACCCGCTCTTCGAGCTCGAGCCGGTCAAGGCCGCAGCGGATGCACACGGCAAGACGCCCGCACAGGTCGTCATCCGCTGGCACATCCAGAAGGGCAACATCGTGTTCCCGAAGACCACGTCGCGTGAGCGCATGGTCGAGAACGCTCAGGTCTTCGACTTCGAGCTGTCCGGCGCCGAGTACGACGCCATCACGGCGCTCGAGCGCGGTGAAGAGGGTCGCGTCGCGGCGCACCCCAACGAGGTGAACTAGCCTCCAGCAGGCAACAAGACGGCCGGCGCTCCCTCAGGGGACGCCGGCCGTCTCGCGTGCGCCGCATCCACACGGGGAATGCTGGCTCCTGGCGGCAGGAACCGGCAGCTCTGGGGTGGCTCCAGCGAGTCGGGGCGGCACGAAGCAGGGGGGCCTGTCAAGCGACGTCGCCACCGAGTTCGTCGTCGATACCGTCGAGAGCATGAGTTCCCCCGCACCTGCTCACGACACCATCGAGCGCATCGCGCGGGAGCGGTTCGGGTGGGAGTCATTCCTCCCCGGCCAGAGCGACGCGATCCGCTCGGCGGCCGCAGGACGCGACACGCTGCTCGTGCTCGCGACCGGTGGTGGGAAGTCCGCGGTCTACCAGGTCGCGGGCGCTGCGCGCGGCGGCATCGTCGTCGTGGTCTCGCCGCTCATCGCCCTGCAGGCGGACCAGCGCGCGTCGATCGAGGCCGCCCCGGATGCCCCGGACGTCGTCGCCATCAACTCCTCGCGGGGTGCTGCCGCCGTGGCTCGCGCTTGGGAGCGCATCGATGAGGGCGGATCGCTCTACGTGCTCCTCGCGCCCGAGCAGCTCGCGGACGAGGACAACGTCGCCCGGCTCGCGGCGCAGGACGTGTCGCTGCTCGTCGTGGACGAGGCGCACTGCGTCTCCTCCTGGGGGCACGATTTCCGGCCCGACTACCTGCGGCTCGGCGACGTGCGCTCAGCACTCGGCGACCCGCCGGTGCTCGCGATGACCGCGACGGCCTCGAAGCCCGTGAGGGCGGAGATCGTCGAGCGGCTGCGGATGCAGGACCCGGACGTGCAGGTGCACGGCGTCGACCGCCCGGAGATCCGTCTCGTGGTGCAACGCCACGAGAGCGACGACGACAAGCGGGCCGCCGTCATCCTGGAGGCGCGCAGCTGGACCGCCCCCGGCCTCATCTACGTGGCCTCGCGCCGGGAGACCGAGGAATACGCGGCGGAGCTCACCGCGGAAGGCCGCCATGTCGCCGCCTACCACGCAGGGCTCAAGGTCGCCGAGCGCCGAGCGGTCCAGGATCGGTGGCGCGACGGCGAGCTCGACGTGGTCGTCGCGACCTCCGCGTTCGGCATGGGCATCGACCGGGGTGACGTTCGCTTCGTGCTGCACGCCGCGACGACGGAGTCGCTCGACGCCTACTACCAGGAGGTGGGGCGCGCGGGCCGCGACGGCGAGCCGGCGACGGCCGTGCTGCACTACCGCGTCGAGGACCTCGCGCTGCGGCGCTTCTTCGCGAAGCGCTCGGTCGACAAGGCCGCGCTGCAGGACCTCTGGCGCGCCATCAAGCGCAAGCCGGGCGCCAGCGTTCGAGAGCTCGCCGAGGCCGTCGATCGGCCCGCCAGAACCGTCTCGAGGCTCCTCAACCAGCTGGTGGACGCGGAGCTCGTCGATACGGCCGACGGAGTGCAACCGCTGCGCACGACCCGAGCGGATGTTGTCGTGCGGGCCGTCAAGGATGCGGTCGCCGCCAGGGGGCGCATCGCCGAATCGCGCCTCTCGATGATGCGCGCCTACGCGGAGGAGTCGCAGTGCCGCCGCCGGGTGCTGCTCGACTACTTCGGGGTCGACGGGCCGGAGTGGTGCGGTAACTGCGACGGCTGCGAGCGGCGCGAGGCCGCGGGAGATGCCGGAGTCGCTTCGGACGCTGCGGGCGCCGGCGGCCCCCGCGACGCGGGCTCGGGCGTCGAGAGCGCTCCTGACGCGCCGCTGTCCGTCGACGAACTCGTCGAGCACCGCGAATGGGGACCGGGCACGGTCGTCAGCGTGGAGGAGGACCGTGCGACGATCTTCTTCGAGTCGGAGGGGTACAAGGTCGTCGCGCTCGCGGCCCTCGACTCGAAGGTGCTTCGCCAGGTCTCGGAGGTGCGGGGCTAACCGACATGCGGTGATCGGTCCGCTCACGACGAGTTGGGCACCCTGGAATATCGTCCTTCGCCGCCTCGTTGCACCCCTGATGACCTCGAACTCGAACGACACCACCGAAACGCAGAAGACCGCGCTCGTCGTGGGAGCCTCCGGGATCACCGGCTCGGCCCTCGTGGATCGCCTGACCGAGGACGGCTGGGAGGTGCTCGCGCTCTCGCGCAGCGCCGCGAGCACCGACAGGGTGCGGGGCATCGCCGCCGACCTGCGCGACCCTGTGAGCCTCAATGCGGCGCTGGCTTCCGAGACCCCGACGCATGTCTTCTTCACCGCGTGGCAGCGCCAGGCGACGGAGGCGGAGAACATCGCCGTGAACGGCGCCATGGTCCGCGACCTCCTGGCCGCGTTGGCGCACGCGCCCGTGCAGCACGCGGCCTTGGTCACCGGACTCAAGCATTACCTGGGCCCATTCGAGGCGTATGCGGCTGGCGAGATGCCGGACACCCCGTTCCGCGAGGAGTCCGATCGGCTCGACACCCCGAACTTCTACTACGCGCAGGAGGACGAGCTGTTCGCCGCGGCCGCCCGCCAGCACTTCACCTGGTCGGTGCACCGCTCGCACACCGTCATCGGGCACGCCGTCGGCAACGCCATGAACATGGGCCTGACGATCGCCGTGCAGGCCGCGCTCACGAAGCACCTCGGCGTGCCGTTCGTGTTCCCCGGCAGCGAGGCGCAGTGGAACGGCCTCACCGACATGACGGATGCGGGAGTCCTCGCCGAGCAGATGGTGTGGGCGTCCACCGAGCCTGCCGGCCAGAACGAGGCGTTCAACATCGTGAACGGCGACATCTTCCGCTGGCGGTGGATGTGGCCGCGCCTGGCGGAGCTGCTCGGGGTCCCGGCGGAGCGGGTCGTCGGGTTCGAGGGCGAGGCGCGCCCGCTCGAGGTGCAGATGGCGCAGCTCGAGCAGCACTGGCCGGCCGTCGTCGCCGAGCACGACCTCGTCGAGTCCGACATCTCGCGGCTCGCATCCTGGTGGCACACCGACGCCGATCTCGGCCGCGAGATGGAGGTCGTCACCGACATGGGCAAGAGCCGCGACGCCGGCTTCCTCAGCTTCCGCCGAACCGACCAGGCCTTCGCCGACCTCTTCGAGCGCTACCGCGCCGACCGCCTCATCCCCTGAGCTCATCCCGGTGCGCGCGTCCGCTGCTCACTTGAAGAGGCCACTTTCGCCCCTTCAGCGGGCGCACACCGGGTCGAAAGTGACCCATGCTCGGCCAGGAGTCACCGCGCGAGCGCCGCACGCAACCGGTCGAGGAACGTCGCGGGGCTCGGGAACAGGTCGGCGTGCGTGATGCGGATGACACGCCACCCGGCGGCGATCAACGACTCGGTGCGCGTGATGTCACGTCGGAATTGCGCAGGGCTCAGATGCCCTTCGCCCTCGTACTCGACGACGACGCGCTGGTCTCGAAACACCAGGTCGCCGCGCGCCAGGAAGCGTCCGCCTTCGTAGATGTCCGCGTTGACTGCGGGCTCCTCGATGCCGGCATCCACGATGATGCAGCGGAGCCAGCTCTCGGGCGGTGAGGCGACATGTTCCCGAAGGCGAGGCAGCGCCCTATGCAGCACAGCTCCGCCCCGGAGCCTGCCCCAGCGCTCACCCATGTCGAACAGGCTCGACAGCCGCACAAGCGGACCGGGGGACATGCGCCCCGGGTAGCGGTCGAAGCTGCTGATCATCGCGTCGCCGACCGTGATCAGCTCTGTCTCGCTGAACGAACCCGCGAGGAGGGCGAAGAGCAGCGGGAGGGTGACCACCTGGACCCCCTCGATTCGGTCCGCCGCCCAGAGGTCATCTCGTATGCGCCGCGCGAGAACACCCTCCGCCCGTGGTCGTGACGCCGACTGCCTGACCAGCACATCCACGATCGCGGAGCGATGGCGTCTGGGAAGCGGTAGCCCGTAGACGAGCAGTGCGGAGCGGGCACTCAGTGCCTGGCCATCCCGAAGTCGCGGCCCGAAGCGGAGGACCTGCTCCCTGCTGTCATGCGCCGGCTCTGTCGCTCGCACACCGCGATACGGCCGAACGAGGCTCTGCCGCGCGAGCGCTTTCGTGCTGAGTCCGGCTGCGTTCCCCTCAGCGATCCCGAACGCTCGTCCCCGCAGCTCGTCTGGAATCGGTCTGCGATCGGCCATGCCGGGAACCTACGCACGTCGTGGACGTCGCGCTGAAGTTCTCCACAGCTTGACGCATCCAGTCCCTTTCCCGGACGCAGCTGCACCGCGTGAAGAGGTCAGTTCGAGCCCAAGTCGGACGTCGTGGCGGGGCGGAAGTGACCTAGCTGGGGGCGAGGAGTGCAAGCGGGTGACGGATGCGGGGCACGCGCGGCCGCAGGGCCTGAGCCGCGGCTACCGCCAGCTGGGGAGCCAGTGCGTGAGCGACCAGTAGGAGGTCGAGATCATCTGCCCGGTCCACACGGGCCAGAACAGCACTGAGACGAGCGCCATGATCACGAGCAGCACCCCGACGGCGGAGACGCCGATCGTCCGAGACGTGCGCGGCGTCTCTCGGTCGCCGGCGATCGTCTGGACCACCACGAGCGACGCGAGGATCATGAACGGCAGGAACGCGATCGCGTAGAAGTGGAAGACGGCCTGGCGCTCGAGGTAGGCGAGCCACGGGAAGTAGCCGGCGCCGTACCCGACGAGGATCGCGAAGTACTGCCACTTCGGCCGCAGGAAGCACATGATGATCAGGAACAGGATCGACACCGTGCCGAACCAGAAGATGATCGGGTTCGAGATCGACGTGATCGCCTCGACGCACTGGTCGACGTCGCAGCCTGAGCCGTCGCCCTTGCCGCTGTAGATGTAGCTGAACGCGGTCGGGCGGATGAGGAACGGCCACTCCTGCGGCCCCGACTGGTACGGGTGCTCGGCGCTCAGCCCGCGGTGGAAGTTGTAGGCCTCCACCTGGTAGTGCCAGAGGCTCTGCAGGGGGAGCGGCACCCAGGACAGGAGCCCCGTCCACGCGTTGCCTGCCTGCTCGGCCCAGTCGCGGTAGAAGCCACCGGTCGTCGTGAGCCAGCGGGTCCACGTGGCGAGGTAGGTGAGCACGGCAAGGGGCACGGTCAGGATGAACGAAACGGGGCCCTGCAGGAGGATCGCGGCCGACCCCCAGAACGTCACGCCGAGTCGCTTGCGCTCGATCATGTCGACGACGAGCGTGTAGACGCAGAACGCGGCGAGGAAGTAGAGGCCCGACCACTTGACGGCGGAGGCGGCGCCGAGGGTGACGGCGGCGGCCATGAGCCAGGGGCGCCACCACAGGCGCGGCCCCCAGTCGGGGCCGACGGGCTTCACATCCGGGGCGCGCGAGGTGGTCGTGGCCTTCGTGGGCACGGGCTCGCCGTCGAGTCCCTCCTCGGCGCGCCACGCCATGATCTTGGAGCGCAGCTTGCGCCGCTGGTCGTCGCGGTCGAGCAGCACGAACAGGAAGGCCAGCAGGACGAAGAACATGAGGATGCCATCGAGGATCCCCACCCGCGACATGACGATCGCGTGCCCGTCGATGGCCAGCATGCCGGCGCCGATGGTGGCGAGCACGGGCGAGCGGAACAGCTTCTTCGCGATGACCCACAGGAGCGGCACGGCGAGGGTGCCGACGAGGGCCACGCCGAAGCGCCACCCGAAGGGGTTGTCAGCGCCGAAGACGAGCATCCCGAGCCCGATGATGTACTTGCCGAGCGGCGGATGCACGACGTACGACGGGTCGGTCGTGTAGCCGTTCGGGTCGCCCGCGTTGAACGCGTCGTTCGGGTTGTCAGGCCACTCTGCCTCGTAGCCGAGGTTGAGGAGCGTCCACGCGTCCTTCACGTAGAACGTCTCGTCGAAGATCAGGTAGTGCGCGCCGCCCAGGTTCCAGAACCGCAGGACGGCGGCGAGCAGCGTGACGACGCCGAGGAGGATCCACTCGGTGCGCACGCGGAGTCGCGGCGTGCTGGTGACGCGGGCCCAGAGGTCGTCGAAGACCGAGCCTCGCTCGACCTGGGCCCTCGGGGCAGGATCCGTCGCAGGCGAAGCGGAGTCGGCCGCCGGAGCCTCGACCTGAGCCGTCGCGGGGGCAGCCGCCGCGGGGGACGTGGCCGCCTCGTCTGGGGTTCCGGTCTCTGCTTGCTCGCTCACGCAAGCAATCGTAGGGGGCCATGCGCCCAGCGCGTGGGAGGATCGCAGCCATGATCATCCTCGCGGGCACCCCCATCGGGAACCTCGGTGACGCTTCGGCGCGTCTCATCGACACGTTCAAGAACGCCTCCCTCGTGGCGTGCGAGGACACCAGGTCGACGGCGAAGCTGCTCGGGATGCTCGGGGTCGAGAACCGACCGAGGCTCGTCGCCCTGCACGAGCACAACGAGGACGAGCTGGCCAAGACGATCGTCGAGCAGGCGCGCGACTCCGACGTCGTGCTCGTGAGCGACGCCGGGATGCCGGGCATCTCCGACCCCGGGTACCCGATCGTCGCGCTCGCGGCGAAGGAGGGGGTGACCGTCACCAGTGTGCCCGGCCCGAGCGCCGTCATCACGGCGCTCGCGATCTCGGGGCTGCCCACCGACCGCTTCACGTTCGACGGCTTCCTGCCGCGCAAGGCGGGGGAGCGGGAGACGTTCCTCCGATCCCTCGCGAACGAGCCGCGCACGGTCGTGCTGTTCGAGTCGCCGCACCGCCTGGCGAGGACGCTCGCCGACATGGCCGCGATCTGGCCGGCCGACCGCCGCATCGCGGTGTGCCGCGAGCTGACGAAGCTCTATGAGGAAGTCAAGCGCGGCACGGCGGCCGAGCTCGTGCCCTGGGCCGAGGAGGGCGTGCGCGGCGAGATCGTGATCGTCGTCGAGGGGGCGGCACCCGCGGTCGTCGACGCCGCCGGCGCGCAGGCGATGGTCGCCGACCTCGTGGCAGGCGGGATGCGCCTCAAGGAGGCGGCCGCGCAGGTCGCCACGGAGACGGGCATGAGCAAGCGCGACCTCTACCAGGGGCACCTCGCGTCGTAACAGGGCCCAGCCGACAATAGGATGATCTCCATGGCTTCCGGCGAATCGTTCTACATCACGACACCGATCTTCTACGTCAACGACGTTCCCCACATCGGTCACGCGTACACGGAGGTCGCCGTCGACGCGCTCGCCAGGTGGCACCGCCAGCGCGGTGACACGACATGGCTGCTCACGGGAACCGACGAGCACGGCCAGAAGATCATGCGCTCGGCGCTCGCGAACAACGTCACGCCGCAGGCGTGGGCCGACAAGCTCGTCAGCGAGGCGTGGAAGCCCATGCTCGAGACCCTGAACATCTCGAACGACGACTTCATCCGCACGACCGACGAGCGTCACGAGACGCGCGTGCAGCGCTTCCTGCAGAAGCTCAACGACGCCGGCTTCATCTACGACGCCGAGTTCGAGGCGCTCTACTGCGTCGGCTGCGAGGAGTTCAAGCCCGAGTCGGAGATCGTCGCCGGCACCGGCCAGTACGAGGGCGAGAAGGTCTGCGCCATCCACTCGAAGCCGCTCGAGCTGCTGCAGGAGCAGAACTACTTCTTCAAGCTCAGCGACTTCCAGGAGCGCCTGCTCGCGCTCTACGAGGAGAACCCCGAGTTCATCCAGCCCTCGTCGGCGCGCAACGAGGTCATCTCGTTCGTGCGCTCGGGCCTCCGCGACCTCTCGATCTCCCGCACCACGTTCGACTGGGGCGTGAAGGTGCCGTGGGACGAGTCGCACGTCGTCTACGTGTGGTTCGACGCGCTGCTCAACTACATCACCGCCATCGGCTACGGTGACGACGAGTCGGAGCTCGAGAAGCTCTGGCCCGCGCACCACGTGGTGGGCAAGGACATCCTCCGCTTCCACGCCGTCATCTGGCCCGCCATGCTCATGGCCGCCGGACTCCAGGTTCCTGCCGGCATCTTCGCGCACGGCTGGCTGCTCGTCGGCGGCGAGAAGATGTCGAAGTCGAAGCTCACGGGCATCGCGCCGACCGAGATCACCGACGTCTTCGGCTCCGACGCGTTCCGCTACTACTTCCTGCGCGCCATCCACTTCGGCCAGGACGGCTCGTTCTCGTGGGAGGACCTGTCGGCCCGCTACCAGTCCGAGCTCGCGAACGGCTTCGGCAACCTGGCCTCCCGCGTCATCGCCATGGTCAACAAGTACTTCAACGGGGTCGTGCCGGAGCAGTCGACGCTGCTCGACTCCGAGCAGGTCATCATCGACCTCGCGACCGACGTCGCGGTGAAGGCCGACGAGGCGATGCTCGCCTTCGACATCGATGGTGCGCTCGCGCACATCTGGCGGCTCGTGGATGCGCTCAACGGCTACATCACGGAGCAGGAGCCGTGGGCGCTCTCGAAGCAGGGCGACGAGGGGCGCGCTCGCCTCGCCGCGGTGCTCGAGGTGACGACCCGCTGTCTCGGCCACCTCGCCGTGCTCCTCAACCCGTTCATCCCGATCGCCGCCGAGAAGCTGTGGTCCGCGATCGGCGGAGACGGCGAACTCGCCGCTACCCGCATCGCCAACGCCTACGCGCTGGTCGGCTCGCGCCCGCTGAGCGAGCTGCCGCCGCTCTTCCCGCGCATCGAGCAGGAAGTCCAGCGCTGACGGTGCCCGAGTCTCAGCAGGGCGAAGCCCAGCAGGGCGAGGCGGAGCGGTCGGCCGAGAAGCTGCGCCGCCGCTCGGCGACGAGCGAGTCGGGGCACACGCGCATCCTCGCCTACCCGCCGTACCCCGACGCGCTGGATGTGCCCTGCTACGACAACCACACCCACCTCGAGATCGAGGACGGCGAGGAGGACGAGCGCCTGTCGCTCGACGAGCACCTCGACGCCGCCGTCGCTGCGGGAGTGAAGGGCGTCGTCCAGGTCGGGAACGACGTGCCCTCGAGCCGGTGGTCGGCCCGCATCGCCGCGACGAACGAGCGAGTGCTCGCCGCGGTGGCCCTGCACCCGAACGTGGTGCCCGAGCTCGCCGCCGCCGGCACCCTCGACGAGGCGATCGCCGAAATCGACCGCCTCGCGGCCGAGCCGCGCGTGCGCGCCATCGGCGAGACGGGGCTCGACTACTTCCGCACGCCGGAGAAAGCTGACCAGCTGCTGCAGGTCGGCGCGTTCGAGCGCCACATCGAGCTCGCGAAGCGGCACGGCATCGCCATGCAGATCCACGACCGGGACGCGCACGACGACGTCATCTCGACGCTCAAGCGCGTCGGTGCCCCGGAGCGCACGGTCTTCCACTGCTTCTCCGGAGACGCCGACATGGCCCGCATCGCGGCCGACGAGGGCTGGTACCTCTCGTTCGCCGGGACGGTGACGTTCAAGAACGCGGCCTCGCTGCGGGAGGCGCTCACGGTGACGCCCCTCGACCGCATCCTCGTGGAGACCGACGCGCCATTCCTCACCCCCGTCCCGTTCCGCGGACGCCCGAACGCGCCCTACCTCATCCCCGTGACGCTGCGCGCGATGGCCGAGCACCTCGACGTGCCGGTCGACGAGCTCAGCGCGCAGATCAGCGCGAACACCGAGGCTGTCTACGGCAGCTGGAACCTGTCGGGCGCCGCACCCGCCGCCGCATCCACTCAGAGAGATTCCGCATGAGCGTGAGCCTGCTTGGCGCCAACGAGATCCGCGAGCTCGCGGCCGAGCTTGACGTGACCCCCACGAAGAAGCTCGGGCAGAACTTCGTGCACGACCCAGGCACGGTGCGGCGCATCGTGCAGACCGCGAAGGTCCGCTCCGGCGAGCACATCCTCGAGGTCGGGCCGGGCCTCGGATCGCTGACGCTCGGCCTGCTCGAGACGGGCGCGAGCGTCACCGCCATCGAGATCGACGAGCGCCTCGCCGCCCGCCTGCCGCAGACGGTCGCCGATCACGCGCCCGGCGCGCAGCTCGACGTGATCGTCTCCGACGCCCTCCAGGTGCAGGATGTGCCGGGCGAACCGGTCGCGCTTGTCGCGAACCTGCCGTACAACGTGTCCGTGCCCGTGCTGCTGCACCTCCTCGAGCGGCTGCCGTCGCTCGAACGCGGCGTTGTCATGGTGCAGGCCGAGGTGGGGGAGCGCATCGTCGCGGGCCCCGGCTCGAAGGTCTACGGATCGCCGAGCGTGAAGGCCGCCTGGTATGGCTCCTGGACGAGCGCCGGCCTCGTGGGTCGCAAGGTGTTCTGGCCTGTGCCGAACGTCGACTCCATCCTCATCTCCTACACGGAGCGTGACACACCGCGCGGCTCCGAGGAGCTGCGCCGCAAGGTGTTCCGCATCGTCGACGCCGCCTTCGGGCAGCGGCGCAAGATGCTGCGACAGGCGCTCTCCCCGCTGCTCGGCGAGAACGCAGCGGCGACCTCCCTCGTCCTGGAGGCATCGGGGATCGACCCGACGGCCCGCGGTGAGACGGTCGGCATCGACGACTACGTGCGCCTCGCGGAGGCCTGGCAGCCCGAGGCCTGAGGCCTGCGTCAGCGAGGAGCCAGACGACGAGAGCTCTTCGAGCCTCGGGCCTGACGCGCACCGGCTGAGATCTCGGCCATTCGCCGCATCTTCGCGCGGACTCGTGCAGACTACGAGGACAGCACCACAACGAGGTCGGTGCCCCGGAGCTAGGCGAGGGATTGGGCATGGGCGAGTCCGCCGCGGCTGACGCAGACGTTCCGCTGCCGTCCCGCCGCGCGCGCATGCTGACGATCGGTGCGATCGTCGTGGTGCTGGCGCTCGCCGCGGGCTGGGTGGTCCTCGCCTTCACCGGTGACGGTGACACCTCTTCGACGGACGTGGTGAGCGAGTCGACGCTCCCCGGCTACCCGACCCGTGGTGCCGAGGCGAAGCTCGACGAGCAACGGCCACTGGTTGCTGCGGCCGATGCCTGGCGCGACTATGCCGAGGGCGACACCCTTCAACTCCCGGAGGGGCAGGCCATCGAGCTCCTCTGGGCGGGAGACGTCGACTCGACGAAGGTCGGCACCTCATCCGTGCGCGCCTCGTTCTCCGCGCGGCTCGTCATCCTCCGATCGGACAACACGGTAGCCGCGCTCGTCCGCCCGCTCGACGGCGCGGGCAGCGGCGACGACACGACCTACTCGGTGCTCGGCACCTCCTCGATCGCGACGGCCCGCTACGAGCGCGGTTTCACCGTCGCGACGGGCGTGCTGCTCTTCAACGAGCGGATGCAGCGGGGCACGTCACTCGAGACCGTCACCTTCGCCGCTGGGGCGGCTCCCTCGCTCGGTGAGACATCCACCTCGGACGGACTCCTTCTGCTCGCAACCCGTTCGCTGCTGCGGATCCCGGATGCGGGCGGTTCGGGGATCGACGTGGTCGAGGGCTTCGCCTACGTGCATCCCAGCTCGGGCCTCACGCTCCTGCAGACGGAGGACGCCGACGGGGACTGGTCCGCCGTCATCGACGCTGAGCGGGGGAACGCGAGGTTCGCGGCGCTCTCGCGGGGCATCATCACGGCTCGGGAGGAGGAGAAGGGCCGGCGTCTGCGCGCCTCGATCCTCGACGACCAGACCATGCCGTCCGGCGCCCCGCTTTCGCTCGTCGAGGTGGCGCACCTCGAGAGCCAGGGGAGCGGGTCCGGTGTCCTCTGGGCGGTGGTCGTCGCAACACGCGACGACGACGATCCGACGCTGCTCGGTGCAGGTCCCGTCGCGAGTCCCGTGAACGGGGCGCCGCAACTTCCCGTCATCGCCGCGAGGTGGCTGCGTGACGACGGCGTGGACGTGCTTGTCGTCGCCGGCTCCAAGGGAATCACCTCGTTCGAGGTCGAGGCGTCCGGCGGCACGACGAGCCGGAACGGCTCGAGCGGCGTCCTCGAACGCGCAGCCCTCGCGCTCACCTGGGAAGACGATCCCGAGAACAACGTGACGCGTCCGGCCCTGGTGGTCGTCGGCAGGTCCGGGGCCGGCCCAGTGCAGCCGCTCGAGCCGGTCAGCTGAGCGCAGACCTCGCGGGGACTGGTTGGATGACAGTCATGAACACGCAGAGCGTCACGAACCTGCCATGGAACGACGGGCAGTGGACCAACGAGCCCGTGTCCGTAGAAGTCGTCGACGGCGACCTCCTCGTCACGGCCGCCGAAGGCAGCGACGCGTGGCGCACAACCTCCTACGGGTTCGTCCACGACACCGAGCATGCGCTCCTGCGTGACCTCGAGCAGGATTCCGCCGTCGAGGTGGAGTTCCTCGTCGACTTCAGCGAGCAGTTCGACCAGGCGGGCATCTTCCTGCGGAGCGACGAGACGACGTGGATCAAGGCCGGCATCGAGCTCAGTGACGGGCAGGAGCAGCTGGGTGCGGTCGTGACCAGGGGCGAGTCCGACTGGTCGCTCGCACCTGTTCCCGACTGGGGTGGCCGCCGCGTCACGGTGCGGGCGAGCCGCGCCGGCAACGCGGTCATCGTCCGCGCTCGGGTCGATGAGGAGCCGTGGCGGCTCGTCCGCGTTGCGCCGTTGGCGACGGATGCGCGAGTGCAGGCTGGCCCGTTCTGCTGCGCGCCGTCTCGCAGCGGCCTGACCGTGCGCTTCCTGGCCTGGCGCATGACGCCCGCCGACGCCTCGCTGCATCCGTGAGGGTTCGCGGCGATGGCAATCGCAGTATCGTTGGCGCCCTCCCGCCAGGCCCACGCCAGCCGCTCGACGTCTGACCCCGAGACCGGAAACCGGAGACCGGAACCCCGCGATTGGAGACCGGAAGCCGGCGCTCTGGCCCCTCAGCCCGCGAGTTCGAGAGACAGCGCGAAGATCTGCGTCCACGCCTCTTCGCCGTGCTCGAGCTCAGGGCGGCGCTCGAAGCCGAGCTGCTCGAGGAGGCGCTGCATGGCGACGTTCTGCTCGGCGACGTACGTATCGATGCCCGTCGCGAGGTGCAGGTCGGCCCACGTGATGGCCGCCCGCGTCACTCGGGTGCCGATGCCGTTGCCGCGCAGCTCCGGCGCGACCCAGAGCTCATCGAAGACCAGCTCGGCGCCGACTCCGTCGAGGTCGCCGGAGAGGGCGGCGGTGGCGACGACTCGTGCGCCGTCGAAGGGAATGGCGTGGAACTCCACGCGGTTGGCACCTGCTCGGGTGGTGGTCACACGGACGGCGTTGCCGATCGACGTGTGCAGCCCGAGGCTCACTGCTGCGCCAGCCTGCCCGTCTCGACGCGCTGCTGGCACATGAAGTTCAAGCCTGTAGTCGTGTGCGTCATCTTCATGCTCCTTCCACGGTCGGGGGTCGTGCGGTCCGCTCCTGAGTGGGGCGGGCTTGTGCTCGTGGTTGGTACCGTACGCCTCACTTCGCGGGGCGCGCATCCAGTGTTGCGTCAGAAGTCCTCCGGGGGCGGCAGGTGAAGCGCCAGCCGTCACACGGTGACGCCCCGTTCCTAGTCTGCGAGGCATGACTCACGAGAACCCGCCGTTTGCCATCGCCGTCGAAGCCGGCAGCGAGGGCGTCAGCCCGACCCGCATCCGCGCGGCGATCAACGCCCTCGAGCGCTTCGGCGTGACGATCGCGACGTTCGAAGACGCAGGCTTCCCCGAGCTCGGCGAGACGGTTCCGCGACTGGATGCGGTGACGCAGGCCGCGTTCGCCGCCCCGCTTTCCGGAGCGACCGGGCTGGTGCCGCTCGTGCGCGTCACGGCGGTCGAGCCGTTCCACCTCGCGACGCAGCTCGCGACCCTCGACTACGCCTCGCACGGCCGAGCCGGCTGGATCGGCGAGGCCGACGGTGGAGCGCTCGAGGCCGCCGCGTTTGACCGGGCGCCGCTCGACGGACCGGAATCGCGTCGCACCGAGCTCGACGACACCATCGAGGTGCTCGGGCGCCTGTGGGACTCGTGGGAGGACGACGCCGTGATCCGCGACACGACGACGGGGCGGTACCTCGACCGCGACAAGCTGCACTACGCCGACTTCGCGGGCGCACGCTTCAGCGTGAAGGGGCCGTCCATCATCCCGCGCCCGCACCAGGGGCTCCTCCCGACGTTCGCGGTCTACGGCTCGGCCGCGCCCGAGCTCATCGACGTCGCGCTGATCCGCGAGCGAACAGTCCTCGTGGCGAGCGCCGCCGCCGGGCAGGCGGACACCCAGGGAATCGAGCGCACGGTCGTCGAGGTCTCGTTCGCGCTCGACGCGCGCGGGAGCGCTGCGGCCGACCGTGTCGTGAACCGGGCGTCTGACGCCGAAGCTGCCGGGCGCATCCACTACTCAGGCGACGCCGCTGGCCTCGCCGATCTCATCACCGGGGTCGCCTCCTTCGCGAACGGCGTGCGCCTGCTGCCGGCCGACTTCGGCGCCGACGTGCAGGAGCTCGGCCGTGCCGTGCTCCCCAGCCTGCGCCGCGCCGGCGTCTTCACCTCGCCGCGGGCAGGCGAGCACCTGAGGGATGCCCTCGGGCTCGCGCACCCCGTCAACCGCTACGCCGCCCAGGCACTCTGAACGCGAAGGATCACGACGATGACACAGCACAGCACGGGCGCGACTCGGCCATCGGCGAGCGCCGAGGGCTCCGGCCAGATCCAGTTCGGCGTCTTCTTCCAGGGCGTGAACTCGACGACCATCTGGTCGAGCGAGCAGAGCGGCTCACAGACCGAGTTCGAGTCGTTCCGCCGCATCGCCCAGACGGCCGAGCGCGGCCTCTTCTCGGCGTTCTTCCTCGGCGAGGGTCTTCGCCTGCGCGAGCACCTCGGCAAGATCCACGACAACGACGTGGCCGGGCGACCGGATGGCATCACGCAGCTCGCCGCGCTCGCACCCATCACCGAGAAGATCGGCCTCGTCGCCACGCAGAACACGACCTACAACGAGCCGGCCGACCTCGCGTACCGCCTCGCGAGCCTCGACCTCCTCAGCGAGGGACGCGCCGCGTGGAACATCGTCACGACCGACAACGCGTGGACCGGCGCCAACTTCCGCCGCGGCGGGCACCTCGCCCACGAGCACCGGTACGACCGCGCTGCTGAGTTCGTTCGAGCGGCCAAGCAGCTGTGGGCGAACCGGGGCGGAGTCGACGTCGACGGTGAGTTCATCCGCTTCGTCACCGACCGTGTTCTCCCGCAGAGCCCGCAGTCGCGGCCCGTGCTGTTCCAGGCCGGCGACTCGAGCCAGGGGCGCGACTTCGGCGCCGAGCACGCCGACGTCATCTTCTCCGCGCATCCCGAGCTGGAGGGCGCGACCGCGTTTGCCGCCGACCTGCGCGAGCGGCTCACGAAGTTCGGTCGTGCCCGCGACGAGCTCGCATTCTTCCCCGGCGCGACCATCGTCGTCGGCGGGACGCCGAAGGAGGCCGAGGAGAAGGCGCGCTGGGTGCGCGAGCACCAGATCTCGCCCGCGACGTCCCTGCGCTATCTGGAGCAGTTCTGGGGCAAGGATCTCTCGCACCTCGACCCAGACGGACCGCTGCCCACCGAGGACCCGGTGGTCGCCGTCACCGACGGCACCCGTGGCACCGCGTTCCAGAACGCGGAGGCGCTTGAGCTCGCGCAGCAGTGGCGCGAGAAGTCCGAAGCGCTCGGCCTCTCCATCCGCGACTTCGTCATCCACCTGTCCTCGCAGCGCGGATTCGTCGGCAGCGTCGACGAGGTCGCCGACACGCTCACGGAGCTGGCCCGGAGCGGGGCGGTCACTGGCATCAACCTGACGCCGTACCTCGTGCCGTCCGGCCTCGACGACATCGTCGACGAGCTCATCCCAGCTCTGCAGGAGCGCGGCTCGTACCGCACCGAGTACCCGGGAACCACGTTGCGCGAGAACCTCGGACTGCCGGCGGTCGTCGAGGACCTGGTGCCCGCGGGCGCCTGAGCGTCGCTGTCATCACGCCGGCCGCAGCGCCGGAAGCCGGCCGATTCCTCTGCGAAGGGCGTTCGTGGACGTGCACCGGTGGTGTCGACTGGTGGCTTCTGGGACCCCGGCCCTGCACGTTCGCGCGTCCCCGGCAGGCCACGTGACCCCGTGCAACGCCCGAGCACGCGGACCCGCCGCCTTTCGCCCAGGATGAGGGCATGACTTCGCTTCGCGACGAGACCGTGGCCCTCCTGCAGCAGCTCATCCGCGCCGAGACCGTCAACGACGGCGCGCTCGCCTCCGGCAACGAATGGCGCGCCGCCGCGGTGCTCGAGGCGTTCTTCGCCGGCAGCGGCGTCGAGCTGACGCGCGTCGAGCCGTTCCCGGGACGCGTCTCGGTGGTCGCTCGTCTCGCGGGCACGGACCCCGCGGCGGAATCGCTGGCGCTCGTCGGGCACACCGACGTCGTGCCCGTGAAGGCCGCCGACTGGGTGCATCCGCCACACTCGGGCGAGCTCATCGACGGCGAGGTGTGGGGTCGAGGCGCCGTCGACATGCTCTTCCTCACCGCCTCGTACGCGGTCATCTTCAAGCGGTTCGCGACGAGCGGATTCGCGCCAACCGGTGATCTCGTCTTCGCGGCCGTCGCCGACGAGGAGCAGGGGAGCCGAGCCGGCGTCGGCTGGTTCTCCGAGAACGACTGGGCGACGATCGCCGCAGACAACGTGCTCACCGAGTGGGGCGGCGCGCGACTCGGCGGAGTCGGCAGCACCGCCATCACGGTGGGCGTCGGCGAGAAGGGTGCTGCTCCGCGGCGCATCGTCGTGCGCGGCGACGCGGCGCACGCGTCTGCTCCCTGGGGGCGCTCGAACGCGGCCGTGACGCTCGCCAAGGTCGTTGATCGCCTGCAGGACGTGGCCCCGGCACCGCGCATCAGCGAGCAGTGGCTTGAGACGCTCGCGGCGCTGGAACTGCCCGCCGGACTCAGCGCTCGTCTCGCCGACCCGGCCACGATCGACGACGCCATCAACGAGTTGAGCGCGCATCCCGAGCTCGGTGAGCTCGTCCCGTTCGTGCACGCCTGGACCCACACGACCGTCGCCGTGACGATCGTCGAAGCTGGCTCGAAGGTCAACGTGATTCCCGACAGCGGGTCGATCTCGCTCGACATCCGCGTGCTGCCCGGTGTCACGGAGGAGGACGTCGCGGCGCACCTCGCGGCGATCGCAGCCGAGTTCCCCGGCCTCGTGAGCGTCGAGGGCGACTGGTTCTCGCCGGCCAACGAATCGGCGACGACCACCCGCCTCTACACGCAGATCGAGCAGACCCTCGCCGAGTTCGTGCCCGGAGCGAAGCCCGCGCCGATCCTCGGCGTCGGCGGCTCCGACGCGCGCTTCTACCGGCTGCACGGCGCCAACGCGTTCGGCTTCGGCATCCTCAGCCCTGAGCTGACCTTCTCCGTCGCGCGCAACCGCTTCCACTCCGCCAACGAGCGTCTCGACCTCGAGTCGATCGACCTCACGGTGCGCGGCCTCGACCACGTCGTCAGGAACTTCCTCTCAGCGTGACGCTTGACCTTGACGTTGCGTCAACTTCTACAGTCGTTCTCGAGCGGTTCGCTTCTCCCGAAGATCGGGGGAGCCGCTCGTACGATCTGGGAGAGGATGCGGTCATGGAGTGGTCGATCGGCGAGGTGGCGAAGCAGTCGGGGGTGACCTCGCGCACTTTGCGGCACTACGAGAGCATCGGCTTGCTGCGGCCGAGCAGCACGGGCAGAAACGGCTATCGCTACTACGACGAGGGCGCGCTCGTGCGACTGCAGCGCATCCTGTTGCTTCGCGAGCTGGGCGTCGGCCTCGTCGCCATCGGCGATGCGCTTGCCGGGCGGAGCGACGACGTCGCTGCCCTCGAGACGCACCTCGGCTGGCTGAACGACGAACGAAGCCGCCTCACGACGCAGATCGGATCGGTGCGCGCGACTCTCGCCGCGCTCCAAGGGAAGGAGACGCTCATGCCTGAGCAGATGTTCGACGGGTTCGACCACACGCAGTACGAGGACGAGGTTGAGGAGCGCTGGGGCGCCAAGGCGTACGCCGACGGCGACACCTGGTGGCGTGGTCTCGGCGAGGAGGGCAAGCAGGGGTTCCTGGAGGAGCAGACGCGGATCCAGGATGCGTTCAGCGCGGCCCAGACTGCAGGTCACGGCCCCGACAGCGACGAGGCGCAGGCCGCGGCGCGCCGGCAGTTCGAGTGGGTCAAGGCCGGCTGGAACGGAGAGATCCCCAGCGCGGAGGCGTTCGCGGGCCTCGGCGAGATGTACATCGCCGACGAGCGGTTCGGCAAGAACTACACGCGCGTGCACGCCACGGGCGCCGAGTTCGTGCGCGACGCGATGCGCGTCTACGCCGAGCGCAACCTCGCGTAGGGCGAGTGCCGGCCCCGCGAGCTGCCGCAAAGGGTCGCCGTTCGTCGCGAATGGCGACCCTTTGCGGCAACTCGCGAGGTGTCTTGGAGGGGCGAGCTCAGGCTACGCTTCGAGCACCTCGGAGAGCTCGAGCCAGCGCTCTTCGAGGGCGTCGACCTCGGCCGCGAGCGCCTGGCGCTTCGCGGTGATGACGCCGAGCCCTTCGTAGTCGCCCTGGTCGTGGGCGGCGAGCTCCGCGTCGACCTTTTTCATCGACTGCTCGATCTTCTGGATCTTCCTCGTGATGCCCTGCACCTCCTTCTCTGCCGAGCGGCGGTCGGCGCCTCCCAGAGAGAGGCCGGTCGAGGCAGATGCGGAGGAGGACGACGAACCGCTGGCCGCCGCATCCGTCGTGCTGGAGAGCGTGGCGGGGGCTGAGCCCTTGAGGCTGTTCGAGCGCAGCTCGAGGTACTGGTCGACGCCGCCGGGGAGGTGGCGGAGGCCGCCATCCCACACCGCGTACTGCTGGTCGGTGACGCGCTCGAGCAGGTACCGGTCGTGCGAGACGACGAGGAGGGTGCCAGGCCACGTGTCGAGGAGGTCCTCCATGGCGGCGAGCATGTCGGTGTCGAGGTCGTTGGTGGGCTCGTCGAGGATGAGCACGTTCGGCTCGTCGAGCAGGATGAGGAGCAGCTGCAGGCGGCGGCGCTGGCCACCCGAGAGGTCCTTGACGGGGGTCTGCAGCTGGGTGGTCGTGAAGCCGAGGCGCTCGAGCAGCTGCGACGGCGTCATCTCCTTGCCGCCGGACACGTAGCTCGACTTCTGGCGGGCGACGACCTCGCGGACGCGGTCGTTCTGGTGCTCGTCGAGCTCGGCGAGGCGCTGCGAGAGGGTCGCGATCTTGACGGTCTTGCCGCGCTTGACCTTGCCGCTCGTGGGCTCGAGGCTGCCGGCGACGAGGTTGAGCAGGGTCGACTTGCCGGCGCCGTTGACGCCGAGGATGCCGGTGCGCTCGCCGGGCGCGATGCGCCACTCGATGTCGCGCAGCACTTCCTTGTCGCCGAAGGTCACGCCCACGTCGAGGAGGTCGACGACGTCCTTGCCGAGGCGGGCGGTCGCGAGCTGGGACAGCTCGACGGGGTTGCGGACGGGCGGCTCGTCCTCGATGAGCTGCGTGGCCGCCTCGATGCGGAACTTCGGCTTCGCCGTGCGGGCGGGGGCGCCGCGGCGCAGCCAGGCGAGCTCCTTGCGCATGAGGTTCTGGCGCTTCGACTCGATGGCGGCGGACTGGCGGTCGCGTTCGACGCGTTGCAGGATGTACGCCGCGTAGCCGCCCTCGAACGGGTCGAGCACGCGGTCGTGCACCTCCCACGTGGTCTGGCACACCGCATCCAGGAACCACCGGTCGTGGGTGACGACCACGAGCCCGCCCTGGTTCTTCGACCAGCGGGAGTTGAGGTGCCCCGCGAGCCACGCGATGCCCTCCACGTCGAGGTGGTTGGTGGGCTCGTCGAGCATGATGATGTCGTCGTCGCCGATGAGCAGGGCGGCGAGGGCGACGCGCCGCTGCTGTCCGCCGGAGAGGTCGCCGATCTTGTCGGTCCACTCGAGGTCGCCGGCGAGGCCGTTGACGACGTCGCGGATCTTCGCGTCGGAGGCCCAGTCGTGGTCGTCCATGTCGCCGACGATGGCCTGCTTGACGGTGAGCTCGGGGTCGAGGGTGTCTGCCTGGTCGAGCATCCCGACGCGCACGCCGCGCCGCCGCGTGACCTTGCCGCCGTCTGGCTGGATGCGGTCGGCGAGCAGCTTGAGGAGGGTCGACTTGCCGTCGCCGTTGCGCCCGACGATGCCGATGCGGTCGCCCTCTTGGATGCCGACGGAGACGCTGTCGAAGACGACTCGGGTCGGGAACTCGAGGTGGAGCGCTTCCGCGCCGAGGAGATGGGCCATCAGACCAGCTTAAGGCCGGGGTGGCCCGGCGCCCGCCGAGAAAGGGGGGGGGGGGCGGAGCTCAGTGCGCCGGGTCGTCCATGCGCAGCGAGAGTGTGCGCAGGGCAGTGGCCAGGTCGTCGCGCGTCTCCAGGTCGAGCTCGGCGAGCAGCTCGCGCTCAGCAGCGACGAGGCGGGTGAGGGCCTCGTCGACGAGGTCGCGCCCGTCGACGGTCATGGTCACGAGGATGCCGCGCCCATCATTGGGGTCGACCTCGCGGGTGACGAGGCCGCGGCCCACGAGCCGGTCGATGCGGTTCGTCATGGTGCCGCTCGAGACGAGGTTCGAGGCGAGCAGGTGCTTGGGGCTGAGGCGGTGCGGGGATCCGGCGCGGCGCAGGGCCGAGAGGACATCGAACTCCCAGAGCTCGAGGCCCGTCTCGGCGAAGGCCGCCTTGCGGAGGGCGTCGAGCTGCTTCGCGATGCGCTTCACGCGAGAGAAGATGCGCAGCGGGTCGACGTCGAGATCCGGGCGCTCCCGCGACCAGTCGCGCACGATCGTGTCGACGGTGTCGACCGGATGTGCGGCATACACGGGGCGGCCGCCCGCGTTCAGCTCACCGGCGTCGCGCGAGAAGTCGCGCTGCTGAGCTGCACGTCCGGGGGCATCCATACCCCCATTATGGCGAGTCCCGCGGTCCGGGGGCGACGCGCCGACGGGGAGCACGGCCACCGCCGAGCACTCGCGGGGTCTCCCGCCTACGAGTTGGGGTGGTGGGCATCCACTTCACGCTTCGTCACGACGAGCCCCGTCTCGGCATTGACGGGCGCCGACGTGTGCTCGTGCGCAATGGCCCACTCGCCCTTGTGCCGCACGAGCGCCCACGTGAGTCGGTTGTCCATCCATTCGAGCTCACCCTCGGGGCTGTGCCACGAGTAGCGCACGTAGCTCTCCACGACGATGACGTCGTGGTCGCCGTATGCGCGCAGGTCGGTGAACGTCGCGGAGTGCGTGCCCGACTCGATGGAGTCGAACCATTCGCCGATCGAGTCCCCCCAGGTGCCGGCCCCCTCGTGGGACCAGGTGCTCCACAGGTCGAAGACCCGGACGTCCGGTGCGTAGAGCGACATGATCGCGGTCTTGTCGCGCCCCGTGACGGCGGCCGAGTACGTGTCGGTGAATCGATTCGCGACGGCGAGGGCTTCGGACATGACGCCTCCTTGGGTCTTGTGACTCGCCAGTCTGGCGCACTCACCTCCACACCACCACCGTGGCAAGCGCGCGGCCCTCCCGGTTCTGGCACAATTGGCGAGTGCGCGCGTGAGCGGGCACGTTCCTCCTTGGTGTAACGGCAGCACGACAGCCTTTGGAGCTGTTAGGTCCAGGTTCGAATCCTGGGGGAGGAGCGGCGCGGGGGTGCTGCATGCCACCGTGGACCGTGATGGCGTTCGCATCGCGGCGCCCACAACGAGGAGGATCTGTGACCGATCGAGAACTCGCAATCGTCATCCTGGCGGCTGGCCAGGGAACACGGATGCGCTCGAGCACCCCGAAGGTGCTGCACCGACTCGGAGGCATTCCCCTCGTCGGGCACGTGCTGCACACCGCCGCCGAGCTCGGCCCTGCGCACACCGTCACCGTGGTGCGCCACGATCGTGACCGCGTCGTCTCAGCCATCCAGGACCTGGCTCCAGACACGCAGTTCGCGGACCAGGACGACGTTCCCGGCACCGGCCGGGCACTCGAGGTGGGTCTTGAGTCGCTGCCCGCGGACTTCGACGGTGTCGTCGTCGTCCTCTCCGGCGACGTGCCTCTTCTCGACTCGGGCACGATCGCCCGCATGGTCGAGCAGCACCGTCACGCGAAGAACCAGCTCACCCTCCTGAGCGCGTTCGTGCAGGAGCCGGCAGGCTTCGGGCGCATCGTCCGCTCGTCTGGCGGCGACTTCGACGAGATCGTCGAGCACAAGGACGCGAGTGAGGAGCTGCTGCGCATCTCCGAGATCAACGCGGGCGTGTACGCGTTCGACGCTCGCACGGTCCGCCAGGTGCTGAGCCGCATCGACGACTCGAACTCGCAGCGCGAGAAGTACCTCACCGACGCGGCGAAGCTCATCAAGGCGGATGCGGGGCGCATTGAGGCGATCGCCGTCACCGACCCGGAGATCGTGCAGGGCATCAACGACCGGGTGCAGCTCGCGGAGGCGCAGCGCTACTACAACGCTCGGCAGATCCGGCACTGGCAGCTCGAGGGCGTCACCGTGCACGACCCGGCGACGACCGTCATCGAGGGCAACGTGTCGCTCGGGCGCGACGTGGAGCTGCTGCCTGGCACGCAGCTGCGCGGGGCGACCTCGGTCGCCGACGGCGCCATCATCGGGCCTGACACCACGCTCGTCGACTGCGAGGTCGGCGAGGGGGCCGTCGTGAAGCGCACCGACGCGACGCTGAGCGTCATCGGGGCCGGCGCATCCGTCGGGCCGTGGGCCTACCTGCGCCCCAACACGATTCTCGGGGCGGGCGGGAAGATCGGCACGTTCGTGGAGACGAAGAACGCGCAGATCGGCGACGGCTCGAAGGTGCCGCACCTCTCGTACATCGGCGATACGGAGGTGGGTGTCAACTCGAACGTCGGAGCGGGCACGATCACCGCGAACTACGACGGCGTGAACAAGCACCGGACGACCGTTGGCGACAACGTGCGCTCCGGCTCGCACAACGTCTTCGTCGCCCCGGTTAGGATTGGCGACGGCGCTTACACCGGGGCTGGGACGGTGGTCCGCAAGGACGTCCCAGCGGGTGCACTCGCCATCAACGTCGCACCTCAGCGCAACGCCGAGGGGTGGGTGCTCAAGAACCGAGCGGGCACCGCCGCGGCCGAGGCCGCTGAGGCTGCCTCGTCGCGCGAATCAGAACCGAACGCGTAACAACAGAGCAAGCACAGGAAACGGGCGGTACAGCGTGTCTGGCATCATTACCTCCACTGAGAAACGACTTGTTCTCGTCTCCGGCAGGGCTCATCCCGAGCTGGCCGAAGCAGTCGCGGCAGAACTCGGCATCGAGCTCGGGGAGACCGAGTCGCGCACCTTCGCGAACGGCGAGATCTACGCTCGCTACGGGGAGAGCATGCGAGGGGCCGACGTGTTCGTGCTCCAGTCGCATTGCCCGCCGATCAACGAGTGGCTGATGGAGCAGCTCATCATGCTCGACGCGCTCAAGCGTGCGTCGGCGAAGCGCATCACGGTCGTGGCTCCCTTCTACCCGTATGCGCGTCAGGACAAGAAGGGTCGCGGCCGTGAGCCGATCTCGGCCCGCCTCGTCGCCGACCTCTTCAAGGCCGCTGGCGCCGACCGCATCATGTCGGTCGACCTGCACGCGCCGCAGGTGCAGGGCTTCTTCGACGGCCCGGTCGACCACCTGTTCGCCATGCCGGTTCTGCTCGAGCACTTCCGTCAGAAGCTCGACCCGGCGACGCTCACCGTCGTGTCGCCCGACATGGGCCGCGTGCGCGTCGCCGACGTCTGGAGCGACCAGCTGGATGCGCCGCTCGCGATCATCCACAAGCGCCGTGACCCGAAGGTCGCGAACCAGGTGAGCGTGCACGAGATCGTCGGTGACGTCGAGGGCCGCGTGTGCCTGCTCGTCGACGACCTCATCGACACCGGTGGAACCATCGTCAAGGCCGCGGAGGCTCTCAAGGCCGCCGGCGCGATCGGTGTCGTGGTGGCCGCGACGCACGCCGTCTTCTCGCACCCGGCCGTCGAGCGCCTCAGCTCCGACGCTATCGACGAGGTCGTCGTCACCGACACGCTGCCGCTCCCGCCGGAAAAGCGATTCGACAAGCTCACGATCCTGCCGATCGCGCCGACTCTCGCTCGCGCGATCACCGAGGTCTTCACGGACGGCTCGGTCACGTCGATGTTCGACGGCGCCGCGTAAGCGGACGAGCCTCCAGAACGCACAGACGCCCCGGCGGAACCACTCGGTTCGGACGGGGCGTCTGGCGGTTGTGGTGCTGTGAGCGA
Source organism: Pseudoclavibacter sp. RFBB5 (assembly GCF_002931555.1). GTDB lineage: Bacteria > Actinomycetota > Actinomycetes > Actinomycetales > Microbacteriaceae > Pseudoclavibacter. The sequence goes on along the minus strand of NZ_PSTZ01000007.1, from coordinate 1,037,056 downwards.
TTCTTGGTGTTCCCGGGCGTTGCTCTCAGAGCGCGACGTCCAGTTCCACCGGCCCGCCTTCGTGGGGTCCGCCACACTGCGCCGTCCCGCCGACGCGGGTCCAGTCGACGTCTGACTCTGTGGTGCCGAGAACCGTCCCATCGGCGGTCCGGGCGGTGATCGTGATCGACTCGGGTGTATCCATCCCGATGGCGAGCGCCCACCGCGTGTCGGTGACCGCGGTCGCAGGGAACTCGTAGGCCTCGATGGCACCGGGCGGGCTCGTGGGAGTCGCTGCGGGTCTCGGCGCTTTCCAACAGGTCTCTTCTCCGCAGGCCTCCATGGTCTCGATGATCGCGATCGCTGCAGCGGGCCCGGTGAACTGCACGTCGACCCGATTCGTCCAGCCGATGTCCGTGCAGGCATTCGTGAATGTCGCGCATCCGCTGAGCAGAGCGGCAACCGCTAGGCCCATCAGCGTGCCGCTGAGGCGGGTCCGTTGTTGTGTCTTCACGAGGTCAGGGTAGCGGCCGTACGATTCGGGCGCGGCTTGTCGCTTGCGGCCCCTGCTGCGGACTACCGGAGGCGTTCGAGGGGGTTCTCCTCGAGCTTGCGGAGCAGCCCGCCGTCGACGAGCCTGCGGGCCGAGGTCGTCGGCTTTCGCGACGCCTGGTCGGTGACGCAGGCTCCGAACTCCGCCGCGAGGGTGCCGCGCGGATGCGCCGCGAGCACTCCCCGCAGGAACGCCTCGGGCAGTGCGTCGGGTTGGCTGCCCGTGATGTCGAGGCCGGTGGCGCGCTCGAGCAGGTACCCCTCGAGGTCGAGTTCCGGGTCGACGCTCGGCCAGTTGTGCCGCACGATGACGTCGAGGACCCGGTGGCGGCGCTCGGCGTGCCAGCCGGCGCCGGCTGTCAGGGCGACGGCGACGTGCCCGCCGGCGTGCTCGTACGAGACGGTGTGGTTGTCGTACTCGGTCACCGTTCCGAGGTCGTGCAGGACGGCGGCCACGTAGAGGAGTTCGTGGTCGATGCCGGTGCGGCCCTCGGCCGCCGCGATGCCCTCGGCCCACAGCCACGACCGCAGGGCGTGCGCGGTGATGGCGGCCGACTGGTATTCGGTGGCCAGCTCGAGGGCACCGCGAGCGGCGACGGTGTCCGGCACGGGGAAGTCGACGATGCGCATGGCCAACTGTCGCACAGTGCGCGCGGTCGGAAAAAGGCGGGGCCCACCGAAGCGGTGTCGCTTCAGCGGGCCCCGCTGGCGGTGCTGGGTCCGAACAGCTCAGTCGTGCTGCAGGATGTGCGCTCCGCTCAGTGGTGCAGTGGGGAACACCTGCTCGGTCACGGTCTGCGCCCCCTCGCCGAGGAACACCTCGATGACGGTCGCATCGACGACGACCCTGATGTCGAGCGGCCGCGGGAGGTGCGGGGCAATCGGCACCCGATTCAACGTCGCGAACTCTGCATTGAAGTCGGTGAAGCCGCTCTCGCTGCGGTCGAAGAGCAGCTGGGGCGCGTCGCCACCTTCGAAGTGGATCTGGACCCGTTCGTCGGTCTTGCCCTCCGTGTCGAGCACGAGGGTGGTGCGCCGGCCGATTTCAAGGTCGATCACGTGCTCGCTCACGTTCACCTGGCTGGTCTGCTCGCCCAAGATGGGAGCCTGTCGCAGACGTCGGCGTCCTACCGCGTCCTGGGTCAAGCTGATCTCGCGGACGAGTGACATCGCGGATCGCCACGGAGCGGTGGGTGTCTGGTTGGCGTAGTCCCAGTTGCTCGCCCACCCGATCATGAGGCGACGGCCGTCAGGGGTGTTGTTGAAGGAGACCGCTGCGTAGTAGTCGCGCCCATAGTCGAGCCAGTCGTACGAGTCGGGATCCTCGGATGTGCTGAGCCGTTCGGCGACGAACGTGGTGCCGTCGAAATCGCCGACGAAGTACTGCGTGCCGGAGCCGCCCGCTCGTGCGCCCGGGTTCATGCTGACGACGAGCACCCAGCGTGTCTCGCCTGTGGACTCGACCTGGAGGGGGAACAGGTCGGGGCATTCCCAGACGCCGCCTGTCGCGTGCGCTGGGCCGAAGTCCGAGCTGAAGGCCCAGTCGATGAGGTTGGGCGAGGTGTAGAAGAGCACCTTGCGTGCGACCGCTTCCACGACCACCATGACCCAGTGGCCGTCGTCTCCTCCATGCCAGAAGACCTTCGGGTCGCGGAACTCGGAGGAGTCGATGTCGAGCACGGGGTTGCCGGAGTACCGAGTCCACGTTGTGCCCGCATCGACGCTGTAGGCGAGCGACTGAGCCTGCAGCCCAGGCACCTCGCCAACGGGCGGGTGGGCGCTCGTGTAGATCGCCACGAGCGCGGTCTCTCCGTCGGCTGCGAAGCCGGCGGTGTTCCGGCTGTCGACGACGGCGCTGCCGGAGAAGGCCATCTCCTGCTCGTTCGCCGGGATGGCGATGGGCTTCTCTTCCCACGAGATGAGGTCCGTGGAGGTGGCGTGACCCCACGAGATGTTGCCCCATGTGCTGCCGAAGGGGTTCGTCTGGAAGAAGAGGTGATAGAGCCCGTCGTGGTGGACGAGCCCGTTCGGGTCGTTGAGCCAGGACGTCTCGGCAGTGAAGTGAGCCGAGGGCCGGAGCGGGGTCACGGCCGTTGTCGTCTGGGGAGTCGTGGTCATTGAGCGTGGTCCTTTGCAGGGGTGAAAGCGGTTGACGGGTGCGTTCGTGTGGCGGGCCCGCGCGGGCCCGCCACACGGTGGCTACTCGCCGCCCTGTTGGAAGCGGTCGTAGGCCTGTTGGTAGATGTCGGTCACCTCGGCGACGCCGAGGCCGTCGAGCTGGCTCGTGTAGCTCTCCCATTCGGCGTCGATGTTGCCGTTCACCACCCAGCTGGCGAACTTCTCCTTCACGAGACTGTTGATATCCGTGAGGGCGAAGGCGGTCTGGTCGAGTTCCTCGTTCGAGAGGAGCACGGGCGGATAGGCCTCATTGGCGGCGTAGGGCGCGTAGTTCTCGGTGACGAGTTCCTGGCGTTCCTTCGCGCGGGGTTCGGGCGCGACGACGGTCTCGAAGTCCTGGGCTGTGGTGATTTTCGGGCCGCCAGGGGCGACCTTCTGGCGACGCTCTCCCTCGGATTCACCCTCGGGGGCCGGGATCTGCACGAGGAGACCTGAAGGATCCTCTTCCAACGTCACACCGATAGGGCCCCAGTTCGATTGCGCGGACATGACGGGATCGAAGAGTCGGTCGGCCCAGCGGATGGTCGCAGCGGGGTACTGGTTGGCGCGCGTGAGCGCCATCGCGCCACGGTTGATCTCCTGGTTGTTGGAGACGCTGGCGAGGCGCTCGCCGTTGGCGCCCTCGAGAATGCCGACCAGCTCGTAGTCGGAGCTCTTCTCCTCGCCGACCATCTCCTCGAGCTCCCACCAGAAGAACGAGCCGAGGATGGGCGTCTCAGACTTGCCCTTTGAGAGGTAGGCGACGTCGTCTTGCGAGAACGACTCGGGGTCGATGATCCCATCCGCGTACCACTCGCCGAGCGCTTCGACGCCAGCGCGGTACTCGGGGGTGTTCGCAGTGAACTCGACGACGCCATCGCGGACGATGCGGTGGTCGTTGTTCTCCGGCTGGCCGCCGAGGGCGGTGACGAGGTCTGACGGGTTGGCTGCGAAGGAGTCGGTGCGGAATGAGAGGGGAATCTCGTCCGCCTTGCCGTTGCCGTTGGGGTCACCGGTCTTGAACGCCTCGAGCGCGGCCCAGTATTCGTCGATCGTGCTCGGCATCGGGAGCCCGAGTGTGTCGAGCCAGCTCTTGTTGATGTAGAGGAAGTTGGGGTGCTGCAGGATCCCCAGCTCTTCGACGGACGGCAGTGTGTAGATGTGCCCGTCGGACGCGGTCAGGGCGGCCTTGATGTCGGGCCGGGCGTCGAGGATGCCGGAGAGCGTCGGGGCGTGCTCGGCAATGAGGTCTTCCAAGGGCAGCAGCGTTCCGTTCGAGCCGTTCTGAACGATCTCGGAGTCGCTGAGGCCGGTGTTGAACAGGACATCGGGGAGCTCGTCGCCCGCCAGCATGAGGTTCTTTTTCTCTGCGTAGACCTGCTCCGGCAGATTGCGCCAGTCGATCGAGATGTTCGTGTCCGTCGCCCACTGCTGGACGAGTTCCATGGTGGTGTAGTCGGGCGCGAGTGGTGACTTGGTCCCGCCGAATGTGAGCGTCAGGGGCTCGGTGACGATGGGAAGGCCTTCGGCTTTGAAGCCGTAGTCGGCGGACAGGTCGGTGAGCTCTGCACTGCCGCCACCGCCAGAGCACCCTGTCAGCAGGAGGCCGCTGACGGTGACGAGGGCGATCGAGGTCGCGAAACGTCGCTGTTTCATAGTCGTTTACTTTCTGTCGTGGTGGAGATGAGACGGATATGTCGGTGGGAATGACAGGTAAGGAATCAGCTCTTGACGGCGCCGATCATTGCTCCCTTGGTGAAGTGCTTCTGCATGAACGGCAGAACGATGAGGAGGGGGAGACTCGAGATGACGATCATTCCGTATTTCATGAGCTCACCGAGGCGCTGCGCCGCGGCATAGGAATCGAGGGCGCCTGTGCCTCCCGCGGAATTCACCTCCGACTGGATCAGCACGTTCCTGAGCACAAGCTGCAGCGGATACTTGCTCTCGTCGTCGAGGTAGATGAGCGCATCGAAGAAAGCGTTCCAGTTCGCCACGAGGTGGATCATGATCATGAGGAAGATCAGCGGCTTCGAGAGAGGGAGCACGATCTGGAAGAAGAAGCGGAAGTCGTTGGCACCATCGAGCTGAGCGGCTTCCCGAAGTTCGCTTGGCACATTGTTCTCGAAGAACGCTCGCGCGATGATGAGGTTCCAGACGCCGACCGCACCCGGGAGGACGACGGCCCAGATGGTGTCGAGCATCCCGAGGTCTCGGACGACGAGGTACCTGGCGATCAGGCCTCCGTCGATGAACATCGTGAGGATGAAGATCAACATGAGGAATTTCCGGCCGTAGAGGTCCTTCCTCGACAGGGCGTAGGCGCCGCAGAGAATCGACACGACGCTGATGAGAGTGGCGACGCTGGTGTACAGAACCGAGTTCCCGAACCCCTGCCAGATCGCAGCGTCCGCGAAGATGCGTGCGTACCCTTCGAGCGTGAACCCCTGCGGCCAGAGCCAGACGTTGCCGTTCAGGATCTCGGACGGCTCGCTGACCGACGCGATGACGATGAAGTACAGGGGGTAGATGATGGCCGCGATGGCCAGCACCAGGGTTCCAACCGCGAACACGTTGAAGACCGGGTCGGCCATGCGTCTGCGCCAGGATTCCTTCCGGCGGCTGGCCGGGCGCCGGGATTCGGGGTGGTGCTCGGCCGGGACGTGGTGCTCGGTTGTCTCGTGCCGAGGCGCAGAAGTCGTAGAGGTCATGTTCGTCACCAGAGGGTCGACTGGCCTGCACGCTTCGCGACCCAGTTGAAGGTCAGGAGCAGCACCATGTTGATGAAGGAGTTGAAGAGGCCGATGGCGGCCGAGTAGCTGAACTGGGCCTGCTTGAGTCCGGCTTGGTAGACGTAGGTCTGAATGACCTCCGAGGTCGGCAGGTTCAGGTCTGTCTGCATGAGGAGGACCTTCTCGAAGCCGAGGTTGAACAGGTTCCCGATCGCAAGAATGAACAGGATCGTGATGACGGGCAGGATGCCCGGAATATCGATGTGACGGATTCTCTGCCACTTGTTCGCGCCGTCGACTCGGGCCGCCTCGTGCAGCGACGGATCGATGGCGGTCAGGGCGGCGAGGTAGACGATCATCGAGAATCCGGCATTCTGCCAAATGTCGGAGCCGATATACAGGGGCCTGAACCATTCCGCTGATCCCATGAAGAAGACCGGGTCGCCGCCGAACACGGTGATGGCGTTGTTGACGATTCCGGATCGCGGCGAGAAGAGCAGGTAGATCATTCCGACAACGACCACGACGGAGATGAACGAGGGTGAGTAGAGCACTGTCTGCGTGAACTTCTTGAAACGTTCGCTCTGCAGCTGATTGACGATGAGGGCCAAAATGATAGGCACGGGGAATGCGATCAGCAGCCCGAGGGCGTTCAGCGTCAGCGTGTTGGCGATCAGGCGCTCGAACTGGAACGAGTTGACGAACCGTTCGAAGTGCTCGAGCCCAACCCACGGGCTTCCGGCGAATCCGTCAGCCGGGTTGTAGTTGCGGAAGGCGATCTGCGCGCCGTACATGGGCCAGTACTTGAAGACCAGAACAGAGACGAGGGCAGGGGTAAGTAATACGTATAACTGCCAGCTTCGCAAGGCGCGACGGAACTCCGTCTTGAGATTTCGCCTCGGGCGCCTCGTCAAGAAGGGGTGACGGGGCTGCTTCCCCGTTCGCGTGGGGGTGGTGGTCTTCGTGGTCATGCCTTGGCCTTTGCTACAGACCCGCGAGTGACGACGGTGCACTCGAGTGGGATGTGAAGGGATGGGGAGGGTGTTGGGTTGAGAAGGAGATCGATGGCGGTCCTGGCCATCTGCTCGTAGGGGAGGGCGACGGTGGAGAGGCCCGGGTCGAGGTGCGGCGCAAGCATCTCGTGGTTGTCGAATCCGATGATCGAGCAGTCGTCTGGCACGGTGAGGCCGCGTGCCTCGAGGGCTCGGTACGCACCCCAGGCCGTTCTGTCGTTGCCACAGAAGATCGCCGTCGGGCGGTCTTCGCCCTCCATGAGCTGTGCGGTCAGGCGCAGTCCGTCCTCGACGATTCCCGTGCCGGAGAGGATCCAGTCCGGGTATGCCGACAGCCCGGCCTCCGTCAGGGCTCTTCGGAACCCCGCGAGGCGGCCGATGCCTGCCGGCAGGTCGCTCACTTCGGGCTGAATGTTGATCATGGCGATCTTCGTGTGCCCCGCCTCGACGAGCTGACGTGTCGCGGCATATCCGCCCATCTCCTCGTCAGGGAAGACGCTTGGGACGAGGCCGGCACGGTCCTGGGCGTTGACGACGACGGTGGGTACTCCGCTCAGGGCCTCGGGTACATCGATCACGCGGTGGTACATGGAGGCGTACACGACGCCCCGCACCCGGTACGACTGCATCATCTCGACTGCGGCCTGCTCGAGGCCGGCGTCGTTGTAGGTGTCGACAGTGAGAATCACGTTGCCGTTCTCCCAGGCGAGGAGCTGGGCTCCCTTCAGGAGGCCGCCCGCGAATGGCGAGCTTGCCACTTCGTCCGAGATGAAGCCGATCATCTCCGACTCGCCGCTGCGCAGCGTCTTCGCGAACGCATTCGTTCGGTAGTCGAGGTCGCGAACGGCCTCGAGCACACGTTCCTTGGTGGCCTCGGCAACGCGCGACCCTGCGACGTTGTTCAGGACCAGCGACACCGTGGCCTGGGATACGCCTGCGTGCTCCGCCACCTGTGCCATCGTGGTCGTCTTGGGGCGCCTCGCCATTGCCCACCTCCTTGTGGATCAGTTAATCGTATAACGCATGCTAACACGGCGGATGTGTCGCGCAAGGGCCGCAAGGGGATCGCGTCCGCGTCGCGTCCGCCTGGCACCGAATCTCAGGTGCCGGGCAGGGAGTGCCGCATCGCCCGGAGGTGTGGAATGCCGCCCGCCAGAGGGTTCTGGCGGGCGGCATTCGCTCTGTCTTCGCCTTGCGGGGCTACGCGGAGAGCCGCGGGTAGTCGGTGTATCCGACCGCGCTGTCGCCGTAGAAGGTCGCCGGGTTCGGCTCGTTCTCGGGGTGCTCGCCGAGCCAGCGCTCGACGAGGTCGGGGTTGGCGATCGCGAGGCGACCGACGGCGACGGCGTCGGCGTTGCCCTCCTTGACGAGGTTGACGGCTTCCTCGCGGGTCGTGACACGGCTGAAGCCGCTGTTCGCGATGAAGGCGCCGCCGAAGCGTGCGCGCAGGTCCTGCACGAGCTCGCCCTCGGGGTTGCTGTGGAGCACGCTCAGGTAGGCGAGGCCGAGGGGTGCGAGGCCGTCGGCGACGGCGTCGTAGGTCGCGCGCACGTCGGCGTCGTCGGTCTCGACGACGTCCTGGATGTTGTGGGCGGGCGAGAGGCGCAGGCCCACGCGGCCGGCCCCGATCGCTTCCGCGACGGCCGCGGTGACCTCGACCACGAAGCGAGCGCGCGCCTCGGGGGAGCCGCCGTACTCGTCGGTGCGCTGGTTCGAGACGGGGGAGAGAAACTCGTGCAGCAGGTACCCGTTGGCGCCGTGGATCTCGACGCCGTCGAGGCCTGCCTCGATGGCGCGGCGGGCCGCATCCACGAACTCCTCGCGAACATCGGCGAGCTCGGCCGTCGTGAGGGCGTGGGGGACCGGGTACGGCTGCTTGCCGTTGGGGGTGCGCACCTCGCCGTCGATCGCGATGGCGCTCGGGGCGACGATGCGGGGCGTGCCCGTGATGTCGGGGTGCGAGACGCGCCCGCCGTTCATGATCTGCATGACGATGCGGCCACCCTTGGCGTGCACGGCTTCGGCGACTCGGCGCCAGCCTTCGGTCTGCTCGGGGGTGACGATGCCCGGCTGGCCGGGGTAGGAGCGAGACTCGGCGCTCGGGTACGTGCCCTCGGTGATGATGAGGCCCAGGCTGGCGCGCTGAGCGTAGTGCTCCGCCACAAGCTCACCCGGTACACCCTCCGCGCTCGCACGTGTGCGAGTCAGCGGCGCCATGACGACGCGGTTGGCGAGCTGGATGTCGCCGAGGGTCAAAGGAGAGAAGAGGTCCACTGATAGTGCCTTTCGGATCGGGGGCTGAGCGCTGGTGCGTTGCCCCCCAGATCGAACAGCACGGTTGCTCGCCGCATTCCACGTCGGTGTGTTGCCGGGCGGTGAGCATTCGGTCTCTTCACCTGCGGATGGTCAGGATTCAGGACCCCAGGGGTTCAGATCCACAGCGCTACAGGTCGAGGATGCCGTCGCGCAGTGAGCGAAGCGCGTGCTGGACGGCGCCCACGGAGACCACGCCGGCTCCGAGCTCGGAGCGGACGAGCTCTGGCACCGGCAGGTGCAGGAGCGCCGGCAGCTCCTCGCGGGCCGCCGCGATGAGGCCGTCGGCTCCGGGTGCGACGCCGCCGGCGATGATGACCCGTTCGGGATCGAACAGGCTGGCCACGAGTCCGACGATGCGCGCGAGGACGCCGCCGACTTCGGCGACGATGCGGAGGGCATCGATGTCGCCCTCGTTCGCCGCCTCGAGGACGAGCTTGCCGTTGATCTCGTGGGGTGGGACGCCGAGCAGGGCGCTGTTCGGCGCCACTGCGTTCTGCTCGACGGCTGTTCGCGCGAGGCGTGCGGCGCGAAGCCCCAATCCGTCGACACCCTCCGCTCCAGCGACGAGGTCGAGGCCGAGCATCTCACCGACCCCGCCGTGCGCGCCGCGCAGCAGGCGTCCGTCGACGACGATGCCAGCGCCGAACCGCTCGCCGCTGAGGAACGTGACGAAGTCGCTGCAGTCGACGCCTCCTCCCACGCTGCCCTCGGCGACGGCCGCGAGCAGGGCGTCGTTCTCGACGCGGATGATCGGGACCTGGTCCTCGAAGACGGTGGCGAAGTCGGGGTTGGTGCGCTGCCAGAACCCCTCGACGTGCGCGGGGGAGGTGCCGCGGGCGTCCACGGGCGCCGGGACACCGACACACAGGGCGGCCACCTGATCGATGGTGTGCCTGGTCGTCGACAGCTGGTCGGTGACGACCTTCCGGAGGAGCGCTCGCCGGGTCTCAGGGGAGTCAGCGCCCGGGTCGACCTCGACCTGGCCGGAGCTGATGGTGATGCCGCGGAGGTTCGACACAGTCGTGGTCAGGTGCTCGCGTCCCGCGTCGACGCCGACCACGATGCCAGCGTCGGCCGTGAACTCAAACCGCCTAGCCGGGCGCCCCTTCTGGTAGCTGCCGTCCTCGCGGGCATTCGGCAGCTCGGTGACGAGGCCGCAGCCGGCGAGCTCGTCGAGCAGGTCGATGATCGTTGACCGAGTGAGGCCGATGCTCAAGGCCTCGGTTGCCGTGAACGCTCCTGAATCCCATGCGTACTCGAGCAGCAGCTGCAGGTTCGCGCGCTTGAGGGGCGCTGGGGTGGCGGGGAGTCTGAACACGGTGTTGACCTTTCGCTGGCCGTCGGCTTACATTACCTCCAGTAGTAAATTTAGATACAAAATTTAGTGTTCGTTTCAATGTCTGGCCTCCCCGAATCTCCCTGGGGCTGCCAGCTCAGCCCAAGGGACAATGACGTGCCATCACCATCGAAACGCTTCCGGCCCCGCACCCTGCTCCGCGCCCTCGTGGCCGCGCTTGTGCTCGTGCTCGCCGGCTCCGGCCTCGTGGCCTGCAGCAGCACCGGCCCGACCGAGGTGCGCTTCTTCCTCAGCAAGCCAGAGGCCATCCCGTACTTCCGCGAGCTCATCCAGGACTACAACTCCTCGCAGAGTGAGGTTCGCGTCGTGCTCGACACCTCCTCGAACCTGCAGGCCGGCTTCCTCCGGGGCAACCCGCCGGACCTCGGACTCCTCAACTACAACATGGAGATGGCTCGGTTCATGGAGCGCGGCGCGCTCTCCGACCTCTCCGACCTGCCTGAAGCAGACCGCATCCTGCCGGAAATCCAGAACCTCGTCGACCAGTACGCGAGCTACCCGGGACGCACGAGCGTGCTGCCCTACTCGGTGATGGCCGCATCCGTCATCTACAACAAGGACATCTTCGAGGAGCAGGGCCTCGAGGTCCCGACGACCTACAGCGAGCTCATCGAGGTCTGCGACCAGCTCAAGGCGGCGGGCATCGACCCCTTCTACGCGACTTTCAAGGACCCGTGGACTGTGAGCCAGGGCTGGTTTGACTACACCGTGGGTGGCTCCATCGACGTCGCCGGCTTCTACAACGAGCTCAACGAGCTCGGCACGGACGTCGGCCCGGACTCACCAGTCTCGTTCAAGTCGACCATGACCGACTCCGTCACCCGCATGACTGAGCTCTCCAGCGAGTACACGAACGCGGACGCCGGCAGCCGCGGCTATGGCGACGGCAACGTGGCCTTCGCGGAAGGCAAGGCCGGCATGTACCTGCAGGGCCCGTGGGCGCTCGGCGAGATCGCTAAAACGAACCCGGATGCGAACCTCGGCATGTTCCCGCTGCCCATGACCGAGAATGCCGACGACCGCGAGGTGCGCGTCAACATCGACCTCGCCGCCTGGATCCCCGAAGCCTCGAAGCACAAGGAGGAGGCGCGCGAGTTCCTGCAGTACCTCTTCCAGCCGGACATCATCAACGCCTACAACGCCGCACAGCTCGGCTTCGGCACCACGGTCGACGCCGACCCGGTCACCGACCCGCGGCTCGTCGAGCTCCAGCCGTACTACGAGAGTGCCGCCTTCTACCAGGGCCCGTCAAAGGCGATTCCACTGACGATCCCCACCGAGAACTACATGCAGGGACTCGTCACCGGGGGAGCGAGCGTCGAGTCGACGCTCAGCACACTCGACGCCGACTGGGCCCGCCTCGCGCTGCGCCAATAGATCCGCTCATGGAAACGGGCAGCACCACTCGATCACGAACCGGAATGGAGACAACAGTGTCGACCACCACCGAGGCGATCCGCACCGACGAAGCCCAGCGGGCAGGCAAGAAGCTCAGGCCACGCAGCACACGTCGAGTCGACCGGGTCTTCTACCTCTTCCTCGTCCCGACGCTCGTGCTGTTCACGATCGCCATCACGATCCCCGCCGTCATCGGCATCTTCTTCAGCTTCACGAACTCCATCGGCTTCGGCGAGTGGAACTTCGTCGGCGTCACCAACTACTTCGCCATGTTCGGCGACCCCGCCATCTGGCAGAGCTACGGCTTCACGATGGGCTTCGCGGCCGTCACCGTGATCCTCGTCAACGTGCTCGCGTTCCTCCTGGCGGTGGGGCTCGTGGCGCGCATCCGTCTCAAGGCCCCGCTGCGCACCGTGTTCGTGATCCCCATGGTCATCTCGGGAATCGTCATCGCGTTCGTGTTCAACTTCCTGTTCTCCAACGCGGTTCCGGCCCTGGGGCAGAGCCTCAACATCCCGTGGCTCTCGGAGAGTATCCTCGCGAACCCCAACCTCGCCTGGATCGGGATCGTCATCGTCACGGCCTGGCAGGCGATTCCCGGCACGCTGCTCATCTACATCGCGGGCCTCCTCGCGGTGCCCGGGGACGTGTACGAGGCCGCCGAGCTGGACGGTGCGACGAAGCTGCAGCAAATGATGCAGATCACGCTGCCGCTCGTCGCGGGCTACGTCGTCATCAACGTCATCCTCGGGTTCAAGAACTTCCTCAACGCCTACGACATCATCGTCGGCCTCACCGACGGCGGCCCGGGCACGTCGACTCGAAGCATCGCAATGACTATCTTCACCGGCTTCAGCGGTGGCGACTACGCCTACCAGATGGCCAACGCGACGTTCTTCTTCGTGATCGTCGTCGTCATCTCCCTTCTCCAGCTCCGCCTCACCCAGGGAAAGAACCAACTCTGATGGCCCTTCAGCAACCCATCGTCGGCCGCGCCAGTGTGGCCCCGGCGAACAAGAACTTCGGCGGGCGGAACCGATGGTCGACGACGATCATCCTGCTTCTGTGCGCCGTGACCGTGCTCATCCCGCTCTACGTGACCGTGGTGACCGCCTTCAAGACGACGTCGCAGGCCGTGAGCGGCAACGTCTTCGCGCTGCCGGCGCCGTTCAGCGTCGACGGCTTCGTCGAGGCCTGGAACCTCACGAACTTCCCGCAGGCGTTCGGCGTCTCCGTGTTCATCACGGCGGGCACGGTGGCCGGTGTGATCCTGCTCGCGGCGCTCGCGTCGTACGCCATCACGCGCAACTGGAACCACCGCTTCTTCCGGGGGTCGTTCTACTACCTGCTCGCGGCGATGTTCCTGCCGTTCCCGGCGGTCGCGCTGCCGCAGATCCAGATGAGCGGACTCTTCGGCCTCGACAACCCGGTCGGCGTCATCATCCTGCACGTCATGTTCCAGCTGAGCTTCTCGATCCTGCTCTTCACTGCGTTCCTGCGGTCGATCCCGGGCGAGCTCGAGGAAAGCGCGCGCATCGACGGGGCCAGCACCTGGCAGACGTTCTGGCGGGTCATCTTCCCGCTGCTCGCCCCGATGAGCGCCACGGTCGGCATCTTCGCCTTCCTCGCGTCCTGGAACGACTTCATGATGCCGTCGCTCATCATCTCCGACCCGGCGATGCAGACGCTGCCCGTCGTGCAGAAGATCTTCCAGACCCAGTTCAGCAACAACTACAACGTCTCCTTCGCCTCCTACCTCATGGCGATGGCGCCCGCCCTGATCGCTTACCTGTTCACGCAGCGGTGGGTCATGGAGGGCGTCACGCAGGGCGCGGTCAAGGGCTGAACGCATCCCCGGCCAGCGCCTCCTCCTCCCAAGCAACGCCTCTCTCACCCCAGACCACCAACAACCCCCAAGGAATACTTCGACTATGAGCTCGACCTTCTCGGCAGAGACCGACGTCCTCACCCGCTCCCACCCGCACGACGCCGACTGGTGGCGTCATGCGGCTGTCTACCAGATCTACCCGCGCAGCTTCGCGGACGCGAACGGCGATGGGCTCGGCGACCTGCCGGGCATCACCGAGAAGGTGCCGTACCTACAGGGGCTCGGCATCGATGCCGTCTGGCTCAGCCCCTTCTACCCTTCCGAGCTCGCCGACGGCGGCTACGACGTCGCCGACTACCGGAACGTGGATGCGCGTCTCGGCACGCTCGACGACTTCGACGTCATGGTCGCGGCCCTCCACGGCGCAGGGATCCGCGTGATCGTGGACATCGTGCCCAACCACTCGTCGGATCAGCACGCGTGGTTCCAGGCTGCCCTCGCGGCGGGGCCAGGGTCGCCGGAGCGCGAGCGCTACATCTTCCGTGACGGGAAGGGGCCGGATGGAGCCGAGGCGCCGACCGACTGGGAGTCGGTATTCGGCGGACCGGCCTGGCATCGGGTCGAGGACGGCCAGTGGTACTTCCACAACTTCGCGGTCGAGCAGCCCGATTTCAACTGGGCGAACCCGGAGGTGCGCGAGGACTTCCTGCACACGCTGCGCTTCTGGTCGGATCGCGGCGTCGACGGCTTCCGCATCGATGTCGCGCACATGCTGACGAAGGACCTCAGCGGGGAGCTGCCCTCGAAGGCTCAGCTCGACGCGCTGCCCTTCGACGGACACCACCCGATCATCGACCGTGACGACGTGCACGAGGTGTACGCCGAGTGGCGCAAGGTGTTCGATTCGTATGACCCGCCGCGCACCGCGGTCGCGGAGGCGTGGGTTGAGCGTGACCGTCGGCCGCGCTATGCGAGCCCGGAGGGGCTCGGGCAGGCGTTCAACTTCGACCTCCTCGAGGCCGACTTCGAGGCGGCGCAGTTCTCGAGCATCGTCGCTGACAATCTCGAGCTGGCAGAGCGTTCCGGTTCGTCGACCACCTGGGTGCTGTCGAACCATGACGTGGTGCGGCACGCGACCCGGTATGGCCTCCCGCATGTGGAGCGGAACGAGAAGGGGCACCCGCTCGTGAAGCACGGCGCGGAGTGGCTGCTCTCTGGTGGTGCGCGTCCGACGCTTGACGCTGAGGGCGGCCTGCGGCGTGCTCGCGCGGCGACGCTGTTCACGCTCGGGCTGCCGGGTTCGGCGTACCTCTATCAGGGTGAGGAGCTCGGTCTTCACGAGGTCGCCGGGATCCCGGACGTTGACCGCCAGGATCCGACGTTCTTCCGCAACCCGGGGGTGGACATCGGTCGCGATGGCTGCCGTGTTCCCCTGCCCTGGGTGGCCGAGGGCCGGTCGTTCGGTTTCGGGGAAGCGGATGCGCACCTCCCTCAGCCCGCATGGTTCGGTGCGTCGGCCGTCGAAGTGCAGGATGGTGATGCGGGCTCTGTGCTCGCGCTGTACCGCCGCGCGCTTGCGCTCCGTCACGAGCTGCAGAGCGGTGAGCATCTTGAGTGGCTGTCGAGCGCGCGCGCGGATGTGCTTCGTTTCTCTCGCCCGAACGGGTGGGAGGTCGTCACGAACTTCGGCGCAGAACCCTTCGAGCTGGGTTCCGATGCCGAGGTTCTGCTGCGCAGCGACCTCGGGGATGGCGCGACGCTGGCGGGGGAGACGACCGCCTGGGTGCGCCGCCGCGGGTAGCCAGCCCAGACTGCCACTGCGGTGCGCCCCCTCTCGACCAGGGAGTGGGGCGCATCTCAGCGCAGTGCATCGTCGGGTCAGAACGGTGGTGTCATCGGCAGGTGTCCGGGCCTCGACGATGGGTCGTCGGATTGTCGCGGTCCTGGTTCGCGGTCCGGGTCCTTGCGAAGTCGTGGGAGCTCATCCGTCGGTCTGAAGAGTTGGTCGCTTGGTCTGAAGATCACGCCGTGTGGTTCGGGCCGGCTGATGTAGATCTTCCCGCTTGGTGTGGTCCATTCGAGGATGCCGCCGCCGAGTTGTCTGACTTTCCAGGCGGTGTGGTGTTTGACGATGTGGTGGTTCTTGCAGAAGTCGCTGAGGTTCCAGACTGCGGTTTTGCCGCCGTGCTGGTAGTCCTCGGTGTGGTCGAGCTCGCACCTCACGGCGGGTTGTCGGCAGCCGATGAAGCGGCAGTGGATGTCGCGGGCCTGTAGGAAGGCGCGCATCGCCGCGGTGGGCTTGTAGGAGTCGACGGCTTGTACGGCCCCGGTGATGGGGTGCGTGAGGACGCGGAGGAAGGCTGGTGCGGTCGCGGCGAGGCGTTTCGCGTCCTCGATCGGCATGGGTGTCATCCCGTCGAGCAGCGCGGGCGCCCGGCCCGGTTGGTCGCTGGCGGGGTCGCTGTCGGCGAGTACCGTCGTGATCGGGATCGAGAGCTGCACGTTGGCCTGGATGCCGGCGGCCGCGGAGTTGCCCATCGGATCGCTGGTGAGGAGCATGTCGGCGACGACGTCGGACATGACCTCGTTCAGACTCCGCTCGTCCAGGGCGTCGGGTGCGTCTGGCTCCCCGGTAGCCTCGGCGCTCGCGCGGGCATCGTCGACAACGGGTCCGAACGCGCTGCCAGTTCCGGGCGCGGCCGTGTTTGCTGCACCTGAGGCACCGTCGGCTGTCGCCTTCTGGCGCGCCTTGATGATCGCGAGCGCCTGCTTCCGCACCCGGTCGCGGATCGCGTGCGCGACGAACGTGTCCGTCGTGACCCGGATGATGCTCATCCCGTCGCCAAGATCTTCGACCGTCGCTCGGCGCTGCCGCCTCGCCCGCGTATGCCGCTGATCGATGGACTCGTCAGTCAGCTCCTCCGCGACCCGCTCCGCCGCCTTCCGCAGTGCCTGCGGCGGCAACGGCTCCCGCCGCACGCGCTCGAGCATCACCTCCACAAACAGCGCCCGCCGCTCCGCCTGCTCGACCGGATCCTCGTGGTTGACCTTGAGGCCTACCTCGACGAGCTTGTGCACCTGCGCGGGCGTCACGACGTTCTCGTCCAACGCGACCGCCAAAGCAGGGAAGTCCTGCTGCGTCATCGACGCGAGCGCGAGCTGGCCCTGCGTCACCCCGCACGACACCTGCATGACCAGCGCCACCTCGTTCGCGATGGACCGCACATGCATCGCCGACTCAGTGCACCCCTCCGCCGCATCCAACGCGTGACCGAAGTCGTACGCGGCAGCGTGGGCCCGCAGCTGCAAGGCAGCCCCTGCAGCGATCATTGCCGCCGCCTGCTCCTCCATGGTCAGGATCTCCGCCCGCCGCGCCGCAACCGAGGCTGGGTCCGAGGGGTCGAACCCCGGATCCGAAACGTCGGAGGAGCGGTGCTGTTGCATGACCCCAACGCTACGGACAACCACCGACATTCTGCAGATTCGCGGATAACTTTTCTTCGGACTGAGGTTCCCGTGAAGGGAGGCCCGTGGTCGTCGCCCAGGAATCACGACGAGGGGACGAGTCGATCGTCGTCTCGGTAGGCCCACCTCGTGCGCCGATCAGAACGCAACCGCACCCGGGGGGTCTTCTTCCCCTTCGATACCCGAGCGCGTCTCGCACCTATCCGCGTCCCGGTTCCGCCAGCATCTCCCGCAGCGCGGTCAGCATTCGCTGGGCCGCGAGGCGCCCGTTGTTCGGGTCGATCGCATGGTGGGCGGCCATGCACGCTCCGTGCAGCCTGCCCTCGTCGACTCCTGCGGGCAGGCTGATCTCCCAGTCGACGCCGAATGGTTGCTCGGGAACGCCCGCGTGGGCGAGGTATTCGGCGGTCGTGACATGGATGAGCGTGCGGATCTCGTCCGTGGCGGGCTCGAGTGGATGCGCGTTCCTGCGCGTGTGCTCTCAGTCGGAAAGTCGCTCCACTTTCAGGTTGGCAACTCGGGCTCGGCAGGCCTGGACGCCTCATCGGCGAGGAGCGACTCGGAGAGCTTCCACAGACGCCGCGCGGCAGTCTCGTCGAGCGCGTGGGCGACGACGCCGTGCACCCCGTCGACGATCTCATCGACCACCTCCGCCGGGTGGCAGTCCTCGTAGTAGGCGGGCGTGCCTGGTCCCAGCGTTGCGCGCGTCGCGACGAACACCGAAGTCGCGGCGCCCTGCTCCGGCGTCTTGGTCGGGAAGCGCCGCTTCATGTCGGCCAGCACCTCCGGGTCCCAGTGCCGCTGCAGGTTGGTCCAGATCCCACCCGGCATGAGCGCCGCCGCCGCGATGCCGCGGTCCGCCCAGCGTCTGGTCGCCTCGAGCGCGAACAGCACGTTCGCGGTCTTCGACTGGCCGTAGGCGAGCCCGCGGTCGTACGCATCTCGCACGAAGAACGGGTCGTCGAAGCGGATGCCGCTCGAGGCGTGGCCGCTCGAGCTCACGGCCACGATGCGCGCGTTTCCCGCCTCGGTGAGTGCGGGAAGGAGGGCGTTGGCGAGCGCGAAGTGCCCGAGGTGGTTGACCGCGAACTGCAGCTCCCAGCCGTCCGGGGTGCGGAGCTCCGGGGTGTGCATGATCCCCGCGTTGTTGATGAGCAGGTCCAGGGGTCCCGCCCAAGTTGAGGCCAGCTCACGCACCGTGGCGAGGTCGGCGAGGTCGAGGTGCACTACCCGGACGTCGTCGTTGCCGGTGGAGGCTCGCAGCTCGGCCGCAGCACGCTCGCCCGCCTCGGTGTCCCGCACGGCGAGCGTGACGTGCGCGCCCGCCGCCGCGAGCGCCCGGGCCGTCTCGACGCCGATCCCGGAACTCGCCCCGGTGACGAGCGCCGTCTTGCCGCTGAGGTCCACGCCTTCGACCACTTCGAGGGCGGTTGATGCTGCGTCGAACGTGGGGGAGTCCGCTTCCGTCATGGTCTGTTCCTACCAGTTCAGCGTTGCGGATCCCTGGTCGGGCCGTCAGGACTGCGCGTGAGGGACGGCCACGACGCGGACGCTGCCCGCTGGCACTGGATCGTCCGACGAGACCGACTCGCCCGTCAGCAGGTCATGCCCCGAGATCCCGGCCCTCGCATCCTGCGCTCCGTGGTTGATCTGGAACACGTAGTCGACGCCGTCACCGCGGCGCACGACGCGCTCGACGTTGCCGACGGGGGAGTAGTCGACCGCCGCACCGTCGAGCACCCGCGTCACGAATCCGTCGAGGTCGGCGCCGTCGAGCGCGGTGGCGAGGTACCAGGCCGTGCCGTCGCCGAAGCTGTTCTTGGTGACCGCCGGACGGCCGACGCCCGGGCCGTCGGCGAACTCGGCGACGCTCGTGGCGCCCCGCAGCTCGATGTCGTCGCTCCAGACGCGCCCGCGCGCACCGTCGCTGAGCGTGATCCGCTCGCCGGCCCGCAGGGGCAGGAACTCCTCGATGACGAGGCCGAGCACCTCACGGAGCTGGCCGGGGTAGGGGCCGGTGGGGACATCGTCGTTGCTCGACACGATGCCGGAGAAGTAGGAGAACGCCAGCGTGCCGCCCTGCGCCGCGTACTCGCGCAGGTTCGCCGCCGCGTCGTCCTCGATGAGATAGAGCGCGGGGGCGAAGACGACGTCGTACCCCGTGAGGTCGGCGGCGGGATGCACGAAGTCGACCGTGACCCCGCGGCGCCAGAGCGCCGCGTAGAAGGCCTCGATGCGCTCCCGGTGGTCGAGGTCGACCGAGGGGCGCCAGTCGAGATCCTGCGCCCAGAACGACTCCCAGTCCCAGGCGATCGCGACCCGCGCATCCACTCGCGAGCCGAGGACCGGCGCCAGGGCGGCGACGTCGGCGCCGAGCGCCACCGACTCCCGCCACTTGCGCGACGTCGCGCCGGCCTGCGGGATGAGGGCCGAGTGGAACTTCTCGGCGCCCCTCTGCCCGGCCCGCACCTGGAAGAAGAGCACCGCGTCGGCGCCGCGGGCCGCGTGGGCGAGGCTGTTGCGACGCATCTCGCCCGGTCGCTTCGCGATGTTGCGCGGCTGCCAGTTCACCGCCGACGTCGAGTGCTCCATGAGGATCCACGGCTTGCCCCGCGCGAGTGAGCGGGTGAGGTCGGCGGCCCGGGACAGCTGGATGTGGTTGTCCTGCTGCTCGGCGGAGAGGTAATGGTCGTTGGCGACGATGTCGACCTCGTCGGCCCACCGCCAGAGGTCGACGCTGGGGCACATGCCGGCCATGAAGTTCGTCGTGATCGGCTGCGAGGCGTGCTCGCGGATCGCGTCGCGCTCGGCCTTGAAGCACTCGAGCAGTGCCGCCGAGCTGAACCGTGCGAAGTCGAGGCGGTGGGCGGGGTTGCTTGCCGTGCCCGAGGTTCGCGGCGCATCGATCTCCTCCCAGGCGCCGTAGCGCTGACCCCAGAAGTTCGTGCCCCACGCCACGTTGAGGGTCTCGAGCGTCGCGTAGCGCTCCTGCAGCCAGACCTGGAACGCGATGACGGAGGCGTCGTCGTAGCTCTCCGTGACCGGGGTGCCGTACTCGTTGTGGACATGCCAGAGCACAACTGCCGGATGCTCGGAGTACCGCTCGGCGAGCTTCGCCGCGATCGCCGTCGCAGCGCGTCGGTACTCGGGGGAGCTCGGGCTGACGATGCCGCGCGACCCGAAGGCGAGCGGCATGCCGTCGCGCGTCACGGCTCTCGAATGCGGGTACTTCCGGTAGAACCAGGCTGGCGGCGAGGCCGTCGGTGTGGCGAGGTCAACGTCGATGCCTGCGTCGTGCAGAAGGTCGATGATCTCGTCGAGCACCGCGAAGTCGTAGACGCCTTCCTCCGGCTCGAGGAGCGCCCACGAGAAGATGCCGATGCTGACGAGGTTCACGCCGGCGTCCTGCATGAGGCGGATGTCCTCACCCCACACCTCGCGGGGCCACTGCTCTGGGTTGTAGTCGCCGCCGAAGCGGACTGTCTGGCGGCCGGGCATCCACGTCGATGTCTTCACCCGAACGAGCTTACGTCATCGTAAACGAGGCACGCCATTGACTTACGAATGCGAAAGTGGCTGAATCGGACCATGACCGCAGTCGCGCACTCCGAGTACACCGCCGCCGCCGATCGATACGAGCGGATGCGCTACGCACGAGCGGGGCGAAGCGGGTTGAAGCTCCCCGAGCTCTCCCTCGGCCTGTGGCACAACTTCGGCCGCGAGCGGCCGGTCGAGACGCAGCGCGCGATCATCCGCCGCGCGTTCGACCTCGGCATCACGCACTTCGATCTCGCGAACAACTACGGGCCGCCGCCAGGGTCGGCGGAGGCGAACTTCGGTCGGATCCTCGCGGCCGACCTCTCCGCCCACCGGGACGAGATCATCGTGTCGTCGAAGGCCGGCTACGCGATGTGGCCAGGACCGTATGGCGAGTGGGGCTCGCGGAAGAGCGTGCTCGCGTCGCTCGACCAGTCGCTCGCTCGCCTCGGCCTCGACTACGTCGACATCTTCTACTCGCATCGCTTCGATCCCGAGACGCCGCTCGAGGAGACCATGGGAGCGCTCGCGACTGCCGTCACCTCCGGGCGCGCACTCTATGTCGGGGTCTCGAACTACGACCCCGCCCAGACGCGCGAGGCCGCGCGCATCCTGGCGAGCCACGGCATCCCGCTCACGATCCACCAGCCGCGCTACTCCATGTTCGACCGCCACATCGAGCGGGGCCTGCTCCCGGCGCTCGATGAGGTGGGAGCTGGCGGGATCGTCTTCTCGCCGCTCGCGCAGGGCCTGCTCACCGATCGCTATCTCGACGGCGAGGTGCCCGAGAACTCGCGCGCTGCCACGTCGAGGTTCCTCTCGGCCGCTGGCATCGACGACGAGTACCTCGCGCGGGCTCGCGCGGTGAACGAGATCGCCGCTGGCCGCGGCCAGACGCTCGCGCAGCTCGCCCTGAGCTGGGTGCTGCGCCACCCGCAGGTCACGAGCGCGCTCATCGGTGCCTCGAGCGTCGCGCAGCTCGAGCAGAACGTCGCCGCGTTGGATGCACCCGGGCTCACGGAAGCCGAGCTCGCGGAGATCGACCCACTGGCGGTGGACGGCACGGGCCAGGTCGCCAGGTAGGTACCGGCTGAGACGGTGCTCGGTCTCGTCGATCGCGTGCGTCTGACCGGCCCGTGCTGATCTCCCCCTGCCCCGTTCCCTGAGTGTCCGCCGAGAGCCACAGGAACTTTGTGACGCTCCGGCGTCGGCGCACGTCTCCTCTGTAACGCCCCCCATCGGTGCACACGCACCAGGGCTCGATCTCAAGGAGAACCGCACATGTCGAACGTCACCCCCAACACGACTGCCACCCCGAGCGTCGTCGCTCCGTCCAAGGCGGGCACGGGGTCCACTGACAAGAGTGTCGTTCCCACCAGCCGCACCGGCTCGGAGGTCGCAACCGGCCACGGCACGACGACGGTCGTCGACAGCGTCGTCGCCCGCGTCGCCGGCATCGCCGCCCGCGAGGCGCACGGCGTCTACGACCTCGGCGGTGGCGCAGCCCGCGCCATCGGTGCCATCCGCAACGCCATCAACGCCACCGACCAGGGCCAGGGTGTGAGCGTCGAGGTCGGTGAGACGCAGGTCGCCGTCGACGTGACCATCGTGGCCGAGTACCCGGTCGCGCTGCAGGATGTCGCCAACGGCGTGCGCGCCGACGTCATCCGTGCGATCGAGACGATCGTCGGCCTCGAGGTCACCGAGGTCAACGTCACGATCAACGACGTGCACCTGCCGAGCGACGAGCACGACGAGCCGGCCGAAGCTCGCGTCCAGTAGCTCACACCGCCTCACCTCTTCAGCCGGCCTGGCCGCCGTTCGGTGGCCAGGCGGCGGCACTTGACCCCGCACGATCTCACCTCACCGAAAGCAGGCAACCATGTTCCTCCGCATCGTCACATTCGTGTTCGGAATCGTCGTCAAGAAGCAGAGCGCCAAGAAGAAGCGCGAGCAGCAGGCCGCGTCGCGTGCCAAGCAGTCGAAGCGCCCGAAGCACGGCAAGTCCGGGAGCGCTCAGCGGGGCGGACGCTCGAAGCGCGCGTCGTCGAAGCGCAGCCGTCGGCGCTGACCGAACCTGAGCCGATCCCGCCGAGCTGCCGCGCACCTCCAAAGGTCGGCGAGGTACTCCTCAACGCGGTCTCGCGCAGGTTCGCTCCCGTCAGCGGGGAAGTGGGCGTAGGGTCGGTCCGCGGTGGGTTCGGGGGCGCGTGTCGCGGTCGCGGACTGCGGACGACGCCTCACCGACATCCGACGTGCTAGGAGGGCAGCCCATGGCCTTGATCGACAACGGGATCTACGTGAAGGGGCGTCGGTGCTTCACGCCGGCAACACTCGACGAGACGTTCGAGAAGCTCCGCGAGCATGCGGGGATGGCCTGGATCGGCCTCTTCCAGCCAAGCAACCAGGAACTCGACGCCGTCGCCAGGGAGTTCGACCTGCATCCGCTCGCCGTCGAGGACGCACGGGTCGGGCATCAGCGACCGAAGATCGAACGCTACGGCAGCACCCTCTTCGTGGTCCTCCGACCAGCCTGGTACGTCGACGCCACCGAGACGGTCCACTTCGGGGAGATCCACCTGTTCGTCGGCCCCGAGTTCGTGGTCACGGTCAGGCAGGCCGCACGCCCGGAGCTGGGCGACGTCCGGCACCGGATGGAGCAGAGCCCGGCGCTCCTCAGCCTTGGTCCCGAGGCGGTCCTCTATTCGGTGCTCGACCAGGTCGTCGACGGGTACGCCCCGGTGACCGCCGGTCTCGAGAATGACATCGACGAGATCGAGGACCAGCTGTTCGCGGGCGACGAGCGGGTCACGCGCCGCATCTACGAACTCCTCGGCGAGGTCATCAACTTCCAACGCGCGACGAGTCCGCTGCGAACCATCCTCGAAGCGCTCCTGCGGGGCGCCGAGAAGTACAACACCAGCGAGGAGATTCGCGCTCGCTACCGGGACGTCCTGGACCATGCGCTGCGCATCGCGGAGCGCGCCGACTCGTTCCGGGTGCTCCTCGAGAACGCCCTCACCGTGCACAGCACGCTGGTCACGCAGCAGCAGAACGAGGCGATGCGGGAACTCTCGGAGGCGAGCCTCGCGCAGAGCGAGGAGACGAAGAAGCTGTCGGAGCAGAGCATCGCGCAGAACGAGGAGATCAAGAAGATCACCAGCTGGGCGGCGATCCTCTTCGCGCCGAGCCTGGTGGGCACCGTGTACGGCATGAACTTCACGAACATGCCGGAGCTCGACGCCGAGTGGGGCTACCCGCTCTCGTTGCTGGCGATGTTCGGCCTGGCCGTCACCCTGTGGTCGGTCTTCAAATGGAGGAAGTGGCTGTAGTCGACGGCCGCGCTCGCGGACTCCGTCACGTCGGACGCGGCGGCCGGCACACCGATTCTCGGTTTCCCACTTCTCACACCCTCCCCGGATCCGTGTGCCAAGGAAGTTGCCTCGGGGAAACAGCAGCACGCACCCCGTGAAACATGCGGTTTCTACGCTCTGAGCATGTCAGCGACCGACCGTCGCCGTTCATCCACGGAGGAGCCAGCATGCGCACACCAAGTCGAAGCGACCGGGGCGAGCTGTGATGAGCACGAAACATTTGCCGCACGGTGACGAAACATCCCAGACCTACGCTCGCGACATGCTCCCCCCGGCACCGCGCTCCCGTCACGTCGTGGTGATCGGCGCGGGCATGGTCGCGCACCGCTTCGTCGAGTCGCTGCGCTCGCAGGACACGGACCACGTCTGGGCGATCACCGTCATCGGCGACGAACCGTGGCGGCCGTACGACCGAGTCCAGCTCACGAGCACGTTCTCGGGCGTCGACCCGGCTGCCCTGGAGCTGGGCAGGCCGCTCATGTGGTCGCACCCGAACGTCACGCTCCGCACCTCCGAGACGGTCACGAGCATCCACCCAGGCACCCGCACGCTCGTGACGTCGCTCGGCGCGACCGAGCACTACGACGAGCTGGTCATCGCGACGGGCTCGTCCGCCGCGAAGCCGCCCATCGCCGGGGTGGATGCGCCCGGCGTCCACGTCTACCGCACCGTCCACGACGTGGTCGCGCTCAAGGCTGAGGTTGCCGAGTTGTCACAGCGGCTCGGTCGCACGGTCCGCGGTGCGGTCGTCGGCGGCGGCCTGCTCGGGCTCGAAGCCGCGGGCGCCATGGTCGCCCTCGGCGCGGAATGCACCGTCGTCCAGTCCTCCGGCCACCTCATGTCCGCCCAGCTCGACGCGGGCGGCGGCGAGTCGCTGCGGCTCCTCATCGAGCACCTCGGGGTGGATGTGCGCACCGGGTCCCGCGCCAGTGCGGTCGTGCTCGACGCCGACGGCCGCGCGGCGGGCCTCGACTTCCCGGACGGCGAGCCCGAGCTCGCCGACCTCGTCGTCTTCGCCGTCGGCATCACGCCCCGCGACGAGCTGGCTCGCGACGCCGCGCTGACGCTCGGCGCTCGCGGTGGCATCGAGGTCGACGAGGCGTGCCGCGCATCCGCCGCCAGCATCTGGGCGATCGGCGAGGTCGCCTCGATCGGCGGTGAGTGCTTCGGCCTCGTCGCCCCCGGCTACTCGATGGCCGAGGTCGTCGCCAACCGCCTCACCGGGGGAGCGGCGACGTTCCCCGGCGTCGACCTCTCGACGAAGCTCAAGCTCACGGGTGTGGATGTCGCGAGCTTCGGCGACGCCTTCGCCGAGTCGCCGGGCGCGCTCGAGGTCACGTACGCCGACCCGGTCGGCGGCGTCTACAAGAAGCTCGTCATGTCGGACGACGGCAAGGTGCTGCTCGGCGGCATGCTCGTCGGGGACGCCTCGGCCTACACCTCGCTGCGCCCCATGGTCGGGCGCGAGCTCGGTGCCGACCCGGCCGCCTACCTGCTGCCCGCCGACGGCATGCCGGAGGTCGGTGGCGACCTGCCGGACGACGCCACGGTCTGCTCCTGCAACAACGTGTCCGTCGGCGCGGTGCGCGGCGCCGTCACCGACCACGCCTGCACCGACCTCGCCGGCGTCAAGGCCTGCACGAACGCCGGCACCGCCTGCGGCTCCTGCGTGCCGCTCGTGAAGAAGATCTTCTCGACCGAGCTCGCCAAGACGGGGGTCGAGGTCAGCAACGCCCTCTGCGAGCACTTCGCGCTCTCCAGGGCGGGGCTCTTCGACGCCGTGCGCGTCACGGGCCTCTCGACCTTCACGAGCATCATCGAACGCCACGGCAACGGCGGACGCGGCTGCGACATCTGCCGCCCCGTCGTCGCCTCGATCCTCGCCTCGCTCGGCAACGGGCACATCCTCAAGGGCGAGCAGGCGGCGCTGCAGGACACCAACGACCACGTCATGGCCAACATGCAGAAGGACGGCACCTACTCGGTCGTCCCGCGCATCCCGGGCGGCGAGGTCACCCCCGACGGGCTCATCGCGATCGGGGCCGTCGCCAAGGAGTACGGGCTCTACACGAAGATCACGGGTGGCCAGCGCATCGACCTCTTCGGGGCCCGTATCGAGCAGCTGCCGGAGATCTGGAAGAAGCTCATCGATGCCGGCTTCGAGTCGGGCCAGGCCTACGGCAAGGCCCTGCGCAACGTGAAGTCGTGCGTCGGCTCGACGTGGTGCCGGTACGGCGTGCAGGACTCCGTTGCGATGGCCATCTTCCTCGAGCTCCGCTTCCGTGGCCTCCGCTCGCCGCACAAGCTGAAGTTCGGCGTCTCCGGATGCGCGCGCGAGTGCGCCGAGGCGCGCGCGAAGGACGTCGGCGTGATCGCCACCGAGAAGGGCTGGAACCTCTACGTCGGCGGCAACGGCGGCTTCACGCCCCGCCACGCGGAGCTCCTCGTGGAGGACCTCGACGACGAGCAGCTCATCACCGCCATCGACCGATTCATCGGCTACTACATCCGCACCGCCGACCGGATGCAGCGCACCGCGCGCTGGATCGAGGACCTCGACGGCGGCATCGACACGCTTCGGGCTGTCGTGCTCGAGGACAGCCTCGGCATCGCGGCCGACCTGGACGCCATGGTCGCGAACCACGTCGACAACTACAAGGACGAATGGCAGGAGGCGCTGAACGACCCGGAGGTCATGCAGCGCTTCGTGTCCTTCGTCAACGCGCCCAGCACGCCCGACCCGTCGCTCGGCTACGTGCCGGAGCGCGGCCAGCTCCGCCCGGCCAACGAGGCCGACCGAAGCGCCGGAACAGTAATCGCAGGAACAACCCTGGAGGTCCGACGATGACCATCGCACTCGACACTCGCAGCGCCACCCGCGAACGCCCCTCCGAGGCCGCCGGCCAGCACTGGATCGCGGTCTGCCCCCTCGACGCCCTCCACCCCGAGCGTGGCGTCGCCGCAATCCTGGACGGCACCCAGATCGCGCTGTTCCGGCTCCGCGACGAGCGGGTCTTCGCCGTCCAGCAGGCAGACCCGTACTCGGGCTCGCAGGTCATGAGCCGCGGCCTCGTCGGCTCCAGGAGCGGACGCGTCACCGTCGCCTCCCCGATGTTCAAGCAGATCTTCGACCTTGCCACGGGCGAGTGCCTCGACACCGTCGGCAAGGATGCGCGCACCCTCACGACCTACCCGGTGCGCATCGACGACGACGGCACGGTCCTCGTCGACCTGAGCCTGCGCCTCGAGGGAAGGCAGACGCGATGAGCACGCTCATGGCCCTCGACTTCACCGGCCGCGACGTCCTCATCGTGGGGGCAGGGGCCGTCTCCGCGAGACGCGCCCAGAAGTTCGTCACGGCCGGCGCATCCGTCACCGTCGTGGCCCCCGAGCTCGGCGGCACGCTCGGCGGTCTCGTCGCCGACGGGCTCGCGACCTGGCTGCAGGAGCCCGTGCAGGCACACCACCTCGACGGAGCCTGGTTCGTGCACACCGCGACGGGCGACAGGGCCACCGACCTCCTCGTCGCCGAGTGGGCGAACGAGCGCCGCGTGTGGTGCGTGAACGCGAGCGACGCATCCGCCGGCAGCGCCAAGACCCCGGCGACCTCGGATGCCGGGGCCGTCGAGATCGGCGTCGTCTCCAAGGAGGGCGCCGACCCGCGCCGCAGCCGCCTCATCTGCGACCAGCTCGCCGAAGGGCTCCGTGCCGGCAACGTCGACCTGCGCAGGCACCGACCAGGTGCTGGCAGGGTTGTGCTCGTCGGCGGGGGACCGGGCGACGCCGACCTCATGACCCTCCGCGGGCGGCGCGCGCTCGCGGAAGCCGACGTCGTCGTGACGGATCGCCTCGGCCCGCGCTCCGTGCTCGCCGAGCTCCCCGCCGAGGTCGAGATCATCGACGTCGGCAAGCAGCCCAAGCACCACCCCGTGCCGCAGGAGGAGATCAACCGCATCCTCGTCGAGAAGGCGCAGCAGGGGCTTGTCGTCGTGCGGCTCAAGGGCGGCGACCCGTTCGTGTACGGGCGCGGCGGCGAGGAGGTGCTCGCGTGCAACGCGGAAGGCATCGCCGTCGAGGTCGTCCCCGGCATCAGCAGCGCCATCTCGGTGCCCGCGGCCGCCGGCATCCCCGTCACGCACCGCGGCGTCGCCAACTCCTTCCAGGTCGTGACCGGGCACCAGCGCCTGGGCGCCGAGCTCCTCCGTTCCGTCAAGGGCGACACCTGCACGCTCGTCGTGCTCATGGGCGTCTCAGCGCTCGGCCGCATCTGCGAGGAGCTCGTGGATGCGGGAGTGCGCGACGACATGCCCGTCGCCATCGTCGAGAACGGCCACACCCCTCGACAGCGCGTCACGAGGGGAAGCCTGCGCACGATCGACGCCACGGCGCGCAACGTCGGTGTCGCCAACCCCGCCATCATCGTCATCGGCGAGGTCGCCCAGTTCGGCCTTCTGCAGGCGACACGGTCGCTCCAGGAACAGGACGCGCTGTCAGCATGAGCCCCGAGCCCGCGAGCGGGGCGCGCGGCCGCGCACCCCAGGAACAGCACCTGGCCGGCGTCGTCGTCGTCGTGACGAGCGACCGCCGTTCCGGTGAGCTCGCGACGGCGCTCGAGCGACGCGGGGCCATCATCCGCCACTCGCCGTCGCTCAGCATGACCGCGGTCGAAGACGACGCCGACCTCCTCGACGCGACGAAGCGCGTCATCGCCGACCCGCCCGACATCGTCGTCGCGACGACGGGCGTCGGCTTCCGCGGCTGGATCGACGCGGCGGATGCACACGGGCTGGCCGAGGATCTCGTCGCGGTGCTCGCCCGCGCGCGCATCGTGGCGAGAGGCCCGAAAGCGCGCGGGGCGATCCAGGCGGCGGGGCTCAACGCCGACTGGGTCGCCGAATCGGAGACCTCGGCGGAACTCGCCCAGTTCCTCCTCGCCGAGGGAGTCGAGGGCGCCCGCATCGCCCTCCAGCACCACGGCTCGGGAGCCGACGGCCTCGACGAGCAGTTCGCGGTCGCGGGCGCCGACGTCGAGAGCCTCATCGTCTACAAGTGGGGGCCGCCAGCCGACCCTGCGCTGCTCGCTCGGTGGGCGCTCAAGGCGGCAGACGGCGAGGTCGACGCCATCGTCTTCACCTCGGCTCCCGGGGTCTCCGCGTGGCTCGGATCCTTCGCGGACGAGTCGGGTCCGGCAGACGGCGACGACGCGCTTGACGTGGGGACTTCCGGAGCCCTCGAACGGCTCAAAGCACGCTGCCGTGACGGCTCGCTGGTCACCGTCGCGGTCGGCCCCATCACCGCGGCGCCCCTGCGGGCCGTCGGCATCGAGCCCGTCGTGCCGAAGCGCGGACGACTCGGCGCGCTCATCCGCGAGCTCATCGAGCACTACGCCCAGCGAGCGGCCGAGGGCATCGAGACCGAGGCTGGCCGCCTCTTCCTCCGCTCGAGCTGCGCCGTCATCGGCGACGACGTCGTCGAGCTCTCACCCGGAGCGCTGCGCGTGCTGCGGCTGCTCGCCGGCAACCCGGGTGGCGTCGTGAGCCGCGAGCAGATCCTCGCTCGGCTGCCCGGCAACCCGACGACCAACCATGCCGCCGACGTCGCCGTCGCGCGCCTCCGTGAGTCGTTCGGCGACCGGGCCATCGTGCAGACCGTCGTGAAGCGGGGCTACCGGCTGCGCGTCCGCGCGACGTGAGCGCGCAGCGCAACGTGAGCGCAGCCCGCGCGATGTCAGGGTCCCGCGTGACCGAGCACATGGACGGACGACCGTCAGGAACGAGCATCAGCACAGAGAGCGAGCACTAAATGAACGAGCAGCACCCGCGGCAGACGATCCTGGTGGGCGCATCCCACGGAACCGACAACACCGACGGTCAGGCCGTCATCCGCGAGCTGCTGCGCCGCGCGCAGGCGATGCGGCCGAGCGTGCAGGTCGTCGAGGCGTTTGTCGACGTGCAGCAGCCGAGCCTCGTCGAGGTGCTCGCCGGACTGCCCGCCGACGCTGATGTCGTCATCGTGCCAGTGCTGCTCACGGTCGGCTTCCACACGCAGGTCGACATCGCGGAAGCCGCGGCGGCCCGACCCGGCACCTCGGTCGCGGCGCCCCTCGGACCGGACCCCAGACTCTCGCAGCTGCTGTGGGACCGGTTCCTTGAAGCTGGCGGCAGTGCCGACGACGGGGTCGTCATTGCCGTCGCGGGCTCCACGGCGGCCGCCGCCGTGCCCCGCTTCCACGAGCTGCGCGAGCAGTTCAACGCCATCGGCGGCGCGGATGCGGTGCTCGGCTACGGAGCGGCCCTCGACCCGCGCGTGCCAGCGGCGGTGCAGCTCGCTCGAGGAGCGGCTGGCGTGCGCCGCGGGGGAGGCGCCCCGGCGCGGCGGGTCAGCATCGCGAGCTACCTGCTCACCCCCGGCTTCTTCCACGACCGCGTCACCGAGGCGGGCGGCGACATCGTGGCGGCACCCCTCGGTGTCGACGACCGCATCGCGCACATCATCCTCGAGCGCTTCGACGCCGTCGTCCCCGCCGCGGCCCCCGTCTGATCGCACTTCTCACAGCCCCGCGGCGGGGACGAGAGGGAAAAGAAACCAGAACGCACCGCACGAGCCACGGGGCCGAAACTGCACCCCAATAGCTTGTGGATATCGGGCCGAACATGGCCGCAGAGCATCGCCAGAGCGAAAGGGAACCCGTGTCCTACGTCAAGCCGAATGACCTCGTCACCACCATGATCGATGCCGGGGAGAGCAAGATCTTCCTGTCGACCCGCGACACCATCATCCGCTCGACCATGGGAGGCGCGTTCCTCACGATCGCGGCCGCCTTCGCCGTGACCGTCAGCGTCACGACCGGCGTCCCGCTGCTCGGCGCCCTGCTCTTTCCCGTCGGCTTCATCATGCTGTACCTGCTCGGCTACGACCTCCTCACGGGGGTCTTCGTGCTCGGGCCGCTCGCCTGGCTCGACAAGCGGCCGGGCGTCACCCTCCGCGGCGTGCTCCGCAACTGGGGCCTCGTGTTCGTCGGCAACTTCCTCGGCGCCTTCACCATCGCCGTGCTCATGGCCATCGTCGTGACGAACGGCTTCGCAACACCCCCGAACGAGGTCGGCGAGGCCATCGGGCACATCGGCGAGGGCAGGACCGTCGGCTACGCCGAGCACGGCGCCTCCGGCATGCTCACCCTCTTCGTCCGCGCCGTGCTCTGCAACGCGATGGTCGCGACGGGAGTGGCCCTCGCCATGATCTCCAAGAGCGTCTCCGGCAAGGTCATCGCCATGTGGATGCCCATCATGCTGTTCTTCTTCATGGGCTTCGAGCACTCCATCGTGAACATGTTCCTGTTCCCCTCCGGTCTGCTCCTCGGCGCCGACTTCACGCTCATGGACTACCTCATCTGGAACGAGATCCCCACGGTCGTCGGCAACCTCGTCGGCGGACTGCTCTTCGTCGGACTCCCGCTCTACTACACGCACGGTCGCACCCGAGCATCCCGTGCCCTCGCGCCGAAGAACGCCGCATCCGACGCGAAGACCCCCGCCGCGGTCTGACCCCCCGTCTGTCCCTCACGCGGCGCGAGTCGCCCCAAAGGGTCGCCGGATGAGCAGAACAGCGACCCACTGGAGCGACTCGCGGTAGGGCACAACAGCCTCAGGATGAGGCGGGTCTGCGCTCTTCGAGACACCGAAGGCCCCGTCCTCCCAGCTGATGCTGGGAGGACGGGGCCTTCTTGGCGCCGAGCTATGCGTTGTGCTCGGGGCGGTCGCCGGACCAGTCGGTGTGGAAGACGCCGTCGCGGTCGACGCGCTTGTAGGTGTGGGCGCCGAAGAAGTCGCGCTGTCCCTGGATGAGGGCGGCGGGGAGGCGCTCGGCGCGCAGTCCGTCGTAGTACGACAGGCTGGAGGAGAAGGCGGGGGCGGGGATGCCGGCCTGCGCTGCCTGCACGACTACGCGGCGCCACGCCGCCTGGGCCGTGTTGACGGCGTCGGTGAAGAAGGGCGCGGTGACGAGGGCCACGAGGTTCGGGTTCTCGGCGTAGGCGTCCGTGATGCGGTTCAGGAAGCGGGCGCGGATGATGCAGCCTGCTCGCCAGATCGCGGCGATGTCGCCCTTCTTGATGTCCCAGCCGTACTGCTCGGCGCCGGCGATGATGGCGTCGAAGCCCTGCGAGTATGCGATGATCTTGGACGCGTAGAGCGCGAGGCGCACGTCCTCGACGAACGCGTCGGCGTCCTCGACCTGGAAGCCGTCGGGGCCGGGGAGGGTGCGGGATGCGGCGCGCTGCTCGAGCTTGGAGGACACGGAGCGGGCGAACACGGCTTCGGCGATGCCGGAGACGGGCACGCCGAGGTCGAGGGCCGTCTGGACCGTCCAGGCGCCGGTTCCCTTGGCACCGGCGGCGTCGAGGATGACGTCCACGAGTGGCTTCCCGGTGTCGGCGTCGACCTGGCGGAGGACCTCCGCGGTGATCTCGATGAGGTACGACTCGAGCTCGCCCTTGTTCCACTCGGCGAAGATCTCGGCGATCTCGGCGGGGGTCTTGCCGGTGCCGCGGCGGATGAGGTCGTAGGCCTCGGCGATGAGCTGCATGTCGGCGTACTCGATGCCGTTGTGGATCATCTTCACGAAGTGGCCGGCGCCGTCGGTGCCGACGTGGGTGACGCAGGGCTCGCCCTCGGCGACCGCGGCGATGGTGCGCAGGATGGGGCCGAGCGTCTCGTACGACTCGGCGGTGCCGCCCGGCATGAGGGAGGGGCCGTTGAGGGCCCCCTCTTCGCCACCGGAGATGCCGCAGCCCACGAAGTGGATGCCCGTGGATCGCACGGCTGCCTCGCGGCGGCGGGTGTCGGTGAAGAGGGCGTTGCCGCCATCCACGATGATGTCGCCCGGCTCGAACGCCTCGACGAGCTGGTTGATGACCGCGTCGGTGCCGGCGCCTGCCTGGACCATGATGATCGCGGTGCGGGGCTTCTGGAGTGACGCTGCGAAGTCGGCCACCGACTCGGAGGGCACGAATCCTGCTTCGGGGTGCTCGGCGACGAGCGTGCGGGTGCGCTCGGGGGAGCGGTTGTAGACCGCGACGGTGTTGCCCTCGCGGCTCGCGAGGTTCCTGGCGAGGTTGGAGCCCATGACGGCCATGCCGACAACGCCGATGTTCGCGCTGGGGGACGAGCCGGTTTCCGAGGAGATCGAGGGGGCAGCGTCAGTGGTCATAGATGCGTCTCTTTCAGAGTGGATGCTTGTCTCCCGTCAGGGCGATGCACGGGACACTCCACGGTATTGCACGACGGGCAGTCGTACGCTGACTTGTGGCACGAGCACGGCAACGATTTCCGAACATGACGAAACGTCGCCGAACTCGGCGCACGGCCAGGACCAGATCTGGCGGTGCGCGCGACCGCGAGCACCTAGACAGGGAGACACTCAGTGGCTGATCACGACGCCCGCACGAGAGCCTACGATTTCGGGCGCCCAGACGATGACGGCGACGCCATCACCGACGAGCAGCCGACGACGGCGATGCCGAGGACGCGTGCGACGCCGAGCGCTCCATCCGCTCGCTCGTCGTCGAGTCTCTACGCCGGCAGCGAGGAATCGACCCGCGTCATCCCGCAGCAGGCACCGCCGCCCGCGGTGGCACCCGTCGCTCCGACCCGCACGCCCAAGGAGGGCAGGCAGCAGCCACCCGCCGCGCAGCAGCCGGGGCAGACGGATGCGCGGGGGCAGGCGAACAAGTACGGCCGCGCCCGCGAGTCGGCCAGCCCCAGCGTCTGGGCGCGCATCGGCTCCGTCTTCCTCGCCGTGCCCCTCTACGCCATCTGCGTGGTCGCCTTCAGCGCCATCCCCCTGCTCATCATCGTCTCCGGCGTCTCGTCGTCAGCAGGCAGCTTCATCGGGGACGGTGGGGGAGTCTCACCTGTCTGGACGATGCTCGTCACCATGCTGGCGGCCGTCGGCTTCTTCCTCATGGCGCTCACGATGCGACTGTCCGGAACCGGGTCGGTCGTCGCGGGGGCGCTGTCCGTCCTGGCGGGGCTCGCCTCGTTCCTCTTCCACGCCCAGCTCACATCCGCCATCGCGGCCGCGCCGCTGTGGCAGGATCAGCTCGCCACGTTCGCACTGTTCGCGGGCCCTGCATCCGGAATGGCTGTCTCGCTGCTCGCCGCAGAGCTGGTGGTCTTCGGGTTCGCGATGCTGGGTGCCGGCGCCGCCGTGAGCAGCGCTCGCCGCCACGGCTGGCGCAAGGCCGTCGGCTTCTGACGGGGAGCTCAGCAGAGCTTTGCAAGAACGTGCCCACCCGCGCGCTCGATGACGTAAAGTGGGGGGCTGAACTTCGGCGAGGGGCCGTGAGGCCCGTGATCGACGCGGTGATGTGTCCTTGAATGGGCCTCCACACGCTTCCTCAGTCTGTCGAGAACCACCACCAAGGAGACAACATGGCAGAGACCAACAAGCTCAGCGTCGAACTGCGCAACCAGTTCGGCAAGGGTGCGGCACGCAAGATCCGCGCCGCAGGCAAGATCCCCGCGGTCCTCTACGGCCACGGCACCGAGCCCCGCCACCTGACCCTCCCGGGTCACGAGACGATGCTGCTCATCCGCAAGGCGAACGCGCTCATCGAGCTCGACATCGAAGGCGACAAGCAGCTCGCGCTCGTCCGCGACGTCCAGCGCGACCCGGTGCGTCAGATCATCGAGCACCTCGACCTCGCGGTCATCCGCAAGGGCGAGCGCGTCGAGGTCGACGTGCCGCTGCACCTCGTCGGCGACCCGTTCCCCGGCACGATCGCCGTGCAGGACGCGACGACGATCCTCGTCTCGGCCGACGCCACCACCATCCCGAGCTTCATCGAGGTCTCGGTCGAGGGCCTCGAGGATGGCACGCTCATCCACCGCGAAGACCTCAAGCTGCCCGAGGGCACCGAGCTGGTCGACCTCGCGGAAGACGCAGAAGAGGTTGCCCTCGTCTCGATCCAGACGCCTCGCGGCGAGGACGAGGACGAGGACGAAGAGTCCGAAGAAGCAGCCGCCGAGTAATCTCGCGTCTGGCGTCGTCGACTCGACGCAACTTCGTCGAAAGGCGGGCGGCTCCGGCCGTCCGCCTTTCGCGTTCCAGAGATCCCACGGGTCGTCGCGCAGCGCATCCCGTCGCATGAAAGGCTTTGCAGCATGGCAGCAGACACCTGGCTCGTGGTCGGACTCGGCAATCCCGGCGAGAAGTACGCGAAGAACCGGCACAACGTCGGTCAGTTCGTCGTGGACGAGCTCGCGAAGCGACTAGGCGCGAGCTTCTCGCGGCACAACAAGGCGAACGCCCGCACCGCCGAGGGGCGCACGGCCCCGGGTGGGCCGAAGCTCGTGCTCGCGAAGTCGAACGGCTACATGAACACCTCGGGCGGACCGGTCTCGCAGCTCGTCGACTACTACGGGGTCGACGTCGACCACGTGATCGTCGTGCACGACGAGCTCGATCTCCCGTTCGACACCCTCAAGCTGAAGGTCGGTGGCGGCCACGGCGGTCATAACGGCCTCCGCGATATCAGCGCGGCACTCGGCGACCCGAGCTACCTGCGCGTGCGTGTCGGCATCGGGCGTCCTCCGGGCCGGCAGGACGCGGCCGACTTCGTCCTCAAGGACTTCGCGGGCAGCGAGCGCGAGGTCCTCCCCGTGCTCGTCGGCGACGCGGCGGACGCCGTCGAGCTGATCGCGAGCGACGGCATCCAGGCCGCTCAGCTGCGCGTGCACACGGCAGCGGGCGCGTGAAGCTCGTCATCCAGCGCGTCACCGAGGCGAGCGTCACGGTCGACGAGCGGACCGTCGGCCGCATCGACGAGCCGGGACTCCTGATCCTCGTCGGCGTCACGCACACCGACACCGACGCGGATGCGGCGAAGCTCGCCCGCAAGGTGCTCGGGCTGCGCATCCTGAACGACGAGAAGAGTGTGCTCGACACCGGCGCCCCGGCGCTGGTCGTCAGTCAGTTCACGCTCTACGGGGATGCACGCAAGGGGCGACGGCCGTCGTGGTCGCTCGCGAGTGTGAGGGCCCACTCGGAGCCGCTTGTCGACGCCTTCGTCACGGCCCTCCGGGAGGGCGGAGTGCACGTCGAGACCGGTGAATTCGGCGCCATGATGAAGGTCGCGAGCGTCAACGACGGTCCCTTCACCGTGCTCCTCGAATCGGCAGACCTGGCGTAGATCGCCGACAGCGGGACAGCGAGCCTGGGCACTGTAGGAAGTATCTTCGCCTCGGCGCGTACAATTCCCCGAGTGACTCTGCACGGCTTCGTACGCTCCATCCAGTCCACCCCTTCCTTCGAGCGCGCCATGGGGCGGGCCGGTCGTGACACCGACTTCTCGCTCGTCGACGGGGCGAGGGCGCCGCTCATCGCGAACCTCCTCGCTGCGCGCCAGGCCGAGCTCGACGCGGCACCCATGCTGTTCGTGCTCACGGCGACGAGCCGCGAGACCGAGCAGTTCGGCACAGACCTGCAGACGTTCGTCCCGGACGCCCACATCGCCGAGTTCCCCGCCTGGGAGACGCTCCCGCACGAGCGCCTGAGCCCATCGGTCGAGACGACGGGCAAGCGACTGCGCGCGATGCGCGAGCTCACCGAGTGGAAGGCCAGCGAGCGGACGTCTCCGTTCGTGCTGCTCGCCTCCGTGCGCGCCGCCCTGCAGCCGCTCCTCCCCGGTCTCGACGCGGCCACGACCATCCGCCTCGAGCGCGGCTCCCGCGGCAACGACCTCTCGAGCCTCGCCCTGCAGCTCGTCGACCTCGCCTACTCGCGCGTCGACATGGTCACCCGCCGCGGCGAGTTCGCCGTGCGCGGCGGCATCCTCGACGTGTTCCCGCCAGACGCCTCGCACGCGCTGCGCATCGACTTCTTCGGCGACGAGGTCGACGAGATCCGAGTGTTCTCGGTCGCCGACCAGCGCTCGCTCGAGTCAGAGGTCACGGAGGCGCTCATCACGCCGGCGCGCGAGCTGCTGCTGACGGAGAGCGTTCGCCAGCGGGCTCGCGAGATGCAGCACGAGTTCCCCAACCTCCAGCAGATGCTCGCCAAGATCGCCGAGGGCATCCCGTCGGAGGGCATGGAGTCGCTCGCGCCGGCGCTCGTGAGCGAGCTCGTGCCCATCACGAGCTACCTGCCAGAGGACGCCGCCATGGCGGTGCTGTCGCCCGAGCGAGTGGCCACGCGCGCCGTCCACCTCTCCGAGACCAACCACGAGTTCCTCGAGGCCGCCTGGAGCGCGGCGACGGCCGGCGCCGACGCCCCTATCGACCTCAGCTCCGGTGACTTCCTCACCGTCTCAGGGCTGCGGGATGCCCGTGGCGCGAGGCCGTGGTGGTCGCTGTCGCCGTTCCAGTCGCTGGAGATCCCGGAGGAGCAGCTCGACGCGAGCGAGATCCTCGCCGTCAAGATCGAGGGCGACGCCGTGCCGAGCTTCGCCGGCAACGCCGACGGCGCCATCGAGCACGTGTCGGCTCTCCTCAAGGACGGCTGGCGGGTCGTCGTCACGAGCCAGGGGCCAGGGCTCGTCGAGCGCGCGAGCCAGCTGCTCTCCGAGCACGGCGACGGGGCACGGCTCGTCGATGAGCTCCCCGACGAACTCGAGACCGGCGTCGCCTACCTGACCCAGTCGCCCGTCTCCACCGGCGTGCAGGTGCCCGGGCAGAAGCTCGCGCTGGTCACCGAGACCGACTTCTTCGGTCGCTCCGTCGGCTACGACTCCAGGCAGCCGAAGAAGCTCGCCAGGCGCCGTACGAACTCGGTCGTCGACCCGCTGCAGCTCAAGGCGGGCGACTTCGTCGTGCACGAGACGCACGGCATCGGCAAGTTCATCGAGCTGCGACAGCGAGAGGTGCAGGCCGGCGGCCGGAACGCCCCGAAGACCGTGCGCGAGTACCTCCTCATCGAGTACGCGCCCTCCAAGCGCGGGCAGCCCGGTGACAAGCTCTTCATCCCCACCGAGCAGCTCGACCAGCTGACCAAGTACGTCGGTGGTGAGGCGCCAGCCCTGTCGAAGATGGGCGGTTCCGACTGGTCCGCCGCGAAGGGCAAGGCGCGCAAGGCGGTCCGCGACATCGCCGTGGAGCTCGTGAAGCTCTACAGCACGCGCATGGCGTCGAAGGGCCACGCGTTCGGGCCGGACACGCCATGGCAGCATGAGCTCGAGGAGGCGTTCCCCTTCGTCGAGACGCCCGACCAGCTCCAGACCGTGGACGAGATCAAGCGCGACATGGAGCGGCCCATCCCCATGGACCGCCTCGTCTCCGGCGACGTCGGCTTCGGCAAGACGGAGGTCGCCGTTCGCGCCGCGTTCAAGGCCGTGCAGGACGGCAAGCAGGTGGTCATCCTCGTGCCGACGACGCTGCTCGTCCGCCAGCACCACGAGACGTTCTCCGAGCGGATGGCGGGCTTCCCCGTCACCATCAAGCCGCTCAGCCGCTTCCAGTCGAAGAAGGAATCCGAGGAGACCATCCGCGGGCTGGCCGACGGCTCCGTCGACATCGTCATCGGCACGCATCGCCTCCTCACCGACTCGATCGCGTACAAGGACGTCGGGCTCATCGTCATCGACGAGGAGCAGCGCTTCGGCGTCGAGCACAAGGACGCCCTCAAGAAGCTCAAGGCCAACGTCGACATCCTCGCGATGAGCGCGACGCCCATCCCGAGAACCCTCGAGATGGCCGTCACCGGCATCCGCGAGATGTCGACCCTCGCGACGCCGCCGGAAGACCGGCACCCGATCCTCACCTTCGTCGGCGCCAAGTCCGACCGCCAGGTCGCAGCCGCGATCCGCCGCGAGCTGCTGCGTGAGGGCCAGGTCTTCTACGTGCACAACCGCACCGCATCCATCAACCGGGTCGCGGCCGAGATCGCCGAGCTCGTGCCCGAGGCGCGTGTCGCGGTCGCCCACGGCAAGCTCAGCGAGGCACGCCTCGAGCAGATCATCGTCGACTTCTGGGAGCGCAAGTTCGACGTGCTCGTGTCGACGACGATCGTCGAGACGGGCCTCGACATCGCCAACGCGAACACGCTCATCATCGACGACGCGGAGCGGTACGGCCTCAGCCAGCTGCATCAGCTGCGCGGGCGTGTCGGCCGCGGCCGCGAGCGCGCCTACGCGTACCTGCTGTACGACGGAACGCGTCCGCTCACGGAGACCGCCACCGACCGCCTCGAGACGATCGCCGCGAACAACGAGCTCGGCTCCGGCATGCAAGTGGCGCTCAAGGACCTCGAGATCCGCGGCGCCGGAAACCTGCTCGGCGGCGAGCAGTCCGGACACATCGCGGGCGTCGGCTTCGACCTCTACCTGCGCATGATCGGCGAGGCCGTCAACACGTTCCGCGGCGAGGTCGCGGAAGGCCAGACCGAGCTGCGCCTCGAGATCCCCGTGGATGCACGCGTGCCGGAAGACTACGTCGCGAGCGAGCGACTGCGCCTCGAGGCGTACCAGAAGCTGTCGAGCGCCTCGAGCCCCAACGCGAAGCCCGGCCAGATCGGGCTCGTCCTCGAGGAGCTCCAGGACCGCTACGGCGAGCCGCCCATCGAGGTGCAGCGCCTCATCGAGGTCTCGAAGCTGCGTCGCCTCGCCGTCAAGGCCGGCCTCGGCGAGCTCGTCGTCTTCGGCAAGACGCTGCGCATCGGGCCCGCCGAGCTCAGCGACTCCAAGCAGATGCGCCTCCGCCGCATGTACCCAGGGTCGAAGGTCGTCGATGCCACCCATTCGCTCGCCATCCCGGTGCTCGAGGGCCGCGACGGCACCCTGCCGAGCGACGAGGAGATGCTCATCTGGGTGCGCGGCATCCTCACGGCGATCTTCGAGGTGGAAGACGAGACCGTCGAGGTGACGAGCGACGCGGAGGCGAAGTAGCCGTGGCCGACGCGAGCGAGCGGTCTGGGCACTGCGAGCATCCGGAGCTCCTCCGTCTGCTTGAAGTCGTCGGGGCGTTTCGCGGCGACGGCGGATGCGCCTGGT
Source organism: Pseudoclavibacter sp. RFBB5 (assembly GCF_002931555.1). Taxonomy (GTDB): domain Bacteria; phylum Actinomycetota; class Actinomycetes; order Actinomycetales; family Microbacteriaceae; genus Pseudoclavibacter. Next base: position 997,366 of record NZ_PSTZ01000007.1, on the reverse strand, counting down.
ACGAGGAGCAGACGCACGCGACGCTCGTGAAGTACCTCACGGAGGAGACGGCGGAGCTCGTCGAGGCCCTCGAGGACGACAACCCGGCCGACATCAAGGAGGAGCTGGGAGACGTGCTCTTCCAGGTGCTCTTCCATTCCGACATAGCCTCCACGCGGGGGAGCGGCGCGTTCACGCTCGAGGACGTCGCGCGTGAGCAGGCCGACAAGCTCGTGCGCCGCAACCCGCACGTCTTCGGGCCGACCCCGACCCGTGACATCGACGAGATCATCCGCCTGTGGCAGGAGGCCAAGGCCCTCGAGAAGCGCGACCGCACGAGCGTGCTCGATGGCGTGCCCCGCGACATGTCGGCGCTTGCGCTCGCCCAGAAGCTCCTCGGGAAGGAGCGCCAGGTCGCCGCGGCGGTGTCGCCCGCCGTCGCGGCTGACACCGCATCCGTCGCCACCACTCTCGATTCGGGATGGGGAAATCACCTCGGGATGGAAAACAAACCATCCGGAAGCGAGAAAGCCATCCCGAAACCTGGGGTGGAGGTCGGTGCGGCCGGAGTCGACTCGGTCGACTCGGTCAGCTCGGTCAGCGAGGAACTGGAACTTGGGCGGACGCTGCTGGCGCTCGTGCGAGACGCGGATGCGCGGGGCCTCGACGCCGAACGCGCGATGCGGCTCGCGAACCGCGAACTCGAGCAACGCATCCGCGCGGCCGAAACCCGACGCGGCTGATTTCCGTCACCGGCGCCGCCTCACGAGGCCTCGTCCGGCCGCACTTCGTCCCGGTGCTGCGGCCGCGCATCGCTGCCAGGCAGATGGCCGCTTCTGCCGGCCTCCCGCGAACTGCTGCCAGTCAAGTGGCCGCTATGGCGCGGCCTAACGGGCTCATCGGCTGGCAGCGTTGGCTCGCGGCGCAGTTGGGCCAGCGCAATGTCAGCGCGTCGTCGTCAGCGCGCCAGGTCAGGTCAGGTCGTGAGGGCGCCCGCGAGGTCGCGGGCGAGGGTGCCGCGGTCGGCCACGACGATATCGTCGAGGTTCTGCCAGGCGGCCGCGTCACGGAGCAGGAGCGCGGTGCGCTCGGCGATATCGGTGGGCGCATCCGCTTCGCTCCACGCAGATTGCACGCGCAGGATGCGCGACTGGCGGTCGTTCTTCAGGTCGACGCGGCCGACGACGGCGTCGCCGAGGAGGATGGGCAGTGAGTAGTAGCCGTACACGCGCTTGTGGGCGGGGGTGTAGATCTCGATGCGGTAGTGGAAGTCGTGCATCCGCTCGGCTCTCGGCCGGTACCAGACGACGGGGTCGAACGGTGAGAGGAGCGCGGCCGCGTCCATCGCGCGTGGGCGGCGGGCGTCCCGGTGCAGCCACGCGAGGCCGGGCTGGCCGTCTTTGCCCCACTCGGCGACTCGCACGGGGAGGACCTCGCCAGAGTCGGCGAGCTCTTCGAGCGCGGTCTTCGTGAGCGCCATCGGCACGCGGAAGTAGTCGGCCAGGTCAGCCGTGGTGCCGATGCCGTGGGCGGCGGCGGCCATTCCGATGAGTTCGCGGACCGCGTCGCGCGTGCTCACCTCAGCACCACGCACCTCGGCGGGAAGCACCTGCTCGGGAAGCGCGTAGCGTCGCTCGAAGCCCTTGCGGGGGGCTGACGCCAGCTCACCCCACCGGAAGAGGTACTCGAGCACGATCTTGACGTCTGACCACTCCCACCACGATCCGCGCCGTTTGTTGGCCTCGTGCTCGAACTCGCTGGCGGCGAGCGGCCCTCGCTCGCGGAGCTCGGCGCGCAGCCACGCGATCGTCGCCGCGTGGCCCTCGAGGAACTCCGCGCTCTTGCGCCGGTCGCGTTCCGCCTTCTCGCGCATGCGCCACCCGAACAGGGGGAGCGACGCGACCGGGAGCAGCGCCGCCTCGTGGGCCCAGTATTCGGTGAGCCGCGGGGTGCGGCCCGACGCGAGCCGGTCGAGTACGGCTTTGTCGTAGCCGCCGAGGCGCGAGAAGACGGGCATGTAGTGGCTCCGCTCCCACACGTTGACGGAGTCGATCTGCAGGAGGTGGATGCGCGAGAGCAGCGAGCCGAGCTGCCTGGTGCCGACTTCGGTCGCGGCACTTCGGGTACCGAAGCCCTGGGCTGCGAGCGCGATGCGCCGGGCCTGGCCTGCACTGACGAGGGGGAGCTGGGCGGTCATGCCTCGTCACGCCGTTCGAGCGTGATCTCGACGCGGCCGGTCTCAACCGGCAGCGGGCCACCGGTGACCGGGGTGGGGGCAGGCATCACGCGCTCCGCCTCGAGTGCCTCCGCGGCCTCGGCGTGGGTCGGGGCGAATGCCTGGTCGACTCCGGTCATGGCGCCGGACAGGGCGCCGCCGACGCGTGGGCGGCCCGGGCGTCCGATGCGCGAGAAGCTCCAGAACATGCAGGCAGCGAAGAGAAGCGCCGCCGAGAGGATGATGAGGCCGGTCACCGCGCGCCCCCGGACGTCTCGCGTGCGATCATCCTGCGAGAATAGTGCAATGGCTTCTCAGATCACCCCGCCTCGTGGCATGCGCGATTTCCTCCCGGCAGACAAGCGCAGGCGCGAGCGCATCCTCGGCACGATCCGCGAGGTGTACACGAGGCACGGCTTCGATGAGATCGAGACGCCCGTCGTCGAGGACACAGCGCGGCTGCACTCGGGGCTCGGTGGCGATAACGAGAAGCTCTCGTTCGCCGTCATGAAGCGGGCGCTCGACGGGGACGCGCTGGCCGCCGCGGCTGAGGCTGGGGACCCGCTCGCGCTCAGCGACCTCGGCCTGCGCTTCGACCTGACGGTGCCGCTCGCCCGATTCGTCGCGACGCACCGCGGCACGCTGCCCGGCGTCTTCCGCAGCCTGCAGATCGCCCCCGTCTGGCGCGCCGAGCGCCCACAGAAGGGCCGCTACCGGCAGTTCGTGCAGTGCGACATCGACATCATCGGCGAGCCGGGGGCGCTCGCGGAGGTCGAGTTGCTCGTGGCTTCGTCGGCTGCGCTCGTGGAGCTCGGCCTGGACGACTGCACCATGCGAGTCAACGACCGACGCCTGTTGACCGCGCTGCTCGTGCACTGCGGATTCGCGGATGCCGAGCACGGCGCCGCGCTCATCACCATCGACAAGCTCGACAAGATCGGGCCGGAGGGGGTCGCCGCGGAGCTCGCGACGATCAACGCGACGGCGGCCCTGCAGCTCGCGGCGGCGCTCGCCACCTGGGCCCCGCTGCTCGAGTCGGGCATCCGCTTCGACCGCGAGACCATCCTCACGAGCCTGCCCGGCGCGCTCCGCGAGGACCCGGCCGTCGTCGAGGTCGTCGACGGCATGGTCGAGATCGCGGATGCTGCTGCCGCTGCTGGCGCGTCGACCCGGCTCGTGTTCGACCCGAGCCTCGTCCGCGGGATGGGCTACTACACGGGCACGATCTTCGAAGCCGCTCACCCCGAGTCCGGTTCATCGGTCGGTGGCGGCGGTCGGTACGACGGCATGATCGGCCGCTTCCTCGGCCAGGATGTGCCGGCCTGCGGCTTCTCCATCGGCTTCGAGCGCATCGTCGACCTCGCTCAGCTGCCGGAGACGGGGGAGGAGCGCGCAGTCGCGCTGCTCTTCGACAAGCGCGCATCCGTCGCCGACATCGCGAAGGTCAAGGGCGCGGTCGTGCGCTCGGGGGCCTCGCGCGTGCGGGTCGCGAAGAAGCCCAAGAACGTGCGGGGCCTCCTCGCCTCGCTCGCCGAGCAGGGGTTCACGCACGTCGCTCACGTGCGGGATGAGCACGTCGAGGCGCCCGAGACGCTCAGCTTCGAAGCGCTCCAGGACTCGTAACCTGGCACCTCCGAACGAGGAGGAGCTTTGGAATCGAGCGCGCTACGGGTGAAACCAGTCAGCAGAGTCCGAGGGCGTTGGCTCGCGTCCGCCGGCCTCGCGGTGGCAATGGCAACGTCAGTGAGCGGGTGCTCACTGCTCGGCGAGTGGGACGACCCCTTCACCTACCAGGAGGTCGTCATCCCTGAATCCGTTGCCGAGCCCGGCAGCCGATTCGAGTACCAGGAGACCGCGCTGCTCCCGCTCGAGGACGGTCGCGAGGTCGCCGTCACCTTCTCGGTGCTGTCGATCGGTGGTCCGGAGAACGCGGGCCTCGCGGAGATCGGCGACGAGTGGACGCACCCGGAATCGGTGAACGTCGAAGTCGGATTGCAGGGTGACGCGCAAGATGGGACGTCGGCGCTTCCACCGGATCTGGTCGGTATCCTCGACGACGGTTCGGTGGCGCCGCGCGCGACCGTCGACGAAGCGCCTGACGCAGTCGTCTGCGAAGAAGCCCTGGGCGTCCCCAAGCAGGACGAAGCCGACTCGCAGCAGCTCCGCTGCGCTCTCTATCTCGTACCTCCCGGCAGGGCGCTCGAGCAATTGCAGTGGGATCCGGCGGGCGCAGCTGCCGAGTACGCGGAGGACCCGGTGGTGTGGCGGGTCCCGAGCATGGCGGAGCTGATGGCGGGGGAGACTGCCGGGTTGCCGTCGCCCACCCCGTGAGCTCGTCAAGCCCCTCCTTCCTCACGTTCCACCGACCCCGATACACTGACGAAGGACCGCGTCTCTGGCGGTCCGTACGCTACTGATTCGCAAGGAGCATCCTGTGGCCCTTATTGACGTCGTCCACGCCCGCGAGATCCTCGATTCCCGAGGCAACCCAACCGTCGAGGTCGAGGTTCTGCTCGATGACGGATCGACCGGCCGCGCGGCCGTGCCGTCCGGTGCATCCACCGGTGCCTTCGAAGCCTTCGAGCTGCGCGACGGCGACGCCGACCGCTACCTCGGCAAGGGCGTCCAGAAGGCCGTCGAGGCAGTCATCGACGAGATCGACCCCGCCATCGAGTTCTTCGACGCCAGCGACCAGCGCCTCGTCGACGAGGAGCTCAAGGAGCTCGACGGCACCCCGAACAAGAAGCGCCTCGGCGCGAACGCCATCCTCGGCGTGAGCCTCGCGGTCGCCAAGGCTGCAGCCGACTCGGCTGGCCTCCCGCTCTTCCGCTACGTCGGCGGCCCGAACGCGCACGTGCTGCCCGTGCCGATGATGAACATCATCAACGGCGGCGCGCACGCTGACAACGGCATCGACGTGCAGGAGTTCATGATCCTCCCCATCGGTGCAGAGACCTTCAGCGAGGCGCTTCGCTGGGGCACCGAGGTGTACCACCAGCTCAAGAAGACGCTGCACTCCAAGGGCTACGCGACGGGCCTCGGCGACGAGGGCGGCTTCGCCCCCGACCTGCCCAACACGCGTGCGGCTCTCGACCTCATCGTCGAGGCCATCGGCGCGACGAAGTACGAGCTCGGCACCGACATCGTGCTCGGCATGGACGTCGCCTCGAGCGAGTTCTTCAAGGACGGCAAGTACCACTTCGAGGGTGCTGAGGTCTCGGCCGAGGAGATGACGTCCTTCTACGAGAAGCTCGTCGCCGACTACCCGATCGTCACGATCGAGGACCCGCTGGACGAGGACGACTGGTCGGGCTACCAGGCCCTCACCGCCGCCATCGGCGACAAGGTGCAGATCGTCGGCGACGACCTGTTCGTCACCAACCCGGAGCGCCTCCAGCGCGGCATCACCGAGGGCGCGGCCAACTCGCTCCTCGTGAAGGTCAACCAGATCGGCACGCTCACGGAGACGCTCGACGCTGTCTCGCTCGCGCAGCGCGCCGGCTACACGGCGATCCTCTCGCACCGTTCGGGCGAGACCGAGGACGCGACGATCGCGCACCTCGCAGTCGCCACGAACTCCGGGCAAATCAAGACGGGTGCGCCCGCCCGCACCGACCGCGTCGCGAAGTACAACGAGCTCCTCCGCATCGAGGAAGAGCTCGGCGACGCCGCCGTCTACGCGGGACGCAGCGCCTTCCCTCGCCACAAGGCGTAGGCACTGCGCCGCGCTGATCAGCGCGACACACGAACGGGTCGGGGCAAGTCCCCGGCCCGTTCGGCATGATGGAGAGTCGACACGGAGAGGGGGATGAGCATGCCCAACTCGACAGGCAAGTCCGGCGCAGGCAGGAAGACGGGCGCAGCGGGCGATTCGAGCACCAGCGCGGGTTCGCGAGCTGGCTCGAAGTCCACTCCGAACACGACGTCGAAGACGCGGCCAGCAACTGCCGCGCCCCCGAAATCGAACGCGAAGGCCAAGTCGAACGCGCAGGACAAATCGAGCGCGAAGGCCAAGTCGAGCGCGAAGCCGAAGTCCAAGCCCCGCGCCAAGTCCACGTCGACGTCGCCCCGCACATCCGGGCAGGGCGCTTCCGGCTCGCGCGGCCGCATCCCGACCGTGCGCCCGAACGGCGCGACCGTGCTCGTCGCCCTCGTGGTGATCCTCGGCATCGCCGTGCTCGCGCCCACGGCCCAGCGCTACATCGCGCAGCGGCAGTACGTGGCGCAGCTGCAGGCCGAGCTCACCCAGACGCAGCAGAGCGTGGACGAGATCGCCACGGAACGCGACAGGTGGAGCGACCCCGCGTACATCCAGTCGCAGGCACGCGGTCGACTCCTCTTCGTCATGCCGGGGGACACGAGCTACCTCGTGCTCGACCCGCCGGCGACCACCAAGCAGCAGCAGAGCAACATCAGCACCGACCTCCACGAGACGCAGTCGAGCTGGCTCGACAGCTTCGCCGAGTCGCTCGTGACCGCGGGCACGGCCCCGGCGCCGACTCCGACCGACTAGCAGCAGACGCACCACCACGATCAGTGGATGCGCGTGAACGCGGATCCGCCCGCACAGCCGAAAGCGACCAATGCTCGAGTACTCAGAAGCCACCGAACGCGATCTCGACGTCATGCGCGAGCAGCTCGGCCGTCCCATGCGGGGGGTCGTCGGCATCGGCGCGCGCTGCGCGTGCGGCAACCCGACCGTCGTCGTCACCCGCCCGCGCCTTCCCGACGGCACGCCGTTCCCCACGCTCTACTACCTCTCCCACCCGGCCGCGACCATCGCCATGTCGCAGATCGAGGCAGACCAGGTCATGCCAGAGATGCAGCAGCGCCTCAGCGACGACGACGAGTTCCGGGCCGCCTACCTCGCCGCGCACGAGCGCTACCTGGCGGAGCGCGAATCCCTCGAGGTCGTCGAGGAGATCTCGGGCGTCACCGCGGGGGGCATGCCGACACGCGTCAAGTGCCTGCACGCGCTCGCCGCCCATTCGCTGGTCGCGGGGCCCGGTGTGAACCCGGTCGGCGACTGGGCCCTCGAGCTGTCAACGTGGTCACCGCAGCGCTGCGTGTGCGCCAACCCCGGTGATGCACTCACCGGTGATGTGCAGGAGTAGACTTGACAAGGTTTTCCTCGCCCAACCATCGCATGCAGGGAGTACAAGTACGTGACTAAGATTCTCATCGTTGGCGGAGGTTACGCCGGCTTCTACACGGCATGGCAGCTCGAGAAGCAGCTGAACCCGGGCGAAGCCCAGGTCACGGTTGTCGACCCACTGCCGTACATGACGTACCAGCCGTTCCTTCCCGAGGTCATCAGCGGAAACATCGAGCCGCGTCACGCGGTCGTCTCGCTGCGACGTCACCTCAAGCGCTCGCGTGTCATCACGGCTGAGGTCACGAACATCGACCACGCCACGAAGACGGCGACCATCACGCCTGAGATCGGCGAGCCCTACACGGTCAACTACGACATCATCGTGGTCACCGCGGGTGCTGTGTCGCGCACGTTCCCGATCCCGGGCATCGCCGACAACGCCATCGGCGTGAAGACGGTCGAAGAGGCCACGTGGATCCGCGACACGATGATCGACAACTTCAACAAGGCGTCGACGATGGCCCCCGGCCCGGAGCGCACGCGCCTCCTGACCTTCGTGGTCGTCGGCGGCGGCTTCGCCGGCATCGAGTCGTTCGCTGAGATGCGCTCGCTCGCGACCGCGCTGCTCGAGGACTACCCGTCGCTGCAGTTCGACGACGTGCACTTCCACCTCATCGAAGCCGCCGGGCGCATCATGCCCGAGGTCTCCGAGGACACGGCTCTCTGGGTCATCAAGAACCTCGCCGAGCGCGGCGCGACCGTGCACCTCAACACGCAGGTCACCTCTGCTGTCGACGGTGTCGTCGAGACGTCGGCCGGCGACAAGTTCCCCACGGACGTCATCGTCTGGACGGCTGGCGTCATGGCTGCTCCGATCATCAAGAGCAACAGCGACCTCCCCGTCGACGAGCGTGGACGCCTCCGCGCCCGCGCCGACCTCCGGGTCGAGGGCGACAACGGCATCGTGCAGGACGCCTGGGCGGCCGGCGACGTGTCCGCTGTCCCGGACCTCTCCGGTGGCGGAGTCGGCGGCTTCTGCGTGCCGAACGCGCAGCACGCGGTTCGCCAGGGCAAGCTCATGGCCTCGAACCTCGTCGCAACGCTTCGCGGCGGAACGCCGAAGGACTACTACCACGAGAACATGGGCGCGGTTGCCGGCCTCGGTATCGGCGTCGGCGCCTTCCAGTCGGGCACCTTCGCCCTGACCGGCGTGCTCGCCTGGCTCGCGCACCGCGGCTACCACGACCTCGCCATCCCGACCGTCGAGCGCAAGATCCGCGTGCTCACGGGCTGGATCAACAACTTCGTGCTCGGGCGCGACTTCGTGTCGCTCAGCGCCCGCGAGACGCCTCGCGCCGGCTTCGAGCGGTTCGCTTCGCGTCCCCGCCCGGCCGTCGCCGAGGCGAAGAAGGACGCGCCTGAGAAGCTCCCCGCGTCGAGCGAGCACGGCGGCGGCAAGCCCGCTGCGCCGTCGGACAAGCCCGCTGCTGACACGAGCGGCAAGAACGCTGCCGAGAAGGTCACGGCTGAGGCAGGTTCGGCCGCTCCCAAGCCCGCCGCCCGCTCGGCGAAGGCTCCCGCTGGCGACAGCAAGTAGCGACGCTCGTCGGGGCCGCCTCATCTTCGGATGCGGCGGCCCCGACGTGTACGCCCCACTAGCCCAATTGGCAGAGGCAGAAGACTTAAAATCTTTCCAGGTCAGGGTTCGAGTCCCTGGTGGGGCACTCCGCTGGTTCTCTGCGTGATTCGAGGTCCGCGTGGCAAGGCGGGCTTGTTGCGCGCCATACTGGCGTCATGCCGATTCTGAACAAGGACATGACGCTCTGCATCTCGCTCGCCGCCCGGCCGTCGAACCTCGGGACGCGCTTCCACAATTTCCTCTATGACGAGCTCGGCCTCAACTTCATCTACAAGGCCTTCACCACGGAGGACATCGAGGGTGCCGTTCGCGGCGTTCGTGCACTCGGTATCCGCGGCTGCTCGGTGTCGATGCCGTTCAAGGAAGCCGTCATCCCGCTCGTGGACGAGCTGGACGCGTCGGCACTCGCGATCGAGTCGGTCAACACCATCGTGAACGACGGAGGAAAGCTCGTCGCCTCCAATACCGACTACGAGGCGATCGCCGCCCTCATCGCGGAGCACGACATCCGCCCGTCGCTGCCCGTCGTCGTGCGCGGGGCGGGCGGCATGGCGAAGGCCGTCGTGGCGGCGTTCCGGGATGCGGGCTTCGCGGATGTCACGGTCGTCGCGCGCAACGAGAGGACGGGCTCCGCACTCGCCGAGAAGTACGGATTCCGGTGGCAGGCCGTGGACCCCGCGCCTGGTCCGTTCGCCCTCGTCAATGTCACCCCGCTCGGCATGACGGGCGCCGACGAGGGGGCGCTGTCATTCAGCGAGGAGCACGTCGCCGCAGCCGAGCTTGTCTTCGATGTCGTCGCGTTCCCCGCGGAGACTCCGCTCATCCGCCTTGCACGTTCTCGCGGAGTCCCCGTGATCACGGGCGCGGCCGTGGCTGCGCTGCAGGCCGCGCGTCAGTTCGAGAAGTACACGGGGACGACGATCACCGCTGACCAGGTGGAGCGTGCCGCGGCGTTCTCGCGGCAGGCTGTCTAGGCGGTGATCGCCGCTCGGCGTCCGACGCGCTCAGGCCGCTGGGCACCGAGCATCGCGTGCACGATCATGTCCTCGTCGAGCAGCTCGGAGCGGCCCTCGAGTGCGGTTCGTCCGTTGGCGAGGACCACGACCCGGTGGCTCCACTGCAGGAGCTCCGTCATGTCGGTGCCGAGGAACACCACCGCGGTGCCGGTCTCGGCGAGGCTGTGGAGGAACGCGAATACGGACCGTCTGGCACCGACGTCGACGCCCTGCGTCGGGTGAGCCAGCACCAGGACGCTGCCGCCGCGTTCCACGGCGCGGATGAACTCGGCTTTCTGCTGATCGCCGCCGGAGAGCTCATCGAGCGCGGCGTGGATGTTCGTCGTATTGATGCGCAGACGGTGCACCAGGTCGATCATCTTCCGAGCCCGCGTGATCTCGGCGCTGAGCGAGCTGTCCGCCGGGTCGACGCCCTGGCTGAGGCTCCGGTCCGAGTCGAACGAGGGAACGGCGTCCGGGAGGAAGCTCACTCCGTGCGCTTCCGCGGCCCCTGACTCCGTCAGATCGACCGGCTCGCCGAACAGCTCCACGTGACCTTGCCCGGGGTGCTGGGCGCCGCCGAGGATCTCGATGAGCTGGCGGACGCCCGAGTCGTGTGTGCCGGTGATGCCGACGACCTCGCCTGGGCGGACATGCAGATCGACGCCGTGCAGAAGCTGGCCGTCTCCGACGCCGAAGGCAGCGAGTGCCGCGCGATGAGCGTCATCGGCGGCGACCGCGAGCGTCGCATCGGATTCCGGCAGCTCGCCCAGGAGCATGATCGTGAGCTCTTCCGAGCTGAGCCCCGCGATGGGGGTGTCGATGGCGATCCTGCCCTCGCGGAGCACGAGAACACGGTCGACGATGGACTGCACCTCGTCCATCCGGTGCGTGATGTAGAGGATGCCGCGTCCTTGCCCGGCAAGCTGGCGCAGGACCCGGTGGAGCAGCGCGATCTCGTGATCTGCGAGCGTGACGGCCACCTCGTCGATCACCACGAGCTGTGCCTCCTCGGCGAGCATGCGCACGACCTCGACGAGCGCGCGTCGACCACGATCGAGCTCGCTGACCATGGCGCCGAGGTCCAGCTCGGCACCGGTCTGGTCGAGCAGCTCGGTCGCGCGTTCGAGGACCTCCTCGTGCGCTTCGCCCGCCCGGTAGGTGTTCCGGAAGAGCGCCTGCGCAACCGTCAAGCCGGTCGGCGGTTCCGCGTTCTGCGTGATGACGCCGACTCCGCATGCCTGCGCTTCGTCGAGCGACTCCGGCGCGTACGGCTCGTCGCCGAGAATCATGGTTCCGGAATCGAGCTGGTGTCGTCCGACGAGCGTGTTGACGAGCGTGCTCTTCCCGGCCCCGTTGACCCCGATCAGGCCGACGATCTGACCTCGGTACAGGGTGAGGTCGATGTCTCGAAGTACGTGCCGGTTGCCGTACGAAGCGGTCGCATCAGTCATATGCACAAGAGTGTCCATCGTTCCCCCTCGATAGCTCTGCGACGCGTGATTCTGGGATCGACAACGCGCCGTTCGTCCGCCCCCTCCGCAGCGAACTGCGAACTCGGACGAGCCAAATCTATACGATCGCTGACCTCTGCCGCGTATTTCTGGGGTCCAGGTGTGCGTTATGGTCATGTCGGCTGCCGTCGGCAGCCAACACCGACTGGATCTTCGATGCGGCTGAGGTTTGACGTGCGGACACCCGATTCACTGCCATGGTGGCGGCGCTTCCTGGGCCTGGCTGCCGCGGATGTCACGGCCGGGTCTGGGGCTGCGACTGCTGCGGAGCATTCTCCGGGACGCATGAACGATGGCTCGGATGCGTTGGGGAATCTGGTCGGCAAGGGGGAGTCGGACGACGAAACCGCTTCGGAATGGACGATAACGCAGGACGATCTTTCGCCTGCCGTTCCTGAAGGTGTGGAGTCGGCGACTCGAAACGCAAAGGGGAAACACCACATGAGTTCACTCGACGAAGCCATCAGGCAGCTGCTCAGCATCGAGGGCGCCACCGGCGCTGCGATCGTCGACTATGCCAGCGGCATGGCGCTCGCGCAGGGCGGCAATCCGTCCTTCGACCTCGGCATCGCGGCCGCCGGCAACTCCAACGTCGTGCGGGCGAAGCTCGCGACGATGAGCGAGCTCGGCGTCACCGACGAGATCGACGACATCCTGATCACGCTGAGCTCGCAGTACCACCTGATCAACGTGCTCAACACGCAGGGGTCGAACGGCCTGTTCATCTACCTCGTGCTGAGCCGTACGAGCGCGAACCTGGCGCTGGCGCGGCACAAGCTGAAAGCGGTCTCGTCGCAGATCGCGGTGTGACGGCCGGCGACGGGCGCGCGGAGGGGTGACCAATGGTCGCCCCTCTTTGCGCCGAGCAACGTTCTTGTACTGCGTCCACAATATGCGACACTGGTGCCATGATGCATGTGCTGACACCGGGATTCGGGCCAGAGGCCGTCGAGTACGCCGAGGCGCTCGGGATGCAGCGCGCGCTGCACGCCGAGCGGGTCGCCGGTTCGCGCGCTGACACGGTCGTCCTGCTCGAGCACCCGAGCGTCTACACCGCCGGGCGGCTGACACGGGCCAGTGAGCGTCCCGTGGACGGGACACCGATCGTTGATGCAGACAGGGGCGGCCGTCTGACCTGGCACGGGCCGGGCCAGCTCGTCGGGTATCCGATCGTGCGGCTTCCGGAGCCGATCGATGTCGTGGCGCACGTCCGTCGGCTCGAGGTGGCGCTCATCGAGCTGATCGGCGAACTCGGCGTCGTCGGCCGCCAAGTGGCCGGACGGTCGGGAGTTTGGGTGGGACCTGAGGATGCACCTCGGAAGATCGCCTCGATCGGCGTCCGCGTGGTCGAGGCGTGCACCATGCACGGCTTCGCCCTGAACTGCTCGAACGAGCTCGAGCCGTTCCAGCGCATCGTGCCGTGCGGGATCAGCGACGCAGCCGTCACCTCCCTGAGCGTGGAGCTCGGACGGGTGGTCACGCCGGCTGAGATCGCCCCACGAGTCGCCGAGCTGCTCACCGAGCACCTCGTCATCCGAAACGAGGTCGCGGCATGACGATCAAGCCCGAGGGGCGAAAGCTGCTCCGTGTCGAGGCGCGCAACGCGGCGACGCCGATCGAGCGCAAGCCGGAGTGGATCAAGACGAGAGCCAGGATGGGGCCCGAGTTCACGAGGGTCTCCGAGCTCGTGAAGGAGGGCGGCCTGCACACGGTCTGCCAGGAGGCAGCCTGCCCCAACATCTACGAGTGCTGGGAAGACAGAGAGGCCACGTTCCTCATCGGGGGATCGCAGTGCACGCGCCGGTGCGACTTCTGCCAGATCGACACGGGCAAGCCAGCTGAGTACGACACCGACGAGCCGCGGAGGGTCGCTGAATCGGTGACCGCGATGGGGCTTCGCTACGCGACGGTGACGGGCGTCGCGCGAGATGACCTGCCTGACGAAGGCGCATGGCTTCATGCGGAGACCGTGCGGCGCATCCACGCCGACAACCCGGCAACAGGCGTCGAGATCCTCGCGACGGACTTCTCCGGAAACCCGGAGCTGCTCGCGGAGGTCTTCTCGTCTCGGCCGGAGGTGTTCGCACACAACGTCGAGACCGTGCCGCGGATCTTCAAGCGCATCCGCCCCGCGTTCCGCTATGAGCGGTCGCTCGGCGTCATCACCCAGGCGAGGAACTCGGGCCTCGTCACGAAGTCCAATCTGATCCTCGGCATGGGGGAGGAGCGCCATGAGATCGAGCAGGCGCTCGCCGACCTCCGCGAAGCCGGCTGCGACATCATCACGCTCACGCAGTACCTGCGCCCCAGCCCACGACACCTGCCGGTGGCCCGGTGGGTGAAGCCGCAGGAGTTCGTCGAGCTGAAATCGGTCGCCGAGGAGATCGGCTTCCTCGGCGTCCTGGCCGGCCCGCTCGTGCGGTCCTCGTACCGTGCGGGGCGCCTGTGGGCGCAGGCTGCTCGGCGCCGGGGGATGCCCATCCCCGAGCACCTTCGGCACCTCGCGGAGTCGGCGTCCAGTGAATTCGCTCAGGCGGTGAGCTGACCCCGCCGCCTCGCAGTCGATGCGGGATACCATTCCGGCATGCTCGAAGTCTGGATCGCCGTCGGAGCCGTGCTCCTCATCGTCATTGCCATCGCCGTGTACGCGGTCGCCACGAGCCGCGCGTTGAAGCGGCTGCAGACGCGCGTGGATGCAGCCTGGACTGACATCACCGCGCAGCTCGTTGCCCGCGAGGAGCTCCTGCCGCAGCTCGAGAGCAGCGTGCGGACGTTCGCGACGCACGAGGACAAGGCCTTCGCCGCGTTCGCCGAGGCGCGTCAGGTCAGCTCGCAGGCGCAGACCCCTGAAGAAGTGAGCGCCGCAGAGAACGGGGTGCAGGGCGCGCTCCGCGGTCTCTTCGCCGCCGCAGAGGCCTACCCGCAGCTGCAGGCGAGTCGGGAGTTCCTGCAGCTGCAGTCCGACCTCGTCGACGTGGAGAACCGCATTCAGGCATCGCGTCGCTTCTACAACGGAGGCGTTCGCGAGTACAACACCAAGGTCAAGGTGTTCCCCAACAATCTCGTCGCCGGCCCGCTCCATTACGAGCAGCGCTCGTTCTTCGAGGTGGCCGACCGTGCCGCCATCTCGCAGCCCCCTCGGGTGCAGTTCTAGTGGCTCCGACGCGCCCGCGGGCGCTCCTAGTATTGAGCCTATGACCGAACGAGACCTCGACGAGACGACCGCCACGGCGGCCTCGGCGAGAACCGGCTCCACACTGGCGCAGAACCCCTCGCCAGCGCTGCGCAACGAGAGCGAAGACGAACTCGTCCCACGCGGTCTTCGCATCGGCGCCGCCTGGGCCTGGCGCAGCGTGGCCATCCTGCTCGCACTCATCCCGCTCGGCTGGCTCGTGACCCAGGCGTCGCTGCTCGTCATCCCCCTGCTCGTGGCCGCGCTGCTCGCATCGCTGCTGGCCCCACTCATGAAGTGGCTGGTGGGGAGCGGGCTGCCGCGCTGGGCCGCGCTCATCCTGTCGCTCATCGTGCTGCTGGTCGCCATCGGCACCCTCATCACGCTGGTCATCAGCCAGTTCGCGCAGGGGTTCAACCTCGACCTCGGAAAGCTCGAGGCGCAATACCAGCTGGCCCTGCAGTTCCTCAGGGACTCCCCGCTGCACGTCACCGAGGAACAGGTCGATGCGGGGCTGAGCGAGATCGTCGGCTGGGTGCAGTCGAACGTCAACTCCATCGCGTCGCAAGCGGTCTCGGTCGGGTCGAACGTCGCCGCCTTCCTCGCGGGGACGCTCGTCACCGCGTTCGCGCTGATCTTCTACCTGCTCGACGGTCGCAGCATCTGGCTCTTCATCGTGTCGATCTTCCCGAAGAAGGCGCGCGCCGCCATCGACGGAGCGGGGCAGCGTGGGTGGATCTCCGTGGGCCACTACGTGCGCGTGCAGGTGCTGGTCGCCCTCATCGATGCCGTCGGCATCTACCTGGGCGCCGTCATCCTCCAGGTGCCGTTCGCGCTGCCGATCGGCGTCATCGTGTTCCTCGCCTCGTTCGTGCCCTACATCGGAGCGATCTCGGCGGGCGCGATCGCCGTCGCGGTCGCCCTGGCGTACAACGGCTTCCTCAACGCCCTCATCATGCTGATCGTCGTCGTCGCCGTCATGCAGATCGAGTCGCACATCCTGCAGCCGCTGATCATGGGCAGCGCCGTCAAGCTGCATCCGCTCGCCGTGCTGCTGTCGGTGAGCGCCGGAACCATCTTCGGCGGCATCGCCGGTGCCGTCTTCGCGGTCCCGCTCGTCGCAGCGGGCAAGGTCATGGTCCAGTACATCTCGCGGGGCTCCTGGCGAGACGAACCCGACCCGACCAAGCTCACCAAGCCCCCAACACCCCAGCGCGAGAAGTCGCAGCGCGAACAGAAGGCAAGCACGGTATGACCGCTCCCATCATCACGCTGGACCAGATCGTCGCGGCACGCGAAATCGTGCGGCAGGTCATCTCGCAGACGCCCATCGACTCGGCACGCTTCCTCTCGGAGAAGCTCGGCTCGCCTGTGCTGCTCAAGTGCGAGAACATGCAGCGCACCGGGTCGTACAAGATCCGCGGCGCCACGTACCGCCTCTCGCAGCTGAGCGAGGAGCAGCGGTCTCGCGGAGTCGTGGCGGCCTCGGCTGGAAACCATGCGCAGGGCGTCGCGTTCGCTGCGCGAGAGCTCGGCATCAAGGCGACCATCTTCATGCCAGTGGGCGTGCCCCTCCCCAAGCTGCAGGCCACGCGCGGATACGGCGCCGACGTGGTCCTGACCGGTGTCAACGTCGCCGACGCTCTGGTCGCGGCGAAGCAGTTCGCGGTCGACACGGGAGCGGAGTTCATCCACCCGTACGACCACGCCGACATCATCACGGGGCAGGCCACGCTCGCGCTCGACATCCTCGAGCAGGCACCCGACGTCGACACGATCATCGTGCCCATCGGCGGGGGCGGCCTCATCTCGGGCGTCAGCGTCGCGGCGTCGCTCCTCGGCGAGCAGCGTGGTCGGCCGATCCGCATCATCGGCGTGCAGGCCGCGAACTCCGCGCCCTTCCCGGTCTCACTCGAGGCGGGCTACCCGGTGAAGATCCAGGCGCGACCGACGATCGCCGACGGCATCGCCGTCGACGTGCCAGGGGAGATCACGTTCGAGGTCGTCCGCAACCTCGTGGATGAGGTGGTCACGGTCTCCGAGGACGATATCTCGAGGGCGATCCTGCTGCTCGTCGAGCGCGCCAAGCTCGTCGCCGAGCCAGCCGGGGCGACTGCCGTCGCGGCGATCCTTGCCGGCAAGATCAAGGACGCGGGCACGACCGTCGCGATCCTCTCGGGCGGCAACATCGACCCGCTCATGCTCGAGAAGGTGCTGAGCCGCGGTCTCGCCGCATCCGATCGCTACCTGAAGCTCGTCATCGAGCTGCAGGACGTTCCGGGTCAGCTCGCGCTCATCGCGAAGACCATCAGCGAGGTCAACGCGAACGTGGTCGAAGTCCTGCACACACGCCACAACAAGGGCCTGCAGGTGAGCCACGTCGAGCTCGAGGTCTCCGTCGAGACGCGCGGCACCGAGCACTCCCATCAGGTGATGGATGCGCTTCGCGCGCTCGGCTACCAGCCGCGCACGAGCCGGGACGCGGCTCCGATGCCGTGACCCGAGCATCCGGCGCGCAGCCCTGACACAGAAGAGGACCTCCCAGGGGAGGTCCTCTTCTGCTGCACCGCGTGCGCGCTGCGGCTGGTGCCTACGGGTGGAAGGTCTCGACCTCGACGATCTCGACGTCGATGGAGTTGCCGTTCGGCGCCTCGTAGCTGGTGGATGCGCCGACTGCGAGGCCCAGGATGGAAGCCCCGAGCGGGCTCTCACCCGAGTACACGCGCAGCTGCGTCTGCGAGGCCATCTCGCGGCTGCCGAGGAGGAACTTCTGCTCCTTGCCGCCGATCTTGGCCGTCACGACCGTTCCCGTCTCGACGATGCCGGATGCTTCCGGCGCTTCGCGGACCTCGGAGTTCTTCAGCATCGTCTCGAGCTGGTTGATGCGGGCCTCGATCTTGCCCTGCTCGTCCTTCGCCGCGTGGTAGCCGGCGTTCTCCTTGAGGTCGCCGTCTTCGCGCGCCTCTTCGATGCGCTTGGCGATCTCTTCGCGACCGTTCACGGCGAGCTCGTCGAGCTCCGCCTTGAGCCGGTCATACGTCTCCTGGGTGAGCCAGGTCACCGATGGGTTAGCCATGCTGGAACTCCTTGTGCAGCCGGATACGACCAAAGCCCTGACGCGAGTCAGGGCCTCAGTCACCATTCTACGGCAACCAGCATTCCTTCACCAAAGCCGTCGTGCCCGCCTTCGTCGTCCGGACCTGGACATTCAGCACCTGGGACGCCTCGTCGGTGGGTGGGACTTCCACGACGTCCCAGCCGACGACTGCCTGCTGCTCGTCGCGGATCTCGATGGCGCAGGTCACCTCGGTGCCTGCCGGGGCCGTGATGCGGTAGTCGAAGCTCACGTTCGCGTCGTCCAGGATCGAGAACCGAACGGTGTCGGCGCGGATCGCCGAGGAGGAGACCGGGCCGACGGTCGTCGTCGCCCAGAACGCGACGACCGCGATGACGAAGATGCCGACCACCATCCAGATCCAGCGTTCCGGCTTCTTCTCGGAGCGGGGGGCGCGCGCGCCATATCGATCGACGAGATCAGCGCGGGATGCGAGGTCGGCTGCGGGGGTGGCCGCGGCGACGGTTTCGCGTTCAGCTGACACTGGGGGTTCCTCTCGGCGGGAGGGCGTGCACGGCCAGAAACTGGCGGCCGCGCGAGATAGGCTCTCTACCTAGGTTAACGTTCCACGAGGAGACCAGTGACACTTCGACTGATGGCGGTCCACGCCCATCCCGATGACGAGTCCAGCAAGGGTGCAGCGACCTACGCCGCGTACCGTGCGAGGGGTGCCGAGGTCATGGTGGTCAGCTGCACCGGTGGCGAGGCTGGCGACATCCTCAACCCGGGGCTCGAATCCGTCTTCCACGCGCAGCGCGACCTCGCGGGCCTCCGCCGCGTCGAGATGGCCGCCGCACAGGAGTTCCTCGGCGTCGAGCACCGCTGGCTCGGGTACGTCGACTCCGGGATGGCGTCGGAAGACGGCTCGCTGCCCGTGAACTCGTTCGCGAGCATCCCACTCGACATCTCCGCGCGGCCGCTGCTGCGCCTCGTCCGTGAGTTCCGCCCGCACGTGCTCGTCACGTACGACGAGAATGGCGGCTACCCGCACCCAGACCACATCCGCACGCATGACGTCTCCATGCGCGTCTGGCGCGAGTCCGGACTCGCCTCGCACCCCGAGCTCGGCGCACCCTGGCGCATCTCGAAGCTCTACTACGACCGCACCATGAACGGCAAGCGGGCGGATAGCCTCCTGCAGCACATCAAGGGACTCGACCCGGATTCGCCGCTCCTCGAGCGCCTCGAGCAGATGCTCGCCTGGATGCGCGACAAGCCCAGCAACGTCACGACCCAGATCCAGATCGACGAGTTCTTCGACGCCCGCGACTCGGCCCTGCGTTCGCACGCCAGCCAGGTGGCACCCGATAGCGGCTTCTTCGCGATTCCACGCGACATCGAGGCGGCGGCATACCCGTACGACGACTTCGAGCTGGTGGACTCACGCGTCGATGCGCCGACGCCGGAGACCGACCTGTTCAGCGGTGTCGACGAGCGCAATGACGACAAGCAGCGCTCCCCGGGGGCTTCCGCGTGATGCTCGTCGCGCAGGTCCAGACCTGGATGCTGACACTCGCCGCGACCGCGCCGACGCCGGGGGAGGAACTGCCTTTCAACCCGGATGACGTGACCCCGGGCCCGCTCGGCTTCTTCGTCTTCATCTTCGTCGCGGTCGCGACCGGACTGCTCGTGATGGACCTCATCCGCCGGACGAGCCGCGTCCAGGCGCGAGCGCGCATCCGCGAGCAGCTGCAGGGCGAGGTCGCTGTGGGCAAGGCCGCGGACGTTGCGGCCGCTGCGGGGCCGGCAGACTCGGGCGCCGCGGCGACGGGAGATGCCCACCCGGACGGACAGGCCGCACCGGACGCAGAGCAGGCCGCAGGCGAGAAGAAGATCGCTGACTAGGTCCGTCCGGTCAGCGTCCGTCCGGTCAGCCGGTGAAGACCGGCGGGTCGATGCACAGCAGCAGGATGCCCGTCCACTGGCTCAGGAACGCAAGCACCGTGAAGACGTGGAACAGCTCGTGGAAGCCGAAGTGGCCCGGCCAGAAGTTCGGGCGCTTGAGCGCGTAGAAGACCGCGCCGACGGTGTAGAAGAGGCCTCCGACGACGATGAGCACCACCGTCGCCACGTTGACAGCCGCGATATCGCCGAGGTATGCGACGGCCGCCCACCCGAGTGAGATGTACAGGGCCACGTAGAGCCAGCGCGGCGCGCCGATCCAGAACACGCGGAAGCAGATGCCGAGCAGCGCGGCGACCCAGACGACTGCGAACAGCGGCCACCCCTTCTCCGGTGGCAAGGCGACGAGCGCGATAGGCGCGTACGTCCCCGAGATGAGCAGGAAGATGTTGGCGTGGTCGAAGCGCTTGAGCGCGACACGAGCCTTCTCGCTCCAGTTGAAGCGGTGGTAGAGCGCTGAGATGCCGAACAGCAGCCACGAGCAGAGCGCGTAGAGCGCGCAGGCGAGCTTCGCGGTGGTGCCCTCGGCGAGCACGATGAGCACGATGCCGGCAACGACCGACACGGGAAGCGTGCCGGCGTGCACCCAGCCGCGCCAGGACGGTTTCGCCTCCACGACGGGAGCCCCCGACTCTGCCTCGAGCACCGGCAGGTGCACCATGGGCTCCGGCCCCGGGTCGAGTTCATCGTCTGCGTGATGTTCTGAAGCCACCCTCGAACTCTACGCGGCCTCGTGCACGTGTATCCGACCCGGGGTCCGGTACGTTGGCTGAACCATGTCGATGATTCCCACCAGCTTGCGGAGCTTCCTGTACGGGCTGTACACGAGGCGGCTGCGTCGATCTCTGCACGGACGTCCCAAGCCGAAGCACGTCGCGATGATCATCGACGGCAACCGGCGCTGGGCCAAGCAGCTCGGCCTGCGCGACGCCGCGCAGGGGCACGCGGCGGGCGCGGCCAAGATGATGGAATTCCTCGCCTGGTGCGACCGGGAGGGAGTGCAGGTCGTCACGCTCTACCTGCTCTCGAACGACAACCTCAAGAACCGCAGCAGCGAGGAGCTCGACGCCCTCATCGACATCATCGAGAAGCTCGCGGTGCAGATCGCCGACAATGCGCGCTGGCGAGTGCACCATGCGGGGTCCTCGGAGCATCTCCCAGCCGGGCTCGGGGCGACGCTCGAGCGCCTGCAGCGCGACACGGCTCAGCGCCGTGGCATGCACGTGAACCTTGCCGTGGGGTACGGAGGCCGCAGCGAGATCGTCGACGCGATGCGGCGGATCGTGCGAGCGCACGCAGCAGACGGGGGCGATGTCGCCGCACTCGCGGACATCCTCACCCCCGACCTCATCGCGGAGCACCTCTACACAGGCGGGCAGCCAGACCCCGACCTCGTGATCCGCACCTCGGGTGAGCAGCGGCTCAGCGACTTCATGCTGTGGCAGTCGGCCCACTCGGAGTTCTACTTCGTCGAGGCGCTCGGGCCGGACCTGCGAGAGGTCGATTTCCTGCGCGCCCTGCGTGACTTCGCTTCGCGCCAACGCCGCTACGGGCAGTAGCGGCCGCGCTCCCAGACACGAGCCAAGATTTAACGTTCGCCTGCGCGTGGCGTGCGCGGCATCGTCGTACGTTAATGCCATCAGGTACGGTGCCTGATCGAAACGGCCACAGGTTCCCGAAGTTCGTTTCACCCTACCGAGTGCCCCTGTGGTCGGAACGTAACCCAACGACGAGCGAGAGCTTGGCGAAGGAGCGGAACTGCCGTGACACCCGCACAGCGCAACACCGACCACCTCGAGAACGAGGAAGGGAGCGCCGTGCACGTCGCGGTTCCCGACACCGCGACCTCGACCCGCACCTACGTGCTCGACACGTCGGTGCTCCTCAGCGATCCGAGGGCCCTCTTCCGTTTCGCGGAGCATGCCGTCGTCATTCCCGTCGTCGTCATCACGGAGCTCGAGAAGAAGCGGCACGACCCGGAGATCGGGTACTTCGCACGCCAGGCGCTCCGGTTCCTCGATGAGCTGCGCATCAAGCATGAGCGCCTCGACTTCCCGATCGCCATCGGGGAGGCCGGAGGCACGTTGCGAGTCGAGCTCAACCACTCGAACATGAGCGTGCTGCCCAGCGGGATGCAGCTCGGAGACAACGACACGCGCATCCTGGCGGTCGCGCAGAACCTGGCTGGCGAGGGGCTCGCGGTCACCGTCGTGTCCAAGGACCTGCCGATGCGCGTCAAGGCGTCGGCGATCGGCCTCGCCGCTGAGGAGTATCGGGCCGAGTTGGCTCGCGACACCGGCTACACGGGGGTCGCCGAGATCTCGCTCGGGGCGGACGAGCTCGACACGCTGTACACCGACGAGACGGTCGCGACCGGGGCCGTCGACGAGCTGCCCGTCAACACGAGCCTCGTGATCCACTCGGATCGAGGCTCCGCGCTCGGACGCGTGTCGGGGAAGGGCGCCGTCCGACTTGTGCGGGGCGATCTGGATGTGTTCGGCGTGCACGGGCGTTCGGCGGAGCAGCGTCTCGCCATCGACCTGCTCCTCGATCAGTCGATCGGCATCGTGTCGCTCGGCGGACGCGCGGGTACTGGGAAGAGTGCCCTCGCCCTGGCCGCGGGCCTCGAGTCAGTCCTCGAACGCGGGCTGCACCGGAAGATCATGGTCTTCCGCCCGCTCTTCGCGGTGGGCGGGCAGGAGCTCGGCTTCCTGCCCGGCGATCAGGGCGAGAAGATGAACCCTTGGGGGCAGGCGGTCTACGACGCCCTGTCGGCGATCGTCTCCGAGAACGTCATCGACGAGGTCATGGATCGCGGCATGCTCGAGATCCTCCCTCTCACGCACATCCGCGGGCGGTCGCTCCACGACGCCTTCGTGATCGTGGATGAGGCACAGTCGCTCGAACGGAACGTGCTGCTCACGACGCTCTCGCGCATCGGCAAGAACTCGCGCGTGGTGCTCACCCACGACGTCGCTCAGCGCGACAATCTGCGCGTCGGTCGGCATGACGGCGTCGCCTCGGTGATCGAGACGCTCAAGGGGCACAAGCTCTTCGCCCACATGACGCTGACGAGGTCCGAGCGCAGCGACATCGCCGCGCTGGTCACCGAGCTGCTGGGTGACTACGAGGTGTGAGGCTGCGGACGGGCGCGGGGACTGCCCGGATTGCACTTCGGGCAGCGCCCACGCCCTCGAGCCTGTGGATAACTTCTGCGCGGCATGAGTGTGGTGACTAGCGTTCTGGCATGGCAGAGAGAGCGAGGGGGAGCTCTTCTGCCGTGACGAGGCTGGGCTCCGCGCGCGAACACGGGGGAGCGCGGGGCCCGGCCTCTTCGTCACGGCGGTGGAGCTTCGGGGAGTTGCTGTGCGTTGGCGCCCTGGTCGGCGTGGCGGTCGCCGCGGCGGTTGCGGGGCGGCTCGGCGAGCTCCCGGTGATGGTCGCGCTCGCAATCGTCACGCCCCGTCTCGTCGTCACTGACGTGAGCGAGCACCGACTGCCGAATCCGCTTGTGGTGTTCGCCGCGCTTGGCCTGCTGCTCGCGTGCTGCCTCGACTGGCTCCTCACCGGGAGCCTCGACGTGGTGGCGATCGTCATCGGCGTGCTGGTCGGAGCTGTGCTCCTGCTCTGCTCGGTGCTCGGCGGGCTGGGCATGGGTGACGTGAAACTCGGGGCCGTCCTCGCGGCCGCGGCGGCTCTGGTGCACCCGTCCCTCCCCGCTCTCCTCGTCTTCCTCGCCGTCCTGTTCGGGGGACTGCAGAGCATCGTCGTGCTCGCCTGCACCCGCGATCGGCGGCGGAGCATCGCGTTCGGGCCGGCGCTGCTCGCCGGTTACTGGCTCCCCGTGACGTGGCTGGCCGTGTCCGGGCCGGTGTGACCGCTACGCGCGTGCGACGGCGCCCGCCCGCTTGAGGACAGCGCCGGGGGATGACAGCAATGACCCGCCGTGTCGCCACGGCGGGTCATTGCTGCGCAGACGCGCGCTTACAGGTTCGGCGAGGTCATGCTGAGCACGTCGAGCTTCTCGTCGAGCTGCTCTTCCGTGATGTCGCCACGCTCGACGTAGCCGAGGTCGATGACGGCCTGGCGGACGGTGACCTTGTTTGCAACGGAGTACTTCGCGATCTTCGCGGCGGCCTCGTACCCGATGACGCGGTTGAGCGGAGTGACGATCGACGGGGAGGACTCGGCCAGGGCGCGAGCGCGCTCTTCGTTGGCGACGAGGCCATCGACGGTCTTGTCAGCGAGCACGCGGACGCTGTTCGCGAGGAGACGGATGGACTCGAGCAGCGCGGTTCCCATGACGGGGATCTGCACGTTCAGCTCGAACGAACCAGAGGCTCCTCCGAAGACGATGGCCGCGTCGTTGCCGATGACGCGCGATGCCACCATGAGGACCGCCTCTGGCACGACCGGGTTGACCTTGCCCGGCATGATCGAGGAGCCCGGCTGCAGGTCGGGGATCAGGATCTCGCCGAGGCCCGTGTTCGGCCCCGATCCCATCCAGCGGAGGTCGTTGTTGATCTTGATGAGGCTCACCGCGATCGTCCGCAGCGCGCCCGAGGCTTCGACGAGGCCGTCACGCGCACCCTGTGCCTCGAAGTGGTCGAGCGCCTCGGTGAGGGGGAGCTTCGAGTTCTCGGCCAGCTCGGCGATAACCTGCTGCGAGAACCCGGCCGGGGTGTTGATGCCGGTGCCCGTCGCGGTTCCACCGAGGGGGACCTCGGCGACGCGTGAGATCGTCGACTGCACGCGCTCGATGCCGAGGCGGATCTGCCTGGCGTAGCCGGCGAACTCCTGGCCGAGTGTGACCGGGGTCGCATCCATGAGGTGCGTGCGGCCGGCCTTCACGGTGGTCGCCCACTGCTGGGCTTTGCGCTCGAGGGCTTCAGCGAGGTGCTCGAGACCGGGGACGAGGTTGTTGAGCAGCGCGTCCGTGACTGCGACGTGCACCGACGTCGGGAACACGTCATTCGACGACTGCGAGGCGTTCACGTGGTCGTTCGGGTGAACGGTCTCCCCGAGGCCTCGTGTGGCGAGAGTCGCGAGGACCTCGTTGATGTTCATGTTCGACGAGGTGCCAGAGCCGGTCTGGTAGACGTCGATCGGGAACTGATCGAGGTGCTCTCCGTCGATTATCTGCTGTGCGGCGGCCACGATGGCGTCGGCCACGGGCTGCTCGATGATGCCGAGCTTGGCGTTCACGATCGCGGCGGCGCGCTTGATGCGTGCGAGGGCGATGATCTGGCCCGGTTCGAGGCCCGCACCGGAGATGGGGAAGTTCTCGACGGCGCGCTGAGTCTGCGCAGCGTAGAGGGCGTTCTTGGGAACGCGGACCTCGCCCATCGTGTCGTGCTCGATGCGGTACTCGTCTTGATTTTCCACCACGTTGTGTGACCTTTCCAGGTAGCCGATCTCTGTAGAGGCCAGCCTACCGAGTACTGGCCTCAGCCGAGGTCGGCAGCGACGAGCTCTGCCAGTTTCGTGACGGTCTCCGGCTTGTTGTTGCCGTAGACGAGGTAGGCCTGGTCGCCCTGCTCGTGGACGAGCATGTAGGCACGGTTGCCGGCGTCCTCCGGGCTCAGGTTCGTCGCGTCGTACTCGATCCAGTCGAGGCCGCCGACCTGCACGGTGCCCGTCGGCGTGCGCTCGCGCGTTGCGTCGAGCAACCAGGTCGGGTTGACGCCGATGCCCTGGCTCAGCCCCACGTACTCCGTCGGGGCATCCTTCGGGCCGACGAGGAAGCCGATGTACCACTCGCTCACGCCGTCGGCGCTCGTGCGGATCTCGGCCTCGTTCGCGGTCCAGTCTGCCGGGACCTGCGGCACGACGAGCGGCTCGGCGAAGTCGCCCTGCGCGCTCTCGGCCTCCGAGGCGAAGTCGACGTCGAAGGACACCGGCGTCTCGTTGCGCGGAACGATGGCGACGATGAAGACAACGAGGCCGAGCGAGACGAGGAGCGAGTAGACGAGATTGTTGATCGTCTTGCGCTTGCGGTAAAGGCGCGAGGACTCGGCCTTTCGCGCGAAGGTCTCTTCCGGAGTCTCGGGGCGACCGAGCTCCGCGACGATCGGGGGTTGCTTCTGCTTGGCCATCAGGACTCGTCGGTGTCGTCGGTGCGCCGGCGTGCCGCCTCGAGGCGCTTGCGTGCGCCGAGCAGCCACGACTCGCAGTGCGCCGCGAGCTGCTCGCCGCGCTCCCAGAGCTTGAGTGAGGCCTCGAGCGAGGCACTGCCCTGTTCGAGCTGGCTCACGACGGAGATGAGCTCGTCGCGTGCCTGCTCGTAGCTGAGCTCTGCGATGTCGGACTGTTCCTGCATGGTGGTCATTCTACGTTCGCCTCCGTTGCGCCATTCGAGGCGCCGGTCGTGATGATGGGCTCGCCGCCGAGGGACGAGGCCGTGATGCGGCCGTCAGCCGTGCGGATACGGAGCTCGGCGGATGCTGGGGCGTCCTGCCAGGCCGTGACGAGTGTGCGAGCGGCGCCGTCGACGCGCTCGACGATCGAGTATCCGCGCTCGAGCGTGCCCTGCGGGGAGAGGCCGCGCAGATGGCGGGCCAGCGACTCGAGCTTGTCCTGTTCTCGGTCGAGGCGACGGGTGATGAGCTCTTCGCCGCGCTGCGAGGCACGCATGAGCTCCTCGCCGCGCTGGTCGATGATCCAGGACGGGTTGGCGAGCGCCGGGCGAGACACGAGGGATTCGAGGGCATTCGACTCGCTGCGAACGCGGTCGACGATGCGCTGCAGGATTCGGGACCTTGCCTGCTGGACTCCAGCGAGTTCCTCCGCCACGTCTGGCACGACCCGCTTGGCGGCGTCCGTCGGGGTGGAGGCTCGGAGATCGGCGACATCGTCGAGGATCGGTCGATCGGCTTCGTGGCCGATGGCGCTGACGACGGGCGTCGAGAGCTCGGAGACGAGCCGCACGAGGCTCTCGTCGCTGAAGGGGAGGAGGTGCTGGAAGTCGCCACCGCCTCGCGCGACGATGATGACATCGACCTCTGGGTCTGCGTCGAGCTGCAGCAATGCGGCCGAGACCTCGGCGACCGTGCGCTCGCCCTGCACGGAGGTGTGGATCGTGCGGAACTGCACTGCTGGCCAGCGGAGCTCCGAGTTGCGTCGCACGTCCTTCTCAGCATCGGACTCTCGCCCCGTGATGAGTCCGATGGTGCCGGGCAGGAAGGGGAGAGCCTTCTTGCGGCCATCGGCAAAGAGGCCCTCGGCGGCCAGCTGCTTGCGGAGCCGTTCGAGCCGTTCGAGGAGGTCGCCGAGTCCGACGTGCCGCAGGTCGGAGACTTGCATCGAGAGCGTGCCGCCCTTGACCCAGAAGTCTGGCTTGACGCTCGCGATGACGCGGTCGCCTTGCTTGAACTCGCCGTCGAGACGCTGGACGACGCTGCGCCAGGCGGTGACCGAGAGCGTGGCGTCCGCGTCGAGGTCCTTGATCTTGCCGTAGGCGTGCCCGCCTCGGATGCTCCAGCCGGTGAGCTCGCCCTCGATCCAGACGGAGCCGAGGCGCGCGATCCAGTCTCGAACGAGTTCGGAGACGACGCTGACCGGCCAGGGTGCATCCGGTGTCGACTTCGGGGGCTGGATGACGACCACGTGCCTCTTTCGGAGATCTGGGCTGTCCCGCGCGGATGCGATCAGGACTGCGCATCAGGACCGAGAAACTCGGCCCTGGCTTGCGATATCGAGGATATCGCGTGCCAGGGCCGAGTTCTCGTGCCTGTGGAGAGCGCCACCGCGCTCTTCGGTGGCTACCGGGCGTGTCGCGTCAGGTGGACGTCGGCGTCGCGGTTGGCAGTGCGCCGCTCGAGAGCGCCTGAAGCAACTCTCCGTGGAGCAGGATCGCGGTCAACGTGAAGCCGAAGATCGTGATCAGGGTGACGACGGCGCCGATGACGGGAATCCACATGGCGCGCTTGCCTGCTTTCCAGCGGATGAGCGTGAGGTACAGCGTGAGCGCGTAGATCGCGGGAAGCACGAGGATCGCCGTCGTGGACAACACGCCGAGTCCTTCAGGCCGGACGTAGTCGCTGATCCCGAAGTCCTCATAGAGCAGGGCCATCTGGCCCGCCAGCGAGTTCTCCGTGAACGTCGTCATGTTCAGGATCGTGGCGACGAGGCCGAGCACCAGGAACCCGATGCCGAGGAAGCGGTCGTTCTTGCGTTTCGCTTCCTGCACCGTGTCCTGCTGCTCGGCTCCCGGCGTCACACTCACGCCGCTGAGTGACCGAACGAGCCGAGCTGCTTGGTGGCCTCGACGACGCGAGCCGCCATGGCGGACTCGGCCTTCTTGCCCCACGAGCGGGGGTCGTAGACCTTCTTGTTGCCGACTTCCCCGTCGATCTTGAGGAAGCCGTCGTAGTTCTTGAGCACCGTGTCGGCGACCGAGCGGCTGAACGCGTACTGCGTGTCCGTGTCGATGTTCATCTTGATGACGCCGTTGCGCACTGCCTCGGCGATCTCTTCGTCGGTGGAGCCCGAGCCGCCGTGGAAGACGAGGTCGAGCGGCTTGGCCCCGGTGCCGTACTTCTCAGCCAGGCCCGCCTGGATCTCCGCGAGGAGTTCAGGGCGGAGCTTGACGTTGCCGGGCTTGTAGACGCCGTGGACGTTGCCGAACGTGAGCGCGGCCATGTAGCGGCCACGGTCGCCGAGACCGAGAGCTTCGACGGTCGCGATCGCGTCATCGAGCGTCGTGTAGAGGTGCTCGTTGATCTCGTGCGCGACGCCATCTTCTTCGCCGCCGACGACACCGATCTCGACCTCGAGAATCTGGTTGTTGGCCTGGGTGAGCTTGAGGATCTTCGAAGCGATCTCGAGGTTCTCAGCGAGCGGCACAGCCGAGCCGTCCCACATGTGCGACTGGAAGATCGGCTCGCCGCCGCGCTTGATCTGCTCGGCGGATGCCTCGAGGAGCGGGTAGACGAATCCGTCGAGCGCATCCTTCGGGCAGTGGTCGGTGTGGAGTGCGACCGTGATGGGGTAGTTCTTCGCAACCTCGTGTGCGAATGCGGCCATGGCCAGCGCGCCGGAGGCGCGTGCCTTCACGGACTGGCCGGCGAAGTAGTCCGCACCGCCCGTCGTGACCTGGAGGATGCCGTCAGAGCCGGCTTCGGTGAGACCCTGGAGGACGGAGTTGATGGTCGACGAGCTGGAGACGTTGATCGCGGGGTACGCGAAGCCGCCTTCCTTGGCTCGGTTCAGCATCTCGGCGTACTGGTCCGGTGTTGCGATGGGCATGTGTGCTCCTTCAGCGCTTGGAACTTACGCGTGAAGTCTAGCCAGGGCCGCCGACTTTCTCCGAGCGCGCGTACTAGGGTTGGGAACTGGATAGCGCGGAGCAATGGTGTCGTGTGATTGCTCGGCGAGAACGTCCACAACGCCAGCGAAAGGGACCCCTGTGACCTCGACTTCCGCCACTCCGACTCCTGAGCACGGGCAGCTCTTCGCGAACCCGGACCGCAACCTCGCTATGGAGTTGGTGCGCGCAACCGAGGCCGCTGCCATCCGAGCGACGCCGTTCATCGGGCGAGGCGACAAGAACGCTGCCGATGGCGCCGCGGTCGATGCCATGCGCAAATTCCTTTCGACCGTCGACTTCGCCGGCGTGGTCGTCATCGGCGAGGGTGAGAAGGATGAAGCCCCGATGCTGTTCAACGGCGAGCAGGTCGGCAACGGTCAGGGCCCTGACTGCGACATCGCGGTCGACCCGATCGACGGGACGAGCTTGACCGCCGCCGGGCGCCAGAACGCGTTGAGCGTCATCGCCGTGGCTGACCGCGGTTCGATGTACAACCCGAAGGATCTCTTCTACATGGAGAAGATCGTGACCGGCCCCGAGGGGGTCGGCGTCATCGATCTCGCTCGCCCGATCGGCGAGAACATCCGCGCGCTGTCGAAGGCGAAGAACAAGCCGGTCGAGGACATGGTCATCGCCGTGCTCGATCGACCTCGCCACGAAGAGCTCATCAACGAGATCCGCGAGGCCGGAGCAGGGACGCAGCTCATGCTCGACGGTGATGTAGCTGGCGGCATCAACGCGGCGCGGGGCACCGGGCGCATCGACATGTGCGTCGGCATCGGCGGAACGCCGGAGGGCATCATCACCGCCTGTGCGATCAAGGCCCTGGGCGGCGTGCTCCAAGGCCGCTGGTACCCGCGCAATGCTGAGGAGCGCGAGCGGGCGATCGCTGCTGGACACGATCTGGATGCGGTGCTCACGCAGGACGATCTGGTCCGCACGGAGAACACCTACTTCGTTGCCACGGGTGTGACTGACGGTGGTCTGTGCGCGGGTGTCCGCCGGGTCGGCAACCGCATCATGACGGATTCGGTTGTGCTCCGTTCGCGTTCGGGCACGGTCCGCAGAGTCACGGCTGAGCACCTCGCCGACAAGTGGCTCTGACCCGGGTGTCTTTCTGACACATTCGCTGTTCTTCGGATGCTCCGCCCGCCACCAGGCCGGTGAAGCACCCGGGGGCAGCGATGTCTCGTCCGGGTGACTTTGGGTGCGCGTCAGCGCCCGCTTGGCGCGCTCTCTGCCGCTCCGGACAGCGTGGGTTCGGTCAGTTCTGGCGCCGTGAGCCCGCGGAGTTGGTCCTCGACCGGCCGCGGGGTCGAGATCGGCGAGCCGATGTTGAGCGCGTCGAGTTTCCGGGCCGTTGGCAGCACGCGCGTCTCGAGCGAGCCGAGGAACGCGTTGTAGCTGGTCGTCGCCCCTGCGAGTGACCGACCGAGCTTGTCGATGTGGGTCGCGAGGGTGCCGAGGCGCGCGTGGAGTTGCGTGCTCAGCTCGAAGATCTCGTGTGCACGGTCTTCGAGGACGTCCTGCTGCCAGGCGTATGCGATGGCACGGAGCGTGGCCCACAGCGAGACCGGCGACGTGACCGCGACGCCACGGTGGATGGCGTCCTCGAGCAGCGAGGGATCGGCGGCGACGGCGGCCGAGAGCGCCGACTCGCTCGGCACGAACGCGATCACGAGCTCGGGCGAACCCGAGACCGACCCGGGGTAGCCGCGAGCGGCGAGCGCCGTGACGTGCGCCCTGAGCGTTTTCGCGTGTTCGCCCAGGAGAGTCCGCCGTCTGCTGGTCTCCTCCTCGTCGCCGAGCTCGCTGAGCTGGCTCGCTGCCAAGTACTTGGCCATCGGTGCCTTCGCGTCGATGACGAGGTGCTTGTCTCCGGGGAGGTGCACGAGCATGTCGGGTCGACCCGCTCCCTGCTCGCCGCTGACGCTCACCTGCGTGTCGAAGTCGACCCGTTCGAGCATCCCCGAGGCCTCGACGATGTTGCGAAGCTGCGCCTCGCCCCATACGCCGCGCGCCTGGTTGGACTGGAGCGCGGAGGCGAGCGAGTCGGTCGTCGCCCTGAGGCGTTCGTCTGCCTCGTGCTGGTTGCGGAGCTGCTCGCTGAGCTCGCCATGCTGCTGGAGCCGCTGCTCCTCGATGGACGCGACGGCCCGGCGCATGAGCTCGAGCTGCTTGTTCACCGGGGCGAGGGCCGTGAGCACCTGCTGCTCACCGACCTCCTTCGACCGTCGTGCCTCGAGCTGCGCTCGCTCACGCGCGAGAACCCCCTCGAGGTGATGCTCCGCGGTCGCACGCGCCTCGTCTGCTGCTTCGGCTCGCGCGCTCGCACCGGCCAGCTCAGCTGCGAGCTGCTGACGCTGTGCTGCGCCGCGCATCGCGGCGACGGCGAAGCCGACGACGAGGCCGAGGAGGAGCCCGATGGCGAGGAGAAGAAGATCCATACGTCCACCCTCGCAGGTGCCACCGACATTTCAGGCGAAGGTGGCCGCCGCAGTGAGTGTCGCCGCGCGTTCCCGCTCCTGATCGAGTTCGATCCGCTCGATGGCGACGTCACGGCTCGCTGCCAATGAGGCGAGGTCCGGAGCGCCGAACCGCCGTGCGGTGTCGATGACGATGGCCGCGCTCGCCTCTGCATCCGACACAGGGTCGTGGTGGACCAGTGTCCGGAACCCTGCGGCTTCGGCGGCAACCGGGAGACGATACGAGTGCAGCTCGTAGCTGCGGCGCGCCAGTCGGAGGGAGCAGAAGTAGCGCAGGGCCGGCAATGCTGCCTGCGTCGCGAGGCTCGTCGCCAGCAGCACGCCGATGTCGAACCTCGCGTTGTGTGCCACGAGCACGTCGTCGCCGAGGAAGGCGAGCAACCCCGGCAGCTGTCGCTCCCAGGGTTGGGCCCCGCGGGTCATCTCCCGGCTGATGCCGTGCAGCTGCACGTTGAACGGGCGGAACTCATCGTGAGCGCTCGGCGGTCGGATGAGCCAGGTCGCACGATCGGCGATCCGCCCGTCGCGGACTCGGACCAGACCGACCGCGCACGCCGAGGCGGGGGAGCCGTTGGCGGTCTCGAAATCGATCGCCGTGAAGTCGATGGTCACGTCGTCCATGCTCGCACGCTGCGCCGTATTCGACCGCTCCCGGACGGAGAGTGGGAAGATGCTGGACTAACTTCATGGACTACTGACCTGATATTGCGGGATCACGAAGAAAGGCGTGCGGGCAAGCCGCCGTAGGATTCCCACACCGGAATAGCAACCCGATGAGATGCAGGGGCGTTCGCCTCTGTGCAGGAAGAAGAAGGAATCTCCATGATCGTTGCGGTCCTCGGGGCTTCAGCGTGTCTGGGGCTCATCCTCTACGTGGCCGTGCGCATGGACAGGGCCCTGGTGTCAGCGGAGGTCGGGCCACCGGTGCGCTGGATGCTGCTCCTGTTCGCGAGCTTGCTCGGCTTCGCCTACTTCTTCCTGATCTTCCACGCTCAGGGTGACGATCACGCGCCGACGCAGCTGGAGGTGCTGGGAACAGTGGCGCTGTGCCTGCTCGCGGGGCTGCTCGTCGTCTTCATCGAGGCCGTGCACGCCAGGAGGCCGTCGGTCGTGCAGCCGAAGCGCGTCCTCGTGGTCGGGGCGCATCCGGATGACCTGGAGCTCGCGTGCGGCGGCACTGTCGCGTCGTACGTCGATGGCGGACACCAGGTCAAGGTCCTCGTGATGAGTCGTGGTCAGCGGGGCGGCGATCCGTCGGCGCGCATCCTCGAGGCGCACGCCGGGGCGGCGATGCTCGGTGTCGACGATGTCACGGTGCACGACTTCCCGGACACGCAGCTGGCCGACGCGAACGGCAGCATGATCCGCGCGATCGAGAGCGCGATCGCATCCTTCGCGCCGACGGTCATCCTCACGCACTCGGAGCACGACCACCACCAGGACCACCAGGCGGTGCACCGTGCAGTCGTTCGAGCGGGGAGGCAGGCGTCGTCCATCCTCTGCTTCGAGTCTCCCTCGGTCACGCGGCAGTTCAACCCATCGATGTTCGTCGACATCGACGCGTTCATCGACGTCAAAGTCAAGGCGGTGCAGACGCACCGCGACCAGGCAGGGAAGCCGTACATGACCTCGAATCGGGTGCGCGGGATAGCGGCCTTCCGAGGGGCGCAGGCCAAGTGCGATCACGCGGAAGGGTTCGAGCTCGTGCGATATCTGCAGAACACAGGAGGACGCTTCTCATGATGAGGACAGTCTTGGTCACCGGGGCCGGAGGTCCCGCGGGGAAGGCGCTCGGACGGCAGCTCGCTTCTCTGCGCGCCAACGGTCTCGAGATCTTCGCGATCGGTACCGACATCACCGCTCTGTCGGACGAGAACTTCTCGATGACGGTGCAGGTACCGCGCGCGGACTCGCCGGACTACGCTCCGGCGCTTCGAGAGCTTGTCGTGCAGACGCAAGCCGACGTCGTCATTCCGACGGTGTCAGAAGAGCTCGTTCGGATCGCTGGAATCGCGCACCTGCTCGGAGAAGGTGAGCGGGAGCCAGCGGTCGTCGTCTCGCCGCCCGCTGCGACTACGCTCTGCGAGGACAAGCTCTTCACCATGTGGGCCCTTGACGCGGCCGGCGTCGCCGTGCCGAAGTTCACGGGTGGTGCCGAGCACGCGACCGCGCAGAGTGCGCTCGATGCGTTCAATGGCCCGGTCATCGTGAAACCACGCGTGTCCCGCGGAGGCAGAGGCGTTCGCCTCATCGAAGACGCCCGCAACGACTGGGGTGGTGTGGACGCCCGAAGCCTCATCCAGGCCTTCGCGCCCGGCATCGAATACGCGCCCCAGGTCTACCGCTCACCTCGGACCGGAGAAACCAGCGTCGTGGTGCTGGAGAAGACCGTCATGAAGGAGGGCCGCATCGGGAACGCCGTCGAGACGACGCGGCTTGCCGCGCACGAGGCCGTCGATGTCGCGTGGCTGGCAGAGTCGGCCGTCACGAGGCTCGGACTCGTGGGGCCCGTCGACCTGGACATCCGGCGCGATGAGCATGGCGTGCCCGTCGTGCTCGAGGTCAACGCGCGCTTCGGGGCCAATTCAGAGCACGCTCCCGAGCTGCTCGCCTCGGTGCTCGCCGACTGGGCGTCCTTGGTGGAGCAACTGGACCCTGCATGACCCCGTGGCTCTTCTGGCCGCTCCTGATCCTCGGCACGCTCATCCTCGTGCTCGGGGCGCTGAAGCTGGTCTACCTGCCGCTCGCGGTGGCCTACGAGGTCTCGGCGAGTCGCCGTCGTCGCCATCGACCGCGTCATTCCGAAACGACGATCTTCGGGGCGAGCGCACCGTTCGTGAGCGTTGTCGTGCCCGCGTTCAACGAGGCGAATGTGCTCGAGAACTGCGTTCGGTCGCTGGCGCGTTCGAACTATCCAGCGTTCGAGATCATCCTGGTCGACGACGGATCCACGGATTCGACGTTCGCGCGGATGCAGGAGCTCGCGGCCGAGTATCCAGGGGTCACCGCGCTGACCAAAGCCAACGGCGGCAAGGGGTCTGCGCTGAACGTCGGCATCAAGGCTGCGCAGGGCGAAGTCCTGCTGTTGAGCGATGCCGACGGAGTATTCGGTGAGGACGCCATCGCAAGCATGATCGAAGCCTTCGCGGATCCGTCGGTCGGGGCTGTCTGCGGGGACGATCGGCCCGTCAACCTCGATCGAGTCCAGACGCGGTTCCTCGCCGTGATCAGCCACGTGGGCACGGGCCTCGTGCGCCGTGCCCTGCACGTGATGCGGTGCCTCCCGATCGTCTCCGGCAACATCGGCGCGTTCCGTCGCGACGTGCTCGAACGCAGTGGGCTGCTCGCCGAGGACACACTTGGGGAGGATCTCGAGCTCACCTGGCGCATCTACCGCGCCGGGTTCCGAGTTGCGTTCGCACCGAGAGCGGTCGTCTTCGCCGAGAGCCCGTCGACGATCAGGGGACTGTGGCGCCAGCGAGTGCGGTGGGGTCGAGGCCTGCTGCAGACCTGCGGGAAGCACGCTGACATGATCGGGAATCCCCGCTTCGGGATCTTCGGCCTTTCCTTGATCTATCTGGTCGCCACGTCGATCGTCGTGCCGATCGCCCAGCTGCTGATCGTGCCCCTGCTCATTCTTGCCGTCATGCTCGGCGACAGTTCGGCCGTTGCCTCGGATGCGTGGCAGCTCGTGCTTTGGCTCGGACTCCCGGTCGCGGTCCTCTTCCTGCTCGTCGCTGTCGCGCTCAACCGCGCCTGGGGTGATCTGCGGTTCGCGTGGACCCTGGTGCTGTGGCCCGTCTACTCCTCGCTCATGAGCGTGGTGTTCGTGCGGGCGCTCTCCCTGGAACTCCGAAAGGCCCCACAACGATGGAACAAGCTCGAACGAACCGGGGTCGTGTCCCGCACCAGCACGGAGCGCGTCGCCGCGCCGCTCTCTGCGTCCTGACCGTGGTCTCGCTCTTGGGCCTCACCGCATGTGCCGACGACTCGCAGATCGTCGACCCGGAGGTGCGGGCGGTGAGCCTCGGCTTCGAGGACGTCGCCAACGCCGACACGGATTGGTCTGCGGTCCGAGCCGACCTCGAATCTGTGAACGCGAATGCCGTGCACCTCGCAGTGGGGCGTGTCGAGTGGTCGGCCTTCCCGTGGGCGAAGCATGCGGATCGCAACTCGTCTCTTGTCGAAGAGACCGGAACCGACTACGTGCAGCGTGCGATCGATGAGGTCGGCACCCAGCCGGACGGGACACCTCGACGGATCGTGCTGACGATCGACGCCCTGATCCCCGAGCTCATCGCCGCTGACCCCGAGCTCGCAGGGGTCGACGCATCTGGCCAGCGGTCGGAATCCTTCTCGTCCGCGTCTGCGCTCGCGGACGGACCGGTGGGGGACCGGCTCGTCGAGATGGTCGGGTACGTCGCCAGGACCTACGACGCTGACGAGGTCACGCTCACGGAGATCATGTTCGATGGGTCCACATTCGGCGATGACGACCGCGAACTGTACATGTCGATGTTCGGCGCAGCCGACTGGCCACGAGACGCAGACGGTGCGATCGATACCGGGCATCCGTCGATCGGCGCGTGGCGGTCGCAGGTGATCGCCCAGCTCGCATCCCGTGCACGTGTGGCGGCGAACGCGGCCGGCAGTGAGCTGGCGCTGGATGTGCGCACGTCGTGGGAAGACCCGGTCTCCGGACGCGCCGAGAGCGGCCACGACCTCTCGGTGCTCGCGGGGGCCGTCGATCGGCTCATCGTCTGGAACTACTTCGGCATGAGCGGTGCGTCTGGCGATGACTCGACCACCCTGACGCGCGCGTTCCGTGACGCGGGTATCGATCCGACGATGGTGACGATGTCAGTGGGGCTGTGGACCGACGACGGGGACGTGTTGCTCGATCCGGCTGATTTCGGGGCAGGGGTTCGCGCTTCCGCGAGCTACGGGGTGACGAGTGTCGCCGTCACGCCGCGCTCGCTCATGACGCGAGCGCACTGGGACGCGCTCGCGTCGGTCTGGAGTGCCGAATGACGCTCGGCCCCGTACGATAGACCCTCGTGGCTCTTACTCTTGGCATCGTCGGCCTGCCCAACGTCGGCAAATCGACCCTTTTCAACGCACTCACGAAGAACCAGGTTCTCGCGGCGAACTACCCGTTCGCGACGATCGAGCCGAACGTGGGGGTCGTCGAGCTGCCCGACGCCCGCCTGAAGGTGCTGGCCGAGATCTTCGGCTCGGAGCGCATCCTCCCCGCAGCGGTGTCGTTCGTCGACATCGCCGGCATCGTGCGCGGTGCGAGCGAGGGGGAGGGCCTCGGCAACCAGTTCCTCGCGAACATCCGTGAAGCGGATGCGATCGTGCAGGTCGTGCGCGGCTTCGAAGACGGCGACGTGGTGCATGTCGACGGCAAGGTCGAGCCGGCCAGCGACATGGAGACGATCAACACCGAGCTGATCCTCGCCGATCTGCAGACCATCGAGAAGGCGCTGCCGCGCTTCGAGAAGGAGGTCAAGCAGAAGCGTCTTGACTCGTCCGTGCTCGAGGCGGCGAATGAGGCCAAGGCTGCGCTCGACGAGGGCACGCTGCTCTCGGCGACGAAGATCGATCTCGAGCCCGTCAAGGAGCTCGGCCTGCTGACGGCCAAGCCCATGATCTTCGTCTTCAACATCGACGAGGCCGCGCTGAGCAGCGAGGAGAAGCTGGCCGAGCTGGCCGCGCTCGTCGCACCCGCGAAGGCGATCTTCCTCGACGCGCAGACCGAGTCGGAGCTCATCGACCTGGACCCCGAAGAAGCGGCTGAGCTGCTCGCGTCGCTCGGCCAGGACGAGTCGGGCCTCAGCCAGCTCGCGCGCATCGGCTTCGACACGCTCGGCCTGCAGACGTACCTCACCGCCGGCCCCAAGGAGTCGCGCGCGTGGACGATCCGCAAGGGCTGGAAGGCGCCTGCCGCTGCGGGCGTCATCCACACCGATTTCGAGCGCGGCTTCATCAAGGCCGAGGTCATCTCGTTCGATGACCTCGTCGAGACCGGCTCCACCGCCGAGGCTCGTGCCAAGGGCAAGGCCCGCATGGAGGGCAAGGACTACGTCATGCAGGACGGCGACGTCGTGGAGTTCCGCTTCAACGTGTAGCGGTGGCAGCGTCCACCGTCTGACTCGTGCAGACCAGCCTCGGACCGTCGATGGGAAGGACCTGCAGTGAGTGACTCGCCCGTGTTCGCGCCCGTCCCTGCCAGGGAGCGTCGGGAGTCGCCGCTTGGTGGTCGGAAGCCTCTGACTTCCGAGCTTGCCGCGTTCCAGGGCAGCGACGCCGATGCCGTGGACGACATTCTCCCCGTCGATCTCGCAACAGTCCGTCTCCTCATCGTGGGCGTCAACCCGGGGCTGTGGACGGCGGCGGTCAACGCCCCGTTCGCTCGGCCGGGCAACCGATTCTGGCCCTCGTTGCACCGAGCCGGATTCACGGACCACGTCGTCGACGCCTCGCGCGGACTCCCAGCCGACGACGAGCAGTCCCTGCTGCGCCGCGGCATCGCGATCACGAACCTGGTCGGTCGAGCCACGGTGCGAGCTGACGAGCTCTCGCGCTCAGAGTTGCAGACCGGCGGGCGGCGACTCGTCGAACGTGTGCGGGAGATGCGTCCGGACGCGGTGGCCGTTGCGGGTATCACCGCCTTCCGAACCGCATACGCGCTGCCCAGGGCGGTGCTCGGACGGCAGGATGTGCTCGCGATCGACGGTTGGCCTGAAGGCGTCGACCTCTGGGTCGTTCCTCAGCCGAGCGGGCTGAACGCGCATGAGACGATCGACACGCTCGCGGCCAAATGGCGAGAGGTCTGGGATTCGCTGCCACCTGAATGACGCTCCGACACCTCGTCGGTGACGACCAGTCGTCGCTAGCGGATCGAGTAGAAGAAGCCGGCGCCCTCGTTGGTGAACCGTTGGATCGCCTCCCGGAATGGCTCGAAGAGGCCACTGCAGTACAGACCGTCCGCCTCCCCGCAAGCCTTCTCGAGCTCGGCGAGGTCGACACGCGCGTAGTCGTCGGCCGCGAGGCGCACATACTCCGCCGGCACGATGCCGTAGTACGGCTTCCAGCTCGCGTACCCGTCGGAGTAGAGGACGTCTCCGAGCAGGAGCAGCGCCCCGGCTCGTGGGAGGACGTTGATCTGACGCTCGTCGATGCAATGACAGCGATCGGGGGTGGCCATCGTCGCGAGCGCGGAGGACCCCGGCGGTCCGGCGACTTCGAGCAGGCTGTCGGCGGACGGCCCCGGCATCCAGTCCCGCAGGAAGTAGTCCAGAAGGACTCTGAACCCCTTGTCGAGACCGACGCAGTTCTCGTCATCGATGGCGGCCTCACGCCGATCGAGAGCGTAGCTCGTTGCACACGGGTCGTCGACGGCCCGCTCGAAATCAGCCTGCGTGCGGAGCGGCCAGCCGTAGTAGCGAATTCCCATGCGGAGCAGTATCGCGGCCTTCTTCGCGACGCAAGCGACTTATCCACAGGCCGGTCGGGGCGTCCGTCTGAGCGCATACGCTCGTCGCCATGAACGAGCACCATGATGCACGGACGCAGGCCTGGCTCGACCAGGAGGACCGGTGGACAGTGGAGCAGCTGCCGCATCCCGATCGCAGGAGGTGAGATGCGCAGCGACCGACGGCCGCTTGCCTCAGCGGTCGCGGTGCGGCAGCCAGAGGTGGACGTCGACGTCTTCGGGCGGCTCCAGGCTCACCGCGATGGTTGTGATGTGCACGCCGTCGCGCGCGTGCACGTGGATCCAGCCTTGCTCGAAGTCGCGCAGATCGTCCTGCTCGCCGATGTACGTCGGCACTCCGAACGGAAGCTCCTTCCGCGTCGGGCTGGCGGGAGTCCCGTCGACGAACGCGGCGAAGCGCTCGGCCTGGGAGCCTGCGCCGCCGATCTCGACACGCTCGAGACAGCCATCGCGGAACGAGAGGTCGACCCCGTCGAGCCGGCCGACCGCCAGCACCAGCGGATGCTCTTCCGGGAGGCCGAGGGCGTCGAGGAACATCGTGAACTCGCCGGAACGCCACCGGTGGATGCGGTGCGACACGCTCGCCCCGACGGGGAGCGCCGTCAGCTCGGTCACCGCCGCGTCGGCTTCGGCCGAGCTGTACTCCGTCATCAGATCGCAGGCGCCGAACCGTCGGAGCTCCATCCGGCCGGTCGTCGACAGCGGTGCACCAAGCGTGTGGCGTGCCTCCTCCCGTGTCCGCGGGTAGCGCGGACCACGCGCGAGCGCCGTCACACCGACCGGCGGTGGAGCGTCCGACTCAGGGGAGGGACGGAGTCGAACGCTCAGCACGCGGGCGTCTTCGACCTGCACCTCCGCGCCGCTGTCGAACTCGAGGAGGCGCCTCGGGAACCCCGACGACACGGCCCAGCGCCGACGGACCTCCCCGAGCAGCTCGCTCCCGAGCGTCCACGCGAAGCCACCCTCCGGCTCGCCGAGCATCCCGAAGACAGGCTTCAACGGCCCGTCCGGCAGCGGACGCGGCTCGGGACGCTCGAGGAGGACCTCGGCAAGACCCTCAGCGTCGTAGCGGACGCGCACGAGATCACCCTCGAGGCCGTGCACGTCCGAGTCCGCCTCGATGGAAGCGCCAAGCACCGCCGACACCTGAGCTCGACTCGCCCCGGCACCGAGCCCGGCGATGAGGCCAGCCGGTCGCGGATAGGCGGGGTCCCCGCTCAGCGTGAAGCGGATGCCTGCGACGCGCCCGGCATCCACGGTCACGTCCTCCGTCCCGCCCGCGAGCGCCCGCGAGACCGTCGCGCGTTCCGAATCCGGCGCCTCACCCAGGGCGTCCACGTGGTGCCAGATCTCCCCGTCGACGCGGGGAGGGAACATCCGGGTCCTCGCAGGAACCCACTGCTCCGGATACCAGGACCCGCCGCGAGGGTCGAAGAGCCTGAGGTCGTCGTGCTTCCCCGACCAGCACTCGCCGACGAAGCCCGGCCTGACCGAGTCCCAGACCAGCTCCCCGACGTACTGCTCGGTGGTGAGCTCGAAGAGCGCATCCGCGGAGCCGTGCCCGACCTGCTGGTCGACGCCGACCCAGGTGGTTCCGGTCGACGTCTCGACGCCGAGGCTCGGCTGGCTCCTCACCTGCACGAAGCACCGCGAGTCCCGCTCCGGCGCCTTCGATCTGCTTCTGCGCTTCGACACTCGGGGTCCGCCAATCCGGTCTGCCAGGGCAGGGGCAGCGCACTGACAGCAGCAACCGTACCCGGATGCTTGTCGATGGTGCCCTCCAGCACCGCCGGTACCGGTCGCCGAACCGGCACCGAACGCTGCTCGCGCACACGCGTGGCGCCTCGCATACTGGTGGCGTCGGTTGAGCCTCGAGGAAGTGGTGGTCATGAGCAGAGACGTGAACATGCCGAGCATCGATGTCTCACGGGACGGGTTGCGCATCGACGGCGTGCCGGTCGACGCGCAGAGCGTCCGAGCCCTGACGGACGCGCTGGGTTCACCGCGCACCCTTCCACCGAACGGGAGCACCACCTGGGTCGTCTGGGACGACGTCGGCGTGCGCGCGTCCACGAAGGACGGCGAAGTGGCGACGGGCGTCTCCGTGACCCTGGCAACCGATGCGCGCAGAGAGGCGAAGCGCGACGAATCGGCGAGTCTCTACCGCCCGTCTGGTGCCTACACGGGTGCGTTCACCATCGAGGGGCAGCCGCCGATCGCAGCAGCCCCGGATGCGGAGCTCCGGAAGGCGTACCTGATGCTTCGGTTCAGGGTCGGGGATTGGGAGTTCGTCCTGCTCCTGAACACCACCGAGCTGCGAGAGCTCCACGCGATGGAGGCCCGAGAGCGCTTCGCCAGACAGCAGACCGAGGAGCTGGCGGACGTGGTCCGGTCAGCGCACGCTCCGGTCACGGAGATCATCGCCTCGTACAGGCCCGTGCCGCCGGTGAAGAAGCCGTCCGGGATATGGAAGCTTCCGGTGCTCGAGGAGCCGACACTCTCGCTGAAGTCGTTCCCGTTCCGTCTCGCGATCCTCAACGAGCTCATGTTCGTTCAGCGGGTGCTCGGTCCGCGCTTCAACGTGTACGACTTCGCTCAGGATCAAGGAGCGAAGAACTTCGATCCGGACGCCTACTACGACACCATGATCCCTTCCGTGCGCGCCTGGCTGCGCAGGTATCCGATCCCTACGCGCGTAGCAGGGAAGGTCGAGGAGCTCGTCCTCGACGGAGGCAATGAAATCTACGCGCAGCTGATTCCGCAGTGGGATGGGGAGGACAGCAGCTTCGACATCGCAACGATCACCGACCACGACCTCGCGCCGTTCCCGAACCTCCGGCGAGTGGACGACATCGGCGGTTTCCTCGGGCCCCGCGCACGCAGGGCGCTCGCGCGGCGCTGCGTGCAGGTCGACGGTGCCGACTGAGCCGTCCTTCCGTGAGCAGCACGCGAGGGCCTCGTCATCCAGGAGCACTCGGTCGACGGCGACGGGCACCTTCAGCATGGCCTGGGTAGGGTCGTCGCGAGGACACGTCCCCAAAGGAGGCCCACGATGATCGCGTATTCAGAGATAGGCACGCTCGACGACGAGCAGCAGGAACGCATCCAGAGTCTCTTCGAGCGCAGCTCCGCTATCTGGGACCTGCCAGAGGACGAAGGCAAGCTCGAGGTCTGGGATGAGTTCATCGAGGACTGCGAACGAGCTGAGTTCCCCCACCTCATCGCGAGCGCGCGTCTCGGCCAGTACACGACCCTCGTCAAGGCGGGGTTGGGAGTCCGAGCGCTCGACGCCTACGTGCGACTCATGCAGGTCATCCACCGCCACGGCGACCTCATCGCACCCGAGAACGTGAACCGCATGCTCAACTCCATCGCGACGGCGAGCATGACGCTCGTCGACGACCCGGTCGTGCCGCTCGAGCAGATCACCCGTGCCATCGATCTCGTCGAGCAGCAGATCCGGCAGCGGGGTGCCGACATCGTCGGCGTCTACGTGGCGCGAGCCACGGTCTCTGCCGCCAGGGGCGAGGCCGAGGCGACGCTCGACTGGATTCAGCGCTGGCGATCCGAGAACAGCGTCGAATGGCGTCCGGATGACTCCGGCGTCATCCAGATGGAGCTGCCTCTGGTGGCCCGCTTCGATCTGCCGCGCGCGACGGAGACGCTCGAGCAGCGGTTGCGGATGCTCGAGATCGACCCTCGCGCGTTCGACGAGGCGCGTTCCGAGGCGGTGAACGCCTTGCCGCTGCTCATCATGCTCGCCTTCTTCTACGTTCGCGCGGGTCGGCGAGCGGACGCGAACCTCATCGCCGAGCAGTTGCTCGCCGGGGTCGGATCCGCCCGGCTCGCTCGAGACGGTGTCGCCGAGTTCCTCATCCCCGTCCTGGAAGAGCGGCCGGATGCAGCGCTCGCTTCCGTCGACCACACCCTCCGCAACCTGCACCTCGATGGGAGTGACTGGGAGGCGACAGCCGCCGTCGCGCGCAGCCGCATCCTCGCCGACCCGATCGGGGAGGAGGGCAAGCTGCTGAGGGCGCTGGCCGAGCAGTCCGCCGCCGCCTTGGACCGGCGTGGCGGCACCGACGTGCACTCTCGCGAACTCGAGACATTCTGGTGGGCGGGGCTCCCCACCCATCCACGGCCCACCGTCGTCGATGACCCGGAGGTCTGGGGCGATGTGGAAGAACGAGCCGAGGCGATTCTCGCCGCGGGCTGGCTGCCTCGCACGGCGTCGGTGAGCTCCGAGGACCCGCCCATCTCCATCAAGCACCGCTACGTCGCGCACCTCGGCGACACGATGGAGCTGCTCTCCGCCGAGACGCCCCAAGAAGCCGACGCCCTCGCGGCCTCCCTCGCGGCGCGCTCTGAGCAGCTCAAGTGCGCGTCGACCCGCTACTGCGTACCGTTGCTCCACGGTCTCAGGGCAGGTCAGCAGGGCAGGATCGCCACGCTCGTTCGCGACTTCCGCAGTTCGCAGACGGAGCTCCTGCGCGCGCACGACGCCATCGAGGACGCCTTCCAGGCTATCGGCGAGCGGTTCTTCGCGGTGACCGTCGAGCAGGCAGTCGCATCGCCCGACGTCGCGTGGTCGGAGATCGAGGAGCTCATCCAGACCGAGACTCGCCTGCGGGAGGTCACCGCTGGCCCGCTCGCGCACCTCTCGCTCGCGCGCGCGGAGATCGCCGCCCACCGCGACGATGGCTCGGCCCTGCGCGCGGCCGTCGAGCAGGTGCAGCACGAGCTGGCGGCAGAGGAGAACCTGCTCGACCGAGTCACGGTCGACCTCGAAGTCGTTCGGCTGA
This sequence comes from Pseudoclavibacter sp. RFBB5, assembly GCF_002931555.1. GTDB lineage: Bacteria > Actinomycetota > Actinomycetes > Actinomycetales > Microbacteriaceae > Pseudoclavibacter. The sequence continues at coordinate 953,647 of NZ_PSTZ01000007.1, read as the reverse complement.
CGGCCCTGGTCGAGCCCGCCTTCGCGGCGGCGACGGCCAAACGCGTCCGCGCGATCGGGGATGCCGAGCAGATTCGAGCCGCGACTGCGTGGCTGTGCTGGCTGGATGCCCGTTCCGGAGACAGGGCGGCCTCAGCCGAGCTTGTTCGGCTCCTGGAGAGCGTCGACGGGGATGTCACACAGTTCGGGCCGTTACCCGGATGGGTGCTGCTCGAGGGGATAGCCGCACCCGGTGCCGACTTCGGACGGATCATCGATGCGCTGCTCGATGAGGTCGACGAGTCGCCAAGCGAACTCATGGTCCTCGCCGCCTGCGGCAGCGCGCTGCTCGCCACATCCCCTGACGACCCGCGGGGCCCGAGACTCCGTTCGCGGGTCGCGGACCTCACCCGCGGTCTGGACGCCCGGAACGGGGATGACGGGTGGAGCACCTGGGTGCGGGACCGATGGTTCCCGGGCGACACCTCCTTCGGGGTGTCCGCATGAGCGGGGAGAGCTTCCGTGTCGACCTGCGCGGCATCGTCGACATCCTGTCCCACCACCTGTACTCCAGCCCGCGCGTGTACCTCCGCGAGCTGATCCAGAACGCCAGGGACGCGGTGGTGGCCAGAAGCGAATCCGATCCGTCCGCCCCTCGGGAGATCGCGATCGAGATCGAAGACGGCGGGGCCGTGCTGGTCCGCGACTCCGGCATCGGGCTGACCGAGGAGGAGATGCGGTCGGTGCTCGCGACCATCGGCGCCTCGAGCAAGCGGAGCGACTTCACGCGAGTGCGTCGTCAGTACCTGGGCCAGTTCGGCATCGGGCTGCTGTCGTGCTTCCTCATCGCCGATCGCATCGAGGTGCGGTCGCGCAGCGCCCGTTCGGCCGACGCGCCGACGCTGAGCTGGGTCGGGAACTCTGATGGCACATTCACGATCACCAGCGCCCAGACGCCTCTCCCGGACGCCGGCACCGAGGTGCGAGTGCAGGCGCGCGCCGACGACCGGGAGTGGGTCGAACCGGTGCGGGTGCAACTGCTCGCTGAGCGTTTCGCGAGCTTGCTCGAGCTGCCCATCACGCTGCGGACCGGTGCGCACGCGCAGTCCGAGATCGTCAGCACCCGGACGCCGCCATGGAGAGGCTCCGGCCTCGAGGCGACGGCCTGGTGTCATCGCGAGCTCGGATTCGCGCCCCTCGCCGTGCTTCCCATCGACGTGCCCACGGCCGGTGTGGTCGGGGTGGCCTTCATCTCGGACAGCCCGGGGCGGGTCGGGAACCGACACGGCGACACCGTCTACTCTCACGGCATGTTCGTCGCCGACGACAACGTGCAGCTGGCTCCGAACTGGGCCTACTTCGTGCGACTCGCCGTCGAGGGCGGCGACCTCGCCCTGACCGCCTCCCGAGAATCCCTGCAGGACTCGCCGGCGATCGGCGACGTGAAAGCGCAGATCGGGACGCAGCTCAGGCAGGGGATCGAGCACTTCGCGCTGAGCGACCCGGTCGGCTTCGACCGATTCATGGACGTCCACGCGAAGGGCATCCTCGCCATGGCGGCGGGCGATGACGACATGCTCGACCTCGTGATCGGCCACGTGCCCTGGGAGACCAGCGAAGGCACGATGACGCTCGCGCAGATCCTGCGCCTCTCGGACGATGTGCGGTACACGACGTCGATGACCGACTTCACCGCGTTCGCCCCGCTCCTGCGCGCGAAGCGATCGCTGCTCGTCAACGGCTCCTATGTCTACGGCAGCGAGATCCTCCGCAAGGTGCGTGAGCGCCGCGGGCATACGGCGCGCGTGCGCGCCTTCGACCCGCACGCGTTCCTCGACTCCCTCCCGGAACCGCGCGAGGGTGGCGCGGAGGCCCGCGGGTTCGAGGTGCACGCCCGTGCAGTCCTCGAACGGCTCGGCGTGGACCTCGATCTGCGGGCGTTCGCGCCTGCATCCACGCCTTCCCTGTTCGTGGCCGCCGGCGATGACCACTTGAGTCAGCTGGCGGATGACGGTGCTGAGGCAGACCCTTGGGCGGGGTTGCTCAGCGAGCCTGAGGCGTCGCCTGCGCGACCGCGGCTCGTCATGAACGTCACGAGCGACGCGGTGCGCTCCCTCGTGCACGTGCGCGACGAGCGAGTGCGGGCGGAAGCCATCAGCGGGCTCTATGTCATCGGCCTCCTTCGGGCCGGCCAGACGCTCGACGAACGGCACGGTGAACTGCTCAGCAGCACGTTGCACACCCTGATCACGGCGGCGGGTGGCGGGGAGTGATGCCCGGGCTGAATCGGGAGTAGGGTCGCGGTCACGATCTGATCTCGCGTCCAACGGAGGGCCCCGAATGTCCGACACCACGTGCCACATGTCCATCTCCCTGGACGGCTTCGTCGCCGGCCCCGAGCAGAGCCGCGAGCATCCCCTCGGCCGGGGAGGGCACGGCCTCCACACGTGGCACATGGGGGATCCGCGCGCGACCGACGCCGACGAGGTCGCAGCCAGCTGGCTCATGCGGCCCCGAGGCGCCTACGTCATGGGCCGGAACATGTTCGGCCCGATTCGCGGCGAATGGGACGGAGAGTGGCGAGGATGGTGGGGCGATGAGCCCCCGTACCATGCGCCGGTGTTCGTGCTCACGCATCACGCCCGCGAGCCAATCGAGATGGAAGGCGGGACGACCTTCCACTTCGTGACCGACGGGTTCGACGCCGCCTTCGCCCGGGCCCTGTCCGTCGCGGACGGCAACGGCGTCGACATCGCCGGTGGCGCCTCCACGGTCCGACAGGCACTGCAGGCCGGCGTCATCGACGAGCTCGCCCTCGACATCGCGCCCGTGCTGCTCGGTGGCGGCGAGCGGATGTTCGACGGCGTCGAGACGTTCGGGTACGAACCGGTCGAGGTGCTGCACTCACCGCTCGCCACGCACATCCGGTACCGCAGAGCCGCACACGGCTGAGAGAGCGGGCCAGGCGGGAAGCCCCTGCCTGGCCCGAGTCCGACTCCGTCGCACTTACGCGCCCGCGGCCCTGCGCACGTAATCGGCGATGGTCTTCTCAGTCTCCGGCGTCAGCGTTATGAGCGCGAACGACGTCACCCAGAGGTCGCCGTCATCGAGCTTCGCGGCCTCCTCGAAGCCGAGCGTTGCGTACCGAGTCGTGAACTTCGATGCCGCCTTGAAGAACACGACGACCTTGCCGTCTGCGTCGGTGTAGGCGGGGAAGCCGTACCAGGTCTTCGGCATGAGCTGCGGGGCGACGTCCTTCACGATGCGGTCGACGCCCTCGGCGAGCGCCTTGTCCTCGTCGGTCATCTCCGCGATCGCCTTCTGGATAGCCGCGTCGCCCGCGGCCCGGTTCTTGCCCGCCTTCTGCTCGGCGCGCAGCTCCGCGGCACGCTGCTTGACCGCCTCGCGCTCGTCCTTCGAGAGTCCGGTCGTCTTCTCCGCCATGGCAGCTTCCTTCGTTCAGTCGTGAGCAGGTGAATCACGACTACGGTACGACCCCTGGCGCGGGGATGCTTCTCCGAACCTGCTCGGTCTCCTCGAGCTCGCGAATTCGAGGTCGTCTCGGGCCGGGTGGCGCGAATCCCCAGCTCGGTCGCCGAGGATGGGCGCGTCTGAGGAGGCGCACATGGGACTTCGCTGGTATTCGACCGTCATCGATTCGAGAGATCACCGCGCTCTTGCGGCCTGGTGGGCGGAGACGCTCGACTGGCAGGTCTCCTTCGAGGACGGCGACGAGGCGGTCATCATCCCGAAGTGGCTCGATGAGGACAACCCTGGTGTGCCCTTCGAGCGGGTCGGCCCCGGACTGGTCTTCGTCCCGGTCGGCGACGACAAGGCCGTGAAGAACAGGCTCCACATCGACCTCGCGGCTCCGCTGCACGAGAGCCAGGTCGCCCATGTCGACGCCTTGATCGCGAGGGGCGCCACCCGCGCCGACGTCGGGCAGGGCGACGACGTCAACTGGGTTGTCCTGCGCGACCCGGAGGGCAACGAGTTCTGCGTGCTCTCGTCTCGCGAGAGCTGAATCGCGGCGGCGCTGTGGACGTGCGCACTGCGACAGAGATTGTCGGTGGTCCGGTCCAAGATCAGGTCATGACAGATCAGCCAATCGACCAAGAAGCCGAGACCCTCGTCCAGACGATGGCGAACGACCTGCTCGAACCCGGGCCGCGCGAATGCCTGCTGTGCTACGTCGCCGTGCAGCTCGACGAGTTCGGCTGCGACGGCGCTCACCGCTTCTCGCAGTGGTACCAGGAACGCACGGCCCCGCGAGCGACCGCACTCCTCGAGCGCCTCGACCGACTGGGCGCGTACTGCGACTGCGAGATCTTCCTCAACGCGTACGACGCGTGCGGGGGTGAGCCGGAGACGCTGCCGCCTTGCCTCGGCGTTCGGCGAGGTTCCACGCAGCCGTGCAGGCTGTGGTGGAGAGAGCGGCGATCCGCCTACTGACGGCCGCGGCCTCGCCGCTGCTCTGCGCAGGAGACGCAGTGCTCCGCGAAGGGACGAACCCGCAGCCTGATGTTCGGGATGCGCTGGCCGCACGTCGAGCAGACGCCGTAGCGGCCCTCTTCGAGGCGCAGAAGCGCTGCCTCGATCTGCCTGAGTTCCGACTGCGCCGCGTCCACCTGCCCGGCAAGGCGGGACCACTCGGCCGACAGCGGAGCGCCGTCGGGGTCGTGCTCGTCGTCGTCGTTGAGCGAGGAGCGGTCCTGGACAAGCGCCCGCAGTGCCGCGGACGTACTGGTGACGCGGTCGACGGCGTCCGCGCGGAGCGAGGCCAGTCGCTTCGCGTGCGTGGCCGGGGAGTCGGACTCCTCCATCTCATGAATGCCGTGCATGCGGGCCATTCTGCGCCACCAGCACGCCGGCCTGCCGAGGACCGCGCCCACCAGCGTTCACGAGCCCGCGCTCAGGGACGGCCCGGGTTGCTCCCGCAGACTGACGGACCAGTCGAGCGAAGCCCATCGAACGGAGCCATATGGACACGGACGTCGTCGTCATCGGAGCAGGGCTCGCCGGCCTCAGGGCCGCGCGGAGCCTCGAGGAGCGCGGGCGCAGCGTCGTTGTCCTCGAGTCGGAGGACGAGGTCGGCGGCAGAGTCGGCACGGACGCCATCGACGGCTTCCTCTGCGACCGCGGCTTCCAGGTCCTCAACCCCGCTTACCCGGCGTTGCGCGCCTCCGCGGACCTCGCTGCGCTCGACCTCAAGCGCTTCGGGGTCGGGGCCATCGTCCGTTCGGGGGAGCGGACGTCGACGCTCGCGCACCCGCTCCGCCATCCGCGGTTCGCGTTGCAGACGCTGCTCAGCGGGCACGTGCCGGTCTCCGACGTCCTGGCCCTCGCACGCTGGCTCGGCCCGACGCTTGCACACCCAGACCCGCAGGCTGCTGGGCCGGATACGACGCTCAGCGCCTCATTCGACGATGCGGGCCTCACCGGGCGGCTCCGACTCGACCTGCTCGACACGTTCCTCGCCGGAGTCCTGGCCGACAGCAGCGGAGGCAGCTCGGCGAACCACGTCAAGCAGCTCGTCCGCTACTTCGCGCTCGGCGCGCCAGGGCTCCCCGCCGACGGGATGCGCGCACTGCCTGCCCAGATCGCCGCCTCGCTGCACGAACCCGTCCGGCTCGGCACCGCCGCGCGGGAGGTGACCGAGACCGGGGGTGGCGTGCGGGTCGTCACCGACCGCGGGACGATCCTCGCCCGAGCCGCGATCGTCGCGGTCGCCCCGAACGACCTCCCTGCGCTGACCGGCCAGACGGCTCCGAAGACGCACGGCCTGACAACATGGTGGTTCCGGGCCACGGGGACGCCGCGAACCGGGCCGTTCCTCCTTCTGGATGCCTCGAACATAGGCGGCGGGCCGGCCGGGCCGATCTGGAACACCGCCGTCATCTCGGAGGTGGCCCCTTCCTACGCCCCGGCCGGACAGCACCTCGTGCAGGCGACCACCCTCCTCGACCGCCTGGACGGACTCGCGAGCGAAGCGGACGTCAGACGCGACCTCGCCCGTCTATACGGCACGCCCACCGACGGCTGGGAGGTGCTCGCGCACCACGTCATCCCGCACACCCTCCCCGCCCAGCCACCGCCCCTCGTCGACCGCGGGCCGGAGAGAGTCGGAGAGCGGCTCATCGTGACGGGCGACCACCGCGAGACAGGGTCCATCCAAGGTGCGCTGGTCGCCGGAAACCGGGCCGCAGACGCCACCGTCGAGCTCCTTGGCTGAACCGAGAGCGGCAGGGCGGGAGCTGCGGCTCGTCCTGCCCCACCAGCTGTTCGAGGCGCACTTCGCCGAGCCGACCGGAACCGTGTTCGTGCTCATCGAACACGATCTCCTCTTCCGCCAATACGCCTTCCACTCGCACAAGCTGGTCCTGCACCGAGCATCCATGTCCCGGTTCGCGCAGCGTCTCCGCGTTGCAGGGCACGTCGTCGAGTACCTGGAGAGCGACGCGGCTGCTCCCTCCGGCCAGCAGGTGGCCGCGCTCGTCCGCCGACACTCGCCGACCCGGGTGACGTGGTTCGACGTCGTCGACGACTGGCTTGAACGCGACCTGACCCGGGCACTGGCAGCAGGGGGCTACGCCGCGGCTGCGGACGACGAACTCGAGACGCCGAACTTCCTCACCGACCGGGCGCAGCTGGACTCCTGGTTCGCGCACAACGAATCACGCATGCACGAGTTCTACATCTGGCAGCGTCGCAGACTCGGCATCCTCCTCGACGGCGACGGCCCATGCGGCGGCCGCTGGTCGTTCGATGCGGACAACCGCAAGCGCGTGCCGAGGGGATACGTGCCGCCGACGGTCTCGCGCTTCCGCGGACACCCGAGCGTGCATCCCCAGGGCGCCTTCGACCTGGACGCACTCATGTCTCCCACCCCGCCATCAGATGGCCGCGACGAAGGGAAGGAACAGGTCGAACTCGCCGTCGCCTGGGTTCGCGAGGAGTTCCCCCACGCCCCGGGCGACCCGACGACGTTCGCCTGGCCGACGACCGCGGACGAGGCGCGCGAGCACCTCCGAGAATTCGTCCGCACGCGCCTCGACGACTTCGGCCCGTACGAGGACGCGATCTCCGCGGAGCATCCCTTCCTCAACCACAGCCTGCTCACGCCAGCACTCAACATCGGTCTGCTCGACCCGCGCGAGGTGCTGCAGATGACGCTCTCGAGCGCCCGCGCGGACACACCCCTCGCCTCCCTCGAGGGCTTCGTGCGTCAGGTGATCGGGTGGAGGGAGTACATGCGGGCCACCTACCGGCTCCGTGGCCGGGAACTCCGGACATCGAACGTCCTCGGACACACGAATCGCCTGGGGCGCGGATGGTGGACCGCCAGCACCGGACTGGACCCCGTCGACCTCGTCATCCGTCGCGTCCTCGCGACCGGGTACGCCCACCACATCGAACGCCTCATGGTGCTCGGCAACGCGATGTCACTGCTCCGCATCCACCCGGACGACGTCTACCGGTGGTTCATGGAGCAGTTCGTGGACGCCTACGACTGGGTCATGGTGCCGAACGTCTACGCCATGAGCCAGTTCGCGGCCGGCGAGACGGTGACCACCAAGCCCTACGTCTCCGGCAGCAACTACCTGCGGAAGATGTCCGACCTTCCTTCGGGGGCGTGGACTGAAGCCTGGGATGCCCTGTACTGGGACTTCGTCGCCCACCACCGGGCGGTCTTCGCCCGCAACCCGCGCACCCAGATGACGATCGCGCTCCTCCAGAACATGGAGCCGGAGACGCTCGCACGACACCGTGCTCGAGCGCAGGGACTCCTGCAGGACCCCGACAAAACCCCGCTCGTGATCGGGACGACCCGCGACGCCACGTGACGCGCTTCCGGTGGACTGCTCGGACTCCTATGATCGGGCTACGACGCGTAATCCGTCGTCACATGTCTCGAGTGCAAAGGAGCCCATCATGGGCGTATCCATGGTCTTCCCGAACCTGCCCGTCGCCGACGTCAAGGCGGCAACCGACTTCTACGTCGGACTTGGCTTCACCATCAACCCGATGTTCTCCGACGACAGCACCAGCTGCGTCGTCGTCAACGACCAGGTCGCGATCATGCTGCTGCAGACCGAGCGGTTCCAGGGCTTCCTGCCGGAGGGCGCGGAGACCATCGTGGGCGGAAACCGACACGAGAGCACGACCGCGCTCCTCCTCGGCAGCACCGAGGAAGTCGACGAGATCACGGCCAAGGCGGAGGCTGGTGGGGGCAGAATCCACCGTCCGGCTGAGGCGAACGAGTTCGGGATGTACGGCTCAGCGTTCGACGACCTCGACGGCCACCTGTGGGAGGTCTTCTACATGGCGTCCCCTGAGGCCTGACTCGCAGAGAGCGCTGCTCCGCGGGCCTCCGTTGCGCAATGCGGCAGCGGGGCTGGTGGAGCCGTTTCCTGTCTGGCACGGTTAGTCGTCCCCTCCACCCCGCACCCTTGGATACGCACATGACCGAGCGCACCCCGGCTGACCGCCACGCCGCAGCGACAGAGCAGGCGGCGCCCACGCGCAATCAGCGCCTCGATCGCCTCCCGTTCACCGGCAGGCACCGCAAGCTCCTGTTCGGGTCCGGCATCGGCTGGGCGCTCGACGCCATGGACGTGAGCCTCATCTCGTTCGTCATGGCCGCGCTCGCGGTGCAGTGGAGCCTCGACGCGACGACGCTGTCGTTCATCGCCTCGATCGGCTTCGTCGGCATGGCGATCGGCGCGAGCGTCGGCGGACTGCTCGCCGACAAGCTCGGGCGGCGTCAGGTGTTCGCGGCGACCCTCCTCATCTACGGTCTCGCCACGGGTGCCTCCGCGCTCGCGGCGTCGGTGGGCGCGCTCATGGTGCTGCGCTTCATCGTCGGTCTGGGGCTCGGCGCCGAGCTTCCCGTCGCCTCGACGCTCGTGAGCGAGTACGCGCCGAAGCGCATCCGCGGACGGGTCGTCGTGCTGCTCGAGGCGTTCTGGGCTGTCGGCTGGATCGGCGCCGCCCTCATCGGGGCCTTCATCATCCCGCTGTCGGCGGATGGATGGCGCTGGGCCCTCCTGACGGGCCTCCTGCCTGCCGTCTACGCGGTGGTCGTGCGGTTCGGGCTCCCCGAATCCGTCCGCTTCCTGGAGAGCAAGGGCAGGTACGCGGAGGCCGAGCGAGCGGTCCGGCAGTTCGAGGAGTCGGCTCGCGTCGATGCGCCCCCAGCGGCGGGTATCGACGCGTCTGACCGCGGACACTCCGCAGCGCGAGCATCCGTGTCACCGGACTCCCAGCGGGCACGATGGCGCGACCTCTGGGCGCCGTCGCTGCGCCGACGGACGGCCGCCCTGTGGGCCGTATGGTTCTGCATCAACCTCAGCTACTACGGCGCGTTCATCTGGATTCCGAGCCTCCTCGTCGGCCAGGGTTTCACCCTCGTGAAGTCGTTCGAGTTCACGCTCATCATCACGCTGGCGCAGCTGCCCGGCTACTTCGTCGCGGCCTTCCTCATCGAGCGCATCGGCCGGCGTGCGACGCTCGCCATCTTCCTGCTCGGTTCCGCGTGTGCCGCGTTCTGGTTCGGCTTCGCGACGACCGAGGGCGCGATCCTCGCCGCGGGCATGTGCCTGTCCTTCTTCAACCTCGGCGCGTGGGGAGCGCTCTACGCGATCGGCCCCGAGCTCTATCCGACGAGGCTGCGCGCGTCGGGAACCGGGGCGGCCGCGGGCTTCGGCCGCATCGCGTCGATCATCGCGCCGCTGCTGGTGCCCGTCATGCTCGCGGGTGGTGGCAGCGTGCTCGTCTTCGGCGTGTTCGCCGCCGCGTTCCTGCTCGCCGCCGGTGCCGCATTCACCCTGCCGGAGCTCATGGGGCGGGAACTCGAAGAGTAGTCGACGCGGGGAGTGGCTCGCGCGCGCCGCGGCCCGCTCAGCCACGCGCCGACTAGCCTTGACGTGTGAGCGAACGACGAGATCCTTCACGACGCGGGGTCATACGGGGAAGCGCGGCTGTCGGCGGCGGAATCGCGACGGCGGCGCTGCTTGCCGCGTGCGGAGGCGACGACGCCGGTCGACAGGATGCGGATGCCACGTCGACGGTGAGCGGCGCCGTGCCCGTCGGCGACGTCCCGGTCGGAGGCGGGGTCGTCATCGCGGACACCGAGACGGTCATCACCCAGCCCGCCGCGGGTGAGTACTTCGGCTTCAGCTCGATCTGCACGCACCAGGGGTGCCCGGTCGCCACGGTGACCGCGGAGCACATCATCTGCCCCTGCCATTCGAGCCACTACGACACGAGGACCGGGGAGCCGGTTGCCGGACCGGCGGACCGGCCGCTCACCCCTCGCACCATCACCGTCACCGAAACTGAGGTCGAATACTCGTGAGCATCACCAATCTGACCGCGATCCGCGATCTCGCGACGGACGCGGGTCTCGAGGTCGAGTACTGGGGCTGGCGGGGCGAGAAGGAGCAGGTCGCGCCCGAGACGCTCGCGGCGGTCCTCGGCGCCCTCGGTCTCCCGGCATCCACCGACGAGGACGTCGCCGCCTCGGCCCGCGAGTTCGAGAACCGGCCGTGGCGTCGAGTGGTGCCGTCCTGCACGACGGTGCGGGAGGGCAGCGACGCCACGATCTTCGTCCACGTTCCTCACGGGAGCGCCGTCCAGGTCGACGTGCTCCTCGAAGACGGGTCGACTCGCAGCCTGCAGCAGGTCGAGAACTGGGTCGATCCGAAGGACCTCGACGGTGCGCTGATCGGTCGCGCGACGTTCGCGCTGCCCGCGGACCTGCCGACGGGCTGGCACGAGGTCGTCGCGAAGGTCGGGGACGACCTCTCGGAGCATGCGCCTGCTGGCACGCTGATCGTCGTGCCGACGAGGACGCCCTGGCCAGACGAGCGCTCGTGGGGGCTGTTCACCCAGCTCTACCAGCTTCGCTCGACCACGTCCTGGGGGATCGGCGATCTCCGGGACCTCGCCACGTTGACGGCCTGGGGTGCGCAGCGTGACGCGGACTTCGTGCTCGTCAACCCCCTCAACGCGAACCCTCCGGTGTCTCCCATGGAGCCGTCTCCGTACCTGCCGACCTCACGGCAGTTCGGCGACCCCCTGATCCTCACCGTCGACTGGGCGGCCGCCTTCGTCGCGCAGCGCACCGAGGTGCCGGCCGACACGGTGGAGCTGCTCTCGCGCCTTGCGGGCGAGGCGATCCTGGGCAACGGCGTCGACAGCATCGATCGTGACGCCGCCTGGGCGCTGAAGGAACCAGCGCTCCGTGCGCTCTTCGACGTCTGGCAGTCGGCGAATGTGATCGACGACGACTTCACGGAGTTCCGCAAGGAGGCCGGGGAGCCGCTCGAGCGGTTCGGTGTCTTCTGCGCCATCTCGCGCGTGCATGGGCGAGATGCTCGCAACTGGCCGAGTGAGCTGGCAACGGCGAACGGTGCTGACGTGCTCGACTTCGCGGCCGCTCACGCCGAGGACGCCGAGTTCTACGTCTGGCTGCAGTGTCTCCTGGAAGCGCAGGCGAGGCAGGTGCAGTCCGATGCGAGGTCGGCCGGCATGTCGATCGGCATCGTGCACGATCTGCCCGTCGGTGTGCACGCCGGTGGAGCTGATGCGTGGTCGTTCGGGGCTGCGATGGCCCGGGGCGTGACGGTCGGCGTGCCGGCCGACCAGTACAACCAGTTCGGGCAGAACTGGTCGCAGCCGCCGTGGCGCCCCGACATGCTGGCCGAGCTCGGCTACGCGCCGTACCGGGACATGCTGCGCGCCGTCTTCCGCAACGCTGGCGCTGTGCGCATCGACCACATCCTGGGCTTCTTCCGCCTGTGGTGGATCCCGGAGGGCAACACCGCGAAGGATGGCTGCTTCGTGCGCACCGACGCAGAGGCCATGCTGGGCATCCTCGCGCTCGAGGCGCAGCGAGCGGGCGCCGTGGTGATCGGCGAGGACCTCGGCACGGTTCCGCCGGAGGCCAGGGATGCGCTGGCCGAGCGCGGCATGCTCGGTGCCTCCGTCCTGTGGTTCGAATGGTCGGACGATGGGGTCCCGCTGGCCCCTGAGGACTACCGGCGCGCCTGTCTCGCGACGGTGACGACGCACGACCTCCCGCCGACGGCTGGGTTCCTCGCGCTCGAGCACCTCGACGTTCGAGAGCGCCTCGGGCTGCTCGAAGGTTCGGTCGAGGAGGCGCGGGCCGAGGAGACCGAGACGATCTCGAAGGTCGTCGACCGACTCCGGCGAGCTGGCCTGGTGGGGGAGGAGCCGAGCAACGAGGACATCGTCGTGGCGCTGCACGAGTACCTCTCGGGTTCGGCTGCCCAGCTGTTCGGTGTGGGTGTGTCCGATCTCGCGGGTGACCGCCGCGGCGTGAATCAGCCGGGCACCGCCGACGAGTATCCGAACTGGCGAGTGCCCATGACGGATGCCGAGGGCAGGCTGGTCTCGCTCGAAGCGCTCCTGGGCTCGCCGCTCGCCGCCCGGATCGCGGCGGCGTCGGGGAGAACCGAGTAGCGCGGTGAGGCTCTCCGGCGGGTGGCGGCCACGGGGTGTCCGCGGCCTCCTCCTGGCGTCGGCGCTCGGTGCGTCGCTGCTGCTCGCGGCGTGCGTTCCGCCGGTGGCCGCGACGCGCGAATCCGCTGATGCGGTGGCCGTCATCGCCACCCCGGGCGTCACCCAGACGCCGACGCCGACGGTCACCCCGATCAACGTGCAGGTCGTGGCCGCGCCACGAGTCGCGGAGAACGAGAACCCGAAGCCTGTCGACGGCGAGCTCAGGTTCACGAGGGGCCAGTGGGCGACGGTGCTCGGCGCGAGTGGCGAACCCGTCGGCCGCTTCACCATCGCGGGTGTGGCCTTCGACGTGCGGTGTCTCGAAGAGGAAGCTCCGAAAGCCGGCGGCAGCTACGTCGCGATCCAGCTGCAGGTCGAGGGATACGGGGCGCTCAGCGCCGAGGATGAGGAGGGTGCGTTCGCGCCCGTGTTCGCCTTCGACAGCCTTCGCCTGTTCGAGAAGAACGGCGACTCGAAGCTGGGGGCCTCGCTCGCGGACGACTGCATCGGGAGCTCCGTGCAGCAGCGCGAGTACGGGGTCGGCGCAGAGTCCGGGTACGTCGTGTTCGACGTTCCGAAGGAGCGCTTCGACGTGGTCTGGGAGTACGGCGACCAGTCGTTCCGGTTCGTGAATCTCACCGTCTGAGGGCTCCGCGACGTGACCGGTCTCAGGTGAAGAGCTGCGGGAGGAGCGCCGCGGCGAGGGGATAGCCGAGGAACGAGACGGCGTCGAGGATGAAGTGCGCGACGACGAGGCCGCCCACGCGCCCCTTGCGGAGGAACCACCAGGAGAGCAGCACGCCCATGGCGACGTTGCCGAGCGCCATTCCGGGGCCCTGATACAGGTGGTAGGAGCCGCGGAGGAGCGAGGACGCGACGATGATCTGCCAGGTCGCCCACCCCAGCTCGCGCAGGCGGGTCGCGAGATACCCGACGACGACGATCTCCTCCAGAAGCGCGGCACGCAGCGCCGCGAGCAGGAGCAGGATCACGGTCCACCACGTGATCTCCTGCGCGCTCGCCTCGACGGAGAGCGTGAGCCCGAGTGCCCTGGTCGCGAGGTAGAAGACGATGCCGGGCACGCCGACGCAGGCGGCTAGCAGAAGGCCCTGCCCGAGGTCGCCGAGGGGCTGCCTCGTGTCCAGGCCCAGCTTCCGGAAGCCCGAGACGGTGGGCGTCCAGAGCAGCCAGATCACCAGAGCGACGGGTACGAGGTCGGTGAGGATGCTCGAGAGCTGTAGGAGCGCGTCGAACAGTGGCCGCGCGTCGCGGGAAGCGTTCAGCGTCGTCGTCTGGTCGGCGAGTGCGGTAGCGCGCGTCGCACGATCCGCGAGGGAGATGATCGCGTACAGGCTCGACGGGATGATCGCGAGGGCCAGGACGATCCAGATCTCCCAGCGCAGCCGCGCGCGCGCGGAGCGGTCCAGTTCCTCCGGACCCTGGCTGACCGTAACGTCAATGCGCGAATGTGACATGTCCGCAGTCTACGAACGGCGAACGGCTTGTAAGAGTTGAACAAGACCCGTTTCGTGTGAGTAACGATCCCCTGAATTGGTGAAACCCCTCGCGCGAGGGGGCGTAGGTTCAACGGGTATTTGTCGATAATTCACAGAGTTCGTGGATGTTCGACGTTCACAGCCCCTGTTTCCCCAAGGAGGTCCTATGAGGACATCACGAGTTATCGCCGTGGGAGCCGTCGTCGCCACAAGCGCGTTGGTTCTCGCTGGCTGCTCTGCCCCGAATCGCGATCCGGAGATCGTCGGTGGCTCCGCCATCACGGTTGCATGGAACGACCCGTTCTTCGCGTTCAACGTGAACACCTCGGCCAACAACGCCGCGGCGAACGCCAACATCGTCCACGTCACGTCTGATGGCTTCATCGACTACGACCCGACCCCCGAGCTCGTGGAGAACACCGAGTTCGGCACGGTCGAAGAGGTCTCGACCGACCCGCTGACCATCAAGTACACGGTCAACGACGCGGTCACCTGGAGCGATGGCACGCCGTTCGACGGCGCCGACCTGCTGCTCACCTGGGCCGCCAACACCACGCACCGCGAAGCGGGCGAGGTGCCAGAGGCCGAGTACGACGACGAGGGCAACGTCACGAACCAGGACGCGATCGACGCGGCCGCGGACGCCGGTGTCTACTGGGGAACCGACCCGGCACCCGGTCTGCAGCTCGACCTCGCCTCGCAGGCTCCGACGCTCGCCGACGACAACAAGTCGTTCACGGTCGTCTACGACCAGCCGTACGCCGACTGGAAGACCATGTTTGCGCCGGACACGACGGCGATCTCGGCACACGGCACCGTCCAGCTCGCCTACCCGGGTGAGTACGACGACGCGCAGGCCGCGAAGGATGCCTTCATCACCGCGGTCAACGACAACAACAGCGAGTTCCTGAGCAAGGTCGCCTCCGCCTACCGCACCGGCTACGACTACACGTCGATGCCGGAGGAGCCGCAGAAGACCCTCTCCAACGGCCCGTACACGATCACGGATCTGGTCGAGAACCAGTACGTGACGCTCACGGCCCGCGAGGACTACACGTGGGGCCCGCTGCCGCACTACGAGACCATCACGATCCGCTTCATCCCGGACCCGCAGGCACAGGTGCAGGCGCTCCAGAACGGTGAGGTCCAGATCGTCTCCGGTCAGCCGACGACCGACCTCCTGCAGCAGCTCGAGGCCACCGAGGGCATCGAGTGGGAGTCCTCGCTCGAGGGCACCTACGAGCACGTCGACCTCCAGGTCGCCAACGGCGGTGTCTTCGACCCAGCCACGTACGGTGGCGACGAGGCCAAGGCCCAGCAGATCCGCGAGGCCTTCCTCCTCACGATCCCGCGTCAGGAGATCGTCGAGAAGCTCATCACGCCGATCGCCCCGGATGCGACCACGCGCGACTCGCTCGTGTTCCTTCCCGGCGCCGACGGCTACGAGGAGTCGGTCGCCGACAGCGGCGTCTCCCGCTACTCGGGCGACGACGCTGCCATCGAAGAGGCCAAGGGCCTCCTCGCGCAGGCTGGCGTGGCCAACCCCTCCGTCCGCTTCATGACGGCATCCACCAACCCGCGTCGTCAGCAGGAGCTGCAGCTCATCAAGGCCTCGGCCGAGAAGGCCGGCTTCACGATCGTCGACGCGAGCGCCGAGGACTGGTCCACCGTGCTCACGACGCAGACCGACGCCTACGACGCTGCCCTCTTCGGATGGCAGTCCGAGGGTCTCGGTGTCGGCGAGCCGTCCCCGAACTACATCACGGGCGGCATCAACAACTACTACGGCTGGAGCGACCCCGAGCTCGACCAGATCCTCAAGGACGTCGACGTCACGATCGACCCAGCCGAGGCTCAGGGCAAGCTCGTCGAGGCCGAGAAGATCATCATGGAAAACTCGTGGTCCGTGCCGATCTTCCAGTTCCCCGGTGTCGTCGCCTGGAGCGACGAGGTCGCGAACGTCAAGCCCGGGTTCCTCTCTCCCCAGTACTTCTGGAACGCCTGGGAGTGGGCACCCGTGGAAGCCGCTGAGTAGTCACACCAGCGTCGAGCTCTCGACGCGCTGACCGCTGCGCGGTCAGATCTAGCGACGGCGGGAGTACCGTAGTCTTCTCGACTGCGGGACTCCCGCCTCGTCTGTTCACGGCCACATCCCCGGCCGAATGCCCCTTCCAGAACAGGACCCATCTGTGCTGAGATTCACCCTCCGACGCCTCTTCGTGTCGATCTTCATCCTGCTGGGCGCGCTCTTCATCGTGTACAACCTCGTCGCGATCTCGAAGGACCCGCTCGCGGACATCTTGGAGTCCACGGCTCCCAACAAGGAGCAGCTCATCGCCGCGCGCGTGGAGCTCCTGCAACTGGATGTGCCAGCCCCCGCCCGCTTCTTCCTGTGGCTCGGCGGCATCCTCGGGTTCTTCATCCCGACCTTCGACGACCCGAACGGCCTGTTCGGCTTCCTCGGCAACAACTTCTCCATGGGCGTGAACATCGCCAACCAGGACGTCGGCCCGCTCATCGCCTCGGCGGTCGGCCAGACCCTGCAGCTCGTCACGGCCGCGACGCTCATCGCCGTCGTCATCGGCGTCGCCGTCGGTGTGACGACCGCCCTCCGCCAGTACTCCGGCTACGACTACACGGTCACGTTCCTGTCGTTCCTCACGTACTCGCTGCCGATCTTCTTCGTGGCCGTGCTGCTCAAGCAGTACATGGCCATCGGCTTCAACGACTTCCTGCAGGACCCCGAGATACCGATACCGCTGCTGGTGCTCATCGGCGTGATCATGGGCTTCATCTTCATGTCGATCATCGGAGGGCCCGCAAAGACGCGCGCCACCGTGTTCGGTGCTGGTGCCGTCGGCACGATCGCGATCCTGTTCGGGATGGAGCTGCTCGACTGGTTCCGCAACCCCGGGCTCGGCACGGTGCTCATCATCGTGCTCGGCCTCGCCACGGTGCTGCTGACCGCCGCGCTCACGGTGGGCCTCTCGCACCGTCGCAACCTCATCGTCACCGGTGCCGTCGCGGTCGTCGGGGGAGCGCTCTGGTACCCGCTGCAGTTCGCGATGACCAACGAGATCGGCGCCTGGTTCCCCATCGCCCTCATCGTGGTCTTCACGGTCATCGCCTGGTTCGTCGGCAAGTACTTCGGAGGCCTCGACAAGCGCAACGTGGCGAGCAACGCCGCCATCGTCGGCTTCGTCGTGTCGCTGCTGCTCGTCATCGACCGCGTCATGCAGACCTGGTCCGGCTACTACGACCAGACCGGCGGCCGTCCGATCGCGACCGTCGGAGCATCCAGCCCGCAGCTCGGCTCCGACCCGTCGATCTGGCTGCAGATGCTGGACGGCTTCACGCACCTCCTGCTGCCGACGATCGCCATCATGGTCATCTCCATCGCGAGCTACAGCCGCTACTCGCGCTCCAGCCTGCTCGAGATCATGAACCAGGACTACGTCCGCACGGCACGCGCGAAGGGCCTCCCCGAGCGCACCGTGGTCATGCGCCACGCGCTGCGCAACTCGCTCATCCCGATCACCACGATCGTGGCCGCCGACGTCGGCGCCATCATCTCGGGAGCGATCGTCACCGAGCAGATCTTCGGCTGGCGCGCGATGGGATCGATCTTCTCCGAGTCGCTGCGCAACGTCGACCTGAACCCGCTCATGGGCTACATCCTCGTGACCGCGGCGCTCACCGTGATCTTCAACCTGATCGCCGACATCCTGTACTCCGTTCTCGACCCGCGAATCCGCCTGAGCTGAGAGAGGGCTGAGCTATGACGACTCCGAACTTCACCGAGATCACCGCCCCGCAGCCTCACGGCCCCGGCGACGAGCTGACCATCGAGCAACGTGAGACCATCGGCCTCAGCCAGGGCCAGATCGTGTGGCGGCGCTTCGTGCGCCACACGGGTGCCATGGTGTCCACCGCCGTCCTCCTGGTCATCGTGCTGCTCGTCTTCACGTCCGTCGGCATCGTCGTGCCGTGGTGGGACTTCTCCGAGGGCAAGTTCACGCAGATCCAGGTCTCGGGCTGGTGGGCCTACGACTGGAACTCCATCGCGCCGATCGTGAACGGCGGCAATCCGACCTTCGTGAGCCTCTTCGACTGGGGCTCGCATCCGTTCGGTCAGGACGAGATCGGCCGCGACATCTTCGCCCGCGTCATGCGCGGCACGCAGCAGTCGCTGACGGTCATGTTCATCTACGGCATCCTCGCAGCGGTCATCGGCATCATCGTCGGCGGCATCGCGGGCTACTACCGCGGTTGGGTCGACAACGTGCTCATGCGCGTCACCGACCTCTTCCTCGTCATCCCGACGCTCGTCTTCGCGGCCGTCCTCGGACAGCTCGCTGGACAGAACGAGGTGCTCCGGGCCTACGGCGCCGTCTCGCTCGCCGTCGTCCTCGGCCTCGTCGGCTGGATGTCCCTCGCCCGCCTGGTTCGCGGCGAGTTCCTCACCCTTCGCGAGCGCGAGTTCGTGGACGCTGCGCGCGTCGCCGGCGCCTCCGGCCGGCGCATCATCTTCCGCCACATCCTGCCGAACGCTCTCGGCGTGGTGATCGTCTCGACGACCCTGCTGATGAGCGCCGCCATCATCCTCGAGGCGAACCTCTCGTTCTTGGGCTTCGGCATCCAGCCGCCCGACGTGTCGCTCGGCCAGATCGTGCAGGAGTACCAGGGCGCGTTCGCCACCCGTCCGTGGCTGTTCTGGTTCCCCGGCGCCTTCATCGTGGCGATCGCCCTGTGCATCAACTTCATCGGCGACGGCCTGCGAGACGCCTTCGACCCGCGTCAGCGCAAGATCCCGGGCAACGGCACCTGGTCGCGCATGTGGCGCACGCTCACCTCGCGCGACGGCCGTCCGACCAAGGGCGACGCGGCTGACCGCGACTTGAGCAAGGCGGATGCGTGACGGTCCTCGTCGCAGAGCGCGCCGGGTCGCTGGCCCCTGTGGGGCTAGAACGCGAAGAGCGCGCCGACGACCAGCAGGGTGGTGATCAGCACCACCGTGTTCGCCACGTTCTGCGTGCGCACGACCGGGGCGAGCGGGGCTCCGGCCTCACGCTGCTGCTGGGCCCTGCGGTGCGTGAGGTTCACGGCCGCGTCTCCCGAGTACGTGCCGGGAGCGGCGCTCGTGCGGATGCTCTGCGACTCGTCGGTGAGTCGGCGAGGATCCTTCCACAGGAGCGGGTCGCGCGGGTCCATTCGCTCAGCGCTGAGCCGGTCGGGCGGGGGAGCGGCCCACGCGCTGACCTTGCCCTCCGGCGTGGTGACGGTGAAGCCGCGCGTCGTCTCGACCAGCTCGATGTGGCCGTATGGCACGACCGTCTTCTTGAGGGGGTTGTTCACCTCGAGCGCATCATCGGTGAAGACGACGCTCGGGCTCACGAGGGTGATCCACCCGACGCCGAGCGCCAGGATGGGCAGCGGCAGCACCGAGAGCAGGTGGCGGCCGGCACCGGGCGTCACCGCCACGGAGATGACGGCGACCAGCGCCATGGCGGTGATGACGCCGTAGACGACAAGACCCATGCGGGGGCGGAGAACTGTTCGCTCGGACACGAGCCAAGTGTCGCAGACGAATCCCGTCCCACCGCGGTGAGCGGACCGGCAGTCGGTCCGCTCGCACCTCAGACTCCACGCACTTCGACCGCAGCCCACCGGGAGGCACGCTCATGAGCACGACTTCACGCAAAGACGACACGACGCCCATCCTCGAGGTGCAGGACCTGAGCGTCGAGTTCTGGGTCGGCGGAGACTGGGTCCCCGCCGCGAAGGACATCAACTACGTGGTCCGGCCGGGCGAGGTGCTCGCCATCGTGGGCGAGTCCGGCTCCGGCAAGTCGGTGTCGTCGATGACGCTGCTTGACCTGCTCCCGAAGAACGGGCGCACGTCCGGGAGCGCGAAGCTCAACGGCACCGAGCTCATCGGCGCCCCGCAGTCGACGCTTCGTCGCGCGCGTGGCAATGACATCGCGGTCATCTTCCAGGAGCCGATGACCGCGCTCAACCCCGTGCTCACGATCGGATTCCAGATCTCCGAGGCCCTGCGCATCCACAACCCGACGATGACGCCGAACGATGCGCGCGAGCGTGCGCTCGAGCTGCTTCGCCTCGTGGAGATGCCGAACCCGGCCAAGGCGTTCGACTCGTACCCGCATCAGCTCTCCGGCGGCCAGCGCCAGCGCGCCATGA
This sequence comes from Pseudoclavibacter sp. RFBB5, assembly GCF_002931555.1. Taxonomy (GTDB): domain Bacteria; phylum Actinomycetota; class Actinomycetes; order Actinomycetales; family Microbacteriaceae; genus Pseudoclavibacter. The sequence goes on along the minus strand of NZ_PSTZ01000007.1, from coordinate 933,447 downwards.
TCGCGCAGTCCCTGAGCTGCGACCCCGACCTCCTCATCGCGGATGAGCCGACGACAGCGCTCGACGTGACGATCCAGGCCGAGATCCTGGAGCTCATGCGCTCACTCCACGAGCGCCTGAACTCGGCCATCGTCATCATCACGCACGACATGGGCGTCGTCGCCGACATCGCCGACAACGTGATCGTCATGAAGGGTGGAGAGATCGTCGAGCGCGGCACGGTGCGCGAGATCTTCAAGAACCCGCAGCATGCCTACACGAAGACGCTGCTCGACGCCGTGCCGCACCTCGGCACGGGGGAGGCGAGCGGGCTGGACGCGCGCGAGTTCACGGGCGAGCCGGCTCTCGTCGTGCAGAACGCCGACATCGAGTACCCGAAGCAGGGGCGCGTCCCAGCGTTCAAGGCGGTCGAGGACGCGACGTTCGAGATCTACCCTGGCGAGATCGTCAGCGTCGTCGGCGAGTCCGGCTCCGGCAAGACCACGGTCGCGCGAGCGGTCGTCGGCCTGCTGCCGGTCGCGGCTGGCTCCATGAAGCTCAACGGCGTCGAGCTCAACGGCGTCTCCCGGCAGGACCTCGCGAAGGTGCGCCGCGACATCGGCATCGTCTTCCAGGACCCGGGCTCGTCGCTCAACCCCCGCTGGCCCGTCGGGCAGTCGATCGCCGAGCCGCTCATCCTCGAGAAGAAGCTCACGAAGGCCGAGATCGAGGCCCGCGTCGGCGAGCTGCTCGACCAGGTCGAGCTGCCCCGTTCCTTCCGCAACCGCTACCCGAACGAGCTCTCCGGCGGCCAGCGTCAGCGCATCGGCATCGCTCGAGCCCTTGCGCTCGAGCCGAAGCTCCTCGTCGCCGACGAGCCGACGTCGGCACTGGACGTCTCGGTGCAGAAGCGCGTGCTGGAGCTGCTCGTCGAGATCCAGCAGCGCCTGCAGTTCGCGGTGCTCTTCGTGACCCACGACCTCGCCGTCGTGGACCAGCTCGCCAACCGCGTGATCGTCATGAACCACGGCAAGATCGTGGAGCAGGGGCCGACGGACCAGATCCTGCGCGCACCCCAGGATCCGTACACGCAGCGCCTCGTCGCTGCCGTGCCGGTTCCCGACCCTGACGAGCAGGCGATGCGTCGCGAGGAGCGCGCCGCGCTCAAGCGGGCGACGGCCGCTGCGGTAACGAACGAGGTGCTCGGCGACGACATCGTGGTCTCCGACGCGCCGAGCGAGCAGCAGGAGAACGTGCTGCGGGCGGAAGCCGAGGAGCGCGAATCCGGGCAGTGACCCGGTAGAAACTTCGACCAGCGTGAGGCCCATCTCACGCTGGTCGGGAGGCGTGCCCTCCGTGACGTAGGATGAACTGCCCTTTTCTCAAATGAAAGCACCCCTGAATGACTGCTGTGCCTGTCGCCCACCGTTCTGAACTCCGTAACGTCGCCATCGTGGCGCACGTCGACCACGGCAAGACGACCCTCGTCGACGCCATGCTGAAGCAGACGGGCTCGTTTGGCGAGCACGACAGCAACTCGACCGAGGCCCGAGTCATGGACTCGAACGACCTCGAGCGTGAAAAGGGCATCACCATCCTCGCCAAGAACACGGCGATCTCGTACAAGGGGAAGCACGCCACGGATGGCCCGATCACGATCAACGTGATCGACACCCCCGGCCACGCCGACTTCGGCGGTGAGGTCGAGCGCGGCCTGTCGATGGTCGACGGCGTCGTCCTGCTCGTCGACGCGTCCGAGGGTCCCCTCCCGCAGACTCGCTTCGTGCTCCGCAAGGCGCTCGCCGCGAACCTGCCCGTCATCCTCTGCGTCAACAAGACCGACCGTCCCGATGCCCGCATCGACGAGGTCGTCGCCGAGAGCCAGGACCTGCTTCTCGGCCTCGCCTCCGACATGGCCGACGAGGCACCGGATCTCGACATCGACGCGCTGCTCGACCTGCCCGTCCTCTACGCCTCCGGGCGTGCCGGTGCCGCTTCGCACAACCAGCCCGCTGACGGCGAGCTGCCGGACAACGACGACCTCGAGCCCCTCTTCGAGACGATCCTCAAGCACATCCAGCCGCCCGCCTTCGACCCGGAGGCGCCGCTGCAGGCGCACGTGACGAACCTGGACAGCTCGCCGTTCCTCGGGCGTCTCGCTCTGCTGCGCGTCTTCAACGGCACGCTCAAGAAGGGCCAGAACGTGGCCTGGGTCAAGAACGACGGCTCGGTGCACAACGTGCGCATCACGGAGCTGCTCGAGACGAAGGCGCTCGACCGCGTCCCCACCGACTCCGCGGGCCCCGGTGACATCGTCGCCGTCGCCGGCATCCCCGAGATCATGATCGGCGAGACGATCGCCGACCCCGAGGACATCCGCCCGCTCCCCGGCATCACGGTCGACGAGCCGGCCATCTCGATGACGATCGGCACGAACACCTCGCCCATCATGGGCAAGGTCAAGGGCCACAAGCTCACCTCGCGCATGGTCAAGGACCGTCTCGACCGCGAGCTCATCGGCAACGTCTCGATCCGTGTCCTCGACATCGGCCGCCCGGACGCCTGGGAAGTCCAGGGCCGTGGCGAGCTCGCGCTCTCCGTCCTCATCGAGAACATGCGTCGCGAAGGCTTCGAGCTGACCGCCGGCAAGCCGCAGGTCGTCACGAAGATCGTCGACGGCAAGACGCACGAGCCGTACGAGCACCTCACGATCGACTCGCCAGAGGAGCACCTCGGTGCCATCACGCAGCTCCTCGCCGCGCGCAAGGGCCGCATGGAGTCCATGTCGAACCACGGCACCGGCTGGGTGCGCATGGAGTTCGTCATCCCGTCGCGTGGCCTCATCGGCTTCCGCAGCGAGTTCATGACCAGCACACGCGGCACCGGTATCGCCAACGCCATCTCGCACGGCTACGAGCCATGGGCCGGCCCGATCACGACCCGCACGTCGGGCTCGATCGTCGCCGACCGCGCCGGAGTGGCGACGCCGTTCGCGATGATCGCCCTGCAGGAGCGCATGTCGTTCTTCGTGCAGCCGACCGAAGAGGTCTACGAGGGCATGGTCATCGGCGAGAACTCGCGCGCCGACGACATGGACGTCAACGTGACCAAGGAGAAGAAGCTCACGAACATGCGTTCCGCCAACGCGGACACGTTCGAGTCGATGACCCCGTCGCGCCAGCTCACGCTCGAGGAGTGCCTCGAGTTCGCTCGCGAAGACGAGTGCGTCGAGGTCACGCCCGAGAAGATCCGCATCCGCAAGCTGCTCCTCGACGGCAACGCACGTGCACGTGCCACGTCGCGCGCCAAGAAGCAGTAGTCGAACGTGCGAACTCGCACGGTTCGCAGTGAAGATTAAGGTCGTATGACGGAAGTCATCGAACAGCCTGCCGGAGAGCAGCGAACCGGGGAGCGAATCCTCGGGGCGCTGCTCTACGCGCTTTTCGGCCTCATCGTCGGCACGGTCACGACGTTCCTGCACCGCGGTCGCGTCGAGCTCTTCGACACCACGCTCTGGGTCGGTATCGTGCTCGGACTCGCCTGCATCCTGTGCCTCGGCATCGGCCTCCGCATGTACCTCGTCGACCGGTGGATGACCACGGGCTTCGCGGCCGGCATCGTCGCGGCGGTCGGCGCCCTCGGACTCTGGAACCCCGGGTCCAGCGTCGTCGTCGTCGGGGACGCATTCGGCCTCGCGTGGCTGGCGCTCGCATCGCTCATCGCGGCGGCCTGCGCATTCTGGCCGCAGCTCCCGAGCCGTCGGGCGCGAACGACGCCCGTCCGCGACGAGTACGATGGGAGATCGCCCACGAACTTGGAGGAGTCACCCAAGTGACCTACGTCATCGCCCTTCCCTGTGTCGACGTGAAAGACCGGGCCTGCATCGACGAGTGCCCCGTCGACTGCATCTACGAGGGCGACCGGATGCTCTACATCCATCCGGACGAATGCGTCGACTGCGGGGCCTGTGAGCCCGTGTGCCCCGTCGAGGCCATCTACTACGAAGATGACCTGCCCGACGAGTGGAGCGAGTACTACACCGCGAACGTCGACTTCTTCAGCGAGATCGGCTCCCCGGGAGGCGCGGCCAAGGTGGGCGTCATCCATCACGACCACCCCCTCATCGCGGCGCTCGACCCCCAGGGGGACGGCGCGTGACGCTGGGTGAGCTTCCCGACTATCCGTGGGACAACCTCGCGCCGTACGTCGAACGAGCGAAGTCGCATCCTGACGGCGCCGTGGACCTGTCGATCGGCTCGCCGGTCGACCCGACTCCCGAGATCGTGCGGACGGCGCTGCGCGAGCACGCCGACGCGCACTCCTACCCGACGACCATCGGCACCCCTGAGGCGCGGGATGCAGTGGTCGAGTGGTTCGCCAGGAGCCGGGGTGTCACGGGGCTCGGGCGAGCGAACACGATGCTCACGGTGGGCTCGAAGGAGTTCGTCGCCACGGCGGCGTTCTTCCTGCGCCTCGGTGCAGGCGACACCGTCGTCTACCCGGCACGCGCCTACCCCACGTACGAGATCGGCGCCGTCTTCGCTGGGGCGGTGGGGTTCTCAGGGGACGACCCGGCTTCCTGGCCCGCGTCGACGAAGCTCATCTGGCTGAACAGCCCCGGCAATCCGGACGGACGCGTCCTCGGCGTCGACGAGCTCGGGGCCGCGGTCGAACGTGCGCGGGAGCTGGGTGCCATCATCGTGAACGACGAGTGCTACGCCGAACTCGGCTGGGGTGAATGGTCGGGGGAGCGCATCCCGAGCATCCTCGACGATCGGGTCACCGGTGGTGACCTGACGAACATCCTCGCCTGCTCCTCGCTGTCGAAGCGCTCGAACCTCGCCGGATACCGAGCGGCGTACATCGCTGGTGATGCCTCGCTGATCGAGAGACTCCTCGTCGCGCGCAAGCATGCCGGCCTCATCGTGCCGGCTCCTGTGCAGGCGGCGGTCGCGACGGCGCTCGGCGATGACGAGCACGCCAGGGAGCAGTACCACCGCTACCGCCGACGCCGCGAGGTGCTGCTGCCGGCCCTGCAGTCCTGGGGGCTGCGCATCGAGCACAGCGAGGCGGGGCTCTACCTCTGGGGCACGACAGGACATGACTCGTGGACCACGATCGGCGCGCTCGCCGATCTGGGCATCATCGGCGGGCCGGGCGTCTTCTACGGCGACGCCGGAGCCCGGTACGTCCGCATCTCACTCACGGCCACCGATGCGCAGATCGCTGAGGCCGCTCGGCGCCTGATTGCGGCCAATGCTGACCAATCGGTACACGCGCAGTAGACAACAGACAGCACATCGCGGGTTTCATTGTGGATTCGCATAGTCACCTTGTCGACCGATTAGGCTATGAGGACACTGCGCGTTCTGCGTGCTCGCCGGGGAGCATCCCCCACTCGCTCGAGGAGGATCTGTGACTGAACAGCACAAGCAGGCTGAGGCCCACCAGCACGAGGCGGACTCGGCCACCTTCAGGATCGGCGACAGGACCGCGGAGTTCCCAGTCCTGCGCGCCACCGAAGGCGCTGACGCGGTCGACATCTCGACGTTCATGAAGCAGACGGGATACACGACGCTCGACCAGGGCTTCGTCAACACGTCGTCGACCAAGTCCGCCATCACGTACATCGATGGTGCCAACGGCATCCTGCGTTACCGCGGCTATCCGATCGAGGAGCTCGCCTCCAAGTCGAGCTTCCTCGAAGTCGCCTACCTGCTCCTCTACGGTCAGCTCCCCACCGAGTCCGAGTACGAGAGCTTCACGGATCGCATCCGTCATCACACCCTCCTGCACGAGGACCTCAAGCGCTTCTTCACGGCACTGCCGCCGCACGCTCACCCCATGTCGGTGCTCTCCAGCGCGGTCAACGCGCTCTCGACCTACTACGAGGACTCGCTCGACGTCCACAACCCCGAGATGGTCGAGCAGTCGACCATCCGCCTCCTCGCGAAGATCCCGGTCATCGCCGCCTATGCGCACAAGAAGAGCATCGGCCAGGCCTTCCTGTACCCGGACAACTCGCTCGACTTCGTCGACAACTTCCTCAAGCTCAACTTCGGCAACCTCGCCGAGCCGTATGAGGTCAACCCAGTGCTCTCGAAGGCGCTCGAGCGCCTCCTCATCCTGCACGCCGACCACGAGCAGAACGCGTCGACGTCGACGGTCCGCCTCGTCGGGTCGACCGAGGCGAACATGTACTCTTCGATCTCAGCCGGCATCAGCGCGCTCAACGGCCCGCTGCACGGTGGCGCGAACGAGGCAGTCCTGAAGATGCTCGCGCAGATCCAGGAATCGGGCGAGGGCGTCGACCGCTTCGTCGAGCGCGTGAAGAACAAGGAAGACGGCGTCCGCCTCATGGGCTTCGGGCACCGCGTCTACAAGAGCTACGACCCGCGCGCGAAGCTCGTCAAGGAGTCCGCCGACGAGGTGCTCGCCGCCCTCGGCGTCAACGACCCGCTCCTGGAGCTCGCCACGCAGCTCGAGCAGGTCGCGCTCAACGACGACTACTTCAAGGAGCGCAGCCTCTACCCGAACGTCGACTTCTACACGGGCCTCATCTACAAGGCCATGGGGTTCCCCACGCGCATGTTCACGGTGCTCTTCGCCATCGGCCGGCTGCCCGGCTGGCTCGCGCACTGGCGTGAGGCCAACGCCGACGCCAAGACGAAGATCGGTCGCCCGCAGCAGCTGTACACGGGGGAGCCGGAGCGGCACTACCCGGAGAACCGCGGCTTCCAGCTTCTCTGAAGCTGGCCGCGCGACGAAAAGAGAGAGCCGCCGGAACCTGGAAACCCCTGAGAGGGCTTCCGATCCGGCGGCTCGCGCTCTACGCTGAACGAACAAGACACTCCCCGCTCGAGCCGCACGACAGGTGGCCAGCGGGGAGTGTTGTTTCGTCTCCGGGTTGCGGGGGTTGCCGCTAGGCGTGCAGCGCGTCGTTGAGCTGGATGCCAGCCCCCGTGCGGGCCAGAGCCTCGACGGCGCCGTTGAGCGAGTTGCGACGGAACAGCAGGTTGGGCACACCGGAGAGCTCGGCGGCCTTCACCGAGCGGGGCTCGCCGATCTGACCATCGGGGTCGCTCACGCCGATGAGGGAGACCTTCGTGCCGGCCGTGACGTACAGGCCGGCCTCGACGATCGAGTCGTCGCCAAGCGAGATGCCAATGCCGGAGTTCGCGCCCAGCAGTGCGCGCTCGCCGATTCGGATGCGCTCCTTGCCGCCGCCCGAGAGCGTGCCCATGATCGATGCGCCGCCGCCGATGTCGCTGCCGGCGCCGAGGACGACGCCCTGGGAGACGCGGCCCTCGACCATGGAACGGCCGAGCGTGCCCGCGTTGAAGTTGACGAAGCCCTCGTGCATGACGACCGTCCCCGGGGCGAGGTGAGCGCCGAGCCGCACCCGTCCGCCGTCCGCGATGCGCACATCCGCCGGCATGACGTAGTCGAGGAGGCGCGGGAACTTGTCGACGGCGTAGACCTGGATGCCCTCACGCTGGAGGCCTGCGCGCGAGCTCGCCGCGAGCTCGGGGCGCATGGGCCCGACGTTGGTCCACGCGTTGGTCGGCAGGTGGCCGAAGATGCCGTCGAGATTGATGCTGTTGGGCTCGACGATGAGGTGGCTCAGGAGGTGCAGGCGCAGGTAGGCATCGACGACGCTCTCGACGGGACCGTCCAGCTCCACGGTCACCGTGACGGGGCTGACCTGGACCTGGCGACGCTCGTCATCGTAGGCGAGGGCGGCGAAGCTCGCGGGCGAGATGTGCGGGTCTCGGCCCTCTGGCAGGGCGCCGAGCGCGGGTGTCGGGAACCAGGCGTCGAGCACCTGTCCGTCGTTCGTGATGGTGGCGAGGCCGTCGCCCCACGCGGTCCGCGGGTCGTTGGAGGTTGGTGCATCGTTGGTCATGGCTCCAGGCTACCCAGCGAAGGGCTCGCGCGGGCACGAGCGGGCCCGTTCCGGTGGAGGACTTAGGCTTGAGCGCATGTCTTCTCTCGCGAGCGCCGACGCCATCGATCTGACGCGACCTTCGACCGAACTCACGAGGCTGCTGTGCGACATCCCGTCGGTGTCCGGCGACGAGGCGGCGATCGCCGACACGATCGAGGCGGCGCTCTCGCCGTTCGAGCATCTCGAAGTGCTCCGGCTCGGCAACACGATCGTCGCGCGCACGTCGCTTGGTCGCACGCAGCGGGTCGCGATCGCCGGGCACATCGACACGGTTCCGATCAACGAGAACCTCCCGACCCGCAGCGAGGTGCTGACGCCCGAGCAGGCGGCCGCGGACGTGCCGGGCACGCCGGCCGGCGAGTACCTCTGGGGGCGCGGCACCGTCGACATGAAGGCGGGTGTCGCCGTGCAGCTGCGGCTCGCGGCAGAGCTCACGGAACCCGCCGTCGACGTCACCTGGATCTGGTACGACAACGAAGAGGTCGCCTCGGACCTCAACGGCCTCGGTCGGCTCGCCGATGCGCGACCCGACCTGCTTGCGGCGGACTTCGCGATCCTCGGCGAACCCACGAAGGGGGAGGTCGAGGGTGGCTGCAACGGCACGATCCGCGTCGACATCCGCACGAGAGGCAAGCGCGCGCACTCCGCGCGCGCCTGGGTGGGCGAGAACGCCATCCACAGGGCGGCGCCGATCCTCGCGAGGCTCGCAGCGTTCGAGCCGGCCACCGTTCCCGTCGAGGGGCTCGACTACCGGGAGGGGCTCAACGCCGTCCGCATCTCAGGGGGAGTGGCCGGCAACGTCATCCCAGACGAGTGCGTCGTGCATGTCAACTACCGCTTCGCTCCGGACAAGTCGCTCGACGAGGCCGAGGCCAAGCTCCGAGAGTGGTTCGGCGACTTCGAGCTCGACTTCGTGGACCGCTCTCCCGCCGCTCGTCCCGGACTGGACGCACCGCTCGCCCGCGGCTTCCTGGAGGCGGTAGGGGCGGAAGCCAAGCCGAAGTACGGGTGGACGGACGTGGCGCGCTTCTCGGCCCTGGGCATCCCGGCCGTCAACTACGGCCCAGGCGACCCGTTGAAGGCGCACGCGGACGACGAGCGGGTGCTGCTGACCGAGATCACGCGCGTCGAGGAGGGGCTGCGCACGTGGCTGACCTCACGCTAGCCAGGACGGGCCGCGACGACTTCACCGTCGCCGCTGACACACGACCCACCTACTTCTCCTACTACTGGAATCGCCTGCCGCCGCTTGCGCAGGTCGCCATCATCTTCGCCGTCTCCCGCGTCGTGACGACCACGTTCCTGCTGGCGTTCGCATCGCAGCAGCAGGAGACCTGGCAGTCGCCGGCCAAGCCCGACCTGTGGACCTTCTCGAACCTCTGGGACTCCGCCTGGTACGAGCGCATCGCGACGGGGCCGTACGGCTACTCCAGTGACCTGCCGAGGAACGACGTAGGGCAGGTGACCGAGAACGCGTGGGCGTTCATGCCCGTGTACCCCGTGCTCGTCCGCGCGCTGATGCTCGTGACGACGCTCCCCTGGGAGATCGCGTCGGTGCTCGTCGCGACGGCCTTCGGGTTCGGCGCGGCATGGGTCTTCAACCGAACGCTGGCCCTGGTCGTCGACAAGAGCACGACGTCGTTCGCGACGCTGCTCTTCTGCATCGGGCCGACGAGCCCGCTGCTGCAGCTCGGCTATGCGGAGAGCGCGCAGAACTTCTTCGTCGCGCTGCTGCTGTACCTGCTCATCAAGCGCCAGTGGCTCGTCATGCTCCCCGTCATCGTCATCGCGTCCTTCACCCGCCCGACCGGGCTCGCGTGGGCCATGGCGCTCGGCCTGTACTTCCTCGCTCGCTGGTGGATGCATGCCAAGGGCCGGGAGGACTTCCCGAAGCCGGAGGTCATCAAGGTCATGGCGGCCGGTCTGCTCTCGGCGCTCGCCGGCTTCGGCTGGCTCCTCATCGCGTGGGCCGTCACCGGCGTTCCGTCGGCCTACATCGACACTGAGCTGGCCTGGCGCATCCACTACACAGGCCCCATCGAGCTCGTGCCATTCACCGGCTGGTTCCACGGTGCGACGTTCTGGTTCGGGCAGCCGATCGGTGCCATCATCGTCGTCCTGTTCGTCGTCGTCGTGCTCGGCGTCATCGCGCTCCCGGTCATGCGAAGGCTCGGCATCGAGATCAGGATCTGGCTGCTCAGCTACTTCACATACCTGTTCGCCGTGTTCTTCCCGCAGTCGAGCACCTTCCGTCTGCTCATGCCGATGTTCCCCGTCCTCGGCGCGGTCGCCATCCCCAAGTCACCGCTCTACCGGGTCGGTGTGGTCGTCGTCATGCTCGTCGGCCAGCTGGTCTGGCTGTACATCTGCTGGTACACCGTGGAGGGTGACTGGACCCCGGCTTAGCCCGGTCCAAAACGTCACCGTTCCGTGGCCGGAGCGTTATCGTTTCCGGCATAGAAAACCCTGGTGAACCCCTACATTGAGTGCAGGCAACAGCGCCGACGCAGCAGCGTCGACAGAACACAGGGGAGCAGGACATGGAACGACTCGGGGCGGGGCGGATCGCAGTAATCGCGGCGGTCGGGATGCTGGCACTTTCGGGGTGTCAGGCGACACCGGGGGAGGCGGGCCCCACGACCACGTCGTCACCCACCGCTCCCTCCTCGGCGACGCCCGAGGAGACGGAGCAGCCCGCTGCGGTTTGGGCTGTCGCTTCGATCGACTCAGCGGATCAGTGCGACCAGTTCACTGAGGCCATGAAAGGCGAGCTGTTGGCTCCTGAGGTCGTGACGTTCCGGTCCATCTTCTTCGGGCAGCAGGGGGACGAGTTCGTCCAGCTCGGGGATGCAAGTGACAATGTCTGCAGCTGGACGCCGGTGAAGTCTGCCGAGCAGAAGTGGCGTGAGACGTCGCTGCACATCGCGACTATTCCCGCGAGCGAGGATTTCGACGCGGCCTCGACGTTTGACGAGTTCGAGAGCTCGGCCGAGGGGCAGAGTCTCGGGACCTCCACGTACGCGTCAGAGCCGCTTGGGGCTGGCACCGTCTACAAGCTCGAAGACGTCGTGCACGGAGAGACGGTCAATGCGGATATCTGCCACTACGTCGAGGACAGGACCGTCGTGACGATCACGCGCGAGACCGACGGGCAGTGCGTCGCGGCCCTCGAGCGGGCCGTCGCCGTCGCCAAGGGCTGACCTGCTCGCCCGAGCCCGCAGACAGCGATCGCCGCATCCAGCACGGATGCGGCAATCGTCGTCTGCGGGTCGCCCCGCTGGTTGAGCTAGGAGCGTGCGGCGTCGAGGCGCTCGCCGACGTTCTTCCAGTTCACGATGTTCCAGAACGCCTTGATGTAGTCGGCACGGACATTCTGGTAGTCGAGGTAGTAGGCGTGCTCCCACACGTCGAGCTGGAGGAGCGGCGTGACCCCGAACGGGATGTTGCCCTGCTGGTCGAACAGCTGGAACGTCGTCAGGTTGCCGCCGGTCTGGTCGTAGCCGAGCACCGCCCAGCCGGAACCCTGGACGCCGAGGGCCACCGCGGTGAACTGCGCCTGGAACTTTTCGAGTCCGCCGAACTGCTCGTCGATGGCGTCCTTGATGCCACCCTCGGGCTCGCCGCCCTCGGGGGAGAGGTTGGTCCAGAACACGCTGTGGTTGACGTGCCCGCCGAGGTTGAAGGCGAGGTCCTTCTCGAGCTTGTTGATGTTCGCGAGGTTGCCGCTGTCTCGCGCCTCGGCGATCTGCTCGAGGGCCGTGTTCGCACCCTTGACGTACGTCGCGTGGTGCTTGTCGTGGTGCAGCTCCATGATGCGAGCTGAGATGTGGGGCTCGAGTGCCGCGTAGTCGTATGGAAGGTCGGGAAGCGTGTATTCAGCCACGGAAAGTCCTTTCGATCATCTGGCAAGAGCAGGAGGCGTCGTCGACGCCAACGCCTTTCGACGCTACACCTCGCTTCTGGTCGTTCCCCCGTCGATTCCCCGCAAGTCTGCGTGCATCCAGAACACGACTTTTCACATTCCGGAGGGCCGAATGCACACTCCGTCCACGAATTTGGGATACTAGGAGGACACTGCACAAATCTTGGAGGCGCAATTATGGCCGCGATGAAACCGCGTACTGGTGACGGACCTATGGAAGCCATCCGCGAAACACGGCTGATCATCGTCCGTGTACCCCTCGAGGGTGGCGGGCGCCTCGTGGTGTCCGTCAACGACGACGAAGCACGCGAGCTTCGCGATGCGCTGAGCTCGGTCGTCGGCGAATAGCCGTTCCGCACGAAGCAGAAGGGCGTCGACCATTCGGTCGGCGCCCTTCTGCTGTGCCTGCTCGTCTGCTGTGCCTGCTCGGGGTCCTCTTGTCTAGCGCAGCTTCGTGAGCTGCAGGATCCCGCCGTCAAGAGGCAGGAGTGAGAGCCGCAGGTCGTCTTGCAGGTCGAACTCGGCGTAGAGCGCGCGGAGGCCGCTCGTCAGCGCATCGCGGCGGGCCGGCGATGCCACCTTGCCGCCATTGAGCGCGCCGAGTGCCACGATCGTGCCGCCCGGGCGGATGAGCCGGAGTCCGTGCTGCAGGTGAGCGCCGATGTGCGCCACGTCGCCGCCGATGACGACGAGGTCGTACCCGCCCTCCGTCATGCGGGGGAGCACGTCCTGCGGGTGGCCCGTGATGAATCGGAGGCTCGCGCCTCGCGCACCCGCCGAGATGAGCAGGCGACGAGCGTGGCCGAGGTACTCGGGCTCGGCATCGATGCAGGTGATCGTCGCGCCGGGCGCGCCGCGCCAGACCGCGTGGGTCAGTACTCCCGCCCCGGTGCCGATCTCGATGATCGTGGATGCGCCGGTGGCGGCGGCGAGGAACGTCAGGTGGGCGGCGGCTGCCGCCGAGGGGAGCGGGAGTCCGAGTTCGAGCGTCAGCTGACGAGCATCCCGGACGAGGGCATCGTCCACGATTCGCTCGTTGATGTAGCGCGAGCTGAGCTCCAGTTCAGACATTCTCCAAGACTAGCGTCGGCCTGGCCCTCGGGGCCCGAATGGGAGTCCCAGCTGGCGTCCCTCGAGTGCCGTGTTGGCGCAGACCAGAGCCTATGATGGGACGGTGTTTGGGCTGACGTTTGAGAAATTGCTGTTGATCGGCATTATCGCGGCCTTCATCATCGGTCCCGACAAGCTCCCGAAAGCTGCCGAGCGTCTCGCTGATGCGGTCAAGTGGCTTCGTGGTGCGTCCACGAACGCCAAGTCGCGCATGAAAGAGGAGATGGGCGACGACTTCGCGGACGTCGACTGGCGCAAGCTCGACCCCAGACAGTACGATCCCCGCCGCATCATCCGCGACGCGCTCCTCGCTGAAGACGAGCCCGTGGCCCCTGAACCTGCTGTCGCGAAGCCGACCTCGACAGGAGCGGCTGCGAGCACCGCGGCGCTGGCCGCTGGAGGAGCCGCCGCCGCGATCGGCGGTGCTTCGCGACCGAGCTGGGCAGCAGGCGCCGCTCCAGCTCCCGCCGTGGTCGGGCCCGTGCCCTTCGACGGCGAGGCGACCTGATCCTGACGCCCTTCGACGCTCACGCGGTCGGGCGCGCTGCATGTCTGCCAGCCCTGTCTAGACGAGCGACACGGGCAGCCTGCGCCCGCTGAGCCCCCTCGGCTGGGTGAGCAGCGCTTCCGCCGCCTGCTGCAGGGCGATGCCCGCCGGAGTGGTCGGTGCGTGCCGGAGCAGGGGCGTGCCTGCATCGCCGGACTCGCGCAGAGACTGGCTGACGGGCACTTCGGCGAGCAGCTCGACGGGGGAGCCGTCTTCGCTCAGACGATCAGCGACCGCCCTTCCGCCGCCCTCTCCGAAGAGCGCGACACGCTCACCGTCGGCCGAAGCGAACGGCGACATCGTCTCGATGACGCCGATGACGCGCTGGCCGGTCTTCCTGGCGAGCGCACCCGAGCGCCACGCGACTTCGGCCGCCGCGGCCTGGGGTGTCGTGACGACGACGACCTCGGCTCCCGGCAGCAGCTGTCCGAGGGAGATGGCGATGTCGCCGGTTCCCGGCGGCAGGTCGAGAAGCAGGACGTCGAGGTCGCCGAAGTACACGTCGGTGAGGAACTGCTCGATCGTGCGGTGCAGCATCGGGCCGCGCCACGCGACCACCTGCGCGTCGTCGCCGAGGAACATGCCGATCGAGATGAGCCTGACCCCGTGCGCCTCAGGCGGCACGATCATGTCGCCGACCCGAGTGGGCGAGACATCTTCACCCAACCCGAAGAGACCCGGAATCGAGTATCCGTGCACATCCGCGTCGATGAGGCCCACGCTGAGCCCGCGTCGAGCGAACGCCGCGGCGAGGTTCGCCGTCACCGTCGACTTCCCGACACCGCCCTTGCCGCTCGTCACGGCGATGACACGCGTCAGCGAGTCCTTGCCGAACGGATGCACGCGTCCGGCTCGCGAGCCGCGGAGCCGTTCGGTGAGCGCGGTCCGCTGCTCGCGCGTCATGACGCCCACCACGAGCTCGTAGGGCGCGCCGTCGATGACCGACTCGATCGCAGATCGCACGTCCCGCTCGATCTGGCGGGCAGCAGGACAGCCCACGATCGTGAGGCGGAGCTCGACCTCGAACGACCCGTCCCCGCGCTCGTCGACGCGCTCGATCATGCCGAGCTCGGTCAGCGGTCGACGCAGCTCAGGGTCGCTGACCTCGCCGAGCGCGCCCCAGATGTCCGCAGCGACGGTCACGCCGCTCACACCTGCTCTTCTGCCGACTTTGCCGCGCGCTTCCTGTCCCGGATGGCTTCCGCACGTCGCCTCGCTGAGTCGCTGACCCGCTGCTCTTCGCGCGAGATGGTCTCAGAGCCCTCCTCGTCGGGATCATCGAGGTCCTCGATGTCCTCGAGCAGGGCGCGCAGCTCGGCCCGGATGAAGTCCTTGGAGGCCAGATCCTTGGTCAGGACGCGCAATGCCACGATCTCGCGCGCGAGGTACTCGAGGTCGGCCGAGTTGCGCTCGGCGCGCTGCCGGTCCTGCGCGATCTGCACGCGGTCGCGGTCATCCTGCCGGTTCTGGGCGAGCAGCAGCATGGGGGCCGCGTAGGACGCCTGGAGCGAGAGCATGAGCGTGAGGGCGATGAAGCCGAGGTCGGCGGAGTCGAAGCGCAGCTCTATGGGTGCCATCGAGTTCCACACGACCCAGAAGATGACGAACAGCGACAGACCGACGAGGAAGGCGGGGGTGCCCATGGCTCGGGCGAACGCCTCCATGCCGCGGCCGAACGCATCGCTGCGCTCGTGGTCGCGGTTCTCTGAGTCGTCTCCACGAGCGTCACGCCTCGGCTTCGGGCGCGGCCGACGGAGGTGGAGGCCCTTGACCTTCGGGCGCTCGAGATCGTCTTCACGACGTGCCATGAGTCCTCCGGACCACTGGAGAGTTCGCGGGGGCGGTGACGGCGCGCTTCGTGCCGACACGCTGCGAGACGCGGCTGGGCACGACCTCGCCTTCCGCGTCGACCTGTCGCCAGTCCTCTGGCAGGAGGTGATCGAGGACGTCGTCGATCGTCACGACGCCGACGAGGCGGTGCGCCTCGTCGATGACGGGCAGCGCGACGAGGTCGTAGCTCGCGAGCACACGAGCAACCTCGGCGTCGCGCATCGTCGTCGGCGCTGGCTCCATCTCGCGGTCGAGGATGGTGTCGAGGCGCTCGTGCGGCGGATATCTGAGGAGCCGTTGGAAGTGCACGAGGCCGAGGTACCGGCCGGTCGGCGGCTCGTAGGGGGAGAGGGTCACGAAGACACTGGTCGCGAGAGCAGCCGGGAGGTCCTTCCGGCGGATCAGCACGAGCGCCTCTGCCACCGTGGCGTCCCCGGGGAGGATGACGGGATCGGTGGTCATGAGACCACCAGCGGTGTCCGGTGCGAACTCGAGGAGCATGCGGACCTCTTCCGCCTCCTCCGGGTCCATTCGCTGCAGGAGCGCCTCGCTCTTGACCGCGTCCAGCTTGGCCACGAGATCGGCGGCGTCATCAGGCTGCATCTTGTCGAGCACGTCAGCCGCATGCTCCTCATCGAGCCACTCGATGATCGTCACCTGGTCGGACTCCCGCATCTCCTCGAGCACATCCGCGAGCCGCTCGTCCGGCAGCATGCTCACGACCTCCTTGAGGCGTGCATCCGGCAGATCGAGGAGCGCTGTCGCGAAGTCGCTCGGCTTCATGTCGGAGTGAGCCGTGAGGAACTGGGTCGCCGCCTGCTGCTCACCGAGCGTCACCTCTGGAGTGACCTCGTCCCACGTCGCGAAGCGCGTCGGGCCGGTGCCGAAGAGCTGCTTGCTCTTGCGAGGCAGGCGGACGAACAGCTGGCCCACGTTCCAGTACCCCTGCGCGTCCTCCTCGATCTGGACATCCTCGATGGTGCCAGTCGCCGTCCCGTCGTTGAAGGTCACGGAGCGGTCAGCGAGGTCCGCGAGCACACGCACCTCCTGCCCGTGCTGCACGAACGGGCGCGAGTCGATCTCACCGCTCACGACGATCTGCCCCGAGCCGATCGACTCGACCTGACGGATCGGGATGAAGATGAGTCGCTTGCTCTTCGTCTCGACGACGAGCCCGTTGACGCGCGGGGAGTGCGCTGCGCGGTACTCGACGATGACGTCGCGCACCTTGCCGATGCGGTCGCCGTCCTCGTCGAAGACGGGGCACGCGGAAAGTCGCGCTGTAAAGACCTTGGAGACGCTCACGGGCCAATGGTAGTCGCCCGTGGGGGCTCGCCAGCCGAGAGCGAACATGTGACCGGGCCGCCGCGTTTCCTACTGGCGTGCTGAGAGAATGGCGGCATGACAACCCCAGGCACGACGACACGTGGCGCGCGCAGTCGGTTCCCGAAGGTCCCAGAGGGCGACGTGATCGCGAGCCTCGAGAGCTACGAGGAAGCCCGCGCCGTCGTGGACGGTCTCGCGAAGCAGGACTTCCCGGTCTCGACGGTCTCGATCCTCGGCAGTCACCTGCGCACCGTCGAGCGGGTCACGGGTCGCATGTCGTTCGGCAAGGCGGCGCTCGGTGCTGTCGGCACGGGCGTCATGCTCGGTCTCTTCGTCGGGCTGCTCGTGCTCATCGTCACGCCCGGGGTCGGCTTCGAGACCCTCATCGCGATCCTGCCCGTCGCGATCGGCTTCTCCGTGATCTGGAGTGTCATCGGATACGCGGCGAACCCGCAGCGTCGGCAGTTCACCTCGGTCATGCAGGTCGTCGCGACGCACTTCGACGTCGTCGTGCCGCGGGAGCACGCCGGGAAGGCGCGCGGTCTCCTCGGCACGCAGCAGGCACCTGCCGCTGCGGTGCCAGCCCAGCAGGCGCCGGCTCACGTGCCGCCCGCTGCACCTCCCGCGCAGCAGCCCGGACTCGACGCGCCGGCAACTGACGCGGCGAGCACGGACACCGAAGCTGCCCCCGCAGCGCCCCGCCGCACCTACTCAGAAGCGCAGGCCGAGCTGCGGCGGCTCGAGCGCGAGAAGCGCGCCCAGCAGGCAGACCAGGGACGGCCGGGGCCCAACGGCACGTCCTGAGCCAGCGGCCCCGCCGCTATTCGCCGTGAAGCCTCGCGAACCACGACTCGACATCCGCAACCCTCCGCGGAATGGCTGACGAGAGGTTCTCGGCGCCGTCGGCTGTGACGAGGATGTCGTCCTCGATGCGCACGCCGATGCCCCTGAGCTGCTCTGGCACCGTGAGGTCGTCCGGCTGCAGGTACAGCCCCGGCTCGATCGTGAACACCATGCCCGCCTCGAGCACGCCGTCGAGGTAGAGCTCGCGGCGCGCCTTCGCGCAGTCGTGCACGTCGATGCCGAGGTGATGGCTCGTGCCGTGGACCATGTAGCGGCGGTACAGCTGCTCGGCGGGGTCCGTCTCGCCGACCCCCAGCGGCATGCCGAGCTCCTGCGTGCGCTTGGCGATGACCTCCATCGCCGTGTCATGGATCGTGCGGAACGTGATCCCCGGGCGAACGATCGCGAACGCGGCATCCGCGGCCTCGAGGACGATCTCGTACACGAGGCGCTGCTCCGCGCTGAACCGTCCCGTCACCGGGATCGTCCGCGTGATGTCCGCCGTGAACAGCGAGTCGACCTCGACCCCCGCATCCACGAGGATCAGCTCGCCTGGGCGCACCGCGCCGGAGTTCTTCGTCCAGTGGAGGATGCAGGCGTGGCTCCCGGAGGCCGCGATGGTGTCGTAGCCGACGTCGTTGCCCTCGAGGCGCGCCCGCTGCTGGAAGACGCCCTCCACGATCCGCTCACCGCGCGGATGGGCCGACGCCTGCGCCAGCGCCGCGACGATGTCGTCGAAGCCCGCGGCCGTGGCCGCGACGGCCTCGCGCATCTGGCCGATCTCGTAGGCATCCTTCACAAGCCTGAGCTCGCTGAGGTCCTGGGCGAGGAGGGCGTCGTCGGCGAGGAGCTCATCGAACTCGGCGTCGGGGAGCGACATGGTGCGCCGAGCCTCGTCGACTCGGTCCGTGAGCGCAGCATCGGCCTCGCGAAGCACGAGCGTGCGCGCGTCCGTCACCAGACCGAGCTCGGAGAACTCGGCGAGATCCCGAGCCGCGACGTCGAGGTCGGCGGCGGTCTGCGCGAGCGACGGCCGTGGGCCGATCCAGAATTCGCCGATCTCGGAGTTCGCGTAGAACTCGTCGCTGTCGCGGCCGGCGCGTTCGCGGAAGTACACCGTCGCGTCGTGGCCGTCGTCGACGGGGTCGAGCACCAGGACGGCGCCAGGCTCGGCGTCCGAGCCCCACCCCGTCAGCTGCGAGAAGGCGGAGTGCGCTCGGAAGCGGTAGTCGGTGTCGTTCGAGCGCTGCTTCAGACTCCCCGCTGGGATCACAAGCCGCGCGCCCCGATGACGTGCGGAGATCGCGTCGCGGTGGGCGGCGGCTGTCGGCACCGACACTCGGGCCTCCGGCAGCGGCTCGTCGCGCTCTGCCCAGCCGCGCATGATCTGCGACCGGAACACGTCGCTCTTCGGCGTCGTGCTGCGGTTCTCGTTGGCAGGCGCTTCGACGGCCTGCGCGCCTTCGTCCACGGCCGATGCCGCCTCCGTGGCGGATGCTGTGGCAGGTGCTGTGGCGGACAGGGTGCGGGAGCGGTCGGAGGTAGTCACCCCACCATTGTCGCGCGGAAAACTGGACGACGCGGTCACCGTCGAGGCGCTCTCGACGAGAAGGCGCGTCAGCTCAGCGACGACGGGGAAAGCTGCGCGAACACCGGCCGGTGGTCGCTGCCGGCGTCGTCGCGGGAGACCACCACCTCGAAGCCCGTGACGCTCCACTCCGGCGTCGCCATGACACGGTCGATGTTGGCACCGAGCAGCGGAGACACTCCCGCGGTCCAGGTGCCCACGGCGCCGTTGCCCGTCGCCAGCGCCGCATCCGCGCACGAGCCGAGCTGGCTGGCGCCACTCTCTCCAAGACCCGAGAGGTGGTCGAGCGTCGAGTTGAAGTCGCCGGCGACGATCGTGTTGCTCGTGCACTGCGCCGCGAGCCATTCCAGGTCGGCCTTCCACGCCTCCATGTTGCCCGGCGTCGGCGAGACGGGGTGCGCGGCGATGATCGTGGGGCCGCTGCCGTCGACCGGGACCGCGATGACCGTCGGAAGCGTGCTCGTATCACCGCGGTCGGTGACGACCTCGTAGTCGCCGAGGTCCGGAGAGATGAGGAGCGTCGTCGACGTGGCCTTGTAGTCCTCATCGATGGTCTGGGTGTGCACCCACATGGGTGAGCCGGCCTCGGACATCTGTGCGGCGATCTCCACGCCCAGCTCCTCGGTCGTCTCCGGGAGCACGACGACATCCGCACCGACTTCCACGGCGAGCTCGGCGATCGAGGGGGAGCCGGGAGCGTCGCCGCGCGTGTTCCAGCTCAGGATGTTGATGGACCCCGGCGCGTCGCTCGCGGCGAGGGGAGCACCGAGGCCCCGGTCGAAGAGCACAGCGACCGTCGACGCGACGAACAGCGCGATGACCAGAGCGGTCATCCCGAGGACCGCGCGCGCCTTCCGAGAGGCGAGGACCGGAATGAGCAGGAGCAGGAGGATCGCCGTCGCCCCGATGGCCACGGGCAGCCGGAACGAGATCGCCTGGGCCACCAGCGGCGCGCGCTGCAGGTCGAGCAGCTGCGGCCAGCCGAGGACGATCGCCGCGGCGAGCGCGACCAGCCCGAGGAGGATCCCCGCTGCACGGTGGCCGGCGAGAGAGGAACGTCTGGGGTGTGAAGAGCTGCGCGGCATGACCGCCTCAGCGTAGCCCCAGAGCCGAAGAGAGCCTGGGAGGCGCGTGGCGTTCACTTCCGGACCCCCTGTGATTTGATCGAAGCATGACCCCCTCCGACAAGCCAGGCATCGATCTCCACACCCACTCGGTGGTCTCAGACGGGACCGAGTCGCCCGGTGACGTCGTGCGGCAGGCGGCGAGGGCGGGCCTCGACGTCATCGCCCTCACCGACCACGACACGACGGCAGGCTGGGCGGATGCCAGCGTCGCGGCGCGGGAGACGGGCATGACGCTCATCCCAGGTATCGAGTTCTCCTCCCAGCTGAACCACGCGAGCATTCACGTGCTGGGCTACCTCATCGACCCCGCGAACGAGGTCATGCTGGCGGAGATGCAGCAGGTGCGAGAGTCCAGAGTCTCGCGTGCCGAGCGGATGGTGCAGATGATCGGCGGCGACCACGACCTGGACTGGAACGACGTGCTCGCCGTCACGGAGCCCGGCGCGACGGTCGGCCGTCCGCACATCGCCGATGCGCTGGTGTCCAAGGGCATCGTCGAGAGCCGTGTCGCCGCGTTCGAGACCATCCTGCACTGGAGAGGCGGCTATTACGTCGCGCACTACGCTCCCAGCCCGTTCGACGCCGTCAGGCTCATCCGGAGGGCCGGTGGGGTGCCCGTGCTCGCGCATCCGGGATCGAGGGGAAGGCGGGGAATGGCAGCCGACGTCCTCGAGCAGCTGGTGCAGGCCGGCCTCGGTGGGCTCGAGGTGGGGCACAGGGAGAACGATGCGGAGAGCCGGCGCCTCCTGCTGGACATCGCTGCAGAGCACGACCTCATCGTCACGGGGTCGAGCGACTACCACGGTGCGGGAAAGCCGAACCGACTCGGCGAGAACACGACGGCGCCCGAGCAGCTGGAGCGGATCCTGGAGCAGGCGACGGGCAGCGGTCCAGTGATCGGCGGAGCTACCCCGCTCTGACCAGCCTGAGATCGGCGACGGGCGGCGGCGTCGCCGGGGAGGCGAACGGCGCCGAGCTGGTGCTCGGCGCCGTCTGCATTCGTGCAGCGATCAGCTCGGCGCGCCGCGGATGCCCGCTGAGCTGCGACTACTCGCTGGGCTGCGACTCCTGGCGAGAGGCGCCTGACTCGCTGCCGGCTCCACCGCCGCGACGACGGCGACGTCGCCGAGCGGGGCGTTCTGCCCCGGCCTCGGCGGCAGGCTGCTCTCCGGACGCGGCCTGCGCTGCCGGCGCCTGGCCTTCCGGAGCGGCGCTCGAGTCGTCGCTGCGGCGACGCGAGCGTGAACGTGCGGGCCGCTCCGACGAGCCTCGCGTCGAAGAGCCGCCGCGTTCGCTGCGTTCGTTGCGCTCACTCGAGCTGTGGCGGCTGCCGGGCGACTGCACCTCGCGCTTCGGCGCGGCGATGCGCCCCTTCGTGCCTTCCGGGATGCGCATGTCGGCGTAGAAGTGCGGGGAGGAGGAGTACGTCTCGACGGGCTCCTCCGCTCCGAGCTCGAGCGCCTTCGAGATGAGCGCCCACTTGTGCAGGTCGTCCCAGTCGATGAAGGTCACGGCGATGCCCGTGTTGCCGGCACGACCCGTGCGGCCCACACGGTGCAGGTAGGCCTTCTCATCCTCCGGGATCGTGTGGTTGATGACGTGCGACACGTCGTCGACGTCGATGCCCCGAGCCGCGACGTCGGTCGCGATGAGCACGTCCTTCTTGCCGGCCTTGAACGCCGCCATGGCACGCTCACGCTGCTCCTGGTTGAGGTCGCCGTGGACGGCGGCGGCTTTGAAGCCACGGTCGGTGAGCTCCTCCATGAGCTTTGCCGCTGCGCGCTTGGTGCGCGTGAAGATGACGGTCTTCCCGCGGCCCTCTGCCTGCAGGATGCGGGCGATCATCTCGTCCTTGTCGAGCGGGTGGGCGCGGTAGATGACGTGCTCGATGTTCGCCTGCGTGATGCCCTCATCCGGGTCGGTCGCGCGGATGTGGATCGGCTTCGTCATGAAGCGGCGGGCGAGGGCGACGATCGGCCCGGGCATCGTCGCGGAGAAGAGCATGGTGTGGCGGGTCGCCGGCGTCTGCGCGAAGAGGCGCTCGATGTCGGAGAGGAAGCCGAGGTCGAGCATCTTGTCGGCCTCGTCGAGCACCATCTCGCGCACGTTGGAGAGGTTGAGCATGCGCTGCTGCGCGAGGTCGAGGAGACGGCCCGGGGTGCCGACGACGATCTGGGCGCCGGCCTTGAGCTGCTCGATCTGGCCCTCGTACGCCTTGCCGCCGTAGATCGGGACGACGGTCGTGGTGCGACCGGAGACGGCGATCTCGAGGTCTTCGTAGACCTGGACCGCGAGCTCGCGGGTGGGCACGACGACCAGCGCCTGCACGCCATGGGCGGGGTCGAGGCCGAGGCGCTGGATGAGGGGGAGGCCGAAGCCGAAGGTCTTGCCAGTGCCGGTCTTGGCCTGGCCGATGATGTCCTGCCCGCTCAGCGCGAGAGGAATCGTCTGCTCCTGGATGGGGAACGGCTCGGTGATGCCGTGTCCCTCGAGGGCCGAGACGATGTCGGCATCGATGGAAAGGTCGGAGAACTTCACGAGTGAAACGCCCTGTCTGCAGTTGTGGGATGCGCCCGGGAAGTCGAAGGGCGCCGAACGGCCGCGGTCGCGGCATCGCCACAGTCTAGCGAATAGCTGCTTTCTGGTCCTCCGGACATCGGCGGGTACCGAGATCGCCTGACTCGGACCGGCCAGGAGCTGCACCAGGACGGACTCGTCTGGCGCATAGGATGTGCGTGTGAAGCCAGTATTCGGAAGGCGCAGCGGAGACCGATCCCAGGACGACGCAGCCCCGGCATCCGCGCCGAAGCCAGCAACGTCGCTGGGAGACCTGCTGGTTCCCGTCGACGTGCTTGTCGCGCGCGCCGCGTACCTCGAGCTGCTGCTGTTCCAGGAGCTGTCGGCCATCGTCAACGAAGCGCCCGCGCTCGCCAACAAGCAGCACATCGGAGCGGCCGCCAACGCCGCGCTCGAGCGGCACAGGACCCTGCTCGGCGGTGCAGAGGCCGCGGCGGAGCAGACGTCCATCGCGCGCATCGGCGAGGCTGCCGAGCACTTCTCCGGCTACCCGGAACGAGTGCTCGGGCACGACTGGGCGCAGCGGCTGCTGAGCTGCCACCTCTCGTCCGGCTTCTTCCGCGACTTCTTCGGGGAGGTTGCCGAGCAGGGCGGCGAGCAGTACCGGGCGGCGCTTGCGGCCGTCTTCATCACCGACGAGGAGCGGGATCAGCTGCTGCCGGTGATCGAGGCGGCCATCCACTATGAAGACGGCCTCGGCGACCGACTCGCGATGTGGGGACGCCGCATCGTCGGCGACACCGTGCTCGCGATCAGGCTCGCCCTCGACGTGCCGCTGGGAGCGAGTGGAGATGCCCTCATCCCCGACGGGGAAGCGCAGCTCGAGAAGCTCGCGTCGGTGCTGTACGCCGGTCATTCCCGGCGGATGAACACACTCGGGCTCGCTGCCTGACGGACCTGCACGACCCTGCCCCTGTATCGGGGCACGGCGAAGGCCCCCGGCCCGGCCACTCCAGTCGGAGTGTCGGGACACGGGGGCCTGATCGTCTGCGGCGAGCGGGAGACCGACTCGCCTACGACGTGGTCGTCTGCGCGCGGCCGAGGTGGCTGAGACGGTGCAGCAGGTCGTCGTCATCGTGCTGGCGGCGAGCGCTCAGCGACCAGCCGACGGCGATGGTCACGACCGCGGCGACAACGAGGGTGATGACCCAGATCCAGCCTCCGTCATAGGCGAGCCATGGCGCTGGGCCCTGGAGCCAGGTGAGCGCCTGCCAGGCCACGAGCGCGACGATGCCGCCCAGCGCGGGAAGGAGCACCGTGCCCCGCGTGGCCCGATGGGGTGCCGCGAATTGCACAGCCACACCGAGCAGGATTCCCGCAAGGCCCGCGAACATGAGTTCCATGGTGGTGGTCTAGGCGATGAAGCCGACGCGGCGAGCCTGGTCGCCGGAGAGCTCCACGTAGAGGATGTTCTCTGTCGCGACGAGGTAGGAGCGCGACTTCGAATCGTGCAGCTTCACGATGGCTGCTTCCTTCGCGACTGCCTCTTCGATGATGCGCTCGAAGTCGTCCTTGGTGAGATCGGTCTCGAACGAGAGCTCTCGTGGGGCGTGCTTGATGCCGATGCGAACTTCCACTTGGCGCCTTTCGGATGCGAACGGGTGTCTGGCAAGGCTACCGGCAGGCCGCCGGGCTCGCGCGCATTCGCCTCGTCTTTCGCCGTGGGCGCAACGCGTGCTGGCCACGTCGGACTGCGGCCATGGCTGCGCGTCGAATGTCGGTGCCCCGGGATACCGTGACTGCATGACTTCCGGACCAGTGCTCGATGCAGTGCTCCTCGACGCCACGCAGATGGCCGTTCTCGAGGCTGACGAGACGTCGCATCTCAGCGTTGTCGGTGCCCCGGGCTCGGGGAAGACGACGACGCTCATCGAGATGCTCGCGCGGCGCGTTCTCGTGGACGGCCTCCGCACCACCGAGGTGCTTGCGCTGACCCCCGACCGACGCAGCGCTGCACGGCTCCGCGAGAGCATCGCCGAGCGACTCGCGGTCAGCACCCCTGGTGCCATGGCGCGCACGCCCGAGTCGCTCGCCTTCGAGATCGTGCGTGCCGACCGCGCGAGGCGCGGTATGCAGGCCCCGCAGCTGCTCACGGGCGCCGACGAGGACACGATCCTGGCCGAGCTCATCCAGAGCGACCTCGAGGCGCGCGCCGCGGCCGTCCCGGAGGGGCTGCACGCGGCGCCCGTCGAATGGGCACCGCCCGTGACCCCGGAGACGATCGGGCTGCGTGGCTTCAGGGCCGAGCTGCGCGACCTCCTGGCCGCCATGTCGGAGTACGACGTGACACCGGAGCGACTCGAGGAGCTCGCCCATCTCAGGCCCGTGTGGTCGGGTGCTGCGGCGGTCGCACGACAGTTCCGCGAGAGCATCGAGCAGGCGAAGCCGAACGCGTTCGACACGCCTGGCATCGTGCTCGAAGCGGCCAGTCTCGTGCACTCCGCGGCCAGCCTCGACGCCTTCGCCGAGCTCAAGCTCCTCCTGGTCGACGACGTCCAGGAGTTCACCGAGTCGGGGCGAAGGCTCCTCGCGGCCTTCGCCCTGCGAGGCGTGCGCATCGTCTCGTTCGGCGACCCCGACATCACGACGGGTGGCTTCCGCGGTTCGAGACCGGAACTGGCGGCAGACTGGCGCGGAGAGACGCGCGGCGCGCTCGCGGCGCCGATTCGGCTCGTCCTCGGCACCGTGCATCGAGGGGGTGCGGAGCTCAGAGCGTTCGTGCGGCGCGTCACGGAGGGCATCGGCGTGCAGCGAGAATCCGGACACCGAGGGGCGGATGCGGCTCGGGCCGGTGCCTCAGCGGCGGCCGCCCGAACGCCGGCCGCCCCACCGACGGTGGCTCGCTTCTCCGCCACGTCGGCGGCGGCCGAGTGCCGTGGGATCGCCGACTACCTCCGTGAACTGCACCTCCTTCACGACGTGCCCTGGGATGACATGGCGGTCATCACGCGCCGCGGTGGCAGCATCGAGTCGCTGCGCCGCCAGCTCGCGAAGCTGGAAGTGCCGACGAGTTCCTCGCAGGCCCTTCCCGCGGCGAGAGACAAGGCGGTGCAGGCGGTGGTTCGTCTTGCGGCCATCGCGAGCGGGGCTGATGAGCTCACCCCGGAAGCCATCGCGGAGCTCGCCGCCTCACCGGTCTTCGCGATCGATCCCGTGCAGCTGCGGCGAGTCCGGCGTGCCCTGCGGCTGGACGAGATCGCGGCGGGGGGAAACCGCGCCGCCGACGAGCTGCTCGTCGAGGCCGTCTCCCGCGTTGCCGGCCTCCGCCTCCTGACCGACCCGGACGCGCCCGTCTCGGCGACATTCGAGCGCCTGCTGGCGACAGGCGGCTCGGCAAGCGGACGCAGCGCGACGCGGGCCCTCCAGCAGCTGGGTTCGGTGATCCGTGCCGTCGCAGCCGAGATCGAAGCCGCGAGTGGCCAGCAGCGCAGCATCGCGGCCGACGAGGTCCTGTTCGCCGTGTGGGAGCGCCTCGGCCTCGCGAGACCGTGGCGCGAGGCAGCGCTGGGTTCGGGGCCGCGAGCGGAGCAGATCGGTGCCCACCTCGACGCCCTGGTCACGCTCTTCGACGTCGGCAAGCGCTTCGTGGAGCGGCAGCCGGACGCGGGCATCCACGACTTCATCCTGCAGTGGACCGGGAGCGAGGTCACCGCCGACTCCCTGGCGAGTCGCGCGCACGGCGGCACGGTCACCGTCACGACTCCGGCCGCCGTGCTCGGTCGCGAGTTCCGAGTCGTCGTGGTCGCCGGTCTCTCAGACGGCGTCTGGCCGAACCTGCGTCTCCGCGATTCGCTGCTCGGGGCAGGTCAGCTCGCTGAGCTCGAACGAGGCATCGACACCACTCGCGATCTCGTGGACCGACGACTCGAAGTACTGCACGACGAGCGACGCATGTTCGCCCAGGCCGTCTCCAGGTCCTCGGAGTGGCTGCTGCTGACTGCAGAGGAAAGCGAGGACAGCGCGCCGTCGCCGTTCTTCCTGCTGTCCTCGACCTCGTGGAACGACTCGGTCGCGGGGCCGGGGCAGGTAGCGCTCGGGTCCCTGACCCTGCGTGGCCTCGTCGGCGAGCTGCGTCGTGCCGCGATCGTCGACGGGGTCGAGACCTCCGGCGCGGCAGGTCTCGCGAAGCTCTCGGCGGAGGGCGTGCCCGGCGCGGACCCGGCCCACTGGTACGGACTCCTGCCGCCTACCACCGGCAGGCCACTGCACGACCCGTCCGACCCCGACGCGAGCATCCCGGTCTCGCCGTCCAGCATCGAGAGCTTCGAGGACTGCGGCGTGAACTGGTTCGTGAGCTCGCACGGAGGCGGGAGCACGAGCGAGAGTATGAACGTCGGCAACATCGTGCACGCGGCCGCCGAGTTCGACTTCCCCAGCTTGGAGGCTCGAACGGCCTTCGCGCAGGCGCGCCTGCGCTCGAGTGACTTCGACGCACCCTGGCAGGAGAAAGCCGTTCGAGCGAAGGTCGACGAGCTCGTACGCAACCTCTCCGCCTACCTGCACCGCGTCAGTCTCAGCGGCGGCGCGCTGCTCGGGGCCGAGCGTGGATTCAGCATTGAGGTGCGCGTCGAGGGCGACGCCAGCGCCCAGGTCGTGCTGCGCGGCAAGATCGACCGCATCGAGAGCACCGCTGCCGGTTCCGTCGACGTCGTCGACTTCAAGACCGGCAAGTCGATGCCGTCCAACGACTCCATGACCAGGAACGCGCAGCTTGCCGCCTACCAGCTCGCCCTCTCGACGGGAGCGGTGAGCGACCCCGTCGATCGTCCGCCCCAGTCCGTTGAGCTTCCCCCGCGAAGCGACCAGGGAGGGGAGATCCCCGCCGCAGAGGTGCACGAGGCGAAGCTCGTCTTCCTCGCGAAGCCGACCTCGAAACTCGAGTGGAGCGAGCGCACCCAGCAGCCGTTCGACGAAGCGGCAACCGCGGAGTTCTTCGACCGCGTCCGCACCGTCGCCCTCGGCATGGTCGGAATCCCTGAGCCCTCCCGTGAGACGGGAGGCAGCGACCACGTCGCCGACGCCCACTATCTTGCCCACCTCGAGTCGCACTGCCTCGGCTCGTTCGGTGGCGGACGAGCGTGCGCACTGCACGCCGCACCGGAGGTCACCGAATGACGCACACCTGGCCCGCAGCAGCCGTCACGCACGGCGACATCGCGCTGGCACTCGCCGACAACGACCCGTCGCGAATGCTCGAACCGACCCCGGAGCAGCGTCTCGTCATCGAAGCGCCCCCCGCGCCGAGTCTCGTGATGGCCGGAGCTGGCAGCGGCAAGACTCAGACCATGGTGCAGCGCATCGTCTGGCTCGTGGCCGCTCAGGGCGTGCATCCCACCGAGATCCTCGGTCTGACCTTCACCAGGAAGGCAGCGGGGGAACTCCGAGAACGCGTGCAGCTGGCCCTCGCCCGGCTTCGCAGCGAAGGGCTGGTCGGGGGTGACGAGTTCGCTTCCCCCGAGGTGTCGACCTACAACTCGTTCGCGAACCGCGTGTTCTCGGAGAACGCCCTCCTCATCGGACAAGAGCCGGACGCCCGAATCGTCGACGAGATGACCGCATTCGCGCTCATGCGCAGCGTCGTGCTCGCGAGCGACGACGAACGCCTCAGCTCGCTCGATCTGCAGCTCGCGGCCATCACGGCCCTCGCGCTCAACGTCGCGAGGGCGATGAGAGACAACCAGCTCTCCGCCGACGCGTGCGACGCGTTCGTCGCCGAGTTCCGGCGGGTCGGTCAGCTGCCGGGCCGAGGCAAGGCGAACACGCCGAGCAAGCCGGTGACCGACGCCGTCGCCATCCTGGAAGAGCTGCCGATCTTCGTCGCGCTCGCCGAGCGCTACCAGTTCGAGAAGCGCAAGCGCGGTCTCATCGAGTTCTCCGACCAGGTGACGTTCGCGGCGGAGATCTGCGCGGGCACACCGGCCGTCGTCGCGGAGCTGCGAAGCAGGCACCGGTTCGTGATCCTCGACGAATACCAGGACACGAGCGTCGGCCAGACTCGCCTCCTCGGAACGATCTTCGGCGATCACCCGGTCCTCGCTGTCGGCGACCCGAAGCAGTCCATCTACGGGTGGAGAGGCGCGAGCCCCGGCAACATGCGTCGATTCCACCGCGACTTCAGAACGCGCATCGCACCGCCAGGGGAAGAGCCCACCTTCCAGCTGTCGATCTCCTGGCGAAACGACGCGCGCATCCTCGACGCAGCGAACCAGGTCGCCTCCAGGCTCCCTGAGGCCAATGACCCCGGCGTCACCCAGCTCGGCACGCGGCCGGGTGCGGCGGCGGGCACGGTCTCGCTGGCGTTCCCCGAGACTCTCGATGATGAGGCGGATGCCGTCGCCACTTGGATGCGCGACCGCATCGTGGGCATCGGCGGTGGCGAGACGAAGCCGCCCTCGGGAGCCGTGCTGCTCCGCGCCCGCAAGCTCCTGCCACTCTTCTCAGCGGCACTGACCCGTGCCGGTGTGCCCAACAGGGTCATCGGCTTGGGCGGGCTCCTCTCCTCGCCGGAGGTCGTGGACCTCCGCTGTGCCATGCGCGTCGCGCACGATTCCACCGCGGGCAACGAGCTCATCCGGCTGCTCGTCGGCGCGAAGTACCGGTTCGGCCTCGCCGACGTGAAGGTCATCCACGACATCTCGCGGCGCCTCGCCAACCGGGACGTCACCATGGCTGCCCTCGCGGACGACGTCCGTGCGAGCCGACGAGAACTCGCGAGCGGCGACGACGAGGTGCCGTTGCAGGAGGCGCTCGACTTCCTCGCCACCCGCATCCGGGGCGCGGCCAGGCGTGACGAGCCGGACGCCTGGCTGACCGAACTCAGCGACGAGGCGCTCCGCCGCATCCCGAAGGTGAACGACCTGATCTCCGAGCTCCGACGAAACTCGGGACTCCCGATCACCAGCTTCGTCGACACCACCATCTCGATCATGGGTCTCGACCTCGAAGTGACCGCGAACCCCAGCAACATCGCCAGAGTGGGCAACCTCGACGCGTTCGTCGAAGCGGCCGCGTCATTCGCGTCCGCCGAGCCGGATGCAGATCTGGGCGCGTTCCTCGACTGGGTCGAGATCGCCGCGGGGGACGACACGCTCGCCCCCGTCCAGGAGCAGGCCGAGCCAGGGGTCGTGCAGCTGCTCAGCATCCACGGTTCCAAAGGACTCGAGTGGGACTTCGTCGCCGTGCCCCGGAGTGTCGAGGGGGAGATGCCAAGCTCATCACGCGACGGCCTCGGCTGGATCCGGCGCGGTGCCATCCCGTACGAGCTCCTGCTCGACGCCCACGACCGGCCGGAGCTGCCCTGGCGGGAAGCGGAGTCGCAGAAGGAGCTCGCCGACCTCATGGTCGAGCTCAAGGAGCGCATCAGGGAGCGCAACGACGACGAGGAACGGCGACTCGCCTACGTCGCCTACACGCGTGCGCGCCACGAGCTGCTCATCACGGGTTCCTACTGGAGCGCCATCCACAAGGCGCCACGGAAGGTCTCGACCTTCGTCAGCGAGCTCGCCGACGCGGGCATCATCGAGACCCCGCCGGAGAACACGCTCGAGGATGCGCCGGAATCACTCGCCGCGGACAGCGTGGCGTGGCCGCATCAGCCATTCACCGAGGCCCGCCGTCGGCGGGTGGGCGAGCTCGCAGAGGCCGTCGCCAGTGCTCAGCACGGCGCGACGATCCCGGACGCAGCGCTCGATCGACGCATCGACCTCCTCCTCCGGGAACGCGCCGACCGCAGCACGGTGACGCACATCCAGCTCCCGTCACGTTTCGCGGCCTCGAAGTTCAAGGACCTCGTCACCGATCCCGCCGAGATCGCGGCGCAGTTGCGACGCCCGATGCCGCAGAAGCCGTTCAGACAGACCCGGATCGGGACGATGTTCCACGCCTGGGTGGAGGCTCACTACGCTGCGCCCAACGTCGGCGGAGACCTCCTCGGCATGGCCGAGATCTTCGGCACGGAAGACGCGGCACTTGGCAGCCTCGCGGACGCGTCAGGCGCCGACTTCGCCGAACTCGAACGCCTGCAGGACGCGTTCCTCGAGACGCCGTGGCCGCACAGGACCCCGATTCTCGTGGAGCAGACCATCGAGTTCCGCCTCGGCGACCGCACCGTGGTCTGCAAGATCGACGCCGTCTTCGAGCACGACGGCCGAATCGAGGTCGTCGACTGGAAGACCGGTCGCGTGCCGAGCGGCGAGAGCGCCCGATGGGAGCGTCAGCTGCAGCTCGCGCTCTACACACTCGCCTACTCGGAGCACACCGGTATCGCGCCCGAGCTCATCGACGCAGTGCTCGTCTACGTCCGCGAAGGCGAGGAGATCCGAGTCCCGGAGATCACAGGGCGCCGAGAGCTCGAACGTCTGCTCGCAGAGGCGGAAGCTGCGCTCAGCGCCGCGAGTCCGTCTGCATGAAGTCGTTCGGGGGAGTGTCGTCGTCGAGGTCGTCCTCGGCTGCGTGATCGACGTCGACCTCCGGGCTGTCGTCAGGATGCACGCCGGCAGGGGCCCCAGAGTCGGTGCCGTGCAGCAGTCCGGTCAGCACGGCGCTCCCCGTGTCCTGCGTGGCAGGCTGGTGCGCCGGGCGGCGACCAGCGGCCTCCTTCAAGAGCTCCTGCACCTCGGCGATATCGAGCACAGGAAGCGTCTCGTGGACCAGCGGCTGAGCGGGCGCACGGTGGATGCGGTCGACGAGAGAGTCGAGCATCCCCTCCGCGTCCGAGATGATGTCCGCGTCGCCGGCATCCACGCCGTGGAGCAGCCAGCGGGCGAGCTCGAGCTCTGCGTAGAGCAGTGCGCGCTGTCGAAGCTGCCGATCCACGGTCCCGGGGGCCTCGTCCGTGTACTCATCGAGAATCCCGCGAGCGATAGCGCCATCGAGGGACGAGATCCAGTGGAGGTCTCGAGCAGGATCGCCGACGCGCAGGTCACTCCAACCGAGAACACCGCGCACCTGATTGCCGTCGGTGATGATCGACGAGAGCCCGAGCGCCCCATGGATGACCGTCGGCTGGAACTGCCAGAGCGAATCGTCGTCGACGGCCGCCGACCATCGGCGGTCCAGCGTGACCGGAAGACGGCCGGTCTCCTTCGCTCGGGCGATCGTCTGCGCGGCGGCCTGCCTCGCTTCAGTCGCGGTGAGCGTCGGCATGCCCGCGGCCTCGACGGGCCCCTTCGGAAGAGAGTGGATGGCGGCGATGGCACGACCGAGGCTCACGAGGAAGAGCGTGCCGGGCTCGAGCGTCTCCTGGTCGGCGGGGATCCCGCGCAGATACGTGTACACGGCGACCCGCTCGCGCTGACCGGCCAGGCTGCCGAGCACCTCGGACACCTGGAACGGGAGTCGGCTGCGCATCCCGGGTGTCAACACGGCCAGCGCACGCACGTCGGCCAGCTGCTCCTGAGCCGCGGCGGACGACGTCGGGCGCCGAGCGATGATCGTCTCGCCGTCCGCGAGCGTCAGCAGAGCGGCGTCGAAGTCGCCGTGCGCCCCATACGTGTGCTCGAGGGCCGCAGCCACATCGAGGTCGGGGACAGCGGCCACGGCAAGTGCCGCGAGTTCCAGCGAGAGCTCAGCCATGGGTCCAGGTTAGGAGGCAGGGTCCAGGCTGAGCGAGTGCCACGCCCGCACAGCGTCGAGGCGACCTAGGATGAGTCCGCCTATGAATCACTTCATGTCTCGTCTTCCCCTCGCCCAGCAGCAGACCGATCGCGACCACGAGCGTCGGAGCCAGCCCGGTCTCGTTCAGGCGCTCTTCGCCGATGACGCCACCCGCGTGCTCGTCCTGAGCGGAGGCAAGGCGCTCATGCGCTCCGACGGCGACGGGCCGAAGCTCGAGCTGCTGGTCGCGACGAGCGAACGCGCCTCGATCCTGGCACCCGTCATCGGCGAGGCCATCTACCTCGGTCGCACACTCGCCGACGACGACGGGCTGCCTAAGGGCACCTCCGTCGTGTCCGTCAGCGTCGGCGAGCATCTCGCGGCCGCCCTCGAGCCGGATGCGCGCCTCTGGGCGGGGCTCATGGAGACCGCCGCGCACCTGGGCGCTGTGCACTGCGGGCTGTTCACGGAGGCGCTCGCCATCACGAACTGGCACGACACCCACGGGTTCTCGCCGCGCACCGGCTCCGCGACCAGCTCGGGCCTCGCCGGCTGGGTGCGCCAGGCGGAGGGCGAGTCGCACGTCAGCTTCCCTCGCACGGACGCGGCTATCATCGCGGCCGTCCTCGACCGGGATGATCGCATCCTCCTCGGCGCGAATGTGCGGTGGAACCCGCGACGCTTCTCGCTCCTGGCGGGCTTCGTCGAGCCGGGAGAGTCGTTCGAAGCCGCCGTCGCACGCGAGATCTACGAGGAGGCCAGGGCCCACGTCGTCGAACCGAGGTACCTGGGTTCGCAGCCGTGGCCATTCCCCGCGAGCATCATGGTCGGCTTCACCGCCAAGCTCCACCCGGACCAGGACCCCGCGAGCGTCGAACCTGACAACGACGAGATCGTCGAGCTCGGCTGGTTCACTCGAGACGAGGTGCGCGCCATCGAGGATCGGCTCCCCGGCCCCACCTCGATCGCACGCGCGATCATCGATGCGTGGCTCAGTGGTCACCTCGACTGAATCGGAGACACCGGCGCAGGCCTCGACGGCAGACGTCAGCCTCCTCGCCTCCCTCAACGACGCGCAGCGTGAGGCCGCGCTGGCCCTGGTCGGACCGGTCTGCATTCTGGCCGGTGCCGGGACGGGCAAGACCCGCACCATCACGCACCGCATCGCCTACGGCATCCGCGCCGGCGTGTACGACCCGTCCCGAGTGCTCGCCCTGACCTTCACCTCGAAGGCGGCGGGCGAGTTGCGCGGACGCCTCCGCGATCTCGGAGCCTCCGGTGTTGCCGCTCGAACGTTCCACGCCGCCGCGCTGAGTCAGCTCGGCTTCTTCTGGCCGCACACCGTCGGCGGGCCCGCGCCGGCGATCGTGAAGGGCAAGGGGAGGCTCATCGCCGAGGCCGCCGAGCGCATCCGCCTGCGCCTCGACCCGGCGGGGGTGCGGGACATGGCGACGGAGATCGAATGGCGCAAGGTGCGCGAGCTCTCGCTCGAGGAGTACGCGATCCAGCTGCGAACGACGCGATCGCTGCCGAAGGGCGTCGGCGACGACGCGGCGCTCGCGCTGCTGCAGGCGTACGAGGACATCAAGGACGAGCGTCGTCAGATGGACTTCGAGGACGTCCTCCTGGCCACCGTCGGCATGCTCGAGCTCGAACCGTGGGTGACCCAGCGTGTCCGCGAGCAGTACCGGTTCTTCGTCGTGGACGAATACCAGGACGTCTCGCCGCTGCAGCAGCGACTGCTGCAGCTATGGCTCGGGGAGCGACGCGAGCTGTGTGTCGTCGGCGATGCGGCGCAGACGATCTACTCGTTCGCCGGGGCGTCCAGCTCCTTCCTGACGGGGTTCCCCGAGCGCTATCCGGACGCGCGGGTCGTGCGTCTCGAGGACAACTACCGCTCGACATCCGCGATCATCGGCGTCGCCAACGAGGTCGCCCGTCACGTGCCCTACGCGCTCACGCTCGAGCCGGCCGCCGAGACGCCGAGGCGTGAGCCGCTGCCAGAGGTGCTGCAGTTCCACGATGACGATGATGAGGCGCGCGGGGTCGTGCACCGCATCGGCGAGGATCTCCGCGGCGGGATCCCGATCGAGAGCATCGCCGTGCTCTACCGAACGAACGTGCAGGCCGCCGCCGTGGAACGGGCCCTGCAGGACGCGGGGATCGCCTACTCGGCCATCGGGCAGCGCCGGTTCTTCGAGCAGCCGGAGGTGCGCCAGGCGCTCAGCGCACTGCGTGCCGCCGTCATGCAGGAGACCGAGGGGCCCCTGTTCCAGGCGGTCAGCGACGTACTCCGCGACCTCGGGTGGACACACGAGCCGCCCGCCGACTCCGGCGCGCTCCGCGACCGTTGGAACTCGTGGGACGCGCTTCTGCGGCTGGCCGATGCGCAGCCGCACGGCACGAAGCTCGCTGAGTTCTCGGCGGAGCTGCAGCAGCGGGCCAAGATGCAGTACGAACCGGAGCTGCGAGCCGTGACGCTCTCGAGCATCCACG
Organism: Pseudoclavibacter sp. RFBB5; assembly: GCF_002931555.1. Lineage (GTDB taxonomy): Bacteria > Actinomycetota > Actinomycetes > Actinomycetales > Microbacteriaceae > Pseudoclavibacter. The sequence continues at coordinate 898,560 of NZ_PSTZ01000007.1, read as the reverse complement.
CGGCGAAGGGGCTCGAGTGGGACAGTGTCACCATCATCGGGGCGAGCGAGGGCCTGCTGCCCATCTGGTACGCCGAGTCGCAGGCGGAGCTCGACGAGGAACGGCGCCTGCTGTACGTGGCCGTCACGCGCGCACGGAAGCGTCTCCGCCTGACGCATGCGCAGTTCGGGGGGAGACGCGACGCGGAGCGCCCCGCGTCTCGCTTCCTGGCAGAGCTCGGCACCCGCATTCGCCGTGGAACGAACGGTGCGTTCGGTGGACCTCGCCGCTGACGGCGTCGAGCTTCCAGGACTCGGAACCGCAATCTGCTGACGCGGGTCCCTCGGCGAGCCAGGAGGCCACCGATCTCGTCACGAGGCTGCGCACGATCTCTCGAGTGGATCGCGGCAGCGGGACCCGGTCGGTGACAGCGAGCTGCGTGGCGATGGCCGCCCAGGCCCGGTCGGCGTCGAGTCGGTGCAGATCGTCGCAGCGCACGCAGGGCGTGCGGCCGGGAACGACGAACGGCCCTACGGTCGCCCCGAGGTCCTCCGCGATGACGACGAGGTGGGGGACATCGTCGGCCATCAGCGGCGCGTATCGCCGCCGCGGCAGGACGTAGTCGGCGCAGTCGACGACCACCCCGATCTCGGCGGGTCTCGGAGGCCGATAGTCGGCTCCGGCACGCCTCACGGTGCATCCGAGCGCCGCGATGTGCTCGGAGAGGTCGTCGCCCGCGACGGTGCCGCGCACCAGGACGACCGGTGGTCGCCGCGGTACGCCACTCGCGGGTCTCGTCGCCCGTCTGCGCGGCGAAACCGGCGCCACCTCGAGCAGCGGGCTGACGGCGTCCAGCAGGTCGCGCACTTCGGCGCTGGTCAGCCCGAGTCGGGAGCCACGCTCCTGGAACTGCTCGAGCGTGCCCTGCTGACGCAGCGATTCGAGGAAGCGCTCGGCTCCCGTGCTCGGCACGTCGATGATCGCGTGAGCGGCAACCCCGCCGAGCTGGAGAACCGTGGGGGAGCGCCACACGATCGGCACACCGGGAGGCAGTCGCAGGTCCATGCGGAGATCATGCTGGAACTCGCGGTCCCGCGCAGGAGTTCTCCACAGGCAGGCGGGGGCGCGGCCGGAGGGTCGAGCCCGCCGGCCGCCGCCCGCTAGCCGGTGGGCTTGTCGCCGCCCTCGGGCGCATCTCCGAACGCCGTCGGGTCGTCGAGGAACTTCGCGAGCGCCTCGTCGTACTCGTCCGCCGGAAGCTCGCCGAAGCCGAGCCTCGTCACGAGCGCCTCCGGGTGGTCGATGTCCTCACTGGTGGGAAGGGCGTCGAAGTGCGCCCAGAGCTCGTCGCGAACCTGAGCGCCGTGGGCTTCGGACACGGCCCTCCACATGGCTGCCGCTTCGCGGAGGCGACGGGGACGCAGCTCCAACCCGACGAGCGAGGCGAACGCGCGCTCCGCCGGTCCACCGACGGCTCGCCGACGGCGGACCGTCTCGGCCAGCGCAACGGACTTCGGGAGCCGCGCGGTCGCGTCCTCCGTCACGACGTCGACCCAGCCCTCGATGAGCGCGAGCATCGTCTCGAGTCGCGCCAGCGCCGCCTCCTGCTGCTCGGTGCGAGGCGGGATGAACGCGCCTTCGGAGAGCGCGGCCCTGATGCCGTCCGGGTCGCTCGGGTCGAGGGTCTGCGCGAGTTCCTCCATGCGGGACACGTCGATGCTCACCCCTCTGGCGAACTCGGTGATCGACGAGATGAGATGCAGGCGGAGCCATTTGGCGTGCTGGAAGAGACGCGCGTGGGCGGTCTCGCGCACCGCGAGGTACAGCTCGACCTGCTCGCGGTCGACGTCGAGGCCCTCGGCGAAGTCGTCGATGTTCTGCGGCAGTAGCGAGGGCCTGCTGTGGTCGAGGACCGGCACGCCGATGTCGCCTCCGGCGACGACCTCCTCTGCGAGGTTCCCCACGACCTGGCCGAGCTGCACCGCGAACATGGCACCGCCGATGCCGCGCATCATCGAGGAGGACTGGCCGAGCAGCTGCGCCATCTCTGGTGGTGTCTGCTCGGTGAGCACGTTCATGAGCGCATCCGCGATGCTCGTGGCGACCGGCTCGGACAGCGACGTCCAGAACTGGATCGAGCCCGTGATCCACTCGAGTCTGGTCAGCGTCGCGGGGGATTCGTTGAGCTCGCCGAGTTCGGTCGCCTCGCTCAGCCACAGCTGCGCCACGCGGAACGCCTGGTCGAAGCGGGCGGCCTCTTCCGAGCTGATCTCGCGGTTCTTCGGCTGCGCGACTCGGCGCGCCTGGTCTCGTGCGACCTGCCAGTCGAGCCCGTTTCCCGGGTTCGCCACGGCCGCCTGCAGCTGCGACAGCAGCGCCTGCACCGCGGCAGGGTCGTTCGGGAGCCCCGCGACCCCAGCCAGCTTCGCAGGGTCGAAGCCGCCCTGGCCGCTCAGCAGCTCACGAAGCAGCTTGCGCAGCTCGTCCTCGGATCCGTCGTCGGGAATCGGTCCCTGTGCACCACTCATTCCGCACCTCCCAGCGCTTGGATCTACGCTAGCTCGTGGCCCCTCGAAGGAAGGGTCGCCGTGACTGCGTATGCGCCGAGTGCCTTGCGCCACGGGCGAACAATGGCCGCAGGACATCGAAACGAGCGCAGTGACCTTCTTCTCAGAGCCCTCACCAGAGGGTGAAGCGCGTGTGCGCGAGCAGTCCGAGGCGTTCGCCAGAGCGCACGAGGCGAACCGCCGTCGAAGCGAAGAGGGGACCCGCCGGGCGCGCATCGGTCTCGTCTTCCTGTCGATCGGCATGCTGCTGCTCGTCGCGCTCGGGTTCAGCCCGGCCCCGTACGTCGTGCGCTCGCCCGGTCCCGTCTTCGATGCGCTCGGCACCGTGCAGGCGTCGCAGGAGGACCCCACGCAGGTCGAGGTCATCACGATCGGCGGAGCGGACACGTTCGAGCCTTCTGACGGGCAGCTGGATGTCATGACCGTCAACGTGGGCGGGAGGCCGGAGAACCTGCCCAACTGGTTCGAGGTGTTCCTCGCCCTCGTCACGCCGTCCAACGACGTGCTTCCCGTGGAGGCGTACTACGCAGATGCCGAGACCGGCGAGCAGCGCGACGCGCAGAACGCTGCGCTGATGCAGGGTTCGGAAGCGGATGCGATCGCTGCCGCGCTCCTCAACGAGGGGTACGACGTCGGAACGGCACTCGCGATCGTCTCGGTGGGCGAGGACGGGGCAGCGGCAGGGATGCTCGAGCCGGGTGATCTCGTCACCTCAGTGAGCGGCATCCCGGTCGACTCGACCGAGGGCCTCCCGGCGGCGGTCGCCGAGGCCTCAGGCGGCAATCTGGACGACCTGCAGCCGGTGGACGTCGCTGTCGACCGGGGCGGCGAGTCCAAGACCTTCTCGATCACGCCACGCGCGGGTGTCGTCGAGGGGGAGGAGCGAGCCCTGCTGGGCGTCACCGTCTCCACGCAGCACGACTTCCCCATCGATGTGAGCATCGAGCTCGGCAACGTCGGGGGGCCGAGCGCGGGGCTCATCTTCGCGCTGGCCGTGTCGGACAAGCTCGTCGACGGCGACCTCACCCAGGGGCTTCACGTCGCCGGCACCGGCACGATGTCCCCGGACGGCACCGTCGGCAGCATCGGCGGCATCACGCAGAAGCTGTACGCGGCCGTCGAGGTCGGGGCGGACCTCTTCCTCGCTCCGGCCGACAACTGTCAGGACGTCATCGACGGCGGTATCCCGGGTGGGATCCCCGTGTACGCGGTCTCGTCGCTCACCGAGGCTGAGCAGGTCATCCAGACCGTCGGCGAAGGCGCCGACACGACCTCGCTGCGCACCTGCGAGTCGGTGCTCGGCTCCTGAGGCGGCGGTGTCTCAGTTTTGCCAGGCACTTGCCAGATAAACTCTCCTAGTTCCCCTTTCTCGGAAAACAAACGGCCCTTCCAGGCAATGACAGGTACGACGTGACAAGCACTGCAGCTCAACAGCCCCAGAGTCCGAAACCCGCCAGCCGACGTCGGATGGGACCGCTCACGATCACACTGCTGATCGTCGTGGCGCTTCTCGTCGTCTTCTTCTGGTTCGCCGGCCGATACGCGGACGTGCTCTGGTACGACCAGCTCGGCTTCCTCCAGGTCCTCCTCACCGAGTGGGGAGCTGGCGCGATCATGTTCGCGATCGGACTCGTCGCCATGGCGGTGCCCCTGTATGTGAACCTGCAGATCGCCTACCGCGCGCGTCCCGTCTACGCGAAGCTCAACGAGCAGCTCGACCGCTATCAGCAGGTCATCGAGCCCATCCGTCGCGGGGCAATGGTGTTCGTGCCCGCCATCTTCGGCCTTTTCGCCGGTGTGGCGCTCATCGCGTCCTGGCAGACCGTGCTCATGTGGATGAACTCGACCCCGTTCGGCGAGACCGACCCGGTGTTCAACCTCGACGTCTCGTTCTACGTCTTCCAGCTTCCCCTGTACCGCGGTGTGGTCGCCTTCGTGAGCGCCGTCGTGCTGCTCTCCCTCATCCTCACGGCCGCGACGCTGTACCTGTACGGCGGCATCCGCGTGACCGGTCGCGAGGTCGTCATCTCGAAGAGCGCGCGAACGCACATCGCGATCCTCGCCGGCCTGTACATGCTCGTCCAGGCAGTGAGCTTCTGGCTCGACCGCTACGCGGCGCTGAACACGCTCTCCGGCCGCTGGACCGGTGTGCTCTACACCGAGGCGAACGCGACGATCCCCGGCCAGGGCATCCTCGCCGGAGCCGCGATCGTCGTCGCTGTGCTCTTCTTCATCGCGGCAGCCATCGGCCGCTGGCGTCTTCCGCTCGTCGGAACCGCGCTGCTCGTCATCGTCGGACTCGTCGTCGGCATGGTCTACCCGTGGATCGTGCAGCAGTTCCAGGTCGGACCGAGCGAGCAGGCACTCGAGACCCCGTACATCCAGAACAACATCGACGCGACCCGCGCCGCGTACGGCCTCGACAAGATCGAAGAGGTCAACTACGCGGCCGAGACGACGGTCAGCCAGGGGCAGCTGCGTGACGACGCCGACACCACGGCGAACATCCGCATCCTCGACCCGTCGCTCGTCTCGCCGACGTTCGCGCAGTTCGAGCAGGAGCGCGCCTACTACCAGTTCCCGGAGAGGCTCGACGTCGACCGCTACGAGATCGACGGCCAGGTCCAGGATGCGGTCGGCTCCGTCCGCGACATCAACATCGCCGGCCTCGGCGCCGACGCCCAGTCATGGGTCAACAACACCATCGTCTACACGCACGGCTATGGGCTCGTCACGGCCTTCGGCAACCAGCGCGGCCCAGACGGCCAGCCCCTCTTCATCGAGGGTGGCATGCCAAGCGAGGGCGCGCTCGGCGAGTTCGAGCCCCGCGTCTACTTCGGCGAGACCTCGCCCGAGTACTCCATCGTCGGTGCTCCCGAGGGGTCCGAGCCAGCTGAGTTCGACCACGTGTCGGGCGCGGATGGCGCAACCCAGACGTACAACACGTTCACGGGAGACGGCGGCCCCGATCTCGGCAACCTCTTCAACCGTCTCGTCTACGCGATCAAGTTCCAGTCGGAGCAGATCCTGCTCTCGGAGTACGTCAACGACGAGTCGCAGATCCTCTACGACCGCGACCCGGCCGAGCGAGTGCAGGCGGCTGCCCCGTACCTGACGATCGACTCCGACCCGTACCCCTCGGTCGTGGACGGACGCCTCACGTGGATCGTCGACGGCTACACCACGAGCAACAAGTACCCGTACTCGGAGCTCGCCGGCCTGCAGAATCTGCTCGAGGACGCGGACACGCCGGCCTCCTCGCTGCCTCCAGAGGTCATCAACTACATGCGCAACTCGGTGAAGGCGACCGTCGACGCGTACGACGGCAGCGTCACGCTCTACGCCTTCGACGAGACGGACCCGATCCTGCAGACGTGGCAGAAGGTCTTCCCGTCGACGCTGAAGAACGTGTCAGAGATGTCGGGTGACCTGCTCAGCCACATCCGCTACCCCACGGACATGTTCAAGGTGCAGCGCGAGATGTTCGCGCGGTACCACGTGACCGACGCGAGCACGTTCTACAACCAGACGAACGCGTGGCAGCTGCCGCAGAACCCGACTGGTGGCGAAGCGTCGCAGCCCCCGTACTACCTGACGATGCAGCTCCCCGGGCAGGAATCGGCCTTCTCGATCTACTCCACGTACATTCCGCTGACGAACGCGAACGCGCAGTCGAGGAACGTGCTGAGGGGGTACCTGGCGGCGAACTCCAACGCGGGTTCCACAGACGGCACGGTCGCTGACACCTACGGGCGCATCACGCTCCTCCGGGTCGAGAACGACAACGTCAACGGTCCGGGTCAGGTGCAGAACATCTTCAACTCGAACGAGACGGTCGCCAACCAGCTGAACCTGCTCGAGCGAGGCGGCCAGACGCAGGTGCTGCGAGGCAACCTGCTGACCGTGCCCGTCGGCGAGGGCTTCCTGTACGTGCAGCCGGTCTACGTCGAGTCCACCGGTGAGACCAGCTACCCGCTGCTCAGGCGCGTGCTCGTCGCGTTCGGCGACAAGATCGCGTTCCAGCCGACGCTCGACGAGGCGCTCGACGAGCTCTTCGGTGGCGACGCCGGTGCGGACGCGGGTGACGGTGGCGTCGAGGTCTCCGACGACGATGTGCCTGTCGACTCCATCCCGGACGACACCGCTGGGACGCCGGCTCCGACTGCTACGACTCCGCCGGCTGGCGGGGGAACGGGGACTCCACAGGAGCAGCTCTCGACGGCCCTGGCCGACGCTGAGCAGGCACTTGAGGACCGCACGACGGCGTACGCGAACAACGACCTCGTTGCCGCAGCTGAGGCTGACAAGCGACTCACGGACGCCTTGAACCGCGCCCGTGAGGCTGATGGTCAGATCTCGGGCACCTCGGGCGAGTCCCCGGAGCCGACGCCCACCACGTAGGCGGCCGAGCTCCACACGCCGACGGGCGTCGTCCTCACTGAGGACGGCGCCCGTCGGCGTCTGTGCCTGCGTGTCCTCCCCGCAGCGCGCCGCGACGCCCTGCCCCGGCCCACGATTCGTCAGCAGAGGTGGGCCGTGTGCACCTGCTGTGCGGTCGGCGGCTGCACAAGACCCAGATCTCTGGGGCGCACGCGGTTGCAACGGGGGCGCGACGCGCCCGGGATGCGGTGCGCGCCGGGTCAAGCGAAGCCGTTTTCGGCGAATTCGCGTCCTGAGAGCGGTTGCTCGGCCCGTTCTAGCCCGAGGTGTTGTCGCCCCTGGACCCCCGACACGCCGAGTTTTCCGGGGAACGAGCACCCGGAGTTGCACGACGTCAGGACCGCGTGTAATGTTTTCTCTTGTGCCGCGGGGTGGAGCAGTTCGGTAGCTCGCCGGGCTCATAACCCGGAGGTCGTAGGTTCAAATCCTGCCCCCGCAACCAAAGCCGCACAAGTTGGGTTGCTCGAAAGAGCAAGTATGAACTGCGGCACAAGGCCCGTTTCCTCTCGAGGAAGCGGGCCTTTCGCGTTCCCGTTTGCCTTGGGCCGCCCCTCATCCGTCTCCGGGGCCCACTGCCGACCTGGAAGTGCGCGGGTGTCGTGGCCCGCCTCAGCGGGTTCGCGGTCTGAAGCCGCTAGTCTCGGCCATTCGACGTGCGCCGATCGTTGGCGCGGTAGGAAAGCGGCGGTGCCAGGTGGCCAGATTCACGAGCCTCGAGCGGCGCATCGACGACGTCGCCGGGCGGCTTCTCGAGAACTCCCCGTCTCACGGCCTCAGGGCCGGCCTGGTGGAGTTCCTGGTGTTCGGCCTGAAGCAGGCGTGGGCGTGCATCTTCGGCGCGCTCATGCTCGTCATGATCCTCGCGGCGAGGCTCTGGTATCCGGACGACGCCCTGCTCGCTCGGAACGATGCGCTCGTCATCGGCGCCGTCGTCATCCAGGTCGTCATGATCGCCGCACGGCTCGAGACGGGGCGCGAGCTGCTCGTGATCCTCGCCTTCCACATCGTCGGCACCGGTATGGAGCTCTTCAAGACGAGCGTCGGCTCGTGGAGCTACGCGTCAGGGGGAGGGCTGCACATCGGCCCCGTGCCGCTCTACACGGGGTTCATGTACGCCGCCGTGGGCTCGTACATGTGCCGCGTCTATCGCCTCTTCGACCTGCGCTTCTCGAGGTACCCGCGCATCTGGCTGACCGTCATCGCTGCCGTCTTGATCTACGTGAACTTCTTCACGCACCACTACGCCTACGACTTCCGCTACGTGCTGCTGCTCTTCGTGGCGGTGCTGTGGGGTCGCACGTGGATGCACTTCCGCGTGTTCCGCAGGTCGCTCCGCATGCCGCTGCTCGTCGCGTTCCTGCTCGTCGCGCTCTTCATCTGGTTCGCGGAGAACATCGGCACGCTCGCGGGGGCGTGGGTGTACCCGAACCAGGAGCACGGCTGGGAGCTCGTGTCGATCACGAAGCTGCTCTCGTGGTTCCTGCTCATGATCATCTCGGTGGTCATGGTGACGCTCGCGTACCCGCCGAAACCTCCGCTCGCCGGCGCGGCGGGATCGGGGCGGGAGGCGAGCGCGGCTCGCTAGTCCCAGGCCTTGGCGGCGGGGATGCGCACGATGAAGGCCGCGCCGTCATCTGACTCGACGGCGATCTGTCCGCCGTGGGCCTCGACGATGGACTTCACGATCGCGAGCCCGAGCCCGGTGCTGCCTGAGGCCCGTGTCCTGGCCGAGTCGCCGCGTGCGAACCGCGAGAAGAGGTCCTGACGCAGGGCGGCGGGGATGCCGGGGCCGTCGTCGCGAACCACCAGGACGGCTTCGCGCCCGGTCGCAGACGCGGTGGCGAGTTCGTAGCGGACGGACACGTTGACGTGGGTGCCTTGCGGGGTGTGCTGGCTGGCGTTCGAGAGGAGGTTCACGACGATCTGGTGCAGGCGCTCCCAGTCGCCGAGCACGGAGACCTCGCTCGGGGGCACGGTGGCGCTCCAGTGGCGGTCGGCGTCGCTGGCCTGCGCGTCGCTGACGGCATTGATGACGAGCTCGGACAGGTCCACGGTGTCGAGCTGGAGGTCCTGGCCTTCGTCGAGGCGGGCGAGCAGCAGGAGGTCGTTGACCAGCGAGCTCATGCGGGTCGCCTCGGACTCGATGCGGGCCAGGGAGCGCTCGGTGGTGTCCGGCAGGGATGCGGAGTCCTGCCTGGTGAGTTCCGCGTAGCCCTGGATCGCTGCCAGGGGGGTGCGCAGCTCGTGGCTGGCGTCGGTGACGAAGCGGCGCATCCGCTGGTCGGCTGCGGAGCGAACCGCGAAGGCCTCGTCGACGTGCGCGAGGAGCTTGTCGAGCGCCTCGCTGACCTTGCCGACCTCGGTTCGGGGGTCGATGTCGTTGAGCTTCACGGCCTGGCGGAGTCCCACCTCGCCCGATGCGAGGGGCATCTGCGCCACGTTCTCGGCGGCGTTGACGACCCGGGAGAGGGGACGCATCGCGACGCGCATGACCAGGGCGACGAGGAGCACGATGAGCCCGATGCCCAGCGAGGAGAGCACGAGCGTGAGGACGGTCTGGTTGAGGGTCGCCTCTCGGGCGGTGTCGAGCGACACCGCGGAGATGAGGGCGTAGCTGGGGTCGCCCTCCCATTCGTGGATCATGACGCGGAAGTCGCCGGCGACGTCGTCGAGCTTGATGGTCTCGAGCAGGGAGTGCTGGACTGCGAAGTCGTCGGACTGCGCGAGGGCGGCGAGCTCGTTCTTGATGGTCTGGTCGCACTCGACCGCGGAGGTCTCGCTGAAGGACGCCGAGTCGATGATCTCGCCGTTGTGCGCGAGGGCGATGATGGTGCCTGGCGCGTGTCCGACGAAGTTGATGAGCGGCTTGACCTTCGGGGCGCTTGTCTCGCCGTTCTTCGGCGGGTGCGGGTGGGTGCCGGGGATGTCGTCCCGGTACTTGTCGACGGAGTTCTCGAGCACCGACATGGAGGCGGCGAGCTGTGTGTTCACGACGCTCGTGATCGCCGAGTTGAGGGTGACGACGTTCATGATGCCGATGACGCTCATGACGAACGCGACCACGAGGGTGACGCCGACGATGATGCGCGCCCGGAGCGTCCACGGTCTCATTCGGCTGGCCTGATCACGTAGCCGACGCCGCGGACGGTGTGGATCATCGGCGTGCGCCCGGCGTCGATCTTCTTGCGCAGGTAGGAGACGTAGAGGTCGACGATGCTGGCCTTGCCGGCGAAGTCGTAGTTCCAGACGCGGTCGAGGATCTGGGCGCGACTCAGCACGCGCTTGGGATTGCGCATGAAGTAGCGCAGCAGCTCGAACTCGGTTGTCGTGAGGGCGATCGGGTCGCTGCCGCGGCGCACCTCGTAGCTGCTCTCGTCGAGGAAGAGGTCGCCGACCCGGAGCTGCGAAGCGTCATCCGCGACGGCTTCGCCCGCTCGTTGGATGAGTCCGCGGAGCCTGGCGACGAGCTCCTCCAGGCTGAAGGGCTTGGTCATGTAGTCGTCGCCGCCCGCGGTGAGCCCGATGATGCGGTCGTCGATCGAGTCCTTCGCGGTGAGGAAGAGCACGGGCGTGGCGTGTCCTTGACCTCGGAGGTTCCTGAGAATGCTGAGGCCGTCGATGTCGGGAAGCATGATGTCGAGGACGACGACGTCGGGCCGTTCCGCCGTGAACTTCGCGAGCGCGTCGCGACCGTTGCTAGCCACGTCGACCTGCCAACCCTCGTAGGAGAGGGCCAGGCTGACGAGGTTCGTGAGCGTCTCTTCGTCGTCGACAAGCAGCACGCGGATGGGGGTGCCGTCCGGGCGGTGGAGACGGGGGAGCTGGGCGAGGACCGCCCGACGGCGCCCGGGCTCGATGATCGGGTCAGCGGAAGCAGAATCGGGCATTGGATCATCGTGTCACGAGCGGGCCCCGCGGGTGGTATGTGGGCCCGTCCTCATAGGAAGCTCAAATCTTCTCTTACCGAGGGCATGGAGGGAGTTCGTAACCTGCGACGCATGACACTCCAGCGAATTCAGCAGCCCGACCTCGGGAGCCGTACGCCGGGGGTCAAGAAGGACCTGCAGGGTGGGCTCTTCCACCGTCCCCGGTTCCTGCGCGGCCCCCGCACTGAGCGTCCCTTCGACGCGCCCCAGCTGTTCACGGAGCGCCTTGTGCTCCGTCCCCACACCGTCCGCGACGCGGGGGCGTGGCACGAGATCGTGTCGAACGCCGACGTGGTGCGCTACCTGCATTGGAAGCGGCGCGATCTCGCGGAGGCGACGGAGCATCTGAGCCGTCGCACCACGCAGACGCGGCTGTGGCAGTCGGGGGACTTCATGGCCCTCGCGGTCGAGCATGACGGTCAGCTCGTCGGCGACGTGTCCGTGCACCTGCGGGAGGTCGAGCCTGAGCATCGGTCGGCTGAGCTCGGGTGGATCATGCATCCGGGATTCGCCGGGCAGGGCTTCGCCACCGAGGCTGCGGATGCGCTCGTCGAGTACCTTCGCGACTATGTCGGGGTGAAGCGGGTGATCGCGGTCATGGACCTCGAGAACGAGGCGTCCTACGCGCTCGCGAGGCGTCTCGGCCTCACGGAGGTGTCCCGCTCCGACGATTCGAGGACCACGGCGCTCGATCTGGTCTGAGCGGAGTCGCTACCGCGCATCCGCTGGGCGCCGCTTGTGCTCGCGGGGTGCGACGTCGCCATGAGCTGCGCGACCTCCAGGAGGTCCCACGCCATGTCGCCGGTGACGGAGATTCCCCTGGCCCCTGATCTGCGTGTCGTGCCTCGCACGAGCATGTAGTGCGTGCGGAACACGCGATTGCCAGCCCGCTCCTGTGCGTCGTGGAAGAACACGGTCTGCGAGAGGCCGGTGCTGTCGTCGAGGGAGACGAACACCGTGCGGCGGCCCCCGCGCATCGGTGGCGTGTTCGTCGCGCGGCGAACCCCGGCGATGAGCACCTCCGTGCCGCCGGGCAGGTCGATGAGCGTGCTTGCCGGCACGACGCCGAGCTGTCTGAACAGCGGGAAGAAGCGCTCCATCTGGTGACGGCTCACGCCGAGGCCGAGCTCCTGCAATTCGAGATCGGTCTGCGTCTTGCCGTGCAGGTCCATGGCGCTCACTCCCCGTAGCTGGGGGACGGGCAGCGCGAACGCGAACGCCTGCTGATGCTCCGGCACGCGTGTCGGGCTGCTGGTGAGCGAGCGGATGAACGCGAGCAGCTCGTGCCGCCTGCGCGGCTCGTAGTCGATGAAGGCGTCGAGCGCTCCGACCCTGGCCAGGGAGTCCAACGTGCTGCGACGGGGCCGCACTCGTGCCCGGAAGTCGGCGAGCGAGTCGAACGGCTGGTGCTCGGCGACCCTGTCGCGTTCCGCCGATGACATGCCGCGCACATCCGCGAGGGACATGCGCACCCCGTCACGCCCGTCAGGGAGCGGCTCGACCGTGTACTCGAGGCCGGACCGCTGCACGTCGATCGGCAGCAGCGGGATGCCGAGGTGCCTTGCCTCGGCGATGATCAGGTCCTTGCCCCACATGCCGGGGTCGTGGGTGAGGAGGCCTGCCCAGAAATGCGCGGCGCGGTGGGTCTTGAGCCAGGCGCTCTGGAAGGTGGGCAGGGCGAACGCGGCGCCGTGGGCCTTCGCGAAGCCGAAGCTGCCGAAGCCGGCGAGCACCTTCCACGACCGTTCGATGATCTCGGGCGGGAACCCGCGCTCGGCGGCTTTGCCGCGCACCAGCTGCTCGATGCGCGGGACGAGGTCGGGCTTGGCGAGCCAGCGTCGGTACACGTCGGCCAGTTCGAGGCCGCACCCGGTGAGTTCGTCGAAGATGCGCATCACCTGCTCGTGGAAGATGACGACGCCCTTCGTCTCGAGCAGGATGGGCTTGAGTCTCGGGTGGATGTAGTCGGGCATGACCTCCTCGTGGCGTGCCCTGAGGAAGTTGAGGGGCATGTTGTTCTGCATGGGGCCGGGGCGGAACAGGGAGATGTCGATGACGAGGTCGTTGAACACCTCGGGCTGCAGCTTCCCGACGAGTTCCATCTGGCCTGGGCTCTCGACCTGGAAGATGCCGAGGGTCTTGGTCGAGCGGATGGTCTCGTAGGTCGCTTCGTCGTCGAGGGGCAGCGCGTCGAGGTCGAGCTCCTCGCCTCGGGTGCGCTTCAGCTCCTTCACGGCATGGGCCATGGCGCTCTGCATGCGCACGCCGAGGATGTCGAGCTTGATGAGGCCCATCGGGTCCATGTCGTGCTTGTCGAACTGGCTCATGGGTAGGCCGATGCCGGACATCTGCACTGGTGTGCGGTCGAGCAGGGAGATGTCGGAGAGGATGACGCCGCAGGGGTGCACGGAGATGTGCCTCGGCAGGGAGTCGAGTCGCTCTGTCGCCTCGACGAGCACGTCGAGCTGGCGAGAGCGGCGCACCTCTTCGGCGAACTCCCGAAGCTCCGGCTTCTCGGCGAGGGCCTGTCGGAAGCGCTTCGCGGAGAAGCGCCACAGCTCCTTGGCGATGCGGTCGACTTCCCCGTCGGCGAGCCCGAGCGCGAGTCCGGCGTCGCGTACGGCGCCTCTCGATCCGTAGGTGTTCACCATCGACATGAGTGTGACCCGCTCGCCACCGAACTCGTCGAAGATGCGGTGGTACACGCGGTGGCGTTCGGCGCTCTCCACGTCGAGGTCGATGTCCGGCAGCGTGCGTCGCTCGTCAGAGAGGAAGCGCTCCCAGATGAGTCCGAGGGAGACGGGTTCGACGTGGCTCGTGTACAGGAGGTAGTTGAGGAGCGAGCCGACCCCTGACCCCCTGGCCTGTACGCGGACCCCCATCTCCTTGATGAGTTCGACGACGTGCGAGACGGTGAGGAAGTAGGGGGCGAAGCCCAGCTTCCGCACGGTCTTCAGCTCATGGGCGAGGCGGTCGTGCAGCTCGCGCTCGTGGGCACTGGATGCACCGGGGTAGCGGGCGGGGATCGCGGCTTCGGCCTTCACCCGCAGCACCTCGAACGGGTCGCCGTCGATGCCGAAGCGTGTGACCTCCGGCATGCGCGGGGTGCCGATCCCCGCATCCCGTTCGAGGTCGATGATGCAGGCTTCGGCGAGCGCTCTCGTCTGCGCGATGAGGTCGTCGGCGGCGGAGGCGTCGTGCCCGCCCGCATCCGCGACCATGCGCGCGACCTGCCGCATGAGGCTCGCAGGCTTGAGCCACGCCTGCGCGGTGGGGGCGAGCTCGATCTCGTCGAGCGCCCGCCGAGCACGGACGGCGTCTGCGATGTCGACCGTCGCCGCTTCCTCGGGGGAGGCGTAGCGGACCGCGTTCGTGAGCACCGCCCGCAGCCTGGACTCCGTGGCGAGACCGAGCATCCGCGTCGCAGCCGTGACCGAACCGGGAGTGCCTGGCTCTGCGAGGTGGCACACGACCTCCACGACCAGCGAGGAGTGGGGGAGTGCGTGCACCCACGCTCGCAGTCGCTCCCGCGCCAGCCCCAGCTGCGCCACGGAAGCCGCCGTGCCGACGTCGCTGCTCGGGCCGAGCATCACCGTCAGGCGGGTGGCCCCCTCTTCGTCCTCGGCGAGCTGGGCCAGGCGGGCGAGTGGGATGCTCGGCTCATGCACCCCCGTTGGGGCGCTCGCGGTGGTCTCGTGCGCTGCGGACACGGCCCGGCACAGTGCCGCATAGCCGGAGCCGCCGTCTCCACCGGTCGCGAGCACGACAACCCGCCCGAGGGGCTCGCCCCGTTCGTCGTGCACGGCGAGCTCGCTGCCGAGCACGGCCCGCAGCTTCGCGTCTCTGCAGGCGAGGAGGTGCTTGACCGCGCCGGAGATGCCGTCGCGGTCGGTGAGGGCGATCGTGTCGAGGCCCCGCTCGACGGCGGCCTGCGCGAGCACCTCGGGAGGAGAGACCGCATAGTGCGCGCTGAAGCCGGACGAGACGTGCAGGTGGGGGAAGCTCATCGTGTCCTCACTCCCAGCTCAGCGCCAGGAGCCAGCCGCCGGAGGCGCGGCAGAGGTCGTAGAGGTGTCCGTCGTGCTGCCCGTGTGCGCTGTCGCGGACCGCGGTGACGCGCCACAGCTCCTGGTCGATGCGCTCCGGGGATGAGCCTCCGTGCCACCACGGCGGGAGCCTGCGGAAGTAGGCCTGGGGTTGGCCCGTGACGGTGTAGAGGAAGCGCTGCCACACGAAGGAGACCGGCTGCCCGTCTGGGCTGACGGCGACGTCGATGGTGTCGTCGATGACGGTTGGCATGGTTCCCTCCTTCGTTGATTCGAATCTGTATTCGAATGTGGATCAAGCGTAAATCGCACCACCGACAGTGGCAACCGCAAGTCTCAGTCAGAGGGTGAGGGTGTGCTGCAGCTAGACAGGTTCTGAAGCTGTCTGATAGCTTTTCTGCAGAACGTCACCCTCAAGGACGAAGGCATATGACTCACACCCCAGACGCACTCCGCTCGGCAGACTCGATCCGCTCAATACGGCTCTCGACGCTCCGCCTCCCGCTTGCCACCCCCATCTCCGACGCGAAGGTCTTCACTGGCAGGCAGAAGCCCATGACCGAGGTCGTCTTCCTCATCGCCGAGATCCGCACCGAGCAGGGCCTCTCCGGCCACGGGTTCAGCTACTCGAAGCGTGCAGGCGGTGCCGCCCAGTACGCCCATGCGCGGGAGGTCGCCGAAGTCGCCCTCGGCGAAGACCCGAACGACATCCAGAAGCTGTACACCAAGCTGCTCTGGGCCGGCGCCTCCGTCGGGCGCTCGGGCGTCGCCACCCAGGCGCTCGCGGCGTTGGACATCGCGCTCTACGACCTGAAGGCCAAGCGCGCCGGCCTGCCGCTCTCGAAGCTGCTCGGTGCGCACCGCGACTCGGTGCGCACCTACAACACGTCAGGCGGGTTCCTCCACGCGTCGCTCGACGAGGTGCGCGAGCGCGCGACGCAGTCACTCGCAGAAGGCATCGGCGGCATCAAGATCAAGGTCGGCCTCCCGGATACGGCCGAGGACCTGCGCCGCGTCCGCGCGGTGCGCGAGCACATCGGGGCGAGCGTTCCGCTCATGGTGGATGCGAATCAGCAGTGGGACCGGGCGACTGCCCTGCGCATGGGCCGCCGCCTCGAGGACCTCGACCTCACGTGGATCGAGGAGCCGCTCGACGCCTACGACGCGGAGGGGCATGCGGATCTCGCGCGTGCGCTCGACACCCCGATCGCGACGGGCGAGATGCTCGCCTCGGTGGCCGAGCACCGTCAGCTCATCACCACCCGCGCGTGCGACATCATCCAGCCGGACGCGCCGCGCATCGGCGGGATCACGAACTTCCTCCGGCTCATGACCCTCGCCGACGAGGCGGGCCTCGACCTCGCCCCGCACTTCGCGATGGAGATCCACCTGCACCTGGCCGCCTGCTACCCGCGCGAGCCGTGGGTCGAGCACTTCGACTGGCTCGACCCGCTCTTCGAGGAGCGGCTCGAGACGCGAGACGGACGGATGATCGTGCCCGACCGTCCGGGGCTCGGGTTCACGTTCAGCGAGCAGGCGCGGGCCTGGACGACCGACAGCGTGACACTCTCGGTCTGAGCGCGGGGTGGGGCGTCCAGCATGAAGCCAGCGAGTGGCTGAGCCCGGCACGGCGGGCCAGCTCTTGGCTCGCTTCAGGGATGGCACGATGTCTCCATGAGCATGACGCGCGCCGAGGAGATCGCCAGGGTCCTCGCCGACCGCATCGTCGAAGGAGTCATCGCCCCCGGTGACCGCCTGCCGAGCGAGGGCGGCCTCGTCGAGGAGTTCGGGGCGAGCAGGACGGTCGTGCGTGAGGCGCTGCACCGCCTGCAGTCGCGCGGCCTCGTTCGCACGCGCGTCGGCTCCGGAAGCTACGCGCTCACCCCTCCCGCGCCCACGGCGGGTGACGACTGGCTCGGGGCGCACACCGAGGCTGAGCGCGCGGAGCTGCACGCGTTCCGGATCGCCGTCGAGGTCGAGGCCGCCGCGCTCGCGGCGCGCTCCCCGTCGCCCCAGGAGATCGCCGAGATCGACGCAGCCCTCGACTCCCTCGCGAAGGCCACCCTGCCCAGCGAGACGGTGGATGCGGACTTCGCCTTCCACCGCGCGATCGCCGCAGCATCCGGCAACCGCTACTTCCTCACGGCCCTCGACCGCATGGGCGCACGCGCCATCATCCTGCCGCCCGCGCGCATCTCCGACAGAGAGCGCAACGCCGCGGACTCGGCCGCCGTGCTGGCCGAGCATCGGGCCATCGCCGACGCGATCCGCCTCAAGGACCCCGTCGCCGCCGCGGCCGCGGTGCGCACGCACCTCTCGGCATCGACGGCCCGACGAGCGGCGCGCGAGTCGAGGGCGTGACCCGCACGGCGCTTTCGTCGCAAGCGCACCGGCCCGCAGGCCTGTGGAGCCGCGGGTCCGACTAGCCCTGGGACGACACCGGGGCCATGAGCTGCGGCCCTGAGCTCGCGACCCGACCCACCTCCGGGCCGACCTCGTGCATCACGAGTGTCGAGGCCAGCTCCACGCCCGCCAGGCTCGCCTCGTCGAGCAACCCCTGCGTGCCGACCACCGACTGGTCCAGCCACTGATCCCACAGCGCCCGCGGCAGCATGAGAGGCATGCGGTCGTGGATGCTCGCCAGCTCGCCCGTGGACCCTCGCGTCAGGATCGTCGTCGAGAGCACCCAGCGGGACGGGTCGTCGCCGGGCTTCGTCGGGTCAGCCCACCACGAGTACAGACCAGCAAACGCGATCAGGTCATCGCTCCGCCCCGGGTGGATGAAGAACGGCGTCTTCGAACCCGCCTTCGTGCCATCCGCCGTCTTGCGCCACTCGTAGTAGCCGACCGCTGGCACGATCGCCCGCCGCTGCTTCACCGGGCCGCGGAACGTCGGCTTCTCCAGCACCGTCTCGATACGCGCGTTGAACGCCTTCGACGAGAAGCTCGGATCCTTCGCGAACGGAGGCAGCAGCCCCCACCTGGCGCGCTCGACGCGCCGCACCGCATCCCCGCCGCCCTTCGGCTCCGGCTCGACGACAACCGGCACCGGATCCGTCGGAGGAGTGTTGTACGACGGCTCCGGCAGGTCAGCGCCGAGCGCCTCGATGTCGAAGAGCGCCTCGACGTGCTCGACTGCTGGGGTGACGTAACGACCGCACATGACTCAACGCTACGACGCGGGGACCCACGACGCGCTCTCCAAGCTTCGGATTCTCTGTACGCTCAGAGCATGGTCAAGCAGCGCAGCGCCCTCGAGCGCATCCCCGCGTACAAGCAGGGCGCCATGCCCAGCACCAGCGACGTCGTGAAGCTCTCCTCCAACGAGAACCCCTTCCCGCCCCTCGCCTCGGTTCGCGACGCGGTCGCCGCCGAGCTCGAGCGCATCCACCTCTACCCCTCGATGGCCGCCCCCGAGCTGACCGCACGCATCGCTGAACTGCAGGGCGTCGAGCCGGAGAACATCGTCTTCGGAGCCGGGTCCGTCGAAGTGGCGACGCAGCTCGTGCAGGCCAGCGCAGGAGAGGGCGACGAGGTGATGTTCGCCTGGCGCAGCTTCGAGGCCTACCCGATCATCGCGATCGGGGCAGGCGCGACGCCCGTGCAGGTGCCGCTCACGCACGACGAACGCCACGACCTCGACGCCATGGCAGACGCCATCACCGAGCGCACCGCCATCATCTTCGTCTGCAACCCCAACAACCCGACGGGGGCGAGCCTCACCCACGCCGAGGTGCGGGCCTTCCTCGACCGCGTCCCGAGCGACGTGCTCGTCGTGATCGACGAGGCCTACGAGCACTTCAACAGGGACGCCGAGACCGCCATCGGCATCGACCTCTACCGCGAGTACCCAAACGTCGCCGTGCTCCACACCTTCTCCAAGGCCTACGGCCTCGCCGGACTCCGCATCGGCTACGCCGTCGCCCAAGCCGACGTCGCAGCCAACCTCCGCAAGGTCGCCGTCCCCTTCGCCGTCTCCGCCCTCGCCCAGACCGCCGCCGCCGCGTCGCTCGACGCCGAAGCCGAGCTCGCCAACCGCATCGACGACATCGTCGCCGAACGCGCCCGCGTCACCTCCGAGCTCCGAGCCCAGGGGTGGAACATCGGAGACTCCCAGGCGAACTTCGTCTGGCTCAGGCTCGGCGACGACACCGCACGCATCGACGCCGCCCTCACCGAAGCTGGCGTCCTCGCCAGGGCATTCCCCGGCGAAGGCATCCGCATCACCATCGGCTCACCAGACGCCAACAGTCGCGCGCTCACCGCGCTCGCGGGAGTGCATGCGGGGGCACGGGGATGAGCACCTGGCGCATCCGCGACTTCCAGCCGACCGACATGGATGCGCTGCTGCGGCTCTGGGAGCAGCACCGCAGCTCGGGCAGCGAACCGGTGTACGGGCTGAGCGAGGTCATCGCGTCGACCCGGAAGGACACCGCCGTCGTCGCGGTCGCGGGGGAGAAGATCGTCGGCGTGGCCGTGGCGCGGGCAGCCCACGACCAGGGCTGGATCGTGTTCTTCGCGACTGACGACGAGTGGCGCAGGCGCGGCATCGGCGGCGCGCTGCTCGCCTCCCTCGAGCAGCGGATGGCCCAGCACGGCCTCCAGAAGCTCACGATCCTCGTGCCGGACGAGCAGACCCAGGTCGGCGCGCTCACGAAGGCCGGTTTCGCCGACAAGCGGCATCTGCGCTACTTCGAGCGGGAGATCCGGGTCAAGCAGCAGGAGATGGTCGCGCTGCGCGAGCTCGGCGGTCGCATCCTGCCACCCGACCGCTGGGACGCGATCGGCGGCATGCAGCACGAGAAGGACGTGCTGGAGCGGCGCCTCGTTCTGCCGCTCAGCGACCCAGACCTCGCGGAGGAGTACGGCGTCGTGCCACCACGCGCGATCGTGCTCTTCGGCCCTCCCGGCACGGGCAAGACGACGTTCGCCAAGGGCATCGCCTCCCGCCTCGGGTGGCCGTTCGTCGAGGTCTTCCCGTCCCGACTCTCGGCGTCGCCCAGGGGCCTCGCCGGCGAGCTGCGCGAGACGTTCGAGCAGGTCGAGTCGCTCGAGCACGCCGTCGTGTTCATCGACGAGGTCGAGGAGATCGCCTCGCACCGAGGGGGGGAGCCGCCGTCGCCCACGCAGGGCGTCACGAACGAGCTCCTCAAGATCATCCCGGCGTTCCGTGAGAAGCCGGGGCGTCTTCTCATCTGCGCGACGAACTTCATCCGAGCCCTCGACCAGGCCTTCCTGCGCCACGGGCGCTTCGACTACGTCATCCCCATCGGATTACCGGACGCCGCAGCCCGCCGGGCGATCTGGGAGCGATACGTGCCCGAATCGGTCAGCGACTCGGTCGACGTGCCGGCGCTGGTCGAGCAGACCAGCGGGTACTCGCCGGCTGACATCGAGTTCGCCGCTCGCCGCGCCTCGCAGGTCGCCCTCGAGCGCGCCGTCGCGGCCCGGAACTCGGGGGACGTCGTGCCCCTCGGGCCGACCACGGACGACTTCCTCGCCTCCGTCGCGTCCACGCGCACCACGGTCTCCTCCGACGTCGAGCGCGAGTTCGAGGAGGACATCCAGGCGATCGCTCGCGTGTAGCGCAGGATCGCTGTCCAACTTCAGTGCGATATTGCGGCGAACGCCGCGCTTCCGGGTCGATCGGCCGAATATCGCACTGATGCTGGTCAGAGGTGCGTCGGCCGGGAAGCCAGCGGCCTCTGGCGGGGACAGACGAGGGGCCGGATGCGATGCATCCGGCCCCTCGATCGGGCAGCTGAGGCTAGGCCTTCTTCGCTGCGGAGTCCTCGTCGTCCGAGGTGATGTCGAAGTCGTCGACCTCGTCGTCACCCTCCGGGTCGAGCTCGGCCTCGACGTCGTCGAGGTCGTCGTCTTCGTCGTCGGCGTCTTCGAGTTCGCTCTCGATCTCGTCGATCCACTCGTCGAGCAGGTCTTCAGCGGCTTCGTCGTCTGCGGCGGTCTGCACCTCGAGGGTGCCGTCGCCCCACAGGCGCGAGGAGACGCGGACGTCGTCGGTGTCCTCGACGGCGTCGTGAGCCTCGGATTCGTACTCGTTGGCGATCTTCGCGGCTTCGTCTTCGGATTCGGCTTCGATGACGAGCGCCGAGACGACCTCGTATTTCAAGAGCACGGCGTAGGTAGGCATGGGGCGACTCCTCGTGACTGCGAGCACACCGCTCGCAGAATGAAGGTACTCGTGACGGTGCGCGCAGACAAGCTGGGGTCGGTGCGTCGCGGGTGACGCGTTGGTGAAGACTTCCCGACCGAGCGCACCTCACCGTAGGCTCGCGTCATGCCTTCCGACGCTCGCACCCCCCTCCAAGCACCCCTCGGATCCCCTGACGGTGGGCAGAAGCGTCCGATCCTCGGTGTCGCGGTCGCGCAGTACGCGCCAGGTGCGGACCTTGTCGAGAACGAGCGGCTGCTGCGTGAGCACGTCGCCACGGCGGCCGGTCGGGGCGCGCAGCTCGTCGTCGTGCCCGAGTACGCGAGCTTCTTCCTCCCGGACCTCGGGGAAGAGCTCGTGCGCCAGGCCCAGAGTCTGGACGGGCCGTTCGTCTCGCTCATGCGATCGCTCGCCGTGGAGCATGGCGTTGCCATCGTGGCCGGCCTCGTGGCCGAGTCCGAGGATCCGGGCCGGTTCGCCAACACGCTCGTCGCGGTCGATTCGAGCGGCGAGGTCGTCGCCCAGTACCGCAAGGTGCACCTGTACGACGCGTTCGGCGCGAAGGAGAGCGACTGGGTTGTCCCTGGTGAGATCTCGGTGCCGCAGACGTTTGTCGTTGGCGGCGTGCGGGTGGGCCTGCAGACCTGTTACGACCTGCGGTTCCCCGAGGTGTCGAGGACGCTCGTGGATGCGGGCGTGCAGCTCATCGTCATCCCCGCCGAATGGGTGCGTGGCCCGCTGAAGGAGCACCACTGGAAGACGCTGCTCGCGGCGCGGGCGATCGAGAACACCGTGTACTTCGCGGCGGCCGACCACCCTGCGCCGATCGGCGTGGGGCACAGTGCCGTCGTCGATCCTCGCGGAGCGACGCTCGCGGGTGCCGGTGTCGACCCGGGCGTCTCCATCGGGTGGGTCTCGCTCGACGTGATCGATGCGGTTCGCGAGCAGAACCCGGCGCTCGAGCTGCGGCGATACCGGGTGCAGCCGATCGCGTGAGCTTCTACCGGCCAAGTTCGCTGAGCCGGTCGAGACGGCGTATGCCCTCTTCGAGGATCTGGTCGCTCTTGCAGAACGCGAAGCGCACCAGCGAGCGGTAGTCTCCCTGCCGTTCCGGGGTGCAGAGGGCAGCGACCGGGATGCCGACCACTCCGATCTCCCGGGGCAGGCGGCGGCAGAGCTCGGTGGCGTCGGTGTAGCCGATGCTGGCGGCGTCGGCGATCGCGAAGTATCCGGCGGCCGGGGTCGCCGTCTCGAGTCCACGACTGCGAAGCGCGGAGACCAGCAGGTCGCGCTTGTGGCGAAGGCGGTCGCGTTCCTGGTCGAAGCGCGCCGCCGGCAGGCGCAGGCCTGCGGCGACGGCGGGTTGGAAGGGGCCACTGCCGACGTAGCTCAGGTACTGCTTGACGGCGAGGACCGCGTCGATCAGGACAGCGGGCCCCGTGACCCAGCCGACTTTCCATCCGGTCACGCTGAAGGTCTTGCCCGCCGAACCGATGCTGAGCGTTCGCGAGGCGGCACCGGGCAAGCTCGCGATTGCGACGTGCTGGCCATCGAAGACGAGGTGCTCGTACACCTCGTCGGTGACGATGATCGCGTCGTGGCGTGCCGCGAGCTCGACGATGAGCTGCAGCGTCTCGCTGCGGAGGACCGCGCCCGTGGGGTTGTGCGGGGTGTTGACGATGATCAGTCTGGTGCGGTCGGTGACGGCTCGCCTGAGCTCGTCGTGGTCCGGCTGGAACTCCGGCCACCGAACGGGCACGGTCACCAGGCGGGCGTCGGCGAGGTGCGCGAGGGCGCCGTAGGCGTCGTAGTGCGGTTCGAGGACGACGATGTCCTCACCGGGCTCGACGAGGCCGAGCACCGTTGCCGCCAGCGCTTCGGTGGCGCCGACGGTGACCAGCACTTCGCGGTCAGGGTCGAGCGAGACCCCTCGGAAGCGGAGCTGGTGCTCGGCGATGGCAGCGCGCAGATCTGCGGTGCCCCTGGGCGGCGGATACTGGTTCTCACCACGGGAGATCGCGTCGATCGCCTCGTCCAGCAGCTCCTGCGGACCCGAGTAGTCGGGAAACCCCTGGCCGAGATTCACGGACCCGGTGGTCCGCGCGAGTTCGCTCATCTCCCCGAAGACGGTGCCCTGCAGCTCTCCGCTCGGTGAGAGGAGGCCAGCACCCTGGGCTGCCCGAAGCCACGGTCCATCTCTGCGCATGCATCCAGTCTGTCATCGGCTGAGTCACGATCGAATCTCGAACTGCGACGTGCCGCGGAAACCAGAGCGTCCACTCCGCCTGCTCCCTAGACTGGCGCCACCGATGCGCCCCGACGCATGGAGCGAACGTCAGGATTCACATGCTCGACACACCTTCCCCTGCCGGCGCCGACGCGACGAGCGCCGACGCGCCCACGAAGGCTGCGCAGCAGGATGAGCATGGGCGGCACCGCGCGGGTGCCCACCTGCACTCCATCCACGACGATGCGCCCGTCGTGACTCGACGCATCGGGCTGCTGCTCGCGGCAGGCGTCGCCGTCGTGGCTGCGGTTGTCGGGGGTGTGAGCGGTGCGCTCATCACGGCGAATCTCATCGGCGAGCCCAACCAGGACGCGCAGCGTCTCACGCAGCCGCTCGGGTCCCCGAGCGAGCCCACGGCTCCGCTGCCGGGGGAGGCGAGCGGCGCGATCGCGTTCGCCGCTCCGAGTGTCGTCACGCTGACGGTCTCGACGCCGACCAGGACCGAGACCGGGTCTGCGGTCGTGTACTCGGGCGACGGCCTCGTCATCACCAACGCCCACGTCGTGACGCTCGACGGCACGGTCTCTGATGCGCAGATCACGGCGACGACCAGCGACGGTCGGGTCTTCACCACGAGCCGCGTCGGACTGGACGTGCTCGCCGATGTGGCCGTGCTGCGCTTGACCGGGGCAAGCGGTCTCCAGCCGGCCAGGTTCGCGGACTCCGACCAGCTGATCGTCGGGCAGTCGACGATCGTGCTGGGCGCGCCGCTCGGGCTCACTGGCACGGCGACGACCGGTGTCGTCTCGGCGGTCAACCGCAGCATCGAGATCGCGTCGGCGGCGGTCCCGCCGACGGTTGACGAGAACGCCGCGACCGATTCTCCGCTCAGCTCGACGGCCGATCCGGGCAAGAGCATCGTCCAGCTGCCCGTCATCCAGACTGATGCCGCCATCAACCCGGGAAACTCGGGTGGCGCGATGCTCAACGCGAAGGGCGAGGTGATCGGCATCAACGTCGCGATCGCCGGCACGAAGCCCGGCGGCCAGGGGCAGGCGGCCTCCAGCGGCAGCATCGGACTGGGGTTCGCGCTGCCGGCGAACTATGCGGTCCAGATCGCGGCGCAGCTCGCAGATGGCCAGACGCCATCGCATGGTGCGCTGGGCGCGACGGTCCGCAACGCGGCGACGGTCGCGACGAGCGGTCAGAGCATCGTGGGCGCCTACGTGGACAGCGTCGTGGAGAACGGTGCCGCCTCCCTCGCCGGTCTGCGTCGGGGAGACATCGTCACGTACATCGGCACGATCCCGGTGTCGAACGCCAACGACCTGATCGCGCACGTGCGCGTATACGAGGCGGGTGAGGATGCGACCCTGACGGTGGTCCGCCAGGGCGAGGTCATCGAGGTCGAGGTCTCGCTCGACGCTGCGGCCTAGGCCTCCCAGTCCTGGTTCTTGTCTTTCCCGAGGGTGAGGGCGAGCGGGACGCGGAAGAAGGAGAACGGCCCGCGCGTCAGCGCCTTGTGGTCGTCTCCGGTGTCGTCCTTGGGTGCGGCGTAGGTGGGGTGCAGTTCGATGGGGAAGCTGGAAGGTGCGACGCCGAACGCCTCGCGTGCGGTGCGGACGACCTCGTTGCTGAGCATCCGGTTGCCGGCTCCGCCGATGACGGCGCCGATGCCGAACGGGACGAGTCGTCCGACGGTGCTCGCCGACTGCCGCACGACGAACCTCTTGAGGAACATCGACTGGATGCGTCCGGACAGTTCGCCGACCATGGCGCGGGGGAGGCTCTTCGTCACCATCTCGCCCCAGAAGACCTGCTTGGTCGGGCCTTTCCCGAAGACTTGGCCCGCGAACTGCTGGATGAGGTTCTTGCTCGCTTTGCCGAGCATGAGCGACTGGATGAGGGTGCGTGCGCGGACGGGATCCGAGATGGGGAGGCCGTGGATCTCGGCGACCGCCTGCCCGAAGAGCGAGGTCATCTCGAGGAATCCGGCGGTCTCGACACCGGTGACGGCTAGTGAGGCGGCGGTTCCGACTCCGGGCACCATGGCGGCGGCACCGGCTGCACCGCCGCTGACGGTGGTCGCGTTGAGGTACTGCTGCTCGATCTTCTTGATGAGCTCGCTCGGCGTCGCGTCCGGGTACTTGCCACGGAGGATGCGGATCTGCCGGACCACGATGGGTCGCTGGATGGCCATGAGGCGGTCGAGCCAGATCTTGTCCTGTTCGCCGGGCGCCGCGCCGGTCTGCTCCTCGCGGGGCGGCAGGGGTGCGTAGGCGGTCGCGTCTGCGGCGTCGTCGAAGCGCTGCGTGCTGGAATCGGACACTTGACCTCCTCGTGGTGGCACCGCCCCGGTCTTGCAGAGGGCGACGCGAGCAGTGTATGAGGGGCCGCCTGGGGAGAGCTTGGAGCTGGCGCGGCGGCGCGCCACGCCGGATCGTTGGTACGGTTGAGCGATGTCTTCGAAGAGCTCAGACGTCGGCGATGGCACCGCCGACGATGTGAACGAGAGTGCTGCCAGCCCCGACGTGCCGGAGGGCGACGCGAGTCGACCCCAGCCGATCATGGTCGAGGCGATCGTCGTCGACGACACCGTGACCGTCTCCTCACTGGCAGAGGAGGCGACTGCGGAGCAGGAGACCGGCCTCCCGGCCGCCGTCAGGAACCCGGTGCTGGGTGCCGCGACCGCCGAGGGGCTCTCGACGATGACGCCGGTGACCCGCGTCACGGAGGCTCCGGATCGTGAACTCGGCGACACCGTCCTGTCGGTCAACGGGCTCACGAAGCGCTTCGGTTCGGATGTCGCGGTGAACGATGTCACGTTCGAGGTTCGTCGCGGCTCCTTCACGGGCATCGTCGGACCCAACGGTGCGGGGAAGACGACGACCCTGTCGATGGCGACGGGGTTGCTGAAGCCCACGAGCGGCAACGTGGAGGTCCTCGGCCTCGACGTGTGGAAGAACCCGAAGGCCGCGCATCCGCACATCGGCATCCTGCCCGACCGTCTGCGCCTCTTCGACCAGCTCACGGGTGGGCAGCTCCTCTACTACTCCGGACTCCTTCGGGGGTTGTCGCCTGCTGATTCGCGGGCGCGCACGGAGTCGCTGGTGCACGCGTTCGAGCTCGAATCGGCGGCGAACCGGCTGGTCGTGGACTACTCGGCCGGCATGTCGAAGAAGATCTCGCTCGCCGCGGCACTGATCCACTCGCCGGAGCTCCTGGTGCTCGATGAGCCGTTCGACACGATTGACCCGGTGTCGGCGGGACAGCTCATCGACATCCTCCTCGAGTACGTGCAGCGCGGCGGCACCGTGCTGCTGTCGAGCCACAGCATGGACCTCGTCCAGCGCGTCTGCGACCACGTCGCGGTGATCGTGCGGGGGGAGCTGCTCGCTTCCGGCACCGTCAGTGACGTGCGCGGCAACATCACGCTCGAAGAACGCTTCCGCGACCTGGTCCGCGGCACGCCACAGATGGAGGGGCTGGATTGGCTGGACATCTCCTTCAACTGAAGCTGCAGTCGATCCGCAACGGCGCTCGACGCGACTCGCAGCATCGGGGGGCGTGGATCGGCACGCTGCTGCTCTCGATCGCCCTCGCGGTCTTCGCGGTGCTCACGGTCGTCTCAATGCTGGATTCGGATATCGAGGCGAAGCGCGAGAGTGCGATCATGGTCGGCTCGCTCGTCACGATCGCGACCGGCCTCGTGAGCGTCTTCGTGACGCCTGTCGCGGCCATCGACCCTCGGTCGCTGACCGTCATGGGCTTCTCGCCCCGACGTTCTGCGTGGCTCGCTCTCGGGACCGCCTTCGTGAGCGTGCCGTCGTTCGCGATCACCATCGTCCTCCTCGCGGGTCTGCTGCTGTGGGCGAGTGCTGGCACGGCGCTCCTGGTCGGCGTGGTCGGGTCTGCAGTGGTGCTCGCGACGCTGGTCGTGCTCTCCCGCCTGGCTGGGCTCGTGGGCGAGGATCTGCGGGCCAGACGGCTTGTCAGCGATGCTCGCGCCGCCCTCGTCCTGGTGCTGCTCCTGCTCGCCTCGCCGCTCGTCTTCGTGGCCGTATCCGTCGACTGGCAGCTCGGTCAGCACGAGGCGATCAGCGCCGCGCTCGAGGTGCTCTCGCTGTCCCCGATCGCCGCACCGTGGGCCGCCGCGGCCAGCGCCGCCGGGGGAGACCTGCAGCTCGCGTTCGCGCAGCTCGGCATCGGAGCCGCGACCCTCCTCGTCCTGCTCGTCCTCTGGCAGGTCATCGCCGGTCGGGTCGCGTCGGCGGCGCTCGGCGGTGACGAGACCGAGCTGGTCGACCTCGGCGTGTTCGGTGCGTTCGGTCGGTCGCCGGCCCTCGTCGTCGCCGCCCGCACGGTCACGTACTGGATGCGCGACCCACGGTACGTCGTCGTGAACGTCTCGATCATCCTCATCCCGCTTCTCGCGCTCATCCCGCTCGCTGTCGTCGGCGTCGAGCCGAGGCATCTCGCGCTCCTGCCGCTGCCGCTGCTGGCGTTCTTCATCGGGTGGACGCTCCACAACGACCTCGCCTTCGACGGCTCGGCGGTGTGGATGCACGTGACGAGCGGCATGTCGGGGTTGTCAGACCGCTTCGGTCGCGCCCTGCCGACCCTGGTGTTCGGCTCAGTCGTCGTTCTGCTCGGTGCGGTCATCACGTGGCTGATCGTCGGCGACTGGGGCACGATCCTCGCGCTCGTCGGGCTCTCGCTCGGTCTGCTGTTCTCGGCGACCGGGTTCTCGAGCATCGGCAGCGTGCTGCACCCGTATCCGGTGGCGCGCCCGGGCGACTCGCCGTTCAGCCAGCCGGTCCGCTCCTGGGGGTCCGGCGTGTTCTGGCACCCGACGACTGGCTTCATCGCGATCCTGCTCATGGGCCCCGCCGTCTACGCGGGCCTCGTGGCGCTCAACGGCGGCGAGTCGTGGTGGAACTTCGTGGCTCTCGGCTGGGGTCTTGTCGTCGGGCTCCTCGTGCTGCTCGTCGGCCTGCTGGCAGGAGCTCGCCAGTTCGAGCGTCGTTCGAGCGAGATCATGGCCTTCGCGCAGAGCGCGTAGACCTCGGCTGTTCTTCGAGAGGCGTCACCGGGTCGTGCATCCGGTGACGCCTCCGTTTTGCGCTCTAAGATGTTCGGCATGACGTTCTCCAGCACCCCAACCGGCCCGGGTGGGCCAGACGAGACCGGCGGCGGCACGGCGATCCTCGACCGCGAGCTCGAGAAGCTCCTCAACGAGGAGCAGACCGACGACCCCGGCGACCACGACAAGTTCTCGCACTACGTGCGCAAGGAGAAGATCCTCGAGTCGGCAGTGACGGGAAAGCCCGTGCGCGCGCTGTGCGGGAAGAAATGGCTGCCGAACAGCAACCCCGACCGCTTCCCGGTCTGCCCGAACTGCAAGGCCGTGTACGAGAAGATGAAGGGCTGAGAACCCTCACCGGTGTCGTCGGCTTCTGCCGGATGCACAACGGCCGCGAACCCGGAGACGGGTCGCGGCCGTTGTGCGTGGTGGCGTGGCTGGAATCAGACCCAGACGGTCTCGCGGCCGTCCTGCTCGACGAACACGGTGGGCAGCGCCGCTTCACCGGCGTGGAGGCGGAGGGCACCGATCGGCAGCTCGTCGATGGCCGTTCGGTGGTGCTCGCGGGCGCGCTGCACGCCGGCCTCGCCGGTGAATTCATCGTTGATGACGCCGTCGACGACGAGGTCGACGAGCAGGGACCTGTCGCTCTTGTCGGAGACGGGTGGTGCGCCGATGCCGACGACCTCGGCTGCCGCCACGCCGTGCTCGTCGCGGCGGCGGACGGGGAACTTCTCGCCGCCGACGCTCGCCTTGCCAGCGGAGCGCTTCGCGACGGAGACCCAGTCGCCGTCTTCACCGCGGCGGGCGACGAGCTTGTAGACCATGCCGGAGGCGACGGCGCCGGAGCCGGTGACGACGCTCGTGCCGACCCCGAAGGAGTCGACCGGGCTCGCGCCGAGGCCGGCGATGGCGAACTCGTCGAGGTCGTTGGTGACCGTGATGCTCGTCTCGGTGTTGCCGAGCTCGTCGAGCTGCGCGCGCACCTCCGCGACGAGTGTGGGGAGGTCGCCGGAGTCGAGGCGGACGCCGCCGAGCTCGCGCCCCGCGACCTCCACGGCGAGCCGGACTCCTTCCCGGACGTCGTACGTGTCGACGAGGAGGGTCGTGCCTGCGCCGAGCGTCGCGACCTGCGAGGCGAATGCCTCGCGCTCGGAGTCGTGCAGGAGCGTGAAGGAGTGCGCGGCGGTTCCCATCGTCGGGACGCCCCAGCTGCGGCCCGCCTCGAGGTTGCTCGTCGCCTTGAAGCCCGCGATGTAGGCGGCGCGCGCCGCGGCGACGGCCGAGCGCTCGCCCGTGCGGCGTGATCCCATCTCGGCGAGCGGGCGTCCGCGGGCGACCGAGACCATGCGTGCTGCGGCGGAGGCGACGGCGCAGTCGTAGTTGTAGATGCTGAGCAGCAGCGTCTCGAGGATGACACCCTCGGCGAAGCTCGACCGGACCTCGAGGATGGGGGAGCCGGGGAAGTAGATCTCGCCTTCGCGGTAGCCGCGGATCGTGCCGGAGAACCGGTAGTTCGCGAGCCAGTCGAGGGTCTCGGGCGAGACGACGGAGTGCGCACGCAGGTGCTCGAGCTCCGCGTCACCGAAGCGGAAGTCGCGCAGCAGCTCGAGCGCGCGGCCCACCCCCGCCACGACCCCGTAGCGGCGTCCGCTCGGCAGTCGCCTCCCGAAGAGCTCGAAGACGCTGTCACGATCGGCGGTGCCCGCGTGGATCGCGGCATCGATCATCGTGAACTCGTACTGGTCGGTGAGGAAGCCGGTGGACGGGCGTTCGGAAGTCACCGCCCCAGCCTAGGCCCCACCGTGGGGAGCGCACGGGATCTCGGCGCGCGCATCCACGCTCGAAGGTGCCTGGGAGTAGACTCGGCACCCATGAGCGAGGCACCGATCGGCGTATTTGACTCTGGTGTCGGCGGGCTGACGGTGGCGAGGGAGATCCGGGCGCAGCTGCCGGGGGAGTCGCTCCTCTACGTCGGTGACACCGAGCACACGCCGTACGGACCGAAGCCGATCGCCGACGTCCGGCGCCTGTCGCTCGCGATCCTCGACGAGCTTGTCGAGCAGGACGTGAAGATGCTTGTGATCGCCTGCAACACGGCCTCTGCCGCCGTGCTGCGGGATGCCCGCGAGCGGTACGACGTGCCCGTCGTCGAGGTCATCGCCCCCGCCGTCCGCGCCGCCGTCAGCGCCACCCACAACAACCGCATCGGCGTGCTCGGCACCGAGGCGACCGTGTCATCTCGCGCCTACGACGACGCCTTCGCGGCGGCCCCTCACCTCGAGATCTTCTCGCAGGCCTGCCCGATGTTCGTCGAGTACGTCGAACGCGGCGACACGACGAGTCCCGAGCTCGTCCGCTACGCCGAGGAGTACCTCGCCCCCATCAAGGCAGCTGGCGTCGACACGGTGGTACTCGGATGCACGCACTACCCGTTCCTGAAGGGCGTGCTCGGCTACGTGCTCGGCCCGGGCGTCCGCCTCGTGTCGAGCGACGTCGAGACGGCCCAAGACGTGTACCGAGTCCTCGCCTCCAACGGGCTGCTCAACTCGAGCGGGCGCGACCCGCAGTACTCGTACCGCGCGACTGGCGAGAACACGGAGGCGTTCGTGAACCTCGCCGGCCGCTTCCTCGGGCCCGATGTGCGCCACGTCGAGCGCCTCATGACGGAGGCCATCAACCTGCCGCCGTCGATGCGCCGCGCCTGACGCATCCGCCCGCCAGCTCCCACCGCTTTCCCGTACCCATCAGACTCTTTGGAGGACCAATGACCGAAGCACGCGCAGACGGCCGCACCCACGACCAGCTCCGCCCCGTGACGATCGAGAAGGGCTGGAGCGAGCAGGCAGAGGGCTCTGCCCTCATCTCGTTCGGGAAGACGAAGGTGCTCTGCACGGCGTCGTTCACGCCCGGCGTTCCGCGCTGGCTGAAGGGCCAGGGCAAGGGCTGGGTCACGGCGGAGTACGCGATGCTCCCGCGAGCCACGAACGACCGCAACAGCCGCGAGTCGGTCAAGGGCAAGATCGGCGGGCGCACGCACGAGATCTCGCGTCTCGTGGGGCGCTCCCTGCGCGCCGCCGTCGACATGTCCGCGCTCGGAGAGAACACGATCGTCATCGACTGCGACGTGCTGCAGGCCGATGGCGGCACTCGCACGGCCGCGATCACGGGCGCCTACGTCGCGCTCGCGCAGTCCATCGAGTGGGCGAAGGCCAACAAGCATGTCCCCGCGAAGGCCAACGTGCTCACGCGCTCCATCGCCGCGATCTCGGTGGGCATCGTCGACGGCGTCCCGCTGCTCGACCTCGCCTACGTGGAAGACGTACGGGCTGGCACGGACATGAACGTCGTCGCGACCGGCGACGGCAAGCTCATCGAGGTGCAGGGCACCGCCGAGGGGCAGCCGTTCGACCGCGAGGAGCTCGACCGTCTCCTCGACATCGCCCTCGCGGGCACCGCGACGCTCACCGAGCTGCAGAACGAGGCGCTCAAGGCATGAGCGAGCCCGTCCGGGTCGTCCTCGCCTCCCACAACGCGCACAAGCTGGTCGAGCTGCGGCGCATCCTCGGCAACCAGCTCGACGGCATCGAGCTCGTCTCCTACGACGGGCCAGAGCCACGCGAGACCGGTCTGAGCTTCGAGGCCAACGCGCTGCTGAAGGCCCGCGCCGCCGCCGAGCACACGGGGCTCCCGGCGCTCGCCGACGACTCCGGCATCTCGGTGGACGTGCTGGGCGGGTCGCCCGGCATCTTCTCCGCCCGCTGGTCCGGGCCAGCGAAGGACGCCACCGAGAACCTCGAGCTGCTGCTGTGGCAGCTGAGCGACGTCTCGCATCCGCACCGCACGGCGCAGTTCGTCGCTGCGGCTGCACTTGTCGTGCCGGCCACAGCTTCATCGACGGGCGAGGAACAGAGCGAGGCCGTGCTGGGTGTGTGGCCCGGTCGCATCCTGGAGCAGCGGAGCGGGGACCACGGCTTCGGCTACGACCCGATCTTCCAGCCCGATGGGGCGGAAGGTTCGGCGGCCGACCTCACCGACGCGGAGAAGGACGCCTCGAGCCACCGCCGCCGCGCCTTCGACGCGCTCGCGCCCAAGCTGCGCACTGCCCTCGGCCTCGAATAGCGACTCGGGATGGGAAGCTCGCTTCGTGCTGGAGAACGTTCCAGCACGAAGCGAGTTTGCCATCCCGAGCTTTTCGGGTTGCCGTCGGTGACGACGACGAGCCCGTGTCAGAGGAGCGAGCTCGCCTCGGTGAGCACCCCTCGCAGCGTCTGCTCGATCTCGTCGAACTCGGCCTGGCCGATCGTGAGGGGCGGGGCGAGCTGGATGACGGGGTCGCCACGGTCGTCGGCGCGGCAGTACAGGCCTGCGTCGAAGAGCGCCTTCGACAGGAAGCCGCGCAGCAGGCGCTCTGACTCCTCGTCGTTGAAGGTCTCGCGCGTGTCCTTGTCCTTGACGAGCTCGATGCCGAAGAAGTAGCCGTCGCCGCGCACGTCGCCGACGATCGGGATGTCGAGGAGCTTCTCGAGGGCAGCACGGAAGTGCGGCGAGTTCTCCTTGACGTTCTGCGTGAGCCGCTCCTCCTCGAAGGTCTTGAGGTTCTCGAGCGCCACGGCCGCCGACACCGGGTGGCCGCCGAACGTGTAGCCGTGCGAGAACGACGTCTGGCCGTGCTTGAACGGCTCGTAGATGCGGTCGCTGACGATGGTGGCGCCGATTGGCGAGTAGCCGCTTGTCATGCCCTTGGCGCACGTGATCATGTCGGGCTGGATGTCGTAGGTCGTCGATGCGAACATGTCGCCGATCCGGCCGAAGCCCGTGATGACCTCGTCGGCGACGAGCAGCACGTCGTACTTCGTGCAGATCTCCCGCACGCGCTGGAAGTAGCCAGGGGGAGGCGTGAAGCATCCGCCGGAGTTCTGGACGGGCTCGAGGAACACGGCGGCGACCGTCTCGGGGCCTTCGAAGAGGATCATCTCCTCGATGCGGTTCGCGGCCCACTGGCCGAACTCGACGAGGTTGTCGCCGTGCTCCGGTGCACGGTAGAAGTTCGTGTTCGGCACGCGGAAGCCGCCGGGCGTGAGGGGCTCGAACATCGCCTTCATGGCGGGGATGCCCGTGATCGCCAGTGCACCCTGCGGCGTGCCGTGGTAGGCCACCGAGCGAGAGATGACCTTGTGCTTGGTGGGCTTGCCCTGCAGCTTCCAGTAGTACTTGGCCAGCTTGAAGGCGGTCTCGACGGCTTCGCCGCCGCCCGTCGAGAAGAAGACGCGGTTGAGGTCACCAGGTGCGTAGTCGGCGAGGCGATCGGCGAGCTCGATGGCGTTCGGGTGCGCGTACGACCAGATGGGGAAGAACGCGAGCTCGGCGGCCTGCTTGGCGGCGGCCTCGGCGAGACGCGTGCGGCCGTGTCCCGCGTTGACGACGAAGAGGCCGGAGAGGCCGTCGAAGTACTTCTTGCCCTTCGAGTCCCAGATGTGGTGCCCGTCGCCCTTGACGATGATCGGCACGCCGGCGCCGTCTTCCATCACGGACTGGCGCGAGAAGTGCATCCAGAGGTGGTCTTTCGCCTTCTGTTGCAGGTCGGCTTCGTTGAACTCGGTCATCGTCGATGCTCCTTCGCAGTGCTGGTACTGGAACCGTACCCGTTGGTCGGGGGAGACGGACCAGACAGTCTGTCGAGTCGGAGGAGCGTCGGACGCCGGAGCCGCGGATGCGTGAAAGCGCGCATCCCGGAGGAAGGACAGTGCGGAAGGCGGGACTTGAACCCGCACGCTCGAAAGCACAGGAACCTAAATCCTGCGTGTCTGCCAATTTCACCACTCCCGCGAGCACGGGCGAGCCCGCGCGCGGGAACCAGTCTAGAGCGGCGTCGGTGGCCCGCGAAACTTCGGCTTGCGGGGCCTGTGGATAACTTCTGCGGGGATTTCCGCTTTTCGCCATGCTGACGGCGTGAGCATCGCGGTAAGCACCATCACCGACCGAATCCGTCGTCGTGTCCTGCTCGAGGGCATCGACCTCGGCGGCGACCGTGCACGGGCCGCCGACATCGCACGGGAAGAGGTGCGCGGCTACGCCGAGGAGGCCCTCGGGTCCTCGTTGCCGCTCGTGCACGACGAGGAGTCGACGACGCGCGAGGTCCTCGCGCGGGTCACCGGCTTCGGCGTGCTCCAGCCGTACCTCGACGATCCGGAGATCGAGGAGATCTGGATCAACGCCCCGTCACGCGTGTTCGTCGCGCGCGGCGGCGTCCCCGAGCTCACGCCGACGGTCGTCCCCGAGGGCGACCTGCGCGACCTCATCGAGCGGATGCTCCAGTCGAGCGGCCGGCGCGTCGACCTGTCTTCCCCATTCGTCGACGCTTCCCTCCCCAACGGCGAACGCCTGCACGTGGCTGTGCCGGAGGTGACGCGCCGGTACCCGTCGGTGAACATCAGGAAGTTCACGCGCCGCATCCGTGATCTTTCTCACCTCGTCGAGCGAGAGGCGCTCACCGCCCAGGCGGCGGAGTTCCTGCAGCTCGCGGTCCTGGCCGGATGCAACATCCTCGTCTCCGGCGCCACGCACACGGGCAAGACGACCATGATCAATGCGCTCCTCTCCTCCGTGCGCAGCGAAGAGCGCATCGTCACCGTCGAGGAGACATTCGAACTCGATCTCGTCGCGCGCGACGTGGTCGCGCTGCAGTGCAGGCAGGCGAACCTCGAGGGCACCGGGGAGATCACCCTTCGCCGACTCATCAAAGAGGCGCTTCGGATGCGACCCGACTGGCTCGTGGTCGGCGAGGTGCGGGAAGCCGAGAGCCTCGACCTGCTGATCGCCCTCAACAGCGGTATGCCGGGCATGTGCAGCATCCACGCCAACTCGGCTCGGGACGCGCTCATCAAGCTGTCGACGCTGCCGCTCCTGGCTGGGCGCAACATCGACAGCGCGTTCGTCGTGCCGACGGTCGCCAGCTGCATCGACCTCGTGGTGCATCTGGAGATGACTGCCTCGGGGACTCGACACGTGGGCGAGATCCTCGCACCCACGGGTGTCGCCACGGGCCAGGTCATCGAGGCGGCGACGCTCTTCCGCCGCGGTCGCGGGCAGCTCGAATCCACGGGGTCACCGCCGCCACGCATCGCGAAGTACGAGGCGCACGGTCTCGATGCTGCTCGGATTCTGCGGAGGTCGCTGTGAACGTGCTGCTCGCGCTCGTCATGGGAGCGGGTGTCTCCAGCATCGTGAGTGCGTGGCTCTGGCCCCCGAGCGCCGAGCGCCGAGCGCGTCGAGGTCCGTGGCTCCCGCATCGACGACTTCCGCGCAGACTTGAGGCGCGCAGGCTTCGAACGTGTTCCGGTGGCCGTGTTCGCGGGCGCCGCCGTTGTCCTCGGCCTCACGCTCGGCGCCGCCGGACTCGCGCTCACCGGTGTGTTCGCTGTTGCTGTGCTGGCCTTCCTGGCGGGCTGCGCCGGTCCTTTCCTGATCGTCCGAATGCGTTCCGTGCAGCGGCGCAGCCGCAACCGTCTCGTCTGGCCGGATGTCATCGACCATCTCGTCGCTTCCGTCCGGTCCGGCGTCGCCCTGCCGGAGGGAGTCGCGAGCCTCGCGGAGTCTGGCCCGACCGTGCTACGAGAGGACTTCGCCGCCTTCACGAGGCAGTACCGCCTCACGGGAAGCTTCCGGGTCGCGCTGGACGACCTCAAGGAACGGCTCGCAGACCCAACCGCCGACCGCATCCTCGAAACACTCCGCATGTCCAGGGACGTCGGCGGTGCCGAACTCCCCACGGTGCTCAAGAGCCTCGGCAGCTACCTCCGTGAGGAGCAAGCGGTGCGCCACGAAGTCGAGGCGAAGCAGTCCTGGGTCATGAACGCCGCCAAGCTCGGATCCGCCGCACCCTGGATCGTCCTGCTCATGCTGGGCACGCGGCCGGAGGCCGCCGCCGCATTCAACAGCTACGAAGGCGCCGTCGTCATCCTCATCGGCCTCGGGACGACAGTCCTCGCCTACCTCGTGATGCTCCGGATCGCGAAGCTGAAGGACGACCGCAGGTGGTTCGCATGAACGAGACTCTCGGCTGGGCCGTCCTCTGCGGACTCGGTCTGGGCATCGGCCTCTGGACGATGCTCGCCGCCGTGCCCCGACTCTCCAGACCGAATCTCGCCGAACGCCTCGCACCGCACCTCCTCGACGTGTCGGCAGCCGCTCGCGCCGACGTGCAGAAGACCGCGACCGACCCGCTCCCCGTCCTCGGCACCCTCGCCGCCCCGCTCATGGCGAAGGGGCGCGCACTGCTCGGCGAAGTCCTCGGCGGCAACGACCGCATCATCGGCCAGCTTCGCCAAAGCGGCTCCTCCGCCAGCGTCGAACGCTTCCGAGCCGAACAGCTCACCTGGGGGCTGATCGCCGCAGGAATCGGACTCGCCGCCGCAGTGATGCTCGGCGTGACCCGAGGGATGCCGGTCATCGCTCAGGTCCTGCTTCCCCTCCTCCTCGGCGGCGTCGGAATCTTCGCCCGCGACCAGGTCCTCGGGCGTGCAGCGCACCGCCGGCATCGACAGGTGGCCAGCGAGTTCCCGACCGTGATCGAGTTCCTCTCCCTCAGCATCTCGGCCGGCGAGGGAGTCTTCGACAGCCTCAGGCGCGTCGCGAGCGTCAGCACCGGCGAACTGGCCAAGGAATTCGCACGCGTCGTCCACCACGTGAACACGGGCGTCTCGCTCGCCGACGCGCTCCACGAGATGACCAGGGGCGTCAAGTACCTGCCGCTCGACCGCTGCGTCGAGCACATGATCTCCGCACTGGAACGCGGCGCGCCCCTCGTCGATGTGCTCCGCGCTCAGGCAAGCGACGCCCGAGAGCTCGGGAAGCGTGAGCTCCTCGAAGCGGCGGGGCGGAAAGAAGTGCAGATGCTCGTCCCGCTGATCTTCCTCATCCTGCCCACCACCATCCTGTTCGCGCTCTACCCGGCAGTCTTCGTGCTCCGCACGAGCTTCTAGAGCCCCACCCGAAAGGCACGACCATGCAGTTCCTGCACGCACTCCGAACTAGAGCCGCCTCCGAACGCGGAGACGTCCCCGGCTGGGTCTTGATCACGATCATGTCCGCCGGAATCGTCATCCTTCTCTGGACCGTCGCCGGCGACCTCCTCGTCAACGTGTTCGAGAACGCCATCACGCGAGTCAGTGACTTCAGCTGACAAGCCGGTCCGCTCACGCCGACCCATGATCCGAGACGACCGGGGGTCGGCGGTCGCCGAGTGGGTCATGGTCTCGGCGATGCTCGTGCTGCTCACCGTCACGGTCCTGCAGATCGGCTTCGCGTTGCACGTGCGCACAACGCTCCTCGATGCGGCAGGAGAGGGCGCGAGGCATGCGGGACTCTTCGGTGCCGACCTCAACGCGGGCGAAGCGCGAGCAGCCGAGCTCATCACCCTCAGCCTCGGCGCGGGCTACGCAGAGAACGTCACAGCAAGCACGACACAACTCAACGGAGCGCCCGTCGTCGCCGTCACCGTGCGCTCGCCGCTTCCGCTCATCGGCCTCCTCGGGCTGCCGGACGCGCTGGAGGTGACCGGACATGCCCCGCAGGAGACGCTGGATGCCGAGTGACGATCGCGGGTCGGCCTCGCTCGAGTTCCTGACACTCGGCACACTGCTGATCGTGCCACTCGCCTACCTCATGCTCACCCTCTCCGCGCTGCAGGGCGCGAGCATCGCCGGAGAGTCGGCGGCGAGAAGCGCGGCACGTCTGCTGGCGTCCGACCCCGAGTCGGTCGAGACGCAGGCGCTCGCCGCGGCGGCGATCGACCTCGCCGCTGCCGACCACGGCTTCGAGGCCGGCACCGTCGCACAGCACGTCGAATGCAGCAGCACGGCCGGTGCCTGCCAGGCAGCGGGTGCCGTCGTCTCCGTCACCGTCACGATCGACGTGCCCCTGCCGTTCGCGCCGAACCTGACCGGGGAAGCAGCTCCGCTGTCCATCCCGACCAGCGCCACGGCCTCGTTCGCCGTCACCAGGTTCGGGCTCTCCTCGTGACGGGCGCTCGGGCACGACTGCGCGACAGCCTGCGCCGGATGCACGGCGAGCGCGGCAGCGTGCTCCCGCTCATCCTGGTCTTCCTCGTGATCGGGCTCACCGCCGCCTACGTGCTGGTCGCCGCCACGTCGCTGTCCATCGAGCGCAAGCGACTCCTCACGATCGCGGACGCGGTGGCGCTCTCCGCCTCGGAGAGCTTCGCGGCGGCGGACGTCGCCTTCGTCGATGCTGAGCTGCAGCCGGTCCTCGACCCCACGAAGGTGCACGAACGCGCCCTCGCGACGCTCGAGGACCTCGCCGGGGCGACCCCGGACAGCGTTGCGCTCGTCTCCGCGACGACGCCAGACGGCGTCACGGCCGCCGTCGTCATCACCGGCCACTGGACCCCGCCCCTCACCCATGCGCTGCTCCCATCCGGGCTCGAGATCACCGTCTCCAGTGACGCCAGGGTGGTGCTCTCCTGACGCCACGCGCGCCCAACAGCGCCGCCCAGCCCTGGCGGCTAGTCTTGGGGGATCATGATCAACCTTGACCTCGCTTCGGAGATCGCCGCCCTGCGCAGCACCTTCGGAGACATCAGCGCCGTGCTCAACCCCGACAAGCTCCGCGCGAAGGTGGTGGAGCTCGAAGCCGCAGCATCCGTCCCCGACCTCTGGAACGACACCGAGAACGCGCAGAAGGTCACCTCGGCACTCAGCCACGCGCAGGCAGATCTCAAGCGCCTCGACGAGATCGAGCGACGCCTCGACGACCTCGAAGTGCTCGCGCAGATGGCCGTCGAGATGGAAGACGAGGACACGGCCGAGGAAGCCCGCGCCGAGCTCAAGTCGATCACCAAGGTCATCGGCAACCTCGAGGTCCAGACGCTGCTCGACGGCGAATTCGACCCGCGCCCCGCGGTCATCACGATCCGCGCCGGCGCCGGCGGCGTCGACGCCTCCGACTTCGCCGAGATGCTCCTCCGCATGTACCTCCGCTGGGCCGAGCAGCACAGCTACAAGGTCTCCGTCCTCGACACCAGCTACGCTGAGCAGGCCGGCATCAAGTCGGCCACCATCGAGATCGACAGCCCATACGCCTTCGGCACCCTCTCCGTCGAAGCCGGCACGCACCGGCTCGTGCGCATGAGCCCCTTCAACTCAGCCGGAAGCCGCGAGACGAGCTTCGCCGCCGTCGAGGTCGTCCCGCTCATCGAGCAGACCGAGTCGATCGAGATCCCAGACAACGACATGCGCGTGGACGTCTTCCGCTCCTCCGGTCCGGGCGGGCAGTCCGTCAACACGACCGACTCGGCCGTCCGCATCACGCACCTCCCAACCGGGATCGTCGTGAGCTGCCAGAACGAGAAGAGCCAGATCCAGAACCGCGCCGCCGCACTCCGCGTCCTCCAGTCACGCCTCCTCCTGCTCCGCCGCGAAGAGGAGAACGCGCAGAAGAAGGAGCTCGCGGGCAACATCACCGCAAGCTGGGGTGACCAGATGCGCTCCTACGTCCTCGCGCCATACAAGATGGTCAAGGACCTCCGCAGCCAGCACGAGACCGGCAACACCGACAAGGTCTTCGACGGCGACATCGACGCGTTCATCGCCGCCGGCATCCGCTGGCGCAAGCGCGGCGAAGCCGACGCCGCCTAGGAACACGAAGAAGGCGCCAGGGAGCATCGAGCCGGGACACCCACGTCTGGCGTGTTCTGCATGTCGCGCCGGGCTGCGGCCACTCCGGTGCCTACCCTGTTAGCGCCATGATCAGATTCGATAACGTCGCCAAGGTCTACCCTGGCACCGCCGCCCCCGCACTCGACGACATCACCTTCGAGGTGCTGCGCGGTGAGTTCGTGTTCCTCGTCGGCCCCTCCGGGTCCGGAAAATCCAGCGTCCTCCGCCTCATCCTCCGCGAGGACGCCCCGAGCCGCGGACAGGTGCACGTGCTCGGCCAGGACCTGCGCCGCATCTCCAACCGCAAGGTGCCGTACTACCGACGCAGCATCGGCATGGTGTTCCAGGACTTCCGCCTCCTCGCAGGCAAGACCGTGTTCGAGAACGTCGCCTACGCGCTCGAAGCGCTCGGCAAGTCCCGTGGCCACGTCGCGAAAGCCGTCCCCGATGTCCTCGAGACCGTGGGCCTCGGCGACAAGGCGAACCGCTTCCCCCACGAACTCTCCGGCGGCGAGCAGCAGCGCGTCGCGATCGCCCGCGCCGTCGTCAACAAGCCGGACATCCTCCTCGCGGACGAGCCGACCGGAAACCTCGACCCCGTCACGAGCCGAGGCATCATGCGCCTCCTCACCCGCATCAACGCGAACGGCACCACCGTCGTCATGGCCACGCACGACGTCTCGATCGTCGACGAGGAGCGCAGGCGCGTCATCGAGCTCGACGGCGGCGTCATCATGCGCGACGAGTCCGATGGCGTCTACCAGCCGGGCATCGTGCCGCTCACCGAAGCGGAGACCGCCAACCAGCTCGAGCAGAACGACGACGCCGAAGCTCAGGTCGCGTCGCAAGCCCCCACATCCATCGCCGACTCGATCGCCTCGCGCGTCGCCGGCGAGAAGACCACGAAGAACTCTGGAGACGTCAAATGATCGGCCGCGTATTCGCCGAGATGTGGCAGGGACTTCGCCGCAACTCGAGCATGGTCATCTCCGTCGTGCTCGTGACCTTCGTCTCCCTGACGTTCGTCGGCGCCGGAATCCTCATGCAGCAGCAGATCAGCAGCATGAAGGCCTTCTGGTACGACCGCGCTCAGGTGTCCGTCGACCTCTGCTCGTCCGTCTCGACCGCCCCGAACTGCGCAGGCGGCCAGGCGAGCGACACCCAGCGCGACGCCGTCGAGGCGGCCCTGCAGGGCGCCGTCCTCACCCCGTACATCAGTGAGTACGAGTTCGAAGACCAAGAACAGGCCTACGAGAACTTCCAGCAGCAGTTCGCCGGCGACCCCATTGTGTCCTTCGTCGAGCCCGAGTTCCTCTCGGAGAGCTTCCTCATCACGCTCACCGACCCCGACCAGGCCGACATCATCATCGAGCAGCTCTCCAACTACGACGGTGTGGAGGCGGTCACCGACCAGCGCCAGTACCTCGAGAGCATCTTCGAGCTCCTCAACGTCGCCAGTCTGTCTGCGATCGGAGTCGCGGTGGTCATGCTCGTCGCGGCGGCGCTCCTCATCGCGACCACGATCCGCCTGTCTGCGATCAGCAGGCGCCGCGAGATCGGCATCATGCGCCTCGTCGGCGCATCCAACCGCTACATCCAGGCGCCCTTCATCCTCGAAGGCGTCGTCGCGGCCCTCATCGGTGCCGTGCTCGCCTCGGCAGCAACCGTCGCGATCGCGCACTTCTTCGTGCAGGGCTACCTCGGCAGGCAGCTGCCGTTCGTCTCCCTCATCGGAGTCCCGGAGGCGCTCCTCGCGATCCCCGTCCTCCTGAT
Organism: Pseudoclavibacter sp. RFBB5; assembly: GCF_002931555.1. Lineage (GTDB taxonomy): Bacteria > Actinomycetota > Actinomycetes > Actinomycetales > Microbacteriaceae > Pseudoclavibacter. The sequence goes on along the minus strand of NZ_PSTZ01000007.1, from coordinate 856,669 downwards.
CGTCAGCGTGCTGCTCGCCTGGGTCTCCGCGCGCATCGCGATCAACAAGTACCTCAAGGTCTGACCCGCACGCAACAGCAAGGTAGACCGATGGACAGCCCGTGTCGTAAGATAGCGGGCTGTCCATCGTCTGCCGTCGAGAGAGGAAGAGGCCATGCCGAAGGAGCAAGGGACGAAGCCTGTCGCGACGAACCGTCGAGCCAGGCACGACTACCTGATCGAGGACACCCTCGAAGCGGGCATCGTGCTGAACGGAACCGAGGTGAAGTCGCTCCGGCAGGGGCGCGCCTCCCTCGTCGACGGATACGCGTACATCGACCGCGGTGAGGCGTGGCTCGACGCCGTGCACATCCCCGAGTACCTCGAGGGCACGTGGAACAATCACGCACCACGCCGCAAGCGGAAGCTGCTGCTGCACAAGGAGCAGATCCGCAAGCTCGCCATGAAGACCAAAGAGGGCGGCTACACGCTCGTCCCGCTGACGCTCTACTTCCTCAACGGCCGTGCAAAGGTCGAGCTGGCCGTGGCGAAGGGCAAGCGCGAGTTCGACAAGCGCCACGCACTGCGTGAGCGCCAGGACAAGCGCGAGGCCGACCGCGCCGTCGCGTCCCGCAAGTACATGGGGGAGTAGATCGCGCCTCGAGCACCGATGCGCTGCACGCCCCGAATAGCGATGCGGCCCCCGATCCAGTGGATCGGGGGCCGCATCGCTGTGTGTGCTTGGAACCGCTAGCGCACGCTCTCGACGAGCGTCGCGATGGAGCTCTCGTGTGCGGAGAGCAGCGTCTTCAGGCTTCGCGACTGCCAGCCACGGTCCGTCTGCCCGTCTGACGACGGGTCGGCGCTCCACCAGGCCGTCTGCACGGCCGCGTCGGCCGCGTCGAACGTGTCGAACATCGCGGTGAACAGCGTTGACGAGTTGGCGAACGGAACGGCCCCGACGGTGAGGCTCAGCGTCTCAGAGCGGTACGAGTCGGCGGCGGCCTGCGCAGCATCCGCGGCCTTCCCGAACTCGGTGCTGTAGCTCGTGCAGACGTCCGCGAGCTCGTCGAGGAAGCACTCCGATGCGGCCAGGTCCGCGATGCCACGGTAGAAGTCGACGTAGGTCGACTTGATGCCGTCGGCGATCGTCGTGCCGATGTTCGGGTTGCTGTAGTCCGGGCATCCCGTCGACACGTTGCACGGGTAGTACAGGTTGTTGCCGAGGTCGATGTTCTGACCGTCCGGGATGGTGAAGATCGTCGACGAGAACGACGCGAGCTGCGTGCCGAACGTGTTGTAGATCGAGTTGTACTTCGGGAACGCCTCGCAGAACTGCTGCAGCGCCGCGACATCCGCGCTTGCCGTGTCAGCGAAGTTCGCGACGATGTCGCGTCGCTCGCTGAGGCCGTCGCTCTCGGTCTGAGCGGCCTTGTATGCCTCGGAGGCGTCGGCACCGTCCTCGACCGCAAGCGAGGGCACGGTGGACCCGGCGAGATCGTTGATCGTCGTCTCCGCCGTCGCGACGTTCCCGCAGCGAGTCGAGAAATCGGTCATCTGGGCCGCCGACTGCGAGAAGAAGTCGGTGTTCTCGCCCAGTGAGGCCGAGATGGTGACGTTGGCGGCAAGGTCGAGGTTCTCGGTCGTCCAGTCCGCGTAATGCGCGTCGAGGTCCGTCTGGAACGCAGCCGCGAGCTCGTCGCCGCGGTTCACGTTGTTGTTGTGGATGGTGACGGGGATCGCTACGGCGGCTCCCACCAGGACCACGACGCCGATGATCGCGGGGATGAGGATCGCGGGCTTCCGGAACCAGGGCTTCTTGGCGGGGGCTCCGTTGCCGAAGTCGTTGGGGCCGGACGGTCCGCCGCCCTGGTAGCCACCGCCACCGTTGCCACCGAACGCGGGTGCCCCGAACTCCTGGCCGGGTGCCTGGCCGGGAGCGTAGGGGGCTGGGGTCTGGTTCTCCGGAGCGCCGTTCCACGCGCCTGCCTGCTGCTGCGCGCCATAGCCGGCGCCGTAGGCAGCGGCACCCGCCTCGGGGGCGGTCGAGCCGAACGCGGGCGACTCGTTCTGGCCGCCGTAGCTCGGCGCGCTGTTCACCTCGCCGTACGCCGGCGCCTCGAGGCCGCCGTTCGCCTGACTCGCGCCAGCCTGGCCGGCACCCGGTGCGTTCCACGCCGGAGTCTGCGTCGTCTGGGCGTCCTGCGCGTCCGGAGCCGACTGGCCCCACGCCGGAGCGGAGGGCTGCTGGTCCCAGGCTGCGGGAGCCTGGGCCGGTGCGCTCTGGTCGTTCCAGGCGTTGGGGTCGTGCTGGGCTGTCTGGTCCCAGCCAGTTGGAGCTGGGGCGGATCTGCCCTGGTCGTTCCAGGTGCTCGAGTCCTGTGGGGGAGTCTGCTCCCAACTCGGGGCGGCCGGCGCACCGGAGTCGAGGATCTCCGTCTGGTTGTGGTCTCCGCGACCGAGCACAGCGGTCTCGTTTCCCTCGCCGAAGCCGAGGACCTCGGTGCTGTTCTCGTCGGGGTGAGACTGGTCGCCGCTGGCCGGTTCCATGCCTTCGCCGACTGCATCGGCGGCTGGTGCTGACTCGGCATCACGCGGCCAGGTGGGCGCCGCGGGCGCCTCGTACTGGACCGGCGCGGGTACCTCGCCGTCGCTCACCTCTGGCTGGCCGGGCCCATCCTCGGAGGGCGCGGGAGCGTCCGGCTCCTCAGCCGGCCTGCCGAAGTGCGCACCGAAGCCTTCGTGCCCAGAGGTCTGGTCTTCCGAAACGGAGTCCCCGGATTCCTGGGCGTGCTCGTCGCCGTTCTCGGGCTTCTGCCAATTCGGGCGCCCGAATCCTTCAAAGTCATTGCCGCTCATGGGGTTCAGGTTACTGGTCCTCCCGGGAATCGCCTCCAGGCTTGCCCTGAGCACGCCAGGACGTGGATTTTCCGGCCGTCTTGACGTATGTTTAGGAGCTGCCAGTTCTTCTGGCAGCTGCAACTCAACAGAGCTCATGACGTGGAACGCCGCCGAGGAGACTCGGCTCACGGGGATGATCGGTTTCGACATGACTGGTGAATCGGCGTGAAGCGGGTCGAGGATGCGGGGTTATCTCGTAAACGCCCCTCGCAAAACATAGGTGCTAACGCTAAGCGCACCGACTTCGCCCTCGCTGCTTAAGCGAGTCCGATAGTCCGTCAGCCCGGGGGTGTTCCCGCTCCGGTAGCTGGCGTCATTAAGGGAACTTGCTGTGGTGTTGTGTTTCAGGGCACCACGGGACTTGCACTGGAACTGGGCTCGTCGATCAAGGTGTCTGTCCCCATGATCGGAGCCAAGTAGAACAGTAGACAGACTGCACCCGGAGAAGCCGCGGTTTCGTAGTTGTGGACGGGGGTTCGATTCCCCCCATCTCCACGAAACCCACGTCATGAGCGAAGGCCCCGACTGCCCAGTTGAACACTGGGGAGTCGGGGCCTTTTTCTGTTTCTGGGAGCGCTCAGGAAGCGGCGTCTGCCCACATTCTGCCCACAACTGCATTCAACGCATCACCCACGGCGTCCAGATCATCGTCGAAGAGGTCGGCGTAGACGTCGAGCGTCATCGCCGCGGAGGCGTGCCCAACCATGCGCTGGATAGCCTTCACGTTGGCTCCGGCCGAGACAGCCAGGCTCACGGCCGTGTGCCGCAGATCGTGCGGGCTGACCCGCGGGAACGTGGAGTCCGCCTTCATGCATCTCGCGACCGCTTGAGCGAACCACCCCGACTCCGGCGACGGCCGCGGGATCGGTGCGTCCACGCCCTTGAGCGCCCACACGTGCGCGCCAGGCATGACCAGCGGCATCCGCTTCAGCACACGCTCCGGGATCGGCACCGACCGCATCTCGTGCGACTTCGGAGTGCCGAGCTCGTAGCGGGAACCCATCTGTGCGTAGGCGCGCTCGATCGTCGCTCGCTTCCGCTTCCGATCGATGTGCTTGCCCAGCAGCCCGACGGCCTCACCCCATCGCAGGCCAGTGGTCCCGAGGAACAGGACGAAGTCCCCGTGCTGGCCACTCTCGTCGACGAGGGCCTTCAGCTGCTCGACGGTGAGGTAGTCGTGCATGCCCTTCACCTTGCGCGGCACGACGACTCCTCGAGCGAGGTTCGCAACGACGAGCCTCTCGCGGACGGCGAGGTCGAGGATGCCGGCGAGCACACCGTACGCGCGGATCACGACGGTGGGCGACTTGCCCTTGAAGTCGGCGTTGATCCACGCCTGCACTCGCGCGTGAGTGATCTTGCCCACGGGCTCGTTCTCCCACTTCGGCTTGACGTGGATGCGCCAAGACGATTCGAGGCTGCGCTCCGACGACGGCTTCAGGGCCTTCTTCTGGTCCAACCATGTGACGGCCAGCTGCCCGACCGTCTTGCGCCCGGCGCTCGGCGCGACGTACTCGCCTCGGAGCTTTGACACCTCGACAGTCGCGGCGAAGTCGTTTGCCTGCTTCTTCGTCTTGAAGCCGCGGCGGTCGGTTTGCTTGCCCTCAGGGGTGCGGTACCGGACTCGGAAGCGAGTGCCGGACGCTGTCTCGTACTTGCCGATCGTTGCCATGGTCTCCTGCTGTCACGTCACGAGGTCGAGTAGATCCTCTGCTGCGGCGTAGTTGTCGGGGTCGCGCAACCATGCGCGAAGGATGTCGGGCGTCACGTCGAGCTCGTGGCACCACTTCTCGGGGTTGTGCGGGTAGTGGCGGGCACACTCGGCGACGGCGTCGGCGCTGAGGAGGGCGTTGGCTGCCCAGCGGTCGGCTGCCGCTTCGTTCTTGGGGGAGTCGTCTTCGTGTCCCAGCACTGCGTGTCCGAGCTCGTGACCGAGGACGCATCTGATCTCTGCCCAGGTCTGCCCTTCGTGGAGGGCGATGCATCCGTGGTCTGGATACCAAGCACCGACGTCGTCCATCTGGCGTCGCCAGTGCACGGGTATCCCGAGGCATTCTGCGAGGTCGAAGAGGAACATGCCGCCATGCTCTCGTCGACCACCGACATAGCTAGTCCTGGTCGGGGTCAAGCTCTTCGGCTGAGGACTTCTTCTTCGCGACCTTGCGGCCCTTGTCGAGCTCGTCCCAGTTGGGTTCGTCGGTGACCTTGGGTCGGATCTCCGTGACGCGCGCGCCGGTTGGCTGTGCGGCGCCCATCAGGATCTCCATCGCATCGAGGCCGAGAGCGTCGGCGATCGCTTCGATGTCGTTGGTGTTGAAGGGCTTCTCGCCACGGAGTCGCGTGTAGTAGTAGTTCCGCGACATGCCCGCCTCCGCAAGGAACTGCGAGATGGACACTCCCGACTTGCCCACGGCGTCCTCGATGATGCGGACGACTCGGCGGCTGAACTCGGAGGCTTCTCCGACTGCTCTCTTGATCACATGTACATAGTACCCAATCCGGGTACTTTCACAAGTTTGTACCTAGTTGAGTTGTGTATCTGTACCCAACTAGGTACATTCTTGGCATGGCAAACGGACTTACCCCCACTTCCACTCGGATCATCCGGGCAGTGAAGGCGGAACTTGCCCGACGTGACAAGTCGGGCGTCAACCTCACCGAAGCTCTCGAGCTCAGCAGCAACGCGATCTACGAGCGACTCCGCTACGAGAAGCCGTTCAACACGGACGAGATCGAGCGCATCGCGAACTACCTCGGCATCACCGTCGCTGACCTGCTCCGCTCCGCACAGCTCGACTGGGAGACGGCTCCCGCTCAGCCGGCGATCGAACTCGCGCAGACCGCCGAAGTCGCGGCCTGAGCTGACAAAGAAGGGCCCCAGCGGCGGCTACCACTGGGACCCGATGACAGACCTAGCTGGAGGTCCATCGAATGACAACTGTACAGACAACCACCGACGAGACGGCGAGCATCACGCTCCCGATCCTCCGCTGGCAAACCATCGTCGCGCTCCTGCTCCACACCGCAGAAGCACTCAGTACCCGCGACCCGGCCGAAGCCGTGAAGCTCGCGCTCACCGCCACCGACATCCTCGCCCAGCTCGGCGAGTCCTCACAGGAAGGCCACTGACATGGGAGCACCGAAGCTCGCACCAGTCACAAGCATCACCCCCACATCGTCCCCGATCCTCCTCTCGCCCGTTGAACTCTGCGAGCGAGTCCCCGGCCTCACGGTCGCCGCCCTCAAGGAACAGCGCAAGCGCGGCGACGGCCCGCCGTACATGAAGGCCAACGCCCGAGCCGTCGTCTACGACTGGACCGACTACCTCGAGTGGCTCTCGTCCACGAAGCGCACGAGCACGGATCGCTTCGGGGAACGGTCATGACGCCGCTCCAGTCCTGGGCTCTCATGGGCTGCCTGTTCGCCGTCGCCTACGCGCTCTACCGAGCATGCCGGATCTGCATCGAGGCCGCGGACGCGCTCGACGACCTAGAGGAACTTGAGGTCGACCCGTACGACCGCGACACGGACCCGTTCGGCTACATCGACGAAGAGACGGACCGACATCGTGACCAGCAGGTCGCGGACGAAGCGATCGAAGCCGGCCATGGCTGACGCGGCAGAGGTGCTCGAAGCCCTCGACTTCACGATCATCGTCCTCTGTAGCAGTAAGAAGTGCTGGCAGCGCGCCACACTGCTCGTGCATTGCAGCAACCTCGACTGCCCCTTCGCTTGGCGCCCTGCGTGCGCCGGTCATCTCGCGCCATTCATCTCGGACTCGCGCACGTCTCGCTGCAGGTCCTGCAAGAAGGTCGCCCCGATGCGCGACCTGTTCATCACCCGGCCTCTCTGAGCCGTTCCCCATCTCACCCCTCTGGAAGGGGGCATCAATTGTCGTACCCGAAAACGCCCGTGACCAAGGCTCCGTACCCGTCCGCTCTACCTGTCTGGCGGTTCTCCGTGCGGTCTGTCCGTGGTCAGTGGCACGTCTTCGCGACGCACGTCACGGATCTCGCACCCTCGTGGTCGGCTCCGTTCGGTGCGGTGGCCCACCGGCAGGTGCTGCGCACAGCTACACGCATGGCAGCCGGTCGCGTGAACCCCGCGCACTTCGACTGGGTCGCGCTGTGATCGAGTTCAACGTCGACGGTGCTCCCGTCCAGCAGGGCAGCAAGCAGGCCTTCGGCTTCAAGCGCGCAGACGGCTCGGTCGGCGCCAGCGTCGTGGACGTCAACAAGAAGCCGCTCCGTGCCTGGCGCGAGGAAGTGCAGGCCGCAGCCAGCGACTTCGCCGGCACGTTCATCAAGCACGAACCCTTACAGGTCGACGTCGTGTTCCGCATGAACCGGGGCGTGAGCGTCAAGAGGCCGCACCCGAGCGTGCAGCCCGACCTCGACAAGCTCCTCCGCGCCGTGCTCGACGCACTCACGATCTCACGCATCTACGTCGACGACGCCCAAGTCGTCGCGTCCACCCAGGTCAAGCGCTACGCGCTGCCCCACGAGACCCCCGGGGCGCGCATCCGCGTGTCCCGTATCGAAGAAGGAGAAACCCCATGAGCAACAAGTTCCAGTTCTCCGGCCGACTGCCGGGAAACGACACCAACGGCCTCGCCGACTACGAGGACGTGTTCCTCGAACCGGCCGGGCCCAGCGAGCCGCTCTACGCGGTGGTCATGATCACCCGCGACGCTCGCACCGTGAAGGACGACACCGGCGAGGTGAAGGCCATCGCCAAGGTGAAGCGCCTTGAGGTCGCGACTGGGGAGGATGCTGCGCAGCTGCACCAGATGCTCGACCGCCTCACTGCGGAGCGCACCGGCGACGAGCAGCTGCCCATCGAGGTCGTGGAGCCGGAGCTCGACCTCGAGACTCCGCTGTCCGAAGCGAGGGTGTCGGAGTTCCCAAGCATGTCGCCCGGATTCTCGGACGGCCCCGACGGTCCAGAGGCGGCATAGCCATGGCGACGAAGAAGCCGAAGCCCACCGGGCCGTTCCGCAAGGTCGGCCGCGCCTACTACCTCGAATCCGGTGGTAACCCGAAGGGCATCAAGCTCGACGGGGTTACCACGATCCTCGGCAACGGGATTCCGAAGCCTGCCCTTGTCGAATGGGCGTCCCGCGTCACCGCTGAGGAAGCCGTCGACCGCTGGGACGAGCTCTCCGAGATGCCCGTCGCCAAGAGACTTGCAGAGCTCAAGGGTGCCAAGAACCGACAGCGCGACTGGGCGGCGAAGCGCGGCACGGAGGTTCACAACCTCGCGGAGAAGCTGGCTAACGGGGAGGAGGTGGAAGTCCCAGATGAGATCCGGGGGCACGTCGAGTCGGCGGTGAAGTTCCTTGACGACTTCGACGTCGAGATCATCCTGACGGAGACCCCCTGCTACAACGACAAGGCGCTCTACGGCGGCACGTTCGACCTGCTGCTGCGGTCGAAGCTTCCTGAGCATGCCGGCAAAGTGATCCTCGCCGACTGGAAGACGAACCGGTCGGGGATCTTCGCGGAGACGGCGCTGCAGCTCACGGCCTACGCGAACGCCACCCACTACCTCGGTGCGGACAACCTCGAGCACTCGATGGCTGAGCTCGGCATCACGGATCTGTGGGCGATCTGGGTCCGGTCGGACGACTACTCGGTGTACCCGATGGAGTTCTCGTCGGCCACGTGGGCGACGTTCTCCTACGCCGCCGGCATCGCGCGGTCGATCTCCGACAAGGAAGTCGCTGCGGAGTGGAAGGGCGAGCAGCTGCGCCCGGGGGCAGCGGCATGAGCCCGCTCGCCGTCGTCGTGCTCGTCCTCGCCATCGCGGCCGTTGCCCAGGGCGTCCAGCTCGCCTCACTTCGACGCCGCATCCGTCACGTCGACGTCACCGCCGGCCGCGCGCTCTGGAACTCCGTCGACGCGAAGCTCAACGCCAACAAGGCACTCGGTATCGAGACGCCCCGCACCACATTCACAGAAGGGATCGGCCGATGACCGACACCACCACCGCCGAGGTCGCGACGCAGGAGTCTGTGGCGCCCGCCGAGGTCGAGTACATCGAACGCGTGGAATACGGGTCCGACGACCTGCTCGAGTTCGGACGCAACATGGCCGTCGTCTACAACTTCGCGTGCTCCCTCGTGAAGACGCCGTTCGTGCCCAACCAGTACCAGAACGACCCAGGCAACGCGACGGCCGCGATCATGGCGGCTCGAGGCGTAGGGATCAAGGACCCGATGGCCGCGCTCCGGTCGATCGACATCATCCAGGGCACGCCCGCGTTCCGAGCGAACACGCTTCGAGGTCTGGCGCAGGCCGCCGGTCACGAGATCTGGGTCGGCGAGTCCAACTCGGAGCGCGCGATCGTGCTCGGGAAGCGCAAGGGCGACGACCGCGTGCAGGAGTCGGTCTGGGACATGGACCGAGCGCGTGGGCTGGGGCTGACGAACAAGGACAACTGGAAGAAGCAGCCGAAGGCGATGCTCCTCGCTCGCGCTACTTCGGAGCTCGTACGTCTGATCGCGTCCGACATGCTCATGGGCCTCTACGCGGCCGAGGAGCTCGAGGACGGGACGGTTGTCCCGGACTCCGCGATCGAGGCGGAGAAGCCTAAGCCGAAGCGCACGACGATCGCTCGGAAGAAGCCCGCGCAGGTGCTGAAGGAGCAGGCAGAGCAGGAAGCTCCCCAGCCGTCTCCCGAGGTGGAGAAGCCCGCCCCATCCCAGGATGCCACCGAGCCCGAACCGGCTCCTGAGGAGGGCACGGAACCGCCGCAGGATGACGCTCCGATGGCGCTCCTCGCACCGGACGAGGGGGAGGAACCCTTCACGGGCGATCCCGGCAAACCGACGAAGGAAGAACTCGCCGAGTGGGCGCAGATGCCCGAGGGCTTCAACTGATGCGCGGTGGCGTGAACCCGGTCGATGTCGAGAACGAGGTGATCCGACTCTCGTCCGAGATCGACAAGGGAGTGGGCATCGTCTCGGCTCGGCAGCAGGAAGCGAAGAAGGCCAATCGCGACCTGGATCGGGCTTTCGCCACCGCGTATCTGAAGGCGGCTGGACCTCAGACCGAGAAGCGGTACCGCGCGGAGCTGGAGACAGCTCAGCTCCGCGCGGATGCCGAGATCGCCGAGGTGTCTTTCCGTCACGCCGAGCGGCAGATGAAGGCGCTCGAGACGCAGCTGTCTGCGTGGCAGACGGTCGCGAAATCAGTAACGCAGATGTACGGGGCCACCGGCCCCGGGAGAGGCCACTGAGATGGCAAACGAAATTAGCAAGGCTCAGCAACTGAGCGGCGAGCACATCGGGAGGATCGTGCGCGTGCACGTCAACGGGCTCTTGAAAATCGAGGGCCGGGTCAACGAGGTCAACCACAAGGAGCGCGACGCCGGGATCGCGTCCGTCGTCCTGCGCTTCGACGATCTCGCTCATGCAGTAGAGGTCGACCCGTTCATCCGGGTCGAGCAACTGCCGGCTCCTGAGATGCCGTTCTGATGGGCGAGCAGACTCGCCGCAGCGTCGGCTACGACGACGAGAAGGCAATCTCCGCCGCGATCACGGGGCGCACGATCGCTGCCATCGATCACGAGCACCACGGGGACCTGCAGTGGTCGGACGAGCACCGGCCCTCCGGTGGCTACTCGACTCTCATTCTGACCCTGGATGACGGGACGAAGTTCGTGGCACAGGAGGCCGACGGCGGATGCGCATGCTCCAACGGGTGCTTCTCAGTCGAGCCGTCCGAGGGCATCTCACGTCTGATCGGAGCGACGATCCTGAACGCCACCGTCGACGAGCACAAGACCGACGACTACGGGGATAGCGCGGTGATCAAGCTCTTCGTGTACGTCGAGGGACTGACGGGCGCTCAGGAACTGTTCTCATCCGAGGGCACCGACAACGGGTACTACGGCTGGGGCTATCACCTGTTCGTAGAGGCGGCATCGTGAGCGCCCGCACGCGCCGCATCGCGAACCTTGTGAACGCGAACAAGCAGCTCCGAGGTCAGCGCGACACGGCCCGCCGCTACGCCGTCCGCCTCGAGCAGGAGTGCGCCGAGCAAGACGCGTACATCCAGGAGCTCGAAGGCCGGCTCGTGCTCGTCGACCTGGAGAAGCGGTACGCCGCGACGCCGCCGAGCGAGGTCATCTGATGGCCGCGCCCACGGCGAAGGTGCGCGCCGCCGTCTACCAGCGGGACGTGAACCGCTGCGTGCGGTGCGGTCGGGAGGACTTCCTGTCGTTCCAGCACCGCACCGCCGTGGGCATGGGCGGCTCGAAGCTCCCGCCCACACCGATGGAAGGGCTGACCGCGTGCAGCCCATGTAATGCCCGCTTCGAGGGTGACCTGCAGACGGTCGCCCTCCTGAACGGCTGGAAGGTGCCCCGGTGGCTCCACCAGCTCGACCGCGCCGACGAGGTGCCGGTCTACTACGCGCCGGAACGGATCTGGTGCGTGCTCATCTTCGAGTCCCGCATGTGGGTGTCCGAAGACACAGCTCTCGCGTCGATGCGGGAGATCTACGGGGCTCAGTACGACGAATGGAGGTCGGCGGCATGAACGAACAGATCACCGCCTGGGTGTGGCAACAGGACTGCCAGCCCGAAGACAAGCTGACCATGCTCGCGATCGCGCGGTGCGACGAGACGGGCCGCATGCCGGCGACGGACCTGCGCGGCGTGCAGCGACTCACGGGCGCGACGGAAGAGGAAGCGAAGGCGTCGATCGGTCGCCTCGACTTCCTGGGCCTGGTCGAGTTCAAGGGCAGCCTCGTGGTGCTCGCTGGAGCGGGGGACCTCTCGTGAGTGTCAAGGTGTCCAGCTGGGTGTGGCACGACTGCGAGCACCAGCTCGCTGGCAACGACCTCGTTCTGCTCCTGGCGCTCGCGGACGTCGCCGACGACTCGGGGCGCTGCCGCTTCGTGGAGGCCGAGAAGGACCTCACGTATGCGGCGCTGGCAAGGAAGACCCGCATCAGCGATCGCACGGTGCTCAGCGTCGTGAAGCGGCTGAAGTCTGCCGGCCTCATTGACCACGACCCAGGGGCGAAGGGCCGACCGAACGGCTTCACGATCCTCGTCCCGTGGGCGAAAAGAAAGGGTGAAGAACTTTCACCGAAAGAAGCGCATTCACCGAAAGACGCAGCACTATTCGGTGAAACCGACGACAGTCACTCCTCTTATAGACGTAATTACGTATCTACGTCCGTTCTCGACTTGAAGTTCAAGGAGTTCTGGGACGTCTACCCGAGGCACGTCGCCAAGGCCAAAGCGTTCCAGGCATTCGAGAAGGTCACGAAGGCGAACGGCTACGACGTCGTCCTCGATGGTGCTCGTCGCTTCGCTCAGGACCCGAACTTGCCCGACCCGCAGTTCATCCCGCATCCTGCATCGTGGCTGAACTCGGGGCGTTGGGAAGACGACCCGCTGCCACCCCGCGTCGACCCCGGCCCCCAGCGTGGCTATGACGATTCGGACTGGCTCCGATGATCACTCTCGAGCAGACGGTCATCGGCGCGCTCCTCCTCGACGGGAACATGGTCGCCGAGGCGATGAAGCACGTCGAGCCGGACGACTTCCACGACGGGAGGCTGGCGGCGATCTTCGACGGCATCCGCGGGATGCGCGCTCGGGGTGAAGGCGTCGACGTCATCACCGTCAGCATGAAGCTCCGCGAATGGGGTGTGCGAGGGGTCGAACCGCACGAGCTGCACGCCTGGATTTCGGAGGTTCCGACCGCCGCGAATGTCGGCTACTACGCGGAGCAGGTCGCCACGGCGTCCATGACTCGCGGAGTGGAGCTCCTCGCTCGGTCGTTGCTGGACGCCGCACCGTCGCCGGGGGATGCGATCCGGATGGGCCTCCAGGGTCTGTCGACGCTGCAGGCTCGCCAGGCAGCGGACGAGGGCCGGCTCATGACGCTCGACGACCTCCTCGCGGTACCGATTACGCACGACTGGCTGATCGAGGGGCTGATCGAGCGGAAGGACCGGCTCATGCTCACCGGACAGGAGGGGTTCGGGAAGTCCGCGCTGCTCCGACAGCTGGTGTTCACGGCTGCCGCGGGCATCCATCCGTTTCGGGACTTCCAGTCGATGCAGCCCCGCCGGGTGCTGGTGATCGACGCGGAGAACACCGAGCGTCAGTGGTCACGGAACCTGCGCACGCTCATCGAGCGGCTGGGCGTCGCGGAGGTCGCGCCGAGCGTGCGGGAGCACTTCCGGGCGAAGCCGATGCGGCGCATGGACATCACGAAGCCGAAGGACCTCGCGCTGCTGCACAAGTACTGCGACGAGCACAACCCGGACCTCGTGATGATCGGCCCGCTGTACCGGCTGACGCAGGGCGCGATCACGAACGACGACGACGCGGCGCCCGTGCTCGCAGCGCTCGACACGCTCCGCGACCGGGGGCTGGCGCTGCTGATCGAGGCGCACGCGGGGAAGTCGGACAACGGTCGCGGCGAGCGGAACCTCGCACCTCGAGGATCCTCCGCGCTGCTCGGTTGGCCGGAGTTCGGGATGGGCCTGGCGCCGGTCCCGAAGACGGACGGCAAGCAGGCGCAGCTCGTGCGCTGGCGCGGCGATCGCGAAGAGCGGCTCTGGCCGCACCGCCTAGTGAAGGCCGCCACGGGGCTCCAATGGCAAATCCCAGACGAAGGAGGTTGGAACCGATGAGCGATCTTGAATCCACGCTCCACGAGCTCCGCGACGAGTGGGCGCAGCATGCGGCAGCCGACCCGTGCATCCGCGGCTGCGTGTGGATCGACGACGACGGCGAGGAGCAGCCGTCGGAGGCGAGCTACGGGCGTCTCTGCTCGTGGTGCTTCCTCCGCCTTCGCGATCACCTCGTGTGGGCGCCGGGAGTCGTCGGCGTGCTCGTCGCCGGCATCGTCCCTGGACTGGGCGCGGTGAAATTCGACGCGATCCGAGTCTCCGGCAGCCGCCAGGACCGGGACGTGTTCTCGGAGAAGCACGCCGAGCTGGCGTCGAACATCGAGGCCGCGATCGTCTCCACCTGCGGGGACGCGGTGCGGATGCTCGGCATCAAGGGCCCCGACGCCGCGCTCGGCAAGGCGACCCGGGCCGGGAAGGACGCGGTCGAGACGCGCGACGATCTGCGCGAGCTGACCTCCTGGATGCTCACGCACCTCGAGTCGATCGCGTACACGACGCTCGCGGGGGAGGCGCACGACGACATCGTGGAGCCCGTCCGCGAGGGCCGGAAGTTCGCCGGCCTGAACGAGGCGAGGCCGAAGCGAGCGCGCGGCGCGTGCATCGTCTGCGGCACTCACACCGTGGAAGTCACCTGGACCGACTTCGGGAACGCCGAGGTGCGGTGCAAGACCTGCCACATGCCGGCGCCGGCCTACAAGCCGGAGCTCGTCATCGATCTCTTCCACGAGCTCGCCGACGAAGCCTCCAAGAGGTCGGCGTGATCCGCCCGCTGCGCGCCGCCGAGCGCCCGACCATCCCCAAGGAACTGCCCCGCGGATCCTGCCACCGCAACTGCTGCTGGCGCGGCCCCTTCGCCCCATGCGGGAAGGGCGGCGCCTGCCAGTGCCACACCGAACCCAGACCCAAGACCCGACCACCGGAAGGAGCCGAGTGATGACCACCACCTACGATGCGTTCCTTCGCGAGAAGGTCTCGTTCGAGAAGTACTTCGGATTCGACGTCGACGAAGCTGCCGTCAACCCCATCCTGAAGCCGCACCAGGCCGCGATCGTCCGCTGGGCGGTGAAGGGCGGACGGCGCGCGATCTTCGCGGCCTTTGGGCTCGGCAAGTCCGTCATGCAGCTCGAAGTACTCCGCCTCGTCCTCGAGCGGGTCGGCGGCCGCGCGCTCATCGTCGCCCCGCTCCGAGTCCGCACTGAGTTCCGCCGCGACGCACAGATGCTCGGCATCGAGACGACCTTCATCCGCCGCACGGAGGAGATCACCGGGCCCGGCATCTACGTCACGAACTACGAGTCGGTGCGCGACGGGAAGCTCGACCCCTCCGAGTTCAACGCGGTCAGCCTCGACGAGGCGGGCGTGCTCCGCTCGTTCGGATCGAAGACCTTCCAGTCGTTCCTCCAGCTGTTCGCCGACGTCGCCTACCGCTTCGTCGCGACGGCCACGCCCTCACCCAACCGCTACAAGGAGCTGATCCACTACGCCGGCTTCCTGGGCGTCATGGACACCGGAGCTGCCCTCACCAGGTGGTTCCAGCGCGACTCGTCCAAGGCCGGCAACCTCACCCTGTACCCGCACAAGGTGCACGAGTTCCACCTCTGGGTGTCCACGTGGGCGATCTTCCTCCAGTCGCCGGCGGACCTCGGCTTCGACGCCACCGGCTACGAGCTGCCCGAGCTGAAGGTGCAGTGGCTGGAGACGCAGACGCAGCTGCTCTCCGACCAGACCGACCGCGACGGCCAGGCGCTCATGTTCCGCGACTCCGCCATGTCGCTGAAGGACGCGGCCCGCGAGAAGCGGGAGACGATCCCGCTGCGCATCCAGCGCATGAAGGACGAGCTCGCCGCGTTCGAGGACCTCGATCAGATCGTCATCTGGTGCGACCTGAACGACGAGCAGTCGGCCATCGAGCGGGCGCTCGCCGACATGGGCATCACCTACTCGTCCGTGCACGGCTCCGGCCTCAGCGACGACGAGATCGACCGCCGCCTCGACCAGTGGCGCGACCGCGAGACGACAGCGCTGGTCGGGAAGCCCGTGATGCTCGGGCAGGGCCTGAACCTCCAGCAGTGCAACAAGGCGCTCTTCGTGGGCGTCTCCTACAAGTTCAACGACGCCATCCAGGCCGTGCACCGCATCCAGCGATTCGGGCAGACACGGCCGTGCGACGTGCGCTTCATCCACGCCGACTCCGAGCGAGGCGTCGTCGAGGAGCTGCAGCGCAAGTGGCGACTTCACGAAGGGCTGACCACTCACATGACCGACATCATCCGCGAGTACGGCCTCAACCGGTCGGACGTCGCCGAAGTACTCGCCCGCTCCATGGGCGTCGAACGCGTCGAAGCATCCGGCGAGGGGTGGACCCTCGCGCTCAACGACTCCGTGCAGGAGGTGAACCACCACATGGAAGAGAACAGCGTCGACCAGATCGTCACGTCGATCCCGTTCGCCAACCACTACGAGTACACGCCCAGCTACAACGACTTCGGGCACACCGACGACAACTCCCACTTCTGGGAGCAAATGGACTTCCTCACCCCGGGGCTGTTCAAGGTCCTGAAGCCGGGACGCATCTACGCCTGCCACGTGAAAGACCGCATCAACTTCGGCAACGTCACCGGCGCCGGCATCCCGACCGTCTCGCCCTTCCACGTCGAAGCCATCCTGCACGGCATCAAGCACGGCTTCGACTACATGGGCATGATCACCGTCGTCACCGACGTCGTCCGGGAGAACAACCAGACCTACCGCCTCGGCTGGTCCGAAATGGCGAAGGACGGCACGAAGATGGGCGTCGGCTCGCCCGAGTACATCCTGCTGTTCCACAAGCCGCAGAGCGACCGCTCGAAGGGCTACGCCGACGTGCCGGTGTCGAAAGACAAGGCCGAGTACACGCGCGCTCGGTGGCAGGTCGACGCGCACGCCTTCTGGCGATCCTCCGGCGACCGCCCTCTGACCACTGACGAGCTGGTGGCGCTGCCCGTCGAGGACCGCTCGAGGCTGTTCACGGCCGAGACGATGAAGCGCGTCTACGACTACGAGTCGCACATCCGCGTCGGTGAGGCGCTCGACACGAAGGGCGCGCTGCCCGCGACGTTCATGTCCCTCGCGCCCGGATCCTGGCACCCCGACGTGTGGCACGACGTGTCCCGGATGCGGACCCTCAACGGGGAGCAGGTGCGCCGCAACGTGCAGATGCACCTCTGCCCGCTCCAGTTCGACATCGTCGATCGCCTCATCGAGCGGTACTCGAACCCGGGGGAGCTGATCTATGACCCGTTCATGGGGCTCGGCACCGTCGCGGTGCGCGCCATGAAGCTCGGCCGGCGCGGACGCGGATCCGAACTGAACCCCGGCTACTGGGCCGACTCGGTCAAGTACTGCGAGGCGGAAGAGCGCAAGCACGAGATGCCCTCGCTCTTCGACCTCACCGAAACCACGCACGACAACCTCGCGGCCTAGCCGCACCAACGAAAGGACCGGATCATGACCACCTTCCCCGCCGCGCTCAGCGACACCACGAACACCCTCCTCTGGGCGAACGAGGCCGACATCGAACCTCAGGCCGTCCGGCAGCTCCGCAACATCGCCGCACTGCCCTGGGTGCACGGCGTGCGCGTCATGCCCGACGTGCACCTCGGCAAGGGGGCTACGGTCGGCTCCGTCATCGCCATGGAACAGGCCGTCTCACCCTCCGCGGTCGGCGTGGACATCGGATGCGGAGTCGCCGCCGTGCGCACTTCGCTCACCGAGTCCGACCTCGAGCGACTCCCTCAGCTGCGCTCCGCGATCGAGCAGGCTGTCCCAGTCGGCTTCAGCTCCCACGACGAACCCCTGGCAGGGCTCTTCCATGGAGCAGGAGCTGCCGAGTTCTGGGCCGAGTTCGGATGGCTCCACGGCGACGTCTCCGGACTCGAAGATCGCGCTCACCGCCAGCTCGGCACGCTCGGAGGCGGAAACCACTTCATTGAGCTCTGCGTCGACGCGGACAGTCGGGTGTGGATCACCCTCCACTCCGGGTCCCGCAACATCGGAAAGGTGCTCGCCGAGCAGCACATCTCCATCGCGAAGGAGCTGCCCCAGAACCAGGACCTGCCCGACAAGGACCTGGCTGTGTTCCTCCGCGGCACCCCAGAGATGGAGGCCTACCGGCACGACCTCGACTGGGCGCAGGACTTCGCCCGCCGCTCGCGCGCGGCCATGATGCACCTCGTCATGCTCGCCGTCGAGCAGCACTGGACGAAGCCCATCGCCTTCGATAGCCAGATCAACTGCCATCACAACTACGTGGCGGAGGAGACGATCGACGGGAAGCGGATGCTCGTGACCAGGAAGGGCGCGATCCGGGCAGGCTCCGGTGACCTCGCGCTCATCCCCGGATCGATGGGCACTGGCTCCTACGTGGTGAAGGGGCTCGGCAACGACGCATCCTTCCAGTCCGCCTCCCACGGGGCAGGGCGCCGCATGTCGCGCAACAAGGCGAAGAAGGCGTTCACCGTGGCCGACCTCATCGAGCAGACGGCCGGCGTCGAGTCGCGGAAGGACGCGGCGATCATTGACGAGATCCCGGCCGCGTATAAGGACATCGCCCAGGTGGTGGAAGCGCAGAAGGATCTCGTGCAGGTCGTGCAGCACCTCCGCACCGTGCTCTGCGTGAAGGGGTAGGGCAATGAACTTCGAATGGCTGATCTTCTCGATTTTGGCCGCACTCCTTTTGCGGAGCGTTGTCCGCACGGTCTGCCTCACCGTCGAGCGCATCGGCATCGCCAGGAGCACGGGCCGCGCACCGGAGGGTGGACTCGATGAGTGAGGCGACCGGACGGAGACTCCCCTCGGAGGAAGAGCTCGACGCCGCACTGAACGCCTTCATCCGCGCCGTGCTGAACCGCGGTGACCATTCCGTGCTCATGGCCGGCACGAAGGATCGGCTGCGTGGCCCCGTGCGCGCCGCCCTGATGGCAGCAAAGGGGGTGAACCAATGACCTGGGAATGGGTAGCTTTCTCGCTCATCGCAGCGATCCTCCTGATCTTCGTCGTCGCGTCCGTCGCACAGACCGTGCAGAAGATCGCGGAGGCGAAGTACGGTGCGATCGACCGCAACTCCGATCCGGACGCAACCCGGATTCCTCTCAAATAGAAACGAGGAGGGCTCGGGACGAGGATCCCGAGCCCTTCCTGCCGAGTCCACTCAGCGTCGGAACTCACCCATGTGTCGAGCAATCGCTCGTAGCGCGTGCTCGATGTTCAGCATCCCAGACGCCAGGGGATCGGTTGATCGTCTGACTGGCCCCTGATCTGGGACTGGAGAGAGATCGCGGAGGCCACCAGTGTCGTATGCGAAGAGTTCCTCGAACTCCGGTCCGAAAGGACCATCGCGTTCCCACTCATACTTCAGGAGAATTCTTCCAGAGGGTGGGGCACCCTGTCCGAGCGGGGGGTCAGCATTCTCATCTGGGTCCACCGACCAGAACATGCGACGCGAGTCTCGAGGTGCTAGGTCGAAAGGGAACCGCGAGAGTCTTTCGAAGCTCTGCGAGATGTGGTCGTTTTCGTGCGTGGTCGCGATCACACCTTCGTCTAGGCCGATCGTGATGGATCGAGCATAGGAACCACCGAGGTTGGTAAGCACAAGGTCATAAACCCCCATGCCCGCGAGACTCGGGACCACAGAGGCGACAACATAGGGGCGGTTGCGGTCGAAGCTCTCCTTCTCCGCCTGCAACGACGCGTTCTTCGCTTGCTCTGCCGCATCCCTGAGCTGCTGAGCCGCGGTAGCCAGCTGGTCCCGAGCCACCAGGAATGCGGCCACAGCGGCCACCACAGCGCCGATTGCGCCGACGGCGCTGATCATGCCCCAGAGCGCGCTCCACTCATCCGCGGTCGGGGCACTCGGAATACGTCGCCACCAAGGCCCAAGCCAAATCGTGAGGCCCACGGCGATGATGAGTATTCCGGCAGAGACAAGGGCCGCTTTGGTGAGATACGAGAGCAATTTGTCGAGCGCGCTCTTGGCCGAAGGGGAGGGGTCGATATCAGGCACAGTTCATCCTGGCACGATCAGCCAGTAACGCGCGTTTGGAGGTGCGAGATACCCAAGCTTTCGCGCTTCACCGGGGATAATTAGCCCTATGAGTTCTGACCCCACTTACCTCACGACCCGTGCAGCAGCGCGGCGTGTAGGTAGGTCGGTTCGTTCTATCCGGCGGTGGCGACGCCAGGGCATGAAGATCCGCATGGACGGCCGCCGCATGGAGGTCGAACTCGAGGAGCTGCTCTCCTGGTGGAGGGACATGACTCTCCGGGACCCGGCCACGCAGTACCGGATCCGCCGTCGTCAGAAAGAAATTTCCGGATCGAGTTGACACGGGACCCGTGTCACCCTGTTTACTCAAGATCGACACATTTTCACGAAGCCCCGAAGCGACTCTCGCTCGGGGCTTTCGTCTATCCGGTCCGTGCACGTCCATGAGTCGGTTGGCCGCGGGATGCAAGCTCAGCGTCGTGTCGAATCGAGCATCGAGGGAAGTGGGCCCGCCGATGTGGGGACGTCGGCGGGCCTGACCCGCGAGGGGGTGCCATGGGGAAGAACCACACCAGCACCCGCCAGGGGAAGAAGAACAAGGCCGACTTCCGCGCCGAGTGCGCTGCGTTCATCAACGAGGACGGAACGAAGGGCGCGCACTGCTGGATCTGCGGCATGCCGATCGACTACGACGCCCCCTGGGACGACTTCAAGAACGACGACCGCTTCCAGCGCGACCACATCAAGCCCGTGTCGCTCTACCCGGAGTTCGAGGAAGACCCAACGAACTGGGAACCCTCGCACGCTGGATGCAACCGCGAGCGCAGCAACAACTCGCCCAGGGTCGGGCTAGCCCCGCCTTCGCGGCAGTGGACCTAGCAGATACCCGCACCCTCAGCGCGAGTGACCTCAGCGAGCGGAGCCTGGTTCAGGTCGGCGACGATGACGCCCTGCAGGTCGGGGACCGCCTGGCACGACAGCGTGAGGATGTTCTTCGCCGTGGTCGCCGGATCCTCCGGGTTCTGCGCGAACCACACGAGCACCTTGCCGTCGCCGGCATCCGTGACCTCACCGATGAAGCACGGCCACGTCAGACCTTCTTGGCCGCACGTGTCCTGGTACGAGTCCACAACGAAGTTCGTCTTGAGCGCTTGGTCCACCTGAATCGCGACGCTCGGAGATTCGGGCTCAGCGGTCGCCGCCTCGACGGGCGCCTGAGTCTCTGCCGGCTGCGTGGCCTCAGCCACCGGCTCCTCAGTGGGCGTGGGGGAGCTGTTCGATGCAACACCGAACACGACGAGCGCGGCGATCACGACGGCGACAGCGCCAACGATGATCCACGCGACCTTGAGAGAGCGCTTCGCAGGGGACATGGCAGAAGCGTAGCGGCACCCACCGACACGGAGGAGCTCCCATGGACCCGATAGCCGAAGCCCTCTCGCTGGCCAAGGACGGACACCGCGTCCTCTGGCTCGACCAGACAGCACGAGCAGCAGAGCAAGCCCACCGGTACGCGTTCGGTCAGGCAGGACCAGACGCCACGCGGCAAGGGTCGCTCATCAGTTGGCCGAACGGGGGAAGGCTCCGCTTCCAGTCTGGCCAAGCGCAGTTCGCACGAGGGCAAGCCATCGACGTCGTCATCATCACCTGCGACACCGTCAACCACCAGGTGATGTCAGACCTCGTCACAGGCACTCTCTTCAGCGCGCGCCCACCGAGCAAGCGCTTCCTCATCCGCACACGCACCGACTGACCCACCAGGAGGAACCCATGACTACCACGCACCGGACCGTCACCATCGGACGCACCGTCACCGTCGACGGGGTGGAGCTCACCACCACACCCGAGGTTGCCATCACTCCCTCGGGGGACTACTCGCAGGTCACCATCACTCTCATCACCAAGAACGTGACCATCGACTGTGAGGAACTACCCGACGGAGCACGCCTCAGCTTCAACGGCAGGCGCACCGCCACAGGGATCTACACCCCAGACGAACTCGACGCGTACATCGATGCCTTCAAGACCAAGTACGACAGGGAATGTCAGGGCACCTTCAAATAGTCCTGACTCGGCACACGCGAACCTCGCAAGCCTCAGCCCATGTTGAGCCGAAACGAGTCGAGAAAAAATCTCAGAAGTTCGAATGGGCGGCCTGCCCCTTCCTTCGATCGGTCCTCCCTCCCCGGAAATGGGTACCCCATCACGCGCACGAACGAAATCGGGAGGCCATGATGCGAATCGACAACCTGCGCATGGTCGAGATGTCCGTTTCCGACCTCGCCACGTTCGTCGGGAACCCCCGGCGCGGTGATGTGGAGGCGATCGCGGACTCGCTCCGTGCTCGTGGTCAGTACAAGCCGATCGTCGTCAACGTGGGGTCGATCACTGGGCGCCCGAATGAGGTGCTCGCGGGCAATCACACGCTGATGGCGGCTCGGTCGCTGGAGTGGCCGTCGCTGCGCGTCGTGCTCGTCGACGTCGACGGGGAGACCGCCGCGCAGATCGTTGCCGGCGACAACCGCATCGCGGACCTCGGCTCGTACGACGACGAGAAGCTGCTCGACCTCCTGCGGGAAGCCGACGACCTCACGGGCACCGGATACTCGGACGTGGACCTGGCTCGCCTCCTCCGCGATGTGGAGCCGCCTCTCGCGCTCACTGACCCGGACGACGCACCCGACCGGCCGGCTGAGCCTGTCTCGCGGCCTGGTGACGTGTGGCAGCTCGGCGAGCACCGCCTGGTGGTTGGGAGCAGCGGCGACACGGACCTCGTGCGCTCGGCCGCGCTTGGTCACGTCGACTGCGTGTGGACGGATCCTCCCTACGGCGTGAACTACGTCGGCGGGACCGGCATGACGATCCAGAACGACGGCGCGGACGAAGCTGTCGCGGTGTTCCGTGACGCTGTCCGCACGGCGCTCGCCGTCTGTCGACCTGGCGCTCCCATGTACGTCGCTCACTCCGACGTGGTGCGCGAGGACTTCGCGACCGCGATGCGTGAGGCTGGCATCCGCCTGCGTCAGACGTTGATCTGGGTGAAGGACTCGCTCGTCATGGGCCGCGCTGACTACCACTGGCAGCACGAACCGATCTTCGAGGCCGAGATGCCCGCCGACTACGAGGCGATCGCGTACGGTTTCGCGCCCGGCGGCGAGGGTCGTCTCGGTCGTGGCGGGGAGAACTGGCACGGCGGTCACAAGTCGTCGACGGTGTTCCAGGTGCCGCGCCCGCGTGCATCGCGTGAGCATCCGACGATGAAGCCCGTCCCGCTCGTGCAGGCCATGCTCGAGAACTCCTGCCCGCCCGGTGGCCTGGTGTTCGATCCGTTCTCCGGGTCGGGCTCCACGCTCATCGCCGCGCACGGGCTCGGCATGCGTTCGCTCGTCGTCGAGCTGGACCCGGTCTACGCCGACGTCACCGCTCGACGCTTCGAGGAGCACACGGGCGTGATCCCGCTCCGCGGCCGGCAGCAGTACTCGTTCGCGGAGGTGGCAGCGTGAAGCCAGCAGAGCGCGACAAGAAGGCGCTGGAGCTGCGCCGTGCCGGCGTGACGGTGGCCCGCATCCGCGAGGAGCTGAAGTTCTCGTCCATCGCCATGACCGAGAAGAGCATCGCTCGTGCGCTCGAGCGGCAGGGACTCGGCGTTGACCCGGTCAGCGTCCGCGACCTAGAGCTCGACCGCCTGGACCGCCTGCAGCAGGGCGTCTGGGTCAAGGCCACGAAGGGCGACCCCGCGGCCATCGATCGAGTACTGCGCCTCGCTGAGATGCGGATGCGCATCGCCGGTGTCGCTGGCGCGGACGAGACTCCGATGCTCGACGCGTTCGAGACGACACTCACCGCGCTCAACGTCACCGACCAGCACAAGGGGCTCGTCGCGCTCGGCCGCAGCATCGCATCTCAGATCGACGCCGCGAAGCAGTCGATGGACGCGACGGCGCTCACCAAGGCGCTGTACCTCGGCCCGCACCTCATGTCGGTCATGCGTGAGCTCGGCGTCAGCCCAGCCACGCGGAAACTCGTCGCGGCACCCGTCCCCGAGGAGGGCACCGCGACCGTGAGCAAGCTCGACGAATACCTCTCCAAGCAGGGCATCAGCGGCTAGTCAGGGGGTTCCGTGGCGAAGCACTACGGCCGCACGGAACCCCGCCTGTGGACGAAACCGCTGCGCCCGCTGACCCCGGAGACATCCAAGGGCTTCGCGGTAATCGAATTCGCCGCGGTCATCCTTGGCATCAAGCTCTACCCCTGGCAAGAGTGGCTCCTCATCCACGCCCTCGAGCTGCTGGAGGACGGGCAGTACCGCTTCAAGCGCGTCATCGTGCTCGTCGCCCGCCAGCAGGGCAAGACCACGCTCGCATCCGTGCTGGCCGCCTGGTGGCTGTACGTCGACTCGAAGCGCCACCCGGACCAGGTGCCACCCCTCAAATTCAAGGTCGTGGGCGTCGCCCAGAACCTCGACATCGCGCGCGAGCCGTGGAAGGCCGTGAAGCTCTGGGTTGACCCTCAGCCCGAGACTGTCGAAGAAGCCGAGCTGGCGATCGCCGACCTACAGTCGGCTACCGCTCGTGTCTCCGACACCAACGGCAAGGAAGCGATCGTCGCGCGGAACCTCGCGCACTACGAGATCCGCGCCGCCAAGAACGCCCGCGGCAAGCCCGCCGCGCGCCTCATCCTCGACGAGCTACGCGAGCAGGGCACCTGGGACGCGTGGAACGCTGTCTCGCAGACGCTCAAGGCCTTCTGGTCGGGACAGCTCTGGGGCATCTCGAACGCGGGCGACGCCAGCGCCGTAGTCCTCCGCGCCCAGCGCGACGCCGCCCTCGCCCTGCAGCAGTCGTGGACCGATATGGTCGAAGCCGGCATCCTCGAAGCCGAAGAGTGGGCGAACGGCAACGACATCACGCTCGGGCTCTTCGAGTGGTCGGCGCCCGACGGCTGCCCGATGGACGACCTCGACGGGATCCTGCAGGCGAACCCCTCGATCGGGTACGGCGCCATGACGGTGCAGTCGGCGCTTGCCGACATGCCGCCGTCGATGGAGGAAGCCGGCTACCGCACCGAGGTGCTCTGCCAGTGGGTCATGTCCCGCGTGGCTCCGTTCCTCAGCCCCGAGAAGTGGGGCGACGCGTCCGATCCGGACTCGTCAGTCCCTGACGACGCCCGCCAGGTGCTCGGCGTGAGTACTGCCGGCAACCGCAGCATGACGACTATCGGCGTCGTCGGCGAGCGCACGGACGGCCGCAAGCACTTCGAGCTGCTCATGCAGCGCGAGGGCATGCTCTGGGTCCTGGACTACCTCATCGCGGTCCGCACCAAGACAGGCATCAACGAGGTCGCCGTGCAGGCGTCCGGCTGCCCCGCGGCCGACTTCATCAAGCCGCTGACCGACGCCGGGTTCATCGTGCACGAGATCCGGCAGACGGCGCTCCTGAACGCCACCGGCCGCGTGCACGACCGCCTCCGCGACGACCTGATCCGCCACCGCGACGACCCGACGCTGAACCTCACCGTCGGGAACGCGACGACGCGCCTCATCTCGAAGATGCCCGTCTGGGACCTCTTCGAGTCGCCCGTCGACGTCGCACCGATCGCTTGCCTCACCGACGCGCTGTACGCGCTCGAGGAGTTCGCGCCGCCTCCGCCGGAGGAGATACCGCCTCCGCCGCCCCAGGCCGAGACGGTCGAGCGCTCCGACATCGCCGAGCCCGAGGAAAACCTCGCGCAGGTGCAGTTCTAGGAGGTGTCCGTGACAGAGATCGGCTACCAGACCGGCAGCGTCCTCGCCTCGTGGGGGCAGCTCGGCCACGACGCGCACGAGACGAACCCAGCACTTCGCTGGCCGCTCTCGATCGACGTGTTCGACAAGATGCGCCGCGAGGACGCGCAGGTCGCCTCTGTGCTCCGCGCAGTCGGGATGCCGATCCGCTCCACCTCGTGGATGATCGATCCCGCCGGCGCGCGAGACGAGGTCGTGGACCTCATCGCGACCGACCTGGGGCTGCCCGTCAAGGGCCGTCCCGAGGTCGCGCCGCTGCGCACCCGCGACAAGTTCTCCTGGGACGACCACCTGCGGCTCGCGCTCCTCGAGCTCGTCTACGGACACTCCGTCTTCGAGCAGGTCTACCGCCCCGAGGGTGGCCTCCTGCGACTCAGGAAGCTCGCCTGGCGCCCACCTCGCACGCTCTCGAAGTTCGTCGTCGAGAAGGACGGCGGGCTCGCCGCGATCGAGCAGTACGGCAACGGCGTCAAGCCCATCCGCATCCCCATCGACCGCCTCGTCGTGTACGTCAACGAGCGCGAGGGCGCGAACTGGGTCGGGAACAGCCTCCTCCGCACCCCGTACAAGAACTGGCTCCTGAAGGACCGCACCCTGCGCGCTCAGGCCCTCACGGTCGAGCGCAACGGTCTCGGCGTGCCCGTCTACACGGCGGCCCCATCCCCGGACAAGGCGGAGCTGGAGCAGCGCAGGCAGTGGGAGGAATCGGAGAAGGCCGCTGGGCTGAAGCTCGCGACCAACTTCCGAGCTGGTGAAGCCGCCGGCGCTTCCATCCCGCACGGCGCGGACCTCGAGCTGATGGGCGTGACCGGCGAACTGCCGGACACCGACAAGCCCATCCGCTACCACGACGAGCAGATCGCTCGCGCGGTTCTCGCGCACTTCCTGAACCTCGGCACCGAGACCGGTTCCTGGGCGCTCGGCTCCACGTTTGCGAACTTCTTCACCGACTCGCTCAACGCGGTCGCCAGCCACATCGCTGACGTCACGCAGCAGCACGTCATCGAAGACCTCGTGGACCACAACTGGGGCGAGCAGGAACGCGCACCGCGACTGGTGCCCTCTCAGATCGGCGAGGAGCAGCCCGCGACCGCTGCGGCCGTGAAGATCCTGCTCGACTCCGGCGCGATCGAAGCGGACGAGGACCTGGAGGCGTTCATGCGGCTCCGTCACCGCCTGCCCGTCAAGGACCACAAGACCCGGCGAGAGCCCAAGACACCAGCGCCCGCCGTGGCGCCCGAGCAGCCCGAGGAGGGCGCATGAGGAAGCCACAGAGCTGGTTCCGCATCCAGGCCAAGGCCGAGCAGGACGAGGACGCGCCTTCGAGCGCTGACGTCTACATCTACGAGGAGATCGGCGAGCGCTGGTACGGGGGCGGGGTCGGTGCCAAGACCTTCGCGAGCCAGATCGACGAGCTCGACGTCGACACCATCCACCTCTACCTGAACTCACCAGGCGGGGCGGCGTGGGACGGCATCACGATCATGAACTCGCTGCGCCGCCACAAGGCACGCATCGAGGTCACAGTCGACGGGCTCGCCGCATCGGCAGCTTCGGTCATCGCGATGGCGGGCGACCACATCACGATGAACCGCGGCTCCCAGCTCATGATTCACGACGCCTGGGGCTTCGCGCAGGGTGACGCCCAGACGATGGCCGGCACCGCCGACCTCCTCTCGAAGCTCTCCGACTCGATCGCCGACACCTACGCGGCTCGCGCGGGCCAGGAACGCACCCACTGGCGCGACCTCATGAAGGCCGAGACCTGGTACACGGCCGAGGAAGCCGTCACTGCGGGCCTCGCCGACGAATGGGCAGACGCCCCCGCGGCTCAGGCCGCTTTCGACCTCTCGAAGCTCGGCTTCGCGTATGCCGGCAGGCAGCACGCACCAGCCCCTCGCCTCGAGGCACCTGAACTCCCGAGCTCGTCCGAGCCGGGTGACCCCAACCGAAAGGAGAACGTCGTGGCATACGACGACCTCAAGGCTGGCCTCCGCGAGCGGCTCGGCGTAACCGATGCCGCCGCCGACGACACGCAGCTCCTCGCTGCCGTGGACGAGGCACTCGACGAGCAGGCAAGCAACGACAGCCGAGCGGTGCCCGAGGGCGCCATCGTCGTGGACGCCACGGCGTTCGCGGAGCTGCAGAGCGCAGCTGCCGAGGGCCGCGAGGCCCGCAAGGAGCAGATCCGCTCCAAGCACGAAGGCATCGTGAACGAAGCCGTCAAGGAGGGCCGCATCGCGCCGGCCGCACGCGACGGCTGGCTCGCGAGCATCGAGAAGGACGAGCAGGGCATCACCACGCTCCTCAACTCCCTCCCGAAGAACACCATCCCGGTCGCTGAGCTCGGCCACTCGGCGGGCGACAAGACCACCGACGAAGCGCTCTACGCCTCGGCGTGGGGCGAGGAAGCAGGCGCCTGATGAGCCACATCCACAAGTTCAGCCCGGGCGCGAACATCACGTTCTCCGCCAGCGCCGACGTCACCGCCGGTCGAGTACTCGAAGTCACCGGCTCGCGTGAGGTTGCGCACGCCGGAGCCGCGAGCGCGAAGGTCATCGGCGCCGCAGCGACCGACGCGAAGGACGGCGACGACGTCCTGGTGCTCCGAGGCGGCGTTCAGACGCTCGTCGCATCGGCTGCCATCCCGGCGGGGTCCCGCATCATCACCGCCGCAGCCGGGAAGGTCGCGGCCGCCGGCGCGGGCGTCTCCGGCTTCGGCATCGCGATCACAGCGGCAACGGCGGCAGACCAGCCCGTCGACGTCGCCCTCGACTGACAAGGAGAACGAGGAAATGACCTCACTGACCTACCCCGTACCGGCGCTGCTCGGTACGGAGGACCTGAGTGCCGAGCAGATCCACCAGCTGCTCGGCTCGCAGGCCGCAATCGCGCGCCGGGTTCGCACCCTCGCCGCGCAGAAGTTCATCTCGGATGCGCTTCTCACCGGGCGCTACCGTTCCGTCGGCGGCGCCGTGCTGTACGAGAACGGCGACCCGGTGTTCTCTGACGACGACCCCGAGTCGATCGCGCCTGGCGGCGAGTACCCGCGCTCGCAGACCAACGTCGGCGACCTCTCCGCCGCTCGAGTCGACAAGTGGGGCCGTGACACGCCCATCACCGACGAGTCGATCAAGCGTCGCGGCATCGACGTCCTGAACAAGAGCCTCGTCCAGGTCGTCAACCGCATGGTGAAGTTCGTCGACTCGGCGGCGCTCGGCGTCATCGCGTCGAAGGTCACCAGCACCCTCGCAGCGAGCGCTGCGTGGACGTCGGTCGACGCCATCGTGCTCGACATCGAACTCGCCAAGGCGGCGGCCGAGGAAGACGGCGAGGGGCGCTCGCTGGACACGATCGTGCTCACGCCCACTGCGTACGCCAAGGTCATGTCGCAGTTCCTCAAGGCGGGCCTCCTCCCGCGCGAGGCTGCGAACCCGCTCATCACGGGCGCATGGCCCACCGTCCTGGACATGACGTGGCTCCGGTCGCCGAACGTCCCCACGGCAGCACCGCTGCTCGTGGACACGGCGGAGCTCGGCGGCATGGCCGACGAGGACCTCGGCGGCCCCGGCTACTCGAAGGCCTTCGCGGGCATCGAGACGAAGTCGATCCGCAAGGAAGAGACCGACAGCTACCTGCTTCGCGCTCGCCGCGTCACCGTCCCGGTCGTCACCGACCCGGGCGCAGGTCGCGTCATCACCGGAACGGGGCTCTGATGGCCAAGCAGCGCAACCAGGTCGTCGCGACCATGATCGTCGTCAAGGTGCCCGGCGCACCCGGCGGCGAGGCCTACTTCAAGAAGGGCAAGTACCTGCCTTCCGGAGTGCCAGCCGATGAGCTGAAGCGCCTGAAGGCGCTCGAGCTCGTCAAGACGGTCACGATCGACGAACCCGCCGAGACGGACGAGGCCCGAGCCGCTCGCGAGGCGGCCGAAGCCGAGGCAGCTGCGAAGGCAGCCGCCCCGCCGGCGAAGTGACGGAAGGGGCGATGGAGTGATCACCTACGCGCAGCTCACGGGCGTCGATGAGGACACGGCTCGCCGCGTCCTCGTCGCGGCTCGCTCCATCGCCCCCGGCGTCGATCGACTCGAAGGGGAACCGGCGAAGGACGCCGTCGCGATCCTCAGGGCCGTGGCTCGCGAGCTGCTCCCGACTCGGGGGAGCCGTCACATCTCCTCACAGGGTGTGGCGACGGCGCGCGTCTCATACCGGGACGTGCAGTCGGCCTTCACCAAGGAAGATCGCGACTCGCTGCGTTCACTGGTCGGCTTGGGCGACAGCGCAGGCCATCCCGAGGGGAACTTCCCGAAGGCGCGGCCTTTCAAGCACGTCTGGCCAGATGAGGAGTACAGCTGATGGAGTTCACCGACGAGTTCGTGCGCGAGCGCGCTCGGCTCATCCCTGACGCCTACAACCCCGACGACACAGCCGAGACCTGGGACGACCCGGAGACGGCGACCTTCGCCGGCTACTTCGATTCCCAGGGCTCCACGGACACCGTGACGGTCGGCCGCGAGCAGACCCTGTCCACGTCCCTCCTCGTGCTCACCGATCCGCACGCGGACGTGAAGCGCGGCGATCGAATTCGACAGGGACCTCGGCTCTGGCACGTTGTCGGCTTCCCCGACGTGCCGAAGAACCCCTTCACCGGGTGGACGCCGGGCACGTTCGTGACGCTCCGAGAGGACCTCGGCTGATGGCGCTCGTCCGCGACTTCGAGTTCGACGAGTCGTTCTTCCAAGTCGTCGCGCACTCGCCCGAGGTCACCGCCCTGACGCGTGACGCTGCCGATCGCGTCGCCGACAACGTGCGGGCCGTCGCGCCCGTCGACACCGGCGACTACGTCGAGAGCATCCACGTCGTGAAAACGTCCCGCGACGACCGATCGGAGTTCGCCGTCGTGTCCGACGACCCAGCCGCGATCGTCATCGAGTCGCAGGACGCGCCCATGGCCCGCGGCCTCATCCGGTCAGCTCGTGGCTAGGGTCACCCCGCCCGACCTCGAGCTCTGGCTCGCCGACTACGGGCGCTCCCAGCTGCCGGGAGTGATGCTCGGCAACAAGTTCCCAGGCGGCGAGCTCCCGGACGGGCTGATCGTCATCCAGGACTTCTCCGGCATCAAGACTCCGCCGCTCAGCTTCGAACGAAGAGTGGGCTTCACGGTCATCGCCGGCACACGATCGAACGACAAGCCAGCTGGCGACCTCGCGCGTCTCGCTCTCGGGATCTTCTCTGACCCCTACCTCCCGTTCCTCGACGGGCCGATCACGTCCATCGACGACGACGACATCATCGGCCCCGAACGCGTGGCCGAAACGCAGGACCGCGCTCGCTGCTACTTCACCGTCGGCTACACCGTCGTCGGGTCGACCTGACCCAAATCACCACCACCTCTCGCCACCCACTGAGGTGGCTTTCTTCGTTAAGGAGCACCTCATGTACGAACCAGACGAGCAGGGCAACACCCTCGCAGCCGTCGCCATCCCGATCGGCGGTTCCTTCGGCTTTGCGCCGCTCGCCGAGGAGAACGTCATCACATCTGAAGACGGCGGTCAGCGCATCTTCAAGCTGAAGGACAACTACCCCGCGTACCGCAAGCTCGGCCTCTTCAAGTCCGACGAGGGCTTCGAGCAGGGCGGCGAGGCCGGCGACAAGGTCGAGTTCTTCCAGCGCGGCTACTCGCTCAACGGCGAGGACGTCCTGACGCTCAAGGTCGGGCTCGCGCAGACCGACCCCATCGTCCGCGAGTTCATCCGTGGCAAGACCGCCGACGAGCACGGCCGCATCCTTGTCGGCGAGCTCGTCACCGCCAAGCGGTACCTGGGCTACGCCGAGACGGTCTACAAGCCGATCGAGGGTCAGCGCCGAGGTCTCCTCGAGCGCAACAACGGAGTGTTCTTCATCTCCGAGCTCGAGCGTGACAAGGCCGAGAAGGGCTCGAACCGAGGGTGGATCGCGACCCTGCAGTGGGAGCCTCACGAGTGGTTCGAGGACCACTTCTTCGCGGAATGGTTCATCTACCCCGAGTACGTCGTCACTAACCCGCCGCCCACGATCAGCGCGGCCACCCCCGGCGCTGCGGTTGCGGGCGACACGGTCACGATCACCGGCACCGGCTTCGCGGCCGTCACGGGAGTGCGCTTCGGCACGATCCCCGCGGCGAACTACGTGATCGACTCCGCGACTCAGATCAAGGCAGTCGTCCCCGCGGGCACCGCCGGATCCGCCCCCATCCAGGTTCTGAAGGGCTCCACGAGCTCTGCCACGTTCCCGTATACGCGCGGGGGCTAGAGACCGCCGGCCGGAGTGTTCATGGGTCACTCCGGCCGGCGCACCACCCACACCCATGACTCCATCACCACCCATGAAAGGCAGTCGCCATGACGACCACACGCAAGACCGCAACCCGCCGCCCCGCCGCGAAGGCAGCTCCCGAGCCCGTCGCCGAGATCGAACTCACAGACCTTGACTTCGACAACTGGACCGAAGAGGCCGAGGAAGAAGCAGTCGAGCGCCTCCGCTCGGAGCTGAAGCCGAAGTTCCTGCTCGTGGAGAAGTCGCTCGCGGCGAAGTTCCCGTCCGGCTTCATCCTCAAGACCTCGCTCGACGTCCCGTACTCGAAGCTCACCGAGATCATGGAGGCCGGCGAGGGCTCCGACGACCAGATGATGGCCGTCTTGGAGTTCCTGGGCCAGAAGGACGAAGTGCCAATCCTCCAGGAGCAGGGCGTCATCGCGGTCATGGCATTCGCTGGCCGCTACTTCGAGCTCTGGCAGAAGGTCGCAGGAACCTCGCTGGGGGAATCCGATGGCTCCTCGGAGAGCTAGAGGAGCACCGCGACGCCCTCACGTATGACTTCCGCGCTCGCCTCGGGATCTCCGTCGCCGACTTCGGCAAGACGGTCACCTGGGGCGAGGCGGTAGGTCACACACGTCGCCTCCAGCACGAATTCGGCTCGCACTACCAAGCCGCGCTCGCCGGGTGGTCATTCCCGATCACCTACGGCGAGTTCGTCGCGGCCATGCACGCCGAAGCAACGCTCAACTCCATGCGTCCCAAGGGAGCGGCACCGGTGCAACTGCCGCTGCCGTGGGAACGCGGGCAGGTCACTGAAGCGGACCGGAATCTCATGGCCGAGCAGCTCGCCGAGATGTCTGCCTTCGACTAGCGACGGGGGTGGCCGGTGTCAACGAAGCTCGGCTCCGGCCACATTCCCATCAGCCCAGTCTTCCCCGGCTTCCGCAAGAAGACCGTGGACGAGGTCAACTCCACCGCGACCGCCGCAACGGCGACCGCGAAGACCGGCTTCACCAAGGCAGGCACCGGGGCAGGATCCGGATTCGCCTCAGGCTTCAAGTCGGCTGCCGCCAGCGTCGCCGGCACCGTCAAGAGCATCGGCAGCTCCATCGCCTCCCTGGCCACGCCCATCGCTGGCGTCGTCACCGCTGCAGGCGGTATCACGGCCGCGCTCGGCTTCCAGCGACTCGTCGGCATCGACACCGCGAGGTCCAAGCTCAGCGCCCTCGGCCACGACGCGACGTCCGTGCAGAACGTCATGGACAGCGCGCTCGCCTCCGTCAAGGGGACCGCCTTCGGACTCGGCGACGCAGCAGGCGCCGCCGCATCCGCAGTCGCCGCCGGCGTCAAGCCCGGCGAGCAGCTCACCACCTACCTCAAGTCCGTCGGCGACGCAGCCGCAGTGGCCGGCGTCGGGTTCTCCGACATGGGCTCCATCTTCGGCAAGGTGCAGACCTCGCAGAAGGCCTACACGGACGATCTCAACCAGCTCGCCGACCGCGGCATCCCGATCTACCAGTACCTCGCGGAGGAAGCCGGCACCACGGCTGAAGAGGTCAAGAAGATGGCCTCCGAGGGTGCCATCTCCTCGGAGATGTTCCTCAACGCCATCAACAAGAACATCGGTGGCGCCGCCGGCATCATGGGCCAGACGTCGTTCATCGGCGCTTGGCAGAACGTGCTCGCCGCAGTCGGCCGAGTCGGTGCCGCGTTCCTCGACGCAGGCGGCGAAGGCGGCGGGTTCTTCTCGCAGCTGAAGCCCCTCATGGGTGACTTCACGAGCATCCTCGACACCCTCACGCCCAAGGCCGCCGAGCTCGGCGTGATCTTCGGCAAGTTCACCGCGGACACGCTCACAGAGCTGCGCGGCGGCATCACCGCATTCTCGGCGTCGTGGACCGCCTTCGATGGCGACGTCACGTCGTCCGGGTTCCCCGGCTTCATGGAGCGCCTGGCCTTCGTGTCTCGCACCGTGTTCGAGGAACTGCGGGGCGGCATCACCGCGTTCCGCGCCGCATGGGTGGCGAACGACGGCGACGTGACCAGCTCGGGCTTCCCGGGCTTCATGGAGCGCGTCGCGTTCGTCGTGCGCCAGGTCGTGGACGCCACCGCGGGGCTCGACTTCTCGAGCTTCTCCGGCTTCACGTCCTCGCTCGGCTCGTTCGGTCCCGCCTTCGGCAGCATCGGCACGAGCGTGCAGGAACTCATGCCGGCAGTCTCCTCCTTCACGGCGCAGCTGCCGGAGCTCGGCGGGGGACTGGTGACGCTCGCTTCGGGCGGCATCAGCATCCTCGCCTCAGGGCTCTCGTTCCTCGCGGACAACGCGGAGACGATCGTTGCCTGGATGCCGGCTATTGTCGCGGGCTTCGTGGCATGGCGGGTCGCCTCTCAGGCGGTCACGGCCGCGCAGGTCGCGCAGGCTCCGGTGCTCCTCGCGAGCAACACGCTGGGTCTGTCTCGCGCGATCATCGACTGGCAGCTCGCCCGCTCGCGCACGGCCGTCACCGCGGCGACCGTCGCGAACACGGGCGCCACGGCGACCAACACGGCGGCGCAGACCGGCGGATTCCTGGCGACAGCTCGGAACACCGCTGCTCTCGTCGCTCAGCGGGTCGCCACGGTCGCTTCGGCGGTTGCTACGAGGGCCGCAGCGGCTGCCCAGTGGCTCATGAACGCCGCGATGACCGCCAACCCCATCGGCCTCATCATCGCCGCTGTGGTGGCCCTCGTGGCCGCCATCGTGTGGTTCTTCACGCAGACCGAGCTGGGGCAGGCGATCTGGACCGAGTTCAGTCGCTTCCTCGGCGAGGCGTGGGCGAACATCGTGGCCGTCGCGACGACCGTGTTCACCGCCCTCGGGGAGTTCTTCACCGGGATCTGGAATGGGATCGTCGCCGTCGCGCAGTTCGTGTGGCAGGCGATCGTGTTCGCCGTGACGACGTACATCAACATCGTCATGACGATCATCACGACGGTCCTCGGGGCCATCGTGACGGCGTGGAACTTCGTGTGGAACGGGCTCGTCGCAGCCTTCCAGTTCGTGTGGGGCCTGATCGTGTTCGCGGTCACCACCTACATCGCGATCGTGCAGGCCATCATCTCGACGGTCCTCACGGTGATCACGACCGTCTGGAACACGGTGTGGGGCGGCATCTCGTCGTTCTTCGTCGGCATCTGGACGTTCCTCGTCGCCGCTGTCACGGCCTACGTGACGATGGTGCAGACCATCATCACGAACGTCGTCAACGCGATCTCCTCGGTCTGGAACGCGGTCTGGGGCGGCATCAAGCTGTTCTTCATCAAGCTCTGGACCGACATGGTGCAGGGCGTGACGATGTTCGTCCGCGAGATCGAAGTCAACATCGGTCGAGCGGTCAACTTCCTGCAGGCGCTCCCTGACCAGATCATGGGCTTCTTCGCTGGCATCGGCGACTGGCTCGTCGACTCGGGCAAGGCCCTCATCCAGGGCCTGCTCGATGGCGTCGAGGCGATGTTCCCCGGCATCACCGAGTCAATCGGTGGCGTCATGGACTTCATCGGTGGGTTCTTCCCGCAGTCGCCCGCCAAGCGGGGGCGGTTCTCGGGACGCGGTTACACGAGCTACTCGGGTAACGCGCTCATCGAGGACTACGCCGGTGGCATGGAGCAGCGCCTTCCGGCGCTGTCCCGCGTCGCGGCGCAGGCCCAGGAAGTCGCATCGTTCAGTGCCGTCGTCGCCACGACCGTGCGGGAGCCAGTGGGCGCTCGTCAGGGTGACCGGATTGTCAACTTCAACAACGAGATCCACCAGTACCCGGGGGAGACGACGGACGAGTTCCTGCGTCGCCAGCGGGAGCGGGAGAACTTCGAGATGGGGAGCGTCCTGTGACCTTGGCAGCGGAGCTCGCTGGATTCAAGTTCAACGGCTTCGTGGCCGACTACGACCGCGTCGCCGGCCTCTACATCGGGAAGAAGGGCATCCAGGGGTGGTCCGACGGCGTCGACCTTCGCGTGGACGAGGCGGACAACCCCAACGGGCCCGGCGCGCTCGAGCTGCCTGGCCAGCTGAGCACGCGAACCATCTCCTGGGAGGGGCACGCGGTCGCCGAGACTGCTGCCGAGCTCATCAACTACCGGAACGGCTTCCGGTCGCTGCTCTCTAGCGGCGGCTTCGAGCGTCTGATCGTTGATGAGCTCGGCGAGCAGCTCTGGGCGAGCGTGCAGCGCAACGGCATCCCGGAGTTCCGACCTCGCCGGCGCCCGTCGCGGCACTACCTCGCGGACTACCTGATCCAGGTGAAGGCACCGAACCCCAGGCAGTACGGGCAACCCGTCGAGGGTCAGTCCGGGCAGCTTCCCTACTCGTCGGCCCCGCTCGAGCTCATCAACAGGGGCACGTACGCGGCGGACGTGTCGATCCGGGTACGCGCCACGTCGAACATGCCGAACGGCTACACCCTCTGGGGCGGTGACCGGTGGCTGCGCATCCGCGCACCACTGAGCACTGGCCAGGTGCACGAGGTGGACCTCACGTGGGAGTACGTGCGGCGCAACGGCGTGATCGTCAACCGCGCGAAGCACTCCGGCCAGGGGTGGGACCTCCCGTCCAAGCAGATCGTCGAGGTTCGCCTCGAACCTCACGGCGGCACCGGCGAGTTCTCGCCGTACTTCCTCCCGACATTCGTGTGACCGCCAGGGGGTGTCGTGAACCCGATCGACATCACCTGGCACCACGACATCGTCAGCACCTTGACTGGTGAGCTGATCCAGCCCGTCTACCCGTCGTCCTGGAACTGGCGCACGGTGCTCAACGGCATCGGCGATGGCTCGCACACCTTCCACCTCCGCAACGCGAGGAACAAGCTCGCCCCGGAGACGTGGCAGGACCTGCTCGGCAAGGTCAACCGCACCCTCGTGACGTCGTACTCCATCAACCGCGGGCCGAAGATCGCGAAGTACGCGGGCATCCTCATCAACGAGCGGTGGTCGCGGACGACGGGCATCTCCACGGTCACGTCGAAGGAGTTCCGCTACCTCGCGGACCTGCGCTACTTCATGATGACCAACAACTACGAGGTCGCCCCGCACGTATTCGAGGCCGGCTACTCCAAGGGTGGGCTCCTCACGCGTCTGTGGCAGCTGCTCTTCCGCCGCCCGGAGCTCGAGGGCATCCCGAACGCGTTCAACCTCCCCATCCGCCTCCCGCCGGCCACCGCCGGGTCTGAGATCGCGGACTACAAGAAGTGGACGCTCACCACCGGCGAGGAAGCCACCAGCGCCATCCAGGATTCATTCAACGGCCCGGACGTCTACATCGAACCGATGTGGGACACGGAGACCGGGAACTTCTACTGGCAGGCGAAGTGGGGCAACCCCGAGTTCCCGGAGCTGCCGTTCGATGTGCAGGTCAGTGCCAGGCAGCACCCGCTGCACGAGCTGTCGTTCACGGAGGACGGGTCGAAGGTCGTCACCGGCATCTTCGGCGTCGGAAAGGGGTCGGACGAGGACATGCGCCTCGGCTTCGGCATCTACGACCCCGCCTGGCCATCCCGCGACGGCATGCCCGTCATCGACGCCACGGAGTCGTTCAAGAACGAATCCGATCCCGCGAAGCTGAACTCGCTCGCCATGGCCGCGCTCAAAGCGCGCATCGCGCCGATCCGCCAGTACGAGAGCGGCCTGCGGGCCGCAGCTCCCGTCGGCGCAGGCGTCTACGGCGTCGACGTGAAGCCCGGCTGGAAGATGCCGTTCGAGGACGCCGGCGACGAGCGCTTCCCCGCCTCGACGTCGATGCAGTACGTCATCGGCGTCGGCCACAACTCCGAATCGAAGCACTTCCTGACGGTCGACTACCAGCAGGTCTGATCGGGGGTGCTGCGTGAAGCGCGTCGATACCAAGGCTCCCCGTTCGATCGAGATGGCCCGCCAGGTGAAGCGCCTCGGCACAGCCAACCCGGCCGGGCACACATCGGTCACCGAGGGTGCGTTCCGCGTCGCGTCGAACGAGGGCCTCCTCGTCGAGGGCTCCGAACGCATCACCGGTCTCTGGTTCCTCGACGGCGTCGGCGAGGTCACCGGGTCCATCTCGATCTTCGGCGGCCCCGACGGGTCCGGGTCGCTCTACGCGAACGGCACCGTCGACTTCGAGGGCACCTTCACCGCGGCGGGGATGAACCTGCTGACGGGCGAGAACCGCCTCATCGGCCCCACCTTCATCGAAGGTGCGCTGACGATCTCAGGCTCGGTCACCATCTCCGGCGACCTGACCTCGATCGGTGCAGTGACGCTCGAGGGCGCCGTCGGCATCTCGGGAGCACTGTCCATCTCGGGCGTGCTCACATCGACCGGCGACGTATTCCTCAACGGCACGACGAGGATCAACGGATCCGGGTTCATCACCGGCGCGCTCACCATCACCGGCGCGACAAAGGTCATGAGCACCTTCGAGGCCTCCGGCAACACCACGCTCGGGGGCAGCGTCACGATCAGCGGCGCGGTCACTATCTCCGGCGCCGCGACGCTCTCCTCGACGCTCACCGTCAACGGCGCGATCGTCGCCGGCGGAGTGCGTATCGAGAGCAACCAGATCACCGTCGCCGCCGGCAGCAACTCGACCACCATCAACTCGTCTGGCATCACCGCCAGCTACGCCACCGTGGATCGCATCTGGCTCAACGAGACGATGTTCATCCCGGGTGTCAGCAGCGTCACCGAGCTGCAGACCAGCGACGAGTGGTTGATCCGGCGAAGCAACCAGATCATGTCCGTCCCGCAGAGCGTCGGCGGGCCGATGGGTGACCTCGAGTGGCCCTTCGACCCGGCCACGATCAGCGACGGCTTCGGACCCCGCGTGAGCCCGGGCGGCATCGGCTCAACGGATCACAAGGGCGTCGACTTCACGCTCGGCGCCGGCACGCCCATCCCGTCGGCGGGCGCGGGCACGGTGACGTTCGCCGGCGGCAACCCCGCGACTGGGTTCGGCTATCACGTCGTCGTGGACCACGGGAACGGCATCGAGACGCTCTACGCCCACATGGAGAGCACGCCCGCCGTGTCCGTGGGGCAGCACGTCACGAAGAAGCAAGTCCTCGGCAACGTCGGCAGCACCGGGACCTCGACCGGCCCCCACCTCCACATGGAGGTGCACCAGAACGGTGTGCCGATCGACCCAGAGGGCTACATCACGAAGCCCTGGAACGGGTAGGAGTCTCCGATGCGGTACGAGCCAACGCTGGAGGAGCAGATCCTCACCTGGCCCATCGATATGAGCCTCGCGAGCTTCACGCCGGGGAGCGGCTTCGGCCCTCGTCAGCGGTTGGATGCGCCACCGGGCGAGTTCGAGCAGCATCTCGCGCTCGACATCGGGGCGCCGCGTGGGACCCCGGTCTACGCGGCTGCCGCCGGTGTCGTCGACGTCGCTCTCGCTGAGGACGATCCGCGCGCCGAAGCCGGCGGCGGGCACCAGGTGTGGATTCGTCACGACGGTCTCAACACGGGGTACTACCACCTGCTCAGTGCGCCTCTCGTGGCGTGGGGCGACGTCGTGGACGCGGGAACGCTCCTCGGCTACGTCGGCTCGAGCGGAGTGAGCGGCGGCCCGCACGTGTGCTTCCACGTCACCCTCACTCGCGGTGCCCAGGCGATCGCTCTCAACCCCCGCAACGCTCTGCGCGACTTCGGCGACCGCTCGGTCACGGGCCCGCGCGGCATCCAGTTCACCCACCCGCGATAGGAGCTCCCATGGCTACCAAGCAGACCCCCGGACAGAAGAACCAGGCGCGTGCTCGCGCGCAGTCGACGAACGCTCGCAAGACCTTCGCGCCGCTCACCCTGCGGATCACGATCGAGGGGTTCACCACGGAGGGTGGGAAGTACATCCCCGTCGAGCCGGTGACCTTCGCCTGTGCCGCTGAGCATTTCACGACGGCGTGGCTCGAGCAGAAGTACGACGAGATGGCCAAGGACCTCGGAGTGTCGCGTGCCTGATGTTCCGTTCACGCTGAAGACGTTCGGTCTCGAATCGACGCGTGGACGCCGCGCGAACTTCATCTTCACGCCCTCTCGACACGGCGCGATCGGCCCGGACGGTGTGCTCGTCGGCCGTGTCGTCGTGAAGTGGTCCGAGATCGACATGGAAACCGGCATCGGTGTCGCGAAAGTTGCGCAGACCACGACGCTCCGGCCCGCGTGCCACTACAAGGTCTCCGTCGAGTGGATCGACGACGCTCCCGAGGGGTTCGCGGACATTCCCTGGCCGCTCCACGTTCCCGCTGAGGGTGGTCCGCTGTCGCAGCTGCTCAAAATCCCGGCGCCCGAGAACGCGTTCGCGGTCGGCCCGGTCGATCCCGGCCGTGCCGTGTCGATCGGCGGCTGGTGGCTCGATAACTCCACGTTCCCGCCAATGTTCCGCCCGAGGGAGGCATGATGACTGATCCCGTGAGCTGGGGCACCGGCTTCGAGGCGAAGGCGCTCGACGACATCTCGGCGTCGTCGCTGATGGATAGCCCCACACTGTTCAGGAGCAAGATCGACGGTCGTGTCGTTCCGGCTGTCGCGGAGGCGCTCGACGAAGGTCTTGGTGGCACGGTCACCGAGATGGTTTCGTCTATCGCTGACGGTGCTGTGGATGCCGAGCTGGCGTCGAAGTGGATTCCGCAGGGTGTTCCTTCGGGCACGAAGCTGCTGCGGGGTGCGTTCGATGAGAACGGGTATGTGTCGCTGTTTTCCGAGGATGAGAATTTCCACGTCGTCGCGGAGCATCGTCCCCTGCTGGCGGAGGACATCGCCGGCATCGTGCATGTCCCTCTGCTTGACTCGGAGGTCGATTTCGAGCTCGCGTTCGTGGACCAGGCAGGCTACGTCTGGTTCGGTGTGCTGACGGACGGCTCGCTGTACGTGCCGTCCGGGCCGACTGCGAGCGTCGCGGCCGCTTCTCGGGGCGGCCCGACCGTCACCGAGCAGGTCGGTGGGGACACGTTCCTCATGGATGCCAGCACGGGAGTTCGGACGAAGCTCGTGAGCGTCGCGCGCACGAAGCTCGTGTCGGTCGGATCATCG
This sequence comes from Pseudoclavibacter sp. RFBB5, assembly GCF_002931555.1. Taxonomy (GTDB): domain Bacteria; phylum Actinomycetota; class Actinomycetes; order Actinomycetales; family Microbacteriaceae; genus Pseudoclavibacter. The sequence continues at coordinate 815,996 of NZ_PSTZ01000007.1, read as the reverse complement.
ACGTTCGCGGGCTTGCCGTGGTCGTCGTGGACTGGGCCGAACGGGCTGACGCTGCACCAGGGTGCGAACGGGGGCATCCTGGGCGAGCAGCAGTTCGCGCGCTTCGGTTCGCGCCCGCTCGTGACGTCTGAGGTGGCCGCGATCCCCGCGTCTGGGTCGGTGGCGGTGTCCTCGACGAACGTGCCGCCGAACATCTGGAACGCGTTCTCGTGGTCGGGTGTGCTGGCGGGGGTGCCGGGTGTCATGTCGAAGGCGCAGGGCACGCTCACGCAGTGGACGTTCACCCGGTCGGCGTCTGGTGTCGCAGTGTCTGCTCCTGCCGGGTCGGTGTTCACCCCCGACTTCGCTCAGCATGCGGACGGCATCGTGGTCATCAACCCGGTCAAGAACAACACGACCGGGCTCGGTGCCGCGGAGACGGACGTCGCGACGCTCATCTCGTGGATCGATCAGGCCTACCACTTCGCGAAGGCGTCGGGCAAGTACGTGCTGTTCGTGAACAACTTCCGGGACACGAACCTCTCCCCGTCCAGTGCGGAGCGGACGCGCCTCGATCGCATCAACGCGCACCTCGCGACCTACGGGCGCCGCTGCGTGGACTTGGCGTCGTATGTCGGTTCGACGCGCATCTACACCGACCTGGGCATCACGCCCACGGCGGCGGATCTCGCGCAGATCGCGCTCGGCAACAAGGGCCCGTCGATCTCGTCCGACGACCTGCACCTCAGCGAAGCGGCCCGAGTGCCGGCGCTGAAGCTCATCACCGACCGGCTCTCAGAGCTGAACTGGATCTAGGAGGATCATGTCCGAGCTGCACAAGTTCCGCGGCAAGGGGACGCCGCGCGGCGGGCAACTGCGCGTGTTCCCGCCGTACATTTACGACGACTTCGAGCGTCCCAACTCGGCCGACCTCGGGTCGACGTCGTACGCGGCGGTGCCGTGGGTGAAGAACGGGAGCCCCGCCACTCCCGCTCGCATCCTCAACGGGATGCTCGATTTCGCGAACATGACCGCGACCGGTGTCGTGTCGCTCGACGCGGGCACGGGCAACATGCGCGTGTCGATGCGGATCGGCGCGATCGGCGCTACCCCGGCCGCTCGAGGCGGTGGCCTCCTGTTCCGGTACGGTGCGGGCGGATACTGGTGGCTGTCGTTCCGCATCGACTCGACGACCCCAGGCTTGCAGTTCTGGAAGTCTGAGGGCGGAACCACGTCAGCCGTCGGCGCGTCGATCCCGCTCGTACCGCAGGCGGGTGACCGCATCACGGTCGTCGCGAACGGCGCGAACCTGAAGGCCCTCGTGAACGGCGTGCAGGTGCTCGAGATCAACGAGGGCACGCTCGCGGCTCAGACCCTCGTTGGTGTCCTTGGGCATGCGCAGGGGACGGGGCTCAAGGTCGCTGAGTTCAGCGTCGCGAGCTTGTAGCCGAACCCTTAACGACCTGTCGCGAGACGATACCGAAGCACGAACATCGAGAAGCGATCCAAACACTCAGATAGCGACTCGAGAGACAAAGCGCCACGCAGCCCGGAAACGCCGAGGCCAATGTTCAGTTCGGGGAGGGCAGGCACCGGAGGAGCCGCATCGCGAGCGACCTCAATTCCCTCAACGGTTCGCCATCCGATCAAGCAGGCCACACTGGGTTCGCGAGTGGTGAGGGTCCGGGTCTGCGGAATGCCAAGGTCCAAGCTCAGATGCTCGGGGACATCTGGCATCACGAATTCGGCCTTGAGGTCGGGGTACGCAGCCACTCCGAGTGCTCTGTGTCGGAGATCCGTCGATAGTTTATTCAAAGGTTCCAGCAGATTCTTGCCGGTCTGGTGATCCTGAATGCTCAGAAAGATGTCCACCACTTCCGGTGTGGCGCCAGGGAAAGTGGCTTTCATCGTGCCGTCAAAGTCCCCCCGTGTGGCTCGGACTGGGAAGTAGAGTCTGTCGGCTTTTCGCGGGTCCTCGTGGTCGACGAGGTCGGTATATAGGTCCCACGCGATGTGGTCAAGGGCAGCTCGGGCCCACAGCACTGCATCTCCGAATTTCATGATGGCGTCTGCCGGTGGTGCGCTCTGTGTCAGCACGAGCCACCCGTCGAAAGCAACGTCGGGGTCTTGGAATGGGAGGACGCTCAGTGAACGTTCGGACCAACTTTGCATCTCCAGGATTGCGGCTGCACAGGCTTCGCTGGCGCGGCGGGTCAGTGTTGCTGCCGATTCGGTCGGTTTCATTGCGTCCTTGCTGGAGGTGGGATTGAGAATGTATTCCGTACGCGACGTAATCGCGATGTTGCAGGAGTTTCCTTTGGATGCCCGGGTTGTCGCGGTGGGCAATCATGACGGAGCGGGATCTCTCTTGGTCATCGACGGAGACGTCGAGCACTCCCTCATCGTCGATTCCTTCGTCTGACCAGCAGCGGATCGCTTTCGCTTCGAGCCGTGAGCTACAGCTTTGGCGGACGTAGGGTACTAAGCCGTCGCGCGAGCTGCTCGTCGTCACCCGTCGAGGCGAGGATCTGCACTCCTGCACGTCGGGCTGACTCCTTCTCGAACCGCTGCCACCACCGGTTTGAGCTGTCACGGTAGACAACACGGAGCCGGAGAACTTCTCGGAACGGGCGGTCAAGTGAAGGAATCGCGCAAGAGATCGTCTGCGATTCTCCTGGCATCAGAATGACTTCGGGCTGGAGTGTGGCGATGAATGCGTCCTGCACCGGGCTGTAAACGTCGACGCGGGCCGGGCCCATGATTTCGTCGCTTCCATTGTGGATCGTGCAGGTGAGGATGAGGGCCTGCGTAGTTGGCCTCATGATGAGGTCCAGCTGCTGCGGGTTGAACTGGCTGACTTCGACGCCGACACCGGTCAGGTCGTCCCTGAACTTGAGCTGCATGTCGAGTTCTCGCGTGGGGTCGAAGAAGAACCGTCGGTCCAGTGTCGCGTAGACGCGTGCGGCTTGCGATTTCGCTCGCAGGCCGACGCCGATGCCGAATATGATGACCGCGCCCACGGCGGCCAGAACAGTTCCGATTGCGGCGACCCAGTCCGGCGCTGTTCCCACAAAGCTTGCGGCTGTAAAAGTGATTGACATGCCTCGAACCTTACTTAGGCTGCGTCCAGCGTCGCGAAGCTTTAGTCCTCGGCGATGTCAGGCCTATCGAGGGGCTGGGCGCCGAACCAGCGACGCACGAACTCCTTGCCTTCGTCCGTGAGGGTGTAGCGGTCGGTTCCGGTTGCTCGGATGGCGTCGGTGCCTGTCATCTTCGGGTGTGTCGACGGCACGTCCATTCGGCTCGGGATGGTCGTGATGACGGCGAGCCTGTCGGGCTCGTATCCGAACCTGACTCTCGCGCTCGGCCTCCGCGCTGGGTCGCCTGGCACGCAGGGCGGCATTGGCCCGCAGGGCGCGTCCGGCATGCCGAACGTGGACCTCGTCGGCACGGGCATGCCGAACGGTGTCGTCACGGCCTCGCCGGGGACGGTGTACCGGGACACGTTCACGAGCGGTGGCCTGCTCGGCACGAACGGCGCGAGTCAGTGGATCAAGGTCAGCGGCACCAACACCAACACCGGATGGTCCGTGCTGCGCGGTGACACTGGGTGGCGGCGAGTCGCCTTGCCCGCCGCGTTCAATCACGCGTACGGGTTCATCAACTTCCGTCGCATCAACGACGAGGTGACGTTCCTGGTGTCGGACGTCTGGCCCACGCAGGCCGGGGAGATCATGATCTCGCCTGGCGGCGCGACTGGCATGCCGGGGTTTCGTCCGACCGGACGAGTCGCGTCGCAGGTGTGGCGCGAGGGTGCGGCGATCGCGAACTCGCTGCTCGGCTGGAAGTCGGCGGGGCTCTTCTACCAGTCGGCGGGGTCGAACTCGTGGACGTACGCGACCCTCACCGCGCTCACCGCTGAGGCATGGCCGACCGGTGCCCTGATCGGCACTCCCGTCTAGCGAAAGGACGTGCTCATGTCTCTCGACGAGCTCGCAACACTCACCGACGAACAACTCGAAGAGCTGCGCATCGCGGCCGCGACGGAGCAGGAGAAGCGGGCGCGTATGCGTCAGGTGCCGCTCGACATCGCCGCATCCGCGAAGCGGTTCGTGGAGGACGGCGGCGACCCGGAGGAGATCCGGGCCGCGCTCACCGACACGCTGCCGACACCGGACGAATCCACCTAGCGAGGAACATCGCGGAGGCGGTTCCATGCCTCCTTGATGCGGTACTTCCAAGGAGTTCGCATAGGCCGGTGCATGTAGCGATAGACGCGTGCTTTACCCGGTCGCTTCCAGTTGATCACGATGCCGTCGATCCGCGTCGTGTCCACTTCGAATGACTCACCAGGATCCAACTGCGGCCAGTTGAATCCGATCGGGATTGTTGGCGAGAAGAAAAGCCCAGTCACCTCGGCCCGGTCTCTTGTCGTGTTGACGACGTGCGCGACCCACTTGGTCTCCCCACTGGGAAGTCCTGTTGGCACCTCGCGGTGTTCGACGGACCAGGCCTTGCGAAAGCCAGCGTCTCGGCGGGCTAGCAGGGCAACAACAGTAGCGAAGAGCCCAAGCACGAGCGCAGCTCTGGCTGCCCATTCATCGAAGATCGCAATCAAGTCCACGGCGTCACTCTACTGGCGCCCAGCCTCGCCCCTCGGCGGGGCTTTTCTCATGCAACCCAGGAGGCATCACATGTCTGAAGCGCTCGCGCTGCTCCCCGAGGGGCAGCACCTTAGCGGCCTGCTCGACGTCCTCGAACAGGACACCGACGGCCGGTTCACCGCCGTCACGATCACCACCGAAGACGGACGCTTCCGCATCCCCTTCGACCACCCCGACCTGTCCCGCGAGGCGAACCAGGAGCTCGCCGCGTACTTCGACCGACACCCAGAGTCGGAGCACCCCGGCATCACGGTCGCGCACGACGTCCCCGGCGCCGCTCGCATCGGAGACCTCGACCCAGAGGACTCCTGCGAGGTCGCCTGGGTGCTCGTCATCCGCTGGGAAGGGCCCCGCTTCGAGGGCAAGCCCATCGAAGCCCTTCCGTTCGTTGAGATCCCCGAGGAGGACCGCCTTGTCTAGGTCGAAGCTCTACACGAGCACGCACCCCACGCACCAGAAGTCGTCGCGGTTCGGCTCTCGCATCATCGAGATCCAACTCCACCACACCGCGAACGGCTCCGCCTCACAGACCATCAACATGATGACGAGCGGATCCCGCCAGGTGTCCGCCAACGCCGTCGTCGGCCCCCGCGGGCAGCTGTACGAAGTCGTCGAGGAAGAGTCGCGCGCCTGGACCTCCGGGTCCGCGTCGCGTGACTCGCAGGCCTTCACGATGGAGTGCGTCAACTCGGCCGTTGGCGACGCATCCGGGTGGCCGCAGTCGCCCGAGAACATCGACTCGATCGCCTCGCTCGCCGCCGACGTCGCCTTCCGCAACGGCTTCACGATCAGCCGCTCCAACCTCTACGGCCACCGCGAAATGCTCGGCCGGTGGGGAGTCTCCTACTCGACCGCATGCCCGGGCGGAATGCCGCTCGACTACATCGGGAACGAGGCCGAGCGGAAGCGCCAGGCGCTCGTTGCCGGCACACCATCACTCAACCAGCAGCTGGAGGAAATCATGTCCGTTCCCGTCCTCATCCAGAGCGCCCAGAACGGTGCGCTCTACGTCTACGAAGGCGGCGTCGCGCACGTTGCCTCCATGGCTCGCGTCGCGTCCATCCAGACCCTTCGCGCGCAGCTCGGCCTCGAGGTCAAGCCCGTCCGCATGAACGACGCCGACATCTCCGCCGTGTCCGAGCTCGCCCGCGAAGCGAACGGCTCCTACATCGTGCGTGGCGTCATCAACGACCTCAGCGACGCGAAGAAGGGCGGCATCCTCCACCGGATCGCCGCCAAGCTCGGCGCATGACGAGCGCTCGCGCCTCATTCGGGCGGTGGGCGTGGCGCGAGCTGTCCATCCACCCGTACCTCAAGGCGTTCTTCCTGTGCGCATACGTCCTAGCGATCATGCTCGGCCTCGCAGCTCTCATCGCCCCGCCGACCTCCATCGAGGTGGAGATCGGACCCGCGCTCACCACCGCCTGGGGGTGGCTATCCCTGGCTGCCGGCATCGTCGGCAGCCTGGCGGTCCTCCCCGGGTGGTGGTGGGCCGAGAAGCTCGCCTGCGGGCTCCTCCTGCTCGGACTCGCGATCTACCTCGGCACCGTCATCTACCTGCAGATCACGGGCACCGGCAACCGGTACGCGCAGATGACGCTCTTCGGTTTCGGCATCATCATCGCCGGACTCCGCATCGCCCAGACATGGAAGTACGCCTACGAGCCTCGACCGAAACTGAGGTAACCCCCGAATGGACCTCGAGACGCTCCGAGTCGTCGGCACGCTCGCCACGGCCTTCGGCGTCGGATCAGTCATCTGGCCCGCCACGAAGCACGTCTACCGACGCCTGACCGGCCGAGCCCAGCAGATCCGCAACGACGTCGACAAGGCGCACGAGCAGGTCGAGAAGGCCCGGAAGGCCACCGACCGCGAAGCGCGGCGTCGCCGCAAGGTCGAGGAGTTCGCGTCGCTCCTGATCCGCCGACTCATCGCCGCCGAGTGCGTTGACGAGAGCACGATCCCGCCCTGGCCGGAGTACCAGCCAGACCCCGACACCACCCCCACACAGAAGGAGTAACCCAAATGTCACTCATCTCAGATCCCGCCGAGACGTACGGCGAGCACGGCGAGCGCACAGTGAAGCTTGCCGCCGAACAGCGCGACGCTGACCTCGAACGCGATCCGCTCGCCGCCGGCACCCACGTCGCCGCTGCCAAGGCAGGCATCCGCACCGGAGCGCAGACAGCAAGCACCGCCTTCGCGGGCTACGCGATCGCCTCCCAGGCCGTGACCTGGGGCGACGTCGGAGCACAAGGCGTCGGCCTCGTCATCGCGCTCGGCTCCGCGCTCCTCACCGGAGTCGCGGCCGGCACCGTCAGCTACCTCAGTTTCATCGGCAAGGGCGTCCCCGCCGAGTACCGCGTCTAACTTGCTTGACGCTCGTCTCGCAGCGTGGCGCGATCACGTGAGTAGAGAACTGCCCACGCGGAACCAATGATGAAGAGGAAATGGAACACGAGGAGCAGGGCATCCCAGTTGCTGCTCTGCAATCGTTCCAGGTTCCAGTCATTGCGGCCGAGCGTCACAAGAAACATCACAATGTTGACGCCGCCGTAGCTCAACCCGTACGAGAGCCAGGACTTCGCGCCCGCTCCCTCGAACCTGCGCTTGTACTCGATCACACTCTGATCTCGAACGGAAGCCAGATCGCTCTTGGCCGCCCCGCTGCCGGCTCCCTCGACACTCGTGTTGAGCAGCTCGATACGTCTGAGTGCGATCGGCTGCGCGAGTAGACCTATGACGATTGGTATCAATGCGGCCACCACGACACCACCAGCACCGAGTAGGGCGGGCAGCCAGAAAGCTCCGTTGTCCATACCCACAGTCTGATACATGACTTCGCCCCCTCTCGCTGAAGCGATCCCGGACACCCGGGACGACGCTTCGCGGGAGGGGGCGGTTTCGTCGTTAATGGGAGGATCGGCTTTGTGGCCTTTGACCTACGCAGACATTTCCTCCGCAGCCTTGATTCGCTGCAGGCAGCTACCGACTTCGAGGCGGACGAGTTCACCGTCATCGCTTCCAGCAAGATTCTGCGGGAGTTCCTGCTCGAGGGGACACTGAACAAGGTAGGTCGTGTCCTCGGGAATCATCCGCGATTCCTGATCCCACAGCAGCGAGAAGTTCAAGCTCACACGCATGGCGTGGTCCTCGAATACGAGCCGTACGAGTTGGATCGGCGCGTTGCCAAGGGGACCAAGGACATGCGCCTGGCGTCGCTAGACCAATTCCTTGCCTACCGTCTACTAACACTCGATGGTGAGATGTTCACGGTCAAGAACGTCGTACGGGTGGCAGCAAACGGACTTGGTGGAGTCCATGTCGACAAGGTCACCAAGCCAGAAGACAAGCGCCTGTTGGAGAAGCAATGGGAGCAGTGGGTCGATGCTCGACACCTGCCCATGTCACAGGTCTCGTCGGCGCTTCGGCAGATCGGGGCGAACACAGTGGAAGCGTGCACGTTGATGCGCTTCCAAGCGACGGTCAGGACGTCGCTGTAGCGAATTCCGCGAACGTGGGTGCCCGGTACTCGTCTCGCCAGAACGTGAGCACGAAAGAGACCATCTCGGGGACGGGTGAAGGCCAAGACCGGAGGACTTCCAGATCGTAGGGCGATTCAACCTCGTCTGCAACCACGGCACATGCGACGAGCTCGAGGAGCTGCTCATCGGGAACAGTGATCGTGGTCATACCCCTACAGTAACCGCGGCGTTCTCGGTTGCCTACGGGTGCGCTACATCTCTGACGGCTTCAGATGACCTCGAAGAGCCAGCATCCCGGGCGACATAGCCGCCCAACGACCGCGAGGAGGCTCACCAGCCTTTCTTCCTCGTAGCCCGCTGCGCCATGTAGAGCAGCGCGATCGAAAGCTCGGACGCGAGGCGCTCGGCGGCCAGGGCGTCGCCTTCGAGCGTGACGGTGCCGCGGATCTGCGCGTTGCCGTGGGAGATCGCCCACTCCTTCTGGCTCATGGTCCCGGCATCGAGCGCGTGGCGCACCTCGGCGCGCACGTCGCCTTCGGTCACCCATTGCAGCAGCTCGAGCCATGCGTCGAACACCTCGAGCGGTTCGAGGATGATCGGCTCGTAGGAGTCGCCGTCGACAGTCACGGGCACCGGCACGAGCACGCCGTCGACCTCTCGTAGCGGGGGCGTCTCGCCCCAGATGAGCCATGACATGTCGTCCACGGGGCGGGTCGCGACGGGACGCCAGCAGACGATGCGCTTCGTCCACTTCGAGTCAACCCGCTCGGCGACGGTCTCGCACCGCAGCGCGAGCGACTCGAGGGCGACGTCGGCGGTGACCTGCACAGCTGGTTCGTTCATCCCGGGGATGTTCGCACAGGCCACCGACAGCGGGCCTTACCGTGCCCACATTCTGCCCACACTTCGCGAAACTTGGCCCTCCCTCGCACCCCCCGTCACTCTTGCCAACCCCTGGAACGACGGGGTGCGAGAGACTGCTCGCGTCGTTCCGGGGGTCCGGCGCGAGTTCGATTCCCCCCATCTCCACGAAACCCACGTCATGAGCGAAGGCCCCGACTGCCCAGTTGAACACTGGGGAGTCGGGGTTTTGTTGTCTGCAGTGTGCGGTGCCTGGCTCAGTCCGCCGGCCACACGCCGGATGTACCGCGACGATGGCTGCCGACGAGGTGCGTGTCGACGATGCCGATGGCCTCCATGAGGGCGAAAAGGTTGGTTGGGCCGACGAAGCTGAAGCCGCGCGCCTTGAGACTCTTCGTGAGCTGTCGCGACTCGTCGCTGGAGCTGGGCACGTCTGCCGCTGACGCGGGTCTCGGCGTTGTCGTCGGCTTGGCGCCCCAGACCAGTTCGTTGAGTGGCTCGCTCTCGCGCAGCGCGACCGTCGCGCGAGCGTTCCTCATGACCGACGAGATCTTCAGTCGGTTCCGGATCACTCCGGGGTCGCTCATCAGTCGCTCGAAGTCGTCATCGCCGAACCCGGCCACCGCGTCGACGTCGAAACCTGCGAACGCCTCGCGCAGCAACGGCCTCCGCTGCAGGATGAGGCGCCAAGAGAGCCCGGACTGGAAGATCTCGAGGCACAACCGCTCGAAGACGCCACGCTCGTCGGTGACGGGCATGCCCCATTCCGTGTCGTAGTACTGCATGAGCAGCTCGTCGCGGCTCGCCCACAGCGGCCGGGCGAGGCCATCCTCGCCGACGACGAGGTCAGGGGTGATGCTGGTAGCTGGCAAGGGCTTTCCTCTCCGGATGCGGAATCCTGCAATCTCCGCGAACCGGAAGGGACACGGACGGCGCTGATCGAGAACCTGCTGTGCGCAGAACGCTACCCGGCACCTCCGACACGCGCCGCCGCTGTCCACAGGCGGCAGGCCCGCCAGGAAACGGAACCTAGCCGTTGGTCGGCAGGCGTGAGCCGCTCAGCTCGTCACCCTTGCTGCTTGCAATGAGGCAGACCAGGTTGCGGTCGCCCTCGCTCCAGCTCCGTTCGCTCGGAACAAGATGCAGCGCAGTGAGGCCCGCGACCGCGTCTCGCCCGAGCTCGGCGAACTGAGCTGAGCACCGTGCATCCGCTTCGGAGGCCAGAGCGTCATCGCCCGGGAACGCCTCACCGAGTTCGCTCGGTGCCACCGAGAGCACCTCGTAGAGGTGTGGGTCCGCGCACGACGCCGCAAGCGTCGCAACGGTGAGGTCCGCGTCCGACGAGAAGCAATCGCCAGCTCTCACATCCGTGATCGGAACCACGCGGGGCGTCTCCGGGGAGCTCGCACAGGCCGTCAGCGCTCCGCTGACGACGAGCACGGCCAAGAGCGTTGCGGGGATTCGGGAGGACACCCCACCAGGCTAGCTGGCGGAACCCGCAGCCGTCCCCGCAGTGGCCTGACCGTCGAGGGGCGTCACGATGCACAGCACTTCTCGGTCGCCGCTGGCCCATGACTCGGCGCTCGGCACGATGCCCGTGTAGTTCCATTCGGTCAGGAACGGCTCCGCCCCGATGAAGCCCGTGAACGCTGCGGAGCAGATGTACTCGAGGGCAGTGTCGATCGCCGAGTCGCCGGGGAAGGTGTCACCGCCCGACATGTTCTCGGAGTGATACGCCTCGTACGTGTGCAGCGAGTCGCAGTTCGGGAAGAGCTCAGCGTCGTCGGAATCCGATTCGAGGTCGAAGCAGTCGCCGACCGCGAGGTCCTCGATGCCGGTCATCGTGCCAGCCACCGCGGTTGGTGTTGGTGTTGCCGTCTCGGATGCGGTGGGCGTGGCCGACTCGGTCTCCTCGGCAGTGGACGTCGACGTCGTCGTCACCACGGGGTCGGAGCCCCCACTGGCCAGTGTCGTCACGAGGGTGCATCCACTGAGGAGCAGGAGGGCGGCGAGCCCCAGGGACGCGCCAGCGGCGCTTCGTACGGCGGCGGTTCGCATCGTTGCTCCTCTTGGGGGTGAACATCGGTTCAGAGGTCCTGTTGCCGCTCCTGCAGACGCGACGCGACCAGTGTATTGCCGTGTTCCCGAAGATCACCACTGAGGCGATCGCAGTTGCTGCCACCCTGGCGTGTCGTCCCGCGGGCGTAGCATTGGCTCCCTATGTCTGCAGACGCGAGTTCCCCCACCCAGCAGTCGACCGTCCGGCAGGGTGGACCCTCCTCCTCCGCCACAGCACCCCAGGAGGCCTCCCGCTGGCCCGCCTTTGCGGTGTGCGCGGCGGTCGCCGTGCTCACGATCCTCGATCTGGCCAAGGTCAACGTCACGCTCGGCCCGATCGAGCACACGCTCGGCGCGGCCTCCTCCGACGTGCAGCTCATCGTCGCCGGCTACGTGCTGGCATTCGGAATCCTGCTGGTTCCCTCGGGGCGACTCGGCGACCTGTGGAATCGCAAGCGCCTGTTCCTGATTGGTCTCGTCGCCTTCGGGCTCGCGTCGCTCGTGTGCGCGCTGAGTGTGAGCACCGAGATGCTGATCGGCGGTCGAATCCTGCAGGGTTTCGCCGCCGGCATCCTGATGCCGCAGGTGCTCGGCCTCATCCAGCAGCTCTTCACGGGCCAGGAGCGTGGGCGGGCCTTCGGGATCTTCGGCGCCATCGTCGGGCTCGGCACGGCGTTCGGTCCGACGATCGGCGGCTTGCTCATCGGCCTGCTGGGGGAGGAGGCCGGCTGGCGCTGGACTTTCGCGATGAACGTGCCCCTCGCCCTTGTCGTGCTGCCGTTCGCCTGGCGGCTACTCCCATCGAGGCAGGAAGTGGCGAAGGGGCAGACGCTCGACCTCTTCGGCGTCGCCCTCCTCGGGCTGGCCGTGCTGACGACGATGCTCCCATTCGTGCTGACGTCGGGGCGGGACACTGACGACCCGGCCCGGTGGTGGCTGCTCGCCCCAGCGCTCGGCTTCTTCGTCGCGTTCATCCTCTGGGAACGGCGCTACCTCCGGATCGGGAAGACGCCCGTCGTCGACTTCGCGCTCTTCCGCACGCCCTCGTATCGCTACGGGGTGCTCATCACGACGCTGTTCTTCGCCGCGATGCCCGTCGGCTTCCTGCTCGTGACGCTGTTTCTGCAGCAGGGGCTCGGACACCCGGCCGTGCTGGTCGGTGCCGTCTCGGTCCCGTACGCGCTCACCTCGGCGGTCGTGGCAGCCGTGTCGGGCAAGTGGACGTTCCAGCACGGGGCCACGCTCGTCGCCGTCGGCGTCGCGCTGTTCGTTGTGGGCTACAGCGTGGTGCTCGTCGTGACCCAGCTGGCTGAGCCGGCGCTGTCGCCCTACCTGGTCAGCGCGTCGCTGGTCATCTCGGGTGCGGGCGCGGGGCTGGTGATGGGGGCGAACCAGATGCGGATGCTCCTGCACGTCCCCGTCGAGCAGGCGGGCATCGCGGGCTCGTTCGCGCAGGTCGGGCAGCGCCTCGGCAACGCCATGGGCTTGGCGATCGGCAGCTCCGTCTTCTTCGCGGGGGTCGCCGCCCTGCAGGTCACGGGAGCCGTGCAGGACACGAGTTCGCCTGTCGTGCAGGAGGCCTACAAGACGTCCGTCGCCGGCGGCCTGCTCGTGGTCATCTGCCTGGCCTGTCTCACGCTCGTGGTCGCCGTCGTGGACCTTGTCGGGCATCGGCGACGCCAGCGCGAGCAGCCAGTGGGGGAGTGACGTCTGATCTCCGGCCGAGTCGCGAACCGGATCAGCGGGCTGCGAGGGCCTTGAGCGCCTGATCGTGCAGAAGGCCATTCGTGGCGAGCGCACTGCCGTGCCACGGTCCTTCTTCCCCGTCCATGCTGGTGAACGTGCCGCCTGCCTCCACGACGATCGGCACGATCGCGGCCATGTCGTACGGCTGCAGATCGAACTCTCCCGCGATCTCGAGCGCGCCCTCCGCGACGAGCATGTAGGACCAGACCTCGCCGACGGCGCGCGTGCGCCAGATGGCTCGGCTGAACTCGAGCAGCTGCGCTGAGCGGCCCGCGTCATCCCAGCCCTTGAGGCTGTTGTAGCTGAGGGATGCCCGTTCGAGCTCGTCGACGGCGCTCACCTGAATGCGCCGGTCGGTGGCGACATCGCGGTCGCTGAGGTCGTCGTCGAGGTACGCACCCTGGCCGGTCGCGCCCCACCAGCGCCTGTTGAGGCCGGGTGCCGACACGACACCCACCTCGGGAACGCCGTCGATGACCAGCGAGATCAGGGTCGCCCAGATCGGGATGCCGCGCATGAAGTTGGCGGTGCCGTCGATCGGGTCGATGATCCACTGCCGGCGGGAGGTGCCCTGCGAGCCGTACTCCTCGCCGAGGATGGAGTCGCTCGGGCGGGTCTCCGCGAGGCGCGCGCGCAGGGCCTGCTCGACGGCCCGGTCCGCGTCGGTCACCGGCGTCCGGTCCTCTTTCTCGTACACCCCGAGCGAGCGCGAGTTGAAGTGCTGCATCGAGACCGCATCGGCGATGTCGGCGAGCTCTCGTGCGAGGCGGAGGTCGGAGGAGAGCGGGTGCAGGAGTTCGGTGGCCACACGGTCAGCCTAGGCCAGGGGCCAGCTAGTAGCTCGCGTCGGCCGCCTGGTCGAGCGACATGAACAGGCGTCGCAGCGAGTCGAGCCTGGCGATGCCAGCCTCGTCGAGCTCGCCGTCACGCGCAGCGTCGTCGAGCGCGCAGTCCGGGGCGTCGGCCCGGTGCGTGCATCCGCGCGGGCAGTCCTCGGCGATGTCGGCGAGTTCGGTGAAGCCGCGCAGCACGTTGTCGCGATCGACGTGCCCGAGTCCGAATGACCGGACTCCGGGTGTGTCGATGATCCAGCCGGTGCGGCCCTCGGCGTCCTCGATCCGAACGGCGAGGGTGGATGAGGAGGTGTGCCTGCCGCGACCGGTGACGGCGTTGACGACTCCCGTCTCGCGGAGCGTGCCGGGTACGAGCGCGTTCACGAGCGTCGACTTCCCGACGCCGGAATGGCCGACGGCGACGGTCGTGTGCCCGGTGAGCGCCGCTCGGAGCTCGTCGATGGGCTCGCCTCCCGGGCGAGACTCGAAGACCTTCACGCCGAGGGGCTCGACGAGCGCGCGCAGCTCGTCAGCGGGCGCCACGTCCGTCTTGGTGAGCACGAGGAGGGGCTGGATGCCCGCGTCGAGGGCCGCCACGAGGTAGCGGTCGATGAGTCGTGGTCGCGGCTCCGGCTGCGCTGTCGCCGCGACGACGAGCATCTGGTCGGCGTTTGCGACGATGACGCGCTCGACCTGGTCGGTGTCGTCCGCGCTGCGGCGGAGGAGCGTCTTGCGTTCGACGATGCGCACGATGCGGGAGAGGCTGCCGGCGTCGCCGGTCGTGTCGCCGACGATGTCGACGAGGTCTCCCGTGACGATCGCCGTCCGGCCGATCTCTCGCGCCTTGGCGGCGGTGACGGTTCGCTCCTCCGGCGTGCCCTCGTCGAGCAGCACCGTGTAGCGTCCGCGGTCGACGGTCACGACGCGTCCGGTCACGGCGTCGGAGTGCTTCGGACGCTGCTTCGATCGGGGCCTGTTCGCCTTGGGGTTCGGGCGCCCCCGGAAGTCGTCCTCGTCCCAGTCGCCGTAGGCGTCGAACGCGTCGCCGAGTGAGCGAGCCACGGTCAGATGCTGAAGGCGGTGAGGTCGACGCTGCCGTCGTCCTCGCCCTCGTCCGGGTCGCCGACCGTGCCCTGGTCCAGCATGTCCTGCCAGAGCTGGGTGAACTGGGGGAGCGTCTTGCTCGTGGCGTGGATGTCGTCGACGGTCACGCCCTCGATCGCGAGGCCGACGATGGCACCTGAGGTGGCCATGCGGTGGTCCTCGTAGCTGCGCCATTCGTGGGCGGTGCGCGGTCCGGGAACGATCTCGAGCCCGTCGTCGAGCTCGGTGACCTCGCAGCCGATGCCGCGCAGCTCTGCGGCGATGGCCGCCACGCGGTCGGTCTCGTGGCCCCGGAGGTGGGCGATGCCCGTGATGCGGCTCGTGGTGGTGCAGAGCCCGCAGAGCGCCGCGAGGTTGGGGGCGAGCTCTCCCGCCTCGGAGAGATCGAGGTCGACTCCCGGCAGCTCGGCTCCCTCGGCGATGCCTCGTTCAACCGTGCACGTGAGCACGCCGTCCGCGACCGAGATCTGCGCGCCGAAGAGCGGGAGCAGGTGCTCGAGGTGAGATCCGACCTGCGTGGTCGTCGCCGGCCAGTCTTCAATGGAGACGCTGCCGCCCGCGACGATCGCCGCGATGAGGAAGGGCTCCGCATTGGAGAGGTCGGGCTCGATCGTGAGCTCGCGCCCGTCGATGCTGCCAGGCGACACACGCCACGTGCCCGCCTCCGAGTCGTCGATCTCGACCCCACGCTCCCGCAGGGCGGCGAGCGTCATGTCGATATGCGGTTGGCTCGGGACCCGATCGCCCGAGTGGATGAGCGTGAGCCCGTCCTCGAAGCGCGCGCCGGCCATGAGGAGCCCAGAGACGAACTGGCTGGAGGCTCCAGCGTCGATCGTGACCTCGCCTCCCGTCACCTCGCCGGTCCCGTAGAGCGAGAAGGGCAGCCCGCCCCTCCCGTCGTCGCGGACCTCGACACCGAGCGCCTTGAGCGCATCCACCGTGCCCTTCATCGGGCGTCGGCGAGCCGCCTCGTCGCCGTCGAAGGCGACGGGGCCGAGGGCGAGGGATGCGAGGGGCGGGACGAAGCGCATGACGGTGCCCGCGAGGCCGCAGTCGATGGAGACGCCGCCTTCGAGCTCGCCCGGCGTGATCTCGAGATCGTTCCCGAACCGACCGTCGCCGGGGACCTCGACGATCCTCGTGCCGAGCTGCCTGAGCGCCTCGATCATGAGCTCGGTGTCTCGGGCCCACAGGGGGTGCCGAAGCAGTGATGGTGCGCCGGCCAGTGCGGAGAGCACCAGTTCACGGTTGGTGAGGCTCTTCGACCCAGGGATCTGCAGGCGCGCGTCGATCGGCGCACTCGCCGTCGGGGCCTCCCACGGGCCGTCGCCGAGGGTCAGGGGCTCGCTGCCCTCGTCGTCTCGGTACAAGTCGAAGCGTGGTCCGGAATAGCCAAAGATCTCCATTGGTTGACAACGATACCGCCAGTGGCGCTCGTATCACCCGGAAAGACGATTCCGCCAGACAACGAAGGGGAGGGCAACCCTTGCAGACAACCCTCGCGCCGCCGAGGCGTCAAGCCGCCGAGAGGCGCACGGCAGTACACTCACGCGTAATGAGTGAGCAGAAGTCGCCTCAGGCGACCCCAGATCAGGACGAACTCCGGCAGCTGTTCGAGGAGCAGGCGCTGCAGTACATCGACCAGTTGTACGCGGCAGCTATGCGCATGACTCGAAACCCCGCAGACGCGCAGGACCTCGTACAGGAGACCTTCGTGAAGGCCTTCGTCGCCTTCGCGCGCTTCGAGCAGGGCACGAACCTCAAAGCGTGGCTGTACCGCATCCTCACGAACCTCTTCATCAACTCGTACCGCAAGAAGCAGCGGGAGCCGTACGCGAACGCGCTCGAGGACCTCGAGGACTGGCAGCTCGGCGGCGCCGAGTCGGCGACGGCCCAGACCTCGTCGCGCTCGGCCGAGGCCGAGGCCATCGACCACCTCCCCGACTCGACGGTGAAGGACGCCCTCCAGGCGATCCCGGAGGACTTCCGCCTGGCGGTGTTCCTCGCAGACGTGGAGGGATTCTCCTACAAGGAGATCGCAGACATCATGAAGACCCCCGTCGGCACCGTCATGTCGCGGCTTCACCGCGGCAGGCGACTGCTTCGCGAGCGCCTCACCGGCTACGCGCGAGAGAACGGCATCATTCCGGCCCTGGACGGGGACGAGCAGGAAACAGGGAGCAAGAAATGACCGATTGCGGCTGCGAGAAAGCCAAGGACGCCCTCGAGGAGTACCTGCGCAACGAACTCGCCAGTACGGACGCGAGCGATATTCGCGAGCACCTCGAGCACTGCAAGGACTGCGAGAGCGAGCTGCACGTGAACCGCTCGCTCATGGAAGTCGTCCAGCGCGCTTGCAAGGAGCGCGCCCCCGAAGAGCTGCGCCTGCACGTCCTCGACCAGCTGCGCAACATCCAGCGTTCGCACGGCACGCCGGTCGCGAACTGACACGGGGCGCCCGCGAACTCGTGTCCTGCCCATGACTCCGGATCCCGAGGAGGACGCCTGGCGCCTGCTCTCTGCCCGCGTCGACGAGGCCATCTCCGAGCTGCGGGAACGGGATGCCAGGCGGGAGACGCTCGCCGAGCTGGTCGAGCGTCGCCCCGTCCTCGGCGTCCGTCGGGGCCCCGTCCTGCGGCGCGTCTCGAACGTGTGGCGGTTGCGTGAGCTGCTGCTCGACGAGAGCGGCGGGCTGTTCCGCGTCGGCTCCGTCATCCGGGTCGCGAAGCAGCCAGACCACTACAGCGAGCAGTCGGCGCTTGCGGCCGAGCGACGTCGCGTGCAGCTGGCCGCGCTGAAGTCCGGGTTCGCCCTTGGCGAGGTCGTCAACTACGGCGCGGCGCGTATCCAGCTCTCCGACAGCGGGGGTGCCGACGCGCATCCCGGCCTCGAGGTGGTGGGCGGCGAGGTGGTCCTGCACTGGGGAGCTGTCCCTGGCGCGCAGGCCGGTCTCGGCGCAAGCAGCTCGACGCCACTCGCCGCGTACCTCGACGACGCCGTCGCTCTCCTGACCGGGCGCTAGCAGGCCGTTCAGACAGCACACGAAGGCGCCCGCCCCGATTGCTCGGGACGGGCGCCTTCTGCGTTCGCGGAGGACCTGCCTAGTCGGCCAGCACTCCCTCGATGAGCTCGGCCTGCTGACGCTGGTGCGCCTTCATCGTGCCGACCGAAGGTGCCGACGACTCCGGGCGGGTGACCGCGCGGATCGTGCGTCCTTCGAGCATCGGCGCGAGGTGCGTGCGGATGAAGGGCCAAGCACCCTGGTTCTCCGGCTCGTCCTGCGCGTAGATGATCTCCGCGTTCGGGTACTCGGCGAGGATGCGGTTGATCTCCTCGCCCGGCATCGGGTAGAACTGCTCGAGCCGCACCAGGGCGACCGTCGAGTCCTCGCGCTTGTCGAGCTCCGCACGGAGGTCGTAGTGCAGCTTGCCGGCGTGCAGCACGACGCGCCGAACCGCGGCCTTGTCGGTGATGCGCTCGTCGTCCAGGACGGGCCGGAACGCGCCGTTCGTGAAGTCCTCGACCGGCGAGACGGCGCTGCGCAGGCGCAGCATCGACTTCGGCGTGAAGATCACGAGCGGCTTGCGCGGACGCGCGTAGGCCTGACGGCGCAGCAGGTGGAAGTGCGACGCGGGCGTCGATGGCATCGCGACCGTCATGTTCTCCTCTGCCGCGAGCGTGAGGAAGCGCTCGATGCGCGCCGAGGAGTGGTCGGGACCCTGACCCTCGTAGCCGTGGGGGAGCAGCAGCACGACGCTCGAGCGCTGGTTCCACTTCTGCTCGGACGCCGAGATGAACTCGTCGATGATCGTCTGTGCGCCGTTCACGAAGTCACCGAACTGCGCCTCCCAGAGGACAAGCGCGTCGGGACGCTCCACCGAGTAGCCGTACTCGAAGCCGAGCACCGCGTACTCGCTCAGGAACGAGTCGTAGATCGAGATGGGTGCCTGGTTGTCGCTCAGGTTGGAGAGCGGCAGCCAGTTCTGGCCGTTGAGGCGATCGTGGAAGAGCGCGTGACGCTGCACGAACGTCCCGCGGCGCGAGTCCTGGCCGGACATGCGCACGGGCGTGCCCTCCATGAGCAGCGAGCCGAGGGCGAGGAGCTCGCCGAAGGCCCAGTCGATGCCGCCTTCGCGGCTCATCTGCTCGCGCTTCGACAGCACGGCCTTGAGCTTCGTGTGCACCGAGAAGCCCTCTGGCGGGTTCCCGTGCGCGTCGCCGATGGTCTCGATGACCTCGCGGGCGACAGCCGTCGACTCCGGCTCGGAGCGGTGGTTCTCCTCGCGGGAGCCCACTGCTGAGAGCTCGGCGGCCGAGATCGGGGTCGACTGCGTCTGGGCCTGGTGCGTCTCCGCGAAGGCGCGCTCGAGGCGGTCGTGGAAGTCCTTCTGCGCCGCGTCGAACTCGTCCTGTGTGATGTCGCCACGTCCGACGAGCGCCTCGGCGTACAGCTTGCGCACGGAGCGCTTCGCCTCGATGAGGTTGTACATGAGGGGCTGCGTCATCGAGGGGTCGTCGCCCTCGTTGTGGCCGCGGCGGCGGTAGGAGATGAGGTCGATGACCACATCGCGCTTGAAGCGCTGGCGGTAGGCGAACGCGAGCTCGGCGACGCGCGCCACGGACTCGGGGTCGTCGCCGTTCACGTGGAACACGGGAGCCGAGATGGCCTTGGCCACATCGGTCGAGTACATCGACGAACGGGCGTCGCGAGGCGTCGTCGTGAAGCCGACCTGGTTGTTGATGTTCACGTGGATCGTGCCGCCCGTGCGGTAGGCGCGGAGCTGCGACATCTGCATCGTCTCGTAGACGACGCCCTGACCCGCCATGGCGGCGTCACCGTGGATGAGGATCGGCAGGACCGCATCCCGGCCGTCGGCCTTGCGGTCGAGCTTGCCGCGCACGATGCCCTCGAGCACGCCGTTGACAGCCTCGAGGTGCGAAGGGTTGGCGGCGAGGTAGACCGGGATCGTCGCGCCGGAGGCGGCCGTGAACGTTCCCTCGATGCCGAGGTGGTACTTCACATCGCCCGAGTTGCCGCGGCCCGAGCTGGACTGCACACCCTCGAACTCGCGGAAGATCTGGCCGTACGTCTTGCCGGCGATGTTGGTGAGCACGTTGAGGCGGCCGCGGTGGGCCATGCCGATCGCGACCTCGTCGAGGTCTTCCTCGGCGGCACCCTGGATGATCGTGTCGAGCAGGGAGATGACCGACTCGGAACCCTCGAGCGAGAAGCGCTTCTGGCCGACGTACTTCGTCTGCAGGAACGTCTCGAACGCCTCAGCCTCGTTGAGCTTGTTGAGGATGCGCATCTGCTCTTCGTGCGTGGGCTTCGTGTACGGGTGCTCCAGCTCGTCCTGGAACCAGGCGCGCTGCTCCGGGTCCTGGATGTGCATGTACTCGATGCCGATGGTGCGGCAGTAGGAGTCGCGGAGGATGCCGAGGATGTCGCGGAGCTTGAGCATCCGCTGGCTTCCGCCGAACCCGTCCGCGACGAACTCGCGCTCGAGGTCCCAGAACGTGAGCCCGTGGTTCTCGATCTCGAGGTCCGGGTGCGTGCGCTGCACGTACTGCAGCGGGTCGATGTCAGCCATCATGTGGCCGCGCACGCGGTACATGTTGATGAGCTGCTGCACGCGAGCCGTCTTGTTGATGGCGGCGGCGAGGTCGACGTGGACGTCCTGCGACCACACGACGGGCTTGTACGGGATGCGCAGCGACGCGAAGATCTCTTCGTAGAAGTTGTGCTGGCCCGTGAGGTGCTCGTGCACGATCTTCAGGAACTCGCCGGAGCCAGCGCCCTGGATGACGCGGTGGTCGTACGTGCTCGAGATCGTGAGGCGCTTGGAGATGGCGAGATCGTCGAGGACGTGCTGCGCCATTCCCTGGTAGGGGGCCGGGTAGTCGAGGGCGCCGGCGCCGATGATCGCTCCCTGGCCCTTCATGAGCCTCGGGACGGACTGCAGGGTGCCCATTCCGCCCGGGTTCGTGAGCGAGATCGTCGTGCCCGCGTAGTCGTCGCCGCTGAGCTTGTTCTGGCGACCGCGCTTGATGAGCTCCTCGTACGCGCCGAGGAACTCGCGGAAGTTGAGCGTCTCGGCCTGCTTGATGCTCGGGACCACGAGGGCGCGGGTTCCGTCGGGCTTCGGCACGTCGATCGCGATGCCGAGGTTGACGTGGGCGGGTTCGATGGCGGATGGCTTGCCGTCGACCTCGTCGTAGTAGACGTTCATGCTCGGGAACTTGATGAGCGCCTTCACGAGGGCCCAGCCGATGAGGTGCGTGAACGAGACCTTGCCGCCGCGGGTGCGGCGAAGGTGGTTGTTGATGACGATGCGGTTGTCGATCATGAGCTTCGCGGGGATCTCGCGGTAGCTCGTCGCGGTCGGCACCTGCAGCGAGATGTCCATGTTCTTGGCGATGGCCTTCGCCATGCCCTTCAGCGGCGACACGATGTTCTCGCGTGACGGCGCCTTCTCCTTGTCAGCTGCCGGCGCATCCGCGGGGATGAGCTTCTCCTGCGGGGCCGCGGCAGTGGTCTTCGCCTGCTTTCGCGCTTCGCCGTCGGCGGCCGGCTTCTTCGCCTCTGCCTCAGCGGCTGGAGCTGCCTGCGCCTTCGCGGGCTGGGCTGCCGGTGCCGTCTTCGCCGGGGCAGCGGTCTGCTGCTTGGCGTACTGCTCGAGTGTCGGCCACCAGGCCTCGTCGACACTCTTCGGGTCCTTGACGTACTTCTCGTACATCTCTTCGACGAGCCAATCGTTGGCTCCGAAATCGGACTTTGCTTCGTCTGTACCCGCACTGGTCAAATGACTCGCCACCTGAGTTTGTCTCGCGTTCGTCTGTTGATGCGGGACACGCCGAATCTGGGCGGCGGCCCCATCGAGTGACCAGCCTAACGCCCTTGGCGAGCGCTCTGCGCGAAAGTGGCCGGTTCGGCGTCTGGGCAACGTATTCTGGAGGCCATGCACTTCTCTGGTCCCGCCCCACACCACGAGCTCACGTACTCGGACGTCTTCCTGATTCCGAGCAGGTCGGATGTGGGATCGAGGCTGAATGTCTCGCTCGCCCCGGATGACGGCACCGGCATGACGATCCCGCTGGTCGCCTCGAACATGAACGCGGTGACCGGTCCCCGCATGGCGGCGGCCATCGCACGGCGAGGCGGTCTCGGCGTGCTGCCGCAGGACATGTCCCTCGAGGCTCTGCAGACCGCGATCGCCTGGGTTAAATCGCAGGACCCGGTCCTCGACACGCCCTTCACCGCGTCGGGCGACGCGACGGTGGGCGCGGTGCTCGAAATCGTCCCGCCCGTCGCCGGGTTCGGGGTCTCCGTGCTGGCTCCCGATGGGGAGGTGCTCGGTGTGCTGCAGGCGTCGACGCTGGCGCGTGTCCCGAGCGACGCCGTGCTGGCCGATCTGAGCCACCACTTCGTCGACGAGGTGCCGCTGGCCCTCGCCCGCGACTCCCGCGCGGTCTTCAACTCCTTCGCCGGGGCTGGCGAGAGCTTCGCGCCCGTGCGGACCGAGCGTGGTGAGATCGCGACGGTCACGGCAAGCGGCGCGCTGCGCAGCACGATCTATCAGCCGGCGCTGGATGCTCAGGGGCGCCTTCGTGTCGCGGTCGCCGTCGGCGTGTCGCGCAACGCGCTCGAGCGTGCACGCGCGCTTGTCGAGGCCGGCGCCGATGTGCTGGTCCTGGATACCGCGCACGGACATCAGGGCAGCATGCTGCGAGCGATCGAGGCGGTGCGTGGGGCGGAGCTCGGCGTTCCGATCGTCGCGGGCAACGTCGTCTCCGGAAGCGGCGTCCACGACCTCGTCTCGGCGGGGGCGAGCATCATCAAGGTCGGCGTCGGCCCCGGCGCCATGTGCACCACGCGCATGATGACCGCGGTCGGTCGTCCGCAGTTCTCCGCGGTGCTGGAGACATCGGAGACCGCGCACGCGCTCGGCGCGCGGGTATGGGCGGACGGGGGAGTGCGCTATCCGCGTGACGTCGCCCTCGCGCTCGCCGCCGGTGGGTCCGCCGTCATGATCGGCTCATGGTTCGCCGGCACGGTCGAGGCGCCGGGAACGGTGCGGACCGACGATGCTGGCAACTGGTTCAAGGAGTCGTTCGGCATGGCATCCACGAAGGCGGTCGAAGCGCGTTTCGGGGACCTCGAGCCCTACGAGCGCGCGCGAAAGCTCCTCTTCGCGGAGGGCATCTCGTCGTCGAAGATCATGCTCGACCCCAAGCGACCTGGGCTCGACGACCTGATCGACATGATCACGACCGGCGTCCGCTCATCGTTCACCTACGCGGGGGCTGACTCACTCCCCGAATTCCGCCAGCGGGCCAAGGTCGGCATCCAGTCGGCGGCCGGCTACGAAGAGGGCAAGGCCCTCCCGGTGTCCTGGTAGACGCGGCCGGCTGACGGGGGTCTCGGATATGTGTGCTCGACAGGGTGGTGACGTGGCGTGAACGAGTGGCTTATGCTCGGGGTCGGCGTCCTCCTCACCCTGGGAACCGGCGTCTTCGTCGGCTCGGAGTTCTCGCTCGTCAACCTCGACCGCAACGATCTCGAGAAGCGGCGGGAACGAGGAGAGAAGCGCCTCACCCCGACGATCAACGCGCTCAAGCACACGTCCACGCACCTCTCGAGCGCGCAGCTCGGCATCACGCTCACCACGCTCCTCACCGGCTACACGATGGAGCCGGCGATCTCGTCGCTGCTCGCGACGCCGCTCGGCGCGGTCGGACTGCCGGAGGACGCCGTGCGCCCCGTCGGAGCCGTGCTGGCCATCGTCATCGCGACGGCCCTGTCGATGGTCGTCGGCGAGCTCATCCCGAAGAACTTCGCGCTCGCCGTGCCACGGACGACGGCGAAGTTCCTCATCCCGCTGCAGGTCGCCTTCACGACGGTGTTCAGGCCGGCGGTCGCGGTGCTGAACGGCAGCGCGAACGGACTCATCCGCTCCGTCGGCATCGAGCCGAAGGAAGAGCTCTCCGGCGCGCGCACCGCGGAGGAGCTGTCGAGCCTCGTGCGGCGCTCAGCGCTCGTCGGCATCCTCGAAGGTGAGCGGGCCGTGCTGCTGAGTCGCACGCTGCGCTTCGCCGACCACATCGCAGCGGATGTGATGACGCCGAGGCCTCGAGTGCAGTCCATCGCCGTCGACGCGCCGGTGCAGGACCTCATCGATCTCGCGAAGTCGACGGGGCATTCGCGCTTCCCGGTGACCGGTGAGGACATCGACGAGATCGTGGGCGTGGCGCACCTCAAGAACGCCGTCTCGCTTCCGCTCGACCGGAGGCGCTCCGTGCCGGTCGGGGCGATCAAGACCGACGCGCTGCTCGTCCCCGAGACGCTCGGCTTGGACGCGCTGCTCGCCGAGCTGCGATCCGGCGGCTTCCAGCTGGCGGTTGTGCTCGACGAGTACGGCGGCACGAATGGCGTCGTGACGCTCGAGGACCTCGTCGAGGAGATCGTCGGCGAGCTCGTCGACGAGCACGACCGCGCACATCTCGATGTGGTCCGCGCCAAGGGACGGACCACGTTCGACGGCATGCTCCGACCAGACGAGGTGCGTGACCGGCTCAACATCGAGCTCGACGACGACGGACCGTACGAGACGGTCGCAGGCTTCATCATGAACGCCCTCGAGCGCATCCCGGCCGTGGGTGACGAGGTCCAGGTCCCCGTCGGCACGTTCCGGGTCGAGCGGATGGAGGGCCGCCGCGTCGACCGCGTCGCGTTCACCCCCAACGAGTCCTACGAGTCGAGGGAGGCGCTCATGCAGCGCCTCGCCGACCAGCACGCCGAGAAGGAGAACCGTGGCTGAGTACTGGTCTGGACTCGCCTGGCTTGTCGTCCTCCTCGCGGCGAACGCCTTCTTCGTCGGGGCGGAGTTCGCCGTCATCTCCGCGAAGCGCTCGCAGATCGAACCCAGAGCGGAGCGGGGCAGCAAAGCAGCCCAGCAGACGCTCTACGCGATGGAGCACGCGACCGGCATGCTCGCGACGAGCCAGCTCGGCATCACGGTCTGCTCGCTCCTCATCCTCAACGTGTCCGAGCCCGCGCTCCACCACCTCCTCGAGATCCCGCTGTCGGCCACGGGTCTCAGCGAGGAGATGATCTCGACCATCGCGTTCGTCATCGCGCTCGTCGTCGTCTCCTACCTGCACGTCGTCCTCGGCGAGATGGTGCCGAAGAACATCTCGTTCTCGGTTCCCGACCGCGCGGCCCTGCTGCTCGCGCCGCCGCTCGTGTTCTTCTCGCGCCTGTTCGCGCCGGTCATCTGGGCGCTGAACGGCATCGCGAACACGACCCTGCGCCTCTTCGGCGTCGAGCCGAAGGCCGAGACGACCAGTGCCTTCACCTTCGACGAGGTCGCCGGGATCGTCGAGCAGTCGAAGCGAGAGGGGGTGCTCATGGACCGCGCGGGCACCCTGTCGAACACCTTCGAGTTCACGGCCAAGAAGGTCGCCTCCGTCGCGATCGCCGGAGACCAGCTCGTCGTGCTCCCGCCGGACGCGACGCCGGAGATGCTGCAGCGCGCCGTCTCCGAGCACGGCTACTCGCGCTACATCATCCTCGACAGCGAGGGCGGGTACGCGGGCTACGTGCACCTGAAGGACGTGCTCGACCTCGACGAGCCGGGCGAGTTCGACCAGCCGATCCCGGCCAAGCGCATCCGCTCGCTCGACGGGGTCCATGACGAGGCCGACCTCGAGGACGCCCTCGCGATGATGCGCCGCACAGGCAACCACCTGGCGCGGGTGCTCGACCGAGAAGGCAGCACGCGCGGCGTGCTGTTCCTCGAGGACATCATCGAGGAGCTTGTCGGCGAGATCCGGGATGCGACCGCCCGACACTGAGGTCCGGACCCCCTGAGCCCTCTCCATCGACTTGGCGTGTCGCCGAAGAGCGACCAGGATGGCCGGGTGAGGGAATTCGAAGCTCAGGACGCCGCGGCCAGCGTGTTCGCGCCGCGCGAGGACGACCACAAGTACCGAAGGGGCGTCGCCGCGTTCGTCACGGGCTCGACGCACTACCCCGGCGCCGCCGTGCTCGGCACGAGAGCCGCCCTCGCGACCGGCATTGGCATGGTGCGGTACTCGGGCGGCGAGGCCGAGACGAAGGCCGTGCTGTGGCAGAGTCCTGAGGTCGTGGCCGACCTCGCGTCGTTCGACGCGCTCATCGTGGGCTCCGGCGTGGACCCGAAGGACGTGCGACGCACCAGCGAGGCACGCGAGGCCCTTGACCGTGCGCGTGAGCTCGACGCGACGGTCATCGCCGACTCGGGGGCCCTCGGGCAGATCGCCAAGCGCGTCCTCGGCGGGCACCATGTGCGCCGGTGCATCCTCACACCGCACGCGGCTGAGCTCGCAGCGCTCATCACGAAGCTCGAGAACACCGAGGTGCATGCGAGCGACGTCATCAAGGAGCCGGAGCAGGCCGTCCGCCTCGTCACCGACCGCCTCGGATGCACGCTTGTGCTCAAAGGGCACCGCACCCACATCGCAGGTGACGGCCCCACGATCATCGTGGATGCGCCCGGCGCCTGGCTCGCGACCGCAGGCACCGGAGACGTGCTCGCGGGCGCCATGGGGGCGCTGAGCGCCGTCGCCTCCAAGCGCGAGGTCAGCGAGCAGCCAGAGCCCCAGCAGCTCGCCGCCGCCGCCGTCTGGCTGCACGCGCGCGCCGGCTGGTTCGCCTCGCAGATCAACGCGGGCAACTCGGCCGCCGCGGCCGACCTCCTTGCGCCCATCGACCAGCTCCAGCGGCACGGGCCCGGCTCTCCCATCAGGGCGAGCGACGCGACCGCAGTCCTGCCTCGGCTGGTCGGCGCACTCGTGGCGTCCAAGATCCACGCCTGAGCTGGGGTAGCTTGTCCCGCATGACTACGTCGTGGATCGCCCGTCACTGGCGAGGCCCTCTCTCGATCGTGACGCTCTGGCTGGCCTTCGCCGGCGTGCACTACGTGCTGATCCTCGTGAACCTGTACTCGCTCTCGAACCCGATGGGCGACGTCTTCCAGGTGTACCGCGGGTGGGTGGATCAGGCGCAGCAGGGGCAGGTGCCCGGCATCGACGCGACGTTCGTGTATCCGCTGCCGTCGCTGCTCCCGATGCTGCTCGCCGACGTGGTGGGCGGGCAGGCGAACTACGGTCTCGGCTGGCTGCTCGTGGTCACGGCGGGCAATGCGGTGGCGTTCGCGGCCCTGACGCTCTGGCGGTCGTCGTCGCGCGACGCTCGCCTCCGGCAGGTGGCTGCCTGGTGGTGGCTCATCCTGATGGCGCTGCTCGGTCCCGTCGCCCTCGGGCGGATCGACGCCATCAGCGTCCCCATCGCGCTCCTCGCGCTCCTGTCGCTCCGACGGAGGCCGGAGATCGCGGGTGCGCTCCTCACCTTCGGGGCCTGGCTCAAGATCTGGCCGGCCGCCGTGTTCGCGGCCGCCTTCATCGTGCTGCGGCACCGCCTCTGGCTCGTGGCGGGCGCTCTCGTCGTCTGCGCCGCCGTGCTCATTCCGGCGTTCGCTCTCGGTGGGGGATCGAACGTGCTCTCCTTCGTGACCGAGCAGACCGGCCGTGGGCTCCAGGTCGAGGCGGTCGCGGCGACCGTGCCCATGTGGCTGGCCTCGATGCAGGTGCCCGGCTACAGCGCTTCCTACTCCATGGAGATCCTGACCTTCCAGGTCTACGGGCCCGGCACCGAGTTCGTCAGCGCACTGCTCACTCCGGTGCTGGCCGTGGCCGTGCTCGGCGTGGTCCTGCTCGCGCTCGTCTCCAAGCGCCGGGGGATGCCGTTCACCCGGTTGTTCCCGGCGCTCTCGCTCGCGCTTGTGCTCTCGTTCATCGTCTTCAACAAGGTCGGGTCACCGCAGTTCATCACCTGGCTGGCGCCGGTCATCGTGTTCGGCCTCATCGTGGATGTCAGGCGGTTCGCGCTGCCTGCGGGGATCGCGCTGTGCATCGCCTGGCTGACGCAGGTCATCTACCCCGGCAACTACAACTTCGTGACCGACGCCCACGCCGCGGGCGTGGCCCTCCTCGCCGGGCGAAACGGCCTCCTGGTGGTGCTGCTCGTCTGGGCGCTGTGGGCCATGTGGCCGCGCAGCAGGCGTGCCGCGCCCACGGCGGCGAGGTCAGCCGTTGGCGAGCATCGAGCGGATCGCGTCGCCGACGTGATGGATCTCCAGCAGGAACCCGTCGTGGCCGAAGTTCGATCGAATCGCGACGGCCCGGTCACCTGAGTAGCTGTTCGGCACGCCGGCCGCGATGCGGTGCTGCGTCTCCGGCGGGAACAGCACATCGGTGGAGATGCCGATGACCATGGTTGATGCCGTGACGCGCCCGAGGGCCGCATCCACCCCGCCACGGTCACGGCCGACGTTGTGCGAGCTCATCGCCGTGAGCAGCGTGATGTAGCTGTTGGCGTCGAATCGACGCGTGAACCGATTGCCGTGGAAGTCGAGGTAGGACTCGACGGCGTAGCGGCCCTCGTCCTGCTCAGGGCTGAGGTTCGACTGCCAGCTGCGGCCGAAACGGTCGTCGAGCTCAGTGCCCGAGCGGTAGTTGAGCATGGCGAGCCGCCGCGCCAGGGCGAGTCCCCGGTGCGGCCCGAAGCCGGCGGGCTCGTCCGCGTAGTCGCCGTCGTTGAAGTTCGGGTCGAGCCTGATGGCATCGATCTGCAGCGTGTTCTGCGCGATGGTCTGCGCGTCCGACGCGGCTGGCGCGCTCATCACGATGAGCCGCTGCGTGCGGTCGGGGTGCATGATGCCCCATTCGAGCGCGTGCATGCCGCCCATGGAGCCGCCGATGACGGCCGCGAACGTCGAGATGCCGAGCTGGTCGGCGAGCAGGGCCTGAGCGCGCACCTGGTCGCGGATTGTCAGGACGGGGAACGAGGCACCGTACGCATTGCCGCGTGCGTCGAGGCTGGCTGGACCCGTCGAGCCCTGGCAGCCCCCGAGCATGTTGGGAGCGATGACGAAGTAGCGGTCCGTGTCGAGGGGCGCCCCCGGGCCGATGATGCCGGGCCACCAGCCGGCGGTGGGGTGCCCTGGGCCGAGCTGCCCTTCGACGTGGGAGTCGCCGGTGAGCGCGTGGAGGACGAGGATCGCGTTCGACCTGTCGGCGTTCAGCGTGCCCCAGGTCTCGTAGGCGAGTCTGATGAGCGGCAGCTCGCCTCCGTGCTCGGGGCTGAAGGCCCCGAGCCACGCGAATTGGCGGTCGCCGACATCGTCGCCGTCGCGCCACGCGCCGGAGGCGGGCGGCCTCAACGAGGCCGCCCGCAGTTCGTCGTTCGGGATTCTGCCGCTCGGCGGCGAGATTCCGTGATCTGTCCAGTCCATCAGCGCCAGGCTACGGGCAATTCCGCGCCTACGCGCGGAGGGAGTCGAGTGCCTGCGCGAGGTCCGCGATGAGGTCGTCGACGTTCTCGAGACCGACCGACAGGCGCACGAGTCCAGGGTTGATGCCCGAGGCGAGCAGCTGCTCTGGCGTCAGCTGCGAGTGCGTCGTCGACGGCGGGTGCACGATGAGGCTGCGCACGTCGCCGATGTTCGCCAGGTGGCTGAAGAGCTGGACGCGCTCGACGAGCTTGCGGCCGGCTTCGACGCCTCCGCGGAGCTCGAACGAGAGGATCGCGCCTGCGCCGTTGGGGGCGTAGCGCTTCGCGAGCGCGTTCCACGGGCTGGACTCGAGTCCCGCGTAGTTCACGTTCTGCACTTCCGCGTTGCCCTGCAGCCAGCTCGCGATGGCGGTCGCGTTGGACACGTGGCGTTCCATGCGGAGGCTGAGCGTCTCCACGCCCTGGAGGATCTGCCAGGAGGACGCGGGGGCGATGGATGCGCCGATGTCGCGCAGGAGCTGCACGCGGGCCTTCGTGTGGAAGGCGTTCGCGTTGCCCAGGGCGCCCGTGTAGCTCAGTCCGTCGTAGCTCGGGTCTGGTTCGGAGAGGCCGGGGAAGCGGGCCTTGTGCTCATCCCACGGGAAGCTGCCACCGTCGACGATGATGCCGCCGATGACGGCGCCGTGGCCGCCGAGGAACTTCGTGGCGGAGTGGACGACGATGTCGGCCCCGTGCTCGAAGGGGCGGATGAGGTAGGGCGTCGCGATGGTGTTGTCGACGATGAGGGGCACGCCGACCTCGT
This sequence comes from Pseudoclavibacter sp. RFBB5, assembly GCF_002931555.1. Classification (GTDB taxonomy): domain Bacteria; phylum Actinomycetota; class Actinomycetes; order Actinomycetales; family Microbacteriaceae; genus Pseudoclavibacter. The sequence continues at coordinate 786,132 of NZ_PSTZ01000007.1, read as the reverse complement.
GTGCGACGTTTGCGACGGTCTCGATGTCGAGGATGTTCACGGCGGGGTTGCCGATCGTCTCGCCGAAGAAGAGCTTCGTGTTCTCCTTGGCGGCGGCCCGCCAGGCGTCCGGGTTGTTCTGGTCCTCGACGAACGTGACGTCGATGCCGAGCTTGGCGAACGTGTACTTGAAGAGGTTGAACGTGCCCCCGTAGATGGAGGTGGAGGACACGATGTGGTCGCCGGCTCCGGCGATGTTCAGGATCGCGAAGGCCTCGGCGGCCTGGCCGGAGGCGAGGGCGAGGGCGCCGCTGCCGCCCTCGAGGTCGGCGATCCGGGCCTCGAGCACGGCCGTTGTCGGGTTGGTGATGCGCGTGTAGATGTTGCCCGCGCGGGAGAGGGAGAACAGGTCGGCCGCGTGCTGTGCGTCGTCGAACACGTACGAGGTCGTCTGATAGATGGGGGTGACCACCGCGTTGGTCGTCGGGTCTGGGGCGGAACCGGCATGGATCTGCCTGGTCTCGAAGCTCTGGGTCATAGGTAGCCTCCGGGTCGGCTGCGACCCGACTGGACTGTCGGGTGGCACCGAGTGTGGCAGTGGGAGCACTGGGGGGCAACGGAACGGGACACAAATCGTCACGCGTTGAGCGTTCGCGACATGCGCGCATGCCACGATGGAGGCATGCCTGAACAACAGAGAACGCGTGTGGTCGTGGTCACGGGAGCGAGCAGCGGCATCGGCCGTTCGACGGTCAGATCCCTGCGCGCCGCAGGGCGGACGGTGCTCGCGACGGCTCGTCGTGCGGATCGGCTCGACGAGCTCGCCGCCGAGACCGGGGCAGAGGTGCTCGCGGGCGACATCACGAGCGATGCGTTCGTCGCCGAGCTGCGGGATCGCGCGGCCCAGCTCGGCGTGGTCGAGGCGCTGGTGAACGTCGCGGGCGGGGCGTTCGGCACCGAGAGCGTCGAGGAGAGCCGCATCGATGACTGGCAGCGGATGTTCGACCTGAACGTTCTCGGCACCAAGCGCGTCATCACGGCGTTGCTGCCGCTCCTGCGCGCCTCCGCCGCGAGCAGCCAGGACGAGTTCCCGCACGCCGACATCGTCACCGTCACGTCGACGGCAGGGCGAGTCATCTACCAGGGTGGCGGAGGGTACGTCGCGGTCAAGGCGGCGGAGGCGGCGATGATCGGCGTGCTCCGACTCGAGCTCGGCGGCGAGCCCATCCGCGTCATCGACATCGCGCCCGGCATGGTGCACACCGATGAGTTCACGCTCAAGCGGATGCGCGGTGACGAGGAGTCGGCCGCGAAGCTCTACGAGGGTGTCGACCATCCGCTCACAGCGGACGACATCTCTGCGACCATCCAGCTTGCACTGCAGCTGCCCGGGCACGTCAACGTCGACGAGCTCATCGTGCGGCCGGTGGCCCAGCGAGAGCAGTTCCAGTTGCATCGTGGGCGTCTCGAGATGAAGGACACGGCGAAGGAGTCGAGCGAATGAGCATCTTCCTGGTTGGCGGCGGCGACGGACCGGGGGTGGAGCTCGCGCTCTCCCAGCTCGCGAGCGACGCACGGCTGCGGGCTGGCGGCGAGACTCCCGTCATCGCGATCATCGCGGTCGGGGAGGCACCCCGCCCCATCGCGGACTGGTTCGCCGATCGTCTGCGCTCGCTCGACCCCGGCGTCCTCGCCACGCCGGTGCTCGCGCGCAGCACCGAGGCCGGCGAACCGCTCGACGAGATCGACCTCGCGAGCTTCTCGACGGCGCACGCTATCCTCGTCGCCGGTGGGCACACGCCCGCCTATCTGGCCGCGTTGGCTCCGCTCGCGACGGACGTGCGTCGCCTCGTCAGCGAGGGCGTGTCGTACCTCGGCTACTCCGCCGGGGCGGCGATCGCGGCCGATGAGGCCATCATCGGGGGTTGGCGCATCGGTGGCGTGCCCGTGGCTCCCGAGGAGTCCGGTGAGGGGCTCGACGAGGTGACGCTCGAGGCGGGACTCGGGTTGGTCGACCTGACCATCGGGGCGCACGCAGCGCAGTGGGGTCTCGTCGCGCTGTGCGCAGCGAGCATCGAGGCGGGGCTGGCTGAGCGCATCCTCGCCATCGACGAGGACACGGTTCTGAAGGTGGGGGAGGGCGCACTCGAGATCCTCGGTTCGGGCAGCGTCTGGCAGCTCACTGCAGCAGAGGGCGGCGTCACGGTCTCGTCCAGTCGCGCGTCCGGATGACCGTGCCAGCGGGCCTCGCTGACCTGGGGCGACTCGAGCAGGGCTGGGCCAGCGCTCTCGAACCGGAGGCGGGCGCACTTGCCCGGATCGAGCGATGCCTCGAGGCGGAGGTCGAGGCCGGCCGCGGATTCCTTCCCGCCGCAGAGCACGTCCTGCGAGCCTTTACCCAGCCCTTGGATCAGGTGCGGGTGCTGATCGTCGGTCAGGATCCGTACCCGACGCCCGGACACCCCATCGGCCTCTCGTTCGCCACCGACTCGCACGTGCGGCCGCTCCCGCGCAGCCTCGCCAACATCTACCGGGAGCTGCACGACGACCTCGGCATCGAGCCGGCCGCGAGCGGCGACCTCTCCCGCTGGAGCGAGCAGGGTGTCCTCCTGCTGAACCGGGTGCTCACGGTCTCCCCAGGGGCAGCGGGGTCGCATCGCAGCCTCGGCTGGCAGGCGGTCACCGACGCCGCGATCACGGCGCTCGTCGCCAGGCAGTCGCCGCTCGTCGCGATCCTGTGGGGCAAGGACGCACAGGCCCTCGGCCCGATGCTGGGCGATACTCCACGCATCGAGAGCCCGCACCCGAGCCCGCTGTCCGCATCCAGGGGGTTCTTCGGCTCGCGGCCATTCTCCAGGGCCAACGAGCTCCTCCGTGACCAGGGAGCGGCTCCCGTCGACTGGCGTGTCGAGACGACGGACAGCGTCGTCTCGCAGCCCTCTCTCTTCTGACTCTTCCCGCCAGGGCGCGACGTGCCCGTTCCTCGAAAGGCGCACCATGAGCGAACCGCTGCACGAACTCGGTGCCATGCGGCAACGCGAGCTGATCGCCGCTGGCGACCTCTCGCCCGTCGACCTCGTGAGCGCCTACCTCGCGAGGATCGACGCCGATGCTGGCAGGTCGGGCGCGTTCATCACCGTGACGCGCGAACGCGCACTCGACCGGGCGCGTCAGCTCGAGCAGGATCCCGAGGCTCGCTCGCAGCGCGCCGACAGGCGCTCAGCCCCGCTCTGGGGCATGCCGTTCGCGGACAAGGACCTCGAGGCACGTGCTGGCGTGCCGACGACGTTCGGCTCTCGAGCCTTCGCCGGCCACGTGCCTGAGGCGAGCTCGGCACTGGTCGAGACGATGGATGCGGCGGGCGGCATCAGTCTGGGCAAGACGAACACTCCAGAGTTCGGGCTTCCCGCGTACACCGAGAATGCGGTCGCCGCCCCGGCCGTCACCCCATGGGGGTCCGGGCTCGGTGCCGGCGGCTCCTCGGGTGGAGCCGCCGCGGCGGTCGCGGCGGGGCTGCTGCCCTTCGCGCCGGGCTCCGACGGTGGCGGCTCCATCCGCATCCCCGCCGCGGCCTGCGGTCTCGTCGGCCTCAAGCCGAGTCGGGGTCGTGTGCCAGACGGGTCCGGCGTCGGATCGCTGGCCGGACTGCCCGTCGCCGGGCCGCTCGCGAGGACAACAGCGGATGCAGCGCTGCTGCTCGACGGCATGATCGCCCGCCGCGCCGACGGGGGCCAGGCTGACCGGAGCGCGCTGACGGCCCCGGCGGGAGAGCGGTCCTACGTCGACGCGCTGGAGGCGCCCGTCCGGAGACTCCGCATCGGCTTCACCACGTGGTCGCCGTGGTCGACCACCTACGCCATCGACCTCGACGATGGCGTCGCCGAGGTCTTCGAGGCGACCAAGGAGCACCTCGTCCGGCTCGGGCACCAGCTCGTGCCGGCGACCCCGGTGGATGCGCCCGAGTACTTCGAGGCGTTCCGCACGGTCTGGCAAGCGGGAGCATCCACCATCCCGCTCGAGGGGGAAGCGCTTGCTGCGCTTGAGCCGTTGACACGCTGGCTGGTCGGCGTCGGGAGGACGAAGTCGGCGGCGGACCTGGCCGCCTCGCTCGCGTCCCTCGGTGCGTTCGAGCGCAGCATGATCGCCCAGTACTCGGAGTTCGACGTCGTGCTGACCCCGACCCTGGCGATGACCCCGAGGCCGCCGGGATGGTTCGATGCGGAGGACGGCGAGCGGAACTTCGAGCAGCAGTGCCAGTTCACCCCGTACACCTCGTACGTGAACGTGACCGGGCTGCCGGCGATCACGATGCCGACGGGGTCAGCGCGCGGTCTACCGGTCGGCGTGCAGGCCATCGGGCGCCCCGGGGACGACGTGACGCTGCTTCGACTCTCGAACGAGCTCGAGCGGGAGCTGGACTGGCCGAGGCGGCACCCGCCTACGTGGTGAGCGGCGACGTGCTCGCGTCCGGTCAGCCGCGCGGGGCTGGACGCCGGCGTGGCGGCAGGTAGTTGCCGTCTTCCAGGCCGGCTTCGATCTCGAAGCGGTTCTTGAGCGGGTCGAAACCCGCGAGCCAGTAGAGGGGCGGGAACAGGAAGCCGTAGCGCTTCCACTGCTCGACGTGCACGCGTTCGTGACGGAACACCCGCTCGCCGACGACGTCGCGCGTCAGATAGACACGGCCGACACAGGTCCCTCCTCGGCGGAAGGCCCACTTCGGGAGGCCGCGACAGACGATGAGCCCGTCGTGCACTTCCACGCGGCCCGTCGAGAGCGGGACTCCGACGACGAGACCGACGGCGGTCGCTGCGTGGTAGCCGAGTCGCGAGATCGGCGAGTCGAGGAACAGGCTCTTGAGGGGGTTCATGGTGACGACCTTCGTACGCTGATTGTGGTGCCGCGGAAAGGCTGGGGGAGAAGGACGCCGCTGAGACCCGACCGTGTGCGACGGGTCTCAGCGGCGAACACTGCCGGTTTCGAGGTCTAGAAGCTCTGCTCCGGGGCGTCGATGGCGGCGGGGGAGCGCTGCCCCTGCTTGAGCGCGGCGAGGCGAGCCTCGACCTCGGTCAGCTTGCCGAGGTCCTCGAGCTGGTTGAACTGCGAGTCGAGGCTGGAGGTCTGCAGCTCCTGCTGGCCGCGGACGAGCGCCTCCTGGCGGCGCACCTTCTCCTCGAAGCGGCCGAGGTCGCTGGTCGGGTCCATGACGTTGATGCTGCCGAGGGCTTCGTTGACCTTCTGCTGCGCCTCGGCCGTCTTGGCGCGAGCGGCGAGCTGATCGCGCTTGGCGCCGAGCTGACGCAGCTTCTCGCGCATCCCCTCGAGGCCGCCCTTCAGCTGGTCGACGACCTGCGTCTGGGCGCGGATCTGCGGTTCGGCAGTGCGCGCCTCGGTCTCGGACTCGATCTGGCGCGAGAGCGCGACCTTGGCGAGGTTGTCGAACTTCTGCGCGTCGACCTCATCGTTCGCGGCTCGGAGCTCGTCGGCCTTTCGGCTCGCGGCGAGCGCCTTGTTGCCCCACTCCGACGCAGCCTGCACGTCCTCGCGGTAGTCATCCTCCAGCATGCGCAGCTGGCCGATGGTCTGCGCGATGGCCGACTCGGCTTCCTTGATGTTCGCGGTGAAGTCGCGGATGAGCTGGTCGATCATGAGCTGCGGGTCTTCCGCATTGTCGATGAGCGAGTTGATGTTCGCGCGGACGAGCTGGCTGATTCGTCCGAAGATGGACTGCTTGTTGGACATCGAGTGCTTCCTTCTTGCTGGTCGGTTCCTGGTGGATGGCAGTGCTGTGAAGTGGTGTGTTGCAGGCTGTGTGCTCCCGGGAGCGGCGTCAGCGCCGTCGGCCGCCGCCCGAGGAGCGGAAGCCGCCGCCTGAGGAGCGGAAGCCCCCGGACGACCTGAACCCGGAGGAGCCGCCTGAGCGGCGGCTCGAGCCGCCTCCCCAGGAGCTTCCGCCTCCCCAGGAGCTGCGACTCGAGGAGCCGCTGTTGCTGATGAGGCCGCCGAGGATTCCGCCCAGGAGCCCCGAGTTGAAGTTGCTGTTCGAGTTGACGCCAGACGACATGCCCCAGCTCTGCTCGTAGCCGCTGCGCTGCATCTGCACCTGGCTCCTGGCCTGCTCGGTCGCCCGTTCTGCGAGGCTGATCGCGCTCTTAGCCCGCTGCATCGCCTCTTCGGGCTGCGTCGCGGCGAGCTGCTCCGCCGTTCGGAGCTCGGTCTCGGCCTGCTGGATGCGCGCGCGGGGTTCGCTCTCGACGGCCCCTCGTCGTCCGTCGATGAACTGGAGCCCGCCCGTGACCGCGGAGCGGGCTTGTGCCAGCGCGACGTCGAGCTGGCGACGCAGACCGGCGAGGCGCTCATGCTCCTGCAGCAGCGATGCGATGGCGGTGTCGAGCGCCTCGTCGGCCTCGCGGAGAGCGCCGAGGGTCCGGAGGGGATCGGCCGCTGCCGTCCCGCCGGAGCGGGCACGGCCGATGGCCTCGTGGGCCGCAGTCTGAGCCGCCGCCGCCGCAGCGGCGACGTCGGGCTGCAGCGACGCCTGCTGGACGAGCTGGGAGCTGCGCGCGAGCCCGGACTCCAGCTCCCCGATCTCCTGGCGGATGAGCTGCTCCGCGTTCTCCAGGTCGCTCGCTGCGGCGCCGATCGAGCCGAGCACCGAGCTCACCCGTGCGAGCGCGAGCTGCGCGTCACTGATGTCGACGGCCGCGGGCCCGGTCCGGCCCTCACGAAGACCGCCGTCCGCGTTCTCCGTCTCCGTGCGGGCCAACGCGAGCAGCTCCCTCGCGTGCTGCGTGGAATCGTCGACGGTCGAGAGCGCCTGTGCGCTATACCGGGCACGCAAGGCTGTCAGCTGCGACTCGGCACCCTGCATCTGGCCTTCCAGCCGGTCGAGCTCGCCGCGCACCTGCCTGAGCAGTTCCGGCGCGTTGCGTTCCATGTCCCGCAGCTTCTCGAAGCGCGCGGCCTGCTCGGCGACGCGCTGCTCGGCCTGGTTCGCGAAACCCAGGATGGCCTCGTTCATCTGGATCTTGGCGGGCTCCGGCTCCGGGGTCGCGTCGAGGTACTGCCCCTGAACGTCGAACGCTCGTCGCAGCTGCTCGCGCGCATCCGCCACGGCCGCCCGGTACTCGGCGACCGGCTCCTGACCGAACTGCGCCTCGGCGAAGCTCACTTCCTGGTCGGCGGCGGTCACGAGGTTGTCGACCCTGACGAGCTCGCCTGCTGCGCGCTGCGCCAGCTGCTCGAGCTGCGCCGTGCGCTGAGCCTGGGTTGCCCGCTGTCCCTGCTTCTTCTTGCGCCGGGCCATCAGGACGACGACCAGGATGATGAGGGCCACGACGACGATGAATCCGCCCGCGAAGAGGAAGATCGGCCCCGCATCGATGCTCGGGGCGGCTCCGGCCGACCCACTTCCTGCCCCTGTCAGCTCCTGGCGGAGGGAGTCGGCGGCAGAGACGGCGGCTTGGCCGTAGTCGCCAGCATCGAGGTTGGGTGCGATGGACTGCGTCTCGATGTCGCGGAGCGCCCCGTCTCCGAGAGGGAAGGTGCTGTCGGTGTTGAGCCCGAAGTCGAGCTGATCGACGCCGACATAGAGGATGACCGCCTCAGAGCCGAGGTCGTTGACGGACGCGAACTCGCTCGCCCAGTCGAACCCCTCACTCGGGTTCGAGAATCGATCGACGATCGCGAAGTACATGGTGAAGTCGGTGTCTGCCTCGAGCGCGGAGATCGCCTGCTCGATGTCGGCGGTCTCACCCGTGACGACCCCGTCGGGGTCGAAGATGTGCCCGTCGGGGGCCCCTGGGCTTGTCGCTGGCGCGATGGCAGCGGAAGTGATCGGAGAGACCTCGGCGGATGCTGGTGCACTCGTCCCGAGGAGTGCAACGGCAGCGATGCCGAGCAGAGAGAGCGCACGACGCACGGAGACCCCTTTCTGGCCGGTCAGCGGCCTCGCTCGTAACGCTAGCGGGACCAAGCCGTGAAGAACGTGATTGTTGTGCGCGTCGTCGCCGTGCCGGTGAACACGTGGGGAACGTCGGGCATCGTGGTGGTGGCCAACGTGAGCACTTGGTGACGATCGGGCGTCGATGTGTGATTCCGCATGGAGTTCCGTAGAATTGTCGTGCACCGGACAAGCGCACCTTGTCCGGTTTTCACATGAGACACAGGAGGTCCAACGTGCGAAGTGAAGACGTACGCACCAAGCGGTTCAACGCGCTGAAGTTCGACGGCTGCTACGACGTGCAGGAGGTCGACCAGTTTCTCGACCAGGCAGCGGCGACGCTGGAGGCGTTCGAGAGCGGCCACCCGGAGGAAGCCCAGATCGCGGGAGCCCATGAAGTCGAGGCGGTGAAGTTCACCTCGCGCGTCTATGAGCGCGGATACTCGGCGCAGGAGGTCGACGTATTCCTGGAGGAGCTCGCCGATGCGATCGCGCGCTACAAGCGCTCGGAGGACGCCACCGACGCCAAGGGGTCGTGAACCCGGTTCCATCACCTGTTCCCGGCGAGGGTTGTTAGGCTGTCCTAACTCATGCCCCCATCGTCAGGAGCCCCCACGTGACCGAAGCCGTCGTCCAGAAGCCACGCAAGCGCGGACCCACCGTCCGTCTGACGGTGGTGCGGACCGAGCGCCTCAGCCGTTCGCTCGTCCGCGTCCATTTCTCCGGCGCAGACCTCGACGACTTCGATCTCGAGCACGCCGACACCTACCTGAAGCTGCACTTCGGGGCAGGCATCGGCGAGCTCGAGCTCCCCTTCGACCTGCAGGAGCTCCGGGCCACGCTCCCGATCGACCAGGTGCCGGTCCGTCGCACCTACACGGTCCGCGGCATCGACCGTGCGAGCGGAACCGTCTCGGTCGACTTCGTCGTGCACGGCGACGCTGGGGTGGCCGGACCCTGGGCCCGAGACGCCAATCCGGGCGACGTCATCGTCGCAAGTACCCCGCACGGGGCCTACTCCCCGCTGCCCGAGAGCGACTGGCACCTCATCTGCGGTGACGAATCCGCCCTCCCGGCCATCGCCCGCACGCTCGAGGCGATGCCGGACGACGCCAAGGGCGCAGTGCTCGTCGAGGTTGGCGGGGACGAGGACCACATCCAGCTCGAAGCGCCGACGGGGGTCACCGTCACCTGGATCCACCGGGGCGAGCACGGCGGTTTCGACCGTCAGCTGCTCGCAGCCGCGGTCGAAGAACTCGAACTCCCGGACGGGAGGGTCCAGGTGTTCGCACACGGCGAGCGCGAGCAGATGAAGCGGCTGCGGAAGAACTTCTCCGCGCGAGGCATCGATCGATCGCAGCTCTCCCTGTCCGGCTACTGGGCGGCTGGCCGGACCGAGGACGCCTTCCAGAGCGAGAAGCGCGAGCCGGTTGGCCAGATCTTCTAGTCGGGTGGCCAGATCTTCTAGTCCAGACACCGTCCGTCTGGCTCGGCGGGCAGTTCCGGTGGTCGGCCGTGCTGGCGGGGTGGACGCCAGCCCCGCCGGCTACCAGGAGCCCGGCTTGTAGTCCTTCAGGAAGACGCCGAAGAGGTCCTCGCCGGTCTCGCCTCGAACGATCGGGTCGTAGACGCGTGCGGCTCCGTCGACGAGATCGAGCGGAGCGTGGAAGCCCTCCTCGGCGAGCCGGACCTTGGTGAAGTGCGGTCGCTCGTCGGTGATCCAGCCGGTGTCGACGGCGGTCATGAGGATGCGATCGCTCTCGAACATCTCCCTCGCGCTTGTGCGCGTGAGCATGTTCAGTGCGGCTTTCGCCATGTTCGTGTGGGGGTGACCTGGGCCCTTGTAGCCACGACCGAACACGCCCTCCATCGCGGAGACGTTGACGATGTAGGTGCGTCGAGCCGACGATGCCTTGAGCGCGCCACGCAGCTTGCTGACCAGCAGGAACGGGGCGGTCATGTTGGCGAGCTGCACTTCGAGCATCTCGATGGGCTCGACCTGGTCGACGTGCTGGGTCCAGGAGTTGATGTGCAGCTCGTCCGGCACGAGTCCGCCGGCGTCGATCGCGGTGCCAGCGGCGAGGCGTTCGAGCGACGAAGAGCCCGCGGCCATCGCGTCGGCGCTGAGCTCCTCCGCGGTTCGACCGGCAGCCGACGAGAGAATCGGGTGCGCCGCAACCGACTCCGCGAGGGCGAGCGGATGCGCGTCGTTGGTGTGCCCGAACGTCACGAGCTCCGGGAGCGGGCCGTCCGGCAGCGGCGCCAGCTCAGCCTCCACGAGCGGCGCGTAGGCGCCGGGGGAGCGACGCACGGTCTGCGCCGCGTTGTTGATGAGGATGTCGAGCGGCCCGGCAGCCGTGACCGAATCTGCGAGGCCCATGACCTGAGCCGGGTCGCGGAGATCGATGCCGACGATCTTCAGCCGGTCGATCCATTCGGCGGAGTCCGGCAGCGCCGAGAAGCGGCGCACGGCGTCGCGCGGGAAGCGCGTCGTGATCGTCGTGTGGGCACCATCGCGCAGGAGACGCAGCGCGATGTACATGCCGATCTTCGCGCGACCGCCCGTGAGCAGCGCGCGCTTCCCCGTGAGGTCGGCTCGTGCATCCCGCTTCGAGTGGCTGAACGCCGCGCAGTCGGGGCAGAGCTGGTGGTAGAACGCATCGACGACCGTGTAGGGCTGCTTGCAGATGTAGCAGGCGCGCGGCTTGAGGAGCTCGCCCGCGCTCGGGGTCGTCGTGGAGGTGGAGATCGGGATGCCGCGGGTCTCGTCGTCGATGCGATCGGGCGCGCCGGTCGCGGTCGCCGCGACGACCGCCTTGTCGGCGTCCGCGATGCGCTGCCGCTTCGCGGCGCGTCCCACCCGCTTCACGTCCTTGAAGAACTGGGCCGTCGCGCGTCGCACGGCGATGAAGTCCGGGTCCTCGCGGTCGTACGCGGACAGCTGCTCGAGCACCCGCAGGGTCGTCGCGAGGTCGGCTTCGCCGATGCGCTCCGGAGCGCTGCTCGCGATGGTCGCATCGTCGGGCGCCGCCGTGGGCGTCTCGTCTGGGGTCTCTGAAGGCACACGAGATTGTAGAGGCCAGCGGGCAGGCGCGCCACGTGCGCCCACCCGCGGCCCCAGATGAGGGCGGGTCCTCTCAGGAGGCGACGGCCCTCGGCGCCCCCATGCCCGGGTCGATCTGATGCGGCCCGCGTGCGGAGGGCCGAACGTCGAAGTCGAAGATCGCCGTCGGCAGGTACACCGTGGAACAGGAGTTGGGGATGTCCACGACGCCAGACAGACGGCCCTCGATCGGCGCCGATCCGAGCAGCAGGTAGGCCTGCTCGGGGGCGTAGCCGAACTTCGTGAGGTAGTCGATGGCGTGCAGGCATGCTCGCTGGTAGGAGAGATGGGAGTCGAGGTAGCGCTGCTCCCCGTCGAGCGTCACGGAGGTGCCGCTGAACGCGATCCACTCGCTGTAGTTCGGCTCCACGTTCCCTGGCATGAAGATCGCGTTCTCCGAGACCCCGTACGTGTCCATGCCGCCCTTGATGACGTCGACCCGCACATCCATGAACCCGCCCATCTCGATGGCGCCGCAGAAGGTGATCTCGCCGTCGCCCTGGGAGAAGTGCAGGTCGCCCATCGAGAGGTTCGCTCCGTCCACGAAGACGGGGTAGAAGATGCGGGTGCCCTTCGAGAGGTTCTTGATGTCCTGGTTGCCGCCGTTCTCCCGCGGGGGCGCGGTCCTGGCGGCCTCACCCGCGACGCGGTCGAACTCCGAGTCGGGGAGCGAGCCGAGCACCGCGAACTGCGGCTCGGGCGGCAGTGCGAGCGGCGGCACACGGTTCGGGTCGGTCGCGATGAGCGTCCCTTCCCGGGCGTTCCAGGTCGCGAGCAGCTCCGCCGACGGAGCCGTGCCCATCAGCCCTGGGTGGATGAGCCCGGTGAAGGACACCCCAGGCACGTGGCGAGAAGTTGCGGTCTGTCCGCTGAAATCCCAGATCGCCTTGTACGCGTCCGGGAACTGATCGGTGAGGAAGCCGCCGCCGTTCTGCTTCGCGAAGATCCCGGTGTACCCCCAGCCCTGGCCCGCGAGTGGGCCCTTCTCCTGCGGGATAGGACCGACGTCGAGGATGTCGACGATGAGCAGGTCGCCGGGCTTCGCCCCCTCGATGCGGAACGGGCCGCTGAGCTTGTGCACCGTGAGCAGCGGTGCGTTGAGGATGTCTTCGGCCGAGTCGTCGTTGACGATCGCGCCGTCGAACCACTCGCGGCAGTCGACTCGGAACTCGTCGCCTGGTTTCACGGTGGCCACCGGTGGGATCTCCGGGTGCCACCGGTTGTGGCCGATCTTCTCCTGGTCCTCGAACTTCTTCGAGGAATCGAGGGGAAACAGCACGTCTGGCATGGGGCGGTCCTTTCGTTGGTGCGAGCCCCACGACGTCAGTGTCGTGGCAGCTTCGCGTGGAGCGGATTGCGGGTGACGCCGGATCCGGCCCGGCGCGGAGTGCCGGGGAGCGAGCTCACGACGCCGGGCTCGTGCGCAGACCTGGCGGAGGCATCGATGAGGCCGTACGCGGAAGAGCCCGCGGCGGACAGATGCGGCGCGCCGGGACGCCGCAGCGCCTCGCCTCCGCACTCCGGGCAGGTGGATGCATCCGGTATGGAACTCATCGTGTGAACCTCGTCGAAGCGATGCGAGCTGTCGCATCGGTACGTGTAGGTGGGCATCCTTGCCTCCCCTCGTCGAGGTACTGCTGACCGTAGCCCCGCGTCGCGACGGCTGTCAACGGTGCCATGTCGACGGTCGATGGGTCCCGGCCCACGCGCAGACGGCCCGGCTCTGCGCTGCAGAACCGGGCCGTGCGTGATGCCTCGCGACATCGAGATGTGCCCCCGACAGGAGTCGAACCTGCGACCTTCGGTACCGGAAACCGGTGCTCTATCCACTGAGCTACGGAGGCGGGCGCGGAGCTGAGCATTCAGCAGCGCGGGGCCAATACTAACAGGGCCAGAGGGCATCCCGACGCCACCCTGCGAGGCCGCACACACTTGTGCTGGAACGCCATGACGGCGTGACACAATCCGCTGGTGATGCGAAAGATCGAATCTGCCATTGACCTCGAACTCGACGGGGAAGCCGACCTCGTGTTCTCGATAGCCGCCCACACGCTGGCGAGCCTCGAGAGCGAGACGTTCACGATCACGGGCGACGGACAGCCGCTCGAGGTCATCGAGTCGATCGACCGCTCCGAGTGCCGGCTGCACCGCGTGACGACCTCAGCTAGGCACATCGAGATGCGCTACAGCGCGACGGTTCTCGGACGCGCGCAGGCGAACGAGCCGGAGGAACTCGATCTCATCCAGTTCCGCCGCCCCTCTCGCTACGCGGAGTCCGACCTGCTCGGGCCCACGGCCCGCTCGATGTTCCGCGGCAAGCAGGGTTTCGAGCTCGTCGATGCGGTCGTCGACTGGGTCTCGAGGAACATCAGCTACGTGCCGGGCTCCAGCGCGCCGACCGACGGCGCGCGAGACACGTTCCTGAAGCGCCAGGGAGTCTGCCGTGACTTCGCGCACCTGACCATCGCGTTCCTGCGCGCCAACGACCTGCCGGCACGGCTCGTGTCCGTCTACGCTCCCGGCCTGGTGCCGATGGACTTCCACGCCGTGGTCGAGGTGCTCGTCGACGGGGCCTGGTATGTCGTGGATGCCACCCACCTGGCGCCGCGCCGCCTCATGCAGCGCATCGCGAGCGGTCGGGATGCCGCCGACACCGCCTTCCTCAGCAACACCATTGCGAATCTCCGCCTCTCGAAACTCCACGTGAACGCGACGTCGAGCGAGGTCATCCTCGAGGACTGGACCGAGCGGGTCCAGCTGGGCTGACCCCGGCGCTCCTTCGCGCCGCCGGAGCGCCCGTCTCGGCTCTAGGATGGGTGGTCTATGACTTCTCCAGCTCTCGTCACGGCTCTCACCACCGCTGTCAACGCCGCGCTCGCACCCCTCGAGGGCGCGGCAGGCATCACGGTCCCCGAAGCGGACATCGTGCTCGAGCGTCCGCGGAACCGCGACCACGGCGACTGGGCCTCGAACGTCGCGATGCGGCTCGCGAAGCGTGTCGGCACGAACCCGCGTGAGCTGGCCGCGAGCATCGTCGAGCAGCTGGTGCTCGACGCGCAGGTGGCGAGCGCCGAGGTCGCCGGCCCCGGCTTCATCAACATCACGCTCGACACGGCCACGGCTGGCTCGCTCGCGAAGGTCATCGTCGACGCCGGTGCGGCCTACGGCAATGGCGACTCGCTTGCCGACGTCAAGATCAACCTGGAGTTCGTGTCGGCCAACCCGACGGGCCCCATCCACATGGGCGGCGTCCGCTGGGCCGCGGTCGGCGACTCGCTGGCACGCGTGCTCATCGCTGCCGGCGCTGACGTGACACGCGAGTACTACTTCAACGACCACGGCGCGCAGATCGACCGCTTCGCCCGCTCGCTGCTCGCCGCCTACCTCGGCGAGGGCACGCCGGAGGACGGCTACGGCGGCGCGTACATCTCCGACATCGCGGGGCAGGTGGCTGCGGCCTACGGCGACGGGCTCGCCGAGCTCGATCGGGAGGCGCAGCAGGAAGTCTTCCGCTCGAAGGGCGTCGAGCAGATGTTCGGCGAGATCAAGCAGAAGCTCCACGACTTCGGTGTCGACTTCGACGTCTTCTTCCATGAGGATTCGGTGCACGAGTCCGGCGCCGTGGGACGCGCCATCGAGCGTCTGCGCGAGCAGGGTCAGATCTTCGAGCAGGACGGCGCGCAGTGGCTGCGCACGACGGAGTACGGCGACGACAAAGATCGTGTCGTCGTGCGCTCGAACGGCAGCCCGACCTACATGGCCGGCGACATCGGCTACTACCTCGACAAGCGCGAGCGGGGCTTCGACCAGTGCATCATCATGCTCGGCGCCGACCACCACGGGTACGTCGCACGCATGATGGCCATGGTCGCGGCCTTCGGCGACCAGCCCGGCGTGAACCTGCAGATCCTCATCGGCCAGATGGTGAACCTCGTGAAGGACGGCGAGCCGGTTCGCATGTCGAAGCGCGCTGGCACGATCGTCACGCTCGACGACCTCGTCGACGCAGTGGGCGTGGACGCGGGTCGGTACGCGCTTGTGCGCTCGTCCGCCAACTCGACCCTCGACATCGACCTCGATGTCCTCGCGCAGCGCACGAACGACAACCCCGTCTACTACGTGCAGTACGCGCACGCTCGCACGTGCGCCGTGGGGCGAAACGCGGCTGAGTCCGGCGTCGACCGCTCGGCCTTCGAGCCGTCCCTCCTCGACCACGAGTCCGAGTCCGCGCTGCTCGGCGCTCTCCAGGACTTCCCGCGCGTCGTGGCGGCGGCCGCCGAGCTGCGCGAGCCGCACCGCGTCGCGCGCTTCGCGGAGGAGCTCGCAGGGCTCTACCACCGGTGGTACGACAGCTGCCGCGTCATTCCGCGGGGGGACGACGAGATCACCGACCTGCACCGCACGCGCCTCTGGCTGAACGACGCCACGAGCACGGTCCTGCGCTCTGCGCTCACGATGCTCGGGGTCTCCGCGCCAGAGCGGATGTGAGCTCCGCGTGACGCCGGTCATCTCCGCCGAGCCGCCGCTCGGCCCCGGACAGGTCCCGAGGCCGCAGCGGAGGCGGAGGATGCGCCGCTGGGTGAAGGCCGCGCTTTGGGCGCTCGGCGCCCTGCTGCTCCTCGTCGGACTCGATGTCGGCGTGCGCCTCGTCGCGCAGGACCGGATCGCGCAGCACGTGCAGGACTCGCTCCCGCCCGGGGTCGAGGGTGATGTCGAAGCCCGCGTGCACGGCTTCTCGACGCTCTGGCAGCTCGCATCCGGTCGGGCGAGTCACGTCACGGTGTCGGCGGATGAGCTGACGGCGTTCGGACTGAACCTGGCGGCGAGCGTCGACGCCTACGGCGTGCACATCTTCGACGGCATGCGGACGGAGATGCTCACGGGCACCCTCGACGTTCCCGAGGCGACGCTCGAAGGGGTCGCGGCCCTGCCGGGGACGGATGCATCGCTGACGCTCGGTGAAGATGAGCTGTCGTACGCATCCACGGTCTCCTTCCTCGGCATCACCGGTGTGCTCACCGTGGATGCGCAGCTGCGGCTCGTTGACGGCGAGGTGGTCATCGACCCCACGAACGTCGAGGTCTCCGGCAGCGCGTTCGGGCAGGCGCTCACGCAGGCCCTTCCCGACATCGACGAGTTCGCGGTGCCCATCTGCACCGCCGACTACCTGCCCGCGGGTCTGCACGTTTCGGAGTTGCGCATCGGCGAGGGGATGCTGACGGTCGGTGTCGAAGCGAGGAACATCGCGCTCACGGCCGAGATCCCGGATTCCGGGGAGTTCTCCACCTGTCGCGACTAGTTTCGAGCTGAGACGATGGGGTCCGTGCCGACGAGGCCACCCTGGGCTCGACGGCTCGCCCTCAGCGCGTCGCCGACTCAGCCGCTGAGGAACTGGAGAACTGAGATGAGCATCCCGCCGAACGGACAGGGCTTCGGGCATCAGCCACGTCAGGGTCAGCAGCAGCCGGGGTACGGTCAGCAACCCCAGCAGCCCGGCTTCGGTCAACCGCAGCCGGGCCAGGGCCAGCAGCAGGGATACGGGCAGCAGCCTCAGCAGCCTGGCTTCGGTCAGCGCCCAGGGTACGGCCAGCAGCAGCCGCAGCCGCAGCCTGGCTACGGTCAGCAACCCCATGGTCCCGCCTACGGCCAGCCTCAGCAGCGTCCGTTCGGCCAGCCGCAGGGGAGCGGCTACGGCCAGCAGGTCGCGGGCGGTCCGCCCCCGAACGGTCAGCAGCCGGGCCCGTGGCAAGGCGGTCAGCCCCCGCAGGGCAAGAGGCCGCGGCCCTGGTACGCGCAGTGGTGGCTGTGGACCGCCGTCGGGGTCGTGGTGGTCGCGGGTGGCCTGGTCATCGGCGAGTTCGCGGCTCGGGCAAACGTGACCAGCGCGCTCGAGGAGCAAGCGAGCAAGATCGTCATCGACAACTACGGGGAGGCTTCAGCTCCGACGGAGTACACCGTCGCCGTGGACGGCTTCAGCGTGCTCGCGCAGGTGCTCACCGGCAAGATCGAGCACGCGACCCTGACCTCGGTGGGCGATGAAGGGATCACGGTCGGCATCGACCTCAGGGGCATCGACGCATCGCTGGAGGGTCAGGTGGACGCCACGACCGTCGATCTCTCGGTGGCGACCGACGTTCTCGATGGCGTTCCGACCGCTCTCCAGGGCGAGGAGAGCGAGATCGACACCGAGTCCTACGAGACGACGATCAGCTACGGCGACGATGTCATCAACATCGAGGCCGTGAGCGGAACTGGTGAGTTCCAGGTCAAGGTCGAGTCTGAGCTCGGGTACGAGACCGCCGACGGGAAGCTCTTCGTGACGAACGACAGCAGCATGACGCTGTTCGGGACGAGCATTCCCTTCGGGTCCGACGAGAAGGTCGAGGTGCCGACGTGCGCGGACTCGGGGCTCGAGGCGACGGTCACCGACGCGGGTGTCTCCAGCGAGGCGATCACGTTCTCCTGGCAGGTCGATGGTGCGAGGCTCGACGAGCTCCCCGCGGTGGCCGACTGCCTGTAGCCCCTGCGTGTCGGCGCCGGCGGCCTGTTCCGCCGAGAGGCCAGCCGATAGCATGCTCTGGTGCCTGAAGCTCTCCGCGAACCACAAGCTGTCCACCTGACCGGAGCGAACCCGCTCGCCCCTGCTGCCCTCGAGGTGCCGAGTGACCTGAACGAGCTCGACGCCCACGTCTGGTCGAGGAATGCGAATCGCGCCGAAGACGGCGCGGTCTCGATTGCGGGTGCGGATGTCCGCGCGCTCGCAGAGCAGTTCGGCACCCCGCTCTACATCGTCGACGAGTCGGATGCGCGAGCGAGGGCAAGCGAGACCGTCGCGGCCTTCACCGACGCATTCGCGCCACTCGGGGTCTCGGCCAAGGTCTACTACGCGGGCAAGGCGTTTCTGAGCGCCGAGGTCGTGAGGTGGATGCTCGAGGCTGGCTGCGCGATCGACGTGTGCAGCGAGGGGGAGCTGGCGCTGGCGCTGGCGGCCGGCGCGCCGCCCGCGCTGATCGGCTTCCACGGGAACAACAAGTCGAACCGAGAGATCGGCCTCGCCGTCGCCGCCGGGATCGGTGGGATCGTGCTGGACAGCACCCAGGAGCTCGATCGCGTCGCCGCGGCCGCCGCCGCCGCGGGGGTCAGGCAGCCCGTGCGCGTCCGCGTCAACTCCGGGGTGCACGCCTCCACGCACGAGTTCCTCGCCACGAGTCGCGAAGACCAGAAGTTCGGCATCCCGCTCGATGAGGTGGAGGCGTTCGTCGCCCGTATCCGGGAGCACCACTCGCTCGAGTTCCTCGGGTTGCACTCGCACATCGGTTCGCAGATCTTCGACGCGGACGGGTTCGGCGAGGCGGCGGACCGCCTCGTCGCCGTGCACGCGCGCCTGCTCGCCGGAGGGCCGGTGCCCGAGCTGAACCTCGGCGGCGGCTACGGCATCGCCTACCTGCCGCGCGAGACGCCGACCGACATCCGCACGATGGCCGCCCACATCGCCTCCCACGTGGCGGACGCCTGCTCGCGGCTAGGCATCGCCGTCCCGAACATGGCGTTCGAGCCGGGCCGCACCATCATCGGGCCGGCCGGCACGGCGCTCTACGAGGTGGGCACGACGAAGAACGTCCGCGTCCCACTCGACGCCGGGGGCAGCGCCGACCGCCTCTACGTCTCCGTGGACGGCGGCATGAGCGACAACGTCAGGGCCGCGCTCTACGAGGCCGAATACAGCGTCCGCCTCGCGTCGCGGGCGTCCGCTGCCGGGCCAGCGCTCGTTCGTGTCGTTGGAAAACACTGCGAATCCGGCGACATCGTCGTTCTGGCAGACTATCTCCCGAGCGATGTCGCCCCCGGCGACCTCGTCGCCGTGCCAGCGACCGGCGCGTACTGCTGGTCGCTCTCGAGCAACTACAACATGATCGGCCGACCGGCCGTCGTCGCGGTTCGCGACGGCGAGACGCGCACGCTGATCCGTGCTGAGACCGTGACCGATCTGCTTGCCAGAGACGCGGGACTCGCAGCTGCCGTGACCGATGAGCGCCCGTAACCGAGGAGAACCGATGAACCAGAACCGACCCATCCGTGTCGCCCTGCTTGGCGCGGGATCCGTCGGCTCGCAGGTCGCCCGCATCCTGCTCGAGAACGCCGAGGAACTCGCTGCCAGGGTGGGGGCCCCGCTGCTGCTCACCGGCATCGCGGTGCGCAACGTCGACGCGAAGCGCGACGTCGACCTGCCCAAGGAGCTGTTCACCGACGACGCCGAACGCCTCATCCTGGGCTCGGACATCGTCATCGAGCTCATGGGCGGCATCGACCCGGCGAAGCACCTCATCTCCCTGGCGCTGTCCACGGGCGCCGACGTCGTCACCGCGAACAAGGCGCTCGTCGCGGCGCATGGGCCCGAGCTGTTCGACCAGGCGCGCCGGGTCGGCGCGCAGCTCACGTACGAGGCCGCCGTGGCGGGCGCCATCCCGATCATCCGCCCGCTGCGCGACAGCCTCGCCGGCGACAGGGTCGAGCGCATCCTGGGCATCGTGAACGGCACGACCAACTTCATCCTCGACCGGATGCACACCAGGGGCGACTCCCTGGAGGAGGCCCTGCGCATCGCGACGGAACTCGGCTACGCCGAAGCAGACCCGACGGCCGACATCGGCGGCTACGACGCGCAGCAGAAGGCGGCCATCCTGGCGTCCATCGCCTTCCACACCGAGGTGCCCGTCGAGCTCGTGCACCGTGAGGGCATCACGGAGATCACCATCGAGCAGATCGAGCGAGCGAAGGCGGCTGGCTTCGTGGTCAAGCTGCTCGCGATCTGCGAGCGCGTGACGGGCTCCGACGGCGTCGAGGGCATCTCGGCGCGCGTCTACCCGGCGCTCGTCGACGAACAGCACCCGCTCGCCTCGGTGCACGGCGGGAACAACGCCGTCTTCGTGCAGGCGCAGGCCGCCGGCGACCTCATGTTCTACGGTGCTGGCGCCGGGGGAGTGGAGACCGCCTCGGCGGTCCTCGGTGACCTCGTCTCCTCCGCCAGGCGCCGCGTCAACGGCGGACCAGGCCTGGGTGAGTCGACGCACGCGGACCTGCCGGTACTCGAGGTCGGCGAGATCACGACCCGCTACCAGATCATCCTCGAAGTGCACGACCGTCCCGGTGTGCTCGCGGAGATCGCGAAGGTCTTCAGCGACTTCGGCGTCTCGGTCTCGACGCTCGAGCAGCGCAGCGCCGGTGGTCAGGATGGCTCGCCCGCGGGCCACTCCGCAGACTCAGCCGAGGGCGGGGCGACCCTCGTCATCGGCACGCACGCCGCAACCGAACGAGCCCTCTCGGCCCTTGCCGAGGCCCTGGCCGCTCACGAGGCATCGCGTCGCGTCACGGGGGTTCTCCGTGTCGAGGGCGCGCTCTAGCGCACGGCCCACCGGCGCCACCGACCACGACGCACCGCCCGTGGTGTCCGTCGAATTCACTCACATCGCAACAGTCCTCTGCCTAGGAGTCGCAGCATGAAGCAGGTCGAACAGGCGCGTCGCGTCGAAGTCAAGGTCCCCGCGACGAGCGCCAACCTCGGACCGGGCTTCGACACGCTCGGTCTCGCGCTTGCCGTCTACGACACGCTCGTCGTCGAGAGCGCGCCGGCTGGCGTCCTCGAGATCGACGTGGAAGGCGTCGGCTCCGAGAGCGTGCCACGCGACGCCTCGCACCTCGTCGTCCAGTCGATCGAGCACACGCTCACCGGCCTCGGCTACGAGCTGCCCGGGCTGCGCATCCACGCCGTCAACACGATCCCGCACGGGCGCGGCATGGGGTCCTCTGGCGCCGCGATCGTCTCCGGCGTCATGGCAGCAGCCGCGCTCGTCTCCAACGAGGTGGAGCTCGACGCGGACACGCTCCTGCGATTCGCGACCGAGCTCGAAGGTCACCCGGACAACGTCGCGCCGTGCCTCTTCGGTGGTCTGACGATCGCCTGGGTCGGAGAGAACGGGCCCCGCTCGAAGCAGCTGCTCGTGCATCGCGGCGTCTCGCCGATCGTCCTGATCCCGACCGAGACGATGTCCACCAAGCTCGCCCGCAGCCTCCAGCCCGAGAGCGTCCCGCACGCCGACGCGATCTTCAACCTCTCCCGCTCCGCCCTGCTCGTCGCCGCACTCGTCCAGAGCCCGGAGCTGCTCTTCGAGGCGACGGAAGACCGCCTCCACCAGAGCTACCGCGCATCCGCCATGCCCTTCACGAGCGGCCTCGTCGCCGAGCTGCGGGCCGCAGGATTGCCGGCAGTCGTCTCCGGCGCGGGCCCGAGCGTGCTCGTGCTGTGCGAGAGCCCCGAGCAGCGGCTCCGCGCCGCGGCGGTCGCGGAGGCCAACACGCAGACCGAGTGGAACGCCATCATGCCTGCCGTTGATTTCCTCGGTGCTACAGTGGAGGTGCTGTCGGGCGACGCGGCCACACTCTCGGTGTAGGCACAGCGCGACAGCTTCAACTCTCCGAGCAGCGGAGTACGCACCCCCCTCGATTTCTGTCGATGTGGTTCAGAGTGCGTGAGAAGTCCCGCTCGCTCGATCTGAACACCGCAGAACGCGGTAGAGGTAAGGACTCACAGCAGATGACTGACACGACACCCACTGCGGAGCAGGAAGCTCCGCTCACTTCCATGAAGGTCGCGGACCTCCAGGCGCTTGCCGCCGGTCTGCAGATCCGTGGCGCTCGGAGCTTGCGCAAGGGCGCGCTCATCGACGCCATCGAGGCCGCACGCGCAAGCGCCGCTCCCGAGGCGCCGGCCGTCGAAGCCGACGTGGCACCGCTCGAAGCTGACGTCGTCGAGACGGATACCGCACCGGTCGAGGCCGCTACGGCGCCCGAGGCGGAAACCCAGGCCGAGTCGGCGCCTCTCACCGATGAGGAAGCGCCCGTCGTCATCGATGACTCCGCAGCTCAGGAAGCGACCGCACCGGCCGCGCCCGCGGCTCCGGAGCTGTCGCTCGACGACCTCGTCCTCCCTCCCGCACGCGGCGAGGCCTCGGAGCAGGATGACGCACGCGACGAGGACCAGGGACGCGCAGGCCAGCGGAAGCGTGGCCGCGGCCGCGGCCGTCGTGGTCGCACCAACGACACCGAGCAGAGCACCACCGACAACGCAGAACCCGCCGCCAAGCAGGACGAGCCGGCCACGGAGTCCAACGGCGACGCGCAGGATGACGAGCAGCAGGGCGGGCGCCGTCAGCGCGGACGCTCGCGCGGACGCGGCGGAGACCAGGCGCAGGGGCGCGCAGAAGGCCAGCAGGCACAGGACACGCCCGCTGACGACGAGACGGACGAGCAGCGTCGTGGCCGCGGCGGTCGCTACCGCGACCGCAAGCGCGGACGCGGGGGAGCGGAGGACACCGAGCCCGAGATCGCAGCGGACGACGTGCTCCTCCCCATCGCGGGCATCCTCGACGTGCTCGACAACTATGCCTTCGTGCGCACGAGCGGCTACCTGCCAGGCCCGAACGACGTCTACGTGTCGCTCGCGCAGGTCAAGAAGTACCAGCTGCGCAAGGGCGACGCCGTCGTCGGCGCCATCCGCCAGCCGCGCGAGGGCGAGAACCAGCACGGCCGTCAGAAGTTCAACGCCATCGTGCGCTTCGACGCCATCAACGGCCAGTCGCCGGAAGAGCCGCGCCAGCGCCCCGACTTCGACTCGCTGACCGCCCTGTACCCCCAGGAGCGACTGCGCCTCGAGACGAGCGAGGACCGCGTCGCCACTCGCCTCATGGACCTCTTCGCCCCCATCGGCAAGGGGACCCGCGGCCTCATCGTCGCACCGCCGAAATCGGGCAAGTCCATCGTGCTCGAGCAGGTCGCCGCCGCAGTTGCGAAGAACAGCCCTGACGTGCACCTCATGGTCGTCCTCATCGACGAGCGTCCCGAAGAGGTGACGCACATGCAGCGCACCATCCAGGGCGAGGTCGTCGCGGCCACGTTCGACCTCCCCGCCGACGACCAGACCACCGTCGCGGAGCTCGCCATCGAGCGGGCGAAGCGCCTCGTCGAGCTCGGCCACGACGTGGTCGTGCTGCTCGACGGCGTGACCCAGCTGTGCCGCGCCTACAACCTCGCGGCTCCCGCATCCGGTCGCATCCTGCCTGGTGGCGTGGACGCCTCCGCGCTGACCCCGGTTCGCCGCTTCTTCGGCTCAGCCAAGAACGTCGAGAACGGCGGCTCGCTCACGATCCTCGCCACGGCCATGATCGGCACCGGCTCCAAGACGGAAGACACGATCCTCGAGTCGTTCGCCGGCACGGGCAACATGGAGCTGCGCCTGTCCCGCGACATCGCCGACAAGCGCGTCTTCCCCGCCATCGACATCTCGCACTCCCAGACGCTCCGCGAGGAGCAGCTGCTCACGCAGCAGGAGGTCGAGGCGACCTGGAGCATCCGCCGAGCCCTCACAGGCGGCGACCCGCTCCTGCTGCTCGAGGCCGTGCTCGCCCGCGTTGCAGGCACGAGCACCAACGCGGAGTTCCTCGCCTCTGTCGCGAAGCAGCCCATCCGCGCCGCCAAGGCATAGTCATGGCCAGACACGAGATGGCCGACTCCGTTCGGCAGCTTCGAGCCGAGCACGAGGACCTGCAAGAGCAGCTGGCCGACCCTGAGCTGCACGCCAACCCGGCGCGCGCGAAGAAGGTCAACCGCCGGTATGCCCAGCTCGCGCAGATCCTCGCGGCGGACGCCTCCCGGGCCGAGCTCGAGGACGACCTCGAGGCCGCCAGGGAACTCGCCAAAGAGGACCAGTCGTTCGCCGAGGAAGTCCCCGTGCTGGAGGAGAACCTGCGTGTCGCGCAGGAGAAGCTGCGGCGACTCCTCATCCCGCGCGACCCCGACGACGGACGTGACGTCATCATGGAGATCAAGGGCGGTGAAGGCGGCGAGGAATCGGCGCTCTTCGCAGCCGACCTCCTCCGCATGTACTCGCACTACGCGGAGCAGCGCGGCTGGAAGACCGAGATGATCTCCTCGACGGAGAGCGACCTCGGCGGCTTCAAGGACGTGCAGGTCGCGATCAAGGGCAATGCCAACGACCCGGCGCTCGGCGTCTGGGCGAGCCTCAAGTACGAGGGTGGCGTGCATCGCGTGCAGCGGGTCCCCGCGACCGAGTCGCAGGGACGCATCCACACGTCGACCACTGGCGTCCTCGTGTTCCCTGAGGTCGACGAGCCGGAGGAGATCGAGGTCAGCCCCAACGACCTCAAGATCGACGTCTTCCGCTCGTCCGGCCCCGGCGGCCAGTCGGTCAACACGACCGACTCTGCCGTGCGCATCACGCACATCCCCACGGGAATCGTGGTGTCGATGCAGAACGAGAAGAGCCAGATCCAGAACCGCGCAGCCGGCATGCGCGTGCTGCTCGCGAGGCTCCTCGCCCACCAGCAGGAGCAGATCGCGGCAGCGGAGTCGGAGGCGCGATCCGGGCAGATCCGCACGATGGACCGTTCGGAGCGCATCCGCACGTACAACTTTCCGGAGAACCGCATCGCGGACCACCGCACCGGGTACAAGGCGTACAACCTCGACCACGTCATGAACGGAGCCCTCGGGCCCGTCATCCAGTCGGCGATCGCCGCCGACGAGGAGGCACGTCTCGCGGCCCTCTCCGGCAGCGACGACTGAGGTCGACGCTCACATCGCACCGAAACGGCGGCCAGCACTGCTGGCCGCCGTTTCGCTGTCCCGGGGCTGGGACCCTTGAGATCTTTTAGATCTCGTAGTACCCGACGAGGTCCTGCTCGGCGGGAGTGCGCTGACGGACGCGAGCTGGCACACCCGTGAGCACCGAGTTCGCGGGTGCGTCCCGCGTGACCACGGCGTTCGCGCCGATCCGCGAGTCGTCGCCGATCGTGATGTTGCCGAGCAGCTTCGCCCCGGCGCCGATGAGCACCCGGCTGCCGACGGTGGGGTGCCGCTTCACGCGGTGGCCGGAGGTGCCGCCCAGGGTGACCCCGTGGTAGATGAGCACGTCGTCTCCGACGACCGCGGTCTCGCCGATGACGATGCCCATGCCGTGGTCGATGACGACCCGGCGACCGATCTGTGCGCCCGGGTGGATCTCGACGCCCGTCGCGAAGCGATTGAACTGCGAGAGCGTGCGTGCGAGCAGCTTCGTGTCAGCGCGCATCCACAGTCGGTGGGCGATCCGGTGCAGCCAGAGCGCGTGCATGCCCGAGTAGTTGATCACGATCTCGGCCTTGGAACGGGCCGCCGGATCGTTCTTCCGGGTCGCCGCGATGTCCTCCCTGACGCGACGCCAAACGCCGACACCTTGGGGTGCCGGCGTTCGACGTGGTGTTGCCAGTGCCACTCGCTAGTCGCGGAGGTCGTCGAAGAGCACCGTCGAGAGGTAGCGCTCGCCGGTGTCGCAGATGATCACCACGATGTTCTTCCCGGCATTCTCGGGACGCTTCGCGATCTCGAGAGCCGCCCAGAGGTTCGCTCCGCTCGAGATGCCGCTGAAGATGCCCTCGGTCGAGGTCAGGGCGCGGGAGACGCGGATGCTGTCCTCGAGCGTCGCGTCGAGGACCTCGTCGATGACATCGCGGTCGAGCACGTCTGGCACGAAGTTGGCGCCGAGGCCCTGGATCTTGTGGGGGCCGGCCTTGCCCTCGGTGAGGAGCGGCGAGTCCTTCGGCTCGACGGCGACGATCTTGACCTCGGGCTTGCGCTCCTTGAGCACCTGTCCGACGCCGGAGATCGTTCCGCCCGTGCCGACGCCCGCGACGAAGATGTCGATCTCGCCGTCGGTGTCTGCCCAGATCTCCTCGGCAGTGGTCTCGCGGTGGATCTGGACGTTCGCCTCGTTCTCGAACTGGCGAGCGAGGATCGCGCCCGGCGTCTCGTCGACGATCTGCTTGGCGCGGGCGACGGCGCCACGCATGCCCTCGGGGCCGGGCGTGAGGACGAGCTCGGCGCCGAACGCCTTGAGCAGCTGTCGGCGTTCGATCGACATGGTCTCGGGCATGGCGAGGATGACGCGGTAGCCGCGAGACGCGCCGAGCATCGCGAGCGCGATGCCGGTGTTGCCCGAGGTGCCCTCGACGATGGTGCCACCCGGCTGCAGCTCGCCACTCTGCTCAGCTGCGCGGATGATGCCGAGGCCGAGGCGGTCCTTCACCGACGACCCGGGCCCGAAGAACTCGAGCTTGGCGAAGATGTTCGCGCCGGTCTCGTTGATGCGACCGAGCTTGACGAGCGGGGTGCGGCCGACGACCTCGGTGATGTCGTTGTAGATCTTTCCAGTCACTTCGTGCCCTTCTGGGATGCTGTGTGAACTTCGTGGGTGTCGCTGGCAGCGTTCGCCCGCGTCAATCGTCCCAATCATCTCGCGCGCGAGTGCTGTGCATGACGCTGCGAGTCAATGTGCGGGAGACTCTCTCCATGATCTTGCACGTAGACGCGCAGAGAAAGCTGGTTCGCGAACAGCTGAAGGCGGCCCGCATCGCCGAGAGCAGCGTCGAAGCGGACCTGCTGCTCGCGGGTGTGCTCGGCATCTCACGTGGCGAGGTGCAGATGCGCTCGCTGCTCGGCCGAGAGCTGTCGGAGCAGGAAGCACTGGAGGTGAGTGCTGCGGCGGCGAGGCGAGCCCGTCGCGAGCCCCTCCAGCATGTGCTCGGCGTGGCGCCCTTCCTCGACATGGAGCTCGCCGTCGGCCCGGGGGTCTTCATCCCGCGGCCCGAGACCGAATCGCTCGTGACCGCCGCGGTGTCCCTGCTCGGCCAGGATTCGAACGGCACCGACCTGGCGGGCATCGATGTCGGCTCCGGGAGCGGGGCGGTGGCGCTCGGCGTCGCCCGGACGCACGGTCGCATCCGCATGACGGCGATCGAGCGTTCGAGTGCCGCCTGGCCCTGGCTGCGCGCGAACGTCGAGGCGTTCGGCGGCGGGCAGGTGAACGCGTTCTTCGGAGATGCCGCGCGCGCCTTCTCGGCGGTGCCGCCCGGATCGCTTGATCTCGTCGTCTCCAACCCGCCGTACGTGCCCGCCGCGAATCGGCCGGAGAGCCGCGAGGTCTGGCGACACGACCCCGAGGACGCGCTCTACTCCGGAGCCGACGGCCTCGACTTCATCCGGGAGCTCGCGACCTGGTCGTCCGCTTCGCTCGCTCGGGGCGGCGTGCTCATCGTCGAGCACGAGGACTCCCAGGGGGCGGAGATCAGACAGATCTTCGCCGACGCCGGCTTCATCGACGCCGCCACCGGTCAGGACCTCACCGGCAGGGACCGCATCACATCCGCCGTGCTCTCCGCGTCGGGCCAGGGTGGAAGCGGCCAGCCGACTATCATGTGACGAAGAATGGGACAGATCTACGCCACCACAGACTCACTCGACCTCCTGGCAGCGGTCCGCGCGGCACGCACGGCCATCGCGAGCGGCGAGGTCATCGTCATGCCGACCGACACGGTCTACGGCATCGCGGCCGATGCCTTCTCGGCATCTGCCGTCCAGCGTCTGCTGGACGCCAAGGGGCGCACACGCGCGACCCCGCCGCCGGTGCTCGTGGCGAACCACGAGACGCTCGACGCGCTCGCCGAGAACGTCCCCGCGCTCGCGCGGCAGCTCTTCGAGCGCTTCGCGCCGGGCCCCCTCACCGTCATCCTGCAGGCCAGGGGCTCGCTGCAGTGGGACCTCGGCGAGACGAACGGAACGGTCGCCCTGCGCATCCCCGACAGCCGCCTCGCACGCGAGCTGCTCAAGGAGACCGGACCGCTCGCCGTCTCGAGCGCCAACAAGCACGGCGAGCCCGCGGCGACGACGGCGCAGGAGGCGCTTGATGCCCTCGGCGAGGTCGTCGGTGTGTTCCTCGACGGTGGCCCGGCAGGAGGCGAGCCCTCCACGATTGTCGATGCGACCCCGCTGACGCGCGGTGAACCCGCGCGCATCGTCCGACAGGGAGCGCTTTCACGCGAGCTCATCGAAGAGGTGCTCGGAGACAAGCTCGCGCCGGTCGATGCCCCGGCGGCGGAACCGGCAGTCGAAGCGGAACCGGCAACCGTGCCGGAGCCGGCAGGAGAAACACAGCCGGCAGTCGTCGCTGCGAACCCGGAGCAGGTGGCCAGCGCACCCGAGGCGCAGCCGAAGCCGTCGACGGGGCACGAGTCCTAGCGTGCGGATCTACCTCGCCCTCGTGGTCGGCACGGCGCTCGTCACGCTTGTGCTCGTCTACGTGGTCTGGCGACTCGCGATGCGCTACAAGTGGTACCCGCCTGTCCGCGACAGGGACGTCCACACGACACCCAAGCCGAGACTCGGCGGCGTCGCGATGTTCGTCGGCATGCTGCTCGCGCTCGCCGCGGCCTCGCAGATCCCGTTCTTCTCACTCGTCTTCGAACAGCCGGGACGGGTATGGGCTCTCGTCGGCGCCGCGTCCCTCATCGTGCTGATCGGCGTCATCGACGACTTCATCGACCTCGATTGGATGACGAAGCTCGCAGGCCAGATCCTCGCCGCCATCCTTCTCGCCTGGCAGGGCGTCGCGATCACCTCGCTCCCGATCGGGGGCATCACGGTCGGCTCCCAGTGGATGTCGATCGCCATCACGGTGCTCGCCGTCGTCCTGGTGATGAACGCCGTCAACTTCATCGACGGGCTCGACGGGCTCGTGGCCGGAGTCGCGATCATCGCGAACGGCGTGTTCCTCGTCTACAGCTACGTGCTCAGCGAGTTCGCGGGGCAGACGGGGCGCTTCACGATGGGTGCGCTGCTCTCGGCGATCGTGATCGGCATCTGCCTCGGCTTCCTGGTTCTCAACTGGTACCCGTCGAAGATGTTCATGGGGGATGGGGGAGCGCTGCTCGTAGGGCTCCTCATGGCCGCCAGCGCTGTCGCGGTCACGGGCGAAGTCGACCCGCAGACGATCAGCCGCACGGAGCTCTGGCCCGCCTTCCTGCCCATGATCATCCCGTTCGCGGTGCTGATCGTGCCGCTGCTCGACTTCTCCCTCGCAGTGTTCCGACGGATGCGCGCGGGCAAATCGCCTTTCACCGCCGACAGGAAGCACCTCCACCACCGCCTGCTCGACATGGGTCACTCCCAGCGCTGGGCGGTCGTGGTCTTCTACTCCTGGACGGCTGTCGTCTCGGTGGGGGCGCTCATGGCGTTCGCCGCCGATCTGATCTCGATCCCCATCGGCCTCGTCATCGGCTTCGTCGTCGTCGGCTTCGTGCTCTGCACGCTCGTGACGATCGCGCCGCTCAGCCGGCGCAAGTCGAGGGAGCGCCACGCGCAGAAGGCTCCGGGCGAGAACGCCCACGACGAGCTCGCCGATGCACACGCCTCGCTGCTCAAGGCAGCACCAGAATCCGGAATGGACGCATGAACTCCTCTACGACCCCCACCTCCGTGCCCATCTTCAAGAGCATCCTGAAGTGGTCCGTCGTGGTCGCCATCGCGGTCGCCGTCATCGGCGGCGCCGCTGGCTTCTTCGCGGTCGGGATCAACGGCCTGTGGAGCGCGCTCTTCGCCGCGGCCATCACGCTGCTCTTCACGGGTATCACGGTCGTCTCCGTCATCCTGGCTTCGCACCTCGATCAGATCTTCTTCATGGCGACCATCCTCGGCGCCTGGATCCTCAAGTTCATCGTGTTCCTCGGCGCGCTCTTCCTCATCAGGGACCTGCCGATCGTCCACCTCTTCACCCTCTGGCTGTGTCTCGTCGTGGCTGTCATCGCGACGGTCATCGTGGACGTCGTCTGCGTCGTGCGCGGGCGGATGGGCAACGTCAGCGACGTGCGCCTGCCCGGCGACGACAAATAGTAGAAAAGTTGGCTCTGGAGGCCCGAACTGCACTCCTGCCTGGGGATTTCTTGATAGGCTGATCCAGGTGCGCCGAGAAGGGGTCCTTCTCGTGTGCTCACCCGCCCGAACTCATCGAAGCGCAGCAAAGACAGCTGCGCCCCGAGACAGGAGAGTGCTCTGTTCGCCTCAGCCCTGAATCTGCCAGTTTTCATCGCTGCCGCGGAGGACAACAGCATCTTCCACCCGCCGTCGCTTGACCACGAGTTCTTCCTCGAGGCAGTGGCGTTCGCCGGCACCCCCTTCGAGCTGAACCGCATCATCCTCGTGCGGCTCTTCGCGATCGCGATCCTCCTGCTCCTCTTCTGGCTTGCACTGCGCAGCCCGAAGGTCATCCCGGGCAAGGGACAGTCGCTCGCTGAGATCGCCATCGGCTTCGTGAAGTCGCAGATCGCGGACGGCATCCTCGGAGAGAAGCTCGGCCATAAGTACCTGCCGCTGCTCTCCGCCATGTTCTTCGGCATCTTCGCGATGAACATCACCGGCATCATCCCCGGCCTGAACATCGCCGGAACCGCGCTCATCGGCATGCCGCTCGTGCTGGCCGTCGTCTCGTACATCGCCTTCATCTACGCGGGCTTCCGCGAGGCCGGGCCCGGAACGTTCTTCAAGAACGCGCTCTTCCCGAGCGGTGTGCCGTGGCCGATGTACATCCTCCTGACGCCGATCGAGTTCATCAACATCTTCATCGTGCGCCCCGTGTCGCTCGCCCTGCGACTCTTCCTCAACATGATGGTCGGCCACCTCCTGCTCGTCCTGACGTTCAGCGCGACGAACTTCTTCGTCATCCAGTACTCGATGAACGGCCCAGGCGGCCCCCTCGACATGCTGTTCGGCATCCCCACGCTCCTTGGCGGCTTCGTCATGACGCTCGTCGAGATCCTCGCGTCGGTCCTCCAGGCCTTCGTATTCACCCTCCTGACCGCGGTCTTCATCCAGCAGGCCGCCGCCAAGAGCCACTAAGACCCACCTGACTCACGCGAAGCAACCTGCTTCACCACCCATACGGAAGGAAACCCCTGTGGAAACCACCACGCTCGCCGAGATCTCCGGCAACATCGCTACCGTCGGCTACGGCCTCTCTGCAATCGGCCCCGGCATCGGCATCGGTATCGTCGCCGGCAAGACCGTCGAGGCCATGGCACGTCAGCCCGAGATGGCTGGCCGCCTCCAGGTCACCATGTTCCTCGGTATCGCCTTCACTGAGCTGCTCGCCTTCATCGGCGTCGCAACGTTCTTCATCTTCCAGTAAGCGGGTCCGCACATGAGCACCTTCGTACTGTCGGCGGCAACGTCGACGCTCGCAGCGGAAGAGGGCGGCAACGTCCTCCTTCCCGCTACGTATGACATTGTCTGGTCGTTGGTCGTCTTCGTTGTGCTCGGATTCTTCTTCTGGAAGTTCGCCATCCCGGCACTCCGCAAGGTTCTCGACGAGCGCGAAGCGCAGATCGAGGGCGGCATCCGCAAGGCGGAGATCGCTCAGGCCGAGGCCGCTGCCAAGCGCGACGAGAACGAGAAGCTTCTCGCCGCCGCGCGAACCGAAGCCGCGGAGATCCGCGAGCAGGCTCGCGTCGACGCAGACCAGATCAAGGTCCAGAAGAAGGCCGAGACGCAGGCTGAGCTCGACCGGATGACCGCTTCCGCAAAGGCGCAGATCGAGGCGGAGCGCCAGACGGCGATCGTCTCGCTCCGCGCCGAGGTGGGCACGCTCGCACTCGACCTCGCCTCCGGCGTCGTCGGTGAGAGCCTGCGCGAGGACAGCCGTTCGACGGCCTACGTCGACCGGTTCCTGAGCGACCTCGACAACGACCAGAAGGCAGGAACGCACAGCTGATGGGAAGCGCGACCAGACACGCACTGGCAGCCCTCAAGAACAGCGTCGACGGCTGGGGCCAGGCAGAGCTTGGAGATGCTGAGCAGGTGTTCGCGGCGGTCAACGCGGCGGGCGCCAACCAGCACCTCCTCGCAGCACTGTCCAACCCCGCCGCCGACGTCAGCGCCAGGCGCGAGCTCGCAGGGAAGGTCTTCGGATCGCACCTCGGCCCGCGTGCGCTGCAGCTCCTCCAGGACGCTGTCAGCCAGACCTGGTCGAGCAACCATGAGTTCGCGCTCGGCCTGCAGGAACTCGCAGTCCGTGCCACGGCCCAGACCGCAGGAGAGCAGTCGGCGATCGCCGGCGAGCTCACCACGGTCGCTGACACGATCAGCGCCAACCCGGAGCTCGAGCTCACGCTCGGGTCGCGCCTCGGAGACTCGGCTGTCAAGTCGCAGCTCATCGAACGCCTCTTCGCGGGCAAGATCAGCGCGCCAAGCCTGCTGATCCTCCGTGAGCTCGTGGGCAACCCGTTCGGTCGCCGCACGCGCCGCCTCCTCACGTGGGCTGGCGAAGTGGTTGCCGACCAGGCAGGCCGCTCGGTCGCAACGGTCACGGTGGCGAGTCCGCTCGCCCCCGAGCAGCTTGCGAAGCTCGAGGCGGGACTGACGCGTCGCTTCAACCGACGCGTCTCCGTCACGACGGTCATCGACCCGAAGATCATCGGCGGCCTGCGCGTGCAGCTTGGCGATGACGTGATCGACGACAGCGTCGCCGCTCGACTCAACAACCTCCGCCTGCAGCTCGCCTGAGCCTCACGCACTGAAACTCTCGGGGCGAGGCCCCGGACGACAAGGGAAGAACATGTCAGAACTCACAATCAATCCGGATGAGATCCGCGACGCGCTTCAGCAGTTCGCTTCCTCATACCGTCCGGAAGGCGCCACGGCGACCGAGGTCGGCACCGTGGTTGACGCCTCGGACGGCATCGCGCACGTCGAGGGTCTCCCTGGCGTCATGGCCAACGAGCTCATCACCTTCGCCGACGGAACGCTCGGCCTGGCCCAGAACCTCGACGAGAGCAGCATCGGCGTCATCGTCCTCGGCGAGTTCCAGGGCATCGTCGAGGGCATGGAAGTCCGCCGCACCGGTGAGGTCCTCTCCGTCCCAGTCGGCGACGGCTACCTCGGCCGCGTCGTCGACCCGCTCGGGAACGCGATCGACGGACTCGGCGAGATCGCGACGTCCGGGCGCCGCGCCCTCGAGCTCCAGGCTCCAGGCGTCATGGACCGCAAGTCGGTGCACGAGCCACTCGAGACCGGCATCAAGGCCATCGACGCGATGATCCCCGTCGGCCGTGGCCAGCGACAGCTGATCATCGGCGACCGCCAGACCGGCAAGACGGCCATCGCGATCGACGCCATCATCAACCAGAAGGCCAACTGGGAGTCGGGCGACGTCAACAAGCAGGTTCGCTGCATCTACGTCGCCGTCGGCCAGAAGGGCTCGACCATCGCCTCCGTCAAGGGCGCGCTGGAAGACGCCGGAGCAATGGAGTACACGACGATCGTCGCGTCTCCCGCATCCGACCCTGCAGGCTTCAAGTACCTCGCTCCGTACACCGGCTCGGCCATCGGCCAGCAGTGGATGTACGAGGGCAAGCACGTCCTCATCGTCTTCGACGACCTGTCGAAGCAGGCTGAGGCTTACCGCGCCGTCTCGCTCCTCCTGCGCCGCCCGCCGGGCCGCGAGGCCTACCCGGGTGACGTGTTCTACCTGCACTCCCGTCTGCTCGAGCGTTGCGCGAAGCTCTCCGACGCGATGGGTGCAGGCTCGATGACCGGTCTTCCGATCATCGAGACGAAGGCCAACGACGTCTCCGCGTACATCCCGACCAACGTGATCTCGATCACGGACGGCCAGATCTTCCTCCAGTCCGACCTCTTCAACGCCAACCAGCGTCCTGCGGTCGACGTCGGAATCTCCGTCTCGCGAGTCGGTGGCGACGCGCAGCAGAAGCACATCAAGAAGGTCTCGGGAACGCTCAAGCTCGAACTCGCCCAGTACCGTTCGCAGCAGGCCTTCGCGATGTTCGCGTCCGACCTCGACGCGACGACGCGCAAGCAGCTCGAGCGTGGCGCACGCCTCACCGAGCTCCTCAAGCAGCCGCAGTACTCGCCGTACCCCGTCGAGCAGCAGGTCGTCGCGATCTGGGCCGGAACCAACGGCAAGCTCGACCTCGTCCCGGTCGACGAGGTGCTCCGCTTCGAGCGCGAGCTCCTCGAGTACCTCGAGCGCAACACCGACGTCCTCAGCCTCCTCCGCGACAGCGGGAAGCTCGAAGACGACACGCTGAAGGCCATGGCCGACGGTGTCGACGCCTTCGTGAAGACGTACCTCAAGAACGACGGAACTCCGCTCGTCGCAAGCGCCGAACAGGTCGCCGCTGACGAGATCGAGCAGGAGAAGATCGTCAAGAAGCGCCGCTAGGCGCCCTCGACGACTTCGACGACGAGCACAGGAGAAGCATGGGAGCACAACTTCGGGTCTACCGGCAGAAGATCAAGTCTGCCCAGACGATGAAGAAGGTCACCCGCGCCATGGAGCTGATCGCCACTTCGCGCATCACCAAGGCGCGGAAACGCATGGCCGAGTCGAACCCGTACGCGCAGGCGATCACCGAGGCAGTCTCGGCAGTGGCCAGCTACACGGACATCGATCACATCCTCGTCACCGAGCGTGAAGAGGTCCGCCGCGTCGCGGTCGTCGTCTTCACGAGCGACCGAGGCCTCAACGGAGCCTTCTCCTCGAGCGTGCTTCGCGAGGCCGAGGGCCTCACGAACCTCCTCGAATCAGAGGGCAAGGAAGTCGTCCACTACCTCATCGGGCGCAAGGCGGTCGGCTACTTCGCCTTCCGCAAGCGCGCGAGCGAGAAGCAGTGGACGGGCTCGACGGACCTCCCGGTCTTCCAGACCGCGAAGGAGCTCGGCGAGGCACTGGTCGAACGGTTCACGATTCCGTTCGAAGAAGGCGGCGTGGAGGAGATCCACTACGTCTACAACCGGTTCCAGTCGATGGTCACGCAGACGCCGACCGTCGTGCGGCTCCTGCCGCTCGAGGTCGTCGAAAGCGACGACGTCGTGGAAGAGGCCCCGCTGCTCCCGCTGTACGAGTTCGAGCCGGATGCGGAGACGGTGCTCCACGCACTGCTTCCCGACTACATCCAGGCGCGCCTCTTCAACGCCATGCTGCACTCCGCCGCATCCGAGCACGCTGCCCGTCAGCGCGCGATGAGCGCGGCTTCCG
Source organism: Pseudoclavibacter sp. RFBB5 (assembly GCF_002931555.1). GTDB lineage: Bacteria > Actinomycetota > Actinomycetes > Actinomycetales > Microbacteriaceae > Pseudoclavibacter. The sequence goes on along the minus strand of NZ_PSTZ01000007.1, from coordinate 751,179 downwards.
ACAACGCAGACACCCTGGTGCGCGACTACACCAGGCTCGCGAACAACGCGCGCCAGGCAGAGATCACGCAGCAGATTTCCGAGATCGTGGGCGGCGCGGACGCGCTCGCAACCGCATAACCGCGCGAACACGCAAGAAAAGGACAAGACATGACGACGCACATCGTCTCCGACAGGGAAGACACGAAGGCTCCGGCCGGTGTCGGCCGGATCGCCCGTGTCACGGGTCCCGTTGTCGACATCGAGTTCCCGCATGACGCCATCCCAGGCATCTACCACGCGCTCGAGACCGAGGTCAGCCTCGGCGACCAGTCGCTCAAGCTCACGCTCGAGGTCGCACAGCACCTCGGCGACGACCTCGTCCGCGCCATCGCGCTCAAGCCGACCGACGGACTCGTCCGCGGCCAGGAAGTCCGCGACACGGGAGCCCCCATCTCGGTGCCCGTCGGCGACGTCACCAAGGGCAAGGTCTTCAGCGTCACCGGTGAAGTGCTCAACGAGACGATGATCTCCGAGCCCTACGAGATCACCGAGCGCTGGCCCATCCACCGCGAGCCCCCGGCCTTCGACCAGCTCGAGTCGAAGACCGAGCTCTTCGAGACCGGCATCAAGAGCATCGACCTGCTCACCCCGTACGTCCAGGGTGGAAAGATCGGCCTCTTCGGTGGAGCCGGTGTCGGCAAGACCGTCCTCATCCAGGAGATGATCCAGCGCGTCGCACAGGACCACGGCGGCGTCTCGGTGTTCGCCGGTGTCGGGGAGCGCACGCGTGAGGGCAACGACCTCATCTACGAGATGGAAGAAGCAGGCGTCTTCGACAAGACCGCGCTTGTGTTCGGCCAGATGGACGAGCCGCCGGGAACTCGACTCCGCGTCGCGCTCTCGGCCCTCACCATGGCTGAGTACTTCCGCGACGTGCAGAAGCAGGACGTGCTGCTCTTCATCGACAACATCTTCCGCTTCACGCAGGCCGGTTCCGAGGTCTCCACGCTGCTCGGCCGCATGCCCTCCGCCGTTGGATACCAGCCCAACCTCGCCGACGAGATGGGTGTGCTCCAGGAGCGCATCACGTCGACGCGTGGCCACTCGATCACGTCGCTCCAGGCCATCTACGTGCCTGCTGACGACTACACCGACCCGGCCCCCGCGACGACGTTCGCCCACCTCGACGCCACGACGGAGCTCTCGCGAGAGATCGCCTCGAAGGGCCTCTACCCGGCCATCGACCCGCTCACGTCGACGAGCCGCATCCTCGACCCCCGTTACCTGGGCGCCGACCACTACCGGGTCGCGACCGAGGTCAAGCAGATCCTCCAGAAGAACAAGGAACTGCAGGAGATCATCGCGATCCTCGGTGTCGACGAGCTCTCCGAGGAAGACAAGATCACCGTCTCCCGCGCTCGCCGCATCCAGCAGTTCCTCTCGCAGAACACCTACATGGCGAAGAAGTTCACGGGTGTCGAGGGTTCGACGGTTCCGCTCAAGGAGACCATCGAGTCGTTCGACGCCATCGCCAAGGGCGACTTCGACCACGTCGCCGAGCAGGCCTTCTTCAACGTCGGTGGAATCAACGACGTCGAAGAGAAGTGGGCGCAGATGCAGAAGGACAACGCATAGTCATGGCAGGCAAAGGCGAACTGACCGTCAAGGTCGTCGAAGCAACCAAGCTCGTCTGGGAAGGCAGCGCGACCATGGTCGTCGCTCGCACCTCCGAGGGCGAGATCGGAATCCTCGCCGGCCACGAGCCTGTGCTCGCTGCCCTGGGTGCCGGACAGGTTCGCATCACGGCTGCCGACGGATCGAAGATCGTCGCCAACGCCGAGGGCGGCTTCCTCTCGGTGAACAGCGACGTCGTCACGGTCGTCGCCGGCGAGGCTGAACTCGTCTCCGGGGAGTGACCGAAGGTCTCCTGCTGCTGTTGCCGCCGTCCGAAACCAAACGGGACGGCGGCAACGCTGCGTTCACGGGCGAATTGGTCGAGAGCCCGGAAGCAGGCGGGCTCAGCTGGTCGGAGACGTTCGCGGCGACGCGTGAGCTCGTCGTCAGCGAGCTGCACAGCCTCTCCCACGACCGCGAGACAGCCCGCAAGGTGCTCAAGATCTCCGAGAAGCAAGCGGAGATCGAGCTCAACAGGAACCGCACGCTCCGCTCGGCCCCTCGCATGCCAGCGCTGCTCCGGTATACGGGTGTGCTCTACGACGCCCTCGACGCCCCGACCCTGACGGCGTCCCAGCTGAGCTGGGCGGCGCACCACGTGGCGGTTCACTCCGCCCTGTTCGGGCTCGTCGGCGGGGGAGAAGGCATCCCCGCCTACCGGCTCTCTGCGGCGTCACGGCTCGGCGGTGTCGCGGCCGCACGCCGGTGGGCTCCAGCGGCGAGCCAGGCGCTGTCGGCGCACAGAGGTCTTGTGGTGGACCTTCGATCGAAGGCGTATTCCGCGCTCGGGCCCGTCGAAGCCGCTCAGCAGCATGTGTCCATCGACGTCGTCTCGAGGTCCGCCGACGGCGCCGTGCGCTCACTCAACCACTTCAACAAGCGAGGCAAGGGCCTCTTCACCCGCGGTCTCATCACGCGCGCCTCGTCGCAGCCCGACCGGGCGGCGGCGCTGCAGGATGCGGAAGAGCTGTCGGACTTCTGCCGCGACGCCGGTTGGGAACTCGAACCAACAGGACCGGGCGCGGCGCGGCTGATCGTGCCGGAAGGCCTTTGATCTCTCCACGAGGGGCATCGGTGTTGCCGAACACAGGCGCGCAGGGGAGCGCTCCCCATCGACAAAGTCGTTGAAACGCCGCTACTTTGTACCATGTCTGCGATTTCTGGCTCATGCGCACTCCCCGCGCTCGACGCAGACGTCGACTGAATATCAGAAAGTGACTCCTCAATGGAAATCATCGCTTACGGCGATCAGGCTGCTGCCGGTATCGGCGCCCTCGGGATCCTCCTGTGGCTCGTCATCGTGCTCGGCGCGTACGCGCTCACCGCGTGGATCATGTCCAAGGTGTTCACGAAGATGGGCATCGAGGCCTGGAAGGCCTGGGTTCCGGTCTACAACTCGTGGACATTCGTCGAGGCCGCGGGCTTCCCCGGTTGGTGGGTCCTCGTCGGCTTCATCCCCGGCGTCAACATCGCGCTCGTCGTCCTCATGGCGATCGCCGCCTACCGCATCGGTCTTGGCTTCGGCAAGAGCGGCGTCTGGGTGCTGCTCTACATCTTCCTCCCTATCGTGTGGCTCGCCATCATCGGCTTCGACAGCTCGCGTTGGAACCCGGCACTCATGAACCTCGGTGGCCAGTACGGCCAGCAGCAGGGCGCAGTCGGCTACGCGCCTGGGGCCCAGGGGCAGGCGTACGGACAGGCACCGGTGCAGTCGGGCTACGGACAGACTCCCGCTCAGCCGTATGGTCAGGCCCCGGCCCAGCCCAACGGCCAGCAGCCCTATGGTCAGGCCCCGGCGCAGCCCAACGGCCAGCAGCCCTATGGTCAGGCCCCGGCGCAGCAGCCGTATGGGCAGCAGCCGTACGGCCAGGCACCGACGCAGCAGCCGTACGGGCAGCCTCCCGTTCAGCAGCCGCCGCTTGGCCGGGCCCCCGAGAACCAGCAGCCCTACGGTCAGCAGCCCCCAGCTCAGCACTGACAGCGCACTGGACGCGGCGTCGTCCAGCCCCGAAGCACGGCACGCGGATATTCTTCCGCGTGCCGTGCTTCTTTCACGTCGTCGTCTGCTCCGTTCACTTCGTCGTCACAGACGCGTGAGTTTCGCGCTGTCCACAGGCGAGGCCGCCACGGAACCGCGCCGTTGACGTGAGGCCTAGCGTCTGGGCATGCAACAGATTCGCCTCAGCACGCCGAAGCAGATCCTCGACGCCGTGCCTCGTCTCCTCGGCTACTCACCCGTCGGCTCCCTTGTCGCCATACCGCTCAGCGGGAAACGGGGAGGCGTGGTCCTTCGCTTCGACTTGCCGGAGGTGCCGGAGCCATCTTCGGCGGGTGCGGCCCCGTACGCGAACGCGGTGATCGGTCACCTCTCGCACCTGAGAAGCATCGAGCGAGTCGTCTTCGTCCTGTGCCCGGACCTGCCCTTCGGGTCCGGGCCGCGGCCCCCCTTCTCCGTGGTTGCCGAGGAGCTCGTCGCAGCGGCAGACCGCGCGGGAATCGAGGTGGCTGCCTGCATCTGCCGAGCTGCTGACGCCTGGGGTGTCTACGGATGCGACGACGTCGACTGCTGTGACATCGGCCCGCGCGCGCTGGGCTCGCAGGAGGAGTGGGTGCAGGCTACGGCAAAGCCGGGGGACGAGTCGCTGATCACGCCCGCGTCCGTGACCAGGAGGCTTCGATTTGCGGAGGAGGATGAGCGACACTGGCAGCACCACGACGGCGAGGATGACCTGCCATCGATGCGGCAGCGGTGGCTTGCGGCCTTCGCGCCTGACACGTTCCGCGCTGCTCCGGCAGACGCGGAACTCGCACATCTGCTCTGCATGCTCCGAGGCCGCCACACCTCGGAACTCCTCCTCGTGACGATCGGGTTCGGCGCCCACAGCGACCTGCTCTCGCTGGCGCCGGTCTGGAGCACGGTGATGGGCGAGGAGGACGTGCACCGACCCTTGCCCGAGTTCTCCCGCAGACGTGTTCGCCAAGCCGCCGCGATCCTCCGACGTCTCGCCGAGCTCGTCGACCTCGACGATGAACCCGTGCTCCTTGCCAGCATGAGCTGGCTCGAATGGGCCTCGGGGCGTTCGAGCGCCGCGGCGGCCTTCGCGAAGAGAGCCCTCGGCGTCAGCGCGGACGATCCGCTTGCCTCGAGTGTCGCCTGGCTCGTCGAACGGTCCGTGGTTCCACCCTGGCTCGCCGTTGTCGAACAGTGGTCGGATGAGCCGGAAGCCGCCGCTGCAGGACGTGACGACTGAGCGGAGTGACGGGCCGCCGGACGAACAAGCGCGGCCCCGGCTGATCGAGCCCGTCCTGTGCCTGCCGTCGCCCGTCGCCGATGCGAGAGTGGTGGCGTTTCCCATCATCATGGCCTCGGCTCCGGTCGTCGTTGCGATCCTGCTCTGGCTGCTTCTGGGGTCACCCGCGATGCTCGCGTTCGCCCTGCTCGGTCCCGTCATGGCGGTGGCCAGCTACGCGGAGTCGAGACGTCAGGCGAGCGCCCAGCAGACGCGCGCGCAGGCCGTGTTCGACCGCGAACTCGACGCGTGCATCCAGCAGGCTCGGTCGCTCGCCGCGGACGAGCTGCGGAGGCTGGAGGCCCTCGCTGCGGAGACCTGCACCGCTCGGGCGGCACCTCGCCTGGAAGCCCAAGAGCGCTTCTGCCTCGGATCCGGCTCGGTGCGCGTGCGCCTCCCCATGTCCGGTGAGCTGCGCCACCTCCCCGAAGACGTGCGTTCACGTCTCGATCACGTCCTCACGCTCGACGACGCTCCCGTCTTCGGAGGCGGTGCGACGTTCGAGATAACCGGGAGTACCAGCCTGGTGCTCGCGGCAGGGCGCGCGCTGCTCGTCCAGCATGCGGCGTGCGCGGGCGAGGTCCGCATCTGTGCCGGCGTTCTTGGGGCAGTCTTGGCTCAGGAACTGTCCACGCTTGGCCGCCCGTGGAGGTGGGGCGACGCGCAGGTCGCCGAGGGCGGGTTGCTCCTTGATCTCTCCGAAGGCCGAGGTATCGAATCGTCGAACGCGGCGCCGGTTCGCGTCCATGTGCAGAGCGCGTCGGCCGCGAGCGTCGTGCTCGAGAACGGCAGTCGCGTCACGCTGCGGCCCAGGTTCATGACGGCGGAGCAGCTGCGCGCGTCCGGTCCGAGCCGTTCCGACGAGGCTGGTCAGGCGGGCGTCGACGGCAAGGACGCAGGAGAACTGCGACGTGCCGCTTCGATCACGAGCCGAGGCGGGGCCCAGCCAGCGAGGCTGGAAGGCGCCGGCCTGTTCGCCCAGCTGGGCACGCACGGCACCGCGCTGTTCGGCATCGACCTCGTCACCGACGGCCCGCACGCGGTCATCGGGGGCACGACCGGTTCGGGGAAGAGCGAGCTGCTCGTGACCTGGGTGCTGGCGCTGACAGAATCGAGGTCCAGTCGCGAGGTACAGGTGCTGTGCTTCGACTTCAAGGGCGGCGCGACGTTCGACCCTCTGGCCGAGCTCCCTCACTGTGTGGGGATCGTGACCGACTTGGATGCTGCCGAGGCGCAACGGGCGGCGATCAGCCTGCGCGCCGAGCTCCGCGAGCGTGAACGTGCGCTCCGAGCCGCCGGTGCGACCCACATCGGCCAGCTGCCCGGCCTCGCACGGTTGGTCGTCATCGTCGACGAGTACCAGGCGCTTGTGGACGCCGGTGCCGCGCTGCATTCCGTGTTCGCGGACATCTCAGCGAGGGGGAGGAGCCTCGGGATGCACCTCGTCCTGTGCTCCCAGCAGCCTGCGATCGCGGTCCGTGGGACGACGCTGGCCAACTGCAGCATCCGCATCTGTCTCCGCGTGGTCGCGGAAGCGGACAGCACCGCGCTGATCGGCACCGCGTCCGCCGCGCGCCTGCCGGCCGACTCACCGGGGCTCGCCCTGGTCGTGCGCGACAGCCGGATCGTCGAAGTCCAGGTGCGGCAGCGTGAGCGACTGGCCGTGGCGGGCCTCGTCCTGGCGGCCGTCGAACGTGAAGCTCACCTCGGTCATCTGCCGCCGCAGCGGCCGTGGCTCCCTGCCCTTCCCTCGCGGATCGCGCTTGCCGCGATCGCGGGGGACGGTCCGGGCCTCGCATTCGGGCTGAGCGACGACACGGACGCTCGCGAGCAGCGACCGGCTCGCTTTGATGCAGGTCTCGGCGCGATGGCCGTCATCGGCGGGCCTCGAACCGGCAAGACCGGCTGCCTCACGGTGCTCGTCGAGGCGTCCGGCGAGCGGTCCGACTCTGCCGTCGGGCGGATCACCGTCCTCTCGTCGGACCCTGAGTCCGCCTGGGACCAGCTGTGCGCCGCAGACCTCGCGTCGAGCCCGGGCTTGCTGGTCGTCGATGACATCGATGCGCTCCTCGCCGGGGTGGAGGAGCCGCACCGCACCGCCATGACCGAGCACCTCGTGCGCCTCATCAAGGCCTCCGCATCCTGCTCACCGGCTGTCGCGTTCTCGCTGAGTCGGGTGACGGGCGGGACAGCCGCGCTCGTCGCCTCCGCCGCCCAGACGCTCCGCCTGGTCGGCGGTGACCGCAGCGCGTACGTCATGGCGGGCGGGCAGGCTTCGGAGCACGACGCGGATGCCCCAGCCGGCCGGGCGGTCTGGCGGGGGAGAGCCTGTCAGGTCGCACAGGCGTCCCGGCCGATCAGCAACCGCGATCGCGACGCCGAGGCTGCGACGGATCGGCTCGCTCCGGTGCACGGAGAGACCGACCGAGAGCTGCTCGTGGTGGCGCGGCAGCCCGCCACGATGCGGCGCCTCCTCGAGGCAAGGGGGTTCGTGTGCACGGATCTCGCGGACTGGTGCGCGGCGACAACCGTGACTCGTGGCCACCCCGAGCGGGGCGGGTCGGAGCCGCGGAGCGTTCAGCGAGCCGTCATCGGCGACGTCGAGACGTGGCAAGGTCGCTTCGGGGTCCTGGCGAGGCTCTCCGCCGAGCACCGCGTGCTGCTGTCCGGTGTGACCCCCGGAGAGCACCGGTCGCTCCTCAGAGGCGATCCTCTGCCACCGCTGGTCGTCGACGCGTCGCGCAGCGCTGTGCTCCGCCACGGTCGAGGTACGATGGAACGCATCCGCTGGTCGAACGAGGAGAGGTCCCTCAGCGGTGCCTAGAGGCTCGTCGGAACTCCGCTGCCGACCATGATCTCGCCGACGAGGACGCCACCGCCCATGACCTCGAGTCCAAGCCGCGGCAGCAGCTGCTGCACTCGGCCCACATCGACGGCACCGGCGGCAACGAGCAGCTGCAGACCCACGAGCGTCGTTCCACGACTGGAGCCGTCGAGCATCTTCATCGCAACAGCGGTGCCGTCCGGCGAGGCGAGGATGAGGACACCTTCAGCACCGGACTTCGCGAGGACACCGAGCTCGGAGATGACGAGGGAGTTCGGGCGCCCGTGGCCCTCGAGAAGCCAGCCGTTGGAGAGCACGGAGCGCCACACCGCGGCGGCAGCTTTGAAGAGCGGAAACGGGGAAGACGGACTCGCCGTGGCGAGCCGGCTCGCCGCCGCCGCGAGACCGACGAGGCTCACGGCGAAGACCGGCGCGCCGCATCCGTCGACACCGACCGCGCTCGGGCGCTCCCTGGTCATGCGCTCGACCGTGTCCTTGATAGCCACCTGGAGCGGATGATCTGCCGCCAGGTACCCCTCCGTCGGCCACCCCTGGGCGACGCAGGCCGCCAGCATCGCAGCGTGCTTGCCGCTGCACTCCATGTACACGGGGGAGGATGCCTCGCCGGCGCGTACGAGCGCGTCTCTGGATGCACGATCTCGGGGCCAGGAGGCGGGGCAGGCGAGCGCCCGGTCGTCGAGCCCGCTGGCGTGCAGGATCTCCCGCACGTGTGCGACGTGGTCTGGAGATCCGGAGTGGCTGCCGCAGGCGATCGCCGTCTGCTCGTCGGTCAGCTGCGCGCCGAGCGTCAGCGCGGTCTGCGCTTGGAAGAGCTTGAGGGTCGAGCGTGGGAACACCGGCTGATGCCCGTCTCCCAGCTCGGCTCGGATCGTAGCGTCCGGGTTGGTCAGGACCGCAGCGCCGACGTGCCGGGATTCGATGAACCCTGAGCGGACGACAACGGCGAGTTCGACGGCGGCTGCAGCGTGCAGCGTTGATGCTTCGCTCATGATCGGGCAAGCCTACGCGGTGGGCGACTCGCACCGCCGGTACACGGGCGGCCCGGCGGGCAAGGCAGATCGACAGCACGCGAGCGACAAGGCAGGTCTACGCTTGACCCCCGTGGAATCAGTCTTGCTCTTCATCGTCGGCGTCCTGGCCGCAGTCATCGGCCTCGCCGCGTCTGTCGCGCTCCACGAAGTCGGCCACCTCGTCCCGGCCAAGCGCTTCGGAGTGCGTGTCACGCAGTACATGGTGGGGTTCGGGCCGACGCTCTTCTCGCGCAAGCGGGGTGAGACGGAGTACGGCGTGAAGGCCATCCCGCTCGGCGGCTACGTCGCCATGATCGGCATGTACCCGCCTGCCAAGGCTGGCCAGGCCGCACGCACAGGTGGGACCGGGTTCATGTCGAGCATGATCGACGATGCCAGGCTGGCGTCCGCGGAAGGAGTGGCTCCAGGGGAGGAGTCGCGCACGTATTCTGCGCTCCCCGTGTGGAAGCGCATCGTCATCATGGTCGGGGGACCAGCCATGAACTTCGTCATCGCGATCCTCGGGTTCATGATCGTCTGCTCCGGATTCGGCCTGTACCAGCCGTCGACGACGGTCGGCACGGTCTACGAGTGCGTGGTCCCCGCCGGCTCGGTGGCGCCAGAACCAGGGGAAACGTGCGAGACGCCGGCACCGGCCTTCGAGGCCGGCCTCCTCCCCGGCGACAGGATCACCAGCGTTGACGGCACCGCCACCGACAGCTGGGACCTCCTCCAGGAGACGATCCGCGTGAGCCCGGGGGAGCCGATCTCCGTGGGGGTCGATCGCGCGGGGCAGCAGCTGGAGGTGGAGCTCACCCCACGCGTCAACACCGTCTACGAGCTCGACGAGCTGACGGGAGCGCGCGTCGAGGCTGCGGACGGCTCGTTCGTGACGCAAGAGGTCGGGTTCGTCGGCATCACGCCCACGCAGGAGCGCGTCAGGCAGTCGCCGCTCTACGCGTTCACGATGGCCGAGGCCAATGTGCGCGCCGTCGGCAACTTCCTGATCACGATCCCCGAGCGCATCGTCGAGATGTGGAACGCCGGCTTCGGGGGCGCCGAGCGCGACCCGAATGGTCCGATGAGCGTTGTCGGGGTCGGACGGATCACGGGCGAGGTGGCGGCTGAGAGCAGCATCCCCGTCGTTGATCGGGTCGCGACCATCGTGCAGCTGGTCGCATCCGTCAACATCGCCCTCGGCGTCATCAACCTCGTCCCGCTGCCGCCGCTCGACGGCGGGCATGTGCTCGCCGCGCTCATCGATGGTGTCCGCCGCCGGCTGGCCAAGCTGTTCGGTCGCCCCGATCCCGGTCCGTTCGACACGGCGAAGCTCCTCCCCGTCACCCTCGTCATCGCCGGATGCCTCATGGCGATGAGCGCACTCTTCATCTATGTCGACATCGTCAATCCGATCCGGCTCTTTCCATAGTCGCTCGCGCGAGACTCGCGGGAGGCTGAACGCGAGTGCCGCACGGTGTCACTACGCTTTCCCTTGCGAATCACTGAAATGCCCCAGACGAGATCAGAAGAGTCGGCAGGTGTGTCCAGCCGCAGGAAGAAGGATCCGTGACGATTGTCGGCGGTCAGCAGCTCAAGCTCAGCCAGCAGGAGCTCCAGGAGGCGGGGCGTGCCATCGGGGCCGTCTCGCAAGCCTTCGCACACAAGGTCGTCGGCCAGACGCAGCTGCGCGAGACACTGCTCGTCGGGCTCATGTCGGGCGGGCATGTCCTCCTCGAGTCCGTTCCCGGCCTCGCGAAGACGACGGCCGCCCAGACGCTCGCCCAGTCGGTCCGTGGGTCGTTCAGCCGCATCCAGTGCACGCCGGACCTCCTGCCGTCAGACATCGTCGGCACACAGATCTACGATGCGGCGGAGCACCGTTTCTCGACTCAGCTCGGGCCCGTGCATGCGAACTTCGTCCTGCTCGACGAGATCAACCGCTCGAGCGCGAAGACGCAGTCCGCGATGCTCGAGGCGATGCAGGAGCGCCAGACCACGATCGGCGGCACGCTGTACCCGCTGCCGGATCCGTTCCTCGTGATCGCCACGCAGAACCCCATCGAGCAGGAAGGCACGTACGTGCTGCCTGAGGCGCAGCTCGACCGCTTCATGCTCAAGGACGTGCTCGAGTACCCGAACCCCGCGGAGGAGGCCGAGATCCTGCGTCGCATCGACGAGGGCGTCTTCGAGCACGGGGAACCAGCCGCGGTGGGGCTGCAGGATGTGACGAGGCTGCAGGAGCTGACGTCGCGGGTGTACGTCGACAAGGCGATCACGGAGTACATCGTCGGGCTCGTCTACGTGACGCGTCACGCCGGGGAGTACATCGGCCCGGAGCTGGCACGGCTCGTCGAGGTCGGCGCGTCGCCGCGCGCCTCGATCAACTTCGCCAAGGGCGCCAGGGCAGTCGCGCTTCTGCAGGGCCGCGACCATGTCGTGCCGGAGGACGTTCGCCGGCTGGCGCACCGCATCCTGCGCCACCGCATCATCCTCGGCTTCGAGGCGGATGCAACGGGTGTCCGCGTCGAGCAGATCATCGACGCGGTGCTCGGGGCTGTTCGTACTCCGTGACCATGTCGAGCGAACGCCCCCTTCTGGCGAAGGTCAAGTCGAAGATGTTCCTGCACGCGCGAAGGCGCGTGCTGCACCTGCTCGACGGCCAGTACGCCTCGCATCTGCGTGGTCGGAGCATGGATTTCGATGACCTCCGCGAGTACGTGGCGGGAGACGAGATCAAGGACATCGACTGGAAGGCGAGCGCGCGAACGGGGCAGCCGCTCGTGAAGCGCTACGTCGCCGAGCGGCGCCACCGTGTGCTCTTCGCCGTCGATGGTGGCCGCAACATGGCGGCGATCTCGGCGAGCGGCGAGCCGAAGCGTGAGGTGCTCGTCACGGCCCTGGGTGTTCTCGGGTATCTCGCCATCCGGCATGGTGACGACGTCGGCCTCGTGACGGGCAGCTCCGAGGGCATCAGGCAGCTCCCGTTCCGCAGCACGTCGTCCGCGCTCGAGCGGATGCTCCACGCGGTCTACGACTCGGTTGGACTCGAGACGGCGACCAGTGACATGAACGCGGTCCTCGACCGAGTCCGGCTCACGGTCAGGCACCGTGCGCTGCTCGTCGTCATCGCGGACGAGTTCGACTGGGACGAGGAACGTGCTGCTCTCGTGCGTCGGCTCGCGGCTCAGCACGAGATCGTCTGGCTCCAGATCACGGATGCCGAACCCCATCAGCGGGGCGCCCGCGGCGAGCTGGCCTTCGACGTGGAAGGGAACTGGGCGATGCCGAGCCTCTTCGGCGGGGATCGGCTCCTCGAGCGCGAGTTCGAGTACGCGGAGCAGAAGCGAGCGCTCGACATGGAGCGGACGTTCGAGGCGAACGCGGTCTCGTACGCGGAGATCGCGAGCGAGCAGCAGGTCGCGCCGACGCTCCTGGCGCTCTTGAAGGCGAGGGCGAATGTTCGTCGCTGATGTCCAACCGCCGGAGGGAACCGTCGTTCCCGTCATCGACTACGCGCAGTTCTGGCTGGTTCTCGGGTTCCTGATATTGGCGTCCATCGTCGCGTACTACTTCCTCGTGGTCTTCCTGACGCGACCGCGCCCGCCGAAGGCCGCCCCGGTGCTCCCGGCCGCGAGACCGCCAGTCCACGCGCTGCAGCAGGAGTATCTCGAGCGCGTGGACGAGGTCGCCCGTCGTGCGGCGGCCGGCGAGCTGACGCCACGACGTGCTCACGCCGAGCTGAGCGTGCTCGTGCGTGGTTTCGTCGCTGCCGTCTCGACTGTTCCGGCGGACAAGATGACGCTCACCGACTTGAGGCGCACCGACCTCCGGGGGCTCTCGCACACGGTCGGCCAGTACTACCCGATGGTCTTCGGGGCGCACGATCCGAGCGGCACAGCGGCCGGGATCGCGGCTGCGCGGGAGGTGATCGCGACATGGCGATAGCGATGTGGTGGGTCAGTCTGTCGCTGATCGCAGTGGCGGCGGCCGTCGCGGCCATCGCCTGGTGGCGCGCCCGCAAGCGTGGGCAGTCCGGCGCGATTCCCGTCGCCAACTCCAGGCGCCTCACGAGGCTCCCGGCGTATCGGCGAGCGTTGCTCCGATACTCGAGTCTCATGACCGCGGTCGGGGTCGTGCTCGCGATCCTCCTCGCCGTGACGAGCGTCGCGGCCGGCCGCTGGGTGTACCAGCGTGTCGAGTCGCCGGAGAAGTTCAACCGCGACATCGTGCTCTGCCTCGATATCTCGGGCTCCATGGTCGACTACGACGTCGAGGTGCTCGACAGGTACCTCGAGATGCTCCCCGGGTTCGACGGGGAGCGCATGTCGCTCATGCTGTGGGATGCGACGGCGGTGCAGCTGTTCCCGCTGACGGACGACTACGCGTTCGTCGAGACCCAGCTGCAGCAGGTGCGGGATGAGATGGAGTCAGCCTCGGGCGGGTCCAACAGCGAGTACTCGTTCGCCCAGGGCACGCAGGGCGCTGCAGGTGCGTCCCTCGTCGGCGATGGCCTTGCCTCCTGCGCGATGACCTTCGGCGAGTACGATCCGGCCGCCGACGACGGAAGGTCCCGGTCCATCATCTTCGCGACGGACAACGCGGTGAACGGCGACCCGCTCGTCTCGTTCCCGGAGGCCGCCGAGTACACGGAGGAGCGGGGGATCACCATCTACGCGCTTGATGCCAACCAGTTCGAGGATGCGTTCGCGGACCAGTTCCGGACGACGATCCTGCAGGCGGATGGCAGCTACTTCAAGCTCACCGACCCGGCCAGCGTGTCCGGCATCGTCGATCAGATCACGAGCGAGCAGACCTCGCTCATGGTCGGCCAGCCCCAGCTGCTCGTCACCGACCGGCCGAACGTGTGGCTCGTGCTGATGCTCGTCTTCGCATCCATCTACGTCGTGCTGGCCTGGAGGCTCCGACTATGACCTGGAATCCCATACTTCCCCCGGTGCTCCTTGCGCTCGTCGGCATGGTCCTGCTCGGCTTCTGCGTCTTCGCGCTTGTCAGGGCATCCGATCGACGCCGGCGCGTCAACTGGGTCCTGCGCCTCGCCGCCTGTGCGCTGATCGTGGTCGCCGCGTTCCGCCCTGGCGTCGGCAGCGCTCCGGCACCGAACCTGCAGAGCGAGGTTGACGTGCTCTTCGTGGTCGACACGACGGCGAGCATGGTCGCGGAGGACTGGGACGGTGCACCGCGGCTCGACGGCGTGAAAGCGGATATCTCAGCGCTGACGGCCGCGCACGAGGGTGCCAGGTTCGGACTCGTGACCTTCGACGCCGCCGCCGTCCAGCGGTTGCCGTTCACCGCCGACACGACCGCGCTCGACGCTCTGCTGCAGACGCTGCGTCCGGAGGTCACCCAGTACTCCCGTGGCAGCTCCATCTCCATCGCAGAGCCGCTGGTCCGGGATGTGCTGGAAGCGGCCGCCGAGGCAGAGCCGGAGCGCGCGAGGCTCGTGTACTACCTGGGCGACGGTGAGCAGACAGCCGAGACGGAGCCGGAGTCGTTCAGCGCTGTCGCGGGCTATCTGGCCGGGGGCGCCGTGCTCGGCTATGGCACTGAGGAGGGCGGGCCCATGAAGGCGACTGCTGGCACGCTCGCGACGGACGAGCCGAGCTACATCCTCGACGGACAGGGCCAGCAGGCTCGCTCCGTCATCGACACGGCGGCTCTGCAGACCATCGCGGACGACCTCGCGCTGCCGCTCGAGGTGCGCGAGCCTGGCACCGAAGTGGTGCCCGCGGAGGTCGACGGCACGAGGGTGACGCAGACCGGCGGCAGCGCGGAGACAGCGTTCGAGGTGTACTGGATCCTCGCCGCGGCCGCGTTCCTCCTGCTGCTCCGAGACGTCTGGGAGTCCGTGAAGCACTCGATCGAGCTCAGCAGAGCAAGGGGAGGAACGGTATGAGTCCTCGTCGGAAGAAGTCAGGCGGTGCCCTGCCGGTGGCCGCCGTCGCCGCGAAGCGCAGGCGCAGGTTCATCCTCTTCAGCATCCCGTTCGCGCTCCTGGCGGCCGCGTTCGCAACGAAGCTGATCAGCATGTCGATCATCGCCGACCGCACGGTGTCGCTCTACGCCGACTCCGAGTACGAGGGGAGCATGAACTCGGCGCAGCAGCAGAAGTTCGTGAACATCCTCGAGAGCTGGAAAGCCCCGTACAACACGGGCACGTCGATGCTCCAGCTGGGGCTGCTCGACGAGGCGCGCACCGAGCTCGAAGCGGCCCTGCCCATGGCCGAGCCTCCGCAGCAGTGCCCGATCCGCGCGAATCTCGCCATCACGATCGAGCGCCAGGGCGATGCGCGACTGGCCGCGGACGACACCGCAGGGGCGGTGGCGCTCTGGCAGGAGGCGCTCGCAGTCCTGGATGCCCGCGACCCGAGTTGCGCGTCCACCGAATTCGAGCCCCCGACGGTCGAATCGAGCGAACGCATCCAGCAGAAGCTGCAGCAGCAGTCGGAGGCGCAGGAGCCGAACGAGGGGGAGGAGCCCCCGGAATCGACGCAGTCACCGGAGATGACCGAGCTCGAAGAGCAGCTGCAGGAGAATCAGCAGGACCGACAGGACGAGCTCGACCAGGAGCGCGGCGAGACAGAGGGTGATTCGCTGTACGACAAGCCCTGGTGACGCAGATCGGTGCCCGCGGTCGAGCAGCCCTCTGCCAGGGTCCAGCGCGGCCAGCGCGTGGGCCCTGGCACGACTAGCATTGGCCGGGTGACTACTCGCCTCTCCAAGCTCTTTGTCCGCACGCTCCGCGAAGACCCCGTCGACGCAGAGGTGGCAAGCCACAGGCTCCTCGTGCGCGCCGGCTACATTCGCCGCCAGGCGCCAGGCGTCTTTGCATGGCTGCCGCTCGGTCTCAAGGTGAAGCGCCGCATCGAGCAGATCGTGCGCGAGGAGATGGAAGCCGCGGGTGCCCAGGAGGTTCATTTCCCAGGCATCCTGCCTGCCGACTTCTACGAGGCCACGGGGCGCCTCGACGATTTCGGCGACGGGATCTTCCGCTTGGAGGACCGCAAGGGGGCGCCGCTGGTGCTCGCGCCGACACACGAGGAGGCCTTCACGCTCGCCGTCAAGGATCTGTACTCCTCGTACAAGGACCTGCCGCTCGCGATCTACCAGATCCAGGACAAGTACCGCGACGAGGCTCGTCCCCGCGCTGGGCTGCTGCGCGGCCGTGAGTTCACGATGAAGGACGCCTACTCGTTCGACATCGACGACGCCGGTCTCGACATCAGCTACCAGGCTCAGCGAGACGCCTACGAGCGCATCTTCGACCGCCTCGGACTCGAGTACGTCATCGTCGCGGCGAACGCCGGCGCGATGGGCGGCTCGCGGAGCGAGGAGTTCCTGCACCCCACACCCGTCGGCGAGGACACCTTCGTGCGCTCACCCGGTGGCTACGCGGCGAACGTCGAGGCCTACGCCGCGCCGGCTCCCGTCGCAGTGGACCCCAGCTCGACCGGGGCCGCGACCGTCTTCGATTCGCCGGACACGCCGACCATCGCGACGCTCGTCGCACACGCGAATGCGGTCGTCCCGAAGACCGGGGACCGCGACTGGACCGCGGCGGACACACTCAAGAACGTGGTCGTGGCACGTCTCCACACAGACGGCACTCGCGACCTGGTCGTCGTCGGCATCCCCGGCGACCGTGAGGTCGACATGAAGCGCCTCGAGACGGCCCTTCAGCCTGCCGAGGTCGAGGCTGCGACTGCGGAGGACTTCGCGAAGCACCCCGGTCTCGTTCGCGGGTACATCGGACCATGGTCGGCCGCGGGCCAGGTGCTCGGTGAGGAGTCGACCACCGGTGTGGCGTACTTCCTCGACGAGACGGTCGCGGACGGCTCCAGCTGGATCACCGGCGCCAACATCGCTGGCAAGCACGTCCACTCGCTGGTCGTCGGACGGGACTTCACGGCGGATGCGCGCATCGGCGCCGCCGAGGTCCGTGACGGCGACCCTGCCCCCGACGGCAGCGGAGCCATCACGACGGCTCGCGGCACGGAGATCGGGCATGTCTTCCAGCTCGGTCGCAAGTACGCGGAGGCCCTCGGGTTGAAGGTCCTCAATGAGCAGGGCAAGCTCACAACCGTGACGATGGGGTCGTACGGCATCGGCGTGACCCGGAACCTCGCGCTCATCGCCGAGGCCAACCACGACGACCGTGGTCTCATCTGGCCTGAGCAGGTGGCGCCTTTCGACGTGCAGATCATCGCAACCGGGCGCAACGAGGAGCCGTTCGCGGTTGCGGAGGAGCTCTCCGCGGCGTTCGACGCCGCCGGCCTCGACGTGCTCTACGACGACCGGAAGAAGGTCTCACCCGGCGTCAAGTTCGGAGATGCGGAGCTCCTGGGCGTTCCGTGGATCGTCATCGCGGGCAAGGGCGCCGCCGACGGCCAGGTCGAGCTGTGGAACCGCCGGACGAACGAGCGCGACGCGGTCGCCAAGGACGAGGTGCTGGCGCTCCTGCAGTCCAAGCGCGCCAGCTGAGGGCGGCCCGGGACGAGGCACCGCGTCGCCTCGTCCCGCGTGCCTGGCCTGAGGACGAGTCTGCCCCGCATGGGGTAAACTCGTCCTTTCATCTGAATAGAGGGAGCGCCATGAAGATCGACCTTGCTGTCCTGAGGATTCTCGAGCGAGAGCGTGAGATTCCGTTTGAGGAACTTGCCAGCATTCTCGAGCAGGCGATCCTGACCGCGTACGAGAAGCACGTCTCGCAGGAACTGGGCCAGGACGTGCCGCCGGCCTCGACCCGCGTGCACCTCGACCGCAAGAGCGGCGAGGTCAACGTCTTCGTTCCCGAGCTCGACGACGACGGCGAGATCGTCGGCGAAGCCCAGCTCCCCGCCGACGACTTCGGCCGAGTTGCCGCGTTCGCAGCCAAGCAGGTCATCAACCAGCGCATCCGCGACATCGGCGACGACAAGGTGCTCGGCGAGTTCCGCGGACGCGAAGGCGACATCATCGCCGGCGTCATCCAGCAGGGGCCGAACCCCCGCATGATCCACGTCGACCTCGGAACCGTCGAGGCGATCCTGCCCCCTGAAGAGCAGGTGCCGGGTGAGGACTACTCGCACGGCCGCCGGCTGCGGGTCTTCGTGACGAAGGTCGAGCGGGGCAGCAAGGGCCCCCAGATCACCGTCTCCCGCACCCACCCGTCTCTCGTGCGCAAGCTCTTCGCACTCGAGGTTCCTGAGATCGCGAGCGGCGTCGTCGAGATCGTGTCGCTGGCCCGTGAGGCCGGCCACCGCTCGAAGATCGCGGTGCGCGCGACGCAGGAGGGCATCAACCCGAAGGGCGCGTGCATCGGTGAGCTCGGGGCACGCGTGCGTGCCGTCACCAACGAGCTCGGCGACGAGAAGATCGACATCGTCGACTACTCGGATGATCTGCCGACGTTCGTGGCCAGCGCACTGAGCCCTGCGAAGGTCTCGAGCGCGTTTGTCATCGACCGGGCGACCAAGGCCGTCCGGGCACTTGTTCCGGACTTCCAGCTGTCGCTCGCGATCGGCAAGGAAGGCCAGAATGCGCGTCTCGCGGCCAAGCTCACGGGGGCGAGAATCGACATCCAGCCCGACTCGATCCTCGAAGACGGAGACGAAGCGCGCGCAGAGGGGTAGTATGTCGTCTGTACGAACGTGCGTTGGATGCCGTTCGCGCTCCGCACGGAGTCAGCTCCTCAGGGTTGTGCTCCGTCAGGGAAGCCTCGAAGTCGATATCTCGGCGAGTCTTCCAGGGCGCGGAGCCTGGATCCATCCGACCGCGGAGTGCACCAGGCTAGCGATCGAGCGGCGCGCATTCTTGCGGGCCTTCAAGACCGGCACGGTGGACACCGAGGCGCTCAGCAGGCACGCGAGCACACTGGAGCAGGGCGAACGCACTGCTCCTACCACGAGAAAAGGCTGATCGGACCATGGACTAATCATGAGTGACTCACGATGAGGCACATCCGACTTTAATGGTCCGCTCCTGTTTGGGCGGGCCCCAGACAGGAGAAAAGTGGCAAAACCACGCGTACACGAAATCGCCAGCGAGATGGGCGTCGACTCGAAGACCGCCCTCAAGACTCTGCAGGACATGGGCGAGTTCGTTAAGAGCGCATCGTCGAGCGTCGAGCCCCCCGTGGCCCGTCGCCTTCGCGAGGCGCTGAAGACCAACGCAGCCGGTGGCGCACAGCCGCAGGCCGCGGCTCCCGCGGCATCGAAGCCCGGCTCCCCGCGTCCCGGTGGCGCGACGCCGTCGAGTGTGCGCCCGGGCACGAAGCTCGGACCTTCCGCCCCCTCGGCGCCGGCCGCGCCCGCTGCGCCCGCCGCGACGCAGAAGGCTGCCGGTTCCTCGGCTCCGACTCCCGGACCGAAGCGCAAGCCTGAGCCAGCACCGGCTCCGGCCGCAACAGAAGCTCCGGCTCCGGCTCCCGCAGCTGCCGCGCCCGCGGCTCCTGCCGCTCCCGCAGCCGAGGCTGGCGCACCGAAGCCGAACGCGCAGCGTCCCGCTGCTCCCGGCGACGCCAAGCCTGCCCAGGCCGAGGGCGGCGCAAGCCCCTCGATCCCGCGCCCCCGCGGCCCGCGTCCCGGCCCCCGTCCGGGAAACAACCCCTTCGCGTCCAGCCAGGGCATGGGTCGTTCGCGACCCGGCAACAACCCATTCGCCTCGAACCAGGGCATGCGCCCCGGTGGCGGCGCCGGTGGCGGCCCCCGTCCGGGCGGCGCAGGCGGACCCCGTCCTGCAGGTGCAGGCGGACCCCGTCCTGCAGCTCCGCGTCCCGGTCAGCCCCGCGTCCTCCCAGGTGCCCGCCCCGCGGGTGCGGGCCGGCCAGGCGGTCGTCCGGGTGCAGGTGGCGCTGGTGGCGGACGCCCAGGTGGCGCTCCAGGCGCCGGTGGCGGTTTCGCGCCGCGTCCAGGTGGCGGCGGAGGTCGCCCTGGTGGCGGCGGTCGCGGTCGCGGCTCGACGGCCGGAGCGTTCGGTCGTGGCGGCGGCAAGTCGAAGGCGCGCAAGTCCAAGCGGACGAAGCGGGCAGAATTCGAGATGCGGGAAGCCCCGAGCGTCGGCGGCGTCAAGGTTCGTCGCGGAGACGGCTCGACGCCGATCCGCCTGCGCCGCGGTGCCTCGATCTCGGACTTCGCTGAGAAGATCGACGCCAGCCCAGGCGACCTCGTGACGGTGCTGTTCCACCTCGGTGAGATGGCAACCGCAACGGAGTCGCTCGACGAGGCCACGTTCGAGGTCCTCGGCGAGGAACTCGGCTACCGCATCCAGATCGTCAGCCCCGAAGACGAAGACCGCGAGCTCCTCGAGGGCTTCTCGATCGACCTCGACCAGGAAGCAGAGGACGAAGGAGACGACGTCCTCGAGATCCGCCCGCCCGTCGTCACGGTCATGGGTCACGTCGACCACGGAAAGACGCGCCTCCTCGACGCGATTCGCAACGCGAACGTCGTCGAAGGCGAAGCCGGTGGCATCACGCAGCACATCGGTGCGTACCAGGTCTGGCACGAGCACGAGGGCATCGAGCGCGCCATCACGTTCATCGACACGCCGGGTCACGAGGCCTTCACGGCCATGCGTGCCCGTGGTGCGCAGGTCACCGACATCGCGATCCTCGTGGTCGCGGCGGATGACGGCATCATGCCGCAGACAGTCGAGGCGCTCAACCACGCCCAGGCTGCCAACGTGCCGATCGTCGTCGCGGTCAACAAGGTGGACAAGGAAGACGCGAACCCGTCGAAGGTCCGCGCGCAGCTGACCGAGTACGGGCTCGTCGCCGAGGAGTTCGGTGGCGACACGATGTTCGTCGACGTCTCCGCTCGCAACAACCTCAACATCGACAGCCTCATCGAGGCGGTCCTCCTGACGGCTGACGCAGGTCTCGACCTTCGCGCCAACCCGAACAAGGAGGCGCGCGGTATCGCCATCGAGGCGAAGCTCGACAAGGGACGCGGTGCGGTTGCGACCGTCCTCATCCAGTCGGGAACGCTGCGGGTCGGCGACCCGATCGTCGCCGGAACGGCGTACGGCCGCGTCAGGGCCATGCTCGACGAGAACGGTCAGGTCGTCACCGAGGCTGAGCCTTCGCGCCCAGTCCAGGTGCAGGGCCTCTCGAGCGTTCCTCGTGCAGGCGACACCTTCATCGTCACGGAAGAGGACCGCACCGCGCGTCAGATCGCCGAGAAGCGTGAAGCCGTCGAGCGCAACGCGAGCCTCGCGAAGTCCCGCAAGCGCATCAGCCTCGAGGACTTCACCCGTGCACTCGAAGAGGGCAAGGTCGAGTCGCTCAACCTCATCATCAAGGGTGACGTCTCCGGTGCCGTCGAGGCACTCGAGGAGTCGCTGCTCAAGATCGATGTGGATGACTCGGTGCAGCTGCGCATCATCCACCGCGGTGTCGGCGCCATCACGGAGTCCGACGTCAACCTCGCCACGGTCGACAACGCCATCATCATCGGCTTCAACGTGCGCCCCGACACGAAGGCGCGCGAGCGTGCCGCTCGTGAAGGCGTGGATGTCCGGTTCTACTCGGTCATCTACGGAGCGCTCGAGGACATCGAGAACTCGCTCAAGGGCATGCTCAAGCCCGAGTTCGAAGAGGTCCAGTCGGGTGTCGCCGAGATCCGCGAGGTGTTCCGTTCCTCCAAGTTCGGGAACATCGCCGGATGTATCGTGCGCAGCGGAACGATCACGAGGAACGCGACTGCTCGCGTCATCCGCGACGGCATCGTCATCGCGGACAACCTCGCGATCGACTCGCTCCGCCGGTTCAAGGACGACGTCACCGAGGTCCGCACGGACTTCGAGTGCGGTATCGGCCTCGGCAAGTACAACGACATCCAGATCGGCGACGAGATCGAGACGACTGAGCTCGTCGAGAAGCCGCGCGTCTAGCTGTCGACCGAGCTGCCGCGCTGCCTGAAGCGCGGCGCGTACTCGGGGCGGGGTCCTGGCCAACCGGCCGGGGCCCCGCCTTCAGGTTCTGCGCAGTTTGAGACACTGCAGACGCATTTGACTGTCTGCATCAGCACACGAGAAAGTAGCCATCATGGTCGATCATTCACGGGCCCTGCGACTCGCAGACCGCATCAAGGTCATCGTCGCGAAGACCCTCGAGCGAGGCGTCAAGGACCCGCGGCTCGGGTTCGTCACGATCACGGACGTGCGCGTCACGGGTGACCTGCAGCATGCCACGATCTTCTACACCGTCTACGGCGACCAGAAGGAGCGTCGGGACACCGCCGCGGCGCTCAAGAGCGCGACCGGGATGCTTCGCACGGAGGTGGGCAAGAACATCACGTCGCGCCTCACCCCGAGCCTCGAATTCGTGCCGGATGCGATCCCCGAGAACGCCGACGCCATCGCGGCGCTGCTGCGGGAAGCGCACGAGCGTGATAGCGCATCCGCGGAGCAGGCCAAGGGGGCAAGCTACGCGGGTGACGCCGATCCGTACGAGAAGAAGGACGAGCCCGAGGACGCCTGACGCTCCTCTGCTCACTGCTCCAGCGTTCGCCGGTGACTGCTCAGTCGCCGGCGAGCGCTATCTCCGCCGCTTCGCGTTCCACGATGAGTCCGTCGCTCTTCAGCGAGGCGATCGCACGCGTGAAGCGGTCTGCATCCGCACCGGATGGGGCGAGGTGCTGCTGCAGGAACGCGATCTCCACGCCGCCCGGGATCGACCGGAGCTCGCGGAGCACCAGGCCTCGCATCTCACGGTCGGAGCCGGCGAACGTTGCCTGGCGCTTCCTGGCGGCGCCGTTGGAGGCTGGCCGGCCAGCTCGGAACCACGCGCACAGGCCCATGACGGGGCACTCCTCGCACTTCGGCCGCTTTGCGGTGCAGACAACGGCACCCAGCTCCATCGCTGCGGCGTTCCAGGCGTTCGCGGCGTCGGGATCCGCGGGGGAGACTGCCCGCATCTCCGTGGCGTCGCGCACGGCAGACGGCCCCCACGGAGCCTCCACGCCCCCGAACGCGCGCGCGAGCACTCGACGAACATTCGTATCGACAACCGGTTCAGGCACGCCGTAGGCGAACGACATCACGGCTGATGCCGTGTAGGGACCGACGCCTGGCAGCGCGAGCAGCTCCTCGCGTGTGCGCGGGACGGCGCCAGCGTGGTCAGCCACGATGGAGCGGGCGCACGCGAGGAGCCAGAGAGCTCGCCGCGGGTAGCCGAGCCGATCCCAGAACCGGAGCACTTCGGCCTCCGATGCGGAGGCCATCGCAGCTGGCGTGGGCCAGCGGTCGATGAAGTCGAGCCATTTCGGTTCCACTCTGGCGGCCTGGGTCTGCTGCAGCATCGTCTCGCTCACGAGCACACCCCACGGCGTGGTCGTGGGCAGGCGCCACGCGAGCGCCCGATGGCCGCGGTCGAACCAGGCGTTGATGGCGGCCGTCACCGTTGAGCGGTGGACCGCGGAGGGGGAGAAGTGGGGTTGCCCGCGCTCGATGTCGTGGACGAGCTCCGCAAGGGTCGCGTTCACCGGAGCGGGCAGACCGAGCGCGCGAGCGTGGGCGACCACGGCTCCATTGAGTGCGTCGATCTCTGTCGCCTCGCCGCGGCGGATGCTCTGCAGCGTCGATGCGTAGTTCGGCGTCGGACCGAAGGCGGCGGACAGCTCGCGCGCCAGTCTCTCGTTCCGAGCGTTGGCGTCGCCCGGCTCGCGAGGTTGGCTGTTCGCGAGAGATGCGAGCGCCGCGTCGAACGGGCCGACCTCGACGTGGTGTGCGCCACTGGCCGCCGCGACGGTGAGCAGCTCGCCCATGCTCGCAGCGAGGACGCCCAGGAGGGTTGGGTGCTCACCCACTTCCTGCACGCTGAGCCCGGTGATGGCCGGCAGCGCGTTGACCTGATTGATGAGGAGCTTGCTCCACAGCGCTGAGGCCAGGTCATCGGTGGCCCGCGCCTCGATCGCGGGTGACAGATCCGCTGCGAGCTGCGCGAGGCGCGGAGCGTCGGCGCTGGATGCCGTTCCGAGCGTCAGTGATCCAGCCGCCGTTGCCCGGACCTCACCGGACGAGGGCCGGTTGACGGCGAACGTGGCAAGCCCTCCTGCGACGAATCCACTCCTCAGCGCCTCCGGAAGCGATGTGAGCATCCGTTCGACGGTCGACGCACCTTCGAGGCCGTTCTGCACGACGACCGTCACGGCGCGAGCCACCGCTTCGAGGTGCGGCTCGACCGCGCGCACGGTGTCCTGCGCCTTCACCGCGACCAGGATGAGGTCGAACGCTCCGGACAGCTCTCGGCGCGTCGCGAGCTCTGCGTCGTGCGTGCCGAACGCGCCGGTGAGCACGAGGTGCCGTCGGTCGGCGGGGGACATCCGCGCGTCATCTCGCTCGACGAGCACGACCTCGTGCCCTGCTCGATCCAGGAGGAGCGCCAGCGTACCCCCGACCGCGCCCGCGCCGATGACCGCAACCCGCATCTGATCTCCTCCGCGCGTGTGGAAGGGCGGTCGCCGGGATGTCCCGGCGCCGTCCGGTGGCCGGGAACGAGCCTACGGGCACCGTAGGATATTGGGGACATGACGACTCCATCTTCCGGCCCAAGCGGTGTCCTCCTCCTTGACAAGCCCCAGGGGCCGACGAGTCACACGCTCGTCGCGATGACGAGGCGGGCGCTCGGGACGCGGAAGGTCGGCCACGCCGGCACGCTCGACCCGATGGCGACCGGGCTCATGATCTTGGGCGTGGGCGGCGCCACGCGTCTCCTCACCTACTTCGTCGGCGACGACAAGGAGTACTTCGCGACGGTGCGTCTGGGGGTCTCGACGAACACCGAGGACGCGGAGGGGGAGGTCACAGCCACTGCCCCCGCGTCAGCTGTCGCGGCGGTCACCCCAGAGCGTGTGGAGGCGGCGATGTCTGCGCTTCGTGGGCCGATCAGCCAGATCCCCTCCGCGGTGAGTGCGATCAAGGTCGACGGGGTTCGTGCCTACAAGCGCGTTCGCGACGGCGAGGCCGTGCAGCTCGCAGCCCGCGACGTGACGATCTCCGAGCTCGAGCTCCTCGATTCGCGGTCGACGACCGCAGAAGAGCAGCCCGTCCTCGACCTCGACATCCGTGTCTCCTGCTCGTCCGGCACCTACATCAGGGCCCTGGCACGAGACCTCGGCGCTGCGCTCTCCACGGGTGCGCACCTGACGGCGCTCAGGCGCACGCGCGTCGGCGACTTCGGCATCGAGGATGCGGTCGCACCGGACGTGGACGACCTCGGAGCGCGCCTCCTGGCGCCGGCGCAAGCTGCGCTCCGACGGTTCCGCGCCTTCGAGGCGACCGCCGAGCAGGCTGCCGACCTCAGAAACGGCAAGAAGCTGCGCCTCGATGCGGGCGCCGACGACGGGGTGCTCGCCGCGATCGACCCGGACGGCGGCCTCATCGGCATCGCCAGAGCCAAGGCCGGCGTGCTCAAGTCGGAGTTCAACATGCCGACGGAGGCCAAGGCGTGATCGACTGGTTCACCTGGACGCTCTGCCTCGTGAGCGCCGCAGCCGGTGTCTTCTGCGTCATCGCGGGCGCCGCCGGCCGCAAGCCCGGCGATGTGACGGTGGGCGCCGTCGCCCTCGTCGAGCTGCTGCTCGTGGCGCAGCTCGTGATCGCGCTCATCGCGCCCGCGACGGGGAATGCGCCGGTCGGGGACGCCCTCGAGTTCTGGATGTACTGGGTGGTGGCGGTCATCATCCCGCCCGCGGCGGTCTTCTGGGGTCTCGTCGAGCGCACACGGTGGTCGACCGTGATCCTCGGCATCGCCGCCCTCACCGTCGGCGTGATGGTCTTCAGGATGCACCAGATCTGGATCGGCGCCAGCCCGTTCATCGGGGCACAGGCGTGAGCCGAGCCGAGCGCGAGCCCGGCAGCGACGGCGGGTACCAGGGTGCGCGGGGCTCGGGGCGAGTGCTGGTCGTCATCTACGCGGTGCTCGCGCTGGCGTCGATCGGCAGGAGCTCGTACCAGCTGCTCTCCAAGCTCGGCGAGGCGCCTCTCGCGTACTCGCTCTCCGCGGCCGCGGCGCTTGTGTACCTGCTCGCCACGATCGCGCTCGTCCGGCGCGGTCGCGTCTGGAATCGAATCGCCTGGTTCACGATCGTCTTCGAGCTCGTCGGCGTCCTCGTGGTCGGGTCGCTGACGGAGTTCCACCCGGAACTGTTCCCCTCCGACACCGTATGGTCGGACTTCGGGGTGGGCTACGCGTATATTCCTCTTGTGCTCCCGATCCTCGGCATCGCGTGGCTTGAGACGGGACGATCGAGACGAAAGAGGGAACGTGCGGCTGTTCACTGACCTGGCTGAGCTGCCTGTCGAGCTCGCGCCGAGTGCCATCACCGTCGGCAAGTTCGACGGGGTGCACCGCGGCCACCGGTGGCTGCTCTCGCGTCTCGTCGACGAGGCCTCCTCGCGCGGGCTGGAGCCGGTCGCGGTCACCTTCGACCGCCATCCGCTCTCGCTCATCACGCCTGGCGTCGAGCCAGAGCCGATCACGTCGCTGAGCCAGAAGATCGACCTGCTCGCCGAGACCGGCTTGGGCTCGACGATCGTGCTGCCGTTCGACGACACCCTCGCTGGCATGAGTCCGGAGGCGTTCGTCCGTGACCTGCTCGTGGGCACGCTCCGGATGCGGCTCATCGTCGTGGGACAGGACTTCCGTTTCGGCGCCAAGGGGGCCGGCGACGTCGCACTGCTGCGCGAGCTCGCCGCCAGCTGCGGATTCGAGATCGTCATCGCCGATGACGAGATGGCGGAGGACGAGCGCTCGCACGCCGAACGCCGCGCATCCTCGACCTGGGTTCGTGAGCTCCTCGCAGCCGGTGAGGTCCGTGCCGCCGCCGAAGTGCTCGGGCACAACCACACCGTGACGGGGGAGGTCGTCCACGGCGCGAAGCGCGGTCGGGAGCTCGGCTTCCCGACGGCGAACCTGTCGCCGGAGCTCGAGGGCCTCATTCCAGCCGACGGGGTCTACGCGGGCTGGTTCAGGGGCGGAGATCTGAGCGCTCCGGCGGCGATTTCGATCGGCAACAACCCCACCTTCGACGGGGTGCCCCGCAAGCAGGTCGAGGCGCACCTCATCGGCGAGACGGTCGACCTCTACGGGCTCATGGCCCACGTGGAGTTCGTCGAGCGGATACGCGGCATGGAGAAGTTCGACAGCATCGACGCGCTCAAGGACCGCATGGCGCTCGATGTCGTCGAGGCTGCAGAGACGCTCGGCGGCAGCTACGCCGTCTGAGTCGCACTTCCGGGGAGATCCGACAGATCGTCGGCGCCCGCCGGAGGCCGGACCGATCGTCTCAGCGTGGGCACCGTGGGACGTGCTTAGTCGTCGAGCTGCACGCCGCGCCCGAAGAGCTTGAGCACGAGCTGCGCCGCGGTCCCCTCGACCACAGGTCCCTTGTCGCCGATCTGCCACCGCGCATCTGTCGCGCGGAGCCGATTGCGCTTCGCGAGGGATGCCGCCGAGCTGAGCGGCACCCTCGTGCGCACGAGGGCAACCGCGCTCGTCGACCGTGGGCTGAGACGGATCCGCAGACCGAGCGCCTCGGTCATGTCGTAGGTGTGCACGACCGCCTCGGTGAGCTCGGAGATACCGGCTCGCGTCGGGGAGACGACCTTCGTGGCCGCGATGGAGCGGATGCGCGCGACGAGTTCCTCGGTCGGGGCTGCTCCCTCGCGCTTCGCGATGTCGTCCAGGTAGGCGTCGACCCGCAGTCCCTTGCGGAAGACGCCCTTGGACGCCTCACGCACGAGGGAGGATGTGGGGGAGCCGAGTCTCCAGGCGAGGTGCCCGGCCACGTCACGAACGCTCCAGCCGTCGCACTTGCTGGGAGTCTCCCATTGTTCGGGCGTCAACCCTGCGAGCAGCGTGGCGGTGCGGTCGAGCGTCGTCGCGATGTGAGCGCTCCAGTCGCCGGCGACCCGCTTCGACGGCGTGAAGTACGGCCGGTCGGGATCTGGGAAAGGGCGTTGTGGCACCTGACGATTATCGCACCCGCGCAGAGTCTGTGCGGGGCAACGACACGTCGTTCCCGAGTCGAAACCTGCGGGTCGCCTGGCGTACACTGTCAACGCTGGTGTCTGAGGGAATCTGAACTCTCCTCGATACCTGCATGACATCCGGGAGCTCGTCACTCGAGTGGGCCGACGCCCGCCTCACTGCCGGTCGCCGCGTTCGGCGCCGATGCTGCGACCTCCGCCCGGCTCAACTTCCCGATCCCTGCCACGTTGCATAAGGAGGGGCATGTCTCGTAGGACACGCGCCCAAGCCGGCGGTCGCGCCGGCGTTCACACGGCGCCCCGCCACCGTAAGCCCGTCGACAACACCGGCGTCATCCCTCAGCTCGCCAAGGCGGCGAGGGAAGTCGAGGCCTCCGCTCAGCGAGGCAAGGTCTCGCCGTCGAATCGCACGAAGTTCCAGGTCATCGCCCTGCTGATGCGCGAAGAGCGCGCGAAGGCGAAGGAGTCGACGGAGCTCGGCGAGCACGACAGGGCCGAGGCGCTCAAGCGTCTCGACGGTCTCGCCTCGATCCTCGCGAAGACCGCTGCCCGTGACACGTCGCTCATCAGCCTGCTCGAACCGGGCGCTCCCGTCAGCGAGGCGGCGAAGGCCCTGCGCAAGCAGATGCTCTTCGCTGGCGGCATCGAGATGGTCGTCGACGAGCAGCCGGAACCCGAGGCCCAGGCGGAGAAGCTGCCGCCGGAGATCGCGCAACGTCAGGTCCTTCCCGGGTCCGTCAAGGCGCGGACGCGTTCCAACCCGTTCCTCGCTCCCGTGCTCACCAGCGTGAACACGACGACGCCGCACTATTCGCGCCTCTCCAACTGGGAGCTGCTCGGGCCGCTGCTCCGTGCCTTCGAGACCGGTGCGGGCGGCAACGCGGCTTCGATGGAGCTGCCTCCCGCCCCTCGGTGGGACCGAATCTCCCCGCCAGGGCAGGAGCTCATGGATCACCAGGCGAGGCTCCTCGCGAGCGTCGCCGAGGGGCACAGGGCGTACCTGCTCGCCGACGAGCCCGGACTCGGCAAGACCGCGCAGGCACTGCTCGCAGCGTCGGTCGCCGACGCGTATCCGCTGCTGTGCGTCGTCCCGAACGTCGTGAAGACGAACTGGGCACGCGAGGTCCAGCGATGGACCCCGAACCGCCGCGTCACCGTCATCTCCGGTGACGGTCAGGGCATCGACGCCTTCGCGGACGTGTTCGTCGTCAACTACGAGATCCTTGACCGCCACCTGGGGTGGCTCACCTCTCTCGGGTTCAAGGGCATGGTGCTCGACGAGGCGCACTTCATCAAGAACCTGCAGTCGCAGCGGTCGCGGTTGGTCATGCAGCTCGCGAACAGCATCCGCGCGCGCGTTCCAGGCGCAGACCCGCTGCTCATGGCGCTGACGGGAACGCCGCTCATCAACGACGTCGACGACTTCAAGGCCATCTGGCAGTTCCTCGGCTGGCTCGAGGGCGATCGGCCCTCCCAGCTGCTGCTCGATCGCCTGGACGAGACGGGACTCGTGCCGAGCGACCCCGGCTTCCTCGCCGCCGCGCGACAGACGGTCATCGATCTCGGCATCGTGCGCAGGCGGAAGATCGACGTCGCGGCGGACCTCCCCGCGAAGCGTGTCGTCGACATGCCTGTCGAGCTCGACTCCGACGAAGGCCGGAGCATCCGAGCGGCGGAGGCGGCGCTCGTCGCGCGCCTCCTGGAGCGCTACCGCCAGATGGCGTCTGCCGCGGGTCTCGAACCCGGCGTCGTCGACCTCGATCGGGTGCGGATGATCGCACGACAGGAAGTCGAGGAGTCGAAGGCCTCCTCGACTGGAGCGAGCATCTTCACCATGCTCCGCACGATCGGTGCCGCCAAGGCGCGCCTCGCCGCGGAGTACGCGGGGCAGATCGCGCGTTCGGCCGGCAAGGTCGTGTTCTTCGCGAAGCACATCGAGGTCATGGACGCGGCCGAGCGCACCTTCGCCGAGAACGAGATCTCATCCGTCTCCATCCGTGGCGACCAGTCGCCAACGGCGCGCCAGGCCGCGATCGATGCCTTCCAGAACGACCCGAGCGTGCAGGTGGTCGTCTGCTCGCTCCTCGCCGCCGGCGTCGGCCTCAACCTGCAGGCCGCGTCTGACGTGGTGCTCGCCGAGCTCAGCTGGACCGCAGCCGAGCAGACTCAGGCCATCGACCGCGTGCACCGCATCGGTCAGGAAGAGCCGGTCACGGCGTGGCGCATCGTCGCGGCCCAGACCATCGATGCCCGCATCGCGGAGCTGATCGACGCCAAGCAGGGCCTCGCGCTGCGGGCGCTCGAGGGCATCGACACGGGTGAGCAGTCCGCCGACAGCATCCAGGTGGATGCGCTCGCGAGTCTCCTCGAAGCGGCGATCCGAGGAGCGCGCCGGCAGTAGGCTGAGGTCAGCGCGGAAACTCAGACGACGAAGTTGGAGGACCATCAGGTCATGTCAGAAACGCAGGAATTCCGTGTCGAACGCGACTCGCTCGGCGAGATGCGGATCCCCGCAGGTGCCTACTGGGGCGTGAACACCGCGCGTGCCCTCGAGAACTTCTCGATCAGCCGACGACAGATCAGCGTGTACCCGGACTTCATCGTGGCCTACGCGCAGGTCAAGCAGGCGGCGGCACGTGCGAACCTCGAGATCGGCGTGCTCGATCAGGAACGCTCGTGGCTCATCGATCGCGCCTGCCAGGACATCATCGACGGCAAGCTCCACGAGGAGTTCGTCGTCGGTGTCATCCAGGGCGGCGCGGGCACGAGCACGAACATGAACGTGAACGAGGTCATCGCCAACCGAGCGCTCGAGCTCGCCGGCCGGCCGTTCGGCGACTACGAGTTCCTCTCGCCGAACGACCACGTCAACCGCTCGCAGTCGACCAATGACACGTACCCGAGCGCCGTCAAGGTGGCGCTCGTGCACGCCACCGAACGGCTCATCGACGAGTTCACGCTTCTGCAGAACGCGTTCCGCGTCAAGGGGAGCGAGTTCAAGCACATCCTGAAGATCGGTCGCACGCAGCTGCAGGACGCGGTGCCGATGACTCTCGGCCAGGAGTTCAGCGGCTTCTCGACGACGATCGGCGAGGACATCGAGCGCCTGCGCGACGTGCTGCCGCTGCTCCTCGAGCTCAACCTCGGCGCGACGGCGATCGGCACCGGCATCACGGCGGAAGCGAGCTACGCGTCCGCGGTCATGCGACAGCTTCGCAAGATCACGGGCTACAACGACCTGCAGACGGCGCACGACCTCATCGAGGCCACGAGCGACACGGGCGTCTTCATGTCGCTCTCGAGCGTCATCAAGCGCACGGCGATGAAGCTGTCGAAGATCTGCAATGACCTGCGACTGCTGTCGTCCGGCCCGCAGGCAGGTCTCGGCGAGATCAACCTGCCGGCACGCCAGGCAGGTTCGTCGATCATGCCGGGCAAGGTCAACCCGGTCATTCCTGAGGCGGTCAATCAGGTCGCGTTCGTCATCGCGGGTGCCGACGTGACGATCTCCATGGCCTCCGAGGCCGGTCAGCTGCAGCTCAACGCGTTCGAGCCCGTCATGCTGCACACGCTCATGCAGAACTCGGCCTGGCTCCGCAGGGCAGCCCGCACCCTGCGGGTGAACTGCATCGACGGCATCACCGCCAACGAGGAGCTTCTCGAGTCCAGGGTCTCGAGCTCCGTCGGCGTCGTGACGGCCCTGACGCCGTACATCGGCTACTCGGAGGCCTCGAAGCTCGCGAAGGAGGCCCTCAACACGAAGGCCACCATCGCGGACCTCGTCGTCGAGCGGGGGCTCCTCAGCCGAGAAGAGGTCACGAGCATCCTCTCGCCTGAACGTCTCTCGGGTATTCAGGCCGTGACGAGCGCCATCCCGATCATCACGCAGGCTCAGGCCATGGCGCTCGAGGACAGCCTCGACCGAGCCGACCTGCGCGACTTCTCGTAGCGTCCGCCCGTCGCTCGCGAGGCGCGCGTCTTGCAAGGAGTTCGGCCCCGCCGGTGCGCGTGCACCGGCGGGGCCGAACCGGTCAAGCCTCGTGAGGTCAGTTGGACGGTTTCTCGTCGGATGCGGCGGGGGAGTCGTCGGCGCGAGCCGCGTGGCGGGGCGACGCCGTCTCAGTGGGGGAGACCATGGCGTCCGCGTCATCGTCCTCGAAGGTCTCGAGCACGTCCTCGCGGGCCTGGCCGGCGCGGACGAGCGTCTGCACCTGGGACTCGATGCTCTTCTCGACTTCCTCCTCGACCCGACGCTTGACGTCGTCGAACCCATCGTCGACTCGCTTGCGCATGTCCTCGAGCTGCTCGTCCACGCGCCGGCGCATGTCCTCGAGCTGGGTGTCGCTGCGTCGCCGCAGATCCTCCGCCGAGACCGTCATGCGCTCGGCGAACGCCTTCGACTTGCCGCCGATGTCCTTCGCGACCTCTTCTGCATGCACGCGACTCGTGCTGATACCAGCGATGAAGCCGACAGTGGCACCGAGAAGGAATCCGAGACGCATCATGGGTCCCAATCTACCGTGCGACTGCCGCCGCCGACTGGCCGTTCGCTCGACGCGCCCCGGCTTGGCTAAGCTGACCGCAGCGTGTCGACGAGACGGGGCAACCCGCGCGCGCCGCGATCCCGGCAGCCCCTGATCCGGACACCCACCCAACGCACGGAGGACCATCGATGAGCAGTGCCACGTCCGTCGCGCCGAAGAAGCGTCGGAGGCTGACGCGCGGCAGGCTCACCTGGCTGCTGCTGCTCGGCTTCGCCGTCCTGCTCTCCGTCGGCGTCGTCGCGTGGCTCTTCAGCGAGCTGCGCTTCGCCGCCCTCACCATGGCCATCCCAGCCCTCGTCCCGCTCGGCCTCGTGCTCGCCGCAGTCTGGTGGCTCGACAGATGGGAGCCGGAGCCCCGCATCCTGCTTGCCTTCGGGCTGTTCTGGGGAGCAGGCGCATCCGTCGTCGGCACCCTCGTGACGGGCGGGATGATGCTCGACGTCGCGCGGTCCTACCTGTCGACCGAAGGTGACGTCAGCAAGTTCTCCGTGCTGATCCAGGCGCCCGTCTCGGAGGAGGCCATCAAGGCCGTCGGGCTGTTTCTGATCCTGGTGTTCGCGAGGCGACACTTCGACAGCCCGCTCGACGGGTTCAGCTACGCCGCCGTCATCGGGGCCGGCTTCGCCTTCACCGAGAACATCATCTACTTCTCGCAGGCAGCCGACTCCGCCGCGGGTTTCGCGTCCACGTTCATCGTGCGTGGCATCCTCTCGCCGTTCGCGCACGCCCTCTTCACGGGCATCACCGGCATGGCGATCGGCTGGGGAGCCCGGCGCGGCGGATGGATGCGCCCCGTCCTCATGGGGCTCGGCGGCCTGGTCATCGCGATTCTCGCGCACGCCTTCTGGAACGGAGGCAGCCTTCTCATCCTGCCGCTCCTCGGCGTCGACCCCACCAACCAGTTCGGATGGCTCATCTTCTACCTCGTCGTCCAGCTGCCCATCTTCCTGCTGCTCGCCTGGCTTCTCGTGAAGCTGCACGACCGCGACCGTCTCATCATCGTCGACCGGCTCGGCGAGTACGCAGACGCCGGCTGGTTCACGACCTCAGAGGTCGCCATGATCGGTGACTGGAGCGCACGGGAGCAGGCCTTCGCGTGGGCCAAGTCGGTGAGCCCCGAAGCCGACCGCGCGATGCGTGGTTTCGTGCAGGACTCGTCCCGCTTGGCCTTCGCCCGCGAGCACGCGCGTGTCAACAAGCGCGATCCGAACCGACGCGTCGTGGAGAAGCGGATGCTCGACCGCGTCAAGGAGCACCGCTCGCAGCTTGCCGCGTTCGGCGTCGCCGGCACCAGGTCGGCCGCGTCGTGACCGCGCCTCAGCCACAGCAGGGTGCCTGGGCGGCAGCCGGCGCGCAGCGTCAGCTCGACCCGCAGTTCGCGGTCCCGCAGCCCCCGACCAGGGGCGAACTCGCGATGCGCATCACCACGATCGTCGTGATGAGCCTCGCGGCGCTCATCATCGCCGTCGTCCTCTTCCTCGCCTACCTCGGCAGCAGCGACGTGGTGCTCCTCGGCAGCGTCCTGGCCGCCCTCATCCCGCTCTTCGTCGTTTGGATGGTCGTCTGGCTCATCGACCGCTGGGAGCCGGAGCCGCGCATCCTGCTCATCGGGGCGGTGTTCTGGGGTGGCGGCATCGCGGTCGGCGGTGCGCTGCTCACCGGTCTGGTGCGCGAAGCGCTCCTGCCCGGCGCACTCCCGGCCTGGTGGGGGCCGTCCGTCGAGGCTCCCGTCGGCGAGGAGATCTGGAAGGGCCTCGGCCTCATCGTCATCTATGCGGTGGCTCGGCGCCACTTCAACGGCCCGACCGACGGCCTTGTCTACGGTGCGCTGCTCGGCGCCGGGTTCGCCTTCACCGAGAACATCCTCTACTTCTCCTCGATGTGGCAGGAGGCAGGCGTCGGCGGGTTCGTCGCCCAGTACTTCATCCGCGGTATAGCCCTTCCGCTTCTGCATCCGATGTGCGTCTCCCTGACGGGGATCGGCATGGGCATCGGCGCACGCCGCGGTGGCTGGGGATCCGCGCTCGGGGGCTTCGCGCTCGGCCTGATTCCCGCCATGGGACTGCACGCGCTCTGGAACGTGGGCTCCGGCCTCGTGCAGCAGTCCGCGGGCATCCTCGGCCTCATCCTGTTCTTCGCCGTCGTGATGGTGCCCATCTTCATCGCCTGGGTCGTCACGATCTTCCTGCTTCGGAGGAGAGACGCGCGCATCATCGTCGACCGACTCTCCGAGTACGCGGCCGTCGGCTGGTACTCGCCCGCGGAGATCAGAATGCTCTCGACCATGCGGGGCAGGTCGAGCGCACGCGCCTGGGCGCGACGCTCAGGGAAGCGCGCTGACAAGGCCATGCGTGACTTCATCACGGAGTCCACGCGTCTTGCCAGTGTGCGTCACCAGGTCGTCCTCGACCCCAATCGGACCAGCAAGCTGCTGGACGAGCGGCTCCTCCTGCGCCGTCTCGGCGAGCTTCGCGGCGAGCTCATCATGGCGCAGGCGCAGCCGCACGGCGCGTCATCCGGGACTCGTCCAGGCTCCGGCGCTTGGATGTAGGACATGACAAACACTGATCGCACCAAGCCAGAAGTCGACTTCCCAGGTGGAGAGGCACCAGCAGAGCTGGTCATCGAAGACATCATCGTGGGCGACGGGGCAGTCGCGGAGCCGTCCTCGACGGTCGACGTGCACTACCTCGGCGTCGAATTCGAGTCGGGGGAGGAGTTCGACTCCTCGTGGAACCGTGGCGAGTCGGTCAACTTCCCGCTCAAGGCGCTCGTGCGCGGCTGGCAGGAAGGCATTCCCGGCATGCAGGTCGGTGGACGGCGCAAGCTCGTGCTCCCACCCCACCTCGCCTACGGCGCGGCAGGCGGAGGACACCCGCTGTCCGGCAAGACGCTCGTCTTCATCATCGACCTGCTGGGTGTGAGCTGAGCCTTCGAACCTGATATGCTCTTTCGGTTGCCGTGAAACGGCCGCGGATCAAGAGAGCTCGCACACTGTGTGCTGAGCGCCGCGCAACGAAAGAGAAGGGGGTCTGTCAATGGCACTAAGCGCTGAGGGCAAGAAGGCCATCATCGAAGAGTACGCAACGCACCCGGGTGATACTGGCTCCCCTGAAGTTCAGGTTGCCATCCTCTCCACGCGAATCAAGGAGCTCACCGAGCACCTCAAGGAGCACAAGCACGACCACCACTCGCGTCGTGGTCTCCTGCTGCTTGTGGGTCAGCGTCGTCGTCTGCTCGGCTACCTCGCCGACGTCGACATCGCGCGTTACCGTTCGCTCATCGGACGACTCGGCCTCCGCCGCTAAGCACTTGCTGCGAAGAGCCCCTGCCATCGGCAGGGGCTCTTTTCGCGTTCGACGGGCTGACCGCGTGCGAGAAGTCGAACCGTCTCGGCGGTGCCCGCTCGCCGAGGCGCGACTAGGCTGTCGTCATGGCAGCCTCTCGCACCCCAGCTCAGCACCAGGCAGGTTCAAAGGGCCAGGCAAAGGCCGCATCCGACGGCGCTGGAGCCCTCGTCGATGGAAGCAAGGCTGCCGATGGCGCGAACGGTCGCTCCCGCAGATCCGCCCAAGGAACTCAGACCGCGTACCGCCTGAACCGGGCGGGTATCCCGGACACGACTCCCGAGATCGACGAGCTGGCAGAGCTGCGAGACGAGGACCCGCTCGGCGAGGCCTGGCGGCACGGCTACCCGTACGACACGAAGCTCCCGCGCAAGGAGTATGAGAAGCAGAAGCGCGCACTGCAGATCGAGCTGCTGAAGCTCCAGACCTGGGTCAAGGAGACCGGCCAGAAGGTCGTCATCATCTTCGAGGGGCGTGACGCGGCAGGCAAGGGCGGGGCGATCAAGCGCTTCATGGAGCACCTGAACCCCCGCGGTGCACGCACCGTCGCGCTCGAGAAGCCCACGGAGAAAGAGCAATCGCAGTGGTACTTCCAGCGCTACGTCGAGCACCTGCCTTCCGGTGGCGAGATCGTGCTCCTCGACCGCTCCTGGTACAACCGTGCTGGCGTCGAGCGCGTCATGGGCTACTGCACGCCGACGGAGTACCTCGAGTTCACCCGGTCGGCTCCTGAGTTCGAGCGGATGCTCGTGAACTCCGGCACCACGATCATCAAGTTCTGGTTCTCCGTCGGTCGGGCCGAGCAGCTCGCTCGCTTCGCCGCCCGGCGGGACGACCCGGTGCGCCAGTGGAAGCTGAGCCCGACCGACCTCGCCTCGTTGGACAAGTGGGACGAGTACAGCGAGGCCAAGGAGGCGATGTTCTTCTACACGGACACCGCGGAGTCGCCGTGGACGGTCGTCAAGTCGAACGACAAGAAGCGGGCGAGGCTCGAGGCCATGCGCTACGTCCTCTCGCAGTTCGACTACCCGTCGAAGGACGAGGGCGTCGCGCACGCGGCCGACAAGAAGATCGTCGGATCCCCGAGCAAGCTCTACGACGAGGGGGAGAAGCCGACCGGTGAGTTCCCGCTCGTGACGGAGCTGCCTCGAGCGTCGCGCAAGAAATAGGGCCAGGTCTGCAGTGTTGCGCGGCTCGTCGGCAATCGCCGCACGGGTTCCAGCTGCTCGGTGCCCTCCGCTGGTAGAGTCGATGTCGCAAACACTCAAGATACGCGGGGCGGCGAGTAGCTGGTCCTCGGTGGTGGGTTCCTGTCGTGGCTTCGCGTCGAAGCGCGAACAAGACAGAGGTCTTCTACTGACGATCAGCCCGGGATGACCCGGTCGCGCTTTCCCTTCGCGTGCACACGCAAAAGGAGGAGACCTCTTGGAAGGTCCCGAAATCAAGTTCTCTGAAGTCGTTCTCGACAACGGCAAGCACGGCCAGCGCAAGATCCGCTTCGAAGCAGGGCGCCTCGCCCAGCAGGCGCAGGGCTCCGCCGTCGCCTACCTCGACGACGAGACCATGCTGCTCTCGGCCACGAGCATCTCGAAGAATCCGAAGGAGAACTTCGACTTCTTCCCGCTCACGATCGACGTCGAGGAACGCAGCTACGCCGCCGGAAAGATCCCCGGATCGTTCTTCCGCCGTGAGGGTCGCCCCTCGACCGAGGCCATCCTGGTCTGCCGCTTGATCGACCGCCCTCTGCGCCCGTCCTTCGTCAAGGGCCTGCGCAACGAGGTCCAGGTCGTCGTCACCGTGCTCTCCATCGCACCGGGCGAGTTCTACGACGCCCTCGCCATCAACGCCGCGTCGCTCTCGTCGCAGCTGAGCGGCGTGCCGTTCTCTGGCCCGATCGCCGGTGTGCGTCTCGCGCTCATCGACGGCCAGTGGGTCGCATTCCCGAAGTTCGAGCAGCTCGCTGACGCGGTCTTCGACCTCACCGTCGCCGGCCGCCTCGTCACCAAGGCTGACGGCACCGAAGACATCGCCATCATGATGGTCGAGGCCGAGGCCACCGAGCACGCGTGGGGCCTCATCCAGGCCGGCGCGCAGAAGCCGGACGAAGCGGTCGTCGCACAGGGCCTCGAGGCCGCGAAGCCGTTCCTCACGCAGCTCGTGAAGGCACAGCAGGAGCTCGCAGACCAGGCCGCGAAGCCCGTCGTCGAGTACCCCGTCTTCCTCCCGTACACGCAGGAGGCGCTCGACGCCGTCACCGCGCTCTCGCACGACGGCCTCGTCGACGTGTACCAGATCGCCGGCAAGGTCGAGCGACAGGACGCGGACGACGCCCTCAAGGCGAGCGTCAAGGAGCAGATCGCCGCGAAGATCGAAAGCGGAGAGCTCGACGCTTCCGTCGCCGGTCAGGTGTCCGCCGCGTACAAGACCGTCACGAAGGACGTCGTCCGCGGACGCATCCTCCGTGAGGGCAAGCGCATGGACGGACGCGGCGTCGCCGACATCCGCCAGCTCGACGCAGAGGTCGACGTCGTGCCTCGCGTGCACGGCTCGGCTATCTTCCAGCGTGGCGAGACGCAGATCCTCGGCGTCACCACGCTGAACATGCTCAAGCTCGAGCAGCAGATCGACTCGCTCTCGCCGATCACGTCGAAGCGCTACCTGCACCACTACAACTTCCCGCCGTACTCGACGGGTGAGACCGGACGCGTCGGCTCGCCGAAGCGTCGCGAGATCGGGCACGGCTTCCTCGCCGAGCGCGCTATCGTGCCGGTGCTCCCCAGCCGCGAGGAGTTCCCCTACGCGATCCGCCAGGTCTCGGAGGCGCTCAGCTCGAACGGCTCGACGTCGATGGGCTCGGTCTGCGCCTCCACGCTGTCGCTCCTCAACGCCGGCGTGCCGCTGCGCGCGCCCGTTGCCGGCATCGCCATGGGCCTCGTCTCCGACGAGGTCGACGGAGAGACGCGCTACGCCGCCCTCACCGACATCCTCGGCGCTGAGGACGCACTCGGCGACATGGACTTCAAGGTCGCCGGCACGGCCGAGTTCGTGACGGCCATCCAGCTCGACACGAAGCTCGACGGCATCCCGACGTCGGTCCTCGACGGCGCGCTGACCCAGGCTCGGGATGCTCGCATCCAGATCCTCGACAAGGCGATCAACGCAGTCATCGACACGCCGGATGAGCTGGCAGCCACGGCTCCGCGCATCATCTCGGTCCGCGTGCCGATCGACAAGATCGGCGAGGTGATCGGGCCAAAGGGCAAGGTCATCAACCAGATCCAGGACGACACCGGCGCCGACATCTCGATCGAGGACGACGGCACCGTGTACATCGGCGCTGTCGATGGTCCGTCCGCCGAAGCCGCTCGGGCAGCGGTGAACGCGATCGCGAACCCGACCAACCCCGAGGTCGGCGAGCAGTACCTGGGCACGGTCGTCAAGATCGCGTCGTTCGGTGCCTTCGTCTCGCTCCTCCCGGGCAAGGACGGCCTCCTGCACATCTCCGAGGTGCGCAAGCTCGCCGGTGGCAAGCGCGTCGAGAACGTCGAGGACGTGCTCGGAGTCGGCCAGAAGATCCTCGTCGAGATCACCAAGGTCGACGACCGTGGAAAGCTGTCGCTCGCCCCAGTGGTCGAGGAAGCAGCGGCTGAAGAGGGCGTCGCCCTCGAGGCAGGCGCCGAGTAACTCCGGCCCCGTATCGCCGAGACGGCCCCGCGCATCCCTGCGCGGGGCCGTCTTGCTGTCCTGCGGCTGCGCTTCCGCCTCGCTGCTGGGAGTTCCCACGTCGCTGACGCTCGCACCGCTGGGACGCTCTAGGCTTGACTGGTTATGCGCGATGCCATTGAACTGCCACTTGACCTTCCCGAGATCGAAGCACGTGTGTCGAACGGCGGCCTCTTCCGCCGATCCGTCCTCCCCAGCGGCGTGCGCCTCCTGACCGAGGAGGTCGTCGGGGCCGCCAGCTCCAGCATCGGGCTTTGGGTGCCGGTCGGCTCGCGCGACGAGCAGCCTCACGAGTACGGATCCACACACTTCCTGGAGCACCTGCTCTTCAAGGGGACGCCCTCGCGTACCGCCTTCGAGGTCTCGGCCGCGTTCGAGCGGGTGGGCGGCGAGGTCAACGCGCAGACGGCGAAGGAGCACACGCTCTACCACGCTAAGGTTCGTGATGCGGACCTGCCGATGGCCGTCGACGTGCTCAGCGACATGATCACCTCGAGCGTGATCGACGCGGCGGAATTCGAGATCGAGCGCGGTGTCATCATCGAAGAACTGGCGATGGCCGACGACGACCCGAACGACGTCGTCTGGGAGCGCTTCTACGAGACGCTGCTCGGCACGCATCCGCTCGCGCGACCTATCGGCGGGACCCCGGCCTCGATCAGGGCGGCCGAACGCGACGCCGTCTGGAGCTCCTACCGCCAGCATTACCGTCCCGAGGAACTCGTCGTGACGATCGCGGGCGCGGTCAAGCACGAGGAGGTCCGTGCGCAGCTCGAGAGGAACCTGAAGGCCGGAGGCTGGGACCTCGACGTGCCGTCCGCCCCCGTGGCCCGTCGGGAGACGGCCCTGCAGCCCGGGTCCGCAGTGCCCACCGGCCCGCTGTCCGCCATCGACCGCCCGCTCGAGCAGCTGGCGCTCGTCATCGGCGGGCAAGGCATCACCCAGCTCGACCCGCGTCGGGAGGCGTTCGGCCTCATGCACCGGGTCTTCGGCGGTGGCATGTCATCGCGCCTGTTCCAGGAGATCAGGGAGAAGCGCGGGCTCGCGTACTCGGTGTACTCCTTCGGCGGAAGTCACTCAGACCTCGGCGTCACGGGCATGTACGCCGGATGCGCGCCAGACAACGTGCTCGAGACCGTCCGAGTGCTGCGCCAGGAAGCCGAGAAGCTCGTGCAGGACGGTGTGACGGCCACGGAGCTGGCGGATGCGAAGAGCGCGAGCGCTGGCGGCTCCGCGCTGGCGATCGAGGACGCGGACACTCGCATGTCGCGCCTCGGCCGCGCGGAGATTCACACGGGTCGGTTCTACGACCTCGAGGCGGCACTCTCGCGGGTTGAGGCCGTGACACTCGATGAGGTGCAGTCGGTCGCCGCCGACATG
The DNA here is from genome assembly GCF_002931555.1 of Pseudoclavibacter sp. RFBB5. Classification (GTDB taxonomy): domain Bacteria; phylum Actinomycetota; class Actinomycetes; order Actinomycetales; family Microbacteriaceae; genus Pseudoclavibacter. The sequence continues at coordinate 710,398 of NZ_PSTZ01000007.1, read as the reverse complement.
TTCAGCGGCGAGCTCGTCGCATCCGCTGTCGGTAAACTGTCGTCCGAAGCAAGGACCGAACTGGAGCGCCGCTGATGTCGCACTACCTCTACCTCGTCAGACACGGCGAGCAGGAGAACGCAGAGCACGGTATCAACGACGGCCCGCTCTCCGAGCGAGGCCGTGCGCAGGCCCACCTGATCGGCCGTCGTCTCGCCGCCGTCCCGCTCAGCGAGACCTACACCTCCCCGCTCGATCGTGCCGTGCAGACGAGCGCGATCATCGACCAGTACACGAGCGGCCCGGCGGCTCTCGAGTCGACGCTGCTGTTCGACTGCATCCCCACTGGACAAGACGGCGCGCCCTCCATCTACGACGGCTTCTTCGGCGGCATCGGCGATGAGGTCATCGAGGCGGGTGTCGCGCAGATGAGCGACGCCTACGACACGTTCTTCAGCAAGAGCCGAGACGATCGGCACACGCTCCTCGTGACCCACAACTTCGTGATCGGCGAGTTCGTGCGTCGGGTCGTCGACGCTCCAGACTGGCGCTGGCTCGGGCTCAACTCGGTGAACACGGGGCTGACCGTCGTGCGTGTCCGCACGCGCAAGCCCGCGGAGCTGCTGCTGTTCAACGACCAGGCGCACCTGGCTCCGGAACTTCGCACGGGCGTCAGCGCCTCGATCGCGGTCTGACCACTCGCGGCGTTCGGCGCCGCCGCGCAGCCAGACGCTCCCTCCACAGCGACCTGGACCGACGGCGGTTGCCCGTACCCTTGGAGACATGGAAACTCAGGTCGCCGTGCTCGGCGCATCCGGTCGCATGGGAAGCCTCGTGGAGCGCATCATCGACTCGACGGAGGGGCTTGCGCTCCACGCGGGGCTGACGAGTGCCACTCCGCTTGAGGAGATGCTCGGCGCCGACGTGCTTGTGGACGTGTCGCACCTCGACGTCTCGGAGATCGCGGTGCCGTTCGCGCTCGAGCACGGGCTCGATGTGGTCGTCGGCACGAGCGGGTGGGATGAGCAGCGCATCGCGAGCGTCGCGGCGGTCGTGCCGGCCGGACGAGCAGCCGTGTTCGTCCCCAACTTCTCGCTCGGCTCCGTGCTCGGCACGGCGCTGGCGAGCGTGGCCGGCCGGTTCTTCGACTCGATCGAGATCCTCGAGGCCCACCACGACAAGAAGGTGGACTCCCCGTCCGGGACGGCGGTCCGCACCGCGGAGCGCATCGCGGCAGCGCGAGAGCACCCGCTGACCCCACCGAACGCCGACCAGGAGGCGCGAGGACAGCAGGTCGCAGGCGTGCCGATCCACAGCATGCGTCTGCGCGGTGTTGTCGCCGACCAGCAGGTCGTTCTCGGGGGAGCTGGGGAGGTGCTCACGATTCGGCACGAGACGATCTCGCAAGAGGCCTACGTGCAGGGCATCAGGCTTGCGATCGGGCACGCGCGGTCCTCGCAGGGCACGACGGTCGGCCTTGACGATGTGCTCGGCCTCGGCGAACTGCTGGGCAGAGCGTGAAGCGCAACCTCGCCACCAAGCTGGGCGTCGCGGCTGTCACACTGCTCCTGCTGCTCTACGTCGTATTCGTCGCCGGTATGGCGGTCTCCCTGTTCGCTGGCGACATCGTCGCGAAGATCATGGGCGCGGCGCTCATCGTCTTCCCGGTCCTCGCGGTCGTCTTCATCGCACGCGAGCTGCTGTTCGGGATGCAGACGGAGCGGCTGCTCCGGCGCCTCGCTGAAGCAGGTGAGCTGCCGGAGGACGACCTGCCGAAGCGCCCGAGCGGCCGAGTCGTGCGGGAGGCCGCCGACGAGGACTTCCCGAAGTGGAAGGCCGAGGTCGAAGCCGCCCCCGACGACTGGCGAGCCTGGATGCGCCTCGGGCTGGCCTACTCGGCGTCCGGAGATCGGAAGCGAGCGAGGTCAGCGCTTCGCGAGGGTATCCGCCTGGAGAAGGTGCGCCCCGAGGGGGCGTGAACCGCGGTCAGGCTCAGGTCAGACACCGGCCCCCGGCTCCGGCTCGAACTCAGGAGACTTCAGCGCGAGCTCCACGGCTTGCGTGGCGGTGCGGTTCTTGAACGCGAATCCGGCGTCGAGGAGGCGCTTCGGACGGATCTGCTGGTCGGCGAGGAACAGCTCGCGGCCGGCTTTCTGCAGGGTGAGGTCGATGAGGGTCGACGGCGCCTTCAGCTTGTAGGGGCGACCGAGCTCGGTCGCCAGCTGCTGCTGGATCTCGTCGGCCGTCGCGGGGGTGGGACCGACCAGGTTGTAGGCGCCTTGCGCGTCGTCGGATTCGAGCAGGAACCTGAGGGCGCGCACCTCGTCGCGGAGGCTGACCCACGGCCAGTGCTGCGTGCCGTCACCCAGCTGGGAGAGGAGCCCGACGCTCGCCAGCGTCTTGAGGACCGTGAGGACTCCGCCGCGGCCCAGTACGAGCCCCGTGCGGGCGAGAACCACCCTGGTGCCCTCCGGCGCCGTCTGCGCCGCGCGCTCCCACCGGTCGACGACGCGGGGCAGGAACTCGTCGGTCTCCGGAAGCAGGGAGTCCTCGTCGAGGACCTGACCTGGCCGGTCGCCGTACGCGCCGGAAGCCGAGCCGTTGATGAGCAGGGTCGGCGGGTTCGCCGACGCGGCCATCGCAGCAGTGATCGTGAGCGTCGCATTCACGCGCGACCTGAGGATCTCCTTCTTCACGTTGTAGGTCCACGGGAGCTTGCTGAGCGGTGACCCCGAGAGATTCACCACCGCGTCCACCCCGTCGAGCACCCTCGCGTCGAGGGTGCGCTGCGCGGGGTTCCACCGGAACTCGGTGCTGTCCTTCGGCTCGCGCCTGACGAGCCGCGTGACACGGTGGCCGTGCGCGTGGAGTTCCTCGATCAGGCTGTGGCCGATCATGCCGGATGCCCCGGAGACGAGAACGTGCTTATGGGAGGTCGCCTGGCTGCTCATGACTCAGACGGTAGTCCCCTCAGTTGGGCGGGAGCGCAACGCACGGTGGGGCTCGGGTGATGTGGCGACTGAAACCGCCTAGGCTGTCCGGGTGCATCACGAGACTCGCGCCCCGAGCTGGGCCAAGCTGAACGGCCATCTTGGCGCCTAGCGCCCTGCCTCTTGGCGAGCCTGTCCCGCCGAGCGGCGAGCTCCCGGCTCAGGCTCTCATCGGCGCCGAAGCACGCGACTTCGGCGTGTACATCCACGTTCCCTTCTGCCGTGTCAGGTGCGGGTACTGCGACTTCAACACGTACACGGCCGAGGAGCTCGGCGGGGTGTCTCGCTCGAGCTACGCGGGTGAGGTCGAGAAGGAGATGGCGATCGCGGAGCGCGTTCTCGCAGGATCGCCCCGCCAGGTCTCGACCGTCTTCTTCGGCGGTGGGACGCCGACCCTCCTGCCGGTCAGCGACCTCGCGGCGATGCTCGATGGCGTTCGGAGCCGCTGGGGCCTCGCCCCTGACGCCGAGGTGACGGTCGAGGCGAACCCGGACTCCGTCGGCGAACGTGAACTCGCGCAGCTGCGCGAGGCCGGCGTGACCCGCGTGAGCTTCGGGATGCAGTCGGCGGTCCCGCATGTGCTGGCCGTGCTCGAGCGCACGCACGACCCCGCCCGCATCCCGATCGTGGTCGCTGCCGCCAAGAGGGTTGGGCTCGAGCCGAGTCTCGATCTCATCTACGGCACGCCAGGGGAGTCGCTCGAGGACTGGCGCCGTTCGCTCGACATGGCCCTCGAGCAGGAGCCGCTCCACGTGAGCGCGTACGCCCTCATCATCGAGGACGGCACGAAGCTCGCCAGGCAGATTCGCCGCGGTGAGGTGCCCGCCGTCGACGACGACCTGCAAGCGGACATGTACGAGCTCGCGGAGGAGCGCTTGGCTTCGGCCGGCTTCGAGTGGTACGAGGTCAGCAACTGGTCGCTGCGAGGCGAGCATCCGTCGCGGCACAACCTGTCCTACTGGCGCGACGCCGACTGGTGGGGCTTCGGACCGGGAGCGCACAGCCATGTCGGCGGAGTGCGCTGGTGGAACGCGAAGCACCCGAGCGCGTACGCGTCGAGGCTCGCCGACGGCATCACCCCGGCCATGGGGCGGGAGGTGCTCGACGAGGACACGAAGCGGTTCGAGCGCATCATGCTCGGGTCACGACTCCGCGAAGGACTCGCGATCTCTGAGCTCGACGATTCCAGTGTGGTCGCCGAGCTCATCGCCGAGTCGCTCGTCGACGGCAGGGCGGCGCTGCAGGGGAGGCTCGTGCCCACGCTGCGGGGCCGCCTCATGGCGGATGCGATCGTCAGGCGCATCGCCGTCTGAGGCGCGCGTCCGTCAGCTGACGAACCGGAAGGTCACCGGGTATCGGTACGGTCGGCCTTGATTGGCCTGCACTGCACCGAGGATCGCGTACACGACGACGGCGACCCAGAGCAATGGGTACAGCAGTGGCACGAGCAGGGCCAACGGTCCGCCGAACAGGGACAGCAGCGAGATGACCCCGATACCGACGTAGATGATCGCGACGGTGATGCCGAAGTTGAGGGCTTCACGGCCCTCGCTGTTGGCGAGTGGGCCGCGCCGCCTCGTCACGAGCCAGAGGATCAGTGGGCCGACAGCGGGCGCGACGATGTTGAGCAGGTGATCGAACGTCGCGACGAGGCGGTCCCCGTCCGCCGTCAGCGGCGGTTCCGAGCTCGTGGCACCGCTCGAGTGCGGCCCGGCCTGCTGCTGGCCGTACTGCGGCTGACTGTACTGGGGCTGCTGTCCGTATGGCGCCTGCTGTCCGTATGGCGCTTGCTGCCCGAATGGGGGCTGCTGCCCGTACGGGCCGGGCTGGCTGTACGGCTGGTGCTGAGCAGGATCCTCATTCCCAGGCTGCGGGTTCGGTGCGTTGTGATCGGACATGGTATTCCTCTCGACGGTTTTCACCCAGGCTATTTCGGTTGCTCGGTGACGGCCTGGGCATTCTGCCCCTGCCGTCGACCGAACGCGGTAGGATTGGCAGTCTCTGACTGGGAGTGCCAGATGGGCGCCCCGTCGAGGGCCAGCGGTCGGAAGCGGAAGGGGCATCGTGGTTTCGGACAGAAGCATGCAGGTGCTCCGAGTCATCGTCACCGACTACGTGACGAGCCGAGAGCCCGTCGGCTCGAAGTCGATCGCCGACCGTCACGACTTCGGCGTCTCAGCCGCGACCATCCGCAACGACATGGCGCAGCTCGAGGACGCGGAGCTCATCGTCGCCCCGCACACGTCCTCCGGGCGCATCCCGACGGACAAGGGCTACCGGCTCTTCGTCGACCGGCTTGCCGAGTTCCGACCGCTCTCGGGTGCGCAGCGACGCGCGATCGAGACCTTCATCGAGGGCAGCGAGGACGTCGACGAGGTGCTCGGTCGCTCGGTGCGCCTGCTCGCCCAGCTGACGAACTCCGTGGCGATCGCGCAGTACCCGTCGCTCGCGAACGCGTCGATCCAGCACGTCGAGTTCGTGCTGCTCTCGAGCAGGCGGGTGCTCACCGTCCTCATCACCGACTCTGGCCGCGTCGAGCAGCGCATCGGGCATCTCGGGGCTGAGGTGAGTGTCGAGCAGCTTCACGTGCTCCGCGATCGCCTCGCGGGTCGCCTCGTCGGCCGGACCGTCGCGCACGCATCCACTGAGCTGAGGGACGTGAGCGGCATCATGGGGGAGCAGGACGCGGAGCTCTTCGCGCCCGTCGTGGCCAACCTGCTCGAGCTCGTGCTCGCGCACCGCCAGGAGCGCCTCGTCATGGCAGGGACCGCCAACCTCGCCCGAACGGAACGCGACTTCCCCTCGAGCATCCTCCCGGTGCTCGAGGCGATCGAGGAGCAGGTCGTGCTGCTGCGCCTGCTCGACGAGCTCCACTCCAGCACCGAGGCCTACTCGGTCAGCATCGGCCAGGAGAACGTCGACCTCGGCCTCGGCGAGACGGCCATCCTGACCAGCGGATATCGCAGCTCTGGCAGCGATGCGCGCCTCGGGGTGGTGGGACCGACGAGAATGGACTACCCGCGGAATATCCAGGCCGTGCGGGTCGTTGCGAGTTACCTGTCACGGGTGCTCGACGAAAGACACCTGGACGCCTGACCGACACCGACCGGCTCGCCGGCGGTTGCACCCGGTGCCTGACAACACAGGCACACATTCACAGATGCAAAGAAGGAGTCGCCACTCTTGGCAGACCACTACGACGTGCTCGGCGTGAGCCGCGAGGCGTCCCAGGACGAGATCAAGAAGGCCTACCGCAAGCTGGCCCGCCAGCTGCACCCGGACGTCAACCCGTCCGCGGACGCCGCGGAGCGCTTCAAGTCCGTCACGCACGCCTACGACACGCTCAGCGACACCGAGCGACGCAGACAGTACGACCAGGGCGGACCGGACGGGCAGTCCTTCGGTGGCTTCGGGGACATCTTCGAGACCTTCTTCGGGCAGCAGGGTTCCCGGGGCCCGCGGTCGCGGGCAGAGCGTGGTCAGGATGCGCTGGTTCGCGTCGAGCTGGACCTCGACGAGGTCATGTTCGGCACGCACCGCGACCTCGAGGTCACCACTGCGGTCGCCTGCGAGAACTGCCAGGGAACGTGCTGCGCTCCGGGCACCTCGCCGACGACGTGCTCGGCATGCGGGGGAGCCGGTTCGGTCCAGCGCCAGGTGCGCTCCATCCTGGGCATGGTCGTCACGAACCAGCCGTGCGCGCAGTGCCGCGGCTACGGAACCGTCATCGAGCACCCGTGCGAGACGTGCCATGGCCAGGGACGCGTGCGCGCCAACGTGAGCATTCCCGTCGACATCCCCTCCGGCGTCGACTCCGGCTTGCGCATCCACCTTCCCGGCCGAGGCGAAGCCGGTCCGGCTGGTGGAGCGAACGGCGACCTCTACCTGGAGATCCGGGTCCGACCGCACGAGGTCTTCTCTCGTGACGGCGACGACCTGCAGTGCGTCATCGAGGTGTCGATGGCTGACGCGATCCTCGGCACCTCGACCACGGTCGGCGCCCTTGACGGCGATGTCGACCTGCAGATCCCGGCCGGCGTTCAGTCGGGCGAGGTCCTCACCGTTCGCGGTCGTGGGATCACGCGTCTGCGCTCGACGCACCGAGGCGACCTCGACATCGCGGTGCAGGTCGTGACGCCCGCGAAGCTCGACGGGAAGTCGCGCAAGCTGATCGAGGAGTTCGCGACCCGTCATCGTCACGAGGCACCGCGCCTCGCGCGCGAGAAGCAGGGGATGTTCTCGAAGCTCCGCGACCGATTCGGCCGCTGACATGGCCTGGCTCTACCTCGTTGAGGACCTCGACGAGGCGCTTCGTGCGGGCGACGTCACGCAGGTCCGCGGGGCGGAGGCCAAGCACATGGGCGTCGCGCGCATGCGCGTGGGCGAGCACCTGCAGCTCGGCAACGGGCGCGGCTTCGTCGTCGACGGCGAGCTCGCCGCACTCGAACGCGACCTGGCGGTCGTGAACGTCCTCCGGGCCAGCCGGGTTCCAGAGCCCGAGCCCCGGGTCGTCGTCGTGCAGGCGCTGGCGAAAGCCGGACGGGACGATCTCGCGGTTCAGGTGGCCACAGAGCTCGGCGCCGCGGCCTTCGTCCCCTGGCAGGCGAAGCGCAGCGTGAGTCGCTGGGACCAGAAGGCGGAGAAGGGCCGAGAGCGCTGGGCCGCCGTCGCCAGGGAGGCCAGCAAGCAGAGCCTGTCGCCGTGGGTTCCCGACGTCGCTGCTCTGCACTCGACGGCACAGGTCGCTGGGCTCGCCGCGGAAGGTCCGCTGCTGGTGCTCGACCCTCTCGGCGACATCTCGCTGAGAGACGCGCTCGAGGAGCGTCCAACCGCGGGTCTGGGGCGGCTGACGCTCGTCGTCGGCCCGGAAGGCGGGATCGACGGCAGCGAGTTCGAGATGTTCGAGGCTGCCGGCGGTCGCCGCGTGCATCTCGGCGCCTCCGTCCTGCGGACCTCGAGTGCGGCTCCAGCCGCCATCGCCGCGATCCTCGCCCTGAGCGGCTCGTGGGACTCGCGGCTCCGCTCGGGCGCCGAGTCGTAGGCTGGCTGCATGTCGAGTTCAGAGCCGTCCATCTTCACGCGCATCATCAACCGCGAGATCCCAGCCGACATCGTCTTCGAGTCGGAGCGGGTCATCGCGTTCAAGGACATCAGCCCGAAGGCACCCGTGCACCTCCTGGTCGTCCCGAAGACTCAGGAGTACGCGAACGTCTCCCAGCTGGCGGCCGGAGACCCCGAGCTGCTCGCCGAGGTCGTCGCCGTCGCCCAGGGGCTCGCCGACCAGCACACGGACAGCGAGTTCCGCCTCGTCTTCAACTCGGGAGCGGCCGCGGGCCAGACCGTCTTCCACGTACACGCCCACGTCCTCGGCGGAGGACTCTCGGAAGGATCCCTTGCCTAGTCAAGACAGTTCATCGACCCGCGGCGCCGAGCAATCGGGCGTCGAGGACGACTTCGTCGAGCAGACCACGACGGTGGAGGGGGTCGCCATGGTGCGTCTCCTCGGACCGGGGGACCGGCTGCTCAAGTCAGTGGAGCGCGAGCATCCACGCGTGCGGGTGCTCGCCCGCGGCAATGAGATCACCTTCAGCGGGCAGCGCGGCGACGTCGCGGCCGCTGAGGCGCTCCTGCGCGAGATCACCGAGATGGCCAGGAGCGGCGTCGACCTCGAGCCCGCCCAGGTCGAGCGCTCGCAGCGTCTCATCGATCGCGGCGAGGAGACCCCGACCGACGTCCTCGGACAGGCGATCGTCCAGTCCCGCGGCAAGATCATCCGCCCGAAGACGCTCGGCCAGAAGCAGTATGTGGATGCGATCGACGACAACACGATCGTCTTCGGCATCGGACCGGCGGGAACCGGCAAGACCTACCTGGCGATGGCGAAGGCTGTCCAGGCCCTGCAGCGCAAGGAGGTCACCCGGATCATCCTGACTCGCCCTGCCGTCGAGGCCGGCGAGCGGCTCGGATACCTGCCCGGCACGCTCAACGACAAGATCGACCCGTACCTGCGACCGCTCTTCGACGCGCTCAACGAGATGCTCGACCCTGAAGTGGTCGTCAAGCTCATGGCGAGCGGCACGATCGAGGTCGCTCCCCTCGCGTACATGCGCGGACGCACACTCAACGACGCGTTCGTCGTGCTCGACGAGGCACAGAACACGACGCCAGAGCAGATGAAGATGTTCCTCACGAGGCTCGGGTTCGGCTCGAAGATGGTCGTCACGGGCGACATCACGCAGCTCGACCTGCCGATGGGGGCCTCCGGCCTGAAGCTCGTCACGCACGTGCTCGGCGGTATCGACGAGGTGCACTTCTCGCACCTGACGAGCGACGACGTCGTCAGGCACACCCTCGTGGCGCGCATCGTCGACGCCTACACCGAGTACGACCAGAAGAAACAGGCCGACGATCACCGTCGCCGGGACAGGAACGAGGGCCGATGAGCATCGAGGTCAACAACGAGGCCAGCTACGAGGTCGACGAGGGTGCCCTGCAGCGTGTCGCGGCGTACGCGCTCGACCAGCTGCATGTCCACGCCGAGTCTGAGCTCGCCATCGTTCTCGTCGAGGTCGGTCCCATGGAGGAGCTGCACGTGCAGTGGATGGGCGAGCCCGGTCCGACCGACGTGCTGAGCTTCCCCATGGACGAGCTCCGGCCAGGCAACGTCGACAGGCAGACTCCTCCGGGACTCCTGGGCGACATCGTGCTGTGCCCGCAGGTCGCCACGGATCAGGCCAAGGCCGCGGGACACTCCATGATGGACGAGCTGCTGCTGCTGACGACGCACGGCGTCCTCCACCTCCTGGGCTTCGATCACGCCGAGCCCGAGGAGGAGAAGCAGATGTTCGGGCTCCAGCGCGACATCCTCGTCGGCTTCCACCTCCAGGAGAGGAAGCGCGCCAGATGACCGCGGTTCTGCTCGTCGCCGCCATCGTCCTGATGGTGGCGCTGAGCGGACTGCTCGCCGCAACTGAAGCGGTCATCGCTCGCCTCTCCCGGCCCGAGCTCGAGCAGGTGGCGGCTGGGAGCCGCGCACGGCGCTCCATCGAGGCCATTGCCGCCGATCCAGGCGCGCACAGCAACGCGCTGACCTTCGCGCGCGTCCTGTTCGAGAGCATGTCCGCGGTGCTCGTGACGCTCATCCTGACCGACCTCTTCGACGTCAGGTGGCAGGCGTTCCTCGTCTCCGTGGCCATCATGATCCTGGTGTCGTTCATCATCGCGGGGACCAGCCCGAGAAGCGTCGCCCGCGCGCATCCGCAGCAGGTCATGAGCTTCGCCGCGCCGATCGCACGCGCCGTCCGGGTGGTCATCGGGCCGGTCGCAGACCTTCTTGTCGTGCTCGGCGACCGGGTGACTCCTGGACGACCACAGCGCATCGGCTCGGTCTCCAGCGAAGAGGAGCTGCTCAACATGGTCGACGAGGCCGCCGACCTCAAGGTGCTCGAGCACGGCGACCGCGAGCTCATCCACTCCGTCTTCGAGTTCTCCGACCGGCTCGTCCGCGAGGTCATGGTCGCCCGCACGGACATGGTGACGATCGACGGCGACGAGGGCGTCAGAGACGCACTCGAGCAGTTCCTCGAGACCGGCATCTCCCGCGCCCCCGTCGTGGGGCGCGACAGCGACGACATTCTCGGAGTGCTCTATCTGAAGGACCTCGTACGGCAGTCGCTGCAGGAGGAGAACCGGTCGAAGCCCGCCGTGGAGCTGGCGCGCCAGGCAGACTTCGTTCCTGAGTCACTCCGCGCCGATCTGCTACTGCGGCGCATGCAGGCCTCCGCGACCCACCTCTCCATGGTCGTCGACGAGTACGGCGGCATCGCGGGCCTCGTCACCCTGGAGGATCTCATCGAGGAGCTCGTCGGCGAGATCAGCGACGAGTACGATCGACCGGGCGACGAACCACGAAAGCTGCTCGACGGCGGCTACCGGGTCTCCTCCCGGCTCGCTACCGGCGAGCTCGGAGACCTCTTCGACATCGACCTCGAGTTCGATGACGTCGACTCCGTAGGCGGCCTGCTCGCGAAGTCGCTGTCGAAGATCCCCGAGCGCGGGGACAGGGCGGTCGTCGACGGCATCGAGCTCGTCGCCGAGCGCGTCGGCCCCCGCAAGCGCATCCTCACCGTCCTGGCGCGTCGCCTGGAACCACTTCAAGAGTCAGGAATCGAAGCATGACGAACTACCGAGCAGGATTCGTGACCTTCGTGGGTCGCCCGAACGTCGGGAAGTCGACCCTGACGAACGCCCTGGTCGGCGAGAAGATCGCCATCATCTCGGACAAGCCCCAGACGACCCGCCGGGCCGTTCGAGGTATCGTCCACCGTGAGGACGGCCAGGTCATCATCGTCGACACGCCTGGAATGCATCGCCCGCGCACGCTGCTCGGCGAGCGTCTCAACGACGTCGTGCACGCAACGCTCGCCGAGGTTGACGTCATCGGATTCTGCGTCCCGGCGAACGAGCCGGTCGGCCCGGGGGACCGCTTCATCAACGAGCAGCTCGAGGAGGCTCCGAAGGCGCGCAAGATCGCCATCGTCACGAAGGCAGAGACGGTGAGCCGCGACGTCCTCGCGGCGCGCCTCGTCGACGTGCAGGGCCTCCGCGAATGGGACGACATCGTGCCGGTCTCGGCGGCGGAGGACATCCAGCTCGACACGCTGACCGGCATCATCCTCGCGCTCCTCCCGGAATCGGAACCGCTCTATCCGAGCGATATGAAGACCGAGGAGTCGTTCGAGCAGCGCGCAGCCGAGCTCGTCCGCGAGGCCGCCCTCGAGGGTGTGCACGACGAGCTCCCGCACTCGATCGCCGTCACCGTCGAGGAGATCGTCACCCGCGACGACGGCGTGACCCGCGAGCTCTACGTCAACATCGTCGTCGAGCGCGACAGCCAGAAGGGCATCATCATCGGGCGCGGCGGGGAACGGCTCAAGCGCATCCGCGAGCAGGCGCAACGGGAGATCTCGCAGATCACCGAGGGACGTGTCATCGTCTCGATCCGCGTGAAGGTGGCGAAGGAGTGGCAGCGTGACCCGAAGCAGCTCGGACGCCTCGGTTTCTGAGACGGCCAGCCCGGCTGCCCGGGCGGTGGAGTCGAAGAAGCGGGAATCGCTGCTCGCCGCGGTGACACGCCTCTGGACGCAGCACACCCACCGCCTGACCTGGCTCCAGTGGGTGACCGACATCATCCTCGGTGTGCTCTTCGCCATCAGCCTGGGGCTGCCGTTCGATTACGACGCGTCGAACGGCACCACCCTGACCTGGCTGCTGCTGCCCTCCTGGGTGCTCTTCACGGTCGCCATCATCCTCCGCCGCTACGCTCCGTGGCCGAGCTTCCTCATCGTCGTGCTGGCGGCTCTGCTGAAGTCGATCTTCGCGTTCGGGCCCCATCCGCAGGACGTGGCGATCTACCTCAGCATCTACGCTGCCGTCGCGTACGGAAGCCGAGCGCTGCTTGTCACCTCCGGCGCCTACGGGATCATCGCGCCCACCCTCATCGTCGCCTTGATGCCGCATTGGGACCCCGGCACCTTCACCTGGGCATCGATCGCGTCGAATCTCGACGGAAGCAGAGACGAGTTCCTCCTCTCGGCGGCCCTCATCTGGCTTCTGTTCGTGGGGGCTGGTGTCGTCGCCTGGCTGGCCGGGCTGCTGCGCCGCATGCACCTGAGGGCGCAAGAGGTCAAGAACCGCGCGGCCATCACCGAGCTGGAGCGCCTGCGCGCGAAGGAGCAGCTGACGGCGGAGCAGGAGCGCTCGCAGATCGCTCGCGACATGCACGACGTGGTCGCGCATTCGCTCGCCGTCGTCGTCGCGCAGGCCGATGGCGCCAGATACGCGATGAAGAGCAGCCCGGAAGCTGCGGAAGCCGCCCTCGTGACGATCTCGTCGACGGCGAGGAGCGCCCTCGTCGACGTCCGAGGACTCCTCGGGCAGCTGCGTCACAGCCAGGAGGCGGGCCCCGAGCCGGGGCTCGATGAGCTTCCAGCTCTCTACTCCCGAATGCGCGCTGCGGGCCTCGACCTGCAGCTCGAGACCCGCGGGCAGCCTGGGACGCTCTCGACGCAGGCGCAGGGCGCGGTCTTCCGCCTGCTGCAGGAGTCGCTCACGAACGTCCTCAAGCATGGCGATGCGACGCAGCAGGTCGTCGTCCGGTTGAGCTGGGGGCAGGTCTTCGAGGTCACCATCGTGAACGCCATCGCCGACCCGCCCCGCCCGCGGACCGACACGGGACACGGTCTCATCGGCATGGCCGAGCGCATCGGCATAGCAGGCGGTAACGTGCAGGCAGAGCGACTGGGTGGGCAGTTCCGCGTCCATGCCTGGCTGCCGCTCGCTTCAGCACAGCCGACCGGCACGGGAGAGCTCGAGGGCGACCGTGCCCGCACGACAACCGAGAGGCAGGACCTGTGACCAGCAGTCAGATCACCGTCGCGCTCGTCGACGACCAGCCTCTGTTCCGCAGCGGCATCAGGATGCTCATCGAGAGCCAGGACGACATGCGCTTCATCGGGGAGGCCAGCGACGGGGCCGCCGGGGTAGCTCTTGCGAAGGCGCTGAAGCCGGACGTGATGCTCATGGATGTGCGCATGCCGGGTCAAGACGGGCTCGAGTCCACGAAGCAGATCGTCGCGAGCGGCTCGGCGACGCGCATCCTCGTCCTCACGACGTTCGACCTCGACGAGGCCGTCGCGAAGGCCGTCGGCGCGGGCGCCAGCGGCTTCCTGCTGAAGGACGCCGACCCCGAGTTCCTCCTCGCCGCGGTTCGCACGGTCAACACCGGCGCGGAGGTCTTCGCGGCTCAGGCCACGGCTGACCTCATCCGTCGGTACTCCGCAGCGGTCCCAGAGGCGGTGGCTGTCCCAGAGCGCTACCTGACCCTCACGGAACGTGAGCGGGAGATGTTCGCGCTCGCCTCGCGGGGCCTCTCGAACGGGGAGATCGCGCGGCAGGAGTTCCTCAGCGAGGCGACGGTGAAGACGCACATCTCGCGGGTGCTCGCGAAACTCGGGCTGCGGGATCGCGTGCAGCTCGTCGTCTTCGCCTACGAGCACGGACTCAACTGATCGAGCAAGTGAACGAGTGCCTCGGTGTTACGCTGTGACCATGCTGTTCGGCACGCTCCTTCTTCGCTGCCGCGGCGAGGCTTCGCTCTAAGCCCCCCTCGCCGCGGAGTCTGCTGTCGGCTTAGCACGTCTCGAAGCCAATCTCGGAGCCAAAAATGAAGAACATGCAGCAGCCGTCGTCGATGCCAGCGCATCGCTATGTCCCGCACCACGAGCAGATCACCGTCGAGCTGCCCGACCGCACCTGGCCGTCGAAGCGCATCGAGCGCGCACCCCGCTGGTGCGCCGTCGACCTGCGCGATGGAAACCAGGCCCTCATCGACCCGATGTCGCCCGAGCGCAAGCGTGCGCTCTTCGACCTTCTGGTCCGCATGGGCTACAAAGAGATCGAGGTGGGCTTCCCGTCGGCCAGCCAGACCGACTTCGACTTCGTGCGTTCGCTCATCGAAGAGAACGTCATTCCCGACGACGTGACGATCCAGGTGCTGACGCAGGCCCGCGGCCACCTCATCACGCGCACCTTCGAGTCCCTCAAGGGCGCCAAGCAGGCAATCGTCCACCTCTACAACTCCACCAGCGTGCTGCAGCGTGAGGTCGTCTTCCGCAAGGATCGCCAGGGCATCATCGACATCGCGCTCGAGGGTGTGCGTCTCTGCCGCGAGGCCGAGGCGATCGTGCCAGACACGAAGATCTACTACGAGTACTCCCCGGAGAGCTACACGGGCACCGAGCTCGACTTCGCCGTCGACATCTGCAACCAGGTCATCGAGGGCTTCGACGCGAGCCCCGAGCGTCCGGTCATCATCAACCTGCCGGCGACCGTCGAGATGTCGACCCCGAACGTGTACGCGGACTCGATCGAGTGGATGCACCGCAACCTGGCCCGGCGCGAGAGCGTCGTGCTCTCCCTCCACCCGCACAACGACCGGGGCACCGGCGTCGCGGCAGCCGAGCTCGGCTACCTCGCCGGGGCCGACCGCATCGAAGGCTGCCTCTTCGGCAACGGCGAGCGCACGGGCAACGTGGACCTGGTGACGCTCGGCGTCAACATGTTCACGCAGGGTGTCGACCCGCAGATCGACTTCTCCGACATCGACGGCATCCGACGCACGGTCGAGTACTGCACGCAGCTCCCGGTGGGCGAGCGTGCGCCGTGGGGCGGGGACCTGGTCTACACGGCCTTCTCCGGCTCGCATCAGGACGCCATCAAGAAGGGGTTCGAGGCGATGGCCGCAAAGGCCGAAGCCCTCGGGGTCTCCGTCGAAGAGCTGACCTGGGAGGTCCCGTACCTGCCCGTCGACCCGCGCGACCTCGGCCGCAGCTACGAGGCGGTCATCCGCGTCAACTCGCAGTCGGGCAAGGGCGGTGTCGCGTACCTGCTCAAGGAGCACCACAACCTGGACCTGCCGCGTCGCCTGCAGATCGAGTTCTCCGGCGTCGTGCAGAACAAGACCGACTCCGAAGGTGGAGAGGTCTCGACCGACGCCATCTGGCGCATCTTCAACGACGAGTACCTGCCAGCGGAGAGCGAGCAGCACAAGTGGGGCCGCTTCGAGCTGTTCCGCACCGCGACGAGCTCCGCGCTCGATGGCGCGGTCGACCTCAGCGTCTCGCTGCGAGACGGGACCGCGGTCGAGGACCACGCGTCCAAGGGGAACGGTCCGCTCGACGCCTTCATGAAGCTGCTCGGTGAGCAGGGTCTGCAGGTCGAGCTGCTCGACTACGTCGAGCATGCGCTCTCGGTCGGCGGCGACGCTCGTGCCGCTGCCTACATCGAGCTCGACGTCGCCGGCGTGCGCCTGTGGGGTGTCGGCATCGACAGCGACATCTCGACCGCCTCGCTCAAGGCCATCGTGTCGGGCGTCAACCGCGCGCTGCGCGGGCAGACCGAGGCCGAGCTGGACGCGCAGCTGACGACCGTCGCGTAGGCGCGACCACCAAGGAGGGCGGGCGCCCGACCGGAGCTCACTCCGAGTCCGGGTCGCTCGCCCTCTTCTGCTCGTGGTTGGCCCGCTTCTCCTCGAGGACTGCGATGGGGCGCGTGTCCAGGGCGTGGAAGCCCGACGCCTCGAGGATCTCCCGGTCGGTGAACGGCCGCTCCCGCTCGGTCTTCCCCGTGCGCGCAGATCGTTGGAACCGGGGCATCCGCAGCGCTATCTGCTCAGGAAGGCTGAGTCCGAACCAGACACTCGCCATGCGCACTGCGAACGTCACCGCGACGCAGATCACGATGCCGATGATCTGGGAGACGCCGAGGTAGTCGGCGAGCACGAACGCGGCGCTTCCCGCCGTTGCCGCGATCGCGTACAGCGAGCCGACGAAGAGGATGCCGACGGGCATTCCGAGCAGCATGTCCCGAACCACGCCGCCGCCGGCTGCGGTGACGGTGCCCACGAGCAGCGTCGGCAGGATGGGGAGCTCGAAGTTCATCGCCTTCAGGGTGCCGACCGCGCAGAAGAACCCGAGCGCGGCGGCATCGAGCACCGACACGAGTCCGTCCATTCGTCGCAGCACGCGCTGCAGCAGCATCCCTCCGAGCGCCGCCGCTCCGGCCGTGAACAGGAACCACTCGGTCTCCATGCTCACCGGGCGGATGCCGAGCAGGAGGTCGCGGATGATGCCCCCGCCGAGACCGACCGTGATGCCGATGATCACGACCCCGAGCCAGTCGAGCTTCTTGTCGCGGAACTGCTCCGCGACCATGGCCGCCGTGATGGCGCCGATAGCGATGGCGGTGAGGTCCAGCCAGAGGGGGAGCGTCGTGGCGGGCGAGTCCATGGACTCAATGCTCGCACAGCACCGTCATCGGCTCGGTCACGCGTGGTTCCGGCCTCTCGGCGAGAGGAGGTTCATACTGGATGGATGCCCACCTATCGCGACGAGGCGGTCGTCCTTCGCACCCAGCGTCTCGGCGAAGCCGACCGCATCGTGACGCTGCTCGGCAAGGAGCGGGGGAAGGTGCGCGCCGTCGCGCGCGGCGTGAGACGCACCTCCTCGAAGTTCGGGGCACGACTCGAGCCGTTCATGGTCGTGGATGTGCAGTGCTACGCGGGCCGCAATCTCGACACGGTCACGCAGGCGGTGACGTTGGCCGCGTACGGCCGCGACCTGGTCGACGACTACTCGCGCTACTCGGCGGCGTCGGTGATCGTCGAGGCTGCCGAGCGGATCGCCGAGGCTGAGCCTTCGCCGCAGCAGTACACGCTGGTCATCGGGGCTCTGCGTGCCCTGACCATGGGCGCGAGGGCGTCCCAGGACATTCTCGACTCGTACCTGCTGCGTGCACTCTCGCTGGCGGGCTGGGCCCCGGCGCTGGATGACTGCGCGCGATGTGGGGCCCCCGGGCCGCATGAGCGGTTCAGCGTGCAGCTCGGCGGTGTGGTGTGTGCGCGGTGCACGCCGGCCGGCGTGATGCGTGTGGATGCTGCGACCGTCGACGCGCTCCGAGCCCTGCTGTCTGGCGACTGGGCGACGCTGGATACGCTCGATGCGCCGCCGAGGGCCCGCGCAAGCGGTATCGTCTCGGCGTACTCGCAGCAGTACCTCGAGAAGAAGCTCCGATCCATGCAGGTGCTCGAGCACGATCGACTGCTCGGCAGGCTGGAGCCGCCCAGCGCAGCAGCATCCGTTCGCGAAGAGGCCGTCGAGCCCAGCATTGAGGAGAAGGCATGAGCCGCAGCAAGCAACCGCGGGAGTTCAAGCCCGTCGACTGGACCGGCGTGTATCCGCCGCAGTTCGATGCGTCCGAGGTGCCGTCTCACGTCGCTGTCGTCATGGACGGCAACGGGAGATGGGCGAACCAGCGTGGTCTGCCGCGGATCGAGGGACATCGAGCCGGCGAGGCCGCGCTGCTCGACGTCGTGGCCGGGGCCCTGCAGGTCGGTGTGAAGCACCTGAGCGCCTATGCCTTCTCGACGGAGAACTGGAAGCGCTCGCCGGAGGAGGTGCGCTTCCTCATGGGGTTCAACCGCGACGTCCTGCACCGCCAGCGCGATCAGCTCAACGAGTGGGGTGTGCGCATCCGTTGGGCGGGTCGTGAGCCGCGGCTGTGGAAGTCGGTCATCAAGGACCTCCAGCTTGCTGAGCGCTTGACGAAGGACAACACGCGGATGACGCTCACGATGTGCGTCAACTACGGCGGTCGCCTCGAGATCGCGGACGCTGTCAGGAGCATCGCGGAGGAGGTTCGCGCGGGCCGGCTGCGCCCGGAGCGCGTCACCGAGCAGACGATCGCCAAGCACCTCTACGACCCGGAGATGCCTGATGTCGACCTGTTCGTCCGCTCGAGTGGCGAGCAGCGCACCAGCAACTTCCTTCTCTGGCAGGCGGCCTACGCGGAGATGTGCTTCCTGGACACGCTGTGGCCGGACTTCTCGAGGACGGACCTCTGGGAAGCCATCGAGCGATATGCCGGTCGGGATCGGCGTTTCGGGGGAGCGGTCGACGCGCCGACGGCGCCGACAGGCTCGCCCCCGAGCGCCCTCAGCTGAACTCGATCGTGACAGTGCCTCCGACGACTGTGAAGGTCCCCGTCGTCCGGATGGGACTGGAGCCCGTGCTCGTCCGACCGCTGCTTCCGGTGTACGAGAAGCTCGCGAGGCCATCCTCGACCTCGAATCGGTCCGACGTCGTGCTCACTGACACGTCCGGGTAGCTGGTGACCTGCCAGCTCAGGGGCGTGTCCGCGCCGTAGACGTAGGTGTCGAACGGGCAGCCGTCGGGCGCCGCGTCGGTTGACAGCACGCACTCGTCGATCATGGCTGTGACGGCGGCGTCCACCGCTTCGGTGAGGGCGTCGGTGGGGGTGTAGACCAGGTTGCGATCAGGCACGTGCTCGGCTTCGACTGGGCCGACCCGGACGGGCTCGCTGGCAACCGAGTAGAACGTCGACTCGGTCCCGCTCACCGGGTAGATGGCCGGGTACGCGCTGAACGGAACCCAGCTCACCGGCTGGCTGCCCTCCCAGGTCAGCGTCTCAACTGGTCCGGGTGCTGCCGCCACAGCGCCGATGGTGAAGTCCATGGCGTGGCTGGTGCCGGCGACGGACTCGAAGACGAGTGGGGTGACGACCCGCCAGGTCTCGAGGACGAAGAACTCGTTCTCGATCCGCTCTACGGCGAGCACGGTGCTCTCCGTCGTGCCGCCGAGCCGGTAGGTGACCTGCACGTTCCGCGTCTCTCGGCCGGATCCGTGCGACTCCTGGGCGGGTTCCTCGAACCAGCTCGTGGTCGGGGCCGCCGGGCTCAGCTCTGTCTCGACCACGTCCAGGACGGTGATCCGCTCGGTGGCGGATGCGAGCATCGCATCGCTCACGTAGTCGCGTTGCGACGTCTCTACGTTGGGGTCGACCAGCTCGCCGGCGTGCGTCGCGTCGCCCGCGGCGATCGCTTCCACGTACTCGCGGACCTTCGCGACCGCACCGCGCTGCGTGTTGACCGACGTGATCGCGATCGCGGAAGCCGTGACGACCAGCACTGCGACCGTGGTGCAGACACCGACGATGCGAAGTCGGCGCTTGGTCCTCGCGGTCATGGGCTGAGGCTGGGGTCCTGCGGATTCGTGCCGAGGCTCTGGGAGCGAGGACGTCTGGTGGGGCGACGCCGACGCCGACGCCGACGCCGACGCCGACGGCAGCGCGACGGGCGCGGTGCCTGCCCATTCCATGCTGGCTGGCGATCGCGAGCCCCCGAGTTGCGTGCGGATCCGGATCGCGACGGCGTGGGCCCTCGGTGTGAGGGCCCTGGCGCGGTCTGGGAGCGCCCACGCGCCGAGCTCGACGCCCAGGGCCCAGACGGCGAAGAGCGCAGGGGTCCAGAATGCGGGCCGAGCGGCGAGCTCGAGTTCCCCGAGCGTGAAGCCGAGCACCGTCGCCGAACCGGAGAGCGTCACGGGGAGGAAGACCAGCGAGCCCACCATCCACAGGACGAAGACCGCGGCGGGGAGGCGCCAGATCTTCGCCAGGTCCGGGGTGCGCGTCCGGGAGCGTCCGACACCGATGACGAGCGCCGAACCGAGCGAGGCCAGGACGACGGGAAGGACCGAGATCCAGGCGAACGGGAGGTCCGGTGACAGGACGGAGATGCCCTGGAGGGCGGTGTACGGGGCCGTCACCGTGACGGCTCCGAGGTGCGCGAGGATGAGCGCCCAGAAGCCCGCGTGCGGGGCACCGGCGAGCAGCATGGGAAGCAGTGCGCTCTGAGCGCCGGTCTGCACGAAGACGACCACGAGGGTGACGGTGCCCAGCACCGCGCCGGTGAGTGAGAGCGCTCCTGCGTAGATGCCGAGGTCGGTGGCGAGGCTCGCGAGCTCGTGCGCCAGCGGCCCTCGTGGTCTCCTGGTCGGCCCGACTTCGAGTCGCTTGCGGGTTGCGAGGGACCTGCCGAGCCAGCCGCTCGCGAACACGGTCGCGAACGAGAACGGCGCGAGCGCGGGTCCGAGAGCCGAGACGGTGGCGACCGCGCCTGGCGCATCGAAGCGGACGCCCGGCACGGCGACGAGAAGCATGAGCACGGCGAAAGCGGCCCCAGCGGCCGCGGCGGCTCCCGCGCGCATTCCGCCGCTGCGCTGCGGGTGACGACGTTCGAGCAGATACGCACCGAGAAGGCTTGCGAGGACCACACAGGCCAGCGAGGCGAGCGGCCACACGCCCAGGGTGAACCCCTCGTCGCCCGTGCTGACGAAACCGCCGATGGTCTCGAACCCCGCCTCGAGACGCCCGCTGAACGGCAGCGAGGTCAGCAGGAGGAACATTCGCCAGAGCTGATCGGCGAACTGCATGCCGGAGCTGCCGGGGCCGGATGTGCCGGACCCCGCGTTCAGGGCCTCGCTCAGGAAGAGGGCCGTCGCACCGCAGAGTGCGGCGCCGGCGAAGGCCGCGGCGCCTGCGGTGATGCCGGCGTGCGCGGCCGCTGAGGTGAGGAATTGCTTGTCGCCGGCGATTCTGCGCGCTGATTGGAGGGTCACTGGTGTCCTTCGGATGACAGACGCCCTGGGAGACCGCGTCATTCGAGTGTTCAGGTGGTCCGCGACATGGTTGCAGGAGAGAGGAGCGCACCGGTGGTTCACGCTGGCATCTGTGGATAACTTCCACGCCATCGCGTCGACTGGGCCCGCCGCGAGTTCGGCGGCTGACTAGACTGGCGACTTGCAGCGAGCACGACCCTGGGCTCGCCTTCGACACCCTCAGCAGGAGTTTTTCTCAATGGCGCAATCCACGCTCGATAAGGTCATCGCCCTCGCGAAGCGACGCGGCTTCGTCTTCCAGGCCGGCGAGATCTACGGAGGCACGCGCGCCTCGTGGGACTACGGCCCCCTCGGCGTCGAGCTCAAGGAGAACATCAAGAAGCAGTGGTGGCAGACGTTCGTCCGCGGGCGCGCCGACATGGTGGGTCTCGACTCCTCGATCATCCTCCCCAAGGCCGTCTGGGAGGCCTCCGGCCACGTCGCCACGTTCACGGACCCGCTGGTCGAGTGCCTCAGCTGCCACAAGCGCCACCGCCAGGACCACCTCGTCGAGGCGTTCGAGGCGAAGAAGAAGCGCGCGCCAGAAGGCATGTCGGAGATCGTCTGCCCTGACTGCGGCACCAAGGGCCAGTGGACGGAGCCGCAGCTGTTCTCCGGACTCGTCAAGACCTACCTCGGTCCGGTCGACAACGAGGCTGGCCTCCACTACATGCGCCCTGAGACCGCGCAGGGCATCTTCGTGAACTTCAACAACGTGCTCACGACGTCGCGCAAGAAGCCGCCGTTCGGCATCGGCCAGGTCGGCAAGGCGTTCCGCAACGAGATCACGCCAGGCAACTTCATCTTCCGCACGCGTGAGTTCGAGCAGATGGAGATCGAGTTCTTCGTGCACCCCGACGAGGCGCAGAAGTGGTTCGAGGACTGGGTGGAGGCCTGCTGGAACTGGTTCACGGACCTCGGTCTGAACCCGGACAACATGCGCCGTTTCGACGTTCCCAAGGAGGAGCGCGCGCACTACTCCGCCGGCACGATCGACTTCGAGTACCAGTTCGGGTTCAAGGGCTCCGGATGGGGCGAGCTGATGGGTGTCGCGAACCGCACCGACTACGACCTCACGTCGCATTCGACGGCGTCCGGCACGGGCCTCAACTACTTCGACCAGGCAACCGGCGAGCGCTACACGCCGTTCGTGATCGAGCCGAGCTTCGGCCTGACGCGGTCGATGATGGCGTTCCTCGTCGACTCCTATGTCGAGGAGGAGGCTCCGAACGCCAAGGGCGGCGTCGACATCCGTACCGTGCTGCGCCTTGACCCGCGCCTCGCGCCCATCAAGGTGGCTGTGCTGCCGCTGAGCCGCGACGAGCGCCTCAGTCCGGTGGCTCGTGAGCTCGGCGACAAGCTCCGCAAGCACTGGAGCATCGATGTGGATGACGCGGGCCAGATCGGTCGCCGCTACCGCCGCCAGGACGAGATCGGCACGCCGTTCTGCGTCACGGTCGACTTCGACACCCTCGAGGACAACGCCGTGACGGTTCGCGAGCGCGACTCGATGGCGCAGGAGCGCGTCGCCCTCGACCAGCTCGAGGCCTATCTCGCGGCTCGTCTCCTCGGGGCCTGACCCAGTCGGCGTGAGCCCGAGCAAGACCGACGGTGCCGAGCGCCCGCCTGCGACTTCGCGGGCGGGCCGCTCGTGGCGCGTCACCCTGCTGGCGCTCGCCTCGCTGCTCGTCGTCCTCGCTGTGGTCGGCTACGTCCACGTGTCGAGCCGAGCGACCGACCGTGGCGAGGCAGCGCTGACGGCGGGCGAGGCGACGCCTGCCTGGCGCGGCGAGGGGTCCGAGCTCACGAGCCGCGGTTCGGTCGAGGTCGATGGCGTGCGGTTGACGGCCAGTGAGATGCAGTGCGGTCTGCCGAGGCATGACTGGCAGGGCGGCAGCGCGCGGGCGTCCGGTCAGTTCTGCGTCGTCGACATCGAGCTCCGCAACGACGGTGACGCGGCGCTGGTGATCGCCCCCGGTGTCTTCGAGATCATCGACGGGGAGGGATCGCGGGCTGTCGCCGACGAGCGCGTCACCGCATACGGCACCGACCTCCCGCCGGGTCCGCCAAGTGCTCGTGAGCTCCCGCTCGGGGCAGGTACGCGCATCCATCTGGTGTTCGACGTTCCCGCCGATGCCTCCGGACCGATGGGGCTGCGCTTCACGCCCTCCGAGCAGCTGTCGATCGCCGTCTGACCTGGCCTGGGGTCGCACGTCGTCGCGTTGAGGCAGCGCGCGTGCGAAAGTCGACGCGACCTGCGAGAATTGATCGGTTATGACCTTGACTGCACTCGACTCGAAGCCGCTGCGCATCGGACCCCTGGTTCTCGACGTTCCGGTGGTACTGGCGCCTATGGCTGGCATCACGAACTCCGCCTTCCGACGCCTGTGCCGTGAGTACGGCGCCGGCCTCTACGTCTCCGAGATGATCACGTCCCGTGCGCTCGTCGAGCGCACGCCCGTGACCATGCGGCTCATCGAGCATCACGAGTCGGAAGACACCAGGAGCATCCAGCTCTACGGTGTCGACCCCAAGACGGTGCGCGAGGCCGTCACGATGCTCGTCGCGGAGGACCGCGCGGACCACATCGACCTCAACTTCGGGTGCCCGGTGCCGAAGGTCACCAAGCGTGGCGGCGGGGCTGCGCTTCCCTGGAAGACGTCCCTGTTCCGCTCCATCGTGGAGGGCGCCGCCGAGGCGGCGGGCGACATCCCCCTGACCATCAAGATGCGCAAGGGCATCGATGATGAGCACCTCACGTACCTCGAGGCCGGTCGCATCGCCGAGGGCGCCGGCGTCGCCGCCGTCGCACTCCACGGGCGCACCGCCTCGCAGTTCTACTCCGGTCAGGCCGACTGGGACGCCATCGGGAAGCTCAAGGAGACCGTCACGAGCGTCCCAGTCCTCGGCAACGGCGACATCTGGGCGGGCGAGGATGCGCTGCGCATGATGGAGCAGACCGGATGCGACGGGGTCGTGGTCGGCCGCGGCTGCCTCGGCAGGCCGTGGCTGTTCGGCGACCTCGCGGCTGCCTTCCGAGGCGAGACGACCCGCATCCAGCCGACCCTCGGGGGCGTCGGGGACGCCATCCGTCGGCACACCGAGCTGCTCGCGGAGTTCCATCAGGAGGAAGCAAGGGCGTGCCGGGAGATGCGCAAGCACATGGCGTGGTACCTGAAGGGCTACCCGGTGGGTTCCGACATCCGCTCCGGGTTGGCTCTCATGTCGACGCTCGAGGAGCTCGACGGGCTTCTCGCCCAGCTGGACCGCGATCAGCCGTACCCGGGCCGGGACGCGGAAGGACCGCGGGGGCGAGCGGGAACGCCGAAGCGCCCGTCGCTGCCCGACCGCTGGCTCGAGTCGCGAGAGCTGAACGACGACCAGAAGGCGAACATCTCCGCGGCCGAGCTCTCGCACTCGGGAGGCTGAGGGTGTCGCTTCCTCCAGAGCCGATCGACCGCAGCCCGTACGGCGACCACGACCGGGAGCGGTTCCTGCCCGAGCATCACGAGAACCGTCGGCGGTCGACGTTCGCCCGCGACCGGGCGCGCCTCGTCCACTCGAGCGCGCTGCGCCGGCTGGCCGCGAAGACCCAGGTGCTGTCGCCGACCGCTGGCATCGATGCCGCCCGGAACCGACTGACCCACTCGCTCGAGGTCGCGCAGGTAGGGCGGGAGATCGCCGGCACGCTCGAGCTCGACCCGGACATCGTCGACACCGCCTGTCTCGCCCACGACTTGGGGCATCCGCCGTTCGGTCACAACGGGGAGAAGGCGCTCAACGAGTGGGCGCGGGACATCGGCGGCTTCGAGGGCAATGCGCAGACGCTGCGCATCGTCGCGCGGCTCGAGCCCAAGGTGTTCGGCCCAGACGGGCAGCACTACGGGTTGAACCTGACGCGCGCGAGCCTCGACGCCAGCTGCAAGTACCCGTGGACGCGCGAGGTCGGCGCGGCACGCGGCACCGGCAAGTTCGGCGTGTACGCGGATGACCGTGCGGTCTTCGACTGGGTGCGGCAAGGCGCTCCGGAGTCGCAGACGAGCATCGAGGCGCAGGTCATGGACCTGAGCGACGACATCGCGTACTCGGTCCACGACCTCGAGGATGCGATCGTCGAGTCGTTCGTGTCGCTCCCGGAGCTCGATGACCCCGCGAACAGGCCGGCGATCCTCTTCGCCGCCTCCGACTGGTCCGGATCGAAGTTCACGGAAGAGGAGCTCGACGAGGCGTTCGTGCGACTGCAGCTGCAGCCGTACTGGATGCGCGAGTACGACGCCTCGAGGCAGGCCCAGGCGGGTCTCAAGAACCTGACATCGCAGCTCATCGGACGGTTCGCGAAGGCTGCGACGGCGGCGACGTGGGCGGCGCAACCGGGGGAGTCGCTCATCCGGTATCGCGCCTCGCTGGTCGTGCCGCGCGAGATCCGCGCTGAGATCGCGCTGCTGAAGGGCATCGTCGCGGGCTTCGTCATGTCGCTGGATGCGCGTCGCCCCATCTACGAGCATCAGCGGAAGATCCTGGTGGAGCTCGCAGAGATGTTCTGGCAGACCGGGGACCAGCATCTCGATGCGGCCTTCGCGGCCGATTTTCGGGCCGCGGACGACGACACGGCGCGCAAGCGGGTCGTCGTCGACCAGGTCGCCAACCTGACCGACAAGGGCGCTCTCGTCTGGCACGACCGGCTCGCTGCGGCGTCGGAGGTGCCGTCTAGGGTGGCTTCATGGCACTGATCCGCAAGAGCGATATCGAGGAGGTTCGCTCTCGCACGGACATCTCCGAGATCGTGGGTGACCACGTCACGCTCAAGAACGCGGGTATCGGTTCCAAGAAGGGGCTCTGCCCGTTCCACGACGAGCGCACGCCGAGCTTCCACGTCCGCCCGCAGCTGGGCTACTACCACTGCTTCGGCTGCGGCGAATCGGGCGACGTCTTCACGTTCCTGCAGAAGATCGACCACGTCACGTTCTCGGAGGCCGTGGAACGCCTGGCCGGCCGGCTCGGCTACGCGCTGACCTACGAGGACGGCGGGCACGCCCCGGACCATTCGAAGCGGCTCCGTCTCCTCCAGGCGCACACTGCCGCCGAGACCTACTACCGCGAGCAGCTGCAGGCCCCGGGTGCCGAGGCGGCCCGGGAGTTCCTCGGGGGTCGCGGGTTCGACCCGAACGCGGCGGCGATGTTCGGTGTCGGGTACGCCCCGCAAGCCTGGGACTCGCTGTCGAAGCACCTGACGGGGCTCGGTTTCACGCTGCCGGAGCTCAAGGAGTCGGGCCTGCTCTCGACCAACGAGCGCGGGTCCAGCTACGACCGCTTCCGCGGGCGCGTTATGTGGCCCATCCGGGACACTTCGGGACAGACCGTCGGGTTCGGCGCGCGCAAGCTCTACGACGACGACAAGGGGCCGAAGTACCTCAATACGCCTGAGTCGCCGATCTACCACAAGGCCCAGGTGCTGTACGGGCTCGACGTCGCGAAGCGCGAGATCGCGAAGCAGCACAAGGTCGTCGTCGTCGAGGGATACACGGACGTCATGGCCGCGCACCTCGCGGGGGTGCCGACTGCGGTCGCGACCTGCGGGACGTCCTTCGGTGTCGATCACATCAAGGTGCTGCGCCGGATCATGGATGATGAGTCGGCCGGTGGACAGGTGATCTTCACGTTCGACCCGGATGAGGCGGGCAAGAAGGCTGCGATGCGTGCGTTCGCTGAGGAGCAGCGCTTCGTGGCTCAGACGTTCGTCGCGGTGGCGCGCGACGGTCTCGACCCCTGCGACCTGCGTCTCGCGCGTGGTGACGCCGCTGTGCGGGATCTCGTCGACCATCCGACGCCGATGTACGAGTTCGTCATCGCCCAGCAGCTGCTCGGCCACGACCTCGACACGGTTGAGGGGCGAGTCGCGGCGTTGCGTCAGGCCGCGCCGGTTGTGGCGGGAATCCGCGACCCAGCGATGCGCCCTGGGTACTCACGACGACTTGCGAAGATGCTCGGCATCGATCTGGTGCAGGTCGAACAGGCCGTGCGGGCGGCGCGGGGGGCGAGCAAGAACACGCCCAGGCGACAGGCGGAGACCCGTGCGCCGGTTCGAGCGGCCGACCAGCGGTCCCGGGTGCCGGCGCAGCGTGGGCCAGCCCCCGGCCAGTTCGAGGAGGAGCCGCCATTCCCGGATGGGGAGGGCTATGACTTTCCGCCGGACGCCAGCGACTTCGGCGGCGGTGCGGTGCGCGCGGTTCGGATGAGCGATCTGCCGAATGACCCGGTGACGCGTCTGGAGCGGGACACGCTCATGGCGGTGCTGCAGCACCCCAGGCGTCTGTCGGATGAGCGGTTCCAGCAGGTCATGGCGGCTGGTTTCACCAACGCGTCGCTCTCGACGGTGCGCGACGGGATCGTCGCGACGCGCGACTCTCTGGGGTCGATGGAGTGGATCACCCGCATCGCCGAGGAGGTGCCGCAGGCCTTCACGACCCTCGTCACCGAGTTGGCGATGGCCTCGATCCCGGCGGGCAACAAGGACGAGCAGATCGACCTCTACGTTCGCTCACTGAGCGCGTCCCTGGTCGAGCGCGACCTGCTGCGCAGGAAGGCTGAGCTGCTCGGAGCGCTGCAGCGGACAGATGGCAGGACGGAGCCGGACCGGTTCCGGGCCCTGAACGAGCAGCTCGTGTCCATCGAGAATCAGAAGCGCGAGCTGCGCGAGGGCTAGGCTCGCACGGTGAGCCCGGAGCGGCGGAGGACGCGCTTCGCCAGCGTTCCGGTGGGCTCGGAGAAAAAAAAGGGGAGACCAGGCATGGCAACCAGTGCAGATCATCAGCGGGCCGTCGTCGCCGACGACCTGTCGATCTCCTACATCGAGCACGGGTCGAATCGGAAGCACGAGGCGGTCAGCGGCATCTCGTTCGAGCTCGAGCCTGGCGAGATCCTCGGCGTCGTCGGCACGGCGGGGTCAGGCAAGTCGGCGTTGGGTCGCATCCTCTCCGGCCGCCGCAGGCCGGGCAAGGGGGAGTGGCCGTTCATCACGGGCGGCACGCTCGAGGTGGTCGGCATGGATCTGCGCCACCCGTCGCGGCTCGATCGTCGCCGCATCGACCTCGACATCGGCTACCTGGCGCAGGACTCCGGCGACCAGCTCCGGAACGACCTGACGGTCGCCGAGAACATCGCCGAGCCGATCCTGTCCCGCGACAGGACGTTCGATCGGAAGCGTCTCGGGCGCGCGGCGGCGATGCTGATCGACGCCGTCGATCTCGAGCTGGGCATGCTGGGCAAGTTCCCCTTCGAGCTGTCGCGTGGTCAGCGGCAGCGTGTGGCGTTCGCGCAGGCGCTCATCGTGGAGCCGAGCGTGCTGGTGGTCGACGAGCCGGCGCAGGGAGTCGACATCATCGCGAGGCCGGCGCTGTTCAGCCTGCTGGAGCGCATCAACGTCGCTCGCAACTGCACGATGATCCTCCTGAGCCATGACCTGCGCGCGATCGAGCGGCTCACGAAGAACGTGCTTGTCCTCGACCGCGGCTTCGTGCTGGCTCGCGGCACGATCGACGAGGTCCTCACTGACCCGCATCACGCGTACTTGAAGCGGATGCGCGAGGCGCGGGAGTACGCGCTCACGCCTCTGCCTGGCCTCGTGGAGCGTGAGACGCTCGCCGCCATGGACCTGGTCGCGGACGGTCTGTTCGGCGATCCAGACCCCGAGCAGCTGGGCGCGGATGCTGAGCGTTCCGCCCGCGAGCAGCTCGTCTCCCAGCGCGCTGAGTTCGCGCGCTTCCACACCGACGACGCCGACGAGAAGGAGTAGCAGCGGATGAGCGCAGGCAGCGGGCAGGTTCAGCACCAAGCGAGACTGGCGGAGGAGTCGACGCTGCTGGAAGGCGATGCGAGACCGGAGTCCGGCGCCATCACTCTGCTTCCTGTGAGCCACGCCGAGCCGTTCAGGGAGGCCGTCGTCGCCGGCGACGGGCGGCTTGTCGACCTCGGGCCCGAGACGCGGGGGATCGTCTACCTGTCGGCATCCAAGGTCCAGGGGCTCATCGACGCGCTCGAGGCCAACCCGCAGGTGACCTGGGTGCAGTTGCCCTTCGCTGGCATCGACAACTTCGCTGCCAAGCTGAAGCCGTATGCGGAGCGTGGTGTGCTCTTCACCTCCGCGAAGGGCGCGTACGCGGAGCCCGTCGCCGAGCACGCGCTGGCGCTGACGCTGGCGTTGCTGCGCGAGTTCCCGCGGCGGCTCGCTGCTCGCACGTGGGAGAAGAAGACGGGAACCTCGCTCTACGGCAAGCACGTGGTGATCGTCGGCGCGGGCGGCATCGCGCTCGAGCTCCTCGACCTGCTGAAGCCCTTCCGCGTGACGACGACGATCGTCCGAGCTCGCAACCTGCCGGTCGAGAGTGCGACGCGGACGGTCACGGCGGATCGCTTCGACGAGGTCCTGCCAGGGGCCGACGCGGTCATCCTTGCCGCGGCGGCCACAGACGGGACGCGGGGGCTCATCAACGAAGCGCGCCTCCGGGTCATGAAGGAATCGGCGGTGCTCGTCAACATCGCGCGGGGGCCGCTCGTCGACCTGGCGGCTTTGCAGGTGGCACTCGAGGAGTCGTGGATCGCGGGGGCCGGGATCGACGTGACGTCGCCGGAACCGCTGCCTGACGGCCACCCGCTGTGGACCGCGCCGCGCCTCATCATCACGCCGCACTCGGCAGACACCCCCGAGATGGTCCGGCCGCTGCTGCAGGAGCGTGTGCGTCAGAACGTCGATGCCTTCGTGTCGACGGGGCGTTTTGTGGGCGTCGCGGACCCCGTGCGAGGCTACTGAGCCCCGCCCCGACGCGGGGTCGGAGAGGCTCCCGCGACACGCCAGCCACTCGATTTCGCATTCGGTCGAAGGTGTTGCTATTCTCTTCGAGTTGCCAATCCCTGATAGCTCAATTGGCAGAGCAGCCGGCTGTTAACCGGCAGGTTGATGGTTCGAGTCCATCTCAGGGAGCAAACGGAAAAGCCGCGGGACCTTCCTTCAGAGAAGGCCTGCGGCTTTTCGCTTCGCTGGCAGGCTGCCAGGGCGCCGAGGGGAGCCGTCGCTGGCGCCCCCGGGCCCTCCGTTCATCAGGCCCGGTGCATCCGGCCCGGCGCTTCCGCATCGCTGCCAGCCGAATGGCCCTTCTAAACTCCCCAGAGGGGCCATTTGACTGGCAGTGACGACGGCTGAGCGACGCTAGAGGGCCATTTGCCTGGCGGTGATCGCCCGGCGAAAGCGAGGGCCATTTGACGGCAGTGACGACGGCTGAGCGACACTGGGTGTATCGACATGGCTGACGCCGGCGTGAGTCCGCGCTGCTCCGTGCTGCTCCTCCGCGCCTTTTCGCCGCTGTCCTTGGGGTCGCTCTGCGCCTAGTGTGAGACCTGCTCGTTTCGCTGGACTTCGCTGTCTTCTGGAGGGCTCGATGTCGGTCAGATCGGTATCCGCGTCGGCGTCGGCGTCCGCGTGGGCGCCGATGGCGATCACGGCGTTTCGCGTGCTGTGGTTCGCGCAGCTCGGCAGCAATATCGGCACCTGGATGCAGACGGTCGGGGCGCAGTGGTACCTCGTCGAGGCTGCGGCAGGTGCAACGGTCATCGCGCTCGTGCAGACCGCGAGCCTCGCCCCGGCGATGCTGTTCTCGCTCCCGGCGGGTGTGCTCGCCGATTCTCTCGACCGCCGCAAGCTGCTCATCTGGGGCTCGGCCGCCAGCGCCCTGATCGCCACGGGACTGACGGTGATCGCCCTCTTCGACGGGCTCACGCCGTGGACGATACTGGGGTTCACCTTCCTCCTCGGCATCACGTCGACCCTGACGTCGCCCGCATGGCAGGCGATTCAGCCCGAACTCGTGCCGCGGGAGCTGATCGGCGCGTCCTCAGCGCTCGGCGGTGTCACGGTCAACGGGGCCCGCGCCGTTGGGCCTGCCCTCGCGGCGTAGTGCTCTCCATCGCGGGAGCACCGGTGGTGTTCGGCATCAACGCACTGAGTTTCGTCGCCGCCATCGTCGCCCTCTGCTGGTGGAAGAGGCCGCCCCAGGAGGGGCTTGGGGACCGTGAAGCGTTCGGACCGGCCCTGCGCGCCGGCGTGCGCTACGTCGCATCCGCTGGCCTCGTGCGGCGCATCCTTCTGCGGTCAGCACTGTTCGCGCTTCCCGCCAGCGCATTGTGGGCGCTCCTGCCAGTCACCGCCACACGCCTCGGACTCGACTCCAGCGGGTACGGCTTCCTGCTCGGAGCCCTGGGCCTCGGAGCGGTCCTCGGGATCTTCGTCCTCCCGTTCGCCCGAGCGCACCTGTCGGACAATGTCGTCATCGCAGCCAGCGCCGTCCTGTTCGCGGCCGGTGCAGTCGCCGCCGCGGTGCTGCCGTTCGGCGTGATGCTGGTGCTGCTCGTCCTGGCCGGCCTTGCCTGGATCGGCACCTTGACGGTGCTGAACGCCGCCCTGCAGCTCACACTCCCGCAGTGGGTGCGCTCGCGTGGCGCGTCGGTCTACATCCTCGTCTTCATGGGAACGATGGCGATCGGGTCGTTCGTCTGGGGCATCGTGGCGCAGCTCATCGGGACGGCAGCCGCACTTGGCGCTTCGGCCGTGCTGCTGCTGCTCGTGGCGGCCAGTGTCCGACTGCTTCCGCTGCTGCCAGGTACGGGCACAGTCGACCGCACCATCTCCCTGACCTGGGCGACCCCCATGCTCGTGTTCGAGCCCGACCCTGCAGACGGGCCCGTCCTGTTGCAGATCTCCTACACGGTCCGTCCGGGGGCGCTTCGAGAGTTCCGCGCTGCCATGCGCCTCGTCGAGGGCTCGCGCCGCCGCACGGGCGGTTCTCGCTGGGGCCTGTACCGCAGCGGTGAGGACGAGGATGTGCAGCTCGAGTCGTTCGTCGTCCCGTCCTGGGGCGAGCACCGACGGCAGGAGACGCAGCGCCTCACGGGTCGCGATCGCGAGATCCGGGCTGCGGCGCTCGCCGTCTGCGACGGCGAGCCGGTCGAGCGGCATTACTTCGCGAATGGGGATCCGCAGTCGCACGGGTCCCCATGAGACTATCCACCATGGAAGCCACGAGGACGCGCAGTCGATGACGACACCCAGTGCTGGTCAGCATTGGACGAACTGGGCCGGGTCGCTGACCTACACGGCTCGCGAGATCGTGGTGCCGAGATCGATCGCAGAGGCAGCGAGCGTCGTGGCGGAAGCGGACCAGGTGCATGCGCTCGGCACACGACACTCCTTCAGCGATGTCGCTGATGCCGCGGGCGTGCTCATCGACCTCAGCCGCCTTCCACTGGACCTCGTCATCGATGAGCAGGCAGGAACCGCGTCGATGAGTGCGGCGGTGTCGTACGGTCTCGTCGCCCCGGAGATCGATCGGGCAGGCTTCGCGCTGCACAACGAGGGTTCGCTGCCGCACATCTCCGTCGGCGGGGCGACTGCGACGGGCACTCACGGTTCGGGCACGGCACTCGGTTCCCTCAGCACAGCCGTGCGGTCGTTGGAGATCCTGGGCCCTGACGGCTCGCTGCGAAGGCTGACGCGAGACTCGCCTGCCTTCGACGGCTCCGTACTGCACCTCGGCCTGCTCGGGGTCATCACCAGGGTGACGCTCGACCTCGAGCCGAGCTACCGAATGCGCCAGGACGCCTACGGGCCGATGCGCTGGGACACCTACCTCGAATGGCTCCCTCAGATTCATGACTCCGCGTACTCGGTCAGCGCGTTCACGACATTCGACGGAACCGTGAGCGAGGTGCTCGTGAAGACACGAATTCCGGATGGGGCGGAGAATACGGAGGTTGCTGGCACCCTTTATGGCGCTCAGCTGCTCGCCGCAGATCCGGGTGGGGCGTCTCACACGGCTCGCGACGGAACGGCGGGTCCATGGTGGGATCGGCTTCCGCACTTCCCGGTCCACGCCGCACCCAGCGTCGGATCCGAGCTCCAGAGCGAGCACTTCGTGCCGCTCCGACACGCGGCCTCGGCTCTCGAGGCCGTCCGGGCAGCTGCGCCGCGCCTCCAGCCGCTCCTGCACGTGTGCGAGCTGCGGACCATGGCAGGCGACAACCTCTGGCTCAGTCCGAGCCAGGGCGAGGACGTCCTCTGCATCGCCTTCACCTGGAAGAAGCTCGCTGAGCCCGTCTCGGCCCTGCTCGCCGAACTCGAGAGGAAGCTCCTGCCGTTCGATGCGCGGCCGCACTGGGGCAAGCTCAGTCTGCTCGATAGCACTGAGATCGCGGCGCTCTACCCGTTGCTCCCGGAGTTCCGCGAGCTGGCATCCGGTATCGACCCGAACCGCAAGTTCTCCTCGTCCTTCGGCACGCGAGTGCTCGATATCTGAATGGCTCGTGGAAAGGCTTTCTCGGATTCGCCGAATGCGGTCTGAATGCCCTTTCAAGCGGGAGAACCGGAAATCAGCCCTTCCCTATTCGAAGAAGGCTCCTTAGACTCGGACACGTTGCCCCGAAGCACCAATCGCAGGAGACTCCTTTGCCGAAGTCGTCCACCGCTCCGTCAGAACCTCACCTCGACGTTCCTGGCCGCCGCGCCCGTCGCGCGCGCGAGCGCCGACGTGCCAGGCTCCTCGCCGTGCCGGTTGTCGCGGCGACGCTCGGGCTGATCGCGGCCGCCTCCATCGGCGCAGCCGCCGTGACGGGTGCCGTGGACGACGGACAGTCGACCGTTCCGGTCGTGAGCTCCGAGAAGACTGACGGGGTCACGTACACGGTCTCGGGGAGCGTTCCAGGACAGCTCATCGGAACGCGCGATCTGCCCGTGGTGCAGAACGCGGCGGCCGTCGCTCCCGACGGCACGGCATCGCCCGGCGTCCAGTGGCCGGTGGACATGAGCGTCGTGAGCATCTCCGACGGGTTCGGCCCACGCAATTCCCCGTGCTCCGGATGCTCCTCGAATCACCGCGGCCTCGATCTCGCTGGGCCGCAGGGGACGCGGGTCGGCAGCATCGCGAACGGGATCGTCATCGAGTCCGTCCCGACAGACAGCGGCGGACTCGGCGCCCACGTGGTCGTCGAGCACCGGATCGACGGCTTGCAGGTGCGGTCCGTGTACGCCCACTTCGTGGCCGGGTCCCCAGCGGTGAAGGTCGGCGACCAGGTCAAGACGGGGCAGCTGGTCGGTCTCCTCGGCAACACCGGCGCATCCACCGGGCCGCACCTCCACCTGGAGACCGTCGTCGACGGGGCCCACGTCGACCCCCAGAAGTTCCTCAACAAGTACGCGGACGGTGTCGCAGTCGACATTTTCGGCGAGGTCCCGACGTGGAATCCGCCGACCGGTGACCCGGACGAGAAGGACTACTGGGAGCAGAACGAGGACACACGCGTGCCACCGGCCGATGCCGTGCCTGACACGACCCTGCCTGCGGCCACCCCTCCGGCGTCGACGCCGCCGAAGGGCACCAGCACACCGACGGCACCGCCGACGCAGAGCAGCTCTCCGACACCTCCGCCGCCTTCGACGACACCGAGCGGAGAGCCCGAGACGGCGAGCCCCGAACCCTCGCAGTCTGCGAACCCGACACCGCCGAGCTCCTCGACGGAGACGAAGACCGAGTCCACCTCCGAGACAACGAGCACACCGAAGTCCTGAGCCAGCGCTCACCCCGGGCAGCAGCCTGACCGCCCTCGCGCGGTGTTCTCCGAGGATTCTCGATGCGCAGCCCTAATGTAGCTGTGGTGGACCGCTCGAGCGGTCCCCGGCGTGAGCCGAGAGCAGCGAGGATGGGCCGACTTTGATCCGCACGTACAGTGCTCCGCGAGCCGATTGGCGAGCGCGCTTCGACTCCATCGGCTTCACGTTCTACGACATGGAGTCGGAGGGTGGTCGACCGTACTGGCAGGAGGAAGCCGCCTACGGCTTCTCCGGCGCCGAGATCGACGACTTCGAGCAGGCGACCGCCGAGCTCTTCCGCCTCTGCATGGAGGCTTGCGAGCGCATCGTCCGTGACCGTCGCTTCGAGGAGTTCGGCATCCCGGTTGAGCTGTGGGACCTGGTTGAGAAGTCCTGGGACGAGGACGACCCGACGGTCTACGGACGCTTCGATCTCGCCTACGACGGAGCCGGCACGATCAAGCTGCTCGAGTTCAACGCGGATACCCCCACGTCGCTCGTGGAATCCGCAGCTGCGCAGTGGCAGTGGCTCGTGGAGACCAGAGGTGAGCGCGCCGACCAGTTCAACCTCCTCCACGAGCTGCTCGTCGAGCAATGGGTGCACATCCGCATGCAGCGGTGGTTCCTGCCGCAGGGAGCCCGACTGCACCTGGCCTCCCTGCACGATGACGGCGACGGGCAGCTGATCGTCGAAGACGCGGATACGGTGAGCTACATGGCCGAGACGGCGCGTCTCGCCGGCTTCGACGTCAAGCAGATCTACATGGAGGACGTCCAGTTCGACGAGGCCTCGCACGGATTCGTCGACGGCGACGGGGAGCGGATCGACCGCATCTTCAAGCTCTACCCCTGGGAGTGGATGGTGCGCGAGGAGTTCGCGACGTACTTCCCGACGACACGCGCGACGACGGCCTGGGTCGAGCCGATCTGGAAGATGCTGCTCTCCAACAAGCAGCTGCTGGTCGTGCTGTGGGAGCTCTTCCCCGACCACCCGCTGCTGCTGGCCGCCTACGCGACACCCGAGCGGCTCCGCGGGCGCTCGTATGTCGAGAAGCCGAAGCTGGGGCGCGAAGGCGCCAACGTCACGATCTACGATCTCGTCGGGCGCAAGACCGCCGAGAACGGCGGCGACTACGGGGAAGAGGGCTTCGTCTACCAGGAGCGTGCTCGGCTGGCGAACATCGACGGGAAGACCGTCATCATCGGTTCGTGGGTCGTGGGCGAGACACCAGCCGGCATCGACGTGCGCGAGACGAGCGGCCCGATCACGGGCGACCTCGCCGAGTTCGTACCCCACTACATCAGCGATCGCGAGGAGCGGCCATGACCTACGAACCGAAGCTGCGGCGCAGCACCGGCGTCACCCTCTCGGGGATCACGCGTCCCTCGACCACCAAGACGGTGGGAGCTATGGGGGTCGCCACCGCGATGATGTTCCTCGCGGGTTGCAGCACGGTGCCGGACGAGGGCATCGTCGTCGAGGGTGCTGACGGGGAGAACTATGTGCTGCCCGAGGGAGCTGAGCGGCCCACGTACACGTCGAAAGAGGACTGTCTCGCCGATGTGAACGAGCAGATCCAGCTCATCGAGCAGGAAGGTGAGCAGGTGGAAGGCGACGCCGAGTCGCTCTGCGAGTCGTCGAGCAGCTACGGAACGCACTACAGCTCCGCGTTGTGGCTCGGACCGGTGCTGTTCGCCTCATCGCGCTGGAACAGCACGCGCGTGAGCTCCTGGGCGCCGGTCACCTCCGGAGGCTTCGCGGCGCCCGGCTCGGCCGCCCACTCGGATGTGGCGCAGCGTGCTCCGGCGGGGGCGACCGTCGGGTCGCGTGCCCCGTTGAAGAACGGGTTCGGCTCGACCGGGAAGTCGGGTTTCGGGTCGACGGTCAAAGGCAAGGCCGGGGGAGGCGGCTCGACCGGGGGCTGACCCAAGGCCCGTCCCGGCCGGGCGCAGCAGAATGGATGCATGACCGCTGCGCGTGTACTTCGTTACGACGAACTCGAGCCGACGCCTTGGCGCAACGGACAAGGCGTGACGCGGACGCTGCGGGCGATGTCGGATGGCGGGGGATGGGCGCTGAGCATCGCAACGATCGAGGGCCCGGCTGCGTTCTCCGTCATCCCGAGCACGCAGCGGGTGCAGCTCGCCATCGATGCGGTGCGTCTCGAGATCGATGGCGACGAGGTGCGCTTGAACAGCGGAGAGCAGGTGCGCTTCACCGGCGAGCAGCGCGTGACCGGAGCATCCGCCGCCATGTCTTCGCGGGTGCTGAACCTCATGTATGCCGATGGCGGGCCGGAACTCCGGCTCGTCGTCGCACGGACCGTGCCGCAGATTCCCCGAGCGGCCGAGGCAGTGGTCGTTCTGGCCGGGTCGCTCGAGACGGGAGACGAGACGTTGGGCCCCCTCGACTCGGTCCTCTTCTCGGGGTCGCCAGATCATTCGCGGGACTTCGCTGGTCGGGGGGTGTTCGCGGTCGTGCTCCCGCGCAGCTGAGCGCGGTTGGGGCAGAACACCAACCCGGGTCGTCCGAATCCAACACGCCTCTTGCCATGCACTGACATCTCAGTTTTACTGAGTGCAACAAGGCCGACGGACATCACGACGTCGGCAACCGTGCCCGCCTGCGACCAGGGAGTCACGTTGGCCGAACCATCGACGCGGACCGTCGAACGAGCACTGACCCTCCTCGCGTCCGTCTGTGAGCGGGACGGTCTGAGCCTGGCGGAGAGCGCACGCCTCGCCGACCTCTCGCCGAGCACCTCCCTTCGGCTCCTTCGAACGTTGGAATCGGCCGGATTCGTGAGCCGCGACGACCAAGGAGACTTCCGCGCGGGGAGTCGCATGGTCCAGCTCGGAGCGCGAGCCCTCTCGAACGACAACCTCGCGCAGCTCTCTGCGCCCGCAATGAAGCTCCTCGCGGAGACGACCGGCGAGTCGGTCTACCTGTGCGTCGAGGGCCATGCGGAGCAGGCGCTGTACATCGCCATCCACGAGGGCACGCACTCGGTGCGCCATACGAACTGGGTCGGGCGCACCATCCCCCTCGACGGGTCCGCGTCCGGCCAGGTCCTTCGCGGCGAGACCCCGCCGATCGGCTACGTGACGGTCGAGCGCGGCATCGAGCCGGACGTCACAGCGATCGCAGCTCCGGTGGAGCTCCATCATCGCGTCCTCGGTTCAGTGAGCCTGCTGGTGCCGAGCTACCGAGTCACGCCGAGCAGAGCGGCCCGCTTCGGCGAGCTGCTCACCGACGCCGCGGCGAGCATCGAGCGACGCCTCGGCACACCACCGCAGGAAGGGATCTGAACATGAACACGCACAAGAACATCAGGGCAGCACGCGGCACGAAGCTGACCGCGAAGAGCTGGCAGACCGAGGCACCGCTTCGCATGCTCATGAACAACCTCGACCCCGAAGTGGCCGAGCATCCAGAGAGCCTCGTCGTCTACGGCGGCACGGGCAGAGCCGCACGCAGCTGGGAGGCGTACGACGCCATCGTTCGCACGCTCACGACACTCGAAGACGACGAGACGCTCCTCGTCCAGTCTGGAAAACCGGTCGGCGTCTTCCGCACACACGAGTGGGCTCCTCGCGTGCTGATCGCGAACTCCAACCTCGTCGGAGACTGGGCCAACTGGCCCGAGTTCCGGCGCCTCGAGGCAGCTGGCCTCACGATGTACGGGCAGATGACGGCGGGATCCTGGATCTACATCGGCACGCAGGGGATCCTCCAGGGGACCTACGAGACGTTCGCCGCCGCCGCCGAGAAACGCTTCGGCGGGACGCTCGCGGGGACCCTCACGCTCACGGGCGGCGCTGGAGGCATGGGAGGCGCGCAACCCCTTGCCGTCACAATGAACGAGGGCGTCGTCCTCATCGTGGATGTCGACGCCAGCCGCCTCGAGCGGCGAGTCCAGCACGGCTACCTCGACGAGATGACACACGACCTCGACGACGCCATCGAGCGTGTGCTCGCCGCGAAGGAAGCCCGCCAGCCTCGCTCCGTGGGCGTCGTCGGCAACGCGGCGACGATCTTTCCGCTGCTCCTCGAGCGCGGCGTCGCGATCGACATGGTCACCGACCAGACGAGCGCGCACGACCCACTCGCCTACCTCCCCGAGGGGGTGGGCGTCGAGGAGTGGAAGGCCGAGGCCGGGCGAGACCCGGTCGGCTTCACCGAGCGAGCCCGTGCGTCCATGGCCAAGCAGGTCAAGGCGATGGTCGAGTTCCAGGATGCCGGGGCCGAGGTCTTCGACTACGGCAATTCGATTCGCGCGGAGGCGAGACTCGGCGGCTACGAGCGGGCGTTCGATTTTCCTGGATTCGTGCCAGCCCACATCCGCCCCCAGTTCGAGGAGGGGCGCGGCCCGTTCCGGTGGGCGGCGCTCTCCGGCGACCCCGCCGACATCGCCGTGACGGACCGCGCGATCCTCGAGCTGTTCCCGGATGACGAGCGCCTGCACCGCTGGGTGAAGGCCGCGGGGGAGAAGGTGCGCTTCGAGGGTCTGCCTGCGCGCATCTGCTGGCTCGGCTATAAGGAGCGTCATCTGGCCGGACTCAGGTTCAACGAGATGGTCGCGTCCGGCGAGCTCTCCGCGCCCGTCGTGATCGGCCGGGACCACCTTGACTCCGGCTCGGTCGCCTCGCCGTACCGCGAGACCGAGTCGATGAAGGACGGTTCGGATGCCATCGCCGACTGGCCCCTGCTGAACGCCCTGCTGAACACCGCCTCCGGCGCAACCTGGGTGTCGCTGCACCACGGCGGCGGCGTCGGGATCGGCAGATCGATCCACTCGGGCCAGGTCATCGTCGCCGACGGCACGGATCTCGCGGCGCAGAAGATCGAACGCGTCCTCACCAACGACCCCGGCACGGGAGTCATGCGCCACGTGGATGCCGGCTACGAGCACGCCGCCGACATCGCGAGGGAGCGCGGACTGCGCGTCCCGATGTGGGAGGGCGAGTGACCGATCGTCGCACCACGCTCCGGCTGCTCGACGAAGGCTGGATCTGGGCCGACACACTCGTGCGGGGTGCGGACACGGTGCGGTCCGTGCGACTCAAGAACGAAGCGGGCGTGCTGGTCGACGAGCAGGTGGGCGTGCGCGCGCAGGACGATGACCTCGTGCTCGGCACCGCCTTCCCCGCGTTCGGCAACGCCCACTCGCACGTCTTCCACCGCCTGCTGCGGGGGCGCACACACGCAGACGGTGGCACCTTCTGGTCGTGGCGAGACAAGATGTACGCCGTGGCGGGTGCGCTCGAGCCACACGCCTTCGAGCGCATCGCCGCCGCAGGTTTCACCGAGATGGTCGCCAACGGATGGGGGGCTGTCGGGGAATTCCAATACGTGCACCACCGCGCGGATGGCGAGTCATACCCTGACCACGACATGGAGTTGGCGCTCGCCAACGCCGCACGGACAGCGGGCATCCGCCTGACATTGCTCGACACCTGCTACCTGACGGGGTCCATCGGAGCGGACCTCTCGCCCGAGCAGCGGAGGTTCGGAGACGCGGACGCAGAGCGCTGGCTCGAGCGGTGGTTCCGTCTGCGAAGCCGCCTCGCATCCACACACCCCGAAGTCCTCCTGGGAGCGGCGATCCACTCGGTTCGGGCTGTCCCAGCCGACGCGATCGCCAGCATCGTCCGAGGGCTCCCGACCGACGTGCCACTCCACATCCACCTCTCAGAGCAGGCCGCGGAGAACGAGCAGAGCCTGACGGCCTACGGTCGGACGCCGGCGAACGTGCTCGCGGATGCCGGTGCCCTCTCCAGCCGCCTGAGCGTTGTGCACGCGACGCATCTGACCGACGACGACATCACGCATCTCGGGGAGACCGGGGTGCACGCCGTGTTCTGCCCGACCACGGAAGCAGACCTCGGCGACGGCATCGGCCCGGCCACCGAACTGGTCGCAGCCGGCGCACGTCTGGCCGTCGGGTCCGACCAGAACGCGGTGGTCGACCCGCTGCTCGAGCTGCGCGGCCTCGAAGCGGGGGAGCGACTCCGCTCCCAGACCCGAGGCAGGTTCTCACCGCAGGAGCTGCTGACGATCGGCACGCAAGGCGGGTACTCCGCGCTCGGCGTCCCAGCGCCCGGCGCGGTCGGCGGTCCATTCGACTTCGTCGAGGTGGACTCGTCCTCG
Organism: Pseudoclavibacter sp. RFBB5; assembly: GCF_002931555.1. Classification (GTDB taxonomy): domain Bacteria; phylum Actinomycetota; class Actinomycetes; order Actinomycetales; family Microbacteriaceae; genus Pseudoclavibacter. The sequence goes on along the minus strand of NZ_PSTZ01000007.1, from coordinate 669,577 downwards.
GTCCGCACGGCAGGCTCGATGCCGCCTCAGCTGCTGCTCGCCGGGACAGGGAGCGACGTGGTCCGAACGATCGTGGGCGGGCGCGTCGTCTACGACCGCGGCAGGGACGGGCCGCGGCTTGCACACGCAGCCGCCGAGCTCGCGCGCTTCGCCGCCGATCCGGCGTCACGATCCGAAGGAGCCTCATGACCTCGACCGTGTTCACGAGCATCGGCGAACTCACGACCAACGGCGACGATGGCGTGCTGAGCGATGCCGCCCTCGTCATCGACGGTGACCGGGTTGCGTGGATCGGTCCGACCATGCGGGCGCCCGCGGCAGACCGCGGTGTCGACGTCGGCGGCCGTGCCGTGCTTCCGGGCTGGGTCGACTCGCACACGCACCTCGCGTTCGCCGGAGACCGTTCGACCGAGTTCGCGGCACGCATGGCGGGGGAGGCGTACGCGGCTGGCGGCATCAGGGTGTCGGTCGAGCGAACTCGTGCCGCCAGCAGTGAGGAGCTGCGGGCGCTCATGGCCGAGCGCGTCCGCGCAGCCAATGTCGGAGGCACGACCTGGCTTGAGACGAAGACCGGGTATGGGCTCGACGTCGAGACCGAGGAGCGCTCCGCCCGCCTTGCGGCCGAGATCTCCGACGACGTCACCTACCTCGGCGCCCACGTCGTCCCGGCGGGGTGGCATGCCGACGACTACGTGGGGCTCGTCACGGGCCCGATGCTCGACGCCGTCCGCCCGTACGTGAAATGGATGGACGTGTTCTGCGAGCGCGGCGCGTTCGATGAGGAGCAATCGCGTGCTGTGCTGCAGGCGGGCCGTGATGCAGGGCTGGGTCTGCGTGTCCACGGCAACCAGCTCGGTCCGGGCCCCGGGGTGAAGCTCGCCGTTGAGCTGGGGGCCGCGAGCGTCGACCACTGCAACTTCCTCGACGACGAAGACATCGACCTGCTCGGGGCATCGGCCACCGTCGCCACGCTGCTGCCGGCGTGCGACCTGTCGACACGGCAGCCGTTCCCACCGGCAAGAGCCCTGCTCGACGCGGGCTCGACGGTAGCCCTGGCGAGCAACTGCAACCCGGGCACCTCGTACACGACCTCGATGGCGTTCTGTGTCACCACCGCCGTGCTGCAGATGCGGATGACCGTGGAGGAGGCGGTGTGGTCCGCCACGATGGGCGGGGCGATCGCGCTCCGGAGACACGAGGGTGAACTGCCCGTCGGCGCGCTGGTGCCAGGCTCTCGTGCGGATCTCCAGGTGCTGGACGCGCCCTCGGTCACGCACCTCGCCTACCGCCCGGGCATGCAGCTCACCCACTCTGTCTGGCAGGCCGGGCAGCGCATCGTGTGAGATCGCGGCGCCTCGACGACGTCGCGGGTGAATCACTCCCACCGCAGCACCAGCCGCCAGCCGTCCGGGTCCCTTCGCAGGTCGAAGAGGGAAGCCTCGCCGTCGGAGCCATCACGTTTCGCGCTGACGCGCCAGAACTCGGTGTCGAGGCGAGACGGGTCACCCTCGCCCGTCCACCACCGTTGCTGCACGCGCCGGTAGAACGCCTGCGGCAGACCGTGCACGACGTAGGCGAAACGCTCCCACCAGAAGACGGACGGGAGCTCGTCGACGAGTTCGACCTCGATGGGGTCGTTCAGCGCTGTGGTCATGTCGGAACCCTCGCAGGAGCCACCGACATTGACCGGCGGAGTCAGCCCTCGAGGTCGTCGACCCCAGGCAGCCAGCTCTTGCCGGGCCCGCCCCAGCTGCGCTTGCGCATGACCTTGAACGCGTCCTTGTACCAGGGGTGCTCCAGACGATCCGCGTAGATGACGCCGTTGAGGTGGTCGAACTCGTGCTGCAGGATGCGCGCGAACCAGCCTTCTGCCTCGATCTCGTACTGCTCGCCCTCGAGATCGGACGCACGCAGGAGCGCACGCTCCGATCGTCGCAATGGGTAGCGCTCGCCGGGGAACGAGAGGCACCCCTCGGATTCGAGCTCGTCGTCCAGCTCCAGCAGCGACTCAGGTGCGGCGGGAGTCACGTACAGCTCCGGGTTGATGGCGACACCGCGATGCATGGTCCCGTCGGCGTCCTCGTACGAGTACACGAAGAGGCGCTTGCCGACGCCGACCTGCGGGCCTGCGAGGCCGACACCCGGCGCTGCATCCATCGTCTCGAACATGTCCGAGACGAGTTCACGGATCTCGTCGGTGATGTCGCCCACCGGGGCTGCGGGCTCGTGGAGGACGGGCTCGCCGTAGATGCGAATTGGGAGAGTTGTCATCCCATCAGCGTATCTTCGCGCCAACCTCCCTCTCTGACTCGCGCCGCCCAATAGGATTGCCCATCATGACCATCGCACCCCTCAGTGATCTGGCAGTGCTCCCGGGGCTCAGTCCGGTCCAGATGATCGGCATCCCGCTCGCTCTCATAGGCGCGGTGTTCCTGTCGCTCGGCGCCATGTACCAGCACCGCGGAGTGAGCAAGGTCGAGGCAGCGAGCGGCACGAGCGGTGCTGCGGGGCTGAACCTGAAGCACCTGCTCGCCCTCCTGAGCCGCCCCTCCTGGGTGATCGGCACGGTCATGCTCGGGCTGGCAGTCGTGATGCAGCTGTCCTCGTTCGTGTTCTCGCCGATCATCGTGGTGCAGCCGCTCGGCGTCGTCTCGCTGCTCCTGACGACACTGCTCACAGCTCGCGCCATCAGGCAACGACTGCCGAACGTGAAGATCTTCGCGGTGGCGCTCTGCATCATCGGCGTCGGCGCCTTCGTCACGGTCGCGGCGCTCTTCGCGAAGGAGCGCGCGATCTCAGACGAGCAGGTCGCCACCGTCCTCGTGCTGCTCGCCGTGGTCGTCGTGGTCTTCGGCACCGCCTTCTTCTTCCTGCGCAAGCGGTTCAAGGCGCTCATCTACGTTCTTGGCGCCGGAGTGATCTACGGCTTCGTCGCGACGCTCGCGAAGATCACCATCAACCGCATCCAGCACGACAACTTCGAATGGCTCACGCTCATCTGCCTCGTCGCGCTGCTCGTCGCCACGGGGGTGGGCGGTTACTTCGTCCAGAACGCCTACGCCTCAGGACCGCCGGACATGGTCATCGCCGGCCTCACCGTCATCGACCCGATCATCGCCGTCGGCATCGCCATCGCCGTGCTCGGCGAGGCGAACGCGGCGCCCTGGTACGCCTTCCTCATGTTCGTCGTCTCGGGCGCCATCGCCGTCACGGGCGTGTTCGTGCTCGAGCGTGGGCAGACGGATGCGGAGGTCGAGGCCGTGCGTCGAAATGCCGTCGAAGGTCGTGGCACGCAGGATCCCCAAGGGCACCACCACGACTCTGAGGCCCGAGTCATCGAGCAATAGCAGCGTCCCAGCGTGTGCTGAAGCCCCCTCGCGGAGCGCGGCCAGTAGCATGACGTGAGATTCCGCGAGCGACGACCACACCCTGTCGCGAGCCCCCAGACGAGATCGAGGTCACCACCCCGTGCCGAATGAAGGTCACTCAAGCAGCACCCCCGCCGTCGCAGCTGACGGCGAGCGGCCGCTCAAGATCCTGATCGCAGGGGACACCTTCACGCCCAACGTCAACGGCGCCGCGAAGTTCACCGAGCACCTCGCTTCCGGCATGGCGGCCAGGGGGCACGACGTGCACGTCATGGTGCCCGCCGCCAGCCGCCGCCACGGAACCTGGACCGAGCAGTACGACGGGCAGAACATCACCGCTCACCGCCTCCGCTCGCACCGGTGGTGGGCCCACGACTGGCTGCGCTACGCACCCCCGTGGCGCATCCGCTCCGAGTCGCAGCGGGTCGTCGACGAGGTGCGTCCCGACGTCGTTCACTTCCAGTCGGCGGTCATCATCGGCCGCGGGGTGGCGATCGAGGCGGAGAAACGCGGCATCCGCATCATCGGCACGAACCACCTGATGATCGAGAACCTCGTCGACCACTCCCTGCTGCCGCAGGCTCTGCGTGGCCTCGCGGCCAGGATCTGGTGGAACGACGCTCGCTCGACGCTCGGGCGCGCGACGGCGATCACGACCCCGACACGGCGTGCCGCCGACTTCCTGGAGGCAAACGGGGGGATCTCCGACGTGCTCGCGATCTCGTGCGGCATCCGGACCTCCGACTACGCGTTCGACTTCTCGGCGCGAGAAGCCAAGCGCATCCTCTTTGTCGGCCGTGTGACGGGCGAGAAGAAGATCGACGTGCTCTTGCGCGCGCTCACTCTGCTGCCCCCTGACGTGCAGCTCGACATCGTCGGTGGTGGAGACCAGAAGAAGAATCTTCAGTCGCTCGCCAAGCAGCTCGGTCTCGCGGATCGGGTCACGTTCCACGGCTATCTGAGCGACCAGGAGCTTCGTCGCATCTACACGCGCGCCTCGGTGTTCGCGATGCCGTCGATCGCCGAACTGCAGTCGATCGCGACCATGGAGGCGATGGCCTCCGGCCAGCCGGTTGTCGCAGCCGACGCCATGGCGCTTCCGCACCTCGTGCACGACGGCGAGAACGGCTTCCTCTTCGAGCCGAACAACGAGCATGACCTCGCGGACAAGCTCGCGAAGGTGCTGTCGCTCTCGGACGCCGAGCGTGAGGAGATGGGCCGGACGGGCCTCGACCTCGTTCGTATGCACGACATCGACCGCACGCTCGAGCTCTTCGAGCGCCTCTACCGGGGCGCCTCCGTCAAGGACGTCGCCCGTGACTCGGTGAACGAGCAGGACCACTCGCTCGACTGACCGCTCGGGCGTTCGTCAGTCGACCGGCCCGGCGGGGAGGGTCAGGATGCGTGGCCCGTCTTCGAGGATCGCGATCGTGTGCTCGGAGTGGGCGGTTCGGCATCCCGTCGCGCTGCGGAGCGTCCAGCCGTCGTCGTCCGTGACGAGCTCGCCGGTGTCGGCCATGACCCACGGTTCGATGGCGAGCAGCATGCCACGGCGGAGACGCACTCCGCGGCCCGGTCGGCCGTTGTTCGCGACGTGCGGATCCTGATGCATGGTGGAGCCGATGCCGTGTCCACCGAACTCCATGTTGATGTTGTAGCCCGCCGACGCGAGCACCGTGCCGATCGCGTGTGAGAGGTCGCCGATTCGAGCACCGGGGCGTGCGACGTCGATGGCAGCCGCGAGGGCTCGCTCCGTGACGGCGATGAGCGCTTCGTCACCGGCGTCCCGCGTCGAGCCGACGATGAAGCTGATCGCGTCGTCAGCCGCTACCCCGTCCTTGACGATGGCCAGGTCGAGGGTCAGGAGGTCCCCGTCAGCGAGCCGGTAGTCGCGAGGCTTGGCGTGCAGCACGGCGTCGTTCACCCCTGTGCAGATGTAGTGGCCGAACGGCCCACGTCCGAAGGATGGCTCGTAGTCGACGTAGCAGGAGGTCGCGCCCGCATCGAGGATCATCGACCTGGCCCACCGGTCGACCTCGAGCAGGTTGGTGCCTACTCGGATCCTCGATCGCAGTTCCTGGAGAATCGACCCGACCAGCTGCCCGGTGACTGCCGCCCGCGCCAGCTCTTCGTCGTTGAGGATCTCGATCATGCGGTGCCTTCCGTAGTCCGACGCGAAAGCGACCCAATAAGTATCCCGGTAAAGATATACCGGATTAGTATCGGGTCATGGTCAGACTGCCGCTCAGCCCCGAGGAGATCGAGCGCGGGGAGCGTCTCGGCGAGTTCCTACGACGATCTCGGGGGAACAGATCGATGCTGCGCGTAGCACTCGACGCCGGCGTCTCGCCCGAGACGCTTCGCAAGATCGAATCTGGCCGAGTCGCGACGCCGGCGTTCACGACGATCGCCGCTATCGCGGGGGTGCTGTCCGTTTCGCTTGATGAGATCTGGGCGCAGATCAGCACGCCAGACGACCGGGCGGAGTCCGCGACCGGCGCGGGCATCCGCGCCGTGAGCTGACGCCGACTAGCTCGAGCGGGCCTCGCGTGCCTCGAGGGCGGCCTCCAGGCGCTCGACCTTTCCATCGAGCTCGCCCGTGTGCCCGGGCCGGATGTCCGCCTTCAGCACCAGGGAGACCCGGCTGCCGAACTGGCCGACGGCCTCGGTGGCCGCTTTGACGACGGCGAAGACCTCGTCCCACTCGCCCTCGATCGTCGTGAACATCGAGTCAGTGCGGTTGGGGAGCCCGGACTCGCGCACGACCGCGACGGCTGCTGCCACCGCGTTGTGCAGCGAGGCGTCGCCCTCACCCGGTGAAGGGGCGTTGGGGCTCGGAGTTCCGCTGGGGGCGACAGAGAAGGCAACGATCATGCCACCATCGTGCCACGCGGGCGCTCCGACAGGGAGTGCCGAACAGAGGAGAGTAGGGCGGGTGGGACTCGAACCCACGCATCGTCCAGTTATGAGCCGGATGCCTTAACCAGCTTGGCTACCGCCCCAAGCGCTGTCGATTCTAGCCAGAATTCGCTCCCGCGTGCGGCAGGCCGATGGTCGGGGTGTGCGCAGGTCTAGACTGGTGCCCCACAAGCGGGGTCGACGTCGATCCTGCATGCACGAAAAGCAGGGGATGATGAAGCGAGCTGAACAGCGAGCGCAGACGAGGCAGGCGCTTCTCGAGGCCGCCTCGCTCGAGTTCGAGGCAAACGGATACGCCGCGACGGTGCTCAGCGATATCTCTGATCGACTCGGCATGACCAAGGGAACCGTGTACTTCCACTTCCCGACGAAGGCGCTGCTCGCTCAGGCGGTCACGGTGAGCTGGACGGTCATGTGGGATGAGGAGCTCGCGGCGTCTCGTGCTCGCGGCATGTCGCTCGACGAGCTCGAGTCCCTGATGATCCGCATCGCTGAGCGCTTCCAGTCCGATGCGCTCATCCGCGCGACGATCAGGCTCGTCCGTGAGCGGGAGCTCATCGAGGAAGAGCTGCCCCGCCCGTTCGACCGGTGGCTCGAGGTGACGAAGGAGGCCCTCCAGGCGTCGCGTGAGTCCGGTGCACTCCGGGATGACATCGACGTGGATGCGGCCGCGTGGCAGATCCTCGCGAACCTGGTCGGCATCCAGCTGCTGATCGACGATCTGAACGACGGCAGGAGCATCGTCGACCGCGTCCGCGAGATGTGGGCGGTCCACCGGGTGACGCTCGCGAACCCGGGACGTGGTGCCACGCACTCCTGATCCGGCGGTCGGCGCACTACCAGAGCCGCGCTGTTCCCGCCGCGCCGGGGTGGCCTTTCGGTCAAAGATCAGCCTCAAGTAGGGCATTGGGCAGACGGAACCCGTCCTTTCGGGCGATTCAGAGGAATCACCCCGGCGACAGGATTGAGGAGCGCCAGGTCACCGCTCGGCGTCGTATCGCGTCGAAAGGGCCCTCTGTGTCTGTGCTCACCCGTCTGAGTCTCAAGTATCGAATTCTGATCGGACTGCTCACGGCGGCGATCGCAGCCGCGGGGATCATCTCGACGGCCCAGCTCAAGCAGGAGCTCATGCCGTCGATGGAGATCCCCCAGGGCTTCGTGACGGCGACACTCGACGGCGCTTCTCCCGATGTGATGGTGTCGGAGGTCACCGAGCCGATCGAGAACGCCTTGCGCGCGGTCTCGGAGGTGCAGTCGGTCACCTCGACGACCTCGGAGGGCTTTGCCCAGATCGTCGTCGCGTGGAGCTTCGACGCGGACAAGACGCAGGTCGAGGCCGAGCTGCGCTCCGCCGTCGAGTCGACGGAGTCCCAGCGTCCTGAGTCATCGACGGCTGAGCTCATGACGTTCTCGCTCGATGCCCTGCCGGTGCTCACGCTCGGTGTGTCGTCGGATGCTGATACGGCCACCCTGTCGAAGACGATGACCGACACCGTGGTGCCTGCCCTCTCGCAGGTCGACGGGGTCCAGAACGTCGAGGTCTCCGGGGCGCGCGAAGAGCGCGTCGAGATCAATCTCCGCCAAGCCGACGTGGATGCTCTCGAGATCGACACGGCGACGATCGAGCCGACGTTGGCGGCGGCGGGTCTTGTGCTCCCGGCGGGCGACGTGACGGGCGGCAGCGGCGAGATCTCCGTGCAGGTCGGCTCGCAGCTCGACACGCTCGATGCCATCCGCGCCCTGCCGTTCACCACAGAGGACTCGACGGTCCTGCTCTCGCAGTTCGCGGATGTCGACGTCAAGGAGATCCCCGCGACGTCGATCTCCCGCGTCAACGGTGCGGAGACCCTGACGCTCAGCGTCACCAAGGCCGCCGACGCGAGCACCGTCTCCGTGGCTCACGGGGTGACCGAGAAGCTCGCCGAGCTCACGCCGACGCTTCCGTCCAACGTCGTCTTCACGGAGATCGAGAACCAGGCGCCGTACATCGAGCAGTCGATCCACGATCTCTCGGTGGAGGGCGGGTTGGGCCTGATCTTCGCCGTCCTCGTCATCTTCCTGTTCCTCGCCTCGTTCCGTTCGACCATCGTCGCCGCGATCTCCATCCCGATGTCGCTGCTCATCACGATGGTCGGCCTCAACGTGGGTGAGTACTCGCTGAACATCCTGACGCTCGGAGCGCTCACGATCGCCGTGGGTCGCGTGGTCGACGACTCGATCGTCGTGATCGAGAACATCAAGCGAAGGCAGGGGACTGGTCCTCTCACGATCGAGGGCATCGTCGGCTCCGTCGGCCAGGTGGCAGGCGCCATCACGGCGTCGACGCTCGCGACGGTCGCCGTGTTCCTGCCCATCGCGTTCGTCGGGGATATCGTCGGCCAGCTGTTCCAGCCGTTCGCTCTGACGGTCTCGATCGCCCTCGTGGCCTCCCTGGTCGTCGCGCTCACCATCGTGCCCGTCTTCGCCTACTGGATGCTCCGTCGCCCGTCGAAGCCCATGAAGCGGGAGCGGTTCATCCGGGCTCGAGCGACGCACGCAGCGTGGACCGAACGGCAGGAGGAGTCTGCCGAGCGCCGCCGGGCACGCCAGGCGGCGAAGCTCGACGCGAAGAACGCGAAACGAGAAACGCGCGGGAAGACGCTCCTGCCGGTCCCCACCACAGCCACCGGTGTGGTCCAGGCGCGAGGCGATGGCGAGGAGGGGTCGCCGTATGACGGCCTGCAGCGCGCCTTCGTCCCGATTCTCGATGCGACGCTGCGCCACCCCCGCCGCACGGTCGCGGCCGCGCTCGCGCTCCTGCTCCTCACCGGTGTCGGGGCGACCGCCCTTCGCAGTGATTTCCTCGGCAGCATGGGCGACGAGACCATCGTGGTCGAGCAGAAGCTCGCACAGGGCACGACCATCGAGCAGAGCCTGGCGGGCGCGGAGAAGCTCGAGGCTGTCATCGCCACGAAGGACAGCGTCGAGACGTTCGTCAGCTCGATCGGGACCGGCGGGGCGAGCGCGTTCGGTGGTGGCGGGGGAGACACCTCGATCACCGTGATCCCTGTCGAGGGGCAGGATGCGGAAACCGTCGCGAACAGCCTCAGAACTGACTTCGGCGGACTGAGCGACGTCGGTGAAGTGACCGTGACGACCGCCGCTTCGTCTGCGCTGGCGAGTGACGTGCAGCTCGCGATCCAAGGCAACGACGCGGAGGCCCTCAGCCAAGCCGCGACGCAGCTCGGAGACGCGGTGAAGGATCTGCCTGGTGTGACCGCCGTCACGAACGACCTCAGCACGGGAGGGAACGTCGTCGTCGTCGACGTCGACCGCAGCAAGGCCGCGGGCTTCGGCTACACGCAGGCCACGGTCGGCCAGGCGGTCTCCGCGGCCCTCAACGGAACCCCGCTCGGATCCGTCCGCCTCGAAGGCGTTGACCGGGACATCGTGATCGCTCCGACCCAGGGCGCCGTCGCGCTTGACCAGCTTGCGCTCATGCAGCTTCCGGTGACCGCGGTCCAGCAGCAGCGCGCCATCCAGGATGCGACGGATGCCTTCGCGGACGAGCAGGAGGCGAAGGCCGAAGAGCAGCAGGCTGAGGCGGTCGAGCAGATGCAGCAGACGGTCGACGACGCCGTCGAGGCGCGAGATACGGTCTCGTCTCAGCTCGCACAGCTGCAGACGCAGCTTGCGACCCTGCAGACAGCCCCGCTGACGCCGATGACCCCCGAAGTCGGTTCTGCGATGACGCCGGAGCAGGCAGCGCAGGCCGAGCGCGATGCGCAGATCGCGGCGCTCACCGAGGCGATCGCGCAAGCGGAGTCGGGTATCGAGCAGGCGAACGCCGGCGTCGACGCGGCCGTCAAGGCGCAGGAGGACATGGCGGCCCAGACGCTCGAGGCGGAGGAGACGCAGGCCAGGCAGGAGGGGCTTGCCGACACGAAAGCGACGCCCATCCGCCTCGGCGACATCGCCGCCGTGCGCGAGGAGGCGACGCCGAGTGCGATCACCCGCCACGACGGGGCGCGTCAGGTGACGGTCTCGATCACGCCAGCCGAGGGGCAGCTGGGAACCGTCACGCAGTCCGTGTATGCGGCGACCGACGGCCTCGCATTGCCGGCAGGCGTCACGTTCGTGGTCGGCGGCGCATCGGCTGACCAGAGCGAGTCGTTCGAGCAGCTCGGCATGGCGATGCTGCTTGCGATCGTCCTCGTGTTCCTCATAATGGTGGCGACGTTCCGCAGCCTCATGCAGCCGCTGATCCTGCTCGTCTCGGTGCCGTTCGCGGCCACGGGAGCTGTCGCGCTCCTGCTGCTCACGGACACGCCGCTCGGGCTCCCGTCGCTCATCGGCCTGCTGATGCTGATCGGCATCGTGGTGACCAACGCGATCGTGCTGATCGACCTCATCAACCACATCAGGGAGCGCGGAGCGAGCGTGCATGACGCGATCGTGCACGGCACCAGGCTTCGCCTCAGGCCGATCCTCATGACGGCCGCGGCGACGATCTTCGCGCTCATCCCGATGTCGCTGGGGCTCACCGGTGGCGGGGTCTTCATCTCGAAGCCGCTCGCCATCGTTGTCATCGGCGGTCTGATCAGCTCCACGCTGCTGACGCTGGTGCTCGTCCCCGTGCTCTACTCGAGCGTGGAGCGGCGCGCCGATCGCCGAGCCGCGAAGCGGGCGGCGCGAGCGGACCGGAGGGCCGAGGCCGCGGCCGCGGCGCGGAAGAAGGAGCTGGGCGCCGCCCCCGCGGCCAGCTGAGTGAGGCGGCGCCGCGCGAGAGCGCGGCGCCGTCATCCCACCGTGACCGCGACGTTTCGCGACGCAATTCGGCACGCGCCGAGGATCAGGGGAGAATAGGCGGATGCATCCGATCGCCGCCCGTGCTCAGCTCTCGACCGCCCACCGCATCGTGGTCAAGATCGGGTCCTCATCGCTGACCGGCGCCGACGGACACCTCAACCTCGATGCGCTCCGCAAGCTGGTGCAGGTGATCGCCGACCGTCACGAGAGCGGCCTGCAGACCCTGCTCGTGACCTCTGGCGCAGTTGCCGCGGGTATCGGCCCACTCGGGCTGCCCTCGAGACCGCGTGACGTCGCGACGGCTCAGGCGGCCGCATCCGTTGGACAGGGGATGCTCGTGGCCAGGTACGCGGAGGCCTTCGCCGACCGGGCGATCACGGTTGGGCAGATCCTGCTCACCGCGGAGGACACGGTGCGCCGAACGCGCTACAAGAACGCGCAGCGGTCGCTCGAGCGGCTCTTCCGACTCGGCGTCGTCCCTATCGTGAACGAGAACGATGCCGTCGTGACCGATGAGCTGCGCTTCGGTGACAACGACCGTCTCGCGGCGCTGGTCGCGCAGCTCGTCGGCGCCGACGCGCTCGTGCTGCTCACCGACGTCGACGGCCTCTACGACGGACCGCCCACGAGGGAGGGCACACGGCGCGTCTCGGAGGTGCTCGGCCCGAGCGACCTCGAGGGCATCGAGGTGTCCGGGAGGGGAAGCGACGTCGGAACGGGCGGCATGCTCACGAAGCTCGAGTCGGTGTCGATCGCCACGGGGTCGGGCATCCCCGTCGTCCTGACGAAGGCGGACAACGCACGACCGGCGATCGCGGGGGAGCGCGTCGGGACCTGGTTCGCGCCCACTGGGAAGCGCGCGTCGCGGAAACGCCTGTGGATCGCGCACGCGGCACGTGTGCAGGGGAAGATCGTCCTCGACGACGGTGCCGTGGATGCCGTCCTCGGCGGCCGCGCCTCCCTCCTCGCGGCAGGCATCGTCGGCGTCGAAGGCGAGTTCGTCGCGGGTGACCCCGTCGAGCTCGTCTCCAGGAGCGGTTCCGTGATCGCGCGCGGCCTCACCGGCTTCGATGCCGTCGAGATCCCGGACATGCTCGGGCAGTCCTCGAGCGCGCTCCGCGCATCGCTGGGCTCAGGGTACGACCGCGAGGTCATCCACCGTGACGACCTCGTGCTGGTGCGCCCGAAGGGGCTCCGCGTCAGCTGAGTCGGGCGCAGCGGGCTGACGGGCTCCCGCGCCGCATAGAATGCACTGTCATGACGATCTTGCAGGGTGAGCGCGCGGAAACGGCCGACCAGGGTGATGCGGACGAGGCGGCGACAGCCGCGATCGTCGAGCTCGCCGGACGCGCACGAGCATCGTCCCGGGTCCTGGCACGGGCGACGCGCGCGCAGAAGGACGGTGCGCTCCTCGCGCTCGCCGACGCGCTCGTGGCCGCCAGTCCGGAGATCCTCGCCGGCAATGCCCTCGACCTCGAGCGAGGGCGTGCCTCCGGTATGTCCGGGGGACTTCTCGACCGGCTCGCGCTCGACGACGCACGCATCCGCGCGATCGCAGACTCGCTCCGCGAGGTCGCGGCGCTTCCGGACCCGGTTGGGGCAGTCGTCCGTGGGTCGACACTCGCGAACGGCCTCCGGCTCCGTCAGCTGCGCGTGCCCATGGGCGTCATCGGCGTCATCTACGAGGCACGTCCGAACGTGACCGTCGATGTCGCGGGCCTCGCCTTGAAGAGCGGCAACGCGGTGATGCTGCGTGGCGGATCTGCGGCCGAGTCCTCGAACGAAGCCATCATCGGCACGATGCGCGCGGCACTCGAGGCCTACGGGCTGCCCGCCGACCTGGTGCAGTCCATCGACGAGTACGGGCGAGCCGGAGCGCGCGCGCTCATGCGCGCCCGCGGCCATGTCGACCTCGTCGTCCCGCGCGGCGGGGCTGGGCTCATCCAGACCGTGGTCCGCGAGTCCCGTGTCCCCGTCATCGAGACAGGGGTCGGCAACTGCCACGTCTTCGTCGACAGCTCGGCCGAGCTCGACATGGCCCTCGACATCATCATCAACTCCAAGACGCATCGGGTCGGGGTCTGCAACGCGGCCGAGACACTCCTCGTGCACGCAGATGCCGCCGCCGCTTTCCTTCCTGGCGCGCTCTCCGAGCTGAACCAGCGCGGGGTTCGTCTGCACGGCGACGAGCGCACGCGGTCGGCGGCCCCGGGCGGCATCGAAGTCCACGAGGCGACGCACGAGGACTGGGCGACTGAGTACCTCGACTACGAGATCGCAGTGCGAGTCGTCGACGACTTCGACCAGGCCCTCGAGCACATCCGCGAGTTCAGCACGGGTCACACGGAGGCGATCGTCACGAGCTCGCTGCAGGCGGCAGAGCGGTTCACCGCCGAGGTGGATGCGGCCGCTGTGATCGTCAACGCGTCGACTCGCTTCACCGATGGCGGCCAGTTCGGTCTCGGCGCAGAACTGGGCATCTCGACGCAGAAGCTGCACGCACGTGGGCCCATGGGGCTCGAGGAGCTCACGACGACGAAGTGGGTCGTCACGGGCGACGGTCAGATCCGCTCCTGACAACCGCCGGGTGCGGGCGCCCAGAAGATCAGACCAGGTGATGACGCGCTCGGTCAGGTGCGCCACGTAGCCTTCTGGAAGTCGAGGAAGGGACGATCATGACCAGCACCCCACTGCCCATCGAGAACCAGCAGCAGAATCTCGACCGAGTGTTCCTCGGCGAACTCGAGGTGTCTCGCGATCGCATCGCCGGTCCCTACGGCTCGCTGCCGACCGCGGGCTCAACGGTCTTCGTCACGAACATGTCGCGAGTCGAGCGGGCGATCCCCACGTGGGCGATCATCGTCGCCATCGCGGGCTTCTTCGTCCTGACGATCTTCAGCCTGCTCTTCCTGCTCGTCAAAGAGGACAGGGTAGTCGGCGGCTACGAGGTGCGCATCTCGAATCCCACCGGCACGCTGACGAGCTTCGTGCCGGTCGATGCGCGGTCTGCCGCATGGATCTGGCAGGACCTCCAGGGGCGCGCAGCCGCCGCACGAGAGATCATCGCGTCGGTCACTTCTTCCGTTCACTGACGTTCACTCGCGCGACGCTGCGATCGCGCGTTGTGGGGCTACGCTGTACCGCGTGAAGGCCTACGACTCGCTGCCCGTATCCACTGTCCTCCCCGATGAGCTCGCCGCTCTGCGGCTACTTGCGAAGAACCTCCGCTGGTCTTGGCGCCCGAGCGCCGAGCGACTGTTCGCGGGCATCGACGAGCGGTTGTGGCGCGAGTGCGGTCGCAATCCGGTCGTGATGCTGCGCTCACTTTCAGCGTCGCGGGTCGCCGAGCTCGCCGCTGACGACGCGTTCCTCGCCCGTCTCGGACAGGAGGCCGAGAACCTGGCCGCCTACCTCAAGAGCGACCGCTGGTTCCACGAGCGCACGCGCGCGAGCGAAGACGAGGCCACGAGCGTCGCCTACTTCTCCATGGAGTTCGGCATCACCGAATCGCTGCCCGTCTACTCCGGGGGCCTTGGCGTGCTCGCCGGCGACCACCTCAAGAGTGCGAGCGATCTCGGTGCGCCCGTCATCGGCATCGGACTCCTCTACACCTACGGGTACTTCTCGCAGACGCTCTCCCGGGAAGGCTGGCAGCAGGAGGCGTACACGGAGCATCCTCCGACGGATCTCGCGGTCGATCCCGTGCTTGACGCCGAGGGGCAGCAGGTACATGTAGCGCTCGGCTTCCCCGACGGGAGATCCCTCGACATCGCCGTCTGGGAGGCGCAGGTCGGGAGCGTGCCTCTGCTGCTGCTCGACACGAACCTGCCGACGAACCCCGAGGACTTCCGCGCGATCACCGACCGTCTCTACGGTGGTGACGCGGAGCACCGCATCCGCCAGGAGATCGTGCTGGGCGTCGGTGGTGTTCGCGCAGTTCAGGCCTACGCGGAACTTCGCGGGCGTCGGCAGCCGACGGTCTTCCACCTCAACGAGGGCCACGC
Organism: Pseudoclavibacter sp. RFBB5; assembly: GCF_002931555.1. Taxonomy (GTDB): domain Bacteria; phylum Actinomycetota; class Actinomycetes; order Actinomycetales; family Microbacteriaceae; genus Pseudoclavibacter. The sequence goes on along the minus strand of NZ_PSTZ01000007.1, from coordinate 654,498 downwards.
CGGCTTCTCAGGGATCGAGCGGATCGGGCAGCTCATGGCTGACGGCGAGACGTTCGACACGGCCCTGGCGATCGTCCGCTCGAGCACCGTCTTCACGACCCACACGCCGGTTCCCGCAGGCATCGACCGATTCGATGCGCACCTCGTCCAGCGCTACCTGGGCTCGTCGGGCGGCCACACCCTCGTGCCAGAGGTCCCCGCTGCCCGCATCATGGACCTGGGAGCGGAAGACGATCCAGGTCGCTTCAACATGGCGCACCTCGGCCTCCGGCTCGCCCAGTACGCCAACGGCGTCGCCAAGCTCCACGGCGTCGTCTCACGTGGCATGTTCGCGAAGCTCTACCCGGGTGTGGAACCCGAGGAGGTGCCGATTGGCTCCATCACCAACGGCGTGCACATCCCGAGCTGGACCCGACCGGCGATGATGCCAGTCATCGAGACGATGAATGGCGGTCAGGACCTGGCCACCTCCAACACCTGGGACAACCCCGGCGCGGTCAGCGCTGAAGAGCTGTGGCGCATCCGCGGCGAGCTGCGTGCCGAGCTGGTGGGTCGCGCGCGCGACTCCGTGCGCGCGTCGTGGAAGGCACGCGGTGCGCAGGATGCGGAGCTCGGCTGGGTCAGGGACATCCTCGATCCCAGCCGGCTCACCGTCGGCTTCGCGCGCCGGGTCTCGACCTACAAGCGCCTGACGCTGATGCTCCAGGACCGGGAACGGCTGGCGCGAATCCTGAACAATCCCGAGCGGCCCGTGCAGTTCGTGATCGCCGGCAAAGCGCATCCAGCCGATATGGGCGGCAAGCAGCTCCTGCAGCAGCTCGTCGCGTTCGCGGACGAGGCGGGTGTGCGGGATCGCATCGTGTTCCTGCCCGACTACAACGTCACGATCGCCAGGCACCTCGTAGCCGGGAGCGACGTCTGGCTCAACAATCCCGTGCGTCCACAGGAAGCCTCGGGGACGTCGGGGATGAAAGCCGTCATGAACGGCTGCCTGACCTTCTCGATCTCAGACGGCTGGTGGGACGAGATGGCGGATGACAGCGTCGGCTGGACCATCCCGGACACGAGCGGTGTCGACGAGCACACCCGGGACGCGCTCGAGGCCGGGGCCCTCTACGACATCCTCGAGCATGAGATCGCTCCGCTCTTCTACGATCGTGACGAGCGCGGCCTGCCCGTCGAATGGGTCGAGAAGGTGCGCCGCTCGATTGCGATCGTCGGGCCGAAAGTCGCCGCCGAACGCATGGTCCGCGACTACGTGAACGACTTGTACCTCCCAGCGGGGCGTTCGGCGCGGATCGCCGCTGATCGGGTGGAGACCCGTGCATTCGCCAGCTGGCTGGGTGAGGTGCGCGCTGCCTGGCCCAGTGTTCGGGTCGAGTCCGTGGCGGCCGCGGACCCGGCTCCGAGGACCGGGGAGAGCCTCCGCCTGTCCGCTCGTGTTGAGCTCGGGCAGCTCACCACGGACGACGTGCTGGTCGAGGCGATCGTCGGGACGCCTGGCGAGCAGGGGGAGCTGCAGGGGGCTCGCATCGTGGAGATGCGCCCCGCCAGTGAGCGGCCGTCGGAGTTCCTGGCCGATGTGCCGCTGGACGCTCCGGGTCACCTCGGCTACACGGTTCGAGTGCAGCCCAAGCACGCCTACCAGCAGGCGCCGGCCGAGCTCGGCCTGGTTCGCTACCCGGCCTAGCGGCGAACTTCCGGGCGGCGGCGTCGAATGTAATGACAGGCTTGTCATTCGGCGTCGCCGTCGGGCATAATTCAAGAGACGACAGAAATGTCGACGTCTGGTAAACGATGCAGTTCGCATCCATTCATCACGTGATCGTTGGGGAAGACGAATCACCAAACGAATGGAGGAGAACTCATGGTTGCACCAAACGCAGGAGGGGTGCTCTACGTGCACTCCTCTCCTAAGGCGCTTTGCCAGCACGTCGAATGGGGTGTCGGTCGCGCCCTCGGGTACGCCGTCAACCTTCCTTGGATCGACCAGCCGGTCATTCCGGGGCAGTTGCGTGCGGAGTTCACCTGGGAAGGCGAGCCCGGCGCGGGGGCGGCGATTGCGTCGCATCTGCGCGGGTGGGCTCACCTTCGCTTCGAAGTCACCGAGGACGCGCGTCCTGGCGTCGATGGCGGTCGTTGGATGCACACGCCTGAGCTTGGTATCTACTATGCCCAGACGGATGCCTCTGGCGGCGTCGTGGTTCCGGAAGAACGCGTTCGGTACGCGATGGAAATCGCGGGCGGCAACGCCTCTGAGCTCCACCGTGAGCTGCGCCTCGCGCTTGGGCAGGCTTGGGACGACGAGTTGGAGCCTTTCCGCATCGCCGGAGACGAGAGTCCCGTCGTTTGGATGCACCACCGCGTCGGCTAGGTCAGCCACGCCGTAGGCCCGCCGTGAGGTGAGTCTGCAGCTGTTCTCGATACTCCAAGGACTGTGGCCCCTCAGGTTTCCACCTGAGGGGCCACAGTTCTGTCTGCGCGCGGCGAACCGCGTGCAGGTCTTGCCTAGATGCCGCGGAACGCGACGACGGCGTTGTGCCCGCCGAAGCCGAACGACGTCGAGATCGCGACCTTGCCGGACGCCTCGAACGGGCGCGGTTCGGTGACCACGTCGAGGTGGATGGCCGGGTCCTGCTCGTTGAGGTTGATCGTCGGGGGCAGCGTGCCCTCGGAGAGCGCGAGCACCGTGAACATCGCCTCGATGGCGCCGGCCCCACCGAGGAGATGGCCAGTGGATGCCTTCGTCGCCGAGACGGGGATCGACGCGAGGTAGTCCCCGAAGACGGACTTGAGGGCCGTGAACTCGGCGATGTCCCCGACGGGTGTCGAGGTCGCGTGGGCGTTGATGTGGGTGACGTCCTCGACTGCGACCCCGGCTTGCTCGAGTGCAGCCCTGATGGCGCGGGCAGCCCCCGTACCTTCTGGGTCCGGCGCGGTGATGTGGTGCGCGTCTGCGGTCACTCCGCCACCGATCAGCTCGGCGTAGATGCGTGCGCCACGGGCGAGCGCGTGCTCTTCCGTCTCAAGCACGAGCGCCGCGGCACCTTCGCCGAGCACGAAGCCGTCGCGGCTCACGTCGTAGGGGCGTGACGCGTGCGACGGGTCGTCGTTGCGCTTGGAGAGCGCCTGCATGGCCGCGAAGGAGGCGACGGGCAGGGGGTGGATGGCCGCTTCCGATCCGCCGGCGACCACGACGTCTGCGAGGCCCTGCTGGAGGTGCTCGTAGGCGTCGGCGATTGCTTCTGTGCTCGAAGCGCACGCGGAGACGACGGTGCGGACGCCGGCGCGGGCCTGGATGTCCATGCCGATCGCGGCTCCGGGGCCGTTTGGCATGAGCATGGGAACCGTCAGCGGCATGACGCGGCGCGGCCCCTTCTCGCGGAGCGTGTCCCAGGCGTCGAGCAGGGTCCATACGCCGCCGATGCCGGTGGCCCAGTCGACGAGGAGTCGCTCGGCGGGGATGTCGCCAACCGTGAGCCCGGCGTCGGCGAAGGCTTCACGGCCAGCGATAAGCGCGAACTGGCTTGAGGGGTCGAGGCGCTTCGCCTCGTGGCGGGGGAGCACCTCGCGTGCCGGGACCTTGGCGGTCGCGGCGAATTCGATGGGGATCTCGTACTTCGCGACCCATTCGGCCTCGAGCGTCCGGGCTCCGGACTCACCGGCGAGGAGTGCTTCCCAGGTGCTGCGGGCGTCTCCGCCGAGCGGGGAAGTCGCTCCGATTCCGGTGACGACGATTTTCTTGGTCATGACAATTGCTCCTGAATGAACTGGGGCGAAGGTGAAACAGTCACCAAGAGTGGGCGGCAGATGCCGCCCACTCGAAGTGGAGGACCGTCCTTAGGACGCTGCGACGATGAAGTTGACGGCGTCGCCCACGGTCTTGAGGTTTGCGACCTCGTCGTCCGGGATCTTGACGTCGAACTTCTCTTCGGCGTTGACGACGATCGTCATCATGGAGATCGAGTCGATGTCGAGGTCGTCGGTGAAAGACTTCTCAACGGTGACCGTGTCAGCCGCGATCCCGGTCTCGTCGTTTACGAGCTCAGCGAGTCCCGCGAGAACTTCGTCGTTGGTAAGTGCCATGGTGTTTCTCCTTGATTGTCAATGACCGAGCCAAGTGTATTGGTCGGCGGCGGTGCGTGGTGGAGGCGTGCGGGGAGTTCTTGGCCGCGTTAGGGGAGCACGACGACCTGGGCGCCGTACACGAGGCCGGCGCCGAAGCCGATCTGCAGTGCGAGGCCGCCCGAGAGCTCGGGGTTCTCTTCGAGCAGCCGGTGCGTTGCGAGCGGCACCGAGGCGGCCGAGGTGTTGCCGGTCGACGCGATGTCGCGGGCGATGACGACGTGGTCTGGCAGGGCGAGCTGCTTCGCGAACTCGTCGACGATGCGCATGTTCGCCTGGTGAGGGATGAACGCGGCGAGCTGGTCGGGGGTGACGCCCGCCTCTTCGAGTGCGCGTCGCGCGACCTTCGCCATGTCCCAGACCGCCCAGCGGAAGACGCTCGGCCCGTCCTGGCGCAGCGTGGGCCATTCGGAGCCGCCTTGGCGGTACTCCTGCAGGCTCGCGTTCATGGAGACTGCCTCCCAGCGCGAACCGTCGGATCCGAGGATCGACTTGGAGATGCCAGGAGTGTCGCTCGGCCCGATGATCGCCGCTCCCGCACCGTCACCGAGGAGGAACGAGATGGTGCGGTCGGTTGGGTCGATGAGGTCGGAGAGCTTCTCCGTGCCGACGACGAGGACGTGCTCGGCGACGCCGGTGCGCACGAGCGCGTCGGCCTGGGCGACGGCGTAGCAGTAGCCGGCACATGCGGCGTTGAGGTCGTAGGCTGCCGCGGGCGTCGTGCCGACGAGGTCGGCGAGGCGGGCGGCGAGCGAGGGCGTCTGCATCCCGTTGCTGATCGTCGCGACGATCACGGCACCGATCCTGCTCGGGTCGATGCCGGAACGCTCGATGGCCTCGCGGGAGGCGTCGACGGCGAGGTCGAGTGCGCTCGTGTCCTCGTTTGCGCGGACTCGAGTGATGACGCCGGTGCGCTGGCGGATCCACTCGTCTGACGAGTTGATCGGCTCGATGATCTCCGAGTTCGGCACGACGCGCTCACCGCGGGCGGCGCCCATTGCGAGGATGCGCGTGAACTGCGCGCCCGTCGACTGCACGAGGGTGGGTGTTGCTGTGGTCATGCGAGTCCTCTCGAGGATGCTCTTGGCGGGTCAGGCGTCGGCGGCGATGCGCTCGCGCGCGACGTCGAGGTCTGCGGGAGTGGAGAGCGCGAGCGTCGGCGTTCCCCTGAGGGCGCGCTTGGCGAGCCCGCTGAGGGTGCCGGCGGGCGCGAGTTCGATGAGCGAGGTGACGCCGGCGGCCGCGAAGGAGCGCATGCAGGCGTCCCAGCGCACGGGCTGCGCGAGCTGGCGGATGAGGGCTGCGCGAAACTCGACGCCGTCCGTCACGGTCTCGCCGGTCTCGTTGGACCAGATGGTGCGCACTGGATCGCGAACCTCGAAGAGCTCGGCGTCCGCGCCGAGCGCGGTGCGGGCCTGCTCCATGTACCGCGTGTGGAACGCGCCGGCGACTTTGAGCGGGATGACGCGCGTCCCGGCGGCTGGTTCGCTACGGAGCGCGTCGAGGGCCTCCGGGGCGCCTGCGGCGACGATCTGGCCGCCGCCGTTGAAGTTGGCCGGGGTGAGGTCGAGCTCGGCGAGGCGCGCGAGAACGGCTTCTTCGTCTCCGCCCAGCACTGCGCTCATGCTGGTCGGCGTCGCGGCCGCATCCTGTGCCATGAGCTGGGAGCGGCGGGCGACGAAGCGCATCGCGGTGTCGGCGTCGAAGATGCCGGCAGCGTAGGCGGCTGTGATCTCGCCGACCGAGTGTCCCGCGACACCGCGGACGGCGGACGCTGCTCCGGGGAGTTCCATGAGCGAGTTCCACGCGAGGATGCCGGCGGCGACGATGAGGGGCTGGGCGATCGCCGTGTCACGGATCGTGTCGGCGTCTGACTCGGTGCCGTGCTTGACGAGGTCGATGCCGGAGGAGGCGGACAGCTGCTCGAGCGTGTCTCGGTTCCTCGCGTCTTCGATCCAGGGGAGCAGGAAGCCTGGAGTCTGAGAACCCTGGCCTGGGCAGGTGACGACAATCATGGATTCCATCATGACAGCACCTGAGCCCTCAGCCCTGTAGCAACAGTCCCAAGAAGTCGAGAGTTCATTAGAGGATCTCTAGTGGGAGGTGCGCCGACCGCGTCGCGGCACGTTGGCTGCTCCGGTCGTGCCCGTTTGGCGTCGCGGTTCGGGCTGCTTGGGCTCGGCGATGTTGCCGAGGATGAGCGCGCACTGCAGGATGAGGGCCTCGCGTGGTCCGGTCGCGTCCCAGCCGATGACTTCGCTGACCCGCTTGAGGCGGTAGCGAACGGTGTTGGGGTGCACGAAGAGCTCGCGTGCGGTCGCTTCGAGTGAGCGGCCGTTGTCGAGGTAGCACCAGAGCGTCGTGAGGAGGTCGCTCTGGTGGTCGGCGAGCGGCCTGAACACGCGGGCGACGAGCGTCTGTCTCGCGAGCGGGTCGCCTGCGAGTGCTCGCTCAGGCAGCAGTTCGTCGGCGAGCATGGGCCGCTGCGCCTTGCGCCAGGCGCCGGCCACCGCGAAGCCGGCGAGTGCGGCGCGCGCGCTTCTGGAGGCCTCGACGACGCTCGGCACGGGTGGGCCGAGCACCAGACGTCCGTCACCGAAGCTCGGTTCGAGGCGCTCGGCGATCTCCATGAACGGAACCTGCTCGGTCTCGTCACCCTCCCCGTTGGGGTGCGCGCGCCCGATGACGAGCACGAGGCGCCCGCCTTGGACGCCGACGAGCAGGTCGACCTTGTTGTGTCTGGCGGTTCGGCGGATCTGGTCGACCTCGAGGATCCTCGGGGTGGTCCCGACGAGGACGCTCACCTCGCCGTGGCCGTGCCAGCCGAGTGCCGCGATGCGGCTCGGGAGCTCATCGTCGTGCTCGCCCGTGAGGATCGAGTCGACGACCAGCGCCTCGAGGCGCGCATCCCACAACCCGCGAGCCTCCGCGGCGCGCGCGTAGACGTCCGCAGCCGCGAAGGCGATGTCACGCGAGTACTTCAGCACCGCTTCACGCACGTCGCCGTCCGTGGACTTCGTCCGTTCCTCGACGACCTCCACGACCACTCGGATGAGCTGCAGCGTCTGCTGCAGGCTCACCGAGCGGAGGAGCTCGCGCGGAGCGGAGTCGAAGACGTCCGCCGCCACCCAGGGGGTGGCGGTCGGGTCCTCGAACCAGGCGATGAAGGAGGAGATGCCCGACTGGGCGACGAGGCCGACGGCGCTTCGTCGCCCAGGGGGCATGTCCCCGAACCAGGGAAGGGTGTCTTCCAAGCGCTTCACTGTCGCGGTCGAGAGCTCTCCGGAGATCGACCGAAGCCAGTTGAGTGTCTGGTCCTTTGTGCGTGGAGCGGGCATGATTCCGAACTGTGAGGTGGCGAGCAGGGGAGGAGGGCCGTTAGGCGTCTCCGCCCGCGCTGCCGCTCGTGCCGGCCTTCGGGTTGTGCAGGTCGTACTTGTCGATGGCCTCCTGCACGACCGAGCGGTCGAGCTTGCCCTGCGTCGCGAGGCGCTCGAGGGCGCGGACGACGACGGAGTGGCTGTCGATGAGGTAGTAGCGACGAGCTGCTGGACGAGTGTCGGAGATGCCGAAGTCGTCGGCGCCGAGCGTCGTGAAGTCGTTCTTCACGAACGGACGGATCTGATCCTGCACAGCGTGCGAGAAGTCGCTCACCGCGATGACCGGGCCCTCTGACGCCTGGAGCTTGTCCGTGACGAAGGGAACCTTCGGCTCCTCGTTCGGGTGCGTCCAGTTGTACTCCTCGGCACGGAGGCCGTCGCGACGGAGCTCGTTCCAGGACGTGACCGACCAGACCTCGGCGGCAACGCCCCAGTCCTTCTCGAGAATCTCCTGCGCCTCGAGAACCCACGGCACACCCACGCCAGACGCGAGCAGCTGCACGCGCGGCCCGGAGGCCTCGGTTCCCTTGAGGTAGTAGATGCCCTTGAGGATGCCCTCGACGTCGACGTTCTCCGGCTCAGCTGGCTGCGCCATCGGCTCGTTGTACACCGTGAGGTAGTACATGACGTTCGGGTCCTGCTTCGGGTTCTCCGACTGGGAGTCCGGGCCGTACATCCGCTCGATGCCTGCCTGCATGATGTGTGCGAGCTCGTAGGCGTAAGCAGGGTCGTAGGTGATGACTGCCGGGTTGGTTGCGGCGATGATCGGCGAGTGGCCGTCCATGTGCTGCAGGCCTTCGCCGGCGAGTGTGGTGCGTCCGGCGGTGGCTCCGATGAGGAAGCCCCGCGAGAGCTGGTCGGCTGCCGCCCACATGGCGTCCGCCGTGCGCTGGAACCCGAACATCGAGTAGTACATGTAGATCGGGATCATGGCTTCGCCGTGCGTCGAGTACGACGAACCGGCTGCCGTGAATGCGCCCATGGCGCCGGCCTCGTTGATGCCGACGTGGTTGATCTGACCCTGTTCGCTCTCGCGGTAGGCGAGGAGCAGCTCACGGTCGACCGACATGTAGTGCTGGCCGTTGGGGTTGTAGATCTTCGCGGTCGGGAAGAACGCGTCGACACCGAAGGTGCGGGCCTCGTCCGGGATGATCGGGACGATGCGTGCGCCGAAGTCCTTGACGCGCATGAGGTCCTTGAGGAGGCGGACGAACGCCATCGTCGAGGCGATCTCCTGCGTTCCGGATCCCTTCTTGACGGACGCGTACGTCTTGTCTTCCGGGACCGCGATCTGCGTGAACTTCGAGCGACGCTCCGGCACGAAGCCGCCGAGCTCGCGGCGACGCTCCTGCATGTACTGGATGGCCTCGTTGTCCGCGCCGGGGTGGTAGTACGGCGGCTGGTAGACGTCGGCTTCGAGCGCTGCGTCCGAGATGGGGATGTGCAGCTGGTCGCGGAACGCCTTCAGGTCGGGAAGCGTGAGCTTCTTCATCTGGTGCGTCGCGTTGCGGCCCTCGAAGTGCGGTCCGAGGCCGTAGCCCTTGATCGTGTGGGCGAGGATGACGGTCGGCTGGCCCTTGTGCTCAGTCGCTGCCTTGTAGGCCGCGTAGACCTTGCGGTAGTCGTGGCCGCCTCGCTTGAGGCCCCAGATCTCGTCATCGCTGTAGTTCTCGACGAGCTTGAGCGCCTCTGGGTCGCGTCCGAAGAAGTTGTCGCGGACGAATCCACCCGACTCCGTCTTGTACGTCTGGAAGTCGCCGTCCGGCGTCTCGTTCATGAGCGTGCGGAGCGCGCCCTTGTCGTCGCGCTCGAGCAGCGAGTCCCACTCGCGACCCCAGACGACCTTGATGACGTGCCAGCCGGCGCCGCGGAAGAAGCTCTCGAGCTCCTGGATGATCTTGCCGTTTCCTCGGACGGGGCCGTCGAGGCGCTGCAGGTTGCAGTTGACGACGAAGGTCAGGTTGTCGAGGTTCTGGTTGGCTGCGACCTGCAGCTGACCACGCGACTCGACCTCATCCATCTCGCCGTCGCCCAGGTACGCCCACACGTGCGAACCGGAGGCATCCTTGATGCCGCGGTTGGTGAGGTACTTGTTGAACTGCGCCTGCCAGATCGCGTTGAGCGGCCCGATACCCATCGAGACGGTCGGGAACTGCCAGAAGTCCTTCATGAGGCGCGGGTGCGGGTACGACGGCATGCCGAACGGAGCAGCGGACTGCTCCTGGCGGAAGCCGTCGAGCTGCTCCGACGAGATCTGCCCCTGCAGGAAGGCACGCGAGTAGTTGCCGGGGGAGGCGTGCCCCTGGAAGAAGACCTGGTCGGGTCCGTCCGCGTGGTCGTAGCCCTTGAAGAAGTGGTTCAGACCCACTTCGTAGAGCGTCGCCTGCGACGCGTAGGAGGAGATGTGGCCGCCGACTGCGACCCCTTCGCGCTGCGCGCGCTGCACCGTCATGGCCGCGTTCCAGCGGATCCACGAACGGTACGTGCGCTCCAGCGACTCGTCACCGGGGAACTCTGGCTCATCCTCGGGCGCAATCGAGTTCACGTAGTCGGTGGTTGGAACCATGGGAACGCCGAGGTGGCGCTCCCGAGACCGCTCAAGAAGGCTGAGCATGATGTCTCGTCCGCGCTGGTGTCCCTGCGCGTCTACGACCGCATCGAGCGATTCTCGCCATTCGGCGGTCTCCTCGGGGTCGCTGTCAACGTAATGCTCTGAGTACGGATCCTGGTTGTTAACAGCCACCGTCGACCTCATTTCGTTCCGGGTTCGTCACGTCAATGGCGCACGCCAGGTTATGACGCGCAGTCCACCCGCTAGCTTATCTATGGTTTGTGCGATGCACACGCAGGTTGAGGGGAATCCTTGTCGAAGCGCGCACAACCGAACATCGTGAGTGGAGAGGACCTGATCGTGAGCGAATTCGCGCCCCCACTCGAATCCATCTCCCTGGTCGATCATCGCGGCGGGATGCGCGTCGTCGCGGGCCCGGCAGCGTCGGCTCGGCTGCTCGTGTTCGTGCCAGGGGCGTTCACACCCGTGTGCGCCGATGAGGTTCGAGAGCTTGTCGAGCTGGTCGACTCGGCTCGGAATACGGGGAGATCCAGCGCCCTCGCTCCAGGCTTCGAGGTCTTCGTCGTCGCTACCGACAGTGCGGCGACGCTGAGAGCCTGGCTGCACGACCTCGGCGCTGACGGAGTGCTCACCGGATGCAGCGACTTCTGGCCGCACGGGCGGGCCGCGCGCGCCTACGGCGCATTCGACGAGGGTTCTGGCGCAGCCACGCGCCGCACCTTCCTGTTGCGAGCGGATGGCAGCTACCGTCTCGTCGCGTCCGCTCGCCCGGGGGAGGCGCGTGTTCGAGCGGACCACGCCGCCGCGCTACACTTGCTCGCCGAGGGCCTTTAGCTCAGCTGGTAGAGCGCCACGTTTACACCGTGGATGTCGTCGGTTCGATCCCGGCAGGGCCCACCACTCTCTACCCCTGGTCAGAGGTACATTCGTGCCGAGTCTCTCGATCCAAGGCTCTCGATCAGGCGGTCAAATTCCGGTGAGATTCCGATCGCCTTATGTTCCACCCTCGGTCTCGCAAGGGTGGTGCTCACCGCGCCGCCGAGACCTCCACGAGACCTCTGCGGTCGCGGAGGTTCTATGCATCTGATGAACCGCTCGGGCTGGATTCGTGGCAATAAAACTGTCCATTCGAGGTCTTAATGGATACAAGTGTTACCATGTCGGTATGGCGGAACCCGATCTTGCACGACCACAGAGCCGCAGTCGCGAAGCGCGAGCGCTGGCCGCGCTCGGAGATTCCCTGCGTCGCTGGCGGAAGCTGCGCGGCATCACCGCCGAGCAGGTCGCGGAGCGCGCGCGCACCACACGGGTCACCCTCCGCAAGATCGAGAACGGCGGCAGCGTCTCCAGCGACATTCTCATGCGCGTCATCATGGTTCTTGGTATCGAGCAAGGCATCCTCGACGCTGCCGAACCCCTCAACTCAGATGTCGGCCGCCTTCGCGCGGACGAGCTCCTCGGCGAACGAGTGAGACCCCGACGATGAACGTCGACGTCTTCACCACGCTCGCCGACGGCAGGGAAGTGCTTGCCGGCATCGCGCAATCTACGGCCCATCCGCACCGGCGCGCTGCCGGTATCAGCTTCACCTACGCGCCCGACTACCTGCGCCTGCGCGGCGCGTACGCGCTCTCCCCGGACCTGCCGCTCAGAGTCGGTGTCCAGAACCCGCCTACGCACCGGCCGATGTTCACCGGATTCGCCGACGCGATGCCCGATCGATGGGGCACGCGTCTCCTCCAGAGCGAGCACCGGCGTCGTCGCCGAGCCGACCCGGCCCTGCCTTCGAAGCTGGACGAGACGGGCCTGCTCCTGGCTGTGCCCGACCACACTCGCCAAGGCGCGCTCCGCTTCCGCGACGGCAGCGGCAGCTTCCAGAGCCACGCCGCTGGGCCACCCCCGGCAGTCCACGACCTCGCCTCACTGGTTGCAGCCAGCGACGACGCCCAACGGGGGATCGGACCCAGTGACGAGACGCTCCGCACTCTCGTGCCGATCGGCACGTCCCAAGGCGGTGCGCGCCCGAAAGCAGCCGTCATCAACGGGCGCGGTCGGCTCGCGATCGCCAAACTGCCCCAGGCCGACGACCGCTGGAACATTGCAGCCTGGGAAATAGCGACCATGCGGATGGCGCACGCCGCCGGCATCGTCACCCCGCACCACGAGCTGCACCCCGCCACGACCGGTGACGGCTACGGCGTTGCCGTCATCGAACGCTTCGACCGGGACGGCGATACGCGCCGCGGTTATCTCAGTCTGCATAGCTTCCTCCAGACGGAAGATGGGCAGCACACCGACTACGAGTCGATCGCCATCGAGCTCACAGCCGCCACGGCCACCAATGGCGAGCAGCTGTTCCGACGAGTGGCGCTCACCATCCTCGTCAACAACGTCGACGATCACCTTCGCAACCACGGACTGCTCCTCGGCCGCCGCGGATGGGAGCTGAGCCCCGTCTTCGACGTGAACCCGTTCCCCTACGCGCAAGACGCCGCGACAGCACTGACCCTTGACGACGACCCCGACAACCGCGACCTCCGGCAGCTCATCGCCAGCGCCGACGCGTACCGGCTCACCGACGAGCAGGCCATCGACGCCATCCGCGAGGTCGAGCACGCAACCGCTGACTGGGCGAAGTACGGGGCTGAGGCTGGCTTTCCGCGAGACGAGATCGAAGGGTTTGCCGACGCATTCGAGGGGCCGAACCGCGAGCGTGCGAAAGCGGCCGTCCCCTCGAGCCCAAGCATCATCGACCTGCCAGCCCCGCCCGGATCGAGCGGCGCAGCAGGGGCAGGCCGCGTCTGGATCCCCGCGCACACCCGTCGAGGGAAGCACGTCCGCGGACACTGGCGCGACACGAGCTAAGCCATCCACCGCAGGATGGGCAGCTTCCGCCCACGACTGCCCCGATCGTTGCTGTTCTGCGGATTGAGAGCACCCTCGCACGCGGTGAGACGGCCGTCGGCCGAGACCCGCAGTTGCAAGGGCGGCGAACGGAAGCCACGAAACTCAGCACGCAGGCGCAGGAGCTGATCGAAGCCCGGAGACATGCTCGAGGCAAACCGCATCCAGGTGGTCAACCCGCAGGCGAAGTCCGTGAACGACATGTCAGTGACGACCACCGTGATTTACCGCGCTGGCGGAACGTTCACCGCGATCGCCTTCCATACGGCCACACCTGTACCCGGGAGGCGTCCAGGATCGATTGGGAGCGTTGTCGAGTCACCCGTGCACGGAGAACAGGCGAACGAAGCGAGGTACAGATGACCGCAAGCCCCAACTCAGACCTGGCAGCACCTCCCGAATTGGAGGCCGTGATCGGGCGCGGGTGGATCGTGGAAGTACGCCGCTACACCCTCTGGATCCTCGCGATTGCCGTGTTCCACACCATCGCGAGCAGCGGTTCGCGTAGCTACTGTCCGGGTGGTGTGACCGGGGCTGGAGACTATCTCGACGCGAATGGGGAGATCACGGACCAGGTCCCGAATTGTCTCGCGATGACGCTGCAGCCCAGTCCGTTCGCGTACCTTGCGTTGGCGCTCGGATTCGTGAGCATCCTCACCGTGCTCATCCGCCGGGGAACGATCCTCCCAGACGCTCGACGCCAGTTCACTCGTTCATCCATCCTGTTCACCATCGTGATCGTGCTCTGGACCGGAGCGTCGCTCTACTCCCTCTTCACGTTCCCGATCGAGCTCTATGACGGCGGCCTCGCTCGTCCTGACGGATTCATCTTCGGCGATGTCGAAGTCGACATCTCTCCTATGCAGGTCCAGCTGCCGAACCCGAGTTGACCGGCGGCGCTCGGCGATGCCCATCCACAACCACGGACACAGCAAGGAGCACACCCCCACGCCGCCAGCCGGCCACAGGAAGACCGTGCTCGTCGCATTCCGCGCCCTCATGGATCGCAAACGTGGACCCGCGTCCCCTCAGGAATTGTTCACACGCCTTAAACGTGAACAATCCCCAGAGTCGTGTTGAACAACATAGGGTCGATTGATACCCGGGTGTTCGCACCGGCGATCTTGATCCCTGAGCGCGACCCGCGGTGTACCCACCCCTCTGCCGACGGCGCCGGAGCGCCATGAGTCCGACGCCCCCACACCTAGGACAAGAGACCATGACACGCGTCACCAGACGACTCCTCGCCGCACTCGGCACCGGGGCCATCCTCGCCACCGCGCTCGCCCCGCCGGCGCAGGCGGCACCCGACCCCCGCCTCGAGAGCACCGAGCTCGACGTCGAGGAGCTCCGTCTCAGCGCCACGCTCCCCGGCGAGACCGTTCCCTTCTCCACCCAGATGATCGCATCCACCGGGCTTGAGGCCGCGCTCGACAACTTCTCGGCCACGCTCGCCGGGACCGCACCCGACAACGCCGACACGCTTATCGTGGAGACGGGACGTGAGATCTGGGACATCGCCGTCCAGAACGCTCAAGACGTCGGAGCAGCCACCCGTTACGAGGACCGCGGTCTCTACTGGGCGCGGCTCGCGATGCGCGCCGAGGTCAAGGACTGGGCCGCCTCCTCCGCCGTCTCGGCTGAGCAGCTCACCGACCTGCTGCACATCCTGGAGGAGGCGACTCGCGGCCTGCTCGAGCTCGGCTTCGACGAGGACCCTGGCGTCACCAAGGTGATGATCAGCGGATTCGACCCGTTCCAGCTTCCCGCCCTGCTTGAGCGCTCGAACCCCTCCGGTGCCGTCGCCCTCTCCCTCTCCGGCCGTGTCATCGAGACGGCCTCCGGGCCAGTGCAGATCCAGGCCGTCGTGCTGCCCGTGACGTGGTCGCGCTTCGACGGCGGAATCGTCGAGGACGCGTACGGTCCCCAGTTCCTCGCGGGTCCCGCGTCACCCCAGATGGCGATGACCATCAGCCAGGGGCGCACCGGCTACGACATCGAGCGCTGGGCGAGCAGTTGGCGCGGCGGCGGCGTCGACAACCTCGACGAGCGCGCTCTCGAAGAGGCACCGGATGCGGCGGCGTGGCCGCAGACCGTCGACGGTGCGCAGTTCATCGAGACGACGCTGCCGTTCGAAGAGATGGTTGCCGCAGAGACGGGCCCGTTCCCGGTGCAGCTCAACAACGCCTTCTGCTACTCCTTCAGCGAAGCTCGGGATGACGAGGCGCAGTGTGTCGGCACGAACGACCCGACGGCGCCGCCCGAGGGATCCTTCGCAGTGAGTGGTGGAGGCGGCGACTACCTATCGAACGAGAGCATGTACCGCGCGAACCGTCTCCGCGTCGGCCTGGACCGTCAGGATGTGGCCGGCGGCCACCTGCACGTCCCAGTGCTCGACTACGCCAACCTGGCCGCCAACCGGGCGACGAACGTCGAGCAGACGCAGCAGCTCATCTTGGCGGCGGCCGCCGCGCTTCCGACACCCGCAAGCCCGGAGCCCACGCCCACGGCAACCCCGTCAACTACTCCGACCGTCGCGCCCGAGCCCACGCAGGAACCGAAACCCACCGTTGCGCCTGAACCATCGACGGCTCCGAGCCCCGTCGAGACCGCGACGTCCGCGCCAGCGGCTCCCGTCGACGGTGACTCGAGTGCATCACTCGCCACGACAGGAAGCGCCGGATTGCCGTTCCTGACGATCACCGCGGTTGCGATCGCCGCACTCGGCGGGCTTGTCCTGCTGCTGCGTCGCCGACGCAGCTAACGCTCGCGTGGCGGGGAAGGTGGCGTATCCGTCTTCCCGAAGCCAGCACAGCGTCCCCGGCTCGCCGACCGCCGCCCCGACTCCGTGGGTCCAGACGGGCGGCCGGTCGGGGAGGAATCCACCCTGTGCGGATGAGCCGTGACGACGATCATCCCGCTTTCGCTAGGCTCGCAGTGACACCAGCAGGGGGCAGCAACCGCCTTGGAGGGGATCATGCCGAACCGAGCACATCGCGCGGAGGAAGAGTCGCTCGTAGAGTTCCTCGCCGACTACACGCCCGGGGAAGCGACGTTCTCCCTCTCGACCGGTGACACACCACTGCTCAGGGCGATGCTGAATCCAGATCTGACGGCCCGCCTGGGCATCGCTGAGCGGCTGCTCGACGACGGCGCGGATGCATCCGTCACTCTCTCGTCCGGTCTCAACGCCCTGCACCTGCTGTTCTCGAACCGCGAGCACGACCTCGACCGCGAGGCGGCGCTTGTCGCTCGGCTCATCGCGGGCGGGGCCCTCGTGAACGCGATCTCGAAGCGGCAGGGACCGCCGCTGCTCACCATGATCGACTCAGGTATGGCCTCGCTGACCGGCATCGGCGTCGTCATCGACGCGATCACCGAGTCGACGATGCTCGACCTCGAGGTCCTCGTCAACCGCAGAGGAAGACCCCGGAAGACACTTCGCGAGGAGATCGCGACATCGGAATGGCATATTCCCGAGGTGAGGGAGCGTCTCGGGATCTCCCACCAGCCTTGACCGAGGCGATAGCCTCGCCAGCCTCGGGCGGTCTCCCCGGAGCGTCTCTAGCCTCGACGAGGTATTCGCCGCGCTCAGCTTTGGGCCTCGCTTGCGGCCAATGCCCGAAGGTACCGGCGGGTCATCCGAGTCTGCACCGCTCGAGCTATTGGGCCGCCGAGGATGGTGAACCAGCGCGCGGGTGCGGAGAAGGCGACGATGCTGAAGGTCACAGTCCCGGAATCCGCCAGGTCCAGCACGAAGCGCTCCTCACCTCGCTCGGGGTGGCCGGGGAGCGTGCCGTAGGCGAAGCCGCAGGAGGTCGAGGTGCGCTCGGCCCAGACGACCAGGCAGGGGATCGTGAACTTCAGCGGACCCATCTGCAGTCGCATGACGACGCGCGATCCCTCCCGCAGGGGGACCTCCGAGAGCTCGACCGAGGCGCCGGCTCTGCTCTGCGCGCGGCCAGCGAGCAGGTCGTCGGCCGCCCGCTCGAACGTGTCGCGCCCGTGCCCGATGACCAGCGATTCGCGCACGTGGTGGTAGCCGTCAGGCAGTTGTCCGGCGGTCGCTCCGACCTCCGCATACGTGAGCCGTGTCATGAGGTGCTTGCTAGCCCGCACATCATGTGGGCGAGCTCATGCGACGGTGAGGCGAGATACGCCGAGGCGGAGGTGCCCGGCATGAACCTAGAACCTCTCCTTCTCGTCGATGGCTGCGGGAGACACGACGGCTGCGATCTGCGTGCCCTCCTCCGCGCTGGTGAAGAGGGCCACGACGATGTCGTCGGTGACCGGCCAGAGATCGACGTGCTGGATCCACGTCACCTCGAGCTTGTTGGCTGCCCACGAGCCTGACGCTGGCGCCTCAGCCCGAGGGGTTCCCCACTGTGCGATGAAGCCGGCTCGCACATCGCTCATGACCCGAGCGAGCGCTGCCACATCGGCGGGGTTCCCTGGCTCGTGCGTGTCGATGACGGCAAGCTCATGCCCCCACGCTGCCGTGGTGCGTGGCAGGTTCCGGAGTCGCCCGAACTGGATTCCCTCGATGCGCGGCTCCTCGAACAGCTCGAGGCAGGCCGCGATCACCTCGCTGGTGTTCACCTCTGGGGCGACGAAGGGAGTGGCGGCGCGGACAGGCTCAGGTTCCTCGTTCTTGACTTCAGCCACCCAGGCGTCGAACGGGTCTGGTTCGCGAACCTCCCAGTGGGCGGGCACCTCGACGCCGAATTCCGTCTCGACCCACGCCCTGAACTGAGCCAGTGCCGCCACCGATTCCTCGTCCTCGTCAGACGGTTCCTCGGCGAGCACGTAGCCGTTCAGCTCGAGATAGCCGATGGCGAGCAGTCGCAGGAAGTCCACCGCGTCATCAGCGAGGGAAAGGCGCTCGCCCTCCGACCCGAGCACCACCACACGGATGGCGTCCGAGGGGTCGCGCCAGAGCGCGGCGAGGCTTCCGGTGCCGTCGGTCTGCCCGAGCGGGAAGAGGCGGTCGTGCCCCACTTCGTCCGGCTCGAACCAGCCGGTCAGCGACTCGGTGGGGGAGAAGACGATGCCGAGCTCCGCGGTCCCCGCGTATGGGGTGAGGAAGTAGCCGTTCCGGTTCTCGAAGCCCCAGCCCTGTCCTTCCATCCACGTCCACGCCCGCTCGAGCGGCTCGGGGATGGTCATACCGTCGGGGAGCTTCGGCGCCAGGAGGTCTGCGAGATGTGACATGCGTTCAGGATGGCCGCCGAGCTTGAGCAGATCCAGGGAGCGCCGTGCAGAACGCCCCGCCCTGTGACGGGCGGGGCGTTCGAGAAGCCGATGCCTGCGGCGCTAGGGGCGAAGCAGGACCTTGCCGACCCGGCCCGAGGTGAGGCTCGCCTCGACCGCGTCGGTGATCTGCTCGAACGGGAACACGTCGGCCACGGGAAGCGTCAGCTGACCCGAGCTGAGGTGCTGAAGCAGCTCGCCGAAGAGACGCTGCTTCAGGCCGGCGTCGATGGACTGGCTGACCTTGCTGCCCCAGAACCCGCGGACTGTCGCCTGCTTGAAGATGACGTCGCCGGAGGACAGCTCGAGCGTCGGTGACGCCATCGCGCCGAAGACGACGAGCTCGCCGTTCTCCGCGAGGAGCGAGAGCACCTCGCCAGCCGACTTGCCACCCACGGATTCGATGCCGACCTTGATGGGCGCACCACCGGTGATCGCCTCGACCTCGTCCCGCCAGCCGTCCACGTTCGTCGCGACGATGCGCTCGATGCCCTGCTCGCGAAGCTCGTCAACACCCTCGGACCGACGCACGAGGCCGACCACGTTGACGCCGCGTGCCGCCGCGATCTGGGCGACCATGCGGCCGACGGCGCCGTTCGCCGCGTTCTGCACAAGCCAGTCGCCGGACTCGAGGCCGAGCGACTCGAGCAGGCTGATGGCGCTGAACGGCATCGCGACGAGCTGCGCGGCCGATTCGTCCGGCACGCTGTCCGGGACGGGGATGAGGCCAGCGGCGGGGGTGGTCACGTACTCGGCCCACGCGCCGAACGATCCGCCGGTCGCTACCCGCTGGCCGACACTCAGTCCCTCGACGTCGGAGCCGATCGCATCCACGACCCCGACAGCTTCGGTCCCAGCTCGTGCGGGCAGCTCGGGCTTGAAGCCGTAGGTGCCGCGCACGGTCCAGAGGTCATGGTTGTGGATGGGGGAGAGCAGGATGCGCAGGCGCACCTCGCCGGGGCCGGGCTGGGGGAGTTCCTGTTCCTCGACCGTCAGGACGTCCTGCGGCTCGCCGAAGGTGGGATGGGTGATGGTGCGCATGATCAGTCCTCCGAGACCGTGATGGTGACGTCGATGTTGCCGCGAGTGGCGTTGGAGTATGGGCAGACCTGGTGTGCCGCGTCGGCGAGGGCCTGAGCTTCGTCGTGGGCCAGGTTGGGGATGACGACCTCGAGCAGCACGGCGAGCTGGAACCCGCCCTCGCCGTTCGGTCCGATCTGCACGCGTCCGCCGACGCTGGAGTCGCCGAGGTCGAGCTTCTTGCCTCGCGCGACGGCGTTCAGGGCGGAGTGGAAGCAGGCTGCGTACCCGGCGGCGAACAGCTGCTCGGGGTTCGAGCCAGCTCCCGACCCGCCCATCTCCTTGGGTACGGCCATCGTGAGGTCGACGGTGCCGTCGCTCGAGACGACGCGACCGTCTCGGCCTTGGCCGGTCGAGAGAGCTTCCGCGGTGTAGAGCACGTCCACAGCTAGTCCTTCTTTCCTTGTGCGTCCGCCTGGTCGGCGGTGGCTTGCATGGTCTCGGTCAGGTGCTGGAGGGTGCGCAGCAGCGCTGCACCTGATTCCTCGGTCCCGAGACCGGTCCCCGCGGCGATGCGGGCTGGGATGTGCGAGAGCTCGGTGCGGAGCGCGACGGCTCGGTCGGTGAGCCTGACGTCGACAATCCTCTCGTCGTCCTGGCGACGTTCGCGTGCGATCAGGTCCGCCTGGGCCATGCGCTTCAGCAGCGGCGACAGGGTGCCGGAGTCGAGCTGCAGCAGCTCGCCGAGTGTCTTCACCGACTGCTGCCCGTCGTTCCAGAGCACGACGAGCACGAGGTACTGCGGGTAGGTGAGGCCGAACGGCTCCAGGAGCTTTCGGTAGGCCTGCGTGGTCGCCCTGCTCGCCGCGTAGAGCGAGAAGCAGATCATGTCGTCGGTAACGGGCATGTCTAAAGCATTGCACACAACTCAATTGTGCACAATCGAAAAGTGCATCAGTCATCGCCGTCGAACAGTCCTCCGTCGAGCACCCAGTTGTAGCGGAGGCGGAGCGCGCGTTCGGTGCTCGCCACCAGGCTCGCGACGACGAGAGAGATGTTGAGCCACGACGGAAGATGGATCGGCGAGGAGAACGTGCCGACCCGATCCGCGATCGGCGGAATGCTCGTCAGCTGCTCTGCGATCTGCGGCACGCCGAGCACGAGCGCGACGACGAGGATGCTCACCGAGGCGATGCCGAGGAAGCGGCCCAGGCCGGGCCGGTCGCGCTGCAGTCGCGCTCTGCGCCCCTCTGCGGAGCCAGGGTCGGGCACCAGCTGCTGTTCGCGTCCCTCCGCCGAGACGAAGTGGCAGCGCTTGAGCCCGTAGCCGCTGGCGACGACCTCGATCGTGCCGCCGGGGGCCTGGAACAGGGCGGGGAGCTTCGACTGCGCCACATGGCGTCCATCCCGGTAGAGGCCCGCCACAACCTCGCCGTCAGAGTCTCCCCAGAGCTTCACGTCCACCGACCAGAGGTGCTGCACGCCGTCGCCTTCGACGAGCCGGAGGTGGAACAGGGCTCGTGAGAAGGGCTGCCACCACCGATACCGCTTGAGCTCGTGGCCATCGCCGGCCGTCACCCTCTGGGCGTCCCGCTTGCGCTTCCAGTCCGAGAACATCGCGGCCACGGTAGCAAGCGGCCCTGCGCGGCTCCCGGACACCGTGACCGGAACGTAGCCGTTCGGGGTCCTGCAGCCGGATAGATTAAAGTCTTCCCAACCCGGAGGATCGCCCGTGACTCGCCCGTCGCCCAAGAAGCGCTCCCGCGCCGGAAGAGCCTCTGCCAAGCGCGCGCCGACGACAGCTGGTCCAGGCCGGAAGCGGGTCGCGCCGCGCTCGGCGTCCGCGACGTCGAGGCCGCGCACGCCTCGCCGCGCGAGCACGCCGCCTGCCAGGGGCGCCCGCACGAGCGCGAGCAGATCGGCGCGGCCAGCCGCCGCGAGGCGAGCGCCCGTGTGGTGGATGCAGGCGAAGCCGGTCACCTCCACGCTGCGCTATCCGCCGCTCGCCGCGCTCGCATTCCTGCTGGCGGTCACGCTCGTGACACTCGCTGCGACACTCGGCATTCTCTGGCTCTTCGTGCCGGAAGTCGCTGCGCGTACGGTCGAGCAGGCTCTCCTGCTGGCCCTCGGACTCGCCCAGGTCGTGCAGTCCGCCGTCTCGTGGCTCGGGTCGGTGCTCTAGCGCCTCGAACGTACAGGCCACCTGTCACGGTCTCCCTCACCCGGTCTCGCATCCTCCACGTTCAGCCGCGCACATACCCCCGGAAGCGGCTCGCCCACCAGACGAACGTGGCCGCCACGAGAAGAGCACCGAGCAGGCCCACGACGTGCAGGAACAGAGAAACGGGCCCGTGCTCCGGCAGCAGGAACCCGTAGGGCACCCAGCCGTCGGTCGCACCTCGGAGCAGCACGACGAGCATCCAGAGCAGCGGGTAGGGCAGCACGACCCACAGCCGCTGCCAGGCCAGTCGCGGGCGATCACCGACGAGCAGCCAGTCGAGGACCACGTAGGCGGGGAAGACGACGTGCAGGATGGCGCTCACCCACGGAGGCGCAGAACCGGTCCCAGGCACGAGCGTGTTGTAGATGACACCCACGATGATCATGCAGCTCGTAGCGACACCACGGAGAACCGCGAGCCATGCGGGAGCATCGCGCCCGAGCATGGCGAGCACTCCCGCCGCGATGAGGAGTCCGCTCGTGATGAGGCTCGTCTGATTCGTGAAGTAGCCGAAGAAGTCGAACGGGTTGCTGTCGCCGACACCGATGCGGCCGACGTAGGTGGAGACGAGCATCGCGATGACGGCGAGACCGACGCCGATCCGCACCACGCCGACAACTCGGCGTGCCGACTTGGACGCCTGGTGCTCTGTCGTGCTCGTCATCTGCGTCAGCCTAGGGCCGCAAGGCTGGCACAGGACTGCGACCCGCGCTCGTAGGATCTGGAGCGTGACCGACGACTTCCCCCTTCGCGACCCCGCTGCCACCACCGCCCACGTGGCGGAGTCCGATCTCACCGACGCCATCGACGAGGTCCTCGATGCCGCGATGGCGTTGCTCTCGGAACGCGGCGATGCGGCGGTCGAAGATGGCGACCTCGATCCCGTCTTCCGCGCCCACGTCGTGGAGATCCTCACCGAGGCCTGGACGAGGCTCGCGGGACTCCGCGATTTCGGGTACCTGCAAGCCCCCGCCTCGCTGGACCTCGGCCTCATGCAGGCGACGGTCGACGTGCTGCTCGCCCAGGGCCTGCACCCGGCCCAGCCTCTCGTATCGGCGAACGTCCTCTTCGAGGTCGCCCTTCCCGCGTTCGCTTCCCGGATGCCGGTGCCGACGGTGACGGTCGCCCAGGTGCTGCACTCGAGCGTCTTCGGCAGGTTCGTCCCGGGGGCCCTCGCCTACGCCGAGACGCTCCGCGGCCAGCTCTCCGGAGTTCAGCGCGTCGCGGAGCTCCGCCTCGCGCGTCAGCTGCGGGAGTCGATCCTGCCCGAGCTCGGCGGTGACCGTCCCGCTCGAGCAGCGGCGCTCGTCGACGCGCTCAGCTGGGACCTCGAGCACCCGGCACCGCAGGACTTCCCGGATGCGCTGCTCGAGTACGCGAGCCACGAGCTGCCGATCCTGACGCCCGTGCAGGTCACGGAGATCGGCACCAGGGGCCGAGTCTCCGCGCCCGCAGCGGAGGAGCTGCACGCCATCGCGGTCGAGGCGATCAGGAACGCGAGGCGTCACGCTGGGGCGAGTCGGATCGACATCGTACTGCTCTGGCGGCCATCGACGCTGGTGCTCACGGTCACGGACGACGGGCACGGCGCCGCCGCGCCGCTGGAGGAGCTCGGGGCGCGAACCCACGGCATCGCATCCATGCGGCAGCGGGCGGCGCTTGTCCACGCACGCATCCGCTTCGAGACGAACGAGACGGGCACGACCGTGACGCTCACGTGCCCGACGGATGCAGACGAGGACGCCCGCGCCTGAGGCGCGGGCGTCCGACGTCGACGAATGAGCCGAGTGCTACGGCGTGGGCATGCCGCCGTTCACGTTGAGCGTCTCGCCGAGCACGTAGCTCGACTCGGGTGAAGCCAGGAAGACATACGCGGGCGCGAGCTCTGCTGGCTGCCCCATGCGCCCGAGCGGTGTGTCCTCGCCGAACTGCTCGACCTTCTCCGGCGGCTGGCCGTCCGTGACCTGGAGGGGCGTCCAGATCGGGCCGGGAGCGACCGCGTTGACGCGGATGCCCTTCGGCGCGAGCTGCTGCGCGAGGCCCTTGGTGAAGGCGTTGATGGTCGCCTTCGTCGATGCGTAGTCGACGAGGATCGGAGCCGGCGAGTAGGCCTGGATCGACGTGGTGTTGATGATCGTCGACCCCGGGGGGAGGTGCGGGATCGCGGCCTTCGAGATCTCGAACAGCGCGTACACGTTGACCTTGAACGTCTCGTCGAACTGCTCGCTCGTGAGCGTCGTCAGGTCCTCGTTGTAGATCTGCTTGCCGGCATTGTTGACGAGGATGTCGAGACCGCCGAGCTTCGCGACGGCAGCATCCGCAAGGCCCTTCACGTACTTCTCGTCGGTCAGGTCGCCGGGCAGCTGCACGACGTTGACACCAGCGTCCTGGGCGATCGCGGTGATGCGGTCTGCATCCTCCTGCTCTTCGGGCAGGTAGGCGAGAGCGACGTCGGCACCTTCGCGGGCGAAGGCGATGACGGTTGCAGCCCCGATGCCGGAGTCGCCGCCCGTGACGAGGGCGCGGCGGCCCTTGAGTCGGCCGGAACCCTCGTAGGTGCTCTCGCCGAGGTCGGCGGTGTCGCGGAGCTTCGCGTCGAGTCCCGGCTCCGTCTGGTCGTCGGAGTTCGGCTCGATCTCGCTGTAGAGCTTGGTCGGGTCGGTGAAGGTGTACTGATTGGCCATGTTCGACTCCTGTTCGTTCGGTTGATCGTTCGTGGGTGAGGGGAAAGCGAGTCCGCGCGAAGCGGATGACGCTCAGATGGTCGCTACCGAGCCCGCGTCGACTCGGTAGTTCGAGCCGTTCACGAAGGAGGCTCGGTCTGAGCAGAGGAAGGTGATGACGGATGCGACTTCGTGGGCCTCCCCGCGGCGGCCGAGCTCCATGTACGGGCGCTCCTCGTCGAGGAACGACTCGATGGCCTCGTCGAAGCTCGTGCCGAGCTCGTCGGCGCGCTTCTTCATCATCGCGTCGGTCATGGGCGTCGAGATGAAGGCGGGGGACACCGCGTTCACGAGCAGTCCCTCGGAGGCGTAGCTGCGGGACAGCCCCTTCGAGAGCGCGAGGATGCCCGCTTTGGCCGCGCAGTAGGGCAGCTCGTCGTCGTACGGCTGGACCGCATCCTCGGAAGCGAGGAACACGATGCGCCCCCAGCCGCCCTTGCGGAGCGAGGGGAGGAACTGGCGGACGAGGCGGACCGGCCCGAGCAGGTCGATCTCGACGGTCTTGGTCCAGCCCTCGTCGTCGATCTCATGGAAGAGGCCCTGCGCGCCGGTGATGCCGGCGGACTGGACGAGGATGTCGATGTCTCCGACGTGCTCCTGCACGAAGCCGTGGAGTTCCGCGAGATCGTCGAGCTTCGTGATGTCGGCGGCGTACGAGTAGAGGCGCCCCTCGGGTGCGTCCAGTTTCGCCGCGGCCGCCGCCAGCGACTCCTCGTCGCGGTCGCTCAGGACGACGGTCGCGCCCTCTTCGAGGAGCTGCTTCGCGGTCTCCCAGCCGATGCCGGAGTCGCCGCCCGTGATGAGTGCCTTCTTGCCAGTGATGCCTAGATCCATGTCTTCTTCCCGTCTGCGATGTTCGTGTGGTGTGCGGTGCGGTGCGGTGCGGTGCGGTCGAGTTGAGGATGGAGACGTCAGGGAGCACCGGTGGTCTGCCCGAAGACAGACGCGGCGCGCCCGCGGCCCATGCCCTCGACGGCGAAGATCGACCCGCTCAACGGGGCGTCGACCAGGTCGCGTTCCGTGAGGTTCTCGCGCGCCGTGCCGACGAAGAGGGTCGACAGGGCTTGACCGCCGAAGGCGACGGACGTCACGTTCGGGGCGGGAACGCTCAGATCCCCGAGGGGGTCGCCGTCTGAGCTCCAGTGCGCGACGCTCCCGGCTCCGTAGATGCCGTTCCAGAACGAGCCGTCGACAGCGCGTGCGAGACCATCCGAGTTGCGACCGCGGATGAACGGCTCGAGCTCGCCGAGGTCCTCGGGGCCGGGTCCGTACGCTGCGCGGTAGATCGTCTGCGTCGAGGTGTCAGTGACGTACATGGTGTCGCCCGAGTCGCTCCACTCGAGGCCGTTGGTCGTGTGGAACCCGCCCAGCAGCATCCGCACCGTTCCTTCGGCGTCGAACGTGTAGAGCGCGCCGTCTGGGGCCGTCGAGGTCATGTTCATGGAGCCGACGACGAAGCGGCCGAACGGGTCGACCTTGCCTTCGTTGAAGCGGATGCCACCGTGCGAGTGCTCGACCGAGGCGAGGGTCTTCGTGAGGCGACCGTCAGCGTCGAGCTCGACGATGCGGTCCTGGAGTGAGGCGACGAACCCACCGTCCGCGGCTGGCTGGATGGCGCTCACCGGAGCCGGGAGCTCGGCGATCCGGTCGTCGCTGCCGTCCCTCGCTCCGTCGATGCTCCCCAGGTGGAACGTGCCCTCGGTGATGTCCACCCAGGCCAGGTCCTCCGTTCGGGCGTCCCACCAGATGCTCTCCACGAGCACGGAGCGCAATTCGCGAAAGACGGTCGGCTCACCGGTCATCATGGGCCTCCTTCGGCACCAGGTCCTTGATCATGAGGGCCGCGTTGATGAGCGCCAGGTGACTGAGTCCCTGTGGCAGGTTGCCCCAGAACGCTCCGTCGCCTGCGGCGATCATCTCGGCGAGCAGGCCGACGTCGTTGGTCTGCGTCACGAGGTCGTCCATGGCTGAGACCGCTTCTTCGTGCCTGCCCACGCACGCGAGCGCGGACACCCGCCAGAAGGCGCAGGCCACGAACGTGTGCTCCTCCGCTGAGACGCCCGAGTACCGGTAGAGCAGCGACCCCTGGCCGAGCTCCCGAGTCAGGGCGTCGATGGTGGACGACATCCGCTCACCTCGATCGAAGCCGCTCGGCGCATGCAGCAGCACCGAGGCGTCGAGGCGGTCCGTCCCGGGGTGCATGACGTAGCTTGCGAGGTCCTCGGACCAGCAGTGCTCGTCGGTCCAATCGTGAATCCGGTCGCGTTCCGCCTTCCAGCGTGCGACGTCGCCGTTGATGTGCGAACCCTCGGCGAGCGCGATCGCGTCGGTCAGCGCCTGCCAGCACCCCATCTTCGAGGACGTGTAGTGCTGCTCGTCCCCGAGCTCCCACATCCCCGCATCGCGGCTGCGCCACTCGTCGCACACCTTGTCGGCGACCTTGGCGAGCAGGCGCGCAGTCTCGACATCCAGCAGATTGCCATCGTCGACGTAGGTGCGGCTGATGGCGATGAGGTCGCCGTAGATGCCCAGCTGGAGCTGGCCCTGCGCGGGGTTGCCGGAGACGACGGGGCCGATGCCGCGCCAGCCCGGCACGTCGTATTCGACGACGCCGGCGCAGGTCGAACCGCCGAGCGAGTACATGACGAGGACGTCTGGCCCCTGCTCGCGGATGGTCCGGAGCAACCAGGAGATCGCAGCGTGCGTCTCCTCCCGAAGTCCGAACCAGGTCAAGGAGTGTGCCGTGTAGGCGAGGTCACGGATCCAGGCGAAGCGGTAGTCCCAGTTCTTGCCGCCAGCGGGGTTCTCTGGCAGAGAGCTCGTCGCGGCGGCCGCGATGGCACCGGTCGGGCTGTGGATGAGGAGCTTGAGGGCGAGAGCGCTGCGCTGAACCTGCTCGGACCACGGACCCTCGTAGGAGAACTCATCCGACCAGGTCAGCCAGCTGTCGATCGTCCGGTCGATGCCCTGGTCGACCTTCGCCGGGTCTGGCACCCGGAGCGGCTCGCCTTCCGTCGCTGTCAGGACGAGGAGGTGCCGTGAGCCCACGGTGGTGGTGAAGTGGCCGTGGAGTTCGGCGGGGTCAGCGCTGGTCGGGTCGGAGGAGGCCGGGCCGTGGTCTGAGCCGACGACGGCCATCGACAGCTGACCGCAGCGGATGATGGTGTGCTCGCCAACCCGGTCGAGCCACGGGGACTTGGTCCCGAGCATCGTTCCGGGCGAGATCTGCCAGGTGAACTCGACGGATCCGTCGAGCCCCTCCACACGACGCGCGAACTCGGCCCAGGGGAGGCGTCCGGCGACTCCCGTGACCATGGCGTCCGTGACACGGGCGACGCCGCCGGCGGTCGTGAAGGTCGTCTCCAGCACGTTCGTCTTCTCGATGTAGCGGCGTGAGGATTCGTAGGCCTCGCGTGGGACGAGCTCGACGGATCCGCCTGTCTCCTCGTCGAGGATGCGCGCGAAGACGGGTACGGAATCGAGGTTCGGGAGGGGCAGCCAGTCGACCCGACCGTTCGGGGCGACGAGGGCGACGGTGCGGCCGTCGCCGAGGGCGGCGTAGTCGCGAAGGGGGAGTCCGGGGGGAGTCTTCGTCATGAGGGTGACGACGCTACGGGACGTCCCGGCTGACTCCGTGGGAATTTGCTCCGCGTGCCTGGGCGTCTGTCGGTACTCGTGAGCGCGCGTGATTACTGGGTTGCGGGACCGGTGTCAACCCTCCCGGGGACTCACGGTCGAGGTGCGTAGCGTGCCACGTTCGGGCCATGTGTCGGCTCCGTTCGATGGACATCCGGAAGGAGAGCACGTGTCTGAACGCTTCCAGGGCATCGACGTCGATCCCGGATTCTGGGATGGTTCGTCCGCACTCCTGGCGGCGGCTGGCTCGTGCAATGGAGTCGCTGCGCCGCTCATCGACGCCCTGCGCGCTTCGCCCTCGCCGCCGGTTCCCGGCAATGGCAGGACGCGGTCGCTGTTCGGCTTGCTCGCCAGCTTCGGCGCGCTCGACCTGACGGCCGCCCGAGTCATCGAGCCGCATTTTGACGCGGCCGCCATCATGGCCCAGTCCGGTTCCTCGATCGACCCCGGGACGAGCTGGGGGGTCTTCGCCTCCGCCTCGCCTGTCGAGGTCCGGTGGGAACCGGAGTCGGCGCGCGACGACAGCCCACCGCGTCGCGCGACCCTCTCGGGAACGAAGCGGTGGTGTTCCCTCGCGTCGAGCCTCGACCGCGCGCTCGTGACGGCGTCGGACCATCACGGCGAGTGGATGTTCGTGCTCGACCTCAGCCAGGACGCCGTCAGTCCTCATGAAGGGGGAGCGCCCCTCACCGGCCTCAGCGGGGTGCCAAGCGGACCGGTGGAACTCGATGCGGCGTCAGCGTGGACCGTCGGCGACGGTGCCGACTGGTACACCTCGCGTCCGGGCTTCGCCTGGGGTGGCATCGGCGTCGCGGCCGTCTGGTTCGGTGCCGCAGTTGCGCTCGGTCGGTCGCTTCAAAGCTCGGCGAGCTCTCGTGAGCCGGACCAGCTGGCGTGCGCCTGGCTCGGGGAAGCCGACCGCCTGCTGCATGGCATCCGCGTGCAGCTGGAGGACGCGGCCGACCGCATTGACGCGGGGACGGCGGACTGGGGGCTCGCGCAGCGGGTGCGCGGGAACACGGCGAGCGGATGCACACGGCTCCTCGCGATCTGCGGGGAAGCGCTCGGACCGGCACCCCTCGCCTTCGACCCCGTTCACGCCAGGCGCGTCGCGGACCTGACCATGTACCTCCGGCAGCATCACGGCGCGCGCGACGACGCGGCCCGCGGCCGGTCGCTCTCCGACGCGGTTCGGGCAGAGCACGATGCGTCGCCCGGGGGAGGAGCCTCGTGATCGGGGCCGCGCAGCCTGCGTTCACGCACCTGCGGGGCGGAACTCCCGAAGCTGCCTGGCTGGAGGCTGGCGTCACCGGCTTGCCGAACCTTGATCCTGAGCTGTTCGCGCCGGACCGCGGAGCGGAGACGTTGCTGCTTGTCGGCGCGGCGCATCCCGACGACGAGTCCCTCGGCGCCGCAGGACTCGTCGTCTCCGCGCTCGCCGTGGGCGCCGATGTGAGCGTGCTGCTGTGCACCAGGGGTGAGGCCTCCCATCCGGGGTCGCAGAGCGTCTCCAAGCAACGCCTCGGCGAACTCCGACGGGCTGAGTTCGAGGTCGCTCTCCGCGAGCTGCACGAGGGTGCGGCGGTGATCGCCCGCCAGGCTGGACGTGCAGTCGGTCGCCTCGACCTCACCGAGCTCAGACTGGCTGATGGGCAGCTGTCGAGCGCCGTCGACGAGATCGTAGCGGCCGCAGGATCGAGGCTGCGCGACGGCCCGGAGCGGCGGCTGGTCGTTGCTGCCCCGTACCGGCGGGACGGGCACGCCGACCATGACGCCGTGGGCGAGGCTTTGGCCCGAGCTGCTCTCGGCACCGGTGCGGTGCTGCTGGAGTTCCCGATCTGGTTCTGGCACTGGGCAGACCCGGTGACGGATACGGAGTGGCGCCACTGGCGGAGCCTCCCGCTCGCTCGTGAGGCCGCCCAGGCGAAAGACCGCGCCATCTTCGCCCACGCGTCCCAGGTGCGTCCCCTCTCCGACGCTGCAGGCGACGAGCCGGTGCTGAGCCACGCGCACCTGCAACACTTCCGGCGTGACCTCGAGGTCTTCCGGGTGACGGCATCCGCCACCCGCGACTCCGGCTCCGCGCGCTGGGCCTTCGACGAGGTCCACGCTGCTGCGGTCGACCCGTGGGAGCTTCGCTCGAGCTGGTACGAGCGGCGCAAGCTCGACGTGCTGCTCGCGATGCTCCCGGCCGAGCGCTACGAGCGGGCCCTCGAGATCGGCTGCTCGATCGGCGAGAGCACGTCGAAGCTCGCGGGCCGGTGCTCCCGGATCCTGGCCGCGGATGCGAGCCCTGAGGCGTTGAGGCTCGCCGAAGAGAGGCTGACGGGCAGCGAACATGTCGAGTTGGTCCTCGCGACCCTCCCACGTGACTGGGCCGCGCTCGACGTGGCGGATGGGCAGCTGGACCTCGTGGTGCTCTCCGAGACGGGCTACTACCTGGCCGAGGATGAGCTGTGCGAGCTCATCGCGAGGTCGCGTCGGGCGCTGGCCCCGGCGGGAGTGCTGGTGCTCTGCCATTGGCGTGGTCCCATCGTCGGCTGGCCGCTCGACGGAGATCGCGTCCACTCGCTGACCGCCCGTCTCGGTATGCGCCGCCTGGCCTCCTACTCGCAGGAGGAGACGCTGATCGACATCTACGAGAACGGGAACGACGCTGGGAGTTCCTGCTTCGCCAGCCCGTCCATGACTGCGACGGCGGCCTCGGACGTCGACAGCGGCCGACGTTCGGAAGAGTCCTCGTGAGCGTCGCGTCGCGACCACGAGGCGTCGACGAGGATGCCCGCATTCGCGACGTGCGCATCGTCGTCCCGGCACGCGATGAGGAGCGCACACTCGAGACCTGCCTCACTGCGCTGACCGCAGCGATGGACGCCCTCGGCAGAGCTCAGCGAGACTTCCACGTGCGGGCTCACGTCGTGCTGGTTCTCGACTCATGCCGCGACTCGAGCCTCGAGATCGCAAAGCGCGCCGCGGACCGCGATCCCCGCATCCACCTGATCGAACGTGCGCACGGATCCGTGGGCCGCGCGAGACGCGACGGTGTCCGTACCGCACTCACCCTGTCGACAGCCCACTCGGGTGACACCCCATTCGAACTGCACACCGCCTGGATCGCCTCGACGGACGCGGACTCGGTTGTGCCGAGGGACTGGCTGGTCGGGCAGCTCGAGTTCGCCGACGACGGAGCCGACCTGCTGCTCGGCACGGTGCTCCTCGCGCGCAGCGGCGACCCCCGGGACACAGAACTCGAGACCAGATGGCTCGAGGACTACGTCTTCGAGGAGGGGCATCCCCACATCCACGCCGCGAACCTCGGTATTCGAGCCTCCACGTACCTGCAGGCCGGCGAGTACCCCCCACTGCGCGAGCACGAGGACGTCGAGCTCACCTCGGCGGTCAGACGCCTCGGTGGCGTCGTGCGCTCGAGCGCCAGACATCCGGTCGTGACCTCCGCACGCACGACCGGACGCACCCCCGGAGGGTTCGCGATGTTCCTCAGCCGTCTTTGCGGTGAGGAGCAGACACCACGAGAGAATCAAGAAACGACGATCGTCAGGAGCATCCGATGACAACGACACGAGGATTCGACCACGAGGTCTACGCGGGCTACCTCAACGCGCACCTCCTTGCCTCGGAGGCTGGACTGAGGGCCTTCAAATCCGCCACTGCCACCTGGGCGGGCACGCCCCACGAGGAGACCATGCGTGTACTCGTGGCACACATCGCCGCAGACCGGCGCGACCTCAAGACGCTGATCGAAGGGCTCGGCTACCAGGAGTCCTTCCTCAAGCTGTGGCTCACCAACGGCGCTCGTCTCGCGGGCACCTTCAACCCCGTGAACATCCTTCGCCTGCGCCGTCGACCGAGCACCCAGCTCGAACTGGACATGCTCACTGGCATGGTCCGCGCCAAGCTGTCCATGTGGGAGGCGCTCATCGCGGTGCAGCCTCGCGATCCGCGCCTCGTGCTCTCCGGGCTCGAAGAGCTCCTGGCGCGTTCGCAAGCGCAGATCGATCTCCTCCAGAGCATCAGCCAAGACTCCGTGGAGGAGCGCTTCCTCGAGCAGGCCTCGAGGGACGTCAGGTCATGAATCGCCGCGCGATCGTCGTCGGCGCGGGGCCGAACGGCCTCACGGCAGCGGCGCTGCTCGCCAAGCGCGGCGTCGAAGTCGTCGTCTACGAGCGCGCCGCGAAGATCGGGGGAGCGTCCAGGTCGGCGGAACTCTTCGGCGACGGGTATGTGAGCGATCTCGGTGCCGCGGCGCATCCGATCGGCATCGCGAGCCCCGCCTTCCGAGAGCTGGAACTCGAGGCCAACGGTCTCACGTGGGTGCACCCTGACATCCCGATGGCCCATCCGCTGCCAGGCGGTCGCGCCGCGATGCTGCACCGGGACATCGAGCGGACCGCCCACGAGCTCGGCGTCGACGGGCCGGCCTGGAGGTGGTTGCACGAGCACTTCTCGCACCACCCCTTCGAGACGGTGGAGAACACCATGGGGCCGCTCCTGCGGATCCCGCCGCACCCGTTCGACATGGTGCGCCTCGGAGCGCTCGGTGCGCTCCCCGCCGCGACGATCGCCGGCCTGCTCTTCCGCAGCGGAGCCGCCAAGGCGCTGTTCGCTGGCTCATCCGCGCACGCGACGCTCCCGCTGACCCACGCGCTGACGGCGGCGTTCGGCATCACCTTCGGCGCGCTCGGCCACAGCACCGGATGGCCGGTCGCCAAGGGCGGTTCGAGCAGCATCACCGACGCGCTCGCCCGGGTCGTGCTCGCGCACGGTGGCCGCATCGAGACGAACGCCGAGGTGACCGACCTCCGGGACCTGCCGGACGCCGACGCGGTGCTGCTCGACCTCACCCCGAAGCAGGTCCTGCGCGTCGCGCACGAGCAGCTGGGGTCTCGGTACGCCGCCCACCTCGCCGGGTGGAAGTACGGGGTCGGCGTCCACAAGATCGACTACCTGCTCGACGGTCCGGTGCCGTGGGCGGATCAGCGCGTGACCGGTGCCGGCACCGTGCACGTCGGTGGTCGCATGCAGGAGATCGTCGCCGCGGAGCGGGCCGTGAACCGTGGCCGCATGCCCGACCGCCCATTCGTGATGGTGACGCAGCAGTCCAACGCGGACCCGAGCCGCACCCACGACGGCAAGCAGGTGCTGTGGACCTACGCGCACGTCCCCAACGGAGCGGACCTCGACGTGCGTCCCGCGCTCGAGGCGCAGATCGAGCGCTTCGCCCCTGGCTTCTCGGAGGTCATCCGTGACCGCCGCGAGTGGAAGCCCAGCGCCCTCGAGGCCTGGAACCCGAACCTCGTTGGCGGCGACATCGGCGGAGGAACGCTCGCCGGCACGCAGCAGATCTTCAGACCTGCTCCGTCGTTGCACCCGTACCGAGCTGGCCGCCGTGGACTCTACGTCTGCTCCTCGTCCACCCCGCCCGGGGGAGGAGTGCACGGGATGCCGGGGATGCACGCCGCGCGAGCCGTGCTGCGCGATTGGTCACGCAGCCGCTGACCGCGGGCTCCGAGCGCTACGGTGGATGCATGCACCCACCCGTCACCGGCGTTCAGCACCATCTCGAGAATGGGCGTGTCCGCGTCGCGGTCGGCACCGTCGCGGCGGTGCTTCGATCTCTCGACGTCGACGGCGTGCAGCTGGTCGAGGACTTCGGCGACGACGTCCTCCCGCCGTTCGGGGCCGGCATCACCCTCTTCCCGTGGCCGAACCGGGTCCGCGATGGCAGATGGAGCTTCGGCGGCAAGACTCAGCAGCTCGACATCACGGAGCCGAGCAAGGGCAACGCGTCGCACGGCCTGCTCCGAAACACCGAGTACGCGGTCCTCGACACCGATTCCTCGAGCATCGAGCTGGGGGCGACGGTCTACCCCCAGCACGGATGGCCGTTCACCCTCCGACACTGCGTCCGGTATCGGGCGACCCAGGACGGACTCGAGGTCACGCACACCGTCGCCAATCTCGGGGCGCAGGACGCGGTGTTCGCGGTTGGCGCGCATCCGTACTTCCGGCTGGGCGACGAGCCCATCGGGGACCTTGTGGTCACGTCCGACCTGACCGAGCGGGTCCTCCTCGACGACCGCCTGCTCCCTGTCGGCACGGAGCCTGTCGTCACCGGAGGCGAGTTCGACCTGACATCGGGACGCGAGCTTCGGGAGCTCGACCTGAACTACGCGTTCAAGGTCCGCCCGAGCGGCGAGAAGACGCTGGTCACTCTCTCGTCCCGGTCGGGCGCCCGACTCGAGCTGTGGGGCGACGACGACTTCCGGTACGTCCAGCTCTACACGCCGAGCGACTTCCCTCGACCCGAGGGGCACCATGGGGGTACGGGCCTCGCATTCGCTGCGGAGCCCATGACGGCACCACCGGACGCCCTGAATTCCGGCACCGACCTCATCGGGATCGAACCGGGCGGGGTCTGGACAGCCTCGTGGGGAGTCACGTTCACGAGATAGCGGAAGCCTGCCTGCACGGCTGCCGCTGCCGTTGCCATCAGATGCCGGAGCCTGAAGACCGTCGTACGACGAGGCGCGGCTCGATGAGCAGCTCATGCGGCAGCGAGTCGTTACCGGCCTCGGCTTCGATGAGCCAACGCGCCGCCTCGCGTCCGATGACGCCGTTGTGCGGGTCGACTGACGTGAGGGAGACCCCGGCTATCGACGCGAGGAACGAGTTGTCGTACCCGGTGAGCGCCACGTCCTCGGGGGTCAGCCCCCGCTCATCGAGCGCACGCTGCACGCCAAGGGCTGCGAGGTCGTTCGCCGCGATGATGGCTGTTGGCGGGGTCCCGCGAGACAGCAGGCTGGTCGCGGCCACGTAACCGCCGAGTTCGGTGAAGTCGCTGTCCTGCACGTGCACGTGACGCGCGAGCCCGTGCGTGGTCATGGCTTCCTCGTACGCCTCCGCTCGGCTGCGACCGACGGCCGTCACACCGCCGAGGTGCGCGATGTCACTGTGCCCGAGGCCGGTGAGGTGCTCGACGAGGAGGGCGAGGCCCTTCCTGTCATCGGTTCGCACGCTGCCCGCGTTCGGAAGGCCCTCCGCCAGGCCCGAGGCCACGACGACCGGCCGGTCCTCGGCGAGCGATCCGAGTGACGTCACATCCGGGAGGGAACCCGCGATGAGGACGCTTCGGGGACGCAGGTCGCTGAGCGTCGCGATCGTTCCCTCGTTCAGCCGACGAACAGTCCCGGATTTCGGCAGCACGGCGGTTGTCATCAAGCCGCGGCGCCCTGCTCGGTCGAACTCCAGGCTCGCGGCGTCGATGATCTCGGCGAAGAACGGATTCACGGGGTCGGCGACGAGGATGCCGATGAAGTCGCTCATGTTCGTCGCGAGGGAACGGGCGAGCAGGTTGGGGCGGAAGCCGAGCTCCTCGGCGGCCGCGAGGACGCGCCCCTTGCGAGCTTCACTGACCTTCTCCGGGTCGCTGTAGACGAGTGACACCAGAGACTTGGAGACGCCAGCGACCGCAGCCACATCGCGGATGGTCGGACGCTTCGCGGGATTCGCGACAGGGCCGCGCTCTTGTTCTGACAAGACGTCTCCTGGGGGAAACTCTGATAGAAGGACTCCCGGGGGAAGGAGCAATGAACTGCTCACTCTACGCGGAAAGTCCAGTGGTTGGCCGCATCACCGCGGCTAGGATCGCCCTATGGTGACCCGACTGCGCGACGTGCTGGAATTTGCCGAGAGAAGCTGGCCAACCGCGGGGGCGGAGGCCTGGGATTCGGTCGGGCTGGTGTCCGGTTCGCCCGAGGCGGCCATCACCCGAATCCTGCTGGCGGTGGATGCGACGCAGATCACCGTCGGCGAGGCGGTCGAGACCTCGTCCGACCTCCTGCTCGTGCATCATCCGCTGCTCCTGCGCGGTGTCACGACCGTCGCGGAGACGACCGCGAAGGGGTCACTCCTCGCGACCCTCATCCGAGCCCGGTGCGCGTTGATCGCGGCCCACACCAATGCGGATGTCGTGGAGACCGGGACCTCCGCCGCGCTCGCCGCAGCGCTTGGCCTCGAGGGTGCTGTCCCCATCGTCGTATCGAGCGACCACCCGAGTCGCGGACTCGGCCGCGTCGGTCTCCTGCCGGAACCGATGACGCTCGGTGCGCTCGCCCGGAGGGTCGCCAGCATCCTGCCGGCAACCGCCACGGGCATCCGGGCCGCGGGCGCGTTCGACCGGGTCGTCGAGACGGTCGCACTCTGCGGAGGTGCGGGCGACTCGCTGCTCAGCGAGCCAGCAGTCGTGAGCGCCGATGTCTACATCACGAGCGACCTCCGGCATCATCCCGCGTCCGAGGCTCTCGAAGAGACCCTCGCGAGGGGGAGCGGCCCGGCGCTCATCGACACCTCGCACTGGGCGAGTGAGTGGCTGTGGCTGGATCACGCCGCGCGCGAGCTGCGGGAGGCGTTCCCCGAGGTGGAGGTCGAGGTCTCGGAGCTGCGGACGGACCCATGGGACTTCGCCATCCCGCAGTAGTCGACTCAGCGCACGAGAGCGCGCCCTGTGCGGGCAGTGCGCGACTTCACGACAGAATGAGAGCACTATGAACGTCATCCAAGACATGAACACGGGCCGGGCATGAAGGCCAGCGAGGCGGACCAGCGGCGTCTGCTCGAACTCGCCGACGTCGACACGAAGCGTCGACGGGTGCAGCACGTCGCGAAGAATCTGCCGGAGCAGCATCACCTGAACGCCCTCGATGAGGAACGGACGCAGCATCGCGCGGAGGTCGTGCGGTTGCTGGGCCAGCTCGAGGATTCCCGGAGTGAGCTCAGCAAGATCGAGTCGGATGTGGCGACTGTGGAGGCGCGTCTCAAACGAGACGACGAGCGCCTGCAGGGCGCATCGAGCCGCAAGGACATCGAGGCGCTGCAGCGCGAGATCGAGGTGCTCCAGCGTCGTCGCTCGATCCTCGAGGACGGCGAACTCGAGGTCATGCAGCGCGTCGAAGAGCAGACCGCCGCTCACCAGGCAGCGCTCGAGTCGCAGCGCGGGGTCGAGGAACGCGCGACCGAGCTCACCGTGCTGCGGGATGCCGCCCGCGACAACTTGAAAGGCGAGTATCGAGTGCTCGCCGAACAGCGGGAGAGCGTGCTTGCCACGCTCCCGAGCGATCTCGTGGCGCTCTACGAGAAGCAGCGGGAGCGGTACGGGGTCGGCGCGGCCGAGCTCATCGGCATCATCACGACCGGCACGAACGTCGCGCTCGATCGGCCGGAGCTCGAGAAGATCCGCCGCGCCGCGCCGGATGACGTCGTGATCTGCCCGGATTCCGGTGCGATCCTCGTGCGCACGGAGAAATCCTCGCTCTGACTCGAACAAGTCGCGCGCCCGCCGCTGAGTTCTGACATACTCAGTGGTGGAGCGCCGACGGCGTCGCTTGAAGTGAAACGCATCGTTGCTCCTCACCTATTACTACGGATCGTCCGGCACGTACCTGCCGGTAATGAGGGAGTACTCCTATGGCAACTGTGACCTTTGAAAGCGCCTCGCGCATCTACACCGAGGGCGCTCGCCCAGCGGTCGACAGCTTGGACCTCGAGATCGACGACGGAGAGTTCCTCGTCCTCGTCGGCCCGTCCGGCTGCGGCAAGTCGACATCGCTCCGCATGCTCGCAGGCCTCGAAGAGGTGAACCGCGGACGCATTCTCATCGGCGACCGCGACGTCACGCACCTCCCTCCCAAGGACCGCGACATCGCCATGGTGTTCCAGAGCTATGCGCTCTACCCGCACATGACCGTCGGCGAGAACATGGGCTTCGCGCTCAAGATCGCCGGCATCAACAAGGAAGAGCGTGCGAAGCGCGTCCTCGAGGCCGCCAAGATCCTCGACCTCGAGCCCTACCTCGACCGCAAGCCGAAGGCGCTCTCGGGTGGCCAGCGTCAGCGCGTCGCCATGGGCCGCGCCATCGTCCGCAGCCCCCAGGTCTTCCTCATGGATGAGCCGCTCTCGAACCTCGACGCGAAGCTGCGCGTGCAGACGCGCACGCAGATCGCGAGCCTCACCCGCCGTCTCGGCGTCACGACGGTCTACGTCACGCACGACCAGACCGAGGCGCTCACGATGGGCGACCGCATCGCCGTGCTCAAGGACGGCGTGCTGCAGCAGGTCGGCACACCGCGTGAACTCTACGCGAAGCCGAAGAACGTCTTCGTCGCCGGCTTCATCGGCAGCCCGTCGATGAACATCTTCGGTGCCGACCTGACCTCCGAGGGCGTCCGCTTCGGCACCGACGTCATCCCGCTCGAGCGCGCGACGCTGGCGAAGCTCAAGTCGGGCACCGCGACCGTCGGCGTTCGCCCGGACGACATCATCATCTCGCGTGAAGAGAAGCCCGGCCTCAAGGTCGAGGTCGACCTGGTCGAGGAGCTCGGCGCCGAGGGCTACCTCTACGGCCACTCGATGATCGACGGGAAGCGCACGGACATCGTCGCTCGCGTCGACGGTCGCAGCCACCCCGAGGTCGGCGAGACGATCTACGTCACGACCGACAACGACCACATCCACATCTTCGACCCGGAGACGGAGCAGCGCATCAGCGGTGCGCTCACGGAGGCCATCCGCCTCCAGGAGGCGAACGACGCTCTCGCGAGCGGCGCGGCTACCAGCTAGCACTCCTTCGAAAGCACGGAACGCCCTCCGCAGATCTCGCGATCTGCGGAGGGCGTTCTGCTGTCCGTATCCACCTGCGCGCCGCCGTCTCCCTGTGCCGCGGTCCTCCCCGCGGTTCGGATGCAGCGCGGAGACGCGCGCCGCACACGAAGGAGGGGGAGCCTCGCGGCTCCCCCTCCTCGGTGTTGCTGGCACGTGATGGTGCCGGCGGGGTTCTACCCCTTTGTGGATCCAGCCAGGAGGCCGCGGACGAAGTATCGCTGCAGCGAGAAGAACACGATGAGCGGAACCAGGATGGACAGGAACGCGCCGGCTGTGAGCAGCGGCCATTCCTGACCGCGGGAGCCCGTGATCTCGGCGAGCAGCTTTGTCATCGGGGCGACCGCACCGTCGGCGAACACGAGCGCGACGAGCAGGTCGTTCCAGACCCAGAGGAACTGGAAGATGCCGAACGAGGCCACTGCGGGCAGCGTCAGCGGGACGATGATGCGGAAGAAGATCTGGCCGTGGCTCGCGCCGTCGACCCGGGCCGCTTCGATGACCTCACGCGGAATCTCTGCGATGAAGTTGTGCAGCAGGAAGATCGCGAGCGGCATGGCGAAGATCGAGTGGGCGATCCATACCTGCGCGAATCCGGCGTCGGCGCCGAACGCCGCGATGACGGGGACGCCGAAGATCTCGCCGCGAGCGAAGAGCTGCAGGAGCGGGACGAGCGCCATCTGGATGGGCACGACCTGCAGTGCGAAGACCAGGATGAACAGCCAGTTCTTGCCCTTGAAGTCCATCCAGGCGAACCCGTAGGCGGCGAGCAGCGCGATCGCGAGCGGGATGACCGTCGCGGGGAGGGCGATCACGATCGAGTTGAGGAAGGCCTGCGCCATCGTCAGCTGCGTGTTGCCCGATGCGAGCACTTCGACGTAGTTGTCGAAGGTGAAGCCCCAGTTCTCGAAGATCGTCCACCAACCGGTGCTGACGACCTCCGCCTTGGGGCGGAACGAGGAGACGAAGAGCCCGAACGTCGGGATGGTCCAGATGACGGCGATGGCGATCGCCGCGACGGTCGCCCATCGACTGGTGAGATTCTTCTTGACCTTGCCGCTTGTGCTCTGCTCGCCTCGCGCGAGCTGCTCCGCCGTCTTGGTGTCGACGGGAAGTTCGACTGGAACGATGGCGCTCATCGGATCTCCCTCTGCTTCTTCATCTGGTTCGCGTTGTAGATGATGATCGGCAGCACGAGGATGAACAGCACGACCGCGAAGGCGGCCGATCGTCCTGTCTCGAAGGTCTTGAACTGCGTATACATCTCGTTGGCGATGACGCTCGTGTCGTTGGCGCCTGCGGTCATCGTGCGAACGATGTCGAAGACCTTCAGCGACGCGATGGAGATCGTCGTCACGACGACGACGAGCGACGAGCGGATGCCGGGAACCGTGACGTTGATGAAACGCTGCCACGGGTTGGCGCCGTCGAGCGAGGCGGCCTCGATCTGGTCCATCGGCACGCCCTTGATGGCCGCTGACAGCACGACCATGGCGAAACCGGTCTGCACCCAGATCAGGACGATGATGAGAAAGAACGTGTTGAGCGGCGACTCGGCCAGGAAGTCGTACGGCTGTCCGCCGAACCAGACGAGGATCTGGTTGAGGAGGCCGATCTGGTCCTGGTCTGCGGGCCGTGCCGTGTACATGAACCGGAAGATGATCGACGCGCCGACGAACGAGATGGCCATCGGCATGAAGACGAGCGCCTTCAGGAACTTCTCGCCGCGCGACTTGTCGATGAAGACCGCGTAGGCGAGGCCCGCGACCGTCGACAGGATCGGCGTCACGACGACCCAGATGATCGTGTTGAAGACCGTCCGGAGGCCGCTCGGCTGCGTGAAGATCCAGATGAAGTTCTCGAGGCCGACGAAGTCACCGCCCTTGTTCGTGAACGCCTGCCCGGTCGTCTGGATGCTCGGCACGATGAGGCCGACGACGACGAGGATCAGGGCTGGGCCGAAGAAGCCGATGAGACCGATCAGGTAGCCGGCGCCTTCACGCGACCGGCTGTCGAGCCAGAAGAGGAGCGCGCCGAGCACGATGGCGATGATGGCCGCCCACGTGTAGGTGCCGAGGATGAAGACGAGCGCGACCGGGACTGCGATGCAGACCACGAGACGGAGCACCGTGTACTTGGTGCCGGGACGAGGAGCGAGCTCGACGAAGTAGACGATGAGCGCGACCACCGCGAGGAACGCGATGATGACGATCGGGACTTGCAGAAATGGTGGCAATTGAGCCAACCACGTGAAGAAACTTGCCATGGTGACCTTCCAGGGTGGCAGACAAGCACGTTCGTTCGCGGGGGACGACGTCGTCCGTGCGGTGGAATGCGTGTGGAGCACCCGGCGGACGCCGGGTGCTCCACACGAGTGCTTAGCTGGAGGGCCAGCCGGATTCGATCTGGGTCGTCACGGTGTTGACGTCCGTGCCGTTGATCCAGTCGATGATGCCCTTCCAGAACGTACCTGCGCCCACTGCCGACGGCATGAGGTCAGAGCCGTCGAAGCGGAAGGTCGTCTCGGGGTCCTGAAGGATCTGGATGGACTCCTGCAGGATCGGGCTCTTCGCGTTGGCAGGGTCGAGACCCGTGTTCGCGCTGATCACGCCGCCGAGTGCGACGCGGCTGTTCGCCCACTCCGGGCTGGAGAGGTACTCGAGCACCTTGACCGTGTCC
The DNA here is from genome assembly GCF_002931555.1 of Pseudoclavibacter sp. RFBB5. GTDB lineage: Bacteria > Actinomycetota > Actinomycetes > Actinomycetales > Microbacteriaceae > Pseudoclavibacter. The sequence goes on along the minus strand of NZ_PSTZ01000007.1, from coordinate 613,314 downwards.
TCGTCCGAGTTGAACGATCCGACGATCTCGCCGCCACCGGTGACAGCCTGCTCCTTGCCCTCTGCGGGGGGCGTCATGAAGGCCCAGACGTCGCCGTCCTCACCCACGGTGCCGCCGGCTTCGGTGATGAAGCCGTCGTAGAAGGAAGCCTGGTGGTGCAGTGCGCACGTGCCGTCGACGAGCTTGGGGGCGACGTCGCCGAATGCCGTCGAGTTGATGGAGCGAACGTCACCGAAACCTGCGTTGACGTAGTCGGGGTTCGTGAGGATCTTGCCTGCCTCTTCGAACGACGCCTGGATGCGCTCGTCGGTGAAGGGGATCTCGTTGGCGACCCACTGGTCGTACACCTCCGGTCCGTGCATGCGGATGACGAGGTCTTCGATCCAGTCGGTTCCGGGCCAGCCGGTTGCCGCGTCGGAGCCGAAGCCCGCGCACCAGGGCGCGGTTCCCGTCTTGCCCTGGATCTCACCCGTCAGCGTGACGAGCTCTTCCCACGTCTTCGGGACCTCGTAGCCGTTGTCCTTGAAGAACTTAGGGGAGTACCAGACGAAGCCCTTGAGGTTCGCCATGAGCGGTGCGCCGTAGACGGTGCCGTCGTAGGACGAGTACGTCTTCCAGTCCTCGGACCAGTACTCTTCGAGGTTGCTCACGACGCCCTCGGGGGCTTCGGTGAGCAGTCCCGTGCTGGCGAGGTCGCCCATGAGGCCAGGCTGCGGGAAGATCGCGATGTCGGGCGGCGTGCCACCCTGTGCGCGCACGGAGATCTGCGTCTCGAACTCCTTGGAGCCCTCGTAGACGATCTCGATGCCGTTCTCCTCCGCCCAGCCGGACCAGGACTCCTCGAGGAGCTCTGCTTCGGCGTCAACGATGGTGCCGTAGATCGTGACCTTGTTGTCACTGGGGGCACCTGAGTTGTCCTGCACGCCGGGTCCGCCTGAACAGGCGGTCAGACCCAGACCGGCAACTGCGAGTGCGGCAACCGCTGTTGCGGCTCGCCGCTTCGTGGATGTTGTCATTGAACTCCTCCTTAAGTCCTTGACTGCGAGTGAACCGCCGTTACGGGCAGTCATTGCCCGGATTCGCTGCGAGAACGCGGCGGGTCGTGCACAGCATTCCTGAGATCTGCGTGTGGAAATGCCGTGCGCTTTTGGAGCGTACACGAACATATGAGTTCATCCACGCCGTTCACTAAGTCGTTATCAAGCGATGTCCCGCGCGGTAGGAAGGGCCTCGGCGTGCGCCGAATTTGTTGTCTGACACGACGATGCCAGCTCGCTCGCGAGTGCCGCGGCGTCGCGACGGTTCGTAGCCACGTCCAGGGCGGTAGCATGGCACGTGAGTAGGTCGACCAGGCGGTCGCGTCATGGGAGACCATGCCGAGGAACGTCCGGGCTCCACAGAGCAGGACGGTGGGTAACGCCCACCCGGGGAAACCCGCGAGACAGTGCCACAGAAAGCAGACCGCCCCGCCGCCGCTTCCTTCGAGGAGCGGGACGTCCTCCGGGACGCAGGGGTAAGGGTGAAAGGGTGGGGTAAGAGCCCACCGGGTGCCTGGTGACAGGTGCCGCACGGTAAACCTCGTCCGGAGCAAGGCCATACAGGGGATGACGACGCTGCTCGCCGAGTCCCCGGGTAGGCCGCTAGATTCGCGCGGCAACGTGCGAGCGAGAGAGATGGCCGCCCCCGACGCAAGTCGGGACAGAACCCGGCGTATCGGTCGGCCTGCTCACCTCAGCTTGGAGACAGGAGGCCGGGGGCGACGCGTCGCCCCCGGCCTCCTGTCGTGGAGTGCAGCCCTACACCCAGTGCTCTGCCGCAAGGCACGCGGATCCGACGATCCCGGCGTTGTTCATGAACTCTGCGACGACGATCGGCGTCTCCACATCGATGTAGTGGAGGAACTCATCGGCCTGCTTCGAGATGCCCCCGGAGACGATGAACACGTCGGGGGAGAACAGCGCTTCGAGCTGGCGGTAGTAGGGGGTGAGGCGGGCGCCCCACTCCGCGAACGAAAGCTCCTCGCGCTCCCGAACCTTCGACGAGGCGTACCTCTCGTAGTCGCTGTGCTCGCCGATGCTGATGTGGCCGAGCTCCGAGTTCGGGAACAGGTGGCCGCCGTAGAACATCGCCGTGCCGATGCCGGTGCCGAGCGTGGTCATGATGACGCTGTCGAGCCTGCCGTGCGCGACACCGAATCGAACCTCGGCGATGCCGGCCGCATCCGCGTCGTTGGCGAGTGCGACCTCGCGGCCCACAGCTTCCGAGAACGCCGCGCGTGCCGCGAAGTTGATCCACAGCGGTGAGATGTTGGCGGCGGATCGGGTCACGCCGTGCTTGACGATCGCAGGAACGCTGATGCCGACCGGCACGTCGGTGTCGCCGTCGAGGTCCTTCGCCCAGATCTTCCGGACGATCTCCATGGTCGCGTCGATGACCTCGCGGGGGTCCCCACCGACCGGCGTCGGGACCTTCCGCCGCTTGGAGAGCAGCTCTCCCGTTCGCAGGTCGACAAGCGCTCCCTTGATGCCGGTCCCGCCGATGTCGATGCCGATGGCCTTCGTGGCTCTGCTCTTCCCCATGCCTGCGAGCATATCGGGCGCGGAAGCCCTGGCCCTTCTGTGCCGTGGGCGTCAGGCGGTGGGAACCGTGAGGAGGCGCGCACCGTCGGCGGTCACCACGACGGTGTGCTCCCACTGCGCGCAGCGGGACCCGTCGGCGGTCACGACCGTCCATCCGTCATCCCAGAGACGCCAGTCCGACGTTCCGAGCGTGAGCATCGGCTCGACCGTGAAGACCATGCCCTCTTCGATCACGGTCGTGTACTGGGGAGCGTCGTAGTGCGGGATGATGAGGCCGGAGTGGAAGGCCCCGCCGACCCCGTGACCCGTGTAGTCCCGGACGACCCCGTAGCCGAACCGGCCCGCGTACTTCTCGATGACTCGGCCGATGATGTTGACCTGGCGACCCGGCTTCGCGGCGGCGATACCGCGCATCATGGCCTCGTGGGTTCGCTCGACGAGCAGCCGCGACTCTTCATCCACCTCACCGACGAGGTACATGCGGTTCGTGTCGCCGTGCATCCCCTCGAAGTAGGCGGTGATGTCGACGTTGAGGATGTCGCCCGATTCGAGCCGTGTGCCGTCGGGGATCCCGTGGCAGATGACTTCGTTGAGCGAAGTGCAGCTCGCCTTCGGGAACCCGCGGTAGCCCAGCGTCGATGGGTAGGCGCCGCGGGCCGTCACGAAATCGTGGGCGATGCTGTCGAGCTCGTCCGTCGTGATGCCAGGTACGACGTGCTGCTCCAGGTGCTGGAGCGCGTCGGCGGCGATGGCGGATGCGCGAGCGATGCGTGCAACCTCGTCCGGTGTGTACACGTCACCACCGGTCCACGCGTCCGGTGCCTGCTTGCCGACGTACGGCGGGCGTGCGATCGAGGAGGGAACGGATCGGACTGATGCGCTTGGGCCGGGCGTGAGGAGTCCGGTTCTCGGGTCTTTCGGCATACGCTTGAGCCTATGACCGATACGCATGCACAGGAATTCTGGTACAACTCGCGCACGGGAGAGGTGGAGGTCGGAAAGCAGTCCCTCGGCTCCGAGCTCGTCGGCCCGTTCACCTCCGAGGCGGAGGCCAGGCGCGCCCCCGAGAAACTTCAGGAGCGCGCCAAGGCCTGGGCTGAGGAGGAAGCCGACGAGGACCGCTGACTCGCACCTCCGTCGGTTGGTCGACGGGGCTAGCTGGTCTGGTCTTCGAAGCTCTCGGCGGCAGAGGGGAACGCGCCGGACTTGACCTCGTCGCGGTACGCGGAAGCCGCCTCGAGCAGCGTCGTGCGAAGGTCCGCGTACTTGCGGACGAATCGCGGAACGCGCCCGGTGCCGAGGCCCATCGCGTCAGTCCAGACGAGGATCTGCCCGTCGCACTCGGCACCGGCGCCGATGCCGATGGTGGGGATCTCGAGTTCTCGCGTGATCTCGGCGGCGAGCACGGCCGGCACCATCTCGAGCACGACGCTGAAGGCGCCAGCATCCTGCACGGCTCGTGCGTCTGCGCGCACGCGCTCAGCGGTGTCGCCCCGGCCCTGCACGACGTGCCCGCCGAGACCATGCTCGCTCTGGGGCGTGTAGCCGATGTGCGCCATGACCGGGATGCCCGCCTCCACGATGCGCTTGATGGTCGCGTGCGATCGCACGCCGCCCTCGAGCTTCACCGCCTGCACGCCTGCTTCCTTCATGAAGCGGACCGCCGTGTCCAGCGCCTGCTCCGGTCCGCGCTCGTAGCTGCCGAACGGGAGATCTGCGACGACGAGGGCTCGCGACACGCCGCGCGCGACGGAGCGCGCCATGGGAATCAGCTCGTCGACCGTGACGGGAAGCGTGGACGTCTCGCCGAGCACGGTCGTCGCCGCAGAATCGCCGACGAGAAGGACATCGATGCCGGCTTCGTCAAACACCGCAGCGGTCATGGCGTCGTAGCTGGTGAGCGCGGTGATGCGCTCACCAGCGGCCTTGGCCGCCTGGAAGTGTCGAATTCGGACTCGCTTCGGTGCACTGGCCTGAGACATGCAGGCCATCATACGGCGGGGCGGGCTCAGGCCCAGTAGCCTATGGGGAGGCGCACAACAAGAATTGGAGCCCGAGTGGACAAGCAGCAGGACTTCGTACTCCGCCAGATCGAGGAGCGCGGGATCAAGTTCATCCGCCTGTGGTTCACGGATGTTCTCGGAACATTGAAGTCCGTGGCTATCGCACCGGCGGAGGTCGAGGGTGCCTTCAATGAGGGCATCGGGCTCGACGGCTCCGCCGTCGAGGGCTTCACGAGGCGCTCCGAGGCGGACATGCTCCTCCACCCGGACCCATCGACCTTCCAGATGCTGCCGTGGCGTGGGGACATCGACCCGACGGCGCGCATGTTCTGCGACATCTCGACGCCTGATGGCCAGCCCTCCGTGACCGATCCCCGTCGGGTCCTCCGCCGTGCGCTCGACGTGGCCTCGGCGCAGGGCTTCACGTTCTATGTGCACCCCGAGATCGAGTTCTACCTGCTGAAGTCGGATGAGGCGCTCAACGGCGAGCCCGTGCCCGCCGACAACGCCGGCTACTTCGACAACGTCCCCGGTGGCACCGCGCACGACTTCCGTCGCCGCGCCGTCCGCATCCTTGAAGACCTCGGCATCTCGGTGGAGTACAGCCACCATGAGGCGGGCCCCGGGCAGAACGAGATCGACCTCCGCTTCTCCGACGCGCTCAACACGGCCGACAACGTCATGACGTTCCGCACGGTCGTCAAGGAGGTGGCCATCGAGCAGGGCGTGTACGCGACGTTCATGCCGAAGCCCATGTGGCAGCACCCGGGCAGCGGCATGCACACGCACGTCTCGCTGTTCGAGGGCGACACGAACGTCTTCCACGAGCCGGGCGCCGAGTACCAGCTGTCGAAGATCGGCAGGCACTTCGTCGCGGGTCTCCTCAAGCACGCACCGGAGATCACGGCCGTGACGAACCAGTTCGTGAACTCCTACAAGCGCATCTGGGGTGGAGACGAAGCCCCCAGTTACGCCTGCTGGGGCCACAACAACAGCTCGGCGCTCGTGCGCATCCCGACCTACAAGCCCAACAAGGGCGGCTCGGCGCGTGTCGAGTACCGCGGCATCGACTCGGCGGCGAACCCGTACCTCGCGTACGCGGTCCTGCTCTCCGCCGGGCTCAAGGGCGTCTCGGAGGAGTACGAGCTTCCCGCCGAGATCGAAGGCGACATCTGGGAGATGTCGCCTCGCGAGCGCAGTGTGCTCGGCTTCGACCCGCTGCCCTCGAGCCTCAACGAGGCCATCTCCATCATGGAGAACTCGGAACTCGTGGCCGAGACGCTCGGCGAGCAGGTGTTCGCGTACTTCCTCGCGAACAAGCGCGCCGAGTGGAAGCAGTACCGCGCTCAGGTCACCCCGTTCGAGCTGGCCTCGAACCTGCACGCCTTGTAAGCCGTGCGCTCCGACGGACTGCGCACGCGCCTCGCGAGGGCTGGTTTCGCCGCGCCGAGCGAGGCCGAGCCGCACCTCGCGGAACTGACCGAGCTCACGGGCTTGCGCGCGGACGACCTCTTCTCGGTCGTCGACGAGCGCGTCGCAGACCCGGACCAGGCGCTGCAGTGGCTCGTGTACCTCGCCAGGCAGCACCCGAGCGCGGTGGACTCGCTGTTCGCCGAGCGGCCCAACGCGAAGACGGTGGTGCGCCTTCTCGGCGCATCGACTGGTCTCGCCGAGTTCTTCCTCCGGCATCCGCGCACGATGGAGGTCGTGCAGTCGGGCGAGGCGGAGCTGCCGACTCGTGAGGAGCTGCAGCGTCGCATGGCGGCGAGCGTGGGCGTGGACGCCGAACGTGCAGACGCCGACGGCGGCTTCGGCATGGCGGTGGCGCAGCTGACCGGGTCCGATGCGATTCGCTCGCTCCGCGTCCGCTACCGCACCGAACTGGCGCGCATCACCGCGTTCGACCTCGCCCAGGACGATCAACGCGGGTGCGTTCGAGAGGTGAGCCGCGCCCTCGCCGACCTCGCCGGAGAGACGCTGGATGCAGCCATCATGGTCGCGCGAGCTGAGGCGCAGTCGCCGCCGAGCGGTTTCGGTCGCTTCCCCGCCGAGCAGGTCGAGTGCGTCCGCCTCGCAGTCATCGGCATGGGCAAGGCGGGCGCGGAAGAGCTCAACTACATCAGCGACGTGGACATCATGTTCGTCGCCGAGTCGTCAGACCCCGAACAGGTCGCCGTGCCGAAGGCCGTCGAGATCGGGACACGGCTCGCGAGCCTCACGATGCGCGTCATCGATTCCACCGACGTCGAGCCGGCCCTGTGGGAAGTGGACGCGAATCTCCGCCCGGAGGGCAAGGACGGCGCGCTGGTCCGGACCATCGACTCGTACGCCAAGTACTACGAGCGCTGGGCGAAGAACTGGGAGTTCCAGGCCCTCATCAAGTCACGGGCCATGGCGGGTGACCTGCGCCTCGGCTCGGACTTCGAGCGCAGAGTTGAACCGCTGATCTGGGCGAGTGCGAGCCGAGCCGACTTCGTCAAGCAGGTGCGCGCCATGCGTGAGCGCGTGACCGACCACATCCCCGCCGAGGAGGTCGACCTGCAGCTCAAGCTCGGCCCGGGCGGTCTGCGAGACATCGAGTTCACGGTGCAGCTGCTCCAGCTCGTGCACGGGCAGCACGATGAGAGCGTCCGAGAGCGCTCGACGCTCGCGGCCCTCGAAGCGCTCAGCGAGGGCGGGTACATCGGGCGGGATGACGCGAACCAGTTCTCCTCGGACTACGAGTTCCTGAGGCTGCTCGAGCACCGTATCCAGCTGCGAGCGCTCCGACGCACCCACCTCATGCCGACCAGCGACATCGAGCGTGCCGTGCTCGCGCGCTCCGCCAGCTTCGCGAACTCCCGAGAGCTCACGGACGAGTGGCAGCGGGTGAAGCTGCGGGTCAGAGGCCTGCACGAGAAGGTCTTCTACCGGCCGCTGCTCTCTGCGGTCGCCGCCCTGCCGACGGCTGGCTTCGCGCTGAGCTCCGACCAGGCCGAGGCCCGACTGCGCGCGATCGGCTTCCTCGACCCCAAGGGTGCGCTCGCGCACATCACCGCCCTCGTGAAGGGCGTCTCCCGGCGGGCCATCATGCAGCGCACGCTGCTCCCGGTGCTCATCGACTGGTTCTCGCAGGGGAGCGACCCGGACAGCGGGTTCCTCGCCTTCCGGAAGCTCTCCGAGCGTCTCGGCGACACCGCCTGGTATCTGCGGCTGCTCCGCGACAGCTCGGCCGCTGCGAAGCGGCTGACCCAGCTGCTCTCGGGTTCCAAGTTCGCCGCGGAGTTCTTCGAGCTCTACCCGGAGGCCGTCAAGTGGCTTGACGATGACGCGCAGCTGAAGCCGCGCTCGCTCAACGCGTTGCTCGACGAGGTCGCGACGACGATCCGTCGTCACGACGACGAGGTGGCCCTCAGGCGTGCTCTGCGCACGTTCCGCCGCCGAGAGGTGCTCCGTCTGGCGATCGGCGGGCTGCTGAGCCTCATCGACATCAAGCAGACGGGGGCCGGCCTCTCGGACATCGCGACGGCGACCCTGCAGGGCGCGTACGACGCGGTCCGTCGCATCGACAAGGTCGAGTATCCGCCATTCGCGATCATCGCCATGGGCCGCTACGGCGGCCGCGAGCTCGGTTTCGGCTCGGACCTCGACGTGCTCTACGTGTTCGAGCCCGGTGACTTCTCCAACCCGGACCTCGCGAGCCGACGAGCCCTGGCGCTCGTGCACCGCATCGTCGAGTTCACGGCGGACCCGCGGATGCCGATCGACCTTGATGCGGGTCTCCGGCCCGAGGGCAAGTCGGGCCCGCTCGTGCGTTCCCTGTCGGCCTACCGCAGCTACTACGCGCGGTGGTCGCTCGGGTGGGAGACGCAGGCGCTGCTCCGCGCCCACGATGTCGTCGGCGACGCGAACGTGCGCGACCGCTTCATGGATCTGGTCGACGATGTGCGCTACGGCAAGGAGCTCTCCGAGGACGGACTGCGTGAGGTGCGCCGGATCAAGGCGCGCGTGGAGAACGAGCGGCTTCCGCAGGGAGCTGACCCGAAACGCCACCTGAAGCTGGGCCGCGGATCCCTGAGCGACGTCGAGTGGCTCGCGCAGACCCTGCAGCTGCAGCACGCGATGCACACCGCGCCGCTTCGCACGACGTCAACCCTCGAGACCCTCGACGCCGCCCAGGAGGCGGAGCTGCTGACCCTCGCTGAGGCCAATCAGCTCAAGGACGCATGGCTCTTGGCGTCTCGCGTGCGTTCGGCGCTGTACCTGGCCACGAACAAGCAGTCGGACCTCCTCCCGCAGGACGGTCCGACGCTCGACGCCGTCGCGCGGGCGCTCGGCTACGCCCCTGGCTCGGGTCCGCTGCTGGAGGACGACTACCTGGGTGAGACGCGCCGCGCACGGCGCGTGTTCGAGCGACGCTTCTACGGGGAGTAGCGCCGACGCGAGACCGTCACGCGCGAACCGGCCGGGACTCCGTGGAACGGGTCTAGGACCCTGCGGCCTGCTGGTCGAGAATCGCCCGCTCGAGGCTGTCCGCGATCAGGACGGCATCGAGCCCGGATTGACGGCCGATGCCGACGGCGTGCTGCGCCTCGTGGGCGGCGAGGGCCTGCAACGCAGACTTCGCGGTGGTGAACTCGTGGGCGAGGAGCTCGTCGATGCGGCGATCCACGTCGGCATTGTGCCGCTGCCAGTCCTCGCTCTGCGGCTCGGACGACAGGCGGCGGACGGCCGCCGCGTGGATGCTCGCCGCGAGGCGCTTGTGGTGGTCGATGGCGGCCAGGGCTTGCGCGCGAAGCTCTTCGTCATCCATCCGTCCAGCTTGCCACGTCGTCGGGCGCCAGCCTGAGCGGAGACAGAGACACCGCCACCCGCTCCGGACGTGAACGGAACCGGCCCGCCTCGTAGGAGCGAGACGGGCCGGGTGCGGAACTGCGCTACAGGCTAGACGCCGTAGTAGAGCTCGAACTCGTACGGGTGCGGGCGCTGCGCGAGCGGCTGCACCTCGTTGACCGTCTTGTAGTTGATCCAGTTCTCGATGAGCTCTGGCGTGAAGACGTTGCCCTTCGTCAGGTACTCGTGGTCAGCCTCGAGCGCTGCGAGCGCCTCGGGCAGCGAGGTCGCGAGCTGGGGAATGCTCTTCGCCTCCTCCGGGGGAAGCTCGTAGAGGTCCTTGTCGACGGGCTCGTGCGGCTCGATGCGGTTCTGGATGCCGTCGAGGCCAGCCATGAGCTGGGCGGCGAACGCGAGGTACGGGTTGGCTGAAGCATCCGGTGCGCGGAACTCGATGCGCTTCGCCTTCGGGTTGGAGCCCGTGATCGGGATGCGGATCGCAGCCGAGCGGTTGCCCGCCGAGTAGACGAGGTTGATGGGGGCTTCGAAACCCTTCACCAGGCGGTGGTAGGAGTTCGTGGTCGGGTTCGTGAACGCGGCGAGCGAGTTGGCGTGCGCGAGCAGTCCACCGATGTACCAACGAGCTGTGTCGGAGAGCGAGCCGTAGCCGGCCTCGTCGTAGAAGAGCGGCTCGCCGTCCTTCCACAGCGACTGGTGCGTGTGCATTCCCGAGCCGTTGTCGTTGTAGAGCGGCTTCGGCATGAACGTGGCCGACTTGCCCCACTGCTCGGCCGTGTTCTTGACGATGTACTTGAACTTCAGGATGTCGTCAGCGGCGCTGACCATCGTGTCGAAGCGGTAGTTGATCTCCTGCTGGCCACCCGTGCCCACCTCGTGATGTGAGCGCTCGAGGATGAAGCCGGCTTCGATGAGCTTGAGCGTGATGTCGTCACGCAGGTCAGCCGTCTTGTCGACGGGGGAGACGGGGAAGTAGCCGCCCTTGAACGGCGTCTTGTTGCCGAGGTTGCCGCCCTCTTCTTCGCGGCCCGAGTTCCAGGCGCCCTCTTCGGAGTCGACCGAGTAGAAGCTCTGGTTCGACGTCACGGAGTAGCGCACGTCGTCGAAGATGTAGAACTCTGCCTCGGGAGCGAAGAACGCGGTGTCGGCGATTCCCGTCGAGGACAGGTAGTCGACAGCCTTCTTCGCGACCTGGCGGGGGTCGCGGTGGTAGATCTCACCCGTGCGGGGGTTGTAGATGTCGAAGACCATGATCAGGGTCTTCGCCTCGCGGAACGGGTCGAGGTACGCCGTCGTGACGTCGGGGATGAGCTGCATGTCCGACTCGTGGATCGACGCGAAACCGCGGATCGAGGAGCCATCGAAGAGCTGGCCGACGGAGAAGAACTCCTCATCGACGGTCGACGCGGGGATGTTGAAGTGCTGCTGCACACCGGGGAGGTCGGTGAAGCGGATGTCGAGGAACTTGACATCGTTGTCGGTGATATAGGCGAGGACTTCAGACGGTTCTTTGAACATGGCTTCTCCGGGTCGTGTCGAAGGTGTTGGCGGACGGGGTCCTGTCATAAGCTAACCACTCGCTGTTGCCCCGTGGTCACTGTTATGTTTCGCGCACGTTACGCAGAGCGTGATAGTGCGCCGTCAGCGGCCCGCTCTCTGCCTCGCTCCGACGGTAAGCTTTTCGGATGCCCGCACAGTCAAGCAGCCCGGAGTTCGCACGTCCGGAGAACAACCGCTACCCGGGCTACCGCCTCGGGTATCCGGAAGAAGGGCGTGGCAGCATGGCGCCGATGCGCCGCCGCGTGCCAGCGCTCATCACCGACTACGCGGCCGCCGCGGGTCTTGCATTCGTGTTCTTCGAGTACGACTCGATCGCGATCCTGCTGCTCTTCTTCGCGATGACGACCGTCGGCATAATGCTGTTCGGCGGCTCCCTCGGGCACCTGGTGTTCCGGATGCGCGTCACGCGCCTCGACGGCTCAGCGCCCGGCTACCTTCGACCCCTGCTCCGCCAGCTGCTGGTGACGCTCGTGCTCCCCATGCTCGTGTGGGACAGCGACCAGCGCGGCGGCCACGACATCATGACGAGACTCGCCCTGCGGCTCGTGTAGAGCAGCAGGGCGAGTCTGTGGCGGGGATGCTGCAGATCAGCGCATCTGCGAACGCGAGGAGCGCATCCGCATCGGGTCGATGCCCTTGGGGATAGGGAGCGCGTTGCTGCCGAGGGCCTTCAAGCGGCTCGTCACGGCGACGATCTCTGGCTTGGTGAGCTTCTTCGGGAGCTTGTTGAGCGTCTTCCGGATCTTCACGAGCTTCACGTCGTCGGCGCCGGTGCCCACGTGGAAGTGGTGGATCGGCACGTTCGGCAGGATGCGAGCCGTCTTGCGGCGCTCGTCGTCGAGCAGCCGCTTCGTGCCGGCCTTGCTGCCCTCGGTGAGAATCACGACGCCGGGCTTGCCGATGGCGCGGTAGACCGCGTCCTGCGTCTTCGCGTTGAACGCGACGGGCATCTCGCTCGTCTGCCACGTTCCGCGCAGGGCGCTTGTGAGCACCTGGCCGGCGGCACCCGCACGGCCTTCGAGCTGCCCGAACGCAACGCGTTCGGCCCGCCAGTTCAGCGTGAACATGAAGAGGAGCACACCGACCATGAGGCCGAGGATCATCGTGAGGATCCAGATGAGCGCGTTCGACCCGGGGAGGAAGATGCTTACGAGCGCTGCGATGATCAGGGGGACGAGCACGGCAGCGGCCATGATCCAAGGTGCGGTCTTGTCGTACTTGACCGTCATCTTGAGGACTTGCCAGATCTGCTTGAAGCGACCCGGCTCTTTTTCCGCTGCTGCGCTGGCTTGTGGAGAGTTCGCCATAGTGCATCCAGAATACCGGCACTTCACCCCGTATTCACATTCGGACTCGTGACGACTTCTCCACAGACGATGAAGCTCGTCCGCTCCGGTCCCGAACGGGGCGTCAGGATCTTCGTGTGCAAGCCAGAGATCAGCGCAGAACCGACCGCAGCCCGGCTCCCACCTACCTCGATATCGCGGGTTGGCGGGTCGTCGACGTGCTGTCCAGCGACGGCCCCTGGCACCGCTACCTGGCTGTGGCGCGGGAGCGGGCGGCGTTGGAAGAGGACGACTGGCTGGCGAGCGCATCGCGATCGCGCCGGCAAGCGACCGCTCCCGTGCCCACGGAGGCCGTCGAGCTTGTCGTAGAGGCATCAGCCGGCCAGGGACTCACGCTCTCCGAGGTGTGCGTGCTGCTCGAGGAGATCGATGCGCCGAGTGCTCCTGCGCTCCGGGATATCGGTCAGACCGAGCAGCGGCAGGCGGTGGCCGTCCTCGAGGCCACCCCTGGGTCGAGTGTGGAGGAACTGCTCGACCGGCCTCACCCCCTCACGGCCGGCGAGATCGTGACGATCCTCGCTCCGATCGCGGAGACCCTCGTCGAGCTCCACGAGCACGGCGTGGCGATGGGCACGTTCGGGTGCGACGACGTCCGCCTGACCCTGGCCGGGCGACCGGTGCTCAAGAACTGGCAGCTGCTGACTCGTCTCGAGCAGAAGGGCCGTCCGCAGGCCGGTGCTCTCCGAGACTGGCGATCCTTCGAGTCCCTCGCGGATCTCGTGCTGGCGCAGCTGCCGACGGAGACGGAGCTGCCCGCCGCGCTGGAGCGGGAATTCGATCGCTGCCTGTCGGGGGAGGTGGATGAGGGGCTCGGTGCGCGACTCCTCGACGCCCTGTTCACGTGGCAGGACGCCACGGACATCCAGGACCCGGCGGCAGGTGAGCCGGGGCCCTGGCGTGCGGTGCTGGCCGAGCAGGCGCCGGGGCCTGCCGCGGGCAGTCCCGTCATGGCCCCGTCCGCGGATGGCACCGTGGGCCGAGTCGCTGGTCCGACGCTTCTCGATGGGGAGGACCCGAGCCAAGCCCGGTCAGCGGATGTCGTTCACCGGGGGGACATCGATGGACTCCGACGTCCGTTCGCCGCCAGGGGGCGCGACGCCCAGTTGTCGTGCGAGGCCGCCAGCAGACACGAACGGCGGTCGCGACGACGTTCCGGCTCGAGGGTGCCACTCCTGTCGGCCATCCGGATGCCCTACCGAGTCGCGGCGGTGGCCGCGCTGGTCATGTGCCTGTGCGCGGTGTTCGTGGGAGTGGTCGGCAGTCGCAGCGGGGGAGCGGACGCTGGGAGCGCGAGCGGTGGCAGCGCCGCTCCGGCTGCGAGCTGGCAGACGCAGCAGCCTCACGGAGAAGCCTCCCCGGAAGCGCAGATGGCCGCACCTCCCGAACAGCCGGCACCGACGGAGGAGGTGCCAGACTGGCGAACCGCGGCTGCGAGCGATGATCCTGCCGCGGCTGCTGCGGCGCTCGTGGGACGACGGACCGAATGCCTCGCCACGGCGGCCGCCGGCTGCCTCGAGGAGGTTTATCAGAGCGACGCGCCGGGACTCCCTGCCGACCTCAACCGACCCGCAGGGGCCGAGGACGAGCTTGTAGGCCTCCCAGTGGCGACGCTCCGCGATCGCTTTGGAGATTTCGCGGTCGTGGAACTGTGGCCCCAGAACGCGGTGCAGACGGCGGAAACGCCACCGGCCTCCCTCACGATCGCTCGTGGGAAGGCCGGATGGCGTCTACGCGATGTTCGAGTGGCGTGAGCCCCTCGAGGAGCGCTGCTAGATCCCGAGGTTGCCCTCGAACGCGCCCTCTTCGAGGCGGTTCTTGATCTGCGAGAGGAAACGAGCCGCGTCCGCACCGTCGATGATGCGGTGGTCGTAGCTCAGCGCGAGGAAGACGAGCGAGCGAATCGCGATCGACTCCTGCCCATCGGCCGTCTTGACGACCGCGGGACGCTTCGCGACGATCCCGGTACCGAGGATCGCGCTCTGCGGGAGGAACACGACGGGCGTGTCGAACAGCGCGCCACGCGAGCCCGTGTTCGTGACGGTGAACGTGCCACCGGCAAGCTCATCGGGGAGCAGCTTGTTGTCACGCGTGCGCTCCGCGAGGTCAGCGATCTGACCTGCGAGACCCGCGATGTCGAGCTCCGACGCCTTCTTGATAACCGGCGTGAGCAGTCCGCGCTCCGTGTCGACCGCCATGGCGATGTTCTCGGACTCCGGGTAGACGATGGAGTCACCGTCGACCGTGGAGTTGATGATCGGGAAGCTCTGCAGAGCCTCGGCCGCTGCCAGCGTGAAGAACGGCAGGAACGAGAGCTTGTTGCCCGTCTTCGAGTGGAAGTCGCCCTTGACGCGATCGCGCAGCTGCGCGATGCGAGTCACGTCGACCTCGACGACCGTCGTGAGCTGAGCCGTCGAGTTCATCGATGCGACCGCGCGCTCGGCGACGACCTTGCGGAGACGCGACATCTTCGCGGTCGTGCCACGCAGCTCGGAGACCTCGAACGGAGTCGGCTCGCCCGGTGTGCCAGCCGAAGCTGCCTGCGCGGGAGCTGCGCTCTTGCTCGACTCGGCGAACGCGACGACGTCTTCCTTGCGGATACGTCCGCCGACGCCCGTGCCCTGGACCTTCGTGAGGTCGACGCCTGCGTCAGCCGCGAGCTTGCGCACGAGCGGCGTCACGTAGCGCGGGTCGGAGCTCGAGGCGGCCGATGCCGACTCGCCGCCCCGCTTGGGCTGCGACGGCTGCTTGGGCTGCGCCGGCGGCTTCGGAGCGGATGCCGACTGCTGCGCGGTCTGCGCTGCGGGCGTCGCCGCCTCCTTGGCGGGAGCCTCGGACGTCGTCTCCTTCTCGGGAGCAGGCTCGGCGTAGCCTTCGTCTTCCTTCTCGGCGGGTGCCTCTTCGGTTTCAGGAGCCGCGGCGGGCTGCGAGGTGGCTTCCGCCGCCTCCTCAACCTCTGGCTCCGCCGTTGCCGCTTCTTCTTCAGCCGGGGCGCTGTCGTCGGACGAGGCTGCGCCCGAGCCATCACCGAGGCGTGCGAGGACAGCGCCGACCTCGACGGTCTCGTCTTCTCCGACGAGGATCTCCTCGAGGACGCCGGCGATCGGCGACGGGATCTCGGTGTCGACCTTGTCAGTCGAGACCTCGAGCAGCGGCTCGTCGACCTCGACGGTGTCGCCGACGCTCTTCAGCCAACGGGTGACGGTTCCTTCTGTGACACTCTCGCCGAGTGCCGGGAGCGTTACGTCTTCGCTCATGATGTTGGTTCTCCTTGAGTGGTTCTGGCGGGTCAGAGGGCGTGCAGCGGGACACCGGCGAGCAGACGGGCTGCTTCGCCGATCGTCTCACCCTGCGTCGGGTGGGCGTGGATGAGGTGTGCGACGTCCTCTGGGTAGGCCTCCCAGTTGACGATGAGCTGAGCTTCGCTGACGAGCTCGCCGACGCGGCCACCGATCATGTGGACGCCGACGATCGGGCCGTCGTTGACGCGGACGAGCTTGACAGTTCCGCTCGTGCCGAGGATCGAGCTCTTCGCGTTGCCCGCGAGGTTGTACTCGGCGGTGGAGATCGCGTCGTCGCCGAACTTCTCCTTGGCCTTGACCTCGGAGTAGCCGACGGAGGCGATCTCCGGGTCGGAGTACGTGATCTTGGGGATGTTGATGTCCTCGACCTGAACGGGGTTGAGACCCGCGATCTGCTCGGCGACGAAGATGCCGTGCTGGTAGCTGCGGTGCGCGAGCTGGAGGCCGGGAACGATGTCACCGATCGCGTAGACGCCGGGCACGTTGGTCTGGAGCGTCTCATCCACCGGGACGAATCCGCGGTCGGTCGTGACGCCGACCTCCTCAAGGCCGATACCGGCCGTGACGGGGCCGCGGCCGACCGCCACGAGGAGCAGGTCTGCGTCGAGCACGTCACCGGACTCGAGCTCGACGTGCACGCCGTAGTCGTCCTGCGTGACGCCCTTGAAGCGGACACCGAGCTTGAAGTCGATGCCGCGCTTCTTGTACGCCCGCTCAAGCTGCTTGGAGACCGATTCCTCCTCGGCGGGCGCGAGGTGCTTGAGGCCCTCGACGATCGTCACCTCGACACCGAAGGAGCGCCAGACGCTGGCGAACTCGAGGCCGATGACGCCGCCACCGAGGATGACGACGCGGTTCGGGAGCCAGTTGAGCTCGAGCGCCTGCTCGCTCGTGATGACGTTGCCCGAGATCTCGAGGCCCGGAAGCGATCGCGAGAAGGAGCCGGTCGCGAGGACGACGTTCTTGCCCGTGAGGGTGTCGTCGCCGACCTGGACGCTCGTGGGCGAGACGAGCTTCCCCTCGCCCTGGAAGACGGTGACGCCCTTGGCCTTCAGGAGGCCCTGCAGGCCCTTGAACTTGCTGGCGACGATGCCCTCGCGGAAGGCGTTGACCTTCTCGATGTCGACGCCCTGGAATTCGGTCAGCACGCCGACGGATGCGGCTTCGTGTGCGTTGTCTGCAAGCTCTGCAGCGTGGAGCATGGCCTTCGTAGGCACGCAGCCACGGTGGAGGCACGTGCCTCCGAGCTTGTCCTTCTCAACGAGAGCGACGGTTGAGCCCAGCTGAACGGCGCGGATAGCTGCGGCGTATCCCGCACTTCCTCCGCCAAGGACGACGAGGTCGAAATTGTGTTCTGACACCCGGAAAACTCCCTCAATGGAATTCATAGAGAAGCGGCGGCCGGTCTGTGGTCGCCACGCGCGGCGAAATTACCCCTCAGCGAAGCCTACACGCGTCGAACTGGCAGGAATAACCAGCTCAGGCCCGTGACTCGAGCAACGCGATGAGCGTGCGGACCATCACCCCGGTTGCGCCCTTGGGCACGTAGCCGTACGCCGCCGACTCGTTGTTGGACGGGCCTGCGATGTCGAGGTGCACCCAGGGGAGGGCCCCGTTTCCGTCAGCCCGGTCGCCGACGAATCGCTCGAGGAACGCCGCGGCCACGAGCATCCCTGCCGAGCGGTTGCCGGAGCGCATGTTCGCGAGATCCGCGACGGGCGACTTCAGGGTGTCGCCGACCTCCTCGGGGATCGGCATCGCCCACGAGGGCTCGCCGACGGAGCGCGACGCGTCGACGACGCTGCGGATCCACGCGTCGTCGTTGCCCATGACCGCGGTGGTGCGGTCGCCGAGTGCGACGACCTGGGCGCCCGTGAGCGTCGCGATGTCGATGATGAGGTCGGGGTGCTCCTCGCTCGCAGCTGCGATGCCATCGGCCATCACGATGCGTCCTTCGGCATCGGTGTTGGTGATCTCGACGGTCTTGCCCCCGTAGATCGTCACGACGTCATCTGGACGTGTGGCCGTGCTCGACGGCATGTTCTCCGCGATGCACAGCCACCCGGTGACGGCGACCTTGATGCCGAGCTCGGCGGCCGCCTGGAGGACTCCGACGATGGTCGCGGCGCCGGCCATGTCGAACTTCATCCCGACCATGGAGGCGGCGGGCTTGAGCGACAGGCCGCCGGTGTCGAAGGTGATTCCCTTGCCCACGAGCGCGATGTGCAGTTCCGCTTCTTCGGGGCGGTAGGCGAGGCGGACGAGGCGGGGGCCGCGCGAAGACCCCTGGCCGACAGCCGTGAGGCCGCCGAACCCACCGTCACGGAGCTGCTGCTCGTCCCAGACACGGGACTCGAGGCCGTTCTCGTCGGCGACTCGGAGCGCGAGGTCGGCCAGCGCGGCGGGCGGGAGGTCGTTCGGCGGCGTGTTGACGGCGTCCTGGACGAGAGCGACGGCGTTCGCGAGCGTCGCGGCACGCGTGTTCTCTGCAGCAGCGCGGTCACGGTCACCCGTGACGACCGTGATCGTCGTGAGCGCGTCGTCGTCGAGCTCCGACTTATAGGCGGTGAAGCGATAGCTCGCGAGCAGCGCTCCGAGCAGGACCGCCTGTCGGATCGCCGGCTCGAGCGCATCCGCGTCGATCGCGATCGCGGATGTCCCCACGGCACGAGCGAGAGCCCCTCCCGCGCGTCGCGCCTGCTCCTCGTCGCTGCCGTCGCCGAGCCCGAGCGCGATGGCAGCACGCACCCCGCCCTCGTGCTGAATCGCGATCTTCTGCGTCTCGCCGCTCTTCCCGCGGAACCCGGTCGCCTCGAGAGACGGCTCCAGGTCCGGGAGCCCGGGGGGAGCCGAGATCGTCAGAGCGTCATCGAGTCGGAGTACGGGAAGCACCAGGAGGTGTGCATCGGGGGCGGATTCGGCGAGTTCCAGGATGGCGTGCGTCATACACGCAAGCCTATTGCGGGCCCGAGGGGCCAGGCGGGCGGGCTCGTGCGCCAAGCGCGAACGCCCGCGCAGGGGTCAGCGTTCCGACCTAGCATTGTGCCTATGAGCGAGACTGAGCGCATCTTCCGAGTGGCTGCCGCATGGCACGACGTGCCTGCCGGTCTGCCCCTCATCGTGGCGTTGCGTGGCGGCCACGACGCAGGTGCCGTGGCAGCGCAGGTCTCCGACGAGATCGTGGGGCTAGATGAGGACGCGCGGATCGTCGCGGAGTTCGATGTCGACGAGCTGTACGACTACCGGGCACGTCGTCCGATCGTGTCCGTGTCGAATGGTCGCGTGAAGTCTGTGACGGAGCCGAGGCTCGATCTGCGTCTCGTCACGGACGAGCTCGGTCAGGAGTTCCTGTTCCTCTCCGGCTTCGAACCCGACTACCGCTGGCGGCTCTTCAGCGAGGCGCTCGTGAGCGCAGTCGACGCGCTCGAGGTCTCGTCGACGACGTGGGTCCATGCCGTGCCGATGCCGGTGCCGCATACGCGGCCGATCCGCATCGCGGCGACGGGCAACCGTGAAGAGCTCGTCGATTCGCTGTCCGTCTGGAACCCGACCACGGAGGCCCCGGCGCACGTGATGCAGTACTTCCAGGTTCGCGCGGAGGAGCTGGGGCATCCCGTGCTCAGCCTCGCGATGCTCATCCCGCACTACGTTGCCGACTCGTCGGTACCGGCGGGCGCCGTCGCTGCGCTCTCTGCGCTCGGCAGCGCGACAGGACGGATGATCGCGACCGAGGCCCTGCGTGAGCGCGACCGCACCTTCCGTGCCGGGGTGGATGCCGAGCTCGAGTCGAATCCCGATGGGCAGAAGCTCATCCACGCCCTCGAGACGCAGCACGACGCCTACCTGCAGAATCTCGCCGTCAGCAACGACTTCGAGGATGCGGCGGGGGAGCTGCCCTCCGCTGACCAGCTCGCCGCCGAGATCGAGCGCTACCTGGCGTTGGGTCGGGACGACGACGCCTGACCTGAACGCCGGGCGTTCGCTGCGTCTGATCGGCTGGGGAACCGGTCGATTCGCTCTGTGTGATCGACCGGTTCGCCGACGCGAGAGAATAGACGAGATGAACCCTCGTCTTGCTCCCGCGATGTTCGCCATCACGGCGACTGCCTACATGGTCGCGGTGACGCAGCGCTCGTCGCTCGGGGTCGCCGGCGTGCTTGCGAGCGAGCGCTTCGATGTCGGGGCGACCGCGCTCTCCACGTTGGCGGTCGCGCAGCTGGCGGTGTACGCGGCACTGCAGATCCCCGTCGGCATGCTGCTCGACAGGTTCGGGCCCTCGCGGTTGATCCTGGTAGGCGCCCTGCTCATGTCGGGTGGTCAACTGATCGTGGCGCTGGCGCCGGAGCTCGGTGTCGCCGTCCTCGGCCGGATGCTCGTCGGCGCGGGGGATGCGACGACCTTCGTCTCCGGGCTCCGCATCATCGCCGCATGGTTCCCGCCCCGCCGGGTGCCGATCTTCGTGCAGTGGTACGGCAACCTGGGTCAGCTCGGGCAGGTGCTCTCCGCGGTGCCGTTCGGGTTCCTGCTGCGCGCCACGTCCTGGACGCCTGCCTTCCTCTCGGTCGCGAGCCTCGCGGTCATCACGGCAGCTGCCGTGGCCATCTTCCTCCGCGACAGCCCGGAACTGCGTCGAGCCGGCGAGGCGATCAGCGTCCGCGGTGTCCTCGGCAAGGTCGGCCAGGCCGCCAAGCGCCCTGGAACGAGGCTCGGGTTCTGGGCGCATTTCACGACCCAGTTCCCCGGCACGGTCTTCGGCCTGCTCTGGGGGTACCCGCTCATGACCCAGGGGCTCGGCCTCGAACCTGCTGTGGCGTCGTCGCTCCTGCCGGTCATCGTGCTCGCCGGCATGGTCCTCGGTCCCTTCCTCGGCGTGCTGACGGGGCGCTACCCGCTGAGACGCTCCAATCTCGTGCTCATCTGCGCGCTCCTCATCCTCGTCGTCTGGGTTGCGATGCTCCTCTGGCCTGGCCTGCCACCGCTCTGGCTCCTGATCGTGCTGCTCGTCGTCATGGGCATCGGCGGCTCCGGATCGGCGATCGGCTTCGACTATGCGCGGACGTTCAACCCAGCGTCGAGCCTCGGCTCTGCCTCCGGCATCGTGAACGTCGGTGGGTTCGTCGCGAGCTTCACGACGATGTTCCTCATCGGCATCTCCCTCGATGCGCTCGGGATCGGTGTCACCGGCGCCGTCGACTGGCAGCAGTACAAGCTCGCGTTCTGGGTGATTCCAGGCATCATGCTCGTCGGCCTCTGCGGCCTTCTGCTCAGTCGACGGCGAACCCGCGGCCGCATGGCGCGCGACGAGGGAATAATCATCGACCCTATCTGGGTTGCTATAGGCAGGAAATGGTTCGGTTCAGGACGACGGGGATTGTGACTGCACGGCCCCAATCCAGGGTTTCGTCCGAAACCGTGCCATAATCAACGGATGGACCCTGCGGGTCTGCCTTCGAGCAGACTTGACAAGGGCCTTCCTTATGCCCGCACCGTGACGAGAGGGGTCTGAACATGGCGACACGCACGGGAGCTACCACGGCTACTGCAGAAGCAACCGAGGAAGTCAGCAAGAAGGCGCCAGCGCGGAAGCGCGCGACGCCGGTCAAGGAGGCGAGCGCCGACGCGAGCGCCGCAGCCACGACCGAGAGCACCACTGACGACGCCGCGACGGCGAAGAAGCCCGCCGCCAAGCGCGCACCCGCAAAGCGCAAGGCCGCCGCTGCGGCCGATGGCGCGCCCGCGAAGGCGGCGCCTCGCAAGCGCGCGGCTGCCAAGAAGAAGGTCGACGGCGACGAGCCGGAAGACGGCGTCGACGAGGCTGAGATCGAAGAGGCCGATGCGGAGGCGGATGTCGCTGACAGCCCGGAGTCCGACGACGACTCGGTCAAGCCCGCTGACCCGAAGGACGCCAAGGCCGACGCCGAGCAGGCACGCGTCCAGGGCGCGATCGTCCTCACGCCGAGCGACGACGAGGAAGAGACCCCGGTCTACTCCGCGGCCATCACCGGCGCGACCGCCGACCCGGTCAAGGACTACCTCAAGCAGATCGGAAAGGTCGCGCTGCTGAACGCAGCCGAAGAGGTCGACCTCGCCATGCGCATCGAGGCGGGACTGTTCGCTGCCGAGAAGCTCAAGGAGCAGGAGGGCGAGCTCGACAAGCAACTCGTGCGTGAGCTGAAGTGGGTTGCCCGCGACGGCGACCGCGCGAAGAGCCACCTCCTCGGAGCCAACCTCCGCCTCGTCGTCAGCCTCGCGAAGCGCTACACGGGCCGCGGAATGCAGTTCCTGGATCTCATCCAGGAGGGGAACATGGGCCTCATCCGTGCCGTCGAGAAGTTCGACTACACGAAGGGCTTCAAGTTCTCGACCTACGCCACCTGGTGGATCCGTCAGGCGATCACGCGAGCCATGGCAGACCAGGCGCGCACGATCCGCATCCCGGTGCACATGGTCGAGGTCATCAACAAGCTCGCCCGCGTGCAGCGCCAGATGCTGCAGGACCTGGGCCGCGAGCCCACGCCGGAAGAGCTCGCCAAGGAGCTCGACATGACGCCCGAGAAGGTCGTCGAGGTGCAGAAGTACGGCCGCGAGCCCATCTCGCTGCACACGCCGCTCGGTGAGGACGGCGATAGCGAGTTCGGTGACCTCATCGAGGACACCGAGGCTGTCGTGCCCGCCGACGCGGTGAGCTTCACGATGCTGCAGCGTCAGCTCGAGTCGCTCCTCGACTCTCTCGCTGAGCGTGAGGCCGGCGTCATCCGCATGCGCTTCGGCCTCGGCGACGGCATGCCGAAGACGCTCGACCAGATCGGTGACACGTTCGGCGTGACGCGAGAGCGCATCCGCCAGATCGAGTCGAAGACCATGGCCAAGCTGCGTCATCCATCGCGGTCGCAGTCGCTGCGCGACTATCTCGAGTAGCGAGCACTGCCAGGCTGGCGTCATGCCAGCAACGCAGGAGGCCCGGATGCATTCGCATCCGGGCCTTCTTCGTGTGCGGCGCTGGGCGAGCCAGCGCGTCGTGTGTGTGGGCGACTACTCCGCGGTCTGTCCCGCAGCGGCCTTCTCGCCGTGCAGGCGAGCGGTCTCGTCGTGCCAGGCGACTGCCTGCTGGCGGAGCTTCTCTTCGTGGCGCGTCGCGTGGTGTGCGCAGAAGAGGAGCTCTCCGGCGCTCAGCTGGACTCGGACGTACGCCTGAGCTCCGCACGCGTCGCAACGGTCTGTTGCGGCGATGGGCGCCGAGTCGGTGCGCAGGGCCGTTGTGCTCTCCGTCATGATGCCTCCAAAGCTTCGGTGATCTTGCGATCACGACAATTAGAGCACGCGAGTCGGAGTCCCGCGTGGTTTGAGGGGTCAGGTTCGCCCTGCGCGTAGCCGTCTTCGGCCGGGGTGACGTCGGGCGCCTGGTCGCGGGCCCGTGAGATACTGGCGACGGTCGGCGAGACGGGGGATTCTCGTCGCTTCGACGACAGCGCAGGCACTGCGCGGAAACGGGAGTGTGCATGGGTGGCAAGCTGCGGCGGATGATCGCCGTCGGTCTCGGACGGAGCGCGCGCGGCGCGATGCGTCTTCGCGGGGGAGGCTCCGCGGTGCCCGGCAGGGTGGCGCTCGCCATCTCCCCGGATTTCCTCGAGACCGCAGTCGCGAAGCTTCCGCTCGGCGTCATCTTCGTCTCCGGCTCGAACGGCAAGTCCACGACGACGCACTTCCTGACCAGGATGCTGCGCCGCCACGGGCTCCGCGTCTTCACGAACTCCTCGGGGGGAAACCTGCCGCAGGGCATCGCGTCGTCGATGCTCCCCGACGTCGACGTCAACGGGAACCTGCGCGCTGACATCGCGGTCCTCGAGGTCGATGAGGCGTACGGGCCGCGGCTGCTCGGTCACCTCCACCCACGTGGCGTCCTGCTGCTCAACGTGCAGGTCGACCAGCTGAACCGCTTCTACGACCCATCGCGGGTGACGGAGTTCCTCCGCACCATCGCCGCGGCGTGCGGTGACTTCAGCGTGCTCAACGCCGATGACGCCTCGCTGCGGAGCCTGCCACCATCGTTGGACGCGCCCGTGACCTGGTTCGGCGTCGCCCCGGAACTGATCGAGCAGTCCCCGAACGGGCTTTCGAACTTCGATGACATCTCCGCAGCGAGCGTCGAGGTCGCCGCCGGCGAGCGCGCTGTGCAGGTCGTCGCGCTCAAGGGACGGGACGCGATGCTTCGCATCGGCGACGACGAACTCGCCATCAAGCTGCCCGCACGAGGCCTCCACTACGCGCTCGACGCGGCCGGCGCGGCCGCGACCGCTCAGCGCATCCTCGGAGACTCCTTCGTGCCTGCCCTCGTCGCAGAGGCACTCGGCGAATCGCAGACCGTCTACGGGCGCGGTGAGGTCATGAGCGTTCGCGGTGAGGACATCGAGATCATCATGATGAAGAACCCGCCGAGCCTCCAGATGAACCTGGATGCGCTCGAAGAGGCACCTGAGCAGGTCTTCATCTCCGTCGACGAGGGAACGCCAGATCCTTCTTGGATCTTCGGCGCCGACCTGAGCAGGCTCGACCACGTCGACGTGGTCTCGGGTACCAAGGCCTGGCAGATCGCAACGCGCCTCGGCTACGGGGACATCCCTGTGGGACACGTCGAGCCGAACCTGGGTGAAGCCCTCGACAGGTTCCTCGCGCTGCCGAAGCCGAGCAGGGGCATGAAGACCATGATCGTGAACTACGAGCAGATGATGTCGATCCGGCGCCGCCTCGGGCAGTCCGGCATCGAGGGGAAGGTCAACTCATGAAGCTGCGGATCGCGCACCTCTACCCGGTCGAGCTCGGGATCAACGGGGATGTCGGCAACGTGACGGTCCTCGCGAAGCGCGCACGAGCGCGCGGTCTCGAGGTCGAGGTCGTCAACGTCGGTCGTGGCACCGCCTCGCTCCCGGAGCGCATCGACGTCCTCCACGTCGGATCCGGCCCACTCGCCGCAGTGCAGACGGTCCAGGCAGACGCCCTGCGGCACGCGGCCGAGCTGCGCGACCTCGTCGGAGCCGGGCTGCCCCTGCTCGCGGTCGGCGGAGGCTGGGAGCTGCTCGGCACCAGCATCACGCACGATGACGGCGAACTCGAGGGCCTCGGCGTGTTCGCCTCCAGGGCCGTTCGCGAAGCGTCGCAGAGCGTTGCCGAGACGGTGGTGCGGGGCGACGGCGGGCTGCTCGCCGGGTTCGCCAACCACAACGCGATCACGGCCCTCGGCGCTGGGGCGGAACCGCTCGGGGAGATCGTGCGGGGCTTCGGCAACGGAGGATCGGCGGCCGAGAACACCGGCGCAGAGGGCATCCGCCACCTCGCCGCGATGGGAACGCACCTCCACGGACCGGTCCTCGCCCTGAACCCCTCTCTCGCGGACCAGCTGCTCGAGCGGGCCGTTCATCGTCACGACGCCGACCGCAGTCTCGGGGACGGTGGCGAGGAACTCGCCCGCCTCGACCTCTGGTCGCAGAACGCGCGTCTGGCCCTCATGCGACGGATCGGCGTGGCGGCCCCGGCGTCCTGACCGACGGCAGGGCCGCACCAAGGCGCGCCCGAACGGCCTGCTCGCGTGGATCCGTCAGGCCGCTTGGGCCTGACGACTGGGCGCGTCAGGAGACCCCGAAGCTCCGGGCCACTCGTCGGGTGAGGCCGGTCACGATCTCATCGCCGACCGTCTCTCCCCAGATCGCCCACTGCTCGGCCGTCGCCTCGCCGTTCGAGCCATCGCCGAAGACGATGCACTCTCCGCCGGCAGCCACGGCCGCCGCACCCTGTGGGAGCGCCACGACCGTCTCGTCGACGCCGACCTCCACGACGGGGGCGATGTGCCCGTCGACGATGACGTAGGCGCCGCCCTCCGGGTCGGACTGGATGCCGTCGCCGTACCCGACGGCGATGCTCGCCAGACCGTGGCGCGCATCCAGCACCGGGGCGCGCAGCTGCATCGCCGGCCTCAGGCCGAGGTCCGCGGCGCTGCGGTCGCCGAAGGGGGAGATGCCGTACGCGGCGATGCCGACGCGCACGAGATCGAAGTGAGCCTGGGGGAGGTCGATGACGGCGGCGCTCGCCCCGAGGTGCAGCAGCTCGAAGTCGGCGCCGAGCGCGCGGGCCTCCTCGACCGCCGCGATGAACACCTCGGTCGACTCGAGGTCGGCGCTGTGCGAGGTGTCCGAGAGGTGGCTCCA
This sequence comes from Pseudoclavibacter sp. RFBB5, assembly GCF_002931555.1. Taxonomy (GTDB): domain Bacteria; phylum Actinomycetota; class Actinomycetes; order Actinomycetales; family Microbacteriaceae; genus Pseudoclavibacter. The sequence goes on along the minus strand of NZ_PSTZ01000007.1, from coordinate 587,498 downwards.
GGCCGCGACGACGTCGAGCTTCCCGAGCGCCTGCAGGCGCAGCGCCTCGGTCACGAACTCGGCCCAGCGCGGCCGGTCCGCGCCACCACGGTGCAGGCCCGTGTCGATCTTCAGGTGCACGCGAGGTCGGACGCGCGCACCGCTGGCGGCGATCGCCTCGAGCTGCCAGAACGTCTGCACGCCCAGGTCGACCCTTGCTTCCGCCGCCGCCGCGAAGTCGGTGCCCTGGCCGTGCATCCAGGCGAAGAGCGGGACCTCGACCCCGGATTCGCGCAACTCGATGCCGGCGTTGGCCTCCAGCACGCCGAACGAGTCGACGCCGGAGTCCAGTCCAGTGCGGACCACCTCGTGGAGTCCGTGCCCGTAGGCGTTCGACTTCACCGCGAGCATGAACTTGGACTGCGGCGCAAGGGCGGCGAGCGCACGGATGTTGCTGCCGATCGCCTCGAGGTCGACGTGCGCGACTGCAGCGCTCATGTGTAACTCCGTTCGAATCGCGGGCTCATCCTGCTTGCGATCGCGGCGGCCCGGATTCCCGTGGCGTGCTGCCAGTCGAGGATGCTGGGCTCGCCGGCCGCGGGGTCGCCGAAGAGGATCGTCAGGTCGCCTGGCTGGGCTGGAGCGCCGAGCAGATCGACGGAGAACTGGTCCATGGAGATGGCGCCGACGATGGTCCGGGTCGCCTCTCCGATGAGCACGGGTGCCGTGTTGGATGCGCGCCGGACGACGCCGTGCGCGTAGCCGATGCCCACCAGCGCAAGTTGTGTTCGCTGCGGGGTCACGTAGCTGTAGCCGTAGGAGACGCCCTCGCCGGCTTCGACATCCTTGACCGCCAGAATCTCAGCGCTGACGCGCATGGCTGGGCGGTAGGCGCGGTCCGTGAGGCCGAACAGCGAGCCGCCGGTGATCCTGTCCGAGTTCACGGCATCGGCGTGCAGGAGGGGCGTGCTGAGGTGCAGGAGGGACGCGCGATCCATCTCGGGGGAGACGATGAAGCCCTCGTACCCCTCGGCGTCGAGCGCTTCGGCGACGCGGACCGCGCCGTGTCCATACGCGTCCGCGCGGAGGTCTGCATAGCTGGCGGTCTCCGACCCGAGGAGGCGGGTCGAGTTCTCGCGGATCGCGCGAAGGTCGATGTGGATGCGTCTGCGCACCGGCTCGGGAGTCTGCACGTTGTGCCCTCTCTGGTCGTCGCTGGGCGTGGTCAGGCTAGCACCGGCCGTTCTGGCCTCCGCTGAGGCGCGCGTGGGCCGCGCTGGTGTGGGAGGCGCGCGAAATCCCGCATCCGGTCTACGCTCGAAGGTGGCCCGCCGCTGCCCTGCGGCCGGGTCGAGATCGAACGCACGACGACGCAGAAGAAGGACGTGGACCTCGGTGGCGAATTCCGGAGACGCATACTCAGCCAGACACCTCTCGGTGCTCGATGGGCTCGATGCGGTTCGGAAGAGGCCGGGCATGTACATCGGGTCGACCGACTCCCGGGGACTCATGCACTGCCTGTGGGAGATCATCGACAACTCGGTCGACGAGGCCCTGGCGGGTCACGGCTCCCGCATCCGCGTCCAGCTGCACAGCGACGGGTCCGTCAGCGTCGACGACGACGGACGTGGGGTGCCCGTCGACATCGAGCCGAAGACCGGTCTCAGCGGTGTCGAGGTGGTGTTCACGAAGCTGCACGCCGGTGGCAAGTTCGGCGCGAGCAACTACGGTTCCGCGGGTGGCCTCCACGGCGTGGGCGCATCCGTCGTGAACGCGCTCTCCGCTCGCCTCGACGTCGAGGTGGACCGTGGCGGCAAGACCTACGCCATGAGCTTCCGCCGCGGCGAGCCCGGAATCTTCGAGGACGGCGCTGACGGGCCGAGCCCGACCTCGAACTTCGTCCCGTTCACCAGCACCAGCGAGCTGCGAGTCGTCGGGAAGGCCAAGCGCGGGGTCACAGGAACGCGGGTGCGGTACTGGGCGGACCCGCAGGTCTTCATCCGCGAGGCGAGCTTCCAGACGAACGACCTCGCCGAGCGCGCGAGGCAGACGGCGTTCCTGGTGCCCGGCCTCGAGATGGTGATCGAGGACGCGCGCGACGAGTCGACAGCTCCGACGACGCAGCAGTTCCGGTTCGACGGCGGCATCACCGAGTTCGCCGACTTCCTCGCTCCGGACGCCCCCACGACCGACACGTGGCGCATCGAAGGCAGCGGAGAGTTCACCGAGACCATCCCAGTGCTCGACGACGAGGGCCTCCAGCTCGTGACGAAAGAGGTGGCGAGGACCATGCACGTCGACCTCGCTCTGCGCTGGGGAACCGGGTACGAGACGAACGTGAAGAGCTTCGTCAACATCATCTCGACCCCGAAGGGCGGATCTCACCTCGCGGGCTTCGAGCAGGGCATGCTCCGCTTCTTCCGCGCAGAGGTCGAGAAGAACGCCAGGCGTCTGAAAGTCGGCAACGACAAGCTCGACAAGGACGACGTCCTCGCCGGGCTCACCGCCGTCGTGACGGTCCGCATTCCCGAGCCGCAGTTCGAGGGGCAGACCAAGGAAGTGCTCGGCACGCCGGCGGCGCGCGCCATCGTGCAGAAGGCCGTGACGGCCGGCCTGACCGAGAAGTTCGCCTCCACGAAGCGCCAGGACAAGGCCGAGACGAACCTCCTGCTCGACAAGGTCGTGCAGGAGATGAAGTCGCGCCTCTCCGCGCGCGCCCACAAGGAGACACAGCGTCGCAAGAACGCGCTCGAGAGCTCCTCGCTGCCGACGAAGCTCGTCGACTGCCGGTCGAACGACGTCGCGCAGAGCGAGCTGTTCATCGTCGAGGGAGACTCCGCGCTCGGGACGGCGAAGCCGGCGCGCAACTCGGAGTTCCAGGCCCTGCTGCCGATTCGCGGCAAGATCCTGAACGTGCAGAAGGCCTCGATCTCGGACATGCTCTCGAACTCCGAGTGCGCGTCGATCATCCAGGTCGTCGGCGCGGGTTCCGGTCGGAGCTTCGACATCGGCCAGGCGCGGTACGGCAAGGTGATCCTGATGAGCGACGCCGACGTCGATGGCGCGCACATCCGCACCCTGCTCCTCACGCTGTTCTTCCGCTACATGCGCCCCATGCTCGACGAAGGGCGGGTCTTCGCTGCCGTGCCGCCGCTTCACCGGGTCGTGATCATGCATGCCGGACGCAAGCCGAACGAGACGGTCTACACGTACTCCGAGAAGGAGCTGCACACGCTCCTCTCCAAGCTGGAGAAGCAGGGGAAGCGCTACCAGGACCCCATCCAGCGCTACAAGGGTCTCGGGGAGATGGACGAGGACCAGCTCTGGAACACGACGATGGACCCGAGCGCGCGGCTCCTGAGACGAGTCACGAACGCTGACGCCCACAATGCGGAGCGAGTCTTCGACCTGCTCATGGGCAGCGATGTGGCGCCCCGCAAGGAGTTCATCATCGAGGGATCCGAGCAGGTCGCGCGGGCGGACATCGACGTCTAGCTGCCCCGACTCGCCGCGTAGAGGAAGGCAGGCTCCTCCGGGAGCCTGCCTTCTCGCTGTCTTGCGGAGCCGACGGGTCAGTCGGCGACGGAAGCACCGGCCCCGGCGTCTGAGTGCGCCGTTCCCTCTTCATCGTCGGCGCTCGGGACCGGCGTCGGATCGCCGATGCCGCGGCCGATGAGGTCCACGACCTGCTCGAGTGGGGTTCCGGACGCGTCGCGCTTCGCGCCACCCGCCGGCAGCGCGCGCACGGCGCCGTCCCGCGCGTTTCCGAAGGGGGCGCCTGGCCCGACCCAGGCCGCGCTGAGGCGGCGCTCGCCGCGGAGAAGGCGCTGGGCTCTGACCCCACCCGTCGCGCGGCCCTTCGCCGGGAACTCGCTCAGGCTCGAGACCTTCGCGGTTCCCGAGTCCGTGCCTTCCAGCGCGTCCTCGTTGCGTGCGACGCTCGCGACCTCGGCAATGTCGATGTTGGCCGCCGCGACGACGGCGAACGAGAGCACGGCTGCCCCGTCCGACAGCTTCATGCCGGCCATTCCCGCCGCCGAGCGGCCCTGTGGACGCACGAGCTTGCCGGAGAATCGCAGCAGCTGCGCGTCGTCGGAGACGAACACGAGCTCGTCGTCGTCGGCGGCGAGCGCTGCACCGACGACTTCGTCGCCCGCCTTGAGCGTCATGATCTCGAGTTCGCGGTTCTTCCCGAAGTCGATGCCCGTGACCCGCTTGACGACGCCGAGCTTCGTCCCGAGGGCGATGGGCGTCTCCTGGTCGATCGGCACCAGGGCGACGACCTGCTCCTTCGGGCTCGTCAGGCCCACGAAGTCGTGTGCCTTCACCCCAGCCGAGAGCAGCACTGACCCCTGCGGGCTCGACGGGAGCGCCACCACTGGGACACGCAGGAGCCGTCCGAGGTTGGTGACAGCGCCGAGCTCGCCCTGCACGGTCGTGGTCACGTGCGAGCGGACGGCGTCGTGCTTGCTCCGCCTCGGCGGCTGCTGCAGGCGTGCATCCGCCTCGGTCGTGTCGATGCGGAGCAGGCGGCCCGTCGTGGAGAGCAGCACCTGCGTCGGCGAGTCGGCGAGCTGCAGCTGCGTCGTCTCGATGGCCTTCCCACGCTTCGGGGGAGTACCGACTCCCTCGGTGAGCAGCGTTCGGCGAGGCGTCGCGAATCGGTCGCTGGTCTCGCGGAGCTCCGCGCCGACACGTGCGCGGAGCAGGATCTCGTCGCCGAGGAGCCGCTCGAGCTCGGCGATCTCCTGCCGCAGCTGGTCGCGCTCAGCCTCGAGCTCGATGCGCGAGAACTTCGTGAGGCGTCGGAGTCGGAGCTCGAGGATGTACTCCGACTGGAGCTCCGAGAGGTCGAAGACGATCCGCAGGCGCTCGCCGGCGGCCGAGGCGTCGTCGCTCGAGCGAATGATCTGGATGACCTCGTCGATGTCGAGGATCGCGATGAGCAGGCCCTCGACGAGATGGAGGCGTTCGAGCTTGCGCGCGAGCCGGAAGGCGCTCCGCCTGCGCACCACCTGGATGCGGTGGTCGAGGTAGACGCGAAGCAGCTCGATGAGGCCGAGCGTCTGAGGCCCGCCGTTGACGAGCGCCACGTTGTTGATGTGGAACATGTCCTCGAGCGGCGTGTGCCGGTACAGCTGCTCGAGCACGGCCTCGGGGTCGAAGCCGGTCTTGATCTCGATGACGAGGCGCAGTCCGTGCTTGCGGTCCGTGAGGTCGGCGACGTCGCTGATGCCGGCCAGCTTCTTGGCCTGCACCCCGTCCTTGATCTTCTCGATGACCTTCTCGGGACCGACCATGTAGGGGAGCTCGGTGACGACGATGCCGGACTTGCGCGCCGTGACGCGCTCGACGCTCGCCGTCGCGCGCGTCCGGAACGAGCCCCTGCCGCTCGCGTACGCGTCCCGGATGCCGTCGAGGCCCGTGATGCGAGCCCCAGAGGGCAGGTCGGGCCCGGGGATGAACTGCATCATCTCCTCGAGCGTCGCTCCCGGGTTCTCGAGCAGGTGCAGCGCTCCCGCGATCACCTCGCCGAGGTTGTGCGGCGCCATGTTCGTCGCCATGCCGACGGCGATGCCGCTCGCGCCGTTCACGAGCAGGTGCGGCCATGCGGCAGGAAGCACCTCTGGCTGCGTCGTCGAGTTGTCGTAGTTGGGAACGAAGTCGACGACGTCCTCGTCGAGCTCAGCCGTGAGCGCCAGGGCGGCGGCGTCGAGTCTCGCCTCCGTGTAGCGGGGAGCCGCGGGGCCGTCGTCGAGCGACCCGAAGTTGCCGTGGCCGTCGATCGTGGGCACGCGCTGCACGAACCCCTGAGCCATGCGGACGAGCGCGTCGTAGATGGCGGTGTCACCGTGAGGGTGCAGACGCCCCATGACCTCACCGACGACACGCGCCGACTTCACGTGCCCACGATCCGGACGGAGCCCCATCTCCGCCATCTGGTAGAGGATGCGACGCTGCACGGGCTTGAGCCCATCCCGCGCGTCGGGAAGCGCCCTGGCATAGATGACCGAGTAGGCGTACTCGAGGAAGGAGGACTGCATCTCGGTCGAGACGTCGATGTCCTCGATGCGCTGCTCGCTCATTGCCGAGGAGTCGTTGTTGCGTGTTGTGCTCATGTCACCTGTCGGAAGGGAGGTTGCCGCGGCGCCCCTGTGGGAGACTGGGACGGATGTCGTCCATGCTATTCAGCGCGGCGAGCGGTCGCCCGACGCTCTCCGACGTGTTGCCGAATTCGCTTGCCTCGCTGCGAGGTGAACGCGGGCCGCTGGGTCTCCCAACGGCTCGGTCTGCGGTGGTCATGCTCGTCGACGGGCTCGGTGCTGCGATGCTCCGTTCCCGAGCCGGGCACGCGCGGCGGCTGAGCGCCGGCTGGCGCAAGAAGGACACCGCCTTCTCGTTCCCCTCGACGACCGTCGCGGGGATCACCTCCCTCACGACGGCCACCCGCGCAGGCGAGCATGGGCTGCTCGGATACTCGCTCTACGACCGAGATGCCGGAGTCATCCGCAACCAGCTGTCCGGCTGGGGTGATGGCATGGACCCAGCCACCTGGCAGCTGCAGCGGACGGTCTTCGAGCAGCTGCGCGACGCGTCATCCGGAGTGCAGAGCATCGTGGTCGGCATGCCCCAGTACCGGGACTCCGGGCTGACGCACGCTTCGCTCCGGGGCGCCATGTACCTCGAGGGCGAGTCGATGCAGGAGCGGGTCGAGGTGACCCTCGCCGCCCTCGACGCGCACCCGCGCGCGCTCATCTACCTCTACAACGCCGAGCTCGATCAGGCTGGCCATGCGCACGGATGGGAATCCGACGCCTGGCTGGCGCGGCTCGAGGAACTCGATGCGGCCTTCGACTCACTGACTCGCGGGGTGGATGCGGGAATCGGCATCCTCGTGACGGCAGACCACGGCATGATCGACATCCCGCGACATCGGCAGATAGACATCGACGATGACGACCCGCTCTTCGACGGGGTCATCGCGATGGCGGGTGAGCCCAGGCTCCGTCACCTGTACCTGGCGCCGGACGCGCATGCTTCGGCGACGGAGGAGCTTCGCAGGCGGTGGCACGAATCGCAGAGCTCTCGCGCCACTGTCCTCACGCGTGCAGCGGCGATCTCCGAGGGCTGGTACGGGCCCGTCGTCGCCCCGGAGGCGGCAGCACGCATCGGCGATGTCATCGTCGCGGCCACCAAGGGTGTGACCTACTACCCCTCGTCCGTGCAGTCAGGGGCGAGACTCGTCGTCGGACAGCACGGATCGATCACGCCGGAGGAGACCATCGTCCCCCTCATCCGGGCCGGCGCCTACGCGCACTGACCCGCAGGGCAGGTCGATGGTCGGCGACTACTCGTCGCTGCGGGTGCCGAAGACGATCTCGTCCCAGCTCGGCATCGCCGCACGCCCTGAGCGCTTCGGCGAGTGCTTCGAGTGCGTCGGCTCGTCAGGGTCACGCGCAGGCTCGTCGAGCCCGTCGAGCGGCACATCGACGGCGCGCACGCCGCCAGCGCCGAGGTCGCTCGGCTCGATGGTCTCCGTCTCGAAACGATCCTCGTCGCGGGCGCGAGGAGCGAAGAGCTTCACGGGACTGCGCTCGGGAGAGGGCGATCCGCTCTCGTCGAGGGCGCCCTCGGGGCTCGACTCGTCCTCATCCGTGCCATCTTCGTCGTCGAACGACTGCGGGACTCGCTCACCCCGGCGTCGACGGAGTGCCTCCAGCAGATCGGCCGTCTCGTGGTGCTGCTGCTCAGTCGCACGCTCGAGTCGGGATGCCGCCGCGCCGATCCACGAGACCGGCTCCTTCGCGGAGGGCTCAGCGCTGGCGGCCGGTGCCGCCTCGCGCTGGGGAGCTTCGACGACGGCCCGCAACCGGGGGCTGCCGAGCGCAGGCGCCTCTCCTTGCTGCGAGAGCATCGTCGCCGTGGGGTTGAGCGGGGTCAGGGCCTGCGTCTTCGGCTCGAAGCCCCACAGGGCCTCTCGCGAGATCTCGTCGACAGCGAATGAGAGGCCGACGCGCCAGCCTTCCTCGTCGTCCTTCCAGGCATCCCAGACGACGGCGGTGGCACTCGACGCCTCGAGGCGGTCGTCGATGACCTCGCCGAAGCTCGTCCCGTCTTGTCCGAGCGGGTCTGCATCGGTCTTCAGGCGCACCGTCACGGCCCGGGCCTGCCGAACCAGATAGTCGCGCTCTGCGCGCACGGGACCCTCGAAGCGCACCACGTCCTCGCGAGCGGCCCCGGTGAGGTCGATCACCTCGTCGATCGTCTTCCCTGCGCGGATGAGCTGCTGGATCGCCCGCGGGGGCACCTTGGGCGCATCGACGCGCGTCGAGATGCGCGGCCGCAGGGCATCGCGGAGCGCTTCGTCGATCACGACTCGGAAGCGCTGGCCGTCATCTCCGGACACGACGAGGGCACCTTCATCCAGGTCGATGAATCTGAGCTCTTGCATGCTCGTACTCCTTGGCGTTGCCGATTCCTGGGGCACAGCATCACACGTCGGGACGGTGCAAGCGGGGAGCCCTGGGGCGCGCCGCCCAAGTCGGAAGGACATTTGATCTCGCTCCGCGCGAACACCGCTCGTCTGGGTTTGAGTTTCACCCCTGAGTCGTGCACAATTGCCGCGCCTGGGGGAGTTCCCCTCGTTTGAAGAGATTTGGATAGGTATGGCGACCGACTACGACGCACCTCGCAAGACCGACGATGACGCAGAGTCCATCGAGGCGCTGAAGGAGCGAGTGCCGGATCGTCTCTCCGGCAGCGTTGACGCCGAGGACGCGGACAACCCCGGCAGCTTCGACCTCTCGGCTGCAGACCTCGCAGACGTCGAGCTCGAGACCGTGGTGATCCCGCCGCAGGCCGACGAGTTCACCTGCGTCGAGTGCTTCCTCGTCAAGCACCGCTCTCAGCTCGAGAAGAGCTCGGCACTCGGACCCGTGTGCCACGACTGCGCGACCGCCTGACGGACTGATCGCCAGCACGACCCACGAACGAAGCCGCATCCGACCGGATGCGGCTTCGTTCTTTTGTCTGCCCCAAGCAGGCGGCGGGTTGTTCAGCCGGCCTGTCGTCGCGCGCCCGCCCGGGCTTCGGTGATCGCGGAGACGAGCTCCGAGGGCCTGCGCGTCGACACCAGCCAGTACGGAACCGGATCTGCCTCATCCGTGATCTCGATCGTGAGCGAGGTCGGAATCCATCCTCTGATGCACAGCCACGCGCGGAGGTCGAGCTCAGGACCGGCCGCCAGGCGGGCCTTCTCCCTGGTCGTATGGGGGATGCACTGGCCTGTGAAGCTCAGTGGGACGTGCGCCCCGGCGACGCGGACCTGGGTCGCCGTGACCTCGATGATGGGGGAGTACGCCAAGATCAGCGTCAAGAACGCCGCGTAGAGGGTGACCGCGATCGCGGCGCCGATCCAGACGTTGATGGGCGTGAAGACGAGGATGACGGCAGGCACCATGAGGAAGCCGACGGCGTAGACCCAGGCGGCGGGCCACAGGCGCTCGTGGAAAACTGGCATGGCGATATTGGATCACGCTTTGCCGGGCATCGCTGTCAGATCACGATCCGGTCACGCCTCAGCTAGGCTCGTACGGTGAGCTTTGTCATAGATGTGCCCGTCTCGGGCGTCCTCCCTGCGTTCGCCCAGCCAGGCGACGCCGGTGCCGACCTGACCGCCACGGGGGCGGTCACCCTGGCCCCTGGCCAGCGAGCTGTGGTCGGCACAGGCGTTCGACTCGCACTCCCAGAGGGGACCGTCGGCTTCGTGATGCCCCGGTCGGGCCTCGCGGCCAAGCACGGCATCACGCTCGTGAACGCCCCCGGCACCATCGACTCCGGGTATCGCGGTGAGATCAAGGTCATCCTGCTCAACACCGACGCGGCAGAGACATACGCCGTCGCTGCGGGTGACCGCATCGCCCAGCTCGTCGTGATGCAGCTCGCGCCGGTGAACTTCATCCAGACCGAGCAGCTCTCCGCGTCACAGCGCGGCGAGGGCGGTTTCGGCTCCACCGGCTACGCATCTGACCAGGAGGCTCACCATGGGACTGTTTGATTTCCTCAAGAAGGAAGAAGAGAAGCCTGAGAAGGCCGACAAGCTCACCGTCGACGACGAGCTGCTCGACGACGATGAGCTCGAGGTCGGGCTCGACGACGACGACGAGCACGACGAGGAGGCGAAGTCCGCCCCCATCGATCGGGAGACTCGGGGCCCGTTCGACATCAGCGAGGCCAGCCCGGCGAAGCGATACGTGGACCTCGGTGCACTGCGGATCCCCGCCCGCGAGGGGCTCGGTCTTCGTCTCGAGGTCGAGGAGAAGACGAAGCGGCTCGTCGCGGTCGCCCTCGACTACAAGGAATCGACGATGCAGATCCAGGCGTTCGCCGCCCCGCGATCGACGGGCCTGTGGCATTCGATCATGGCTCAGCTCGCCGAGCAGGTGCGAAAGCAGGGTGGCACTGCAGAAGAGGTCGAGGGCATCCTCGGGCCGGTGCTGGACACCAAGATCCCAGTCGTCGTCAAGGGAGCCGCGTCCTCCCAGACGCGCTCGGCGCGCTTCTTCGGGGTCGATGGACCTCGCTGGTTCCTCCGCGGCGTGCTCACGGGGAAGGCGCTCCGCGATGAGGCGACGCGAGTCGAGCTGGTCGAGCTCTTCCGGAGCGTCGTCGTGGTGCGTGGAGACGCTCCGCTGCCGCCGCGCGAGCTCCTGACGCTCGTCGTGCCGAAGGCCATGGCCGACCCAACGTCGAAGACCGCCACGGAGGACGCCGCATCGGGGGCGGCAGACAAGGCATGACCATCCCCGACGGTGAGAGGCAGGACGCTCCACAGCCGGCATCTGACGCGCCGAACATGCGCAAGCTCGAGGAGGCCGCGAAGTCATCCTCCCTCGGGCGGCTCACCGAAGGTGGAATCAGCGGCGCGTCGCTGCTCGCGGCCATGGGCGGTATCCGGGGACTCATCGAGACCCTGCTGCCCGGCATCGTGTTCCTGGTCCTGTTCACGCTCGGAACCGAGCTCTGGGTCGCCGTCATCGCGCCCGCGGCTCTCGGCCTGCTGTTCATCCTCATCCGTGCGCTGCAGAAGGAGCCGGTCGTGCCGGCGATCTCGGGCCTCGTGGCATTGCTGATCTCCGGTGTCCTCGCCATGACCACCGGCCGGGGGGAGAACTTCTACCTCGTCGGGTTCTACACCAACGCCGCGTACGGAGCAGCGCTGCTCGTCTCGGTTCTCGTCCGCTGGCCCGTCATCGGGCTCGTCACGGGGCTCATCACCGGTCAGGGATCCAGCTGGCGTCAGGACCGCTCGATGCTGCGGTGGATGTCCATCATCACGCTCGTCTGGGTCGGGTTCTTCGCGCTGCGCCTCGCCGTGCAGCTGCCGCTGTACTTCGCTGGCAACGTCGAGGCGCTCGGGTTGGCGAGGCTGCTCATGGGAACACCCATGTACGCGGTGGTCCTCGTCGTCACCGTGCTCTTCGTGCGCGCGCTGCTGAGCGCGTCACGGTCCCGAGCGCAGAGTGAAGCAGGTAAAGTATCTTGATGTCAAGATAAAAGCGTCTCGATCAACTCAGGATCACCTTCGAGGCAAGCCACGGCGAGACGCGAGATGATTGCTGGGCGCGGGCCGCGCACCCAGAGTTGCAAAGAAGGAGCCGAGACGTGACCGCAGTCAACAGCTTCGGGGCCAAGGACACGCTCAGTGTCGACGGCACCGAGTACGAGATCTTCCGCATCGACAAGGTTGAGGGCTTTGAGAAGCTCCCCTTCAGCCTCAAGGTTCTCCTCGAGAACCTCCTCCGCACCGAAGACGGTGCCAACGTGACCGCAGAGCAGATCCAGAAGCTCGGTTCGTGGGTGCCTTCGGCAGACCCCGACACCGAGATCCAGTTCTCGCCCGCCCGAGTCGTCCTCCAGGACTTCACCGGCGTTCCCTGCATCGTCGACCTCGCCACCATGCGCGAGGCCGTCACCCAGCTCGGCGGCGACCCCGAGAAGGTCAACCCGCTCGCTCCAGCCGAGCTCGTCATCGACCACTCGGTCATCGCCGACCTCTTCGGTCAGGCCGACGCGCTCGAGCGCAACGTCGAGATCGAGTACCAGCGCAACGGCGAGCGCTACCAGTTCCTCCGCTGGGGTCAGACGGCCTTCGAGGACTTCAAGGTCGTCCCCCCGGGAACCGGCATCGTCCACCAGGTCAACATCGAGTACCTGGCGCGCGTGACCTTCGTCCGCGAGGTCGGCGGCGTCCTGCAGGCCTACCCGGACACGCTTGTCGGCACCGACTCGCACACGACGATGGTCAACGGCCTCGGCGTGCTCGGCTGGGGCGTCGGCGGCATCGAGGCAGAGGCGGCCATGCTCGGCCAGCCCGTGTCGATGCTCATCCCCAAGGTCGTCGGCTTCAAGCTCAAGGGCCAGATCCCCATGGGCGTCACGGCGACCGACGTCGTCCTCACGATCACCGACCTGCTGCGCAAGCACGGCGTCGTCGGAAAGTTCGTCGAGTTCTACGGCGAGGGCGTCGGGGCGGTCCCGCTCGCAAACCGCGCCACCATCGGCAACATGAGCCCCGAGTTCGGCTCGACGGCCGCGATGTTCCCGATCGACGACGAGACCCTCAACTACCTGCGCCTCACGGGCCGCAGCGAGGAGCAGGTCAAGCTCGTCGAGGCGTACGCGAAGGAACAGCACCTCTGGCACGACCCGAGCAAGGAGCTCTCGTACTCCGAGTACCTCGAGCTCGACCTCTCGACGGTCGTACCATCGATCGCCGGACCGCGCCGCCCTCAGGACCGCATCGAGCTCTCGAAGGCCAAGGGCCAGTTCGGCGCCGACCTGACCGACTACACCGCCGAGGACTTCGGTCTCGTCGATGTCGCCGGTGAGGACAGCTTCCCGGCGTCCGACCCCGCGAAGCTCACGCCGTCCTCGCAGGACTCGGATGTCCGCGAGCGTCAGACGGCCCCCACGTTCTCGCACGAGCGCAAGCCCGTGCAGGTACAGGGTTCAGACGGCCAGAGCTACACGATCGACCACGGCTCCGTGGCCATCGCCGCCATCACGAGCTGCACGAACACCTCGAACCCCTCGGTCATGCTCGCAGCCGGTCTCCTCGCGAAGAAGGCGAGCGAGCGCGGACTCAAGGCGAAGCCGTGGGTCAAGACCACGCTCGCGCCCGGCTCCAAGGTCGTGACGAACTACTACGAGAAGGCCGGTCTGACCGACTCGCTCGAGGCGCTCGGCTTCTACACCGTCGGCTACGGCTGCACGACCTGCATCGGCAACTCGGGACCGCTGAACGAGGAGATCTCCGAAGCGATCAACGACAACGATCTCGCCGTCACCGCGGTCCTCTCCGGAAACCGCAACTTCGAGGGGCGCATCAACCCCGACGTGAAGATGAACTACCTGGCATCCCCGCCGCTCGTCATCGCCTACGCGCTCGCAGGCACCATGGACTTCGACTTCGAGACCCAGCCGCTCGGTACGGACTCGGATGGCAAGGACGTCTTCCTGAGCGAGATCTGGCCATCCGCTGACGAGGTGCAGTCGACGATCGACACGTCGATCGACACCGACATGTTCACGCGCGAGTACGGTGCCGTGTTCGACGGCGACGAGCGCTGGCGCTCGCTGCCGACGCCGACCGGCGCCACGTTCGAGTGGGACGACCAGTCGACGTACGTGCGTAAGCCCCCGTACTTCGACGGCATGGTCATGGAGCTCACGCCGGTCACCGACATCAAGGGCGCCCGCGTCCTCGCGAAGCTGGGCGACTCGGTCACGACCGACCACATCAGCCCCGCTGGCTCGATCAAGGCCGACAGCCCGGCTGGCCGCTACCTGTCCGAGCACGGCGTCGACCGCAAGGACTTCAACTCCTACGGCTCGCGTCGCGGCAACCACGAGATCATGATCCGCGGCACGTTCGCGAACATCCGCCTCAAGAACCAGCTCCTCGACGGTGTCGAGGGCGGATACACCCGCGACTTCACCCAGACAGACGGACCGCAGGCGTTCATCTACGACGCAGCCCAGAACTACGCGGAGGCCGGCACACCCCTGGTCGTCCTCGGCGGCAAGGAGTACGGCTCCGGCTCGTCACGTGACTGGGCCGCCAAGGGCACGAGCCTCCTCGGCGTCCGCGCCGTGATCGTGGAGAGCTTCGAGCGCATCCACCGCTCGAACCTCATCGGCATGGGCGTCGTCCCGCTGCAGTTCCCCGCCGGTGAGACCTGGGCAACGCTCGGTCTCGACGGCACGGAGTCGATCTCCATCCAGGGCATCGAGCAGCTCAACGAGGGCTTCACGCCCAAGACGGTGCACGTGATCGCCGAGCCCACGTCCGACTCGCCAGAGGGCAAGCAGACGATCGAGTTCGACGCTGTCGTCCGCATCGACACCCCCGGTGAGGCCGACTACTACCGCAACGGCGGAATCCTGCAGTACGTGCTCCGCCAGCTCGCCGCGGCGTAGCCAGCAGCAGCACAGCAAGACCGAAGGGCGGAGCCGAGAGGCTCCGCCCTTCGGCGTTCTCCTACACGCTCTCCGTTCTCTGTCTCTGAGAACAACCGTGGTCCGCGCCCATCTCCGCTCGCTAGCGTTGGGGCGATTTCCGATTACGAAGGAGTTCCCCATGACGAATGAGACCCCCATCCGCACAGTCCTCAGCCCCGGCCGATACGTGCAGGGCAAGGGCGCGCTGGCGCGCCTCGGCGAGTTCGTCGCGCAGATCGGCCAGTCGCCCCTGCTCCTCACCGACGACTTCGTCTGGGACCTGCTCGGCGAGCGCCTCACGACCTCCTTCAACGGTGGGGACGCAGAGGTGCCGCGCGAGCGGTTCAACGGTGTCGCCTCGTCCGGTGAGATCGACCGCATCGTCGAGGTGATCACGCAGAGCGGCAGCGACGTCATCGTCGCCGTTGGCGGCGGCAGCACGATCGACGCCGCGAAGGCAGCCGGCTTCCTGGCGGGAATCCGCTGGGTGAGCGTGCCGACCGTCGCCTCCACCGACGCGCCGACCTCCGCGCTCGCCGTGGTCTACACCGAGTCGGGCGAGTTCGAGGAGTACCGCTTCTTCCCTCGCAACCCCGACCTCGTGCTCATCGACTCGCAGCTCGTCGCGGACGCTCCCGCTCGATTCCTCGTCGCGGGCTTCGGCGACGCTCTCGCCACCTGGCTCGAGGCGCGTGCCACCAGCCGCTCGAACTCGAAGACGATGGCAGGCGGACTCCCGACGCAGACCGGCACTGCGCTGGCGAAGCTCAGCTGGGACGTGCTCTGGGAGAACGCTCCGACCGCGCTCGACGCGGTGGAGGACGGCGTCGTGACGCCGGCGCTCGACCGTGCCATCGAAGCGAACACCCTGCTCTCGGGACTCGGCTTCGAGTCGGGCGGCCTCGCCGCCGCGCACGCGATCCACAACGGCCTGACGGCAGCCCCGCAGACGCACGGCCTCCAGCACGGCGAGAAGGTCAACATCGGCTCCATCGCACAGCTCATCCTCGAGGGCGCACCCGAGGAGGAGATCCGCGACTTCATCGTCTTCACCACGAAGCTCGGGCTGCCGACGACCCTCACGGAGATCGGGCTCTCGACGGACGACAAGCACGAGCTCCGGCTCATCGCCGAGGCCGCGACGGTGCCGGGGGAGACCATCCACAACATGCCGTTCGTCGTGACCGCCGACGACGTGATCGCGGCCCTGACCTCGCTCGAGCGGCTCTCCCGGCGCATCCGTGCCGAGGCCGGCCTGCCGGAACCGGTCAAGTACCACGCCGCGCACTAGCCTCGCTCGACGAAGGCGCCTCCCCACCCGAGACGGGCAGGGAGGCGCCTTTGATGTTGGCGGCCCGGGTCAGCGGGTGGCAGCCCCGCGGATGGGCGGCGTGTGGAAGGTGCCGCCGAACGCCTTCTCAGAGGCGCCGATCCGGTCGAGGTATGGCGTGATGCCGCCAGCCTGGAAGGGGTACCCTGCGCCCAGGATGAGGCACAGATCGATGTCCTCAGGAGCGGCGACCACCTGCTCGTCGAGCATGCGCTTGATCTCGTCGGCGAGGCCGACCTCGACCCGCTCCGCGAACGACTCTGTGGTCATCGGGGTCTTGCCGCCCGCGACGATCTGCACGGCCTTCCTGTCGAAGCCCTTCTTCTTGCCCTTCCCGTCGCGGTCGTACAGCTTGCCGTAGTCGGCGAGCCTGTGCAGGTTCTCCGATTCGAAGAAGCGGTCAGGGAACGCGGCGTGGTGAGTGTCGAGGACGTGTGCTCCCACCTTCAGGCCAACGAGCTCGAGAAGCTCGAAGGGTGTCATGGGCAAGCCGATGCGGTCGAGCGCATGGTCGACCGTCTCGAAGGACGTCCCGGTGTCGACAGCGTTCATCGCCTCGCCGAGTACCTTCGCGAGGACTCGGTTCACGACGAAGCCTGGAGCGTCCCTCGTGATGACGGCGGTCTTCTTGAGGTTCTTAGCTGTTGCCATCGCCGTCGCGAGTGTCGCGTCGTCGGTGCTCTGCGTCTTCACCACCTCGATGAGGGGCATCTGTGCAACAGGGTTGAAGAAGTGGAAGCCGACCAGGCGCTCCGGGTGCTCGAGCTGCGCGCCGATCTGCGCGACCGACAGCGACGAGGTGTTCGTGGCGAGGACGGCCTCAGGTCCCACGATCTTCTCGAAGTCGGAGAAGACCTGCTGCTTCACGCCGAGTTCCTCGAAGACAGCCTCGATGACCCAGTCGCAGTCGGCGAACTCGCTCCTGTTCGTGGTTCCGTGCACGAGCCCGGTCAGGCGCCCGTATTCGTCTCCGTCGATCCGACCCTTCTCGTGCAGCTTCTCGAGTTCGCGACGCACCGCGGCGACGCCCGAGTCGACCCGTGCCTGGTCGAGGTCGGTGATGACGACGGGGACTTTGAGGCGGCGCACGAACAGCGTAGCGAACTGCGTCGCCATGAGCCCGGCGCCGATGACGCCGACCTTGTTGACCGGGCGCGCCAGGGCCTTGTCCGGCGCCCCCGCTGGACGCTTGGCGCGCTTCTGCACGAGGTTGAACGCGTAGATGGATGCCACGAACTGGTCGCCGGAGATGAGATCGGCGAGCGCTTCGTCCTCGGCCGCGAACCCCTTCTCCCGGTCGTCGCCCTTGGCGAGCTTGAGGAGGTCGAGAGCCCGGTATGGGGCAAGCGCGACCGTGCCGAGCTTCTCCTCCAGCGTCCGCCGCGCGACCCCGAGTGCGAGGTCCCACTTCGCGAGTCGCTCGAGACGTCCCGGCGCGTGGGGGCGCTTGACCTCGATATCCCCGGTGATGACCTTGTCGGCCCACGCGAGCGAGTCCTCGAGGAAGTTGAGGCTCGGGAAGATCGCGTCCGCGATGCCGAGCTCGGCGACCTGGGGCCCCTTGAGCATCCGGTTCTGCTTCAGCGGATTCTCGATGATGACCTTGAGCGCGTTCTCGATGCCGATGAGGTTCGGCAGGATGCTGGCGCCTCCCCAGCCCGGTACCAGGCCGAGGAAGGTCTCGGGGAGCGCGAAGGCCGGAACCGTGGCGTCGACCGTGCGGTAGTCGGAGTTCAGGCCGATCTCGACCCCGCCGCCGAGCGCGAGTCCGTTGTAGAACGTGAAGCTGGGCACGCCGAGCCTGCCGAGTGAGCCGAGCACCTCGTGGCCGAGCTGCGCGAGCTGCAGGGCAACCTCACGGCTGGGGATCGAGCCGACGTTGGAGAGGTCGGCACCCGCGGCGAAGTTGAAGCGCTTGCCGGTGATGGCGACCGCGTCGATGTCGTGCGACGACGCTCGCGCCCGGAGACGCGAGAGCACCTCCCCGAGCTCGGCGAGCGTCTCGGGCCCGAGCGTGTTCGGCCGCGTGTAGTCGTGGCCGTTGTCGAGCGTGATGAGCGCCAGCGTTCGGCCGCTCGGCAGGGTGACGTCGCGGACAAGCGAGTGCGTCACGACCTCGTCGGTGCTCATGGCGAGCAGGGGAGCGTAGCGTGCTCGGAGATCAGTTGCCATGGTGATCAGCGTCCCTTCTTGCCGAAGCCTCGGCGTGCGTGCGACTTGCCGTTCCAGTTGGGGTTCTCCCAGATGACGGTGCCGCCCTGTCCGAGGCCGACGCACATGGCGGTCAGGCCGAAGCGGACCTCCGGATGCTCTTCGAACTGCTTCGCGAGCTGGGTCATCAGGCGTACGCCGGATGAGGCGAGCGGGTGGCCGATCGCGATGGCGCCGCCGTACGGGTTCACCGATGGGTCGTCGTCGTCGATGCCGTAGTGGTCGAGGAAGGACAGCACCTGCACGGCGAATGCCTCGTTCAACTCGAAGAGACCGATGTCGTCGATGGTCATGCCGGCCCGGGCGAGGGCCTTCTCCGTCGAGGGCACGGGTCCGAGGCCCATGACCTCGGGCTGGACGCCGGCGAACGCGAACGTGACCATGCGCATCTTGGGCTTGAGAGAGAACTCCTTGGCGGCGGCGCTCGATGCGATGATCGCGGCGGTCGCGCCGTCGTTCAGGCCGCTGGCGTTCCCAGCGGTCACTCGACCGTGCGGGCGGAAGGGCGTCTTCAGAGTGGAGAGCGTCTCCATGTTCGTCTCGGGCCGCAGCGTCTCGTCTCGAGTCGCGAGTCCCCAGCCAGCCTCGGACTCGATCGCCACGGGGATGAGGTCGGGCTGCAGCTGGCCGTTGTCGTACGCGGCGGCGGCCTTCTGCTGGCTGCGCATGGCGTAGCGGTCGCTGCGCTCGCGCGTGAGCTGAGGGAAGCGGTCGTGCAGGCGCTCTGCGGTCTTGCCCATGTTGAGGGCGTCACCGCTCACGAGCTGCTCGGCGACGAACCTCGGGTTCGGGTCGGCCCCGATGCCGAGCGGGTGCCGGCCCATGTGCTCGACGCCGCCGGCGATCGTGACGTCGTAGGCGCCGAAGCCGACGCCGGAGCCCATGGTCGTGACCGCCGTCATGGCGCCGGCGCACATCCGGTCGATGGCGAGACCCGGAACCGTGTTCGGGAGACCGGCGAGGATGGCGGTCGAGCGACCGAGGGTCAGGCCCTGGTCACCCTGCTGCGTGGTCGCCGCGATGGCGACGTCGTCGTAGCGGTCGTGTGGGATCTGCGGGTTCCGGTCGAGGAGCCCCTTGATCGCCTTGACGGCGAGGTCATCCGCACGGGTCTTCCAGTACATGCCCTTCTCGCCGGCACGTCCGAAGGGGGTCCGAACGCCGTCGATGAACAACACTTCTCGATTGGCCACACTGCCTCCAAGCATCTATTGACTCGGTCATCCTATGGATGCCCGCCTGATGGGAGGCCAATGCCTCGTGCGAAGCTACGAAGCCTCTCCGTCCGGAGCGGAAGTCAATTGGTCAGCTCCTACAAAAGCGGCGGCGATTCCCTGTGCGACCTCGCTGGTCTGCCACGGTCGAGCGCCCAGCTCGCGCAGGTGCTCGGCAACCGCGTCTGCCGAGATCGGCTGGCGCGGGTTCCAGGCCGCGCGCCTGAGCAGCTCGGGTGTCAGCAGGTTCTCGACCGGCATGTGGAGCTGCTCGGCGTGGGCCACGAGGAACTCACGAGCGAGCTTGAGGCGGCGGTCTGCCTCAGGGGCCCGCTGCTCCCACTGGCGGTGGTGCGGCATGCGGTCCGGGTCGCGCGGCGCCTGCGGTGGCAGCTCGTCCGTCGTGAGCCCGCGCTCGACGGCGCCCCACCAGCGATCGAGTTGCGTTCGGGATGCCCGCCCCGTGAATTCCTTCAGTCGCGCCAGCTCGCCACGCGTCCGGGGCATCGCCGTCGCAACGGCGGCAAGTGCGCGATCCGGGAAGAGGCGCCCAGGCGCGGTGTCGGAGCTTCTCGCCATCTCATCGCGCGAGAGCCACAGCTCCCTCGCCACTGCAAGAGCCCGCGGACTGCGGAGCCGGCTGATGCCGCCGATCCGACGCCAGGCGTCTGGCTTCTTCACTCCCAGCTCACGCTCCAGGATATCGGCGAACTCTTCGCGAGCCGCTTCCAGCTTCCCGGCATCCACGAGCTCCTGGTGCAGCTGGTCACGGACGTCGATCAGCAGTTCCACGTCGAGCGCCGCGTAGGCGAGCCAGGTCTCCGGAAGCGGCCTCGTCGACCAATCTGCCGCGGAATGCGCCTTCTCGAGTGAGATGCCGAGGAGGCGCTCGATGACGGCGCCGAGCCCGACTCGCTCGTAGCCGAGCAGTCGCGCGGCGAGCTCCGTGTCGAAGATGAGCGTCGGGTCCAGCTCGAGTTCGCGCAGGCAGGGCAGGTCCTGGGTAGCCGCGTGGAAGATCCACTCCTCCTCGCCGATGATCTCCTGCAGGCGAGCAAGCGACCCCGTCGCGATCGGGTCGATCAGCAGCGTGCCGCTTCCGCGACGGAACAGCTGAACGAGGTAGGCACGCTCTGAATACCGATACCCGGACGCGCGCTCGGCGTCCACGGCGACCGGTCCTGTTCCAGCGACGAGCCTGTCGAGTCCCGCCCGCAGCTGGTCCTCTGTCTCGATCACGTCGAGTCCGCCTGCCTTCAGGCGGTCCGCGTCAAGCCCCATCTTTGGCCTTTCGAAGGTGCCGCAGGACCTGGACGCCGTCGTCTGCCTCGGCTTCGGGCGGCATGCCGGCGAGCAGGCACAGCAGCTCGCCCCACGCCTCGGCGTGAGCCGCGAGGTCGGTCTCGCGGGGTGTCCAGGATGCGCGCAGCTCGATCTGAGCGCCCTCTCCCTGGTCTTCGAGCTCACCGAAACCGCGACCGTTGATCGTCGTCGCGGTTCCGGAGGGATGCTCGAAGGCGGCGCCCCTGGATTCGAGGGCATCCATGAGCCAGGACCACGCGACAGGCGCGAGGAAGGGGTCGACGCCGATCTCGGGCTCCAGCGGCGCCTGTGCGAAGCAGACGACGCGGAACGCTCCGCGCCAGGCTTCCGGCTCGCTCTCGTCGTGGAGCAGGATGAACCTGCCGGTGCCGAGCTCTGAATCGCTGGCGTGGGCAGTTGGTCGCACGTCTCCGGAGAGAGCGAGCGATTCGGGGGCCAGGTTCGCTGGGGGACGGATCTCACTCACCGTGAGGGCAGAGCGGAACTCGGCCGCACGGACCGCCTCTACGGCGGCCTCGAACTCCGGGGCAGATCGATGCAACGGGACAACCACGCGACGAGACTAGGCCTGGCCTCCAGCAACGCAGATCAGGCGCGCCGTAAGCGGCGCGCCAGCCGTTCGGCGTGTTCACGGGCGGTGTGCGCCATCATCGTCATGATGTGTGCCGCAAAACGTGCCTCGGCTGAGTCGACCGCGACTGCTGCGAAGTTCGCGGCGGCGACGCTCGGCGCAGTCGTCGTCGGCCTCGCCGCGATCGCCGGCACCGCGGCCACCATGGTTGCGCGCGCCGTCGTCACGCCACCCCGGCGCCGCCGGGACCCGGTGCGCCTGCTCCGCGTGGACAAGCAGGCGGGCACGGTCACCCTCGCTCGCACCCCCGAGACGGCGGCGCCCGGCCACTACAGTCTCGTCTTCGCTGCGGAGACGGGCCGGGCCAACGTCGGGGCCGTCGTCGACGAGTCGGAGCGCACGGTGACCAGGCGCTTCTGGGGCGAGCAGGGCGCGCAGCTCGAGCGCGTCCGGTCCGTTCGTCTCGCGTCGGCACCGCAGCTCTGGGTGCGGGACCTCGATCTGCCGTGGCGCTGGGTCGACGTGCAGACCCCGCTCGGTGCGATGCCCGCCTGGCTGATCCCCGCGGCGCAGGCCAGCGATTCGTGGGCGATCCACGTGCACGGTCGGGGCGCCGTCATGACGGAGCCCCTGCGGGCTGTCCCGCTGTTTCGCGGTCGAGGCTGGAACTCGCTGGTGGTGAGCTACCGGAACGACGCGCTCGCGCCGCCATCGCCAGACGGGAAGTTCGGTCTCGGCGCGACGGAGTGGCGCGACGTCGAGTCCGCGATGGATTGGGCCGCCGAGCGCGGCGCGAAGCGGATCATCCTCGTCGGGTGGTCCATGGGTGGTGGAACCGTCGTGCAGGCGTCGCTCAATGCCCGCCACCGCGAGCTCGTCGCCGGCATCTTCCTGGAGTCGCCTGCGTTGAGCTGGCGCTCGATCCTCCGATACCAGGGCCGGGCCATGCGGCTTCCTCGGGCGGTGACGGCTCTCGGGGTCTGGCTTATCGGGAGTCCCTTCGCGCGCCCTCTGCTCGGCCTCGATGCGCCGATCCCGCTTGCCGAGCTCGAGATCCCGAGCCGGCTCGGGGAGCTACGCGTGCCCATCCTCTTGTTCCACTCCAGCGCTGACACCGTCGTGCCGGTCGAAGCGAGTCGAGAGGTGGCACGTCGCCGCCCCGACCTCGTCACCTACCGCGAATTCGAGCGTGCCTTGCACACGCGCCTCTGGAATGTCGACAGTGGTCGCTGGGAGCAGTCGCTCGACGAGTGGCTCGCGACGTTCTAGGACGCGAATCGGTCCCTAGGAGCGCTCCTCGACGGCGATGCGCTCGAGCAGCTGCCTCTTCGCGCGCGCCTGCAGCGCGACCATTCCGCTGCGGCGGAGGGGGGAGACGAGGTCGGCCAGGCCGAGGACACTCGGGAGGTCCTCAGGGAGTCCGAGGAGCGCGGCTGGCTCTTGACCGTCGACGCCCTGCACGAGAGCCGCCGCGAAGCCGCGCGTCATCGGCGCGCCAGGCGGGACAGAGATACGCAGCCGGATGCGTGCGTCCCCGCTCAGCGAGACGTCGAGGTACACCGGCGACTGGCATTCGATGACGCGCTCGAACGCCTCGACCTCGGAGGCGTCGACAGGTGGGAGCTCGGCACCGATCTCGGCGAGGAGCTCGAGGCGATCGCGGGGGGAGACCTCGAGGAGCTCCTCACGGAGCAGCTCGAGCGGTTCAGGCAGCGTGACGTCGTGCATGTGACCACGGTACCGGCCCTCGATACGGGACGACCGGCGGGAGCGGCTGACGGTAAGATCTGTTGTGCCCGCACCGGGCATCTGTCACTGGAAAGTACGAGGACTCCGTGGGCGAAGGCCGCTTGCTGCACCTGACCGAACTCTCGCCGACCGTCACAGCGGCTGAGATGGTGAAGGACCTCGTGCCTCCCCGGCAGTTCGACGGTGCTCAGTTCTCGACGTATCGACCGGATCCCGAGTACCCCTCGCAGGCTGCCGCCGTCGAGGCGGGCGAGCGGTTCGCCGGGGTCAAGGCGGCCGCGAACTCCGGAGGCAAGGGGCTCTTCGGGTTCCTCAAGAAGGCGCCGCCGGTCAAGCCGGGCATCTACCTCGACGGCGGGTTCGGTGTCGGCAAGACGCACCTCCTCGCCTCCATCTGGCACGCGCACCCCGGGCGCAAGTACTTCGGCACGTTCATCGAGTACACGGCGCTGGTCGGAGCCCTCGGCTACGCAGAAGCCGTCCGCTCGCTCAAGGGCACGAGCCTCATCGCCATCGACGAGTTCGAGCTCGACGACCCGGGCGACACGATGGTCATGTCCCGGCTCCTCGGGGAGCTCGTGGACTCCGGCACGAGCGTCGCCGCGACGAGCAACACCCCGCCGAATGCGCTGGGCGAGGGACGCTTCGCCGCGTCCGACTTCCTCCGCGAGATCACGAAGCTCGCCGGCGTCTTCGACACGCTGCGCATCGACGGCACCGACTACCGACGGCGCGACATGTCCGGCCACGCGGCCGTCACCCCGGCCGAACGACTGGACGTGCTCGTCGATGAAGCGGTCGCCGACGGCAGGAGCGTCGCCTACGACAGCTTCGATGACCTCGTCCAGCACCTTGCGACCGTCCACCCCTCGAAGTACGTGCGCCTCGTCGAGAAGGTCGACCTCCTTGCACTCCGTGACGTGCACGAGCTCACCGATCAGGCCGAGGCGCTGCGGTTCGTCGCCTTCATCGACCGCGTCTACGACGCACAGATCCCCATCGCCGCCTCCGGTCTCGCTCTCGACCAGATCTTCGGGGGCGGAATGCTCGACGGCGGCTACCGGAAGAAGTACCTGCGCTGCGTGTCGCGCCTCATCGCCTCGACTGCCCAGGAGCAGACCGCCTCCGTCTGAGATCCCGCCGAACCGACCCGGCTCCGTTCCCGACACAGACTCGTAACACGCCGGGCCGCTCCGAAACATGATCGAAACGGCACCGCCCCACCAGCGACACGAGCCCCCAGCAGACTCGTTGCATCTCCCCACACCGTGTCACGACGACGCGTCCTCCAGGCCGCAGCACGGGTGGCGAAAGCGAGGATGCAATGGATACCGGTGGAACCGCGTGGCTGATGATCAGCGCAGCGCTTGTGCTCTTCATGACACCAGGACTCGCCCTCTTCTACGGCGGCATGGTCAAGGAGAAGAGCGTCGTGAGCATGATGATGCTCTCGTTCGGGGCGCTCGGCCTCGTCGCCGTGCTGTGGATTCTGTACGGCTACAACATGTCGTCCGTGTCGGGCGACTCCTTCTTCCAGTTCGCTGGGGATCCGCTCTCTGACTTCGCACTGACCAACCTCATCCAGGACAGCAACGCGATGGCCGGTGCGGCCTACGGCGGCACGTTCGCCATCATCACGACCGCCCTGATCTCCGGGGCCATCGCGGACCGCGCCAAGTTCGGTTCCTGGATGCTCTTCGCCGGCATCTTCGCCACGTTCGTCTACTTCCCCGTCGCAGCGTGGGTCTGGGGCGGCGGCTGGATCATGCAGCTCGGCGCTCAGCTCGGCTTCGAGGGCATCGAGGTCATTGACTACGCAGGTGGAACCGCCGTGCACATCAACGCAGGAGCGGCAGCACTCGCACTCGCATTGGTCCTCGGCAAGCGCGTCGGCTTCGCGAAGGGCATCACCCAGCCCCACAACGTGCCACTCGTGCTCCTGGGCACGGCGATCCTGTGGTTCGGGTGGTTCGGCTTCAACGTCGGCGCCGCATGGGGCGACCTCGGCGGCTCGGAATTCCCCGGCCCCGGACTGCTCTTCATCAACACGATCGCCGCTCCCGCCGCGGGCATCCTCGGCTGGATCATGGTCGAGAAGCTTCGCAACGGCAAGGCGACGTCCATCGGCGCCGCATCCGGTGCCATCGCGGGCCTCGTCGCCATCACGCCGGCGTGCGCCGTGCTGACGCCGGGCTGGGCGCTCCTCCTCGGCCTCGTCTCCGGCGGCCTCTGCGCGTTCGCCATCGAGCTGAAGTTCAAGCTCGGTTTCGATGACTCGCTCGACGTCGTCGGCCTGCACCTCGTCGGCGGTCTCGTCGGATCCATCTGGCCTGGTCTCTTCGCCTTCGACACCGGCCTCTTCACCGGCGGCGGAGTCGAGCAGCTCATCGTCCAGCTCATCGCATCGCTCGGTGTCCTCCTCTACTCCTTCGGTGTGAGTTTCCTCGTGGCCTGGGCCATCCAGAAGACCATCGGCTTCCGGGTGCGCCACGAGGATGAAGTGGCCGGCGTCGACGTGGTCGTGCACGGCGAGACCGGTTACGCGCTGTCCCGCTGATCACGCGGACGGCCTTCGGGGGCCGTGCATCCACTCTCCTGTGGATGCACGGCCCCTGTTCTCATGCGCGCCACCCAGGAGGGGCGTTCGGGAACCGATACGGTTGACCCATGAGTGCCCCCGTGATCGCTGCAATCGTCGCCGTGGTCCTCGCGATCATCGGCATCATCGGCATCATCGTGCCGGTGCTGCCCGGCAGCATCACCATCGTCATCGGCTTCCTCGTGTGGGCGATCTTCGCTGGCACCTGGCCCGTCTGGGTGGCCTTCGGGGTCGGGGCGGCGCTGCTCATCACCGGCATGATCATCGGCTGGGTGCTCACGGGGCGCGGGCTCAAGAAGAAGCAGGTCCCGAACCGCTCGGTGCTCATCGGGCTCGCAGCCGGCATCGTCGGCCTGTTCGTGCTCCCGGCGTTCGGCCTTCCGATCGGCTTCGCGGTCGGCCTCGTGGCCTCCGAGTACGCACGCGTGCGTGAGTTCCGCCCGGCCCTGGACTCGAGCTGGACCGCGGTCAAGGCGCTTGGGCTCGGCATGGTCATCGAGCTCATGTGCGCGCTGGTCGCCACGACCATCCTCGCGCTGTCGATCTTCATCCAGTTCGTCTGGCTCTGAGTTTCCTGAGCGACCCGGGCAGTTCTGACTTCGACTTTCGGCGGGATCGTCTTACTCTTAGGGAAGCTGTGCGTGGAATGCGCGCCACAGCAGAACGTCGTAGAGGAGCCGTATGTCGAACGGGGAGACCTCGAACGCCATACTGGCGTTCGTCAAGAAGCGCCCGGGTGAGCTCGCCGCCGCGACGATGAGCGTCATTGCCGTGGGGGCGGTCGTTGCTGCCCTGACGGTCACGAACGGCCAGGGGGGCGACGTCGCGGCGCCCGTCGAGACCGTGGCCGTCCCTGCGACGACGAGCGCTACCGTGGCGAGTGCCAGCTCCAGTGACGTCGTCAACCTGCACATGCTGGCCCAGCCGCTCGCGAGCCTTCCGTCTGAGCGGGTCGGAACGGCCGAGAAGGCTGCGTTGGAAGATGCCCTCGGCCAGGTCAAGGATGCGCTGAGTTCGACGTCGTCAGCGTCGAACGCGCTGCAGACCTCCTACACCGCCCTGCAGAACGCCGTGGGCGGCATGGCGACGAGCACGCTCGCCCTCGGCCAAGAGCACCGCCTTCAAGTCACGCTGGCTTCGGCAGACATCCTGACCGCGTACGACGCCGCACTCATCGAGCTGGCGGATGCGGCCGATGATCGCGCGCGCACGACGGGGATCTCGTCGGTCGTTCGCCAGGCGACTGCAGCGCAGAGCTCGCACAGCGCGGCGGTCGACACGCAACAGGGTGAGGACACGAGCGTTCCCGAGCAGCCCGTCGACGACTCGGGTGTCGACGCCCCCACGCAGGCACCCGCGCCCGCAGACCCGACCACGCCGAGTCTGACCTCGCAGCCGGTTCCGGACGGGGCCGGAGGCAGCACGACGCCACCCGCGCCTGTGGAGACGCCAGAGCCCACTCAGCCGCCAGTCCCAGATCCCACCGACGAGCCCGTCGACCCGCAGCCGACGAGTGAGCCCACTCCGTCCGAGCAGTCCGGGAGCGACTCCGGACCGTGATCGCGGGCTGCGGTCCTGACGTCTGATGACCGGCCGTGAAGCAATTGCGCTTCACGGCCGGTCATCTCAGTTGAGGCGATTCTGCGCGCGCCCCTGATGATCAGGTCAGGCGCGGTCGATGCGGCGCCTCAGCAGGAATGCAAGCGCACCCGCAAGGAGCGCGGCACCGGCCGTGATGGGCAGGAGGGCGCTGAGTTCGACGCCGGTGGTGGCCAGCTGCTGTCCGTCGGCGTCCGGGGCCCCGGGACTGGTCGGCTGGCTGGTCGTCGGGCCGCCCGCGGCCGGTGGGTTCGCGCTCGCCGAGGGGGACGCTCCTGGCACGGTCCCGTCGGTCTGCGTGGGTTCGGGAGTCATCGTCGCCGTCGCCGTCGGCGTCGGGCCTGCCGTCTCGGTAGGCGTCGGCGCCACGGAGAAGTCGAGGCCGATCAGGAAGGGATTGTGGTCGGACGACCGGTAGACGTCATCCGTGTAGAGCTGGGTGACGTTGGAGTTGAAGCGGCTGTACTCGGTGCCGACCTGCTCATACGCGTTGATCGTCCACACGTCGGCTCCCGTCACTGCTTCGGCCGCTGCGCCGCTCGCGAGGATGTGATCGAGTGAGCCGACGGTGCCGCCGAAGCTGTACGAGTACTCGGTGCCTGTAGAGCCGGGCTCGCCAGCCGCCCGGTTGCGCGAGTCCCCGAGGTTCTCGTAGCCGGCGTCCTCGAGCACCCGCATGGGCTCCTCCTGCGAGTAGCTGTTGAAGTCGCCGGTGAGGAACAGCAGGTCCGTGCCGTGCTCGGCGCGTTGCGCTTCCGTGAAGTCGGCGAGCGCCTGAGCCTGCCGTGTCCGGTCGCCGTTCCACCCGCCGACGGCCCCAGCGGGCCCGGCGATATCGTCCTCGTTCGCGTTGTCGCCCTCGCCGGAGCCGCCCTTCGACTTGAAGTGGTTGGCGACCACGATGAAGTCGGTGTCCGTCGCGGGATCCGAGAACGTCTGCGCGAGCGGAGCGCGTCCGTTGATGAACGCGGGGTCGTCGAGGATGCTCGAGGACCCGCTCAGCCCGACCGTCGCGGGCTGGTAGATGAAGGCGGTGCGGATGACGTCGTCACCCGTAGCCGGGATGTCCGCGGGCGAGGGGACGTGCGCCCACCGGTCCGCGCCGGCCGCGGCGTTGAGCGCGTCCACGAGATCCACGAGCGCCGCATCGCGATCCTTGCCGAAGTCCGAGGAGTCCTCGATCTCCTCGAGCGCGACGATGTCGGCGTCGAGCTGGTTGATCGCGGCGACGATCTTCGACTCCTGCCGCTCCAGGTTCTCGGCGTCCCAGGCACCGCGCGGAAGGCATCCGTTCGCGCTGATGGGGTTGCCCTCACGGTCGGTGTAGCTCTGGCTTGCGTCGCAGGAGTCGACGCCGAGGCTCGTGAAGTAGTTGAGCACGTTGAACGTGCCGATCTGCAGGCTGCCGCCGACGGAGTCCGGGCCGGCCTCTCGCACGTCGGAGAAGGTGACGGGTGCATCTTCCGTGCCCGTGAGGGTCGTCGTCGGCTGGAAGCGGTAGCTGTCGAAGGAGTAGTGAACGACGACGGGTTCGCTGAAGGTCGCCGTCGCGCCGACGGTGACGGGGGTCTCGATACTCAGGTAGGGAAGCGGGATGTCCGCGTTGACCATGCTGCCGCCTTCGCGCCGCAGGAAGTCCGTCGAAGCGCCGTCGTCGAGGATGACGCTGTGAGCGGCGTTGTACTCGGCCTGCGCGACCGCCTCGGGACTGCCCGGGGCTCCGGCCTCGGTCGGCGTCACGAGCAGTCGCTCTCCGACGGAGAGCCCCACCTCGCCGTACTGGTTGAGCGCGTAGTTCTCTGAGACACGGTAGGTGCCGGTCGGCGCGAGCAGCATCCCCTCGTAGCGTTCCCGCTCCTCCTCGGTCTCCGGCCATTCGATCGCGACGGGCTCGACGACGTGCTCCGGTCGGACTTCGAGCTGCTCGACTCCGCTCGCGCTGATCTGGGTGGACTCGAAGCGCTCGCCGACTCGCCCGGTGACCGCGACTCGGTCGCCGATGCTGACCGTGGCCGCAGCGGCAGGGCCGTAGACGAAGACCCCGGTCGAGGCGCTGTGGGTGGTCGGGTCTGTGACCCCTGGCGTCTGGATGTTGAAGCCACCGAGCCCGCCTTCGGCGTAGACCGCCGTCACGATGCCCTCGGTGGTGACCGTCTGGTCGACGAGCGGTGTTTCGGCCCCCGTGCCCTGGATCTCCGCGATCGACACGAGCGCCGCCTCCGGCGGGACGGTCGGAGCCGCGGTCGTCGTCGGCGCTGGGGTCGTCGTCGGCGCTGGGGTCGCGGTCGAGCCACCCGCGGAGTTCTCCGGCGTCGGCGCCGCCGCGACGAAGTCGGCCGCGTTCTCGTCGGTGTCGACTCCCGCAGCGGCGCGCTGGGCGCTGAGCGCATTGCCGAGCTCCGGCGCGGGGGCGGCACCCTCGAAGGCGCTCGCGCTCCCGTAGCCGAGGAGGTCGACGACGCCGACCGCATCCACGGCCGCGCCCGCGGGGAGCGTGACCGCTTCGGCCGTGTCGGCGAGGGCGACGATGCCTCCGCGCGCGCCCATCGCGATCTCCCCGCTCGCATCCGGCACCGGGAGCTCACCGGTCAGCGAGTTGCCGGCCGAGAGGGCGACCAGGTAGTGCGAGGACGGTGCGACGGCGCCCGAGAGCTCCGCCACGCCGCCGAGATTGCCGCCCGCGGAGAAGTACTGAACTGACCAGCCATCGACGCTGATCGCAGCCGGGCCCGGGTTGTAGAGCTCCACGAAGTCGTTCGAGTACAGCGAGCCGGAGTTGCCCCCGCCCCCGTATGCCTCGTTGATCACGAGCTCGGTTCCGCTGGGAGCAGCGTCGGTCGGGGGAGCGGCTGCGACGAGCAGGCCGCCTCCGGTGAGCGTCGTCGCGGCTCCCACCGCGAGGAGCTTCTGCCAAGGTCGTGTCACGTGCGTCCTCCTGGGGCGTGCGTCTCTGACGGGATCGCCGTCACCGTACCCGCACCGTCTCGCGGGGGGACTTCCCGCACGTAAACACCCGGTGAACTGGAGGACGTCTCAGGCGCTCTTCCGCTCTTTCGCTGGCGCTGCCTTCTTCGTCGCCGTCTTCGTGTCAGCGGCCTTCTTCGTGGCCGACTTCGTCTCGCTCTTCGCGGTCTTCCTGGGAGCGCTCTTCGTCGCCCCGGTCTTCTTTGGCGAAGGCTTCTTCGACGTCGAGTTCTTCGACGTTCGCTTCTTCGCCGCCGTCTTCCCCGAGGAGGTCTTGCTCGCGCCCGCCTTGTCGTCCTTGGTGTCGCCCTGCTTCCCTGCGGCCTGACCCGACGGCGTCCTCCGCCCCTTGTCGATGCTCCGGCGGAGTGCGTCCATGAGGTCGATGACCTCGCCGCCCGCTTCCTCGTCGTCCTCGGGCTCACCGAACGTCGCGGCGGTGTCGAGTGCGTCGCCCTCCGCGAGCTTCGCGTCGATGAGCTGCTGCAGCTGCTCCTGGTAGTCGTCGGTGAAACGGTCGGGCGCGAAGTCTGCCGCGAACGAGTCGACGAGCGATGCAGACATCTTCAGCTCCTTCGCCGAGATCCTCACCCGTTCATCGAGGGATGCGAAGTTCGCCTCCCTGACCTCGTCGTCCCAGAGGAGCGACTGGAGCATGAGCACGTCACCGCGTGTCCGCAGCGCTCCGAGCCGAGACTTCTGCCGGAGCGAGAAGTGCACGATCGCGGTTCGGTCCGTCTTCTCGAGGGTCTTCCGAAGCAGCACGTAGGCCTTCGCCGATTTCGAGTCTGGCTCGAGGAAGTAGCTGCGATCGAACATGATCGGGTCGAGCTGGTCGCTCGGCACGAACTCGACGACGTCGATCTCACGGCTTCGCTCTTCCGGCAGCGAGCTGAGGTCGTCCTCGGTGAGCACCACCGTCCGGTCCTCGTCGGCGTAGGCCTTGTCGATGTGCTCGTAGTCGACCACTTTCCCGCAGATCTCGCAGCGTCGCTGATAGCGGATGCGCCCGCCGTCCTTGTCGTGCACCTGGTGCAGGCGCACGTCGTGGTCCTCCGTCGCGCTGTACAGCTTCACTGGGACATTGACGAGGCCGAATGCGATGGAGCCCTTCCAGATGGATCTCATGCTGCAAGTACATCGGACGCGGGAGTTCGGGAGCCGAGTCGACGCTGAGTGTTCACCGGTGATCGCCTCAGGCTCGGGGTGCATCCTGGGCGGATGGCGACCCCGAAGCAGACGGTGACGGTTGATGGCCACCGTGTGACGCTCACGAATCTCGACAAGGTGCTCTACCCGGAGACCGGCACCACGAAGGCCGAGGTGCTCGCGTACTACGCGGAGATCGCTCCGTTCCTGCTGCCGCACGTGCGGGAGCGTCCCGTGACCCGCAAACGCTGGGTCGACGGTGTCGGGACCGCCGAGCACCCCGGCAAGGTCTTCTTCCAGAAGAACCTCGAGGCCAGCGCGCCGGCCTGGGTGCCGAGGGAGGGGATCGAGCACCGGGAGCACCGCAACGAGTACCCCATCGTGCGGGATGTCGCGACGCTCACCTGGCTCGCGCAGGTCGCTGCCCTCGAGCTGCATGTCCCTCAGTGGCGCTTCGGTCCGGGCGGAACGCCGATGAACCCCGACCGCCTGGTCCTGGACCTCGACCCGGGCGAGGGCGCCGGCCTCGTCGAATGCGCCGAGGTGGCGCGACTCGCTCGTCGGATCCTGCAGGGCATGGACCTCGACCCCGTCCCGGTGACGAGCGGCAGCAAGGGCATCCACCTGTACGCCGCCCTCGACGGAGCGCACACCTCTGATGAGGTGTCGCAGGTTGCGCACGAGCTCGCGAGGTCGCTGGAGGCCGACTACCCGGACCTCATCGTGAGCGACATGAAGAAGACTCTGCGGGCGGGCAAGGTGCTCGTCGACTGGAGCCAGAACAACGCGTCGAAGACGACCATCGCTCCGTACTCCCTCCGCGGACGCGCGCGGCCGACCGTGGCCGTCCCACGTACCTGGCGCGAGCTCGCGTCACCGCAGCTGCGCCACCTCGAGTACGACGAGGTGCTGACACGGATGCGCACCCGGCTGGACCCGCTCGCTCCCGTCGCCGAGGCCGCCAGGGAGGACCGGCTGAAACGCTACCGGTCCATGCGCGATGCGTCCAAGACCAACGAGCCGGTGCCGGCGGCTGCCCCGCCTTCCTCATCCGGCCGTACCTTCGTCATCCAGGAGCACCACGCGAGACGGCTCCACTACGACTTCCGGCTCGAACACGATGGCGTGCTGGTCTCCTGGGCTGTGCCCAAGGGCATTCCAGCGGATACGAAGAAGAACCACCTGGCGGTGCAGACCGAGGACCACCCCCTGGAGTACGGCACCTTCGAGGGCTCGATCCCGAAGGGCGAGTACGGGGCCGGTGAGGTGTACATCTGGGACGCGGGGACCTACGAGCTCGAGAAATGGCGCGAGGGCGAGGAGGTGATCGTCACCTTGCACGGCCAGGCCGCCGGAGGCCTCGGGGAGCCGACGCGGGTTGCGCTCATCCACACGCGGGGGAGCGGTGATGACAAGAGCAACTGGCTGCTGCACCGGATGTCAGCCGAGAAGTCGCCGAGGACGGGTGCGACAGCGTCACACCGCACCACGAGGCGGACCGGGCGCTCCAAGCCCTCGATCCCACCCATGCTCGCGACCTCGCGTGACACGAGCGTCTTCGACGACGAGGGTGACTGGGCGTTCGAGATGAAATGGGACGGCATCCGCATCGTGGCATCCGTCGAGCCCGCCGGGCCACGGCTGCTGACGAGGAACGGCAATGACGTGACGGCTGCGTACCCGGAGGTCGCCGATGCACTGCGCGCGAGCCTGAGCGGGCGGGTGGCGGTTCTGGACGGCGAGGTCGTGGCGTTGGACCGCCGGGGACGCCCTGACTTCGGCCGGCTCCAGTCGAGGATGGGCTTGCGCGCACCGCGCGACGTCGAGCGGGCGGCCGCGGAGGTGCCCGTGCACTACTTCGTCTTCGACCTGCTCGAAGCTGACGGCGAGAGCCTGATCGATCGACCGTACGAGGAGCGGCGCGACCTGCTAGTCGAGTACGTGCGCGAGCATCGCGGGCTGCGTGTTCCTCCGGTCGTCGAAGGCGACGCGAAGCTGGCGCTGACGAGCAGCGCTGAGCTCGGGCTGGAGGGCATCGTGGCGAAGCGGCGAGACAGCGTCTACCGTCCGGGTCGCCGTTCCGAGAGCTGGGTCAAGGTCAAGCACCACAGGTCCCAGGAAGTTGTCGTCGGGGGATGGCGTCCCGGACGGGGACGACGTGCCGACAGCATCGGCTCGTTGCTGCTCGGCGTCCCAGGCCCGGACGGACTCCGCTACGTGGGCCGTGTCGGCACAGGATTCACCGACCGACAGCTCGAACGGACCGCCCAGGAGCTGGCGTCCCGCGAGCGTGACACGCCGCCGTTCACCGACATCCCTGCGGCGGATGCGCGGGGTGCGGTCTGGGTGGAACCGGAGCTGGTCGGGGAGGTCGAGTTCGCAGAATGGACCGCCGGTGGCCGACTCAGGCAGCCGAGCTGGCGCGGATGGCGCCCCGACAAGTCACCGGCGGAGGTCAGCCTCGAGTGAGCCCGAGGGGCTTGCGTCCCAGGCGCGCCGCGCGCGGTGGAGGCCGGGGCACTAGCGCGACCCGGCCTCCGATACTGCGGTTCAGCCGTTGACACCCGCTGGCGGGACGGTGTCGTCGCGGTGCTGCGCCGCGTCATCGCGGACCTGCGTGGGCGGCTGGTCCGGCCGTTCCCGGTTGGGCTCACCCGTGCCGAGGCCCTGGATCGATTCTGCTTCGAGCCGCTCGTTGGTCTCGTCGAGGGTGGCGTCTTCGTCGTGGTCGGGGGTTGCGTGCTGTTCTGTCATGCTCCGACCGTACGCACGCCAGCCGAGACGAAGATGAGTGCCCGGCGCTGCATCGCTCGAACGCGCGCATCCGTTCACACGCAGCGCATAAGGTGCTGTTGCAGAATCTGACGCGTCTGACCACGAGGAGACCTCTGCCTATGACGAGCACCCGGCCCGCGCCGCCAGCCCACGCCCGATCCGCGTCTCCACGCCGACGGCGGTCGATGGGAAACGCGGTCCTCGGGGTGCTCGGCACGACACTCGTCCTCGCCGGGGCTGTCATCCTGGCGATGTCTCTCTTGACGCCGACGACCGTGGAACGCGGGTACGGGCAGGTGAAAGCCGCAGTGAACGACGTCGCCGCGGAGGTGCAGCTCCCCGCGGTCCGGCTCGGGGTCGAAGGCGGCCAGGAGGAACTCGACGTGTGCGACGGATCATTCATCGAGATGACCAGCTACCGCAACACCGTCGGGGTTCCGGCCGTGTACGCGGCGCACAACAACTGCGGGGGAGACATCGTCCTGAACTGGGCGGTCGGGACGCAGTTCGAGGTCGAGGGGCAGCCGGGCACGTTCGAGGTCGTCGACGTGCGGCACACGGCGAAGCACTGGGAGACGCCGGAATCACTGATCGGACTGCAGGGGGACTTCGCACTGCAGTCGTGCTTCTACGGCGAGGATCGCATGCAGTTCGTCGGCATCAGACCGGTGGCAGGTTGACGTCACCCGCCTGGGCCATACAGAGGTGACGGCTGAAAAGCAAGAGCGGGTCATCTCGTTATGTCCTGACCTACTCTTCAGGCATGATCACCGCACGAGCAAGGGCGCTCCTGGAGTTCGAGGCAGCTCACCCTGGCCGCGACCGTCCGAAGCTCGACAAGATCCGGCAGCTTGGCCTCACTCCGGAGGGGTATGAGGCCAGGCTCGAGGTGCTCGTCGCCGACGTCGACGTCATGGCCGAATACCCCGAGCTCGTCTATCGCTACTGGAACCAGCGCCGCGATCGCGCGCCCGGCCCTGAAGTCAGGTCCCGGATGCGCTAGGCGCTTGTGGTGACGCTCGCCCAGTCGGCGAGGTCGGCCTCCGATCGGTAGGTCGCCGTCAGGAAGTCCTGGACCAGCGCATCGGGGTCGGCCGCCTCGCGAACGACTTCGTACGGCAGGAGGTACTCGCCGAGGGCCTCGTCCCAGTAGGCCCCCTCCGGCACTCGCGCGTCCGCGAACCCGACGGGAGCGGGGTAGGCATACGAGTAGTAGGCACCCTCGCGCCCGCCACCAGGCCAGAACCCGGCGCTCGAGATCTCGTGCGAGTACCCCTCGATCATGACCTCGTTGGGGCAGTTCGGGGCGCCGCCCGGGTGCCGCGGCGCTTCGCGGCCGGAGAAGCGCGTCACGGCGAGATCCATGGCTCCCCAGAAGAAGTGCACGGGGCTCACCTTCCCGGTGAATGCTGCGCGGAACCGCGAGAGCGCCCGGTCCGCGTCGACGAGCTGTCGCCAGAACGCGTTGGCCGCGTCGCGGTCGTAGCTGGCGTGCCGTGTGTCCTCGGCGAAGGGGATCGCGACCTCCACCTCATTCGGAGCGCCGTGGATGCGCGGGTGGAGGTTGACCTCTCCCAGCAAGGCGAACAGGCGGGACGAGAAGTCGGCGACGGACATCGGCTCGAGGTGCAGCACTCGCTCCCCGCCGTCGCTGTGCCGGATGACGAGACGGTGCTCCACGAAGTCGAACTCGATGTCGAAGATCGCGTCGCCGAGTGATTGCGTGCCCGTCCCGAGCCCGCGAGGAGTGACGTGCAGGGTCACGTTCCACCAGTGGTTGACGTGCGGCGTGCTGACCATGCGGATTTTCCCCACGATCTGCAGCCAGCGGTGCAGGGTGTCGCGGGTGTCGGTCCAGCTGTCCACGGCGAGGATCGGTCGAGTCGTCACATGCTGACGATAGCGGAATGGGCCTCGAGCTGGGTCACTCCCAGGGAACCTCGCGCATTGACTCCAGGTCGACGAGTCGTCCGCCGGCGATCACCGCAGACCGGTCAACGCGGCGCACGAGCGCGTCCATCGCATTCTCCGCGTCGAGCAGCACGATGTCTGCCCGGTCGCCGACCCGGAGGTCGTGTGACTCGTCGGTCGCGCACCAGGCACCGTCGCTCGAGGCGAGCTGGACGATCCGGGTGAGGTCCTCGTCCCTGACGAGCCCAGATGAGCGGCCGTACTGCCAGGCGATGCCGAGGATATCGCCGTCGCCGTACGGGCTCCACAGGTCCCGGATGCCGTCGGTACCGAACCCGAACCGGACTCCAGCCGCATCCAGCTCGTGCAGGGGCAGCTGGCGCATCCGCACGGGAGCGACCGTCGTCATGCTGACGCCCAACTCGCCCATGCGCTGGAGGAGGTCGCGCCGCCGCTTGGCGTCGACGTCGACGAGCGCGAATCCGTGGGCGATGTTCACGAGGCCGGCCGGCAACCCGTCGCGCTCGACCCGGTCGAGGATGAGGTCGAACTCGAACGCGCCGAGGTCTCCCGGTTCGTGCAGGTGGATGTCGAGTCCGCAGCCGTGGCGCGATGCGATGTCGAAGAGACCGTCCAGCTGTCCGACCGGGTCCCGGTCGATGAGCGCTGGGTCGAGGCCCCCGATGTGCTCGGCCCCGTCCGCGGCGGCTCTCTCGAGCAGCTCGAGGACGCCGGGTCTGCGCAGCACGCCGTCCTGCGGGAACGCCACGATCGAGAGTTCGATGGCGCCGTCGAGGCGTTCTGCCGCCTCTCGGACGAACTCGATGCCGTCCAGGCCCACGCCGAGATCCACATCGACGTGCGTGCGCATCCGCGTCGTGCCGGTCAGCAGCGACTGCTGCAGCACCCGCAGCGTGGTCTCGACGCTCGGGATGCCGAGCGCATCCCTCCGCGCTCGCTCGTGGGCGATCCTGCCCTGCGTGCTGGACTCTCCGCCGAAGGACTCCCACGGCTTCCCCCACCAGCTCTTGTCGACGTGGGCGTGCGCGTTGACGAGACCCGGGAGGGCCAGAAGGTTCCCTGCGTCGAATTCGACGTCGCACGCGGCCTGTGCGGCGGCCTCGCCGACCGCGTGGACGCGGCCACCGGCGAGCAGCAGCTGCGTGGGTTCACCGCCCCAGACTCGCGCGTTCGTGACCTTCAGGGACGGTGAGGGCAGGGGACTCATGCGGGCAGTCTAGGGATGGGCACCTCTCGTACGCATGTGGTCGGGGTCCCCCCCCCCCCTCGCGACGAGGAGGCTCGCCCCAGCCTTCGGCACCCTTGACGAGTACTCGTAAGCACTGTCCACTCGTCCGCAGTCGCATCACCTCGCATACTGAGGATGCGGAATCGATCTTCACAGGGAAGTGACGGTCGCGCGAGAACGAGGAGTACCGATGAGCACACGAGGTTCGTCCCAGTCGATCATGCGGCGGAAGCCGATCGAGGAGATGGAGGAGGACAACAAGAGCAGCGGCCTCTTCAAATCGCTGGGGCTCTGGCAGCTCACGGCGATCGGCGTCGGCGGCATCATCGGCGTCGGCATCTTCTCCCTTGCTGGGCTCGTCGCCGCAGGCAGCGAGGGGACCCCGGGAGCTGGACCAGCTGTCCTCATCTCGTTCCTCATCGCCGGCCTCGCCTCGGCCGCCGCCGCGCTCTCCTACGCGGAATTTGCCGGCATGATCCCAAGGGCGGGCTCGGCCTACACGTACGGGTATGTCGCCCTCGGGGAGGTCATCGGCTGGTTCATCGGCTGGGACCTCCTGCTGGAGTACATCGCCATCGTGGCCGTCGTCGCCATCGGCATCTCCGGGTACTTCGACGCCTTCCTGTCGGGCCTGGGCATTCACATGCCGGTCTGGATGACCTCCACCGTCGACGAGGGCAAGGGAGGGATCGTCAACATCCCGGCCATCGCCGTCTGCCTGCTCGTGACCTGGATCCTGTCTCGCGGCACGAGGGCCTTCGGACGGTTCGAGCTCGTCGCGGTCGCCATCAAGGTGATCCTGATCCTGTTCATCATCGGCCTCGGCGTCTTCTACATCGACGCGAACAACTACAACCCGTTCATGCCGAGCGGCTTCGGCCCGGTGCTCGCCGGCTCGGCCACGGTGTTCTTCGCCGTCTTCGGGTACGACGCCATGAGCACCGCGGCAGAGGAGGCCAAGGACGGCAAGAAGCACATGCCGAAGGCCATCATCCTGTCGCTGATCATCGCGATGCTGCTGTACGTGGCGGCGACGCTCGTGCTGACGGGAATGCAGAACTGGGAGGAGATCGACCCGACGGCGGGCTTCGCCTCCGCGTTCAACAGCGTCGGCCTGCCGGTGATCGCCACGATCATCTCCGTCTTCGCAGTGCTGTCCATCCTGACCGTGATGCTGACGTTCCTCCTCGGCGTCACCCGTGTCTGGTTCTCGATGAGTCGAGACGGGCTGCTCCCGGGCTGGTTCGCGAAGACGGACCGCAACGGGACCCCGCAGCGCGTCACGTGGATCGCAGGCGTCGCGTCAGCCCTCCTTGCGGGTGTGTTCCCGATCAAGGCCGTCGCGGACCTCACCAACATCGGCATCCTTGCCGCGTTCGTCGTGGTCTGCCTCTCGGTCATCATCTTCCGCTACAAGCGCCCGGATGCTCCCCGAACGTTCAGGCTGCCGCTCATGCCCCTAGTGCCCGCGTTCGGCATGCTCGCGTCGGGGTTCCTGATGCTGCAGCTGCACTGGGAGACCTGGCTGCGGTTCGGCGGGTGGCTCGTCATCGGCCTGATCATCTACTTCGCGTACGGTCGCAGGCACTCGCTCATGAACCCGAACAGCCCGCGGCATACGGCGCTGAGCGACGGGAAGGGCAGCCAGCACGACTAGGCCGGTGCTGAGGCGGGCAGGCGTCATGCGGCCCAGCCTCGGTCCCGCCGCGGGTGTTCCGGCGTTCGGGTAGCGTCAGGGGATGGACCTCGAACAGGACGGACCGACAGCCCGCTCTGAGCCGCCGGAGCCGCCTCGCGCGGGACCGGGCCTCGCGCTCAACGGGCGGCGGAGCGGACCGTACATCGGCGCCGCGCTCGCGACGGTCCTCGGGTGCATCTTCCTCCTGCCGCTGGTCGACAGCTGGTGGCTCAAGGTGGCGGTGTTCTGCGTGTGCATCCTCCCGATCGTGATCGCTGTGTGGATCACCCGGAGAGCCATCCGCCGCGAGACGAACAGGCGGGCCGGGGAGCGCTGATCCGCGGTCGTGCACGCGGTCGTCAGCCTCGAGGGAGACGGAGGGCGGGGATCTCGAGCGCTGCGAGGTCGCGGGCCTCCCACTGCTCGGCCGTGTAGCTCGCCCCGTCAGGGAACACCTGCGGGTCCCGCCCCGCGGTGTAGGTGAGCAGCCGCGGACTCTCGACGCTGTACCCATCACGAAGCACGGTGACCGACATCTCCGCAAGCGCACGCGTGACCGGGCGGCCGTCGTGCCGACGGGCGGTTGCCGACCAGTTCGGCTGGCTCGGACCCGGCGGCGTCCAGCCCGCGCCCCGGAGGACGCGCTCGTCGGCATCGGCGACGACACTGCGCCCGGGCGCCTCTGCCTCCATCACGTCGGGTCCTCCCGCGAACTGCACGTACCTTCGCGCGTCACCGGACGCGGACACGATGACGAAGACCCGGTCGGTGACCTGCTCGATCGCCGCGGCGAGCGCTCCGGCGAAGTCGCTCCACGTCGTGGGCACGCCCGTCGGCGTGCGCTCTCTCTCGTTCCGCAGCCACGGCGGGGCCGACGGAGCCCGCGTCGTCCTCACCTGCAACTCGGGGTCATCGAGCGCGACCGAGTGCACGTACTCCTGGATCTCCGGGCGCTCGAAGCCGAACTGCACGAATCCGCGGTCCACCGAACGTCGGTCCCGAGTCGAGAGCTGCACGGCGTGCGCGGACGTCGGCCTGACCTGGACCGACAGCTCACGGT
The DNA here is from genome assembly GCF_002931555.1 of Pseudoclavibacter sp. RFBB5. Classification (GTDB taxonomy): domain Bacteria; phylum Actinomycetota; class Actinomycetes; order Actinomycetales; family Microbacteriaceae; genus Pseudoclavibacter. The sequence continues at coordinate 547,635 of NZ_PSTZ01000007.1, read as the reverse complement.
ACGTCCCGGGGTGCAGGATCGTGACGTATGCAAGCTGATCCTCGGGGGTGATCGTTCGGAGATGCTCTCCCCGCTGCGGCACGAAACCGGGTTGCGGCTCCTCGGAGCGCAGCGCCCACCCAGTGCTCCGCCGCACGACCGGGTACTCGAGGCCATCGAGCACCGCATACAGCCCCGGGGCCTGGAGCCGCGGAGAAGGCGCCGCACCGCTCCGCTTGCCCGGAGCGGTGCGAGCACCCGCCCGTGCAGGCTCTCGGGGCGGAAGGGCCTCCTCGGGGTGTCCTTCCCAAGGGATCGGCTTGCGAACCCTGGTGCTCGTGACCGTCAGCTCGGGGTCTCCATTGGTCACGGTCTTCCGCCAGTCGTGGCCACCGCGACGCAGCGCCTCGGCCGTGAACCCAAGGTCCGCCGACGAGCGGTCGGTCGAGACGAGGAGCAGTTCGGCGCCGCCGGGACGCGGCGCGACGTGCACCGGCAGCCCCCGGTAGGTGCCGGTGTGCTCGAACCCGAAGCACTCGACCTCATCGTCGATGGCGATCGGGCGGATGTACACGTCGTGATCGACGACGAAGCCCCGCACGGGGCTGGCCGAGCGGAACGCCCACCTGCCGTCGTGCACTCGCAGCGGGTACACCACACCGTCGTGGGTGGCGTAGAGCCCGGGCCCTGGAACCAGGTTCGATGCGGTGTGGTCCATGATGTCCTCTTCCTGCTTGTCAGCGCCTGCTGAGCATGCCGAACGTCAATGATCCCGGAGTCGACGCGCCTCGCGGTCGTACGCTTCGGCGTCGAAGTACGAGTCGGGTGCGAGCATGACCGGTTCCGAGTCAATCCAGACGGCGTTCCCATCGACCCGGAGGATCGCGATGACCATGACGTGGTCGCGCTCTGACGACCAGATCGTCAGCAGGCGGTCATCACCGTTCGCGAGCCGCGCTGCGGCGAGCCCCTCGATCGCCGGTCCGCGGCGAGCGCTTCCCACCTCCAATGCCGTAAGGACGTTCTCGAGGGGAAACCCGGCCCTCACCCCGAGGATCACCGGGTTCTTGAGAACACCGCCGCCGCGCACGCGCCACCGGCGGGCGACGAGAAACGTCAGGACGATACAGGCGACGAAGGCTAGCGGGGGGAGAACAAACGCACCGGCAACCGCCTGACCGCTCCGCACTCGCCCGCCCAGCAATTCGACGGTGGCTGTCGGGTTGAGGTAAACGAGCAGCGCGACGAGGCCGGCGGCGACAGCTGAGGCCAGCCAGAACACCGTCTTGCGCGGCGATCTCTCAGACACGAACACCTCCGGTCGCGTCGCGAACCAGACCGACAAGTCGCGTGACCTCGAGCGAAGCGGTTGGAACCCCATGGCCCCACCCTACGGAACGTCCGGTGCGCTCGAACTCCGGCTGCTGGCGGCACGGACCTCAGGAAGCTCGCCTCCCGAGTCACCCGACTGGCGCGTTCATGCCGGCTGCCCAGTCGCGGATCGCCTGGCGCTCGCTGTCGCCGCAGACGTAGCCGTAGCCGGTCTCCTTGACGCCGTCGCTCAGCGTCCACTCGTTGAGATACGTCAAGGCGTAGCAGTCGGCCATGACCTCCTCGCTGCCCTGGAACAACCCCTGCGCGAGGAGGGCCTGGTAGCCGCCGTCGTCGTCCGGGTATCTGACGTCGTCTGCGCGTTGGTACACGTGCGCGAGCTCGTGGACGGTGGTCATCTTGGCATGCCACTCGGTGCGCTCGGCATCGGGGAGGAGGTGCACGATGAGGGGGCTGCCGCCCTTGACGCATCCGACAGTCTGGTAGCCCTGGTCTGCGTTCTCGTGGGTGCCGCAGGCGGTGGCCGCGTCGTACTGGACGTCGATGAACCCGTTCCCGGCGGCGTCGATGAGGCCTTCGCTCACGGACGCGCTCGCGTTCGTGCGGCGCGTCTGGGCGTCGGTGATGCTCTGTTCCAGGTCCGCGCGGAAGGTGCTCATCTGGTCGGCGAGGAGTTCCGCCGAGTACGCGGTGAGGTTCGGGTCCGTCATCTTGGCGTCCTGGTCCTCCATCCAGTCGAAGAGGGCCACGAGGGGCTTGACTGGGTTTGCCTCGAGCGCTGTCGAGAGCTCATCGATCTTCGTCCGCTCCTGCTCGTACAGCGCGATGTGATCGGCGAGGTCCGCGGCGCCGGTATCGACCGGGGCTGCTTCGACAGAGGGGCTCGGGGTCGTTGCCGCGTCGCTCAAGCCGAGGATCGCGCCAAGGCCGGCGAACGCGAACAGGCCCATGAACGCGACCACGACCAGGCAGCCGCAACCGGCGAACCAGTACCCCGCCTTGCCTTTCCTGCGCGGCGGGTATGGGCTTGGACCGGGGGCGTACGGGGCGGCGGCCAGGCCTGCACGCGGCGGGTACGCGCCTTGACCGGGGGAGTAGGGGGCAGCGGCGAGCCCCGGATGCGTTGGGCGGGGCCCGTACCCGGGACGCGTTGGAGTATGCGTCGGCTGCGGCTGCGGCTGCGGCTTGCCTGGCCCGCTGACCCCGTTCATCCATCGGATCAGCTCGGGCGTGGCGCCCGGGTTCGCGGCGATGTCCGCGCGGAGATCGGGGCGGCGCATGGCGATGTTGGTCAGGACGTGCGGTGGCGTTCCCGCGGCTCGCGCCGCTGCCCGATCCCGGTCCCATCCCACGTTCGCCATTGCTCTCCTCGTCGTCGGCCCTGATGCCGAGTTTAGAGCCGACCGGAGCCGAGGAACCCGCAGTGGACCCGTCGATCGCTCGCGTCACAGCGACTGTCGCCCGTCCCACCGGCCCGGCCGCGCCCGAGACCAGTGCCGCATAGCATGTGAGCGTGACGTATCCCAATCACTTTCCTCACGCGACCTTCTCGGGTGCACTCGGAGTCAGCGGCGGAGGAGGCTATGTGCCCGCCACTGCCGAGATCGGCGACGGCTGGATGACGTTGTGGGCCCTCGCGCCAGAAGGGTGGACCGTCGTCGTCCGCGCACCTGCATCCCAGGCCACGGTGACGTCGAGGGCGCAGAGCATCCATCTCGCCGTCGGGGGAGTGAAGTACCCGCTGCTCGCCGACCCTGGTGCCGTGAACCGCGCACTCGGGTACACCACCGCAGGCGCAGTCGCCGCAGTCCTCGACCGTCCGATGGCTGGCGCCGCAGCGGATGTCGGCGCCCTCCGGAATCAGATCTCGGCCGCGTCTTCCTGGAGCGCCGGCGGCGGACCGCAGTTCCTGGACGCGGCACGCCAGTCCGGCGCGCGCGTCTCACGCCTCGGTTACGGCGCTATCGCCGCCATCGGCTGCGGCACGGGCATCGCGGTCGTCGTCGTCGTCACGGTGCTGACCGTCTTCGCGGTCAACTTCTGAGGGCGGCCGGACCACAGTGGGTCCGTGCCGTTCCGAGGAGCAATCGCGAGAAAGACAGAAACCCCGGCGGACGAGACTTGATGTCTCGACGACCGGGGTTTCTCGCGGTGGGTGATGCGGGACTCGAACCCACGACCTCTTCCGTGTGAAGGAAGCGCGCTACCAACTGCGCCAATCACCCGCGACGAGGACTAATCATGCCACAGAATCCGGCGGGGGATGAGCACGCGGCACTGAAGTGCCGAACCGTGTCGCCGTGTCGTCCACGTGCACGAGTCAGTCGTGCACGCCCCGGGACTGCGGACGCGCTTGCAGCGCCTCGAACGGCACCCTCCGGCGACTGTTCGCACCAGCCCCTCGTGCAGGAGACCCAAGACGCCCGCCGCGGCTTGCCGTTCTGACCAGGACTTTCGGCGAATTACACCGGTGGATTTTGTATCGCGGCTCGAGTTCCTATAGAGTCATTCTCGCGCTGGTCAAGCCGGAACGGAAGTTCCCGAGACAAGCGCGATGCGGATGTGGCGCAGTGGTAGCGCATCACCTTGCCAAGGTGAGGGTCGCGAGTTCGAATCTCGTCATCCGCTCGAGTGTGACTCAGTCTGGTGGTAAACACCAAACGGAGTTTGCACGGGTTTCAACCCACAACACGGTGACGTGGCCGAGAGGCGAGGCAGCGGCCTGCAAAGCCGTCCACACGGGTTCGAATCCCGTCGTCACCTCGCAATGGGCGATTGGCGCAGCGGTAGCGCGCTTCCCTGACACGGAAGAGGTCACTGGTTCGATCCCAGTATCGCCCACCATTGAGAAGAAGGCCCCTGAATTTCAGGGGCCTTCTTCGTGTCCGCCGTCACTGCCGAACAAGCGGAGGATCCTCACCATGACATCCGCGAGGAATACGACACGCTCCGCAGCCGCAGGCAGTCAGCGCTCGAGACTCGAGGAACGCTACTTCCGGCGCATGGCGGCCGCCGTCGACGAGAAGACCGAGCTCACCCACTGGCTTCGCGGTGGACGCATTCTCGACATCGGCGCCGGCGGGGGAGAGCTGGCGGCCAGGATCGCAGCACTTCCTGACGTCGACGACGTCATAGCGCTCGACGACTCCGCCGACGCGGTCGCCCACTTGCGTGCTATCCCCGGCATTACGGTGCGGTCAGGGACCGCCGAGCAGCTTTCGGAACTCGGGTTGCGCGACCTCGACGGCATCGTCATGAGCTCGGTGCTGCACGAGATCGCCTCGTACAACCCGCGGGGACCAGAGCACGGTCGACAGGCTGCGCTAGCGAACCTCGCCGTCATCGGGACGGCGCTCGCCCCTGACGGGGTGCTGATCATCCGCGACTTCGTCATGCCGAGCAACCCGGACCGGCCGCTGACGCTCGTCACCCCGGGACGGGATGGGGACGATCTGCTCGGCGCCTACCGGGAGCAGGTCCCAGTGCCCGAGCTCGCGGACTTCACCGCACGCGGCCCCCACACGTTCATGGCGACAGCGCGTGCTGTCACGGAGGCGCTCCTCACGGTCAGCTGGGGTAAGGGGTCGCTGCCGAGAGAGGCCCAGGAGCAGTACTGCCAGTTCGAGCTCGACGAACTCCCACACGCGGTTCTGGCCATGGACCCGGAGCTGTCGCTCCGGCACAGGGAGACGTGGATCCAGCCCGGGTATCGACAGCACCTCGCGGGCTGGACTGTCCTCGAGGAGGACGGGACGCCCTGGTTCCCGGACACGAAGGCCGTCTGGGTCTTCGAACGGAGTCAGGCGAGGGCCCACAACGGCGGCCGGGATCGCCGAGCGCTCACGCCGTGAGGTCCCGTTCGAGTCGGAGAACGCCGAGTTCGCCATCGACGGTGAATTCCCCGTCGTCGAGGCGGCGGGCCAGACTCGTCAACCAGGCCCCGTAGGAGACTGCGATCGGAGCAGGAGTCGGTCCGTCGATCGGCAGCCAGATGACCTGCCCACGTTGGCCTGCGGGGAGCGGATCGAGGTCCACGGCGTGACCCGTCCCGTCAGAATCCGTGAAGCGGAGCCAGCCGCTGCTGTTCGGAATCGCTCGCACCCGATCCGGAGACATCCACGAGTACTCCGTCGAGCCCACATCGTCGCCGAGCGCTTCGGACCGCACGCGGTGATCTTCGAGCATTGCCTCGATGCTCAGGAAGGTCAGGTAGTCGAAGAGATCGAGGAGCTGCGTCGGGTTGTCCTGCCCGTCATGAATGCGCAGGCTCGCCACCAGTTCGTCTGGCAGGTCACCGACTGCGCCTGCAAGCTGGTCAAGCGAAGCGTCGTCTGCGCCGGGACGCAACGTGTCAGCGACGGCGGGGACGCGACGGCGCAGGACGCGCTCGATCGTCTCCCAGGCCTCTGCGATGTGCGGCATCTCGGCCATGAGCCCAATCCTCTCTTCGTGTGTGGACCTGCAAGGTGCCCGGTTCTTCCGGGGAATGACTCAGTCGCTCCACTCCCACACTGTCGTGCGGCCCCTGAGCTTGACGCCCGTCGTGTCGGTGGTGACCCGCACGACACCGGTTCCCTCGAGCCAGCGTCGGAAGTTCGGGCGATCGTACGGCTCCGATTCCAGCGCTGCGCCCAGCGCGAGGGCGGTGCCAGAGGTGAACTTCTCGCCGAGCAGCGCTCGCGTGACATCCCAGTCCCGCCAGAGGATCTCACCGAGCCTCACACGCGCCGCCTCTACGATCACCGTGTGGTCGAAGGGCAGGCGCGGCGCGTCGTCGAGCGGATGCCAGACCAGTTCACCGGCACGGGTACCCGGTTCGAGGAACACGAGACTCGCGAGGGAGATCGTCGCACTGCGTGGGTCGCGCATGGTGCCGTCGAACCAGCCGAGCTGGCGGGTGAACCGCACCTCGGGTTCCGGGATACCGGCTTTCGTGCGCATGGCACGCAGCACTGGGCCCGGCCCGTGCTCGCCCGCAAGCAGGAGCACCCCCGGAAGGGCCTCGACGCCCGCATGCGGGTCGTACTGTCGCACCGCCAGACCGAACTCCAGCCGCTCGTCGCGATATCGCACGGGCAGTGCATCCATCGCGACGAGCGGCTGATCGTACGCTTCGCTCAACGCAGCACCGTCTGTGCGGCCAGCACCGCGCGAACGTCGGAGAACGTGTGACGGCGAACGAACGCCCCGTCCTCCCACACGGTCTGCAGGAGGGACTCGGCCTCCTCCGCGGGCGTGGCGCGCTCGATGAGGCGCATCCGAGCGTCTGCGTCTCGGACGACGGCGAGTCGCCCCGTGGCGCTCTTCTTCGTTCCGCTGTCGGTCACTGGATCCTTCCGGATGTCGACGCCGCGACCATCGACTCGAATCCACGTCGCCTTGATCGCGGACATGAACGTGTCCCTGGTCTGGTACTGGTACCCGAAGCTTCCCATGCCGAAGACGACGTTTCCAGATGCGAAGCCCTTCGCCGCGAGTCGCCCCGTGATGCGCACAGCACGCTCGCGGGTGATGGAATCGCCGTAGATCGCGCCGATGTGCGGGTCGAGCTCCCGGAAGCCCGCGGCATTCACGGTGCCGCCGAACGTGTCCCAGAGGAGCTCGATGACCCCCTTCCGCTCGGCCGTGCCGACGTCCCGGCCCTCGTCCTCGACTCCGCACAGGATGTCGACGGGGTCACCGGAGTCCGGCCGGATGACGAGCTTGCCGTCACGCGCGAGCACCTCCTGCTTGAGGGCGGGCAGGTACTCGGTGAGGACGCGCCAGAGGTCGAACGTGTCGGAGACCACGGAGACGATGCCACTCGGGTACAGGTGCAGGAGCCGCTCGAACAGCTCACGCTCACCCACCGTGGCGATCCCGGCGCACATCACGGAGTGCTCGGTCGCCGGCACGCTGCCGGCGACGAACTCGCCGCCGTAGTGGCGTTCGATCCAGTCGATGGACACGAGGGAGTCGGTTCCCGTGAAGCTCAGCAGGTGCGCTGCGCCGCTCATCGCCGCAGTCTCGTTGGAGGACATGCCGCGGTAGGAGAAGTCGTGTCCCTGCCAGTCGACGGCTGCGGCCGGGGTGCCCGTCCTGGCCGCTGCTACCTCGAGGGTCTCGCGCATCGCCCTGGCGAGCGTCGCCGTGGTCGAGGCCTGCCAGATCTCCGCGCTCAGGACCGTCTCGACGTAGTTCGTCAGCCAGAAGAAGTCGGGGTGCGTGTTCTCGATCGTGAAGCTCGGGATGCGCAGCGGCACCGCAGTGCCTTCCGGCACGGCGCAGAACCGCAAGGGGAGGAACCCGAGCCGGTGCAGTGCGCGGACGTGCGCGCTCCCGATCGTGTTCGGGCCGAGGATGCGCGCGAGTCGCGCCTCGTAGGCCGCGCAGACCTCGTCCTCGTCGGCGTCGAAGAAGACGCGGAACGAGTCAGCGTAGCGCTCGAGGAACGCCTGCAGCCCGAAGTGCACGACGGCCCCGATGTCGGCGATGCGGGATCCGCGGTTCGTGTAGTTGGAGTAGACGCCCGTGACGTTCCCCGCGAGTCCGTACTGCTGCAGGTGGCCGAGCTTGTACGCGTCCGTCTGGAAGAGGGGAGCGATTGCCGTGAAGTCCATGGTCGTGCCTTTCTGGTGGCGTGGTCGAGGTCGTCGTCGCGCTGCTCAGCGCTCGACGAAGGGGGCAAGGATGTTACGAATCGAGAGCACCTTGGTCGCCACACCTTTGCGAGCGGAACCGGGGTGCGAATCGGTGGTGATGATCTCGGCAAAGTGCTGGCGCAGGGCAGGCGCATCCCCGGAGAACACGCCGTGGCTCACAAAGAGGGAGAGCCGCTCGCGATTCAGGCCCGTCGCCTCTGCAAGTCCTCTGAACGTGCCGCCGCCGTCGCAGATGTCGTCGACCACAAGCAGTCGTCCGTGCTCCGGCAGCTGCTCGCAGCTGAAGCCGGAGAGTCTGCCCGTGGCGAAGTCGCGGTGCTTCTGTGCACGGAAGAGCGGAAGATGCAACGCGTCGGCCGCAGCCTGCGCACGGGTGACGGCGCCCGCGTCCGGCGCGATGACGCCCGTGAAGTCGTGGGTGTCGCCGACACGACCGATCGTGGCACGACGGATGTACGGTGCGGAGCCGATCACCTTGACGTTGTCGATCAGCGCCGGCGCGACTCGGGAGTGGGGGTCGAAGACGATCACCTGGTCGAGCCGGAAGCTGTTGATGAGCTCGGCGTAGACCCTCGCGCCGAACGGCACGCCGCGGTCGGCCCGGGCCGCGGGCAGGTACGGGAGGAGGGCGACGGCGCGGTGCCCGAGCCCGTGGGTGTAGTCGGCCCACATCCCGAGGGCAACGAGGTCCGACGGGTCAGCACCGGTCACGGTGGCGTAGGCCGGCACCTCCTCAAGGGAGTCGGGCACGACGAGGGAGACCTCGCCGCCCGGGAAGCGCATGGTGCGGATGGCGCTCGTGGCCTTCCAGCCGGAAGGCATCTGTGCTTGGAAGTGGATGCTCATGACTCGAGCATACGCCCTATTCGTAGATTTACGAATAGATGTCGGCGAGTGACCTGGGAGGGACACGAAGAAGGCCCACCCGGATGATCCGGATGGGCCTTCGAGCACGTGTGGGGTCAGGTCACACGCGACGGAACTGATTGACGAGCGGGCAGTCGAACGGATCGCGTGCCTGCAGGCCGACGCGGTTCAGGTACTCGATCACGATGCCGTACGACTTGATGAGCGTCGTCTCGGTGTACGGCACCTCGAGGTTCTGGCAGTGCTCGCGGATGATCTCGCGAGCTCGAGCGAGGTGCGGACGCGGCATGCTTGGGAAGAGGTGGTGCTCGACTTGGTAGTTGAGACCGCCCATGAGCGCGCTGGCCCACCAGCCACCGCTGACATTGCGGGACGTGAGCACCTGCTTGCTGAAGAAGTCCATCTTGACGTCTGCCGGGATGATCGGCATGCCCTTGTGATTCGGCGCGAAGGAGGCGCCCATGTAGACGCCGAAGACGGCCATCTGCACGGCGACGAACGCGAAGGCCATGCCGACGGGCAGGAGCCAGAAGATGGCGCCGAAGTAGATCGCGAAGCGCACTGCGATCATGGTGAACTCGACCCAGCGACCCTTGATCGGCTGTCGCGTGAAGAGCGACTTGATCGAGCGGAAGTGGAGGTTGTAGCCCTCGAAGGTGAGCAGCGGGAAGAAGAGGTAGCCCTGCTTGCGCGTGATCAGTGCGAGGAGACCGGTCTGCTTCCGGGCGTCTTCCTCGGTGAACGAGATCGTGTCGAAGTCGATGTCAGGGTCTTTGCCCATCTTGTTCGGGTTCACGTGGTGCTTCGTATGCTTCGTCATCCACCAGCTGTAGCTCATGCCGACGACGCCCGCCGCGAGGAAGCGACCGAGGCGGTCGTTGCCCGGGCCGGACTCGAGCACCTGTCGGTGCGAGGCCTCGTGCGCGATGAACGCGAACTGCGTGAAGATGATGCCGAGCGCCGCGGCGATGAGCAGCTGGAACCAGCTGTCGCCGAGCAGGATGAAGCCGGTGATCGCGCCACCCAGGGCGACGATGAGGCCGGCAGCCAGCATTCCGTAGAACCAGCGAGTGCGCTTGAGTAGGCCCATCTCACGGATGACCTTCGACACTGCGCTGTAGCTCTGCGTGACGGACTTCGCTCCCGGTGTGCGGGGCTTCGTGGTTCGGACGCGACCGAGACCCTGAAGCGGGCCTGAGGCCTGGGGGAGCGCAGAAGATGAAGTCGTGATGTGAGGATCCCCTCGGTCGGCAACCTTCGGTTGTTCGTACGCCAAAGGCAGTCCGCCGATCGCTGACTTCAGGCTAGCCGGATGTGCCGCCTTCTTGGCTGTGTATCTGCACGCGTCGCGTCACCCAGCGTCTTCACACGCGATGTATCTCGACCCGGCGTATCTTGTTCCCATCACGGATCGCGCCGAGCGGCGCACTTGGAGGAACCATGTCTTCGACGGGCAGCAGCGCAGGTGCGAACACGGGCGAGCCGAGGGGCGGTCGAGTGCGCGACTCCGCGAACTCGGGAGCGCGCGTGCAGGCCGTGCAAACGGGGCTCAAGAAGGTCGTCACGGGTCGCGAGAGCGTCATCAAGGAGCAGGCGGTGAAGCTTGCCGAGAAGCTCGACGTGAAGACGGACGGGCGACACCATCAGAAGATCCGACTCGCGCTCCTCGCCTTGAACAGCCTCGTGGACACGCTCGGCAGAGACGGCACGGCCGCCTCAGAGAAGAAGAGTTCCGCTCGTGACGAGGGCACGGACCCTGCCGGGAACTCGAAGCGGCCCACGACGACATCAGCGAGTTCGGACGAGCCCGAGGACATCGGCACCTTCACCGCCAAGGGAAACCGTCCCGCGAAGTAGGGGAACTCGTTCGTCGCGCGTCGACCGGTGCTCGGCGTGAGCCGGTGCCGCGATAAAGTGGTCGCTTGATCATGCCTAACGACAAGGAGCATCGTGACCAGCGATCCCGTTGACCTCGAGACCGAACCCCGCCAGAGCGATGCCGGCGGCGCGACGACCACCGGATTCGAGCTCTTCACCGACCGCTCCGTCGTCGCGATGAAGCTGGACGGGGAGCTCGTGGACCTCGCCCGCGAGGTACCGGAGGGCGCAGTCGCAGAGCCGGTCACGATTGACAGCGAAGAGGGGCTGAGCATCCTCCGCCACTCCGCCGCGCACGTCATCGCGCAGGCCGTGCAGAAGATCAACCCGGACGCCAAGCTCGGTATCGGTCCCCCCATCACCGACGGCTTCTACTACGACTTCGACGTCGAGACCCCGTTCACGCCGGAGGACCTCAAGGCCATCGAGAAGGAAGCCCAGCGCATCCAGCGTCAGGGCCAGCGCTTCGTGCGACGCGTCGTCACCGACGACGAGGCGCGAGCGGAACTCGCGAACGAGCCGTACAAGCTCGAGCTCATCAGCATCAAGGGGTCCGGCGCGAACGCGGACAACGAGTCCGTCGAGGTCGGGGCCGGTGAGCTGACGATCTACGACAACGTCGACCCGAAGACCGGCGAGGTCTACTGGAAGGACCTCTGCCGAGGCCCGCACGTGCCGTCGACTCGCATGCTCAGCAACGGCTTCGCCATCCTCCGCTCCGCCGCCGCCTACTGGCGCGGATCAGAGAAGAACCCTCAGCTGCAGCGCATCTACGGCACCGCGTGGCCGACGAAGGACGAGCTGCGCGCCTACAAGGAGCGCATCGAGGAGGCCATGAAGCGCGACCACCGTCGCCTCGGCCGCGAGCTCGACCTGTTCAGCTTCCCCGACGAGCTCGGCTCCGGGCTTCCGGTCTTCCACCCCAAGGGCGGCATCATCAAGCTCGAGATGGAGGAGCACTCCCGCAAGCGCCACGTGCAGGAGGGCTACAGCTTCGTCTCGACCCCGCACATCACGAAGGGGCGCCTCTACGAGATCTCGGGCCACCTCGACTGGTACCGCGACGGCATGTACCCGCCGATGCGCATCGACGAGGAGGTCGACGAGGCGGGCAACGTCACGAAGCAGGGCCAGGACTACTACCTGAAGCCCATGAACTGCCCAATGCACAACCTGATCTACAACCAGGGCGCGCACTCGTACCGCGAGCTGCCGTTGCGCATGTTCGAGTTCGGCACCGTCTACCGCATGGAGAAGTCCGGGGTCGTGCACGGCTTGACCCGTGCCCGCGGTTTCACGCAGGACGATGCGCACATCTACTGCACGCGTGAGCAGATGCGCGACGAGCTGTCGAGGACGCTCGAATTCGTGCTCTCGCTCCTCAAGGACTACGGCCTCGACGACTTCTACCTCGAGCTGTCGACGAAGAACCCGGAGAAGTTCGTCGGAGACGACGCGACCTGGGAGGAAGCGACTCGCACGCTCGAGGAGGTCGCGACGGCGTCGGGGCTCGACCTGGTCCCCGATCCGGGCGGAGCGGCCTTCTACGGGCCCAAGATCTCGGTGCAGGCCCGCGACGCCATCGGTCGCACCTGGCAGATGTCGACCATCCAGCTCGACTTCAATCTCCCCGAGCTCTTCGACATGGAGTACGCGGCCCCCGACGGCACGCGTCAGCGGCCCGTCATGATCCACCGAGCGCTCTTCGGGTCCATCGAGCGCTTCTTCGGCGTGCTCGTCGAGCACTACGCCGGTGCGTTCCCGGTCTGGCTCTCGCCGGTCCAGCTCGTCGCCATCCCTGTCGCCGAGCAGTACGGGGACTACCTGCAGGGCATCGTCGACGAGCTGCGTTCACACGGCGTCCGCGCGGAGCTCGACGCCTCAGATGACCGCATGCCCAAGAAGATCCGCAACCACACCAAGGCGAAGGTGCCGTTCCAGCTCATCGCCGGCGAGGACGACCGCGCCGCCAAGACGGTCTCCTTCCGGTTCCGCGACGGCACGCAGCGCAACGGCGTCCCGATCGAGGACGCGATCCGTCTCGTCCGCGGGGCTGTCGACGAGCACCTGCTCGTGAACACGGCAGAAGACCTGGCATGAGCGCCCTCGGGTTCCCGGACGGCGAGCTGGATGGTCTCGAGATCGAGCGCTCCACCGACTTCGCCGGGGTGCCCGACTCGTTCCAGCGGCTCTGGACGCCGCACCGGATGGCGTACATCCAGGACGGGCAGGACCCGGCCGCGGACGCCTGCCCGTTCTGCGTCGGGCCCACGATGGACGACGAGAAGTCGCTCATCGTGGCCAGGGGCGAGCACGCGTTCGTGGTCATGAACCTGTACCCGTACAACTCCGGCCACCTGCTCGTCTGCCCGTACCGCCACGTCGCGATGTACGACGAGGCCACGGAGGACGAGGTGCTCGAGATAGCACACCTCACGCAGACCGCGATGCGCGTGCTGCGTGAGGTCTCGAACGTGGACGGCTTCAACATCGGCATGAACCAGGGCCGACTGGCCGGGGCTGGGATCGCCGGGCACCTGCACCAGCACATCGTGCCGCGGTGGCAGTTCGACGCCAACTTCTTCCCGATCATCGCCAAGACGAAGGCGTTCCCATCGCTCCTCGGAGAGACCAGGCAGGCTCTCGCGGACGCTTGGCCGCGGGACTGACATCCAGCGTTTTCATTGGGCAGTCGCCCAACCATGCGTCGACCGCGCCGCGTCTACACTTGAGCACACTTCACACCCGAACCGCCTCGCACTGACTGCGCGCGGAGACTAAGGACATCATGAGCGAACGCACTGCCACCTCTGTCGGCGCCGACGGAACCGTCGGCTCCAACCGCGTCAAGCGCGGACTTGCCGAGATGCTCAAGGGCGGCGTGATCATGGACGTCGTCACCGCCGAGCAGGCTCGCATCGCCGAGGACGCTGGCGCCGTCGCCGTCATGGCGCTCGAGCGCGTTCCTGCGGACATCCGCGCACAGGGCGGCGTCGCGCGCATGAGCGACCCGGACCTCATCGAGAGCATCATCGCCGAGGTCTCCATCCCCGTCATGGCGAAGGCCCGCATCGGGCACTTCGTCGAGGCACAGGTGCTGCAGGCCCTCGACGTCGACTACATCGACGAGTCCGAGGTGCTGAGCCCTGCTGACTACGTGAACCACATCGACAAGTGGCAGTTCACGACGCCCTTCGTCTGCGGCGCCACGAACCTCGGCGAGGCCCTGCGTCGCATCAACGAGGGTGCCGCGATGATCCGCTCCAAGGGCGAGGCCGGCACGGGAGACGTCTCCGAGGCGACCAAGCACATCCGAAAGATCCGCGGCGAGGTCGCGGCCCTCACCTCGATGACGCGTGACGAGCTCTACGTCGCGGCCAAGGAGCTGCAGGCGCCGTACGAGCTGGTGCGCGAGATCGCTGAGACCGGCAAGCTGCCCGTCGTGCTCTTCACCGCCGGAGGCGTCGCGACGCCCGCCGACGCGGCCATGATGATGCAGCTCGGTGCCGACGGCGTCTTCGTCGGCTCAGGCATCTTCAAGTCCGGCAACCCCGCCCAGCGAGCCGCCGCGATCGTCAAGGCGACCACCGCGTTCGACGACCCCGCCGTCATCGCGGCAGCCTCGCGCGGGCTCGGCGAGGCCATGGTCGGCATCAACGTCTCCGACCTGGCTGCCCCCCACCGCCTCGCAGAGCGCGGCTGGTAGCAGGTCGTTGGCAGCTCCCACGGTCGGCGTCCTGGCGCTGCAAGGCGACGTCCGTGAGCACCAGCAGGTGCTCACGGACCTCGGCGCCGAGGTCGTGCTCGTCCGCACGCCGGCGCAGCTCGAAACCGTCGCCGGTCTCGTCATCCCCGGTGGGGAATCGAGCGTCATCGACAAGCTCTCGCGCATCTTCGACATCGCCGAGCCCATCACGACGCGGATCGCGTCAGGGATGCCGGTGCTCGGCACCTGCGCCGGACTCATCATGCTCGCAGACACCGTGCTCGACGCCATCGACGGGCAGCGGAGCTTCGGCGGGCTCGACGTCGCCGTCCGCAGGAACGCCTTCGGATCGCAGAACCAGTCGTTCGAGACCGAGCTCGACGTTCCCGAACTGGGCGGGCCAGCGGTTCATGCCACGTTCATCCGCGGCCCCGTCGTGGAGACGGTGGGCGACCGAGCCCGGATCATGGCCGCGCTGCCGGACGGCCGCGTGGTGGCGGTGTCGCAGGGGAACCTGCTCGGCACCTCGTTCCACCCGGAGATGAACGGCGAAACGCGCTTCCACAGGTACTTCCTGGATCGCGTCACCGATCACGCCGCCTGACCAGACCTATTCACGCCCCGACTCGAGAGAAGCCAGGAGACGAACATGGCGAGACGCCGACCGAGCAGAGCCGCGCGGAGCAAGCAGGTCAGCGATTCGCTCGCCGCCTTCATCCGCGACGCGCCGTCGTCCTTCCATGCGGCGGCTGAGGTGGCCAGGCGGCTCGAGGACGCAGGCTTCACCACCCTCGACGAGCGCGAGGAATGGCCGCAGGACGCAGGAGGGTACGTCGTCGTGCGTGATGGCGCCGTCATCGCCTGGCGCGTCCCAGAATCCACCACTCCGACGACGCCGTTCGCGATCGTCGGAGCGCACACGGACTCGCCCGGGTTCAAGGTCAAGCCGACCCCCGAATCGTCAGCGCACGGCTGGCAGCGCCTCGAGGTCGAGGTCTACGGCGGTCCGCTGCTCAACTCCTGGCTCGACCGCGAGCTTCGAGTCGCGGGGCGTCTCGCGCTCGCCGACGGCACGACGGTGCTCGCGGCCTCGGGACCCATCGCGCGCATCCCGCAGCTCGCCATCCACCTCGACAGGGGAGTGAACGAGCGCGGTCTTGTCCTCGACCCGCAACGGCACACGCACCCCGTACTCGGGCTCGAGGCGGCGGGCGGCGTCGTAGCGGCTCTCGCAGAGAGCGCGGGCGTGGATCCGGAGACGATCGCCGGCTTCGACCTCTTCCTCGCCGACGCGCAGGAAGCGCAGCTCTTCGGCCATGGAGAGGCGCTGCTCGCCGGCGCTCGCCTCGACAACCTCGTCAGCGTCCACGCGGCCACCACCGCACTCGTCGAGACGGTCCCGAACGGCGTGATCCCCGTCATCGCGGCGTTCGATCACGAAGAAGTCGGGTCCGCGAGCCGGTCCGGGGCGGCAGGTCCCTTCCTCGGCGACGTCCTCGCACGCATCCAGGAGGGACTCGGTGCGGGACCCGCGCAGCAGCGGCGCGCGCTCGCAGCCTCGTGGCTCGTCTCCAGCGACCTCGGCCACAGCGTGCACCCGAACTACCCGGAGAAGCACGACGACGAATCCCGGCCGATCGCGGGAAAAGGCACGCTCCTCAAGCTGAACGCCAACCAGCGGTACGCGACCGATGCCAGGGGGAGCGCGCTCTGGCACGGCGTCTGCCAGAACGCGGGCGTCGCCGTGCAGCCGTTCGTCTCCAACAACGCGCTGCCGTGCGGCTCGACCATCGGCCCGATCTCAGCCACCAGGCTGGGCATCTCGACCGTCGACGTCGGCATCCCCATCCTCTCCATGCACTCGGCACGCGAGCTGGCGGCCATCGCCGACATCGAAGCCCTCGAACGCGCACTGGCGGTCTTCCTGGCCGGAGCCTGGCCAGAGCACGCGTAAGCCGGCTCGCCTCGAGCAGGCGCAGCCCAGGAGCACGAGTAAACTGGGGACAGACCGCGCGCCGACGACGACCGGTCGTGTCCCGATTCTTGGGCAACGGTGTCGGCGCGCACACGATCAGAAGCAGGCGCCCGCCTCCGGCGAGACGCGCGAGAACAACGGAGAACACATGTCCGGACACTCCAAGTGGGCGACGACGAAGCACAAGAAGGCCATCATCGACTCGCGCCGCGCGAAGTCGTTCGCCAAGCTCATCAAGAACATCGAGGTCGCCGCCAAGATCGGCGGCGCTGACGTCGCAGGAAACCCCACGCTGGCCGACGCGATCCAGAAGGCGAAGAAGACCAGCGTCCCGATCGACAACATCAACCGCGCCGTCAAGCGCGGGGCGGGTCTGACCGGCGAATCGATCGACTACACGACCATCATGTACGAGGGCTACGGCCCCGGAGGCATCGCGCTCCTCATCGAGTGTCTGACCGACAACAAGAACCGCGCAGCCGCCGAGGTGCGCACCGCCATGAGCCGCAACGGCGGGAACATGGCAGACCCGGGCTCGGTCGCCTTCAACTTCGAGCGCAAGGGCGTCATCGTCGTCCCGCACGAGGAGACGCCCACCGAGGACGACATCCTCGAGGTCGTCCTCGACGCTGGCGCCGAAGAGGTCATCGACCACGGACACGTATTCGAGATCCGCACCGAGGCGAGCGAGATGGTCGGCGCACGCGCGGCCCTGCAGGCCGCCGGCATCGACTACGACTCCGCGGACGCCGAGTTCGTCCCGAACGTCAAGGTCGAGGCCGACGCTGAGACCGCACGCAAGGTCTTCCGCCTCGTCGACGCCCTCGAGGACAGCGACGACGTGCAGAACATCTTCACCAACATCGACGTGTCCCCAGAGGTGCAGCAGCAGCTCTCGGAAGACGACGAGTAGTCCGAGTGCCGCGGCGCATCCTGGGCATCGATCCGGGTCTCACCCGCTGCGGCCTCGGCATCGTCGACGTGCACGGGCGACAGAGGGTCGAGTTCGTGCACGTCTCGGTCGTCACGTCATCACCTGCTGACGAGCTGCCACGGCGCCTTCGGCTCCTCGCCGACGGCATCGAGGCGATCCTCGACGAGTACACGCCCGATGCCATCGCGCTCGAGCGCGTCTTCGCGCAGCAGAACCTCCCGAGCGTCATGGGTGTCGCCCAGATCTCCGGGGTCGTGCTCGTCGCCGCCGAGCGCCGGGGCATCGCGGCCGCCCTGCACACTCCCTCGGAGGTGAAGGCGGCAGTCACCGGCTACGGATCTGCCGAGAAGAAGCAGGTGGGCACGATGGTGCAGCGCATCCTGCGCCTGGACGACATCCCCAAGCCCGCCGACGCGGCCGATGCACTGGCCCTCGCCATCTGCTCGGCCTGGAAGACCCCGCTGGGAGCCGCCGCGGGCAGCGCTGCCGAGGCGGCCCCGCTCCGGCGAGCCTCAGCAGCTGCCGGGCGCACGCCTGATGCGCCGACGGCGGCGCAGAGCGCGTGGCTCGCCGCCGAGCGTGCCGCGAAAACTCGCGGCCGCCGCGTACGGTAGACCGGTGATTGCTTCCCTCCGCGGCCAGGTGCTGTACCGAACCGCCACCACGGTCACGATCGAGGCCGCCGGTGTCGGCTACCAGGTCTTCGTGACTCCGGCCCACGCACTCCAGCTGCGCCTGGACGCCGAGGTGCTGGTGCGCACGCACCTCGTCGTGCGCGAGGACGCGTGGACCCTGTACGGCTTCCAGCGACCCGAGGAGCTCGAGATCTTCGAGCACCTCATCACGGTGACCGGCGTCGGACCGAAGTCGGCGCTCGGAGTGCTCGCGCACCTCGAGCCGGAGCAGGTCGCACGCGCCGTCGCCGAGGAGGACGTCAAGGCCTTCACCGCAGTGAGCGGCATCGGCCCCAAGACGGCCAAGCTCATCATCCTCTCCCTCGCCGGCAAGATCGCTCTCGCTCTCTCCCCGAGTCCTGCGGCTGGCGAGCCAGTCGCCCAGAGCGGTTCGGCGGCACTGCGCCGCGACGTCGTCGAGGCGCTGCTCGGCCTCGGCTACGCGGAACGCCAGGCGGCTCCCGCGGTCGAAGACGCCGCGAAGGCGCTCGACGGTGAGGACCCTGACGTCGCTGCGCTGCTGCGCGCGACGCTGAAGCTCCTCGGACCCGCGGGGAGCCGCTCGTGACCGACGTCTCGCGCATCCCCGAGTCACCGGAATCAGAGGCGGAGATCGCCTTCGAGGGGGCGCTTCGTCCCGCGAACCTCGCCGAGTTCGTCGGCCAGGCGAAGGTTCGCGTGCAGCTCGAGCTCCTGCTCAAGGCAGCGGCCATGCAGAGCCGGACGCCCGACCACATCCTGCTGGCCGGCCCCCCGGGACTCGGCAAGACGACGCTCGCCCTCATCGTCGCGGAGGAGACGGGGCAGCCCATCCGCCTGACGAGCGGCCCGGCCCTCCAGCATGCCGGCGACCTCGCGGCCGTGCTTTCGAGCCTCGTGCCCGGCGAGCTGCTCTTCATCGACGAGATCCATCGGATGGCGCGCACCGCCGAGGAGATGCTCTACCTCGCGATGGAGGACTTCCGGATCGACATCATGGTTGGCAAGGGGGCCGGGGCGACCAGCGTGCCCCTCGAGCTCGCCCCCTTCACCGTCATCGGCGCCACCACCCGCGCCGGACTCCTGCCGAACCCGCTCCGAGACCGCTTCGGCTTCACCGCCCACCTCGAGTTCTACGAGGACGGGGAGCTCGAGCGTGTCCTCGCGCGCGCGGCTCGCCTCCTCGATCTCCGGGTCGACGACGCGGCGCTCGCCGAGATCGCGACCCGCAGTCGGGGAACGCCCCGAATCGCGAACCGGCTCCTGCGGCGAGTCCGCGACTACGCGCTGGTCCACGAGACCGATGCAGACGAGCAGGCCGTGCAGCACGCGCTGCTCGTCTACGACGTGGATGCGCTTGGCCTCGACAGGCTCGACCGGGCCGTCCTGCAGGCGCTCATCGATCGCTTCGCCGGGGGACCGGTCGGCGTCAAGTCGCTCGCCGTCTCCGTCGGCGAGGAAGCAGAAACGGTCGAGAGCGTCGTCGAGCCGTTCCTCGTCCGCACGGGACTCGTCACGCGAACGCAGCGGGGCCGCGTCGCCACGCAGCAGGCCTACGCGCACCTCGGCCGGGCGCTGCCGGGCGGCGCCGTGCCGCAGGGGCCCCGCCTCGATATCTAGTCCTCCCGCCAACCTTCGATCACTGGCTGAGCGACATCCGCACGACCGCGACGTACACTAGATGCGTTTGCCGTCGTTCCGGGCGTGCATAGTCGTAGTACGGACTGCCAGAAAGGCACCCACATATGGATCTCACGCTCCTTCTTCCCCTCGTCCTCCTCGGCGTCATGATCTTCTTCATGTGGCGCAGCAACAAGAAGAGGACCCAGCAGCAGCAGGAGATGCGCAGCAGCGCCGTCATCGGCGCAGACGTCATGACGCAGAGCGGCGTGTACGGCACCATCGTCGACATCGACGAGGACAACAACATCACGACGATCGAGTCCGAGCCCGGCACGCGCCTCCGCGTCCACTCGATGACGATCGCGAACATCCTCACCCCGTCCGTCCCGGACGACGCCTCCGCGCTCTCCGTCGAGGAGACGGTGGAAGAGTTCCCCGCCACGGAGCCCGAGCACCGCGACGCCGCGGACGCAGACCGCCGCGACGGCGACAACGGCTCCGAGTCCGGACCCAACACCAACAAGGCGTAGGCGACTCCCTCACCTCTCACGCACGGGCCTCGTCTTGAGGTCAGAAGGCAGAACTCTCTTGGCGAAGTCGACAACGTCATCGGCGCGTCGTGGTCGGGGTGCTGGCATCGTCCAGCGCGCCTGGCGCACGCTCACGTGGCTCCTGATCCTCATCCTTGCCCTCGTGGGCCTCAACTGGCTGGCCGTCGCCACGCAGGGCGGTCAGTGGACCCCGCGCCTCGCGCTCGACCTCGAGGGTGGCACCCAGGTTGTGCTCGCCGCTCAGCTTCCAGAGGGGCAGGCCGACCCGTCATCTGAGCAGATGCAGCAGGCGGTCTCCATCATCCGCCAGCGCATCGACGCCTCCGGTGTCTCCGAGGCCGAGATCACCACGCAGGGCGGACGCAACATCGTCGTCTCCGTGCCCGGCGAGATGGACCAGCTCACCCGCGACCGCATAGAGAACTCGGCCAAGCTCGAGTTCCGCGCCGTGCTCGTCGCCGACCAGGCTGCGAACACCCAGGCCATCCCTGCAGACCAGCTGCCGGAGGAGCTCTCGACGACGCCGACCGCCGAGCCGACCGATGCGAGCGACCTCAACTGGGTCACCGAGCAGATGTACGTCGACTTCGTGCAGTTCAACTGCGCAGACCTCGCTCCGGCCGCCGACATCGACCCGACCCAGCCGCTCATCACGTGCGACGACACGGGCACGGAGAAGTACGTCCTCGGACCCGTCGAAGTCACCGGCGAGCGCATCGCCGACGCCACGAGCGGTCTCACTACGACCAGCACAGGCGCCACCACGAACCAGTGGGCGGTGAACATCGAGTTCGACGCGCAGGGCACCCAGGAGTTCGCTGCCGTCACCGAGCGTCTCGTCGGCCTCACGGAGAACCAGAACAGGTTCGCCGTGACGCTCGACAACCAGGTCATCGTCGCCCCGACCACCAACGCCGCGATCACCGACGGCAAGCCGCAGATCTCGGGCAACTTCAACGAGGAGAGCGCGAAGGCGCTCGCCGACCAGCTGAAGTTCGGTGCGCTGCCGTTCAACTTCGTCGCGCAGTCCACCTCCACCATCTCGGCCACGCTGGGAAGCTCGCAGCTCGTGAACGGCCTCATCGCGGGCCTCATCGGACTCGCCGCCGTCGTGGTCTACTCGCTCTTCCAGTACCGGACGCTCGGGCTCGTGACCGTGGCCTCGCTGGTCATCGCCGCGGCCTTGACCTACATCGTGGTCACCTACCTCTCCAACCAAGAGGGGTACCGGCTGTCACTCGCGGGTGTCGCGGGCCTCATCGTCGCCATCGGCATCACGGCGGACTCGTTCATCGTGTACTTCGAGCGCATCAAGGACGAGCTGAGAGACGGCAAGGGACTCGTCTCCGCCGTCGAAGGCGGGTGGACGCGCGCGATCCGCACGATCCTCGCGTCCGACGCCGTCAACTTCCTCGTCGCGATCGTGCTGCTGTTCGTCGCCGTCGGCAACGTGCGCGGCTTCGCGCTGACCCTCGGCATCACGACCATCATCGACATCATCGTCGTGACCCTCTTCACGCACCCGCTCATGCGACTCCTCGCACGGACCTCGTTCTTCGCAGACGGCCACCCGGCCTCCGGCCTCGACCCGCGCTCGCTCGGCGCCGTCTACCGCGGCCGCGGAACGTTCCGCACCCCCGAGCAGAAGAAGCGCGGCGCGTCGCGTGAGGCGACGAAGCGCCAGACCCTCGCCGAGCGCAAGGCGGAAGCCGCCAAGAAGGGCGGAGCCGACGACCTCGTGAGCGCAGGAACGCCTGCGGCGGAGCAGACGTCGACGACAAGCAAGGGGGAGAAGGCCTGATGAGCAAGTTCCAGACGCTCGGCAACGACCTGTACACCGGTGAGCGCTCGATCGACTTCGTCGGCAGGCGGAAGATCTGGTTCTCCATCGCGGGGATCGCCGTCCTCATCTCCATCCTCGTCCCGATCCTCCGGGGTGGCCTCGAACTCGGCATCGAGTTCACCGGCGGTTCGGAGTTCCTCGTCTCGCAGCCGGCGACCGACGAGCAGGAGCCGGCCATCGCCGCGGCGGCCGAGTTCACGCCCACGCCGGCCAAGGTCGCCGTCCTCGGCGACGGCGGCATCCGAGTCCAGACCGACTCCCTGTCCGAAGAGGCCAACACCGAGCTGCGCGCGCAGCTCGCCGAGGCCTACTCCGTTCCCGTCGAGGACGTCAACCTGTCGACGATCGGGCCATCCTGGGGCCAGGACATCACCAGGCAGATGGTGATCGGCCTCGCGGTCTTCGTCGCGGTCGCCGCCATCCTCATGTCGCTGTACTTCCGTACCTGGAAGATGTCCATAGCGGCGCTCGTCGCCCTCGCCCACGACCTCGTCGTCACGGCGGGCGTCTACGCCATCACCGGCGTCGAAGTCACCCCGGCGGCCGTGATCGGCTTCCTCACCATCCTCGGCTACTCGCTGTACGACACCGTCGTGGTGTTCGACAAGATCCGCGAGAACGCCGAGGACTACAACGCGGAGTCCTCGAGGACGTTCGGCGAACTCGTCAACCTCGCGATCAACCAGACGCTGGTGCGCTCGATCAACACGTCGGTCGTCGCGCTCCTCCCGGTCGGCGGGATCCTCTTCATCGGCGCCTTCCTCATGGGAGCAGGCACGCTGCGCGACATCGCACTCGCGCTGTTCATCGGGATCTTCGTCGGGGCACTCTCGACGATCTTCGTCGCCGGCCCGCTCTACGCGGCGCTCCGGTCGCGAGAGCCGGAGATCGCACGCACCGACAAGCGCATTCTGGCAGCGCGCGCTCGCACGCAGAAGGATGGCGGCGACGTGGAGGGCGACGCTCTCGACGACGACGCGGAGACCCCGGAGGCATCCGAGTCGGCGTCGAAGGCATCGGCGTCCTGACGACCGTCCGCACGGTGATAACTTGTCATCACCCTGGTCCGCGTATTCACGCAGGCCAGGGTGATGATGCATATGGAGGTGCTGCATGAGCGAAGTTTCCTCGCTGCGCTGGCGAATGCCGAGAATGTTCGCGAAGCAGCCTGTCCACGTTCTCGAGCCGATTCTCAAATCGCTCAGGAAGCACGACCCCCGCGCCAACACCGCGCTCGTGCAGCGCGCCTACGAGGTCGCGAAGGATGCGCACGAGGGGCAGTTCCGACGCAGCGGCGAGCCGTACATCACCCACCCGGTCGCCGTCGCCAAGATCCTCGCCGACCTCGGCATCGGCTCGATCACCGTGGCAGCAGCCCTGCTCCACGACACGGTCGAGGACACGGAGTACACGCTCGACGAGCTCCGCTCCGATTTCGGTGACGAGATCGCGATGCTCGTCGACGGCGTCACCAAGCTCGACAAGGTCAAATACGGCGACAACGCGCAGGCGGAGACCGTTCGAAAGATGGTCGTCGCGATGTCGAAGGACATCCGCGTTCTCGTGATCAAGCTCGCCGACCGTCTCCACAACGCCCGCACCTGGGGCTTCATGTCGCCGGAGAAGGCCAAGAGCAAGGCCAAGGAGACCCTGGAGATCTACGCCCCGCTCGCGCACCGGATGGGCATCCAGGCGATGAAGAACGAGCTCGAGGACCTCTCGTTCGCCGTCATCAATCCCAAGATCTACTCAGAGATCAAGAACCTCGTGGCCCACCGGCAGCCGGAGCGCGAGAAGTACGTCCAGCGCGTCATCGCCGAGGTGCAGTCCGACCTCCGCCAGCTGAAGATGCGCGGCGACGTCTACGGGCGCCCCAAGGAGCTCTACTCGATCTACCAGAAGATGATCGTCCGCGGACGGGACTTCGACGAGATCTACGATCTCACCGCCATCAGACTCATCGTCGACTCGGTCCGCGACTGCTACGGCGTGCTGGGAGCGATCCACGCCAGGTGGACGCCGATGCCCGGCAGGTTCAAGGACTACATCGCGACGCCCAAGTTCAATCTCTACCAGTCGCTGCACACGACGGTCATCGGGCCGGACGGCAAGCCGGTCGAAATCCAGATCCGCACCGTCGAGATGCACCGCCGCGCCGAGTTCGGTGTCGCGGCGCACTGGATGTACAAGCAGAACGCCCAGTCGGGCAAGCAGGACAAGGCGGATGAGACCCAGACCGAGATGGCCTGGCTCAAGCACCTCAGCGACTGGCAGCAGGAGACGACGGACCCGGGGGAGTTCCTCGACTCGCTGCGCTTCGACCTCGGCGCGAAGGAGGTCTACGTCTTCACACCGCAGGGCAAGGTCATCGGTCTCAGCGCAGGGGCGACACCCGTCGACTTCGCGTACGCCATCCACACCGACGTCGGTCACCGGACGATGGGCGCGAAGGTCAACGGGCGGCTCCTCCCGCTCGACTCGAAACTGCAGAACGGCGATGTCGTCG
Organism: Pseudoclavibacter sp. RFBB5; assembly: GCF_002931555.1. Taxonomy (GTDB): domain Bacteria; phylum Actinomycetota; class Actinomycetes; order Actinomycetales; family Microbacteriaceae; genus Pseudoclavibacter. The sequence goes on along the minus strand of NZ_PSTZ01000007.1, from coordinate 523,147 downwards.
AGGTGTTCACCTCGAAGAACCCGGACGCGGGACCGAAGCAGGACTGGCTGGCGTTCGTCGCGAGCGCTAGGGCGAAGAACAAGATCAGGCAGTGGTTCTCGAAGGAGCGCCGCGACGAGGCGATCGAGCAGGGCAAGGACTCCGTCGCGAAGGCACTCCGCAAGGCGGGCCTCCCGCTCAACAAGGACCACGTCCAGGAGGCGTTCTCGTCGGTCGCCTCCAACCTCCGCTACCTCGACGTGACCGCCCTCTACGCGGCCGTCGGCGACGGCCACGTCTCGACGCAATCCGTCATGGAGAAGCTGCAGGCCGCGCTTCGGCAGGAGCAGGACGTCCCGGCCGCCGATGAGGCGCCGCAGTTCACGCCCGGCACCACCATCCCGACCACGAGCGACTCCGGGGTGCTCGTCCGCGGCGCGCCCGACATCCTCGTCAAGGTCGCCAAGTGCTGCACGCCGGTTCCGGGTGACGAGATCCTCGGCTTCGTCACGCGTGGGCAGGGCGTCTCGGTGCACCGAGCCGACTGCAACAACGTGGCGAGCCTGCTCCGCGAGCCGGAGCGCATGATCGAAGTCCAGTGGGCGCCGAGCTCGTCGAGTGTGTTCCTCGTCAACATCCAGGTCGAGGCGCTCGACAGGTCTGGCTTGCTGAGCGACGTCACGCGGGTGCTGAGCGAGCACCACGTCAACATCCTCTCGGCGACGGTGCACACCTCGAAGGCGCGCCTCGCGATCAGCAAGTTCTCGTTCCAGATGGGCGACACGACGCACCTCGACCGGGTGCTGAATGCCGTGCGCCGCATCGACGGCGTCTACGACGTGTACCGCGTCAAGACCCAGTAGCAGCTGTCGCCAACGTCGCACGTCTCCTCGCCAGAGCAGCGAACGGCCGACGCAGCGTGACGTGGGTCGCGAGCAGCTCGACGGGATCCAGTTCAAGTCGCCTCACGGCGAGTTCGATGGTCGCCTGGTCGGCTGTCGGGTCGTGGAGCAGATCGAACAGCGCCAGCCACGGCACGACGACCCGCACGCCGCCGACGAGCCGGACCGCAGCGTCTGGCGGAGCGGTGGAGCGATAGCGGACGCCGACGAGATGCTGCCTGGGCGGACGCGCTCCACGCTGCGTGGAGATGGTGAGCTCCGACGGGGCAGGTCCGCCCGCGTGCACCCAGACGGCTGAGGCACCACCCACCGCGGCGGTTCCCATCACCAGGGGAGCGAGCGATGCCGCTCGGTCTCCCGGGGTCAACCGGTCGGCCACGGACGCATACGCGACTGCGCAGGCGTGACCGAAGCGGACGACGACGCCATCGCGCCTCATGACCTGCAGCTCCACATCGGGCAGCAGACGAAGCGGGGCAGGATGCACACTCGCATCCTGCCCCACTTCGTGGTCTTCGCGCCGCTCAGCCTGGTGAGCTGTGGACAGCGCTCGACGTTCTAGCTGCCGATGGCCCCGAGCCACACGCGGCGGGCTTCGAGCGCCTCCTCGGCTTCCTTCACGGCACGCTTGTCGCCACGAGCCTCCGCGGCGGCACGCTCGGCTTCGAGCTTCTCGATCGCCTCGGTGAGCTGGCTGTGCATGCCCTGGCTGCGCGCCTGGCGCTCCGGGTTGGACTTCTGCCAGTGGTCGTCGTCGAGCTTGCGAACGTGCTGCTCGATCGCGCGAAGGCGGTCTTCTGTCGACTTGAAGTTCTCGCGAGGAACACGGCCGATCTCGTCCCAGCGTCGCTGGATATCGGCGAGCTTCTCGCGTGCCGCGCGGCGGTCGGTGATCTGGAGGATCGGCGTCGCCTCCTCGAGCAGCGCTGCCTTGGCCTCGTAGTTCGCCGCGTACTCGACGTTCTCGGCCGCGTCGACCTCGCCCTTCGCCTGGAAGAGCACGTCTCCAGCCGCCTTGAACTGGTTCCACAGGGCGTCGTCGTACTTGCGGCCAGCACGGCCAGCGGCCTTCCACTCGTCGAGCAGGCGACGGTACTCAGCCACGCCGTCCGCGCCGCGAGGGGCGAGCGCCTCGGCGCGCTCGAGGATCTTCGTCTTCGCATCCCGAGCGGTCTTGTGGCTCGCGTCGAGGTCGGCGAAGAACGCACGACGCTCGCGCTCGAGCGTGCTCCTGGCACCACGGAAGCGCTTCCAGAGCGCGTTGGCCTCGGCCTTCGGCAGGCGCGGCCCGTCCTGCTGGTGCGCCTTCCACTTCGTGAAGAGCTCGTCGATGCTCGCCGTCGTCTGCTTCCACTGGATGGAGGCTGGGGGCTGGGCGGCGAGGCGCTCGGCCTCGACCACGATCGCTTCGCGTTCCGCGAGAGCCCCGGCGATCTCCTCCTGCTGCGCTTCGCGCTGCTGCTCGGTGAGCTCGCTGACCGTCCCGCCGAGCGCGTCGAGGCGCGACCGGAGCGCCGCAAGGTCGCCGACGGCGTTCGCGTCGCTCAGCTGCGCGCTGAGGTGCTTGGCCGACTTCGCGATGTCGGAGGCCGGTGCGCCGTTCTTGACGCGCTGCTCGAGCAGCGAGACCTGACCCTCGAGGTCAGAGAACTTGCGGACGAAGTACGCGAGAGCCTCCTCGGCCGTGCCGTCAGGGTACTGGCCGACCTTGCGCTCAGTCCCTTCTTCGATCACGTACACGGTGCCGTCTTCTTCGACGCGGCCCCACGGGTTCTGGGGGAGTGCAGACATGGCGGGTATTCCCTCACGGTAGGCGTTTGCGCAGCTTGCGCGACTGACTCCCCATGCTAGGACACTGCGGACGCTTCGTTCACCAGCGCATGCCCAGTCTCTGCAGATGACGGAGAGTCCCGTCGCCGCGTCAGCGCGGTCCGACCCGCTACTCGAGCGTGAGCGACGTGATCACCGCGGGTGCGACCGGCGCACCATCGCCGCCCCCTGAAGCGGGGTCGACACCGGCGTCCACGATGCCCGTGATGAGCTGGTCCAGTCCGTCCGTGACCTGACCCATGACGGTGTACCCGCCTGCGGCGTCACCGGGGAGGGTCGTGTCCTCGTAGACGATGAAGAACTGGCTCCCCATGCTCTCGGCGTTGCCGCCCTGGCGGGCCATGGCGATCGTGCCGGCCGGGTAGACCCCGTCCTCCGGCGCGTTCTCGATCGGGCCCCAGCTGTAGCCGGGCCCACCCGTCCCGGTGCCGGTCGGATCGCCGCACTGCAGCACGAAGAGCCCCTCGGTCGTGAGGCGGTGGCAGGAGGTGTCCGTGAAGTAGTTCTCACCGCTGAGGGAGACCATGTTCGCGACCGCCTGGGGAGCTGCCGCGCCGTCGAGCTCGATGCCGAGCGTGAGATCGTCGTTGAACGTCAGCTCGCCCGTCCAGGTGCGCGCCTCGGCGATGGCCGGGTCTGGCACCTCGCCGGCGGGCGTGGCCGCAGGCGTCGAGGTCGCGTCCGCTGCGGGTGCTGGGGCGCCGGGGCCGCCGGTGAAGTAGAAGACCTGCAGGGCGCCGACGACAAGCGCCACGACGACGAGGGCGACGGTCCAGACGCGGTTGTCTCGACTGCGACGTCGGACACCCCGTTCGTGGACGGCGACGCGCGCCTCGTACTCGCGGGTACGCCGACGCTGTTCACGCGTGTTCTTCTCCGAAGTTGCCACTGTGCCTCATTCGCTTGTCCTCAGCATGCCGTGCAGGCACCAGAGGGGAGTTTACTAACATCGGGCCTCATGACCGGTGACGCGCCAAGCCTGGCGGGTACAACCGCGCCCCTCGCGGTGCGGATGCGCCCGCGTTCCCTCGACGAGGTCGTCGGTCAGCGGCACCTCCTGCGCCCGGGGTCACCCCTCCGCGCGCTCGCATCCCCCGAGCAGGACGCTCGGGCTGGCACCTCCGTGATCCTCTGGGGTCCGCCCGGAACGGGCAAGACGACGCTCGCGCAGGCGATCGCGCATACCTCGGGCAAGCGCTTCACGCAGCTCTCCGCGATCTCGGCCGGTGTCAAGGACGTGCGCCAGGTGATGGACGAGGCGCTCACGCAACGCGATCTCTACGGCATCCAGTCGGTGCTGTTCCTCGATGAGATCCACCGGTTCACGAAGGCGCAGCAGGACGCGCTCCTGCCAGGCGTTGAGAACGGCTGGGTGACGCTCGTCGCGGCCACGACGGAGAATCCGTCGTTCTCGGTCATCAGCCCGCTGCTCTCTAGGAGCCTGCTGCTCACGCTGCAGCCGCTCGACGAAGCAGATCTGATCGAGCTCATCGACCGCGCCTCCACCGACAAGCGAGGACTCTCAGGGGTCTTCGAGGTCGCGGACGACGCCAAACGGGCCATCGTGCAGTTCTCTTCCGGAGACGCGCGGCGCGCGCTCACCACACTCGAGGCCGCGGCCGCCGCAGCGCAGGCCTCCGAGCAGACGACCATCGACGCCGAGATCGTCACGAGCGCCTCCGACCAGGCGCTCCTGCGCTATGACAGGGACGGCGACGAGCACTACGACGTCATCAGCGCGTTCATCAAGTCCGTCCGAGGGAGCGACCCGGATGCTGCGCTCCACTACCTTGCGCGGATGATCGTCGCGGGGGAGGACCCGCGCTTCATCGCCCGGCGCCTCATCGTGCTGGCGAGCGAGGACATCGGACTCGCGGAGCCACGTGGGCTCGAGATGGCAGTCGCCGCGGCAGACGCCGTGCAGCTCATCGGCATGCCGGAGGGGCGGATCCCGCTGGCTCAGGCGACCGTGTTCCTGGCTACGGCACCGAAGTCCAACGCCGCCTACTCCGGCATCAACGCCGCCATCGCCGATGTCAAGGCGGGCGGCATCGGCCGCGTTCCCAAGCACCTCAGGGACGCGCACTACGCAGGAGCGAAGCGCCTCGGTCACGGCAAGGGGTATAAGTACCCTCATGACGACGCGCGCGGCGTCTCCGAGCAGCAGTACCTCCCCGACGAGCTGAGCCAGCGCGAGTACTACTCGCCGACTCGCTTCGGCGAAGAGCGCGAGATCGCTGCCAGGCTCGAGAAGCTCCGCGCCATCACCAAGCCGGGTACGTGACGGTACACCGCACTGTGCTAGTCTTTCTCGGTCTACGTCCCGGGACCGTGCGGCTGCGCGTCTGGGAGTAAGGCGTGCAGTCTGTAGCCGACGCACGCGCGACACTGCTCAAGTTTGACGCCGGGGCATGGCCTTGGCGGAGAGCAACTTCATTTCTGCGCGCTCACGCGCGCCAAACTTCGCTCGAAAGGCAATTGTGTCCAAGACCTCACGTTCACGCAGCAAGGTGCGCCTCAGCCGCGCACTCGGCATCGCGCTCACCCCGAAGGCTGAGCGCGCGCTCGAGAAGCGCCCGTACGCACCGGGCGAGCACGGCCGCACGCGTCGCAAGACCGACAGCGACTACGCCGTCCGTCTGCGCGAGAAGCAGCGCCTGCGCGCCCAGTACGGGCTCCGCGAGAAGCAGCTTCGCATCGTCTTCGAAGAGTCGCGTCGCGCGGCAGGCCTGACGGGTGAGAACCTCGTCGAGCTGCTCGAGATGCGCCTCGACGCGCTTGTCCTGCGTTCGGGCTTCGCCCGCACGACGGCTCAGGCTCGTCAGCTCGTGGTGCACCGCCACATCCTCGTCGACGGCAAGCTCGTCGACCGCCCCAGCTTCCGCGTGAAGCCGGGACAGCTCATCCAGGTCAAGCAGCGCTCGGAGGCCCTCGAGGTCTTCCAGGTCGCCGCAGCCGGTGGCCACGCGGACGTCCTCCCGAAGCTCCCCGCGTACCTCGATGTCGACCTCGCAACGCTCCAGGCGCGCCTCGTGCGTCGCCCGAAGCGCGTCGAGGTCCCGGTGACGTGTGAAGTCCAGCTCGTCGTCGAGTACTACGCTGCTCGCTAGCCAAGCTGGCGCTCCGGTTCGCCGGAACTGGCAGTTCGGGGCAACCCGAGCCGCCGGAGCCAACTAACATAGGGGCGGGTCATCGCAAGATGACCCGCCCTTTTGTCTGTCCTGCGGCGCTGCGGCGTTCGTCTATCCGTGCGGCGACGCGCCGCGCTCACTAAGGAGCAAGCACCATGTCTGGTGGCGACATCGCCGGCCTCATCGCGGCCGCAGTCTTCCTCATCCTCGTCCTCCTGCTCGCTGTTCCCCTGCTGAAGCTCGGCGGGGTGCTCGACGAGGTGCGCAGCGGCATCCGCGAGTCCGTCGACGCGATCACGCCAACCCTCGCCGAGACGCAGGTCACCGTGCTCGAGGCCAACAAGCAGCTCGCGAAGATCGACAGCATCACGACCCACGTCTCCGAGACCACGAGCAACGTCTCAAGCCTCGTCGCACTCACCGCGGCGACCGTCGGCGGCCCCCTCATCAAGCTCGCCGGCTTCTCAGCCGCCGTGCGCTCCGGCATCTCCAGCCTCAAGAGCGATGGACCTGCGACGGTCAAGTCCACCTCGAAGCCGAAGAAGCCGAAGAAGCGCGCAACGCGCTGACCCGCCAGACACCCGCTCACCACGTTCCAGGAGATCTCATGCGCACAGCGCTCAGCATCATCGGCGGTATCGCCGCAGGCTTCGCCCTCGCCCACCTCGTCAACTCGACCCCAGCAGGCCGCACGTTCTTCTCCGGCGTGAACGGACGCGTCGACGAGTTCACCGAAGCCGTGGCGGAGGGCTACCGCGCGCGCACGCAGGACCTCACCGCGGCTATCGCCGACATCAAGTAGCGCGACACCCCACCCACATCCCGGGGGGCCTCGTCGCCCGTCGCCAGTCGCCACAGAAAGAGCCACACAGCACGATGCAAACCGCCGAGATCCGTCGCCGCTACCTCGACTTCTTCGAGAAGCGGGGGCACACCGCAGTCCCCTCAGCGCCCCTGGTGAGCGACGACCCGACGATCATGTTCACGATCGCGGGCATGGTTCCGTTCATCCCGTACTTCACGGGAGTGGTCCCGGCCCCGTTCGACCGCGCGGTCAGCGTGCAGAAGTGCATCAGGACCAACGACATCGAAGAAGTCGGCAAGACCCCTCGACACGGCACCTTCTTCCAGATGTGCGGGAACTTCTCGTTCGGCGACTACTTCAAGCAGGGCGCGATCGAGTTCGCCTGGGAGCTGCTGACCACGCCGGAGAGTGCGGGCGGGCTCGGATTCAAGCCGGAGGACCTCTGGATCACGGTCTACGAGAAGGACGACGTAGCACGCGGCATCTGGCGTGAGGTCACGGGGTTCCCGGATGCACGCATCCAGGGCCTCGGCATGAAGGACAACTTCTGGTCGGCGGGCGGCCCCGGCAGCCCCGCCGGTCCCTGCTCCGAGATCTTCTTCGACCGTGGCCCCGCATACGGAGCCGACGGGGGACCGGCAACCGACGACGACCGCTACGTCGAGATCTGGAACCTCGTGTTCATGCAGTACGAGCGCGGTGAGGGAACCACGAAGGACGACTACGAGATCGTCGCCGACCTCCCGAAGCAGAACATCGACACGGGCATGGGCCTCGAGCGCATCGCCTTCATCAAGCAGGGCGTCGACAACATGTACGAGATCGACCAGGTTCGCCCGGTCCTCGACAAGGCCGCTGAGATCTCCGGCAAGGCCTATGGTGCCTCCCACGCGGACGACGTGCGCATGCGCGTCGTCGCCGACCACGTGCGCTCCTCGCTCATGCTGATGGCCGACCGGGTCGAGCCGGGCAACGAGGGACGCGGGTACATCCTGCGACGCCTCCTGCGCCGGGTCGTCCGAGCCATGCGCCTCCTCGGGTTCGAAGGCGCCAGCCTCCCGCAGCTCCTGCCCGCTTCCAAAGACGCGATGAAGGACGCCTACCCAGAGCTCGCGGACGAGTTCCCGCGCATCGCGCGTCTCGCCTACGCAGAAGAAGAGACCTTCCTCCGCACGCTCGCAGCTGGCACGGCCATCCTCGAGACCGCCGTCACCGAGACGCGTGCGAGCGGGGTGCAGCACCTCTCCGGTGAGACCGCGTTCAAGCTCCACGACACCTTCGGCTTCCCCATCGACCTCACCGTTGAGATCGCCGAGGAGGCGGGCGTCAGCGTCAACCGCGAGGCGTTCGAGCGGCTGATGAGCGAGCAGCGCACGCGTGCGAAGGCGGATGCGAAGTCAAAGCGCTCCGCCCTTGCCGACGTCTCGGTGTACAGCGAGTTCCGCTCGCTGGGCGAGACCACGTTCGTCGGCTACACCGACCTGACCCACGAGAGCGAGGTGCTCGGGCTCATCGTCGACGGTCACCCCGCCGTCAGCGCCAGCTCCGGACAGCAGGTCGAGATCATCCTGGCCAGCACGGCGCTCTACGCGGAGTCGGGCGGACAGGAAGCAGACTCTGGCCAGATCACCTCAGCCACCCGCGGACTCGTCGCGGACGTCGTCGACGTCCAGCGGCCCATCGCGGGCCTCGTGAGCCACACCGTCACCATCGTCTCCGGTGAGGTCGCCGTCGGCGATCGCGTCGAGACGATCGTCGACCCGGCATACCGTCGCAGCGCCAACCAGGCCCACACGGCGACGCACCTCCTCCACGCCGCGCTCCGCGACGTGCTCGGACCCGACGCCCACCAGTCCGGCTCGTACAACAAGGCCGGGTACCTGCGCCTCGACTTCTCCTGGAGCCAGGGACTCACGAACGACACGAAGGCCGAGCTCGAAGGCATCGTCAACGACGCCATCCGCGCCAACCACGTCGTCACGACCCGCGAGATGGACCTCGACGAGGCCAAGTCGCTCGGGGCTCGCGCCCTGTTCGGCGAGAAGTACGGCAGCCGGGTGCGGATGGTCGACATCGGCGGCCCCTGGTCGCGAGAGCTGTGCGGCGGCACGCACGTCGGCAGCTCGTCGGAGATCGGGATCGTCAACCTGGTGGGGGAGTCCTCCGTCGGCTCGAGCAACCGCCGCATCGAGTCGCTTGTCGGGCGAGACGCCTTCGCGGACTTCGCCGTCGAGCGCGCCATCGTCTCGCAGCTCACGAGCAACCTCAAGGCCCCACGCGAGCAGCTCGCCGACCGCGTCCAGGACCTGGCGACGAGCCTCAAGGCCGCTCAGAAGCGCATCGCGGAGCTCGAAGCCGCCGAGGCCATGCGGCGCGTGCCCGCGATCGCCGCCGAGGCCAGCTCCGCTGGGAGCGTCCTGCTCGTGGCGAAGCACCTCGGCGAGGTCCGTAGCGCGGACGAGCTCCGCTCGCTCGCGCTCGCCGTCCGCGAGCAGCTCGGCGACCGACCTGCCGTCGTCGCGCTCGGCGCCGCCTCCAACGGCAAGCCGATCGTGCTCGTCGCCACCAACCCGGCCGCGCGTGACGCTGGGGCCGCAGCAGGCGCCCTCGTTCGCATCGCGGCCCCGATCCTCGGCGGAGGCGGCGGCGGGAAGCCGGACGTCGCGCAGGGCGGCGGCACCGACGTCGAGCGCCTCGACGACGCGCTCGCCGCGATCCGCACTGAACTCGCGAATGGCTGACATCCGTCCAGGCACGCGCCTCGGCGTCGACGTGGGCAAGGCCCGCGTCGGCGTGAGCAGGAGCGACCCGCACGGAATGCTCGCGACGCCGCTCGAAACGGTGCCGCGGGACGGAGCCAAGGGCGATGCCCACGCCAGGCGGATCGCGGAGCTCGTCGTCGAGTACGGCGCCATCGAGATCGTCGTGGGCCTCCCGCTGTCGCTCTCAGGTGCCGAGACCGCATCGACTGCGGACGCGCGGGCGGTGGCCGAGCAGATCGCCGCCCACTCTCCGGTTCCACTCAGGTTGGTGGACGAGCGTCTGACGACGGTCAGCGCGAGCCGGCAGCTTCGCGACGTGGGCCGGAAGGCCTCCAGATCTCGGAACATCATCGACCAGGTGGCGGCAGTCGTCATCTTGCAGACCTCGCTCGACGCGGAGCGCCAATCCGGACGTGCGCCGGGTGAGCTCCTCTCCCGAAAGGATCAGGACTCTGACGGACAACCAGCCCCCAGGTAGCCAAGAAGGTCGCAAGCGATTCACCCCGGACGATCCGTTCGGTGACCTCTTCTCCGACGAGACCGCGAAGCAGGCGGACGCAGGCGACGGCAGTCCGCGAAGGTCCGGCGGGAACCGCAGGCGCCAGTCGGCCGCGGTCAAGCAGGGCAAGCGCAGTCTGATCGTCATCCTCGTGCTCGTCGTTGTCGTGGCAGTGAGCGCGGCGGTCGTCTGGTTCGGCTTCGGCTCCCAGCTGCGCAGCCTGTTCGGGGGTGGTGCGTCCTCTGCGGACTTCGAGGGCAGCGGGAACGGCACGGAGATGGCGTTCACCATCGAATCCGGCGACACCGGCACCTCCATCGGCGAGCGACTCGCCGAGGTCGGCATCGTGAAGTCCCCTGGCGCCTTCGTGGATGAGGTGCTCGCGCAGCCCGAGGATCCGGTCTTCATCCCAGGCAGCTACGGAATGCAGGAGGAGATGAGCGCCGAATCCGCGCTCGCCTCGCTGCTCGACCCCGCGAACCGCCAGGAGTCGACCGTCGTGATTCCGGAGGGCACAGCGCTCCAGGACGTTTACGCACTCATCGAGGGTGGCGTCGGCATTCCCGTCGCCGATCTCGAGGCGGCGGCCATCCCGGCGAACTTCGGACTCCCCGCCGAGGCGACGACCCTTGAAGGGTTCCTGTTCCCGGCGACCTACAGCTTCGACCCCGGCGTCGACGCGAACACGGTGCTGAAGACGCTGGTCGACCGCATGTTCCAGTCACTCGACGAGCACGGCGTCGCTCCAGAGGCACGCTGGGACACGATCCGCCTGGCCTCGCTCATCCAGAAGGAAGCGGGCCTCCGCGAGGACTACTACAAGGTCTCGCGGGTGTTCCTCAACAGGCTCGACATGGGCATGCTCCTGCAGTCCGACGCGACGGTGGCCTATGGCACCGGCAACACGCACCGAGTCTCGACGAGCGATGCGGAACGCGCCGACGCTGCGAACATCTACAACACCTACGTGCATCCGGGGATGGTCGCGGGGCCGATCTCGAACCCGGGTGACATCGCTATCGATGCTGCCGTGAACCCCGCCGACGGGCCGTGGGTGTACTTCGTGACCTGGAACCTCGACACGGGGGAGACCATCTTCTCCGAGACGTTCGAGGAGCACGAGGTCGCGGTCGCCAAGTGGCTCGCGTGGATGGAAGATCACCCCGAATATGGCTGAGGCAGGCGTGGACTCGCCGGAGACCAGGCTCGCCGTCCTCGGCTCGCCCATCGACCACTCGAAGTCGCCGGCGATCCATGCCGCGGCGTACAGGGAGCTCGGGCTGGACTGGCGCTACGAGCGATTCGACGTTCCGGAAGGCGAGCTCGCCGGCTTCATGTCGACGCGCGGACCGGGGTGGCGGGGGTTCTCCGTCACGATGCCCCTCAAACAGGAGGCGCACGAATTCGCTTCCTGGCTCGCCCCGGCCGCTGTCGAGATCGGGGCCGTCAACACGCTCGTCTTCGACGATCCGGACGCAGGCGGCGCCGCTCGTGGGTGGAACACGGACGTGCTCGGGTTCGTCGCCGCGCTGAACGGTGCGGGGATGGAGGCTGCGCCGAGGGTCCGCCTGCTCGGGGCCGGTGGCACGGCGGCGGCCGTGGTCGCAGCGCTGCCCTCCCTCGGCACGTCTGAGCTGCGTGTCGTCGTCCGCGCGCCCGAGCGCGCGCGGGAGCTGGCCACGCTGGCATCATCGCTCGGGGTCGGCGTCGACGTGCTGACCTTCGCCCAGTTCGACGCCCTGCCGGCCGAGTCCAAGCACGCCGAGCTCGTCGTCAACACCATCCCGGGTGACCAGGACCATCTCCTGGTCGATGAGGCCTGGGTCGACGGAGCACTCCTGTTCGACGTGCTCTACGACCCGTGGCCGACGAATCTCGCGTCGCGCTGGCTGTCTGCTGGCGGACGGGTCGTCTCCGGACTCGAGCTCCTGCTCGAGCAGGCTCTCGTGCAAGTGCGTCTCTTCACGGGACGCGGGGTGTCCGAACGGCTGCCGCGAGAGGCCGAGGTGCGGGCCGCGATGCGGAGCGCCGCGCTGCGCGTGTCAGAATAGTCCAATGCTTCGATGGCTCACGGCCGGGGAATCCCACGGCCCAGAACTCCTTGCGATCCTCGAGGGACTCCCAGCTGGTGTCCCGCTGTCCCTCGACGATCTCCGCACCGACCTCGCGCGGCGAAAGCTCGGCCACGGCCGGGGAGCGCGAATGAAGTTCGAGCAGGACGAGCTGACGCTCTCCGCGGGCGTGCGCCACGGCGCCACGATGGGTTCGCCCATCGGCATCCGCATCGGCAACACGGAGTGGCCCAAGTGGGTCGAGGTCATGAGTCCGGAGCCGGTGGATCCCGCCGTGTTCGACACTGGCCGGGGTGCGAAACTCACGCGTCCACGCCCGGGACATGCCGATCTCATCGGCATGCAGAAGCACGGCTTCGACGACGCCCGCCCCGTCCTTGAGCGCGCGAGCGCCCGTGAGACAGCGGCGCGCGTCGCGCTCGGTGCGATCGCGAAGCGCTTCCTGGCCGAGCTGGGGATCACCACGCTCAGTCACACGCTGGCCATCGGCACGGTTCGCGTTCCAGACGACGCGCCCCTGCCCGTCTACGCGGACCTCGCGGCGATCGACGCCGATCCCGTCCGCGTCTTCGATGCGGAGACGTCGGCGGCGGCCGTCGCGCTCATCGACGAGGTCCGCAAGAGCGGCGACACGCTCGGCGGGGTCACGGAGGTCCTCGTGTGGGGACTGCCGCCTGGCATCGGCTCCTACGTGCACTGGGACCGTCGACTCGACGCGCGTCTCGCGAAGGCGCTCATGAGCGTCCAGGCCATCAAGGGCGTCGAGGTCGGCGACGGGTTCGAGACGACTCGTCGTCCGGGAACCTCGGCGCACGACCCGCTCTACGTCCGGGATGGCTCCATCGTGCGCTCGAGCGACCGCGCCGGCGGTATCGAGGGTGGCATGGCGACGGGCACGGTCCTGCGCGTGCGCGCGGGCATGAAGCCGATCGCGACCGTTCCGAAGGCGCTGCACACCGTGGATGTCGCCACCGGTCAGGACGCGGCGGCACACCACCAGCGCTCCGACGTGTGCGCGGTCCCGGCCTCCGGCGTCGTCGTCGAGGCCATGGTGGCCCTCACGATCGCGGACACGATCCTGGAGAAGTTCGGCGGGGACTCGGTGGCGGAGACGAAGCGGAACATCGAGAGCTACCTCGGGAGCATCCCACCCCTGCTGCGCACGTCCCACGAGTCGGTCTCCGAGTCCGAGCTGCAGGCTGGTCCCGTCGACGAGACGCCGATGGGGGACTCGCTGAGCGAGTGGCGCGTATGAGCGTCGTCCTCATCGGCCCGCCGGCGGCCGGCAAGTCGAGGGCCGGGCGCCGCCTCGCGAAGGTGCTCGGCGCGAGCTACGCCGACACCGACAAGGTGATCGTGGCGCGCCACGGGGCGATTCCCGACATCTTCGCCGCGCACGGGGAAGTCGAGTTCCGGCGACTCGAACGCGACGTGATCGCGGAGCACCTCGAGACGACCGAGGTCCTCTCACTCGGGGGCGGGGCAGTCATGGACGTCGAGACGCAGTCGCGGCTCGACGGCCACACCGTCGTGCTGCTGACCGCGTCCCCCGCTGCCATCACGGAGCGCATCACCGGCAACTCGAAGCGGCCGCTCATCACGGGCATCGAGAGCTGGACGCAGATCTACGAAGCCCGTCGCGAGACGTACGAGCGTCTCGCGGACGTGAGCTTCGACACCTCATTCCGGCCCATGGTCCGCGTCGTCGACGACATCGCGGAGTGGCTGGAGCAGAACTCCAAGGAAGGACCAAGCGACGTTGCCTGAGATCATCGAGGTTCCCGGCGCCCACGGCGACATCATCATCGGGGGCGGCCAGTTCCGCGACGCGGCCGCCGTGGTCCCGGCGCTGCTCGGCGAGGGCGTCGCCAAGGTCCTGATCGTGCACGCCCCCCACCTCGCGAATGTGGCGGAGCGTGTCCGGGAGCAGCTCGTCGGCGAGTACACCCAGGTTCTGATCGCCGAGATCCCGGATGCGGAGGGCGCGAAGCGCATCGAGGTGGCCGCGTTCTGCTGGCAGATCCTCGGCCAGGCGGACTTCACGAGGTCGGACGCCGTCATCACGATCGGCGGAGGCGCGACGAGCGACATCGGCGGCTTCATCGCCGCGACGTGGCTGCGTGGCGTCAAGGTCGTGCACATGCCCACGACGGTGCTCGCGATGGTCGACGCAGCGATCGGCGGCAAGACAGGGCTGAACACGAACGAGGGCAAGAATCTCGTCGGGTCCTTCCACCCTCCTGCTGGCGTCGTCATCGATCCGGAGATCCTCGACAGCCTGCCGCGAAACGAGCTCCTGGCCGGCTTCGCCGAGGTCGTGAAGGCCGGCTTCATCGCGGAGCCGGAGATCCTCGACATCATCGAGCGTGACCCGGAGCGGGCTACCGACCCGACGACCCCCGAGTTCCTCCGGGTGCTCGAGCTCGCGATCCGCGTCAAGGCGCGGGTCGTCGGCGAGGACTTCACCGAGCAGGGGCTGCGGGAGATCCTCAACTACGGCCATACGCTCGGGCACGCCATCGAGAACGCGGAGCGCTACCAGTGGCGCCACGGTGCCGCCATCTCCATCGGCATGGTGTTCGTCGCCGAGCTGGCGAGGCTCTCCGGGCGCCTGGACGACGCGACCGCGGACCGCCACACGGCGATCCTCGAGCTCCTCGGTCTCCCCACGAGCTATCCAGCCGGCCGCTGGAAGACGTTGCTCGCCACGATGCGCCGCGACAAGAAGGCGCGGGGCGCCATGCTCCGGTTCGTCGTCCTCGATGGCCTCGGGCGTCCGACGATCATGCGCGCGCCGGACGAGAGCCTGCTCTTCGCCGCGTACCAGGAGATCGCCAGCTAAGCGCCCCGGCGTTCGTCGCACCGAACATACTCATCAATCGTCACGCCCGATTCGAAGCGCCGCGTCGCGCTCAGGGTGAATGCCTGCGGTGAGTATCCAGCGTGGCCGAAGAGCGGAACGCCGGCACCGAAGACGACCGGGTTCCGCTTCAGAACGAGGCGGTCGATCTCGCTGCGCAGCGAGCCGGCGAGCTCCCCTCCGCCGCAGAGCCAGATCGGCAGCCCGTCCTCGTCCTTCAGCCGCCGGACGGTGTCGACGGGGTCGCTCGTGAGCGTCATGTCATCAGCGACGCGCCGGTCGCCGCGGCTCGCGACGACCTGACGCAGATGCGGGTACGGGCTCTCGATGCCGACATCGAGAGCTGGGCGTAGGGTGTTCCAGCCCATGATGACGGTGTCGAACCTCGTGCCGGGGGCCCGCATTCCGAGCGCATCAAGGACATGCGCAGGGAACGCGTCGGGGTAGTCCGCGAGCAGGGTGGCCATGTGGTCGCCCTCCATCGGGAAGGCGTCGAAGCCTCCGCTCGGGTCGGCGATGAAACCGTCGATGCTCGTCGCGACGTAGTACACGAGCTCTCGCATGGGCTGCTCCTCTGTCTCACTGGTGCGAGGACCCTACGACGCGGCCCTGGGTCGCCGCTGCCAGGGCGGCGTTCAGCAGCAGCCGGTCCGCTCTGGACCCTCCAGGTATCGGAACGCCCCGAGCCGGTGGTAGCCCAGCCGGTCGAAGAGCCGGAGCGAGGCGTCGTTGCCGTCGACCACCATGGCGAGGCACGACGATGCGCCGAGCGCGAAGGCCTCGTGCTGCGCGCGTTCGAGCAGCAGACGGGCGTACCCACGGCCCCGGCTCGCGCGAGCCGTGACCAGGCAGTCGACGACCCCGATGCCGTCGAGCACCGAGAGCCGCGCGGTCGCCACGTTGGAACCGTCGACGCTCACGCTGAGGAAGCTCGGCGTGCCCTGGCGCAGGATGCGCGGGGCGAGGCGGCGGTCGCTCGGCAGGCGTCGGCCGCTCCAGGTCAGCCAGGCGTCGAGCCAGTCGGGTGGGAGCTGCGGGGCGGATACCGAGAGGACCGCGGATGGATGTGAGCCAGCGAGCGACTGGTGAGGGCCGTCTGCTGGGCCGAGCGCACGCGCGAGGACTCCGCCGGAGAGTGACGTCACGTAGCCGAACGCCCGCAGCGCCGCCACTTCGTCCGAGTCACTCGAGTCGGTCGTGAGGAAGCGGCTGGGGAGGCCACGCACACGGTACGCCTCCTCGACCGTGCCGATGGCCGTCTCCACGTCCCCCACCTCGCCGAGCATCCACACGCTGTTCGCACGCCGCGTGAACCCCTCGGAGAATCCGACGGCCCAGCCGCCGAGACGCCGTTCGTCCAGCGCGGGCCAGCTGGCGCGCAGGGCTCTGCTGGCGTCCTCGACGGACGGCGTGGACGACCCCGTGGTCGCCAGGGTCTCGAACTCGGCGGACATGGTCCGAGGCTAGGTCGTCAGGGACAGCGCCGCCAGCCCTCAGGTGCCGTCCGCGTGCTCGCATCGTCTAGCCTGGTGGACGGCCCAGCTGCAGCGTCATCCTCGTTCGACGAGGCGCCGGAGCTATCGGCCGCACTCATGAGCAGAAGGACACAGTTGACCAGGCGCATCGTCTTCCTCGACATCGACGGCACTCTCATCGACGAGCAGGAGCGCATCCAGCCGTCGACGGTCGAGGCCGTCAGCCGCGCGAGGGCCGCCGGCCACCTGGTCTTCATCTGCACCGGCCGGTCGCGCGCGGAGATCTACCCCCAGATCCTCGACATCGGCTTCGACGGAATCGTGAGCGCCGGCGGCAGCTTCGTGTGGTTCGATGGGGAGACGCGCGTCTCACGCACGATGTCGCTCGACGACGTCGCCTTCGCCATCGACGTGTTCACCCGGTCTGGGATCGATTTCTACGTGCAGAGCGACTCGGCAGTCGTCGCAAGTCCCGGCTTCCGCGCGCACCTCCGGAGGCTGCTCGCCGTCGAGCTCGCCGACTCCGACCGTGTCGAGGCCGACGGAGCGCTGCAGTTCGAGACGTTCTTCGAGGAGGGTGGCGAGGTGCTGCGAGACGACATCGGCAAGATGTGCTTCCTGAGCGCCGAAACCCCCATCGACGCTATCCGCGAGGCCTTCGCCGGACGCTTCGACGTCATCAACGCCACGGTCCCTGTTCTCGGCCCCCACAGCGGCGAGCTCCTGCAACTCGGCGTGAACAAGGGGAGCGCCATCCTCGAGGTGTGCCGCCTGAAGGGGCTCGAGCGGGCGGACACGATCGGGATCGGCGACAGCATCAACGACGTCGAGATGCTCCAGCTCACGGGAGTCGGCGTCGCGATGGGCAACGCACCCGATGCCATCAAGGCCTACGCCGACCAGGTGACGACCGGCGTCGACGACAACGGGGTCTGGAACGCGTTCGTGCGCAACGAGCTCATCTCGGCGGACGAGTCGGTCGTCCCGACCGCGGCCTTCGCCTGACCCCGTCTATAGACTGACCCGCATGCGCATCCTCGTTCTCGGCGGCCCCAACCTCGATCGACTCGGCACGCGCGAGCCGGAGACGTACGGCACGCAGACGCTCGCCGACATCGTCGAGCTCCTCCGCGCTGCAGCTGGCGGCGGCGTCGAGATCGACGCACGGCAGTCCAACTTCGAGGGCCAGCTGGTCGAGTGGCTGCATGAAGCGGCGGATGCGCGCACCCCGGTCATCCTGAACCCCGCCGCGCTCACCCATTACTCCATCGCGCTCCGCGACGCGGTCTCGATCGTCACGGAGACGGGGACCCCGGTCATCGAGGTGCACCTGTCGAACCCGCACGCACGCGAGACGTTCCGGCACACGAGCGTCATCTCGGCGGTCGCGACGGGCGTCGTCGCCGGTCTCGGCGCAGGCTCGTACCTGGCGGCACTCGAAGGCATCCGCGCCATGAGCGAGGCGAAACAGGCCTCTTCGGAGACCCTGCACTAGACTTCTCCGGGGCCGCTGGGGCAAACGCCTCGCGCCGACAGCTCGCGCGTACCTCAACCAGGTGGCGATAACTGAAGAATCCCGCTCTTGCGCGGGATGGACACGGAGAAACTTCCATGGCAACTACGGCAGACATCAAGAACGGCGTTGTGCTTCTCATCGAGAAGCAACTCTGGCAGGTCATCGACTTCCAGCACGTCAAGCCCGGCAAGGGCGGTGCCTTCGTGCGCACCAAGCTCAAGCAGGTCGTCAGCGGCAAGACCGTCGACCGCACGTTCAACGCCGGCGCCAAGATCGAGACCGCGACGGTCGACCGCCGCGACTTCCAGTACCTCTACCGCGACGGCGACGGCTACGTCTTCATGGACCAGACCGACTACGACCAGATCACGCTCGACGAGCGGATCGTGGGTGACGCGGCCAAGTACATGCTCGAGCAGCAGAGCGTGCAGATCGCGCTGAACGAGGGCGAGCCGCTCTACATCGAGCTCCCGCCGTCGGTGGTGCTCGAGATCACGTACACCGAGCCGGGCCTGCAGGGCGACCGCTCCAATGCGGGCACCAAGCCCGCGACCGTCGAGACCGGCGCGGAGATCCAGGTTCCGCTGTTCGTCGACGCCGGCACGAAGGTCAAGATCGACACCCGCACGGGCGACTACCTGGGCCGCGTCAACGACTAGTGAGCGCGCGCACGAAGGCGCGCAAGCGCGCCATGGACATCCTGTTCGCCTCCGACGTTCGCGGGACCCCGATCCCCGAGCTCCTCGGCCAGGAAGCGGAGCGGGCCGCTGATGAGCCCGACCGCGCGGCGAGCTGGCGCTACGCCAGGGAGATCGTGCTCGGCGTCATCGAGCACGCAGATGAGATCGACGGCTACATCGTCGAGACCGCTCGCGACTGGACGCTGGAGCGCATGCCCGCGCTCGACCGCTCGATCCTCCGCGTCGCGATCTGGGAGCTCAAGTACAACGACGAGATCCCCGCCGCCGTGGCCATCACCGAGGCCGTCAGCGCCGCCGGTGAGTACTCGACGGACGCGTCGGGCAAGTTCATCCACGGCGTGCTCGGCCGCATCAGCGAGCAGTAGCCGATGCTAGGCTGGGGGCTCGAGCCGAGACCGCCACAGGCGAGACGGCCCGGCCCCCAGTTCCAGACATCCTTTAACACCGTCCAGTGAGGCGGGGAAGGAGGTCGACGTGCCCCAGCGAACCGTGCTGAATCACGACGACGTTCAACGAGCCCTCGTGCGAATCGCGCACCAGATCCTCGAGCAGAACCGTGGGTCGAAGGACCTGCTCCTGCTCGGCATCCCGAGCCGAGGAGTTCCCCTCGCGAAGCGCCTCGCCAGCCTCATCGCCGGCTTCGAGGCCTCGAACGGGACACACGTCGACGCCGCGGAGATCGCTGGCGCACTCGACGTGACGATGTACCGTGACGATCTGCGCCGCGGACCGGCACGCGTCTCGCAGCCCACGCACATCCCTGTGGGCGGCATCGACGGCAAGACCGTGGTGCTCGTCGATGACGTGCTCTTCTCCGGCCGCACGGTGCGAGCCGCCCTCGACGCGCTCAGCGATACCGGCCGGCCTCGTGCC
The DNA here is from genome assembly GCF_002931555.1 of Pseudoclavibacter sp. RFBB5. GTDB lineage: Bacteria > Actinomycetota > Actinomycetes > Actinomycetales > Microbacteriaceae > Pseudoclavibacter. The sequence goes on along the minus strand of NZ_PSTZ01000007.1, from coordinate 503,742 downwards.
GTGCAGCTCGCCGTCCTGGTCGACCGCGGGCACCGCGAGCTCCCGATCCGCGCGGACTACGTCGGGAAGAACCTGCCCTCCGCCCGGAGCGAGCGCATCGGCGTCGAGCTCACGGAGCTCGACGGCGGCGACCGCGTCGTCATCACCGACGGGGGACGCGCATGAAGCACCTGCTCTCCACGAAGGGCATGAGTCGCGAGGACGCGATCATGCTGCTCGACGTCGCCGAGGACATGTCGGATGTCGGCGACCGCGAGGTCAAGAAGCTGCCAGCTCTTCGAGGCATCACCGTCGTGAACCTGTTCTATGAGGACTCGACGCGCACCCGCATCTCGTTCGAAGCCGCGGAGAAGCGACTCTCCGCTGACGTCATCAACTTCGGCGCCAAGGGATCGAGCGTCTCCAAGGGAGAGTCGCTCAAGGACACGGCGCAGACGCTCAAGGCCATCGGCGCCGATGCCGTCGTCATCAGGCACCCCTCGAGCGGCGCGCCGCAGCTCCTCGCCGAGCGTGACTGGATCGACGCCCCCATCCTGAACGCCGGCGACGGCATGCACGAGCACCCCACGCAGGCGCTCCTCGACGCGTTCACGCTGCGACGTCGCGTCCACGGACGCGCCGCGGCCCGCGGAAAGGGACTCGACGGCTGCCACATCGTCATCGTCGGTGACATCCTGCACTCGCGAGTGGCCAGATCGAACGTGTGGCTCCTCACGACCCTCGGGGCCGAGGTCACGCTCGTCGGCCCGCCGACCCTCGTCCCCGTGCGCACGGAGTCCTGGCCGGCGACGATCACGAGCGACCTCGACGCGGCGCTCGCCACGCACCCGACCGCGGTCATGCTGCTCCGCATCCAGGCGGAGCGGATGCACGACGCCTTCTTCCCGAACACGCGCGAGTACGCCAAGAACTGGGGGCTCGGCGAGACCCGGTTCCGGAGCCTGCCCGAGGCTACGATGGTCATGCATCCCGGCCCCATGAACCGCGGTCTGGAGATCTCCTCGATCGCCGCCGACTCACCGCAGTCGACCGTCCTCGAGCAGGTCGCGAACGGCGTCGCCGTCCGCATGGCCGCGCTCTACGTGCTCTGCTCCGGCGAGCGCGAGGGGAGCGGCTCGTGAACCAGGGCCCAGGAAACGAGAAAGGCACCATGACCACGCTGTATCGAGGCGCCAAGCTGCTCGGCGCCGACCCCGTCGACGTGCTCGTCGCCGGAACCACGATCGCCGAAGTCGCCCCGGCCGGATCCGTCTCCGTCGACGGCGTGGAACGCGTCATCGACGTCGAGGGCCTCGTGCTCCTGCCCGGCCTCGTCGACCTCCACACGCACCTGCGCGAACCTGGCTTCGAGTCGAGCGAGACGGTGCTCACCGGCACCCGCGCGGCGGCGTTCGGCGGGTACACGACGGTGTTCGCCATGGCGAACACCTCTCCGGTCCAGGACACGGCGGGTGTGGTCGAGGCGGTCGCCGCGCTCGGTCGCGCCGCCGGATACGCCGATGTCCGGCCCATCGGGGCCGTGACGGTCGGGCTCGAAGGCGAGCAGCTCTCCGAGATCGGCGCGATGGCGCAGTCGAACGCCGGCGTCCGCGTGTTCTCCGACGACGGCAAGTGCGTCTTCGATCCGCTCATCATGCGTCGCGCCCTCGAGTACGTGAAGGCGTTCGGCGGAGTCGTCGCCCAGCACGCCCAGGACCCTCGCCTCACGGCAGGGGCCCAGATGAACGAAGGGGCGCTCTCGGCCGAGCTCGGCCTCGGCGGGTGGCCGGCGGTGGCCGAATCGTCGATCATCGCGCGCGACGCACTGCTCGCCGATCACGTCTCCTCACGCCTGCACGTCTGCCACGTCTCCACCCGCGAAGGTGTGGATGTCGTGCGGTGGGCAAAGACACGCGGCATCGACGTGACCGCTGAGGTCACGCCCCACCACCTCCTCCTCACCGAGGAGCTCGTGCGCGGCTACGACGCCCGGTTCAAGGTCAACCCGCCGCTTCGGACGCAGGATGACGTGCTCGCGGTGCGAGAAGCGCTGGCCGACGGCACGATCGACATCGTCGCCACCGACCACGCGCCGCATCCCGTCGATGCCAAGGAGACCGAGTGGGACCAGGCCGCGATGGGCATGGTCGGGCTCGAGTCCGCCCTGCGCGTCGTGCAGCACACCATGATCGACACGGGCGCGCTCAGCTGGGCGGACGTGGCGCGGATCATGTCCGAGACTCCCGCTCGCATCGGGGGCGACTCCGCATCTGGACGCCCCGTCGCGGCCGGCGAGCTCGCCAACCTCGTCTTCTACGACCCAGCCCCGACGGCTGACTTCACGACGGCCGCACTCGGAGGCAAGAGCATCAACTCGCCATTCCTCGGCATGCCGCTGCCCGGCCGGGTCGTGCACACCGTCTACCGCGGAACCCGCACGCTCGACGACGGCGTCCTCCTCTCGGCCGAAGGTGCGGCCGCCGCCGCCCGAGCGCGCGAGCAGGAACTCGCCTGATGGACGACCGCGTACTCCCCGCCGCCCTCACGATCGTCGCGTTCCTCGTCATCGTCGCGCTCATGTGGCTCGGCTGGCGACGCCGGACACGGGCGCAGGCCGGCATCGCCACGCCCCTGAGCCCCCCGCAGTCGACGGAGCAGCCGCTCGGGCACTGGCACGACGTGCACTACGTGTCGACGAGCCGCACGGGTGACACCCTCGACCGCATCGTCGTCCCGCCGCTCGGATTCCGGGGGCGGGCTGAGGTGACCGTGCTCCGGGAAGGACTCGTCGTGCGCATCGCAGGCGAACGAGCCTTCTTCATCCCCGCGGCAGACATCGAGGCCACCATCGACGGCACCGTCACGATCGACCGAGTCGTCGAGAACGGCGGGCTCACGATCATCCGGTGGCTCCTGCCCGGCGACGACGCAGCGAGCGACCGCGTGAGCGTCGAGACCTCCCTCCGAGTTGTCGACGCCACCGCGCGAGAACAGCTCAAGACCGCGCTGCACTCGCTGCAGCGAACACCAGCCCCCACGACCGAGGAGTCCTCATGACGCCACCAATTCCCGCCGTGCTCGTCCTGGAGGACGGGACGCGATACGAGGGCGACGCGTACGGCGCCGTCGGCGAGACGCTCGGCGAAGTCGTGTTCTCGACCGGCATGACCGGCTACCAGGAGACGCTGACGGACCCGAGCTACGCAGGCCAGATCGTCGTCCAGACCGCCCCGCACATCGGCAACACCGGGGTCAACGCGGAGGACATGGAGTCGCGCCAGATCTGGGTCGACGGCTACGTCGTCCGCGACCCCTCCCGCGTCGTCTCGAACTGGCGCTCCGAGGACACGCTCGAGAACGCCCTGACCGAGACCAGCATCGTCGGCATCGCCGGCGTCGACACCCGTGCGCTCACGCGACGCATCCGCAGCGAGGGCTCGATGCGCGGCGGGATCTTCTCCGGCGAGGCGGCCTCGGCCGACGAGACCACGCTGCTCGAGAAGGTGCGTTCGCAGCCGAGCATGGCGGGCCGCAACCTCAGCGACCGCGTCTCGACGCCGGAGCCCATCGTGCACCCGTCGACGGCCGACGAGCGGATCGGCTCCGTCGCCATCATCGACCTGGGCATCAAGACGGCCACGATCAAGGCGCTGGCCGAGCGTGGCTTCGACGTGCACGTGCTGCCGCACGCCACGACCATCGACCAGCTCCGCGAGCTCGCCCCCACCGCCGTCTTCTACTCCAACGGGCCGGGCGACCCTGCATCCAGCGACGCGCACGTGGAGCTGCTGCAGAACGTCCTCCGCGACGGCACACCGTTCTTCGGCATCTGCTTCGGCAACCAGCTGCTCGGCCGTGCCCTCGGCTTCGACACGTACAAGCTGCCCTTCGGCCACCGCGGCATCAACCAGCCCGTCGTCGACACGTTCTCCGGCCGCATCGAGATCACCGCCCAGAACCACGGCTTCGCCGTCCAGGCTCCACTCGACGGCCCCGTCGAGACGCCAGCCGGCTTCGGCCGCGCGCAGGTCAGCCACATCGGCCTCAACGACCAGGTCGTCGAAGGCCTCCGCTGCCTCGACATCCCGGCGTTCAGCGTGCAGTTCCACCCAGAGGCGGCGGCGGGCCCCCACGACTCGGCCCCGCTCTTCGACCAGTTCAGGGAGATGGTGCGCGAGCACCTCGCCACCTCATCCACCCCCACCAACGGCCAGGAGAACGCGTAAGCATGCCAAAGCGCACAGACATCTCGAGCGTCCTCGTCATCGGCTCGGGACCCATCGTCATCGGCCAGGCGGCCGAGTTCGACTACTCGGGCACGCAGGCCTGCCGCGTGCTCCGCGAGGAGGGCGTCCGCGTCATCCTCGTGAACTCGAACCCCGCGACGATCATGACCGACCCGGACTTCGCCGACGCCACGTACGTCGAGCCGATCACCCCGGACATCATCGAGTCGATCATCATCAAGGAGCGCCCTGACGCGATCCTCCCCACCCTCGGCGGGCAGACGGCGCTCAACGCGGCCATCGCGCTCCATGAGGAGGGCATCCTCGAGCGTCACGGCGTCGAGCTCATCGGCGCGAAGGTGGACGCGATCCGCCGCGGCGAGGACCGCCAGATCTTCAAGGACCTCGTCATCGAGGCCGGCGCCGAAGTCGCGCGCTCCCACATCGCGACGAGCGTCGAGCAGGCGATCGGCTTCGCCGAGGACCTCGGCTACCCTCTTGTCGTCCGTCCCTCGTTCACCATGGGCGGCCTCGGCTCCGGCTTCGCCTACAACGAAGAGGACCTGATCCGCTTCGTCGCCGACGGCGTGCAGTCGAGCCCGACGGGCGAGGTGCTCCTCGAGGAGTCGATCCTCGGCTGGAAGGAGTACGAGCTCGAGCTCATGCGCGACACCGCCGACAACACGGTGGTCGTCTGCTCGATCGAGAACGTCGACCCCGTCGGCGTCCACACGGGCGACTCCATCACGGTCGCGCCCGCGCTCACGCTGACCGACCGCGAGTACCAGCGCCTCCGCGACATCGGCATCGCGATCATCCGACTCGTGGGCGTCGACACCGGTGGATGCAACATCCAGTTCGCCATCGACCCCTCGAACGGTCGCATCATCGTCATCGAGATGAACCCTCGCGTGTCCCGCTCGTCGGCGCTGGCGTCCAAGGCGACGGGCTTCCCGATCGCGAAGATCGCGGCGAAGCTCGCCATCGGCTACCGCCTGGATGAGATCCCCAACGACATCACGAAGGTGACGCCCGCGAGCTTCGAGCCGACGCTCGACTACGTCGTCGTCAAGGTGCCCCGCTTCAACTTCGAGAAGTTCCCGGCCGCCGACACGACGCTGACGACCACCATGAAGTCGGTCGGCGAGGCCATGGCCATCGGTCGCAACTTCTCGACCGCGCTGCAGAAGGCACTGCGCTCGCTCGAGAAGCGGGGATCGTCGTTCACGTGGGCTGCAGACGAGGTCTCCGTCGAGGAGCTCCTCGAGACGATCAAGATCCCGACCGACGGCCGCATCGTCAACGTGCAGCGCGCGCTCTGGAAGGGTGCGACGCCGGAGCAGATCTTCGAATCCACGGCCATCGACCCCTGGTTCATCGACCAGATCGTGCTCATCAACGAGGTCGCGGCCGAGATCAGCTCCGCAGACGTCGTCGACGCCCGCCTGCTCCGGCACGCGAAGCGCCACGGCTTCTCCGACGCCCAGATCGCGGAGCTCCGCGGGAGCCGCGAGGACGAGGTCCGCGCGATCCGCCACAACTTCGGAGTCCGCCCGGTCTTCAAGACCGTGGACACGTGCGCCGGTGAGTTCCCGGCCTTCACGCCGTACCACTACTCGAGCTACGACCAGGAGTCCGAGGTCACGCCGAGCGACCGCCGCAAGGTGATCATCCTCGGCTCGGGCCCGAACCGCATCGGTCAGGGCATCGAGTTCGACTACTCGTGCGTGCACGCGTCGTTCGCGCTCTCGGACGCCGGCTTCGAGACCATCATGATCAACTGCAACCCGGAGACGGTCTCCACCGACTACGACACGAGCGACCGCCTCTACTTCGAGCCGCTCACGCTCGAGGACGTCCTCGAGATCGTCGAGGTCGAGCGCGGTGCCGGCGAGCTGCTCGGCGTCGTCGTCCAGCTCGGCGGCCAGACTGCGCTGGGACTCGCGAAGGGGCTCGAGGCGGCTGGCGTCCCGATCCTCGGCACGAGCCCAGCAGCGATCGACCTCGCCGAGGAGCGCGGGCTCTTCTCCGGCGTCCTCGACCGCGCCGGCCTGATCTCGCCGGAGAACGGCACCGCGACCGACCTCGACGGCGCCCTCGATGTCGCCACGGGCATCGGCTACCCGGTGCTCGTGCGCCCCAGCTTCGTGCTCGGCGGACGCGGGATGGAGATCGTGTACGACGCAGAGCAGATGCAGGACTACTTCTCGCGCATCGAGGGTCAGGCGATCGTCGGACCCGCTCATCCGCTGCTGGTCGATCGGTTCCTCGACGAGGCCACGGAGATCGACGTCGACGCCCTGTTCGACGGCGACGAGCTCTACATCGGCGGCATCATGGAGCACATCGAGGAGGCCGGCATCCACTCCGGCGACTCGGCGTGCACCCTGCCTCCTGTCACTCTCTCGAGCGCTGTCCTGGACAACGTGCGCGACGCGACCCTCGCCATCGCCCAGGGCGTCGGCGTCCGTGGCCTGCTCAACGTGCAGTTCGCGCTGTCGGGCGGCAAGCTGTACGTGCTCGAAGCCAACCCGCGCGCCTCCCGGACCGTGCCCTTCGTCTCGAAGGCCCTCGGTACGCAGCTCGCGAAGGCCGCCGCCCGTGTCATGACGGGGGTCTCCATCGCCGAGCTGAAGGCCGAGGGACTCCTCCGCGACCAGGACGGCACGCACCAGCCGGCCTCGAGCCCCGTCGCCGTGAAGGAGGCAGTGCTTCCCTTCAAGCGCTTCCGCACGAAGGACGGACGCATCGTCGACTCGCTGCTCTCGCCGGAGATGCGCTCCACCGGCGAGGTCATGGGCATCGACACCGACTTCCCGACCGCATTCGCCAAGAGCCAGCTCGCGGCCTACGGCGGCCTGCCGAAGTCCGGCACCGTGTTCGTCTCGGTCTCCGACCGCGACAAGCGCGCGATCGTGCTTCCTGTCGCGAAGTTCGTCGAGCTCGGGTTCTCGATCGCGGCCACCGAGGGCACAGCTGCCGTCCTCGCGCGCCACGGCATCACCGCCAAGGTCGTCGGAAAGTTCACTCCGGATTCGCCCGACGGCACCACTCCCGGCCAGGACCGCAATATCGTGGACATGATCCACGGGGGAGAGGTCGACATGGTCATCAACACCCCATCGGGCCGCGCGTCACGGGCCGACGGCTACGAGATCCGCACGGCGGCAGTCTCCGCCGACCTGCCCATCTTCACCACGATCTCGGAGCTGTCCGCCGCTGTCGGTTCGCTCTCCGCGCTGCGAAGCGGATTCACGGTGACGAGCCTGCAGGAGTACAACACCCAGAGGGGGGACAGCTAGTTGACTGAGGCGTTCGCGGCGCGTGCTGGAGGGAGCGGGTTCGGAGCCCGACTCCAGCACGCCGTGGAGAACCGGGGCAGGCTGTGCATCGGCATCGATCCGCATGAGTTCCTGCTCGACGCGTGGGGGCTGCCGAACACCGCGGCGGGTGCCAGGGAGTTCGGACTCCGCGTCGTCGAGGCATCGGCGGAGCGCGTCGGCGTGATCAAGCCGCAGATCGCGTTCTACGAGCGATTCGGCTCCAGCGGATTCGCGGCGCTCGAGTCCGTGCTCGGCGCCGCGCGGGAGGCGGGCCTGCTCGTCATCGCCGACGTCAAGCGCGGGGACGTCGGCACGACCCTCGAGGCCTACGCCAAGGCGTGGCTCGACGAGGGCTCGCCGCTCGAAGCGGACGCCATGACCGTGAACCCCTACCAGGGCTTCGACTCCCTCGCCTCGGCGCTGGAGCTCGCCGACCGTCTCGGCAAGGGACTCTTCGTGCTCGCCGCCACCTCGAACCCGGAGTCGACCTCGATCCAGACGGCCCGCCGAGACCGCGGCTCCCAGCTCGGCGAGACCGTCGCCGGGGGAGTCGCGAAGCGCGCGGCCGCCTGGAATGCCGAGCACACGACCGGCGCGCTCGGCTCAGTCGGCGTCGTCCTCGGCGGCACGGTCGACTTCGACCTCCTCGGCGTCGACCTCGCGATGCTCGGCGCCTCACCCCGGACCCCGATCCTCGCCCCAGGCTTCGGCCACCAGGGTGCCGAGTTCGCGCGCATCAAGGAGACGTTCGGCGCAGCAGCTGAGTCCGTCATCGTCAACGTCTCACGCAGTGTCCTGGCCGCGGGGCCAAATGGCATCGCCGACGCCATCGACCAGCAAGCCGCTGAGCTGGAGGACGCCCTCTCATGACCCAGGTCCCACCTCCGGTCGATCGCGTCGCCGCGTCGCGCGCGGCGGTCCTCGCACGCCAGGCTCGCGCTGAGGTCAAACGCGCCCTTGCGAACGGAACCCGCTCGCCGATCTCCGTGCTCGACGCGAGCCAGTCCGCAGAGCACGCCGCCGAGCACTCCCTCCGCGTGACGCAGTTCCTGCTCAGCATCCCGCACATCGGAGCCACGAAGCAGGCGCGCATCCTCGAAGAGCTCGCGATCTCGCCCTCAAAGCGCCTCGGTGGCCTCGGCCGCAACCAGCGCATCCGTCTCCGCTCGTTCCTGGAGGAGCGGCTGGGCGCGCAGACCGGCAACAGTCGTCTCGTCGTGCTGGCCGGCCCCACGGCGGTCGGCAAGGGCACCGTCGCGAACTACATCCGAGAGCACTACCCGGAAGTCGAGCTCTCGGTGTCCGCCACGACGCGTGCCCCGCGTCCCGGTGAAGTCGACGGCGTGAACTACCACTTCCACGACGACGAGGGCTTCGACCGGCTCGTCGCCGACGAGCAGCTCCTCGAGTACGCCACCGTGCACAACGCCTTCAGATACGGAACCCCGCGCGGACCCATCGACGACGCCATCTCCTCGGGACGCTCGGTCCTCCTCGAAATCGACATTCAGGGCGCAAGACAGGTCCGATCGCGCATGCCAGAGGCTAGACTGGTATTTTTGTTGCCTCCGAGCTGGGACGAGCTCGTGCGGCGCCTCGTCGGGCGCGGCACGGAATCGGCCGAAGAACAGGCTCGGCGCCTCGAAACCGCGAAGGTCGAACTCGCCGCCCAGGACGAGTTCGATGCACTGGTCGTCAACGACTCCGTGCCTGAGGCTGCGGCACGCGTAGTCGAACATCTGGGACTGAACAAGGAGCACGCATGATTGAGAAGCCAAAGGGCATCATCGACCCGCCCATGGACGAGCTGCTGCAGCGAGTCGACAACAAGTACCAGCTGGTCATCTTCGCATCGCGTCGCGCGCGTCAGATCAACGACTACTACTCCGACCTGCACGACGGAGCGATCTACCAGAATGTCGGCCCGCTGATCGACTCCTCGATCGACGACAAGCCCCTGTCGATCGCGCTGCACGAGATCAACGAGCAGAAGATCGTCATGGTCGAGGCTCGCCCGCTCGAGACCCCAGACGACGTCATCGTGTTCGATGACGAGATCAACTTCGAAGACGACGCCCCTCAGGCATAGCACGACCGTGAGCGAGACCGCCGGCGCGCATCCGGCTGACCACGGGACCGACGCGTCCGACGGCCAGCCGATGCGCGTCGTCGTCGGTGTGACCGGCGGCATCGCCGCCTACAAGGCCGTCCAGGTCATCCGCGACCTCGTCCTCCTCGGTCACCACGTCGACGTCGTCCCCACGGAGTCCGCGCTGCGATTCGTGGGCCGTCCGACGTTCGAAGCCCTCTCACGCAACCCCGTGCGAACGGACGTCTTCGACGACGTGGCCGAGGTGAGGCACGTCGCATTGGGTCAGCAGGCCGACGTCATCGCAGTGGTCCCGGCCACCGCGAACTCCATGGCGAAGATCGCCGCTGGGCTCTCCGACGACCTGCTGGGCACGACCATCCTCGCGTCGACGGCTCCGCTCATCCTCGCCCCGGCCATGCACACCGAGATGTGGCTCAACCAGGCGACACAGGCCAATGCGGCGCGGCTCGATGCACGCGGCGTCGTCCTCGTCGGGCCTGCCGAGGGTCAGCTGACGGGCAACGACTCGGGCCCGGGACGCCTCGCCGAGCCCAGTGAGATCGTCGCGACGATCCTGAGCGCCGGCCGCGGCGAGCGACGCCGTCGCAGGGACGCCGAACTCGCCAGCGATCTCCGAGGCAGGCGGGTCCTCATCACCGCCGGCGGCACGCGCGAGCCGCTCGATCCTGTCCGGTTCATCGGCAACCGATCGAGCGGACGGCAGGGCTTCGCGCTCGCCGAGCGGGCACTCGCCCGTGGCGCGGAGGTCACCCTCGTGGCGGCCAACGCCGAGGTCCGCCCGCCCGACGGCGTCAAGCTCGTCACGGTCTCGAGCGCCCAGCAGCTCGCGCAGGCCTGCGCCGAGATCGCCCCACGACACGACGTCATCATCATGGCCGCCGCAGTTGCCGACTACCGTCCGGTCACCGTGGCGGAGGGCAAGATCAAGAAAGAGCAGGCTGGCGAGGAGCTGACGCTCACGTTCACTCGCAATCCCGACATCCTGCAGGATCTCGCCTCCGCCCGCGGCAGCGAGCAGGTCATCATCGGCTTCGCCGCGGAGACAGAGACGGACGACGCGGCACTGCTCGAGCTCGGTCGCGCGAAGATCGCTCGCAAGGGGTGCGACTACCTCGTCGTGAACCGGGTCGGCTGGAACCTCGGATTCCAGTCGGACGAGAACTCGATCTTCGTCCTCTCAGCGTCCGGCGACGTTGTCTCGCGTCACACTGGCGACAAAGTGTCGGTGGCCGATGCCATCCTGGACCTGCTCGTCAACGTCTAGCCGTACCGGCCGGTCCAAACCGTCCGGCCGCAACTTCACCGCAAGGGGTTCTTCTTGTCTACGCTTCGCCTGTTCACCTCGGAGTCGGTCACCGAGGGTCACCCTGACAAGATCTGCGACCAGATCTCCGACCGCATCCTCGACGACCTCCTCGCCCAGGACCCGGCTTCACGTGTCGCGGTAGAGACACTCGTCACGACCGGCCAGGTGCACGTCGCCGGGGAGGTCACGACCAACGCCTACTCGGACATCGCGGGCATCGTCAGGCGCACCATCAGCGAGATCGGCTACACGTCGAGCGATGTCGGCTTCGACGGCTCGTCGTGCGGTGTCTCGATCTCCGTGGGCGAGCAGTCGCCGGAGATCGGCGAGGGCGTCACGACCTCGCTGGAGCACCGCTCTGAGAGCTCGGAGGACGAGATCGCCAAGCAGGGCGCCGGCGACCAGGGCATCATGTTCGGCTACGCGACCCGAGAGACGGACGCGCTCATGCCGCTTCCGATCCACCTCGCCCATCAGCTCGCCCAGCAGCTCGCCGCGGTGCGCAAGTCCGGCGAAGTCGCCTACCTGCGGCCCGACGGCAAGACCCAGGTCACGGTCGGCTACGAGGGAAGCGTGCCGCGTTCCATCGAGACGGTGGTCCTCTCGACCCAGCACGACCCGGGCCTCGAGCAGGCACAGATCCGGGAGGACGTCATCGCGCACGTCGTGCGGCCCGTCCTGGAGCGGAACGGCTTCGCGGGGGCCGAGCCCACCTTCCTCGTGAACCCGTCTGGCAGCTTCATCGACGGAGGCCCCCGCGCCGACGCGGGTCTCACGGGGCGCAAGATCATCGTCGACACCTACGGCGGCATGGCCAGGCACGGCGGTGGGGCGTTCAGCGGCAAGGACCCGTCGAAGGTCGACCGCTCTGCCGCCTACGCCATGCGGTGGGTCGCGAAGAATGCCGTCGCGGCCGGGCTCGCGGATCGACTCGAGGTCCAGATCGCCTACGCGATCGGCAAGGCCGAGCCTGTGGGACTGTACGTCGAGACGTTCGGCACCGGCGCCGTCGCGGATGGCAAGATCATCGCGGCGATCCTGAAGACCTTCGACCTCCGCCCCGGTGCGCTTGTCGATGACCTCGATCTCCGCCGCCCCATCTACGCGCAGACCTCGGCGTACGGGCACTTCGGACGCGAGCTGCCCGACTTCACGTGGGAGCGCACCGACCGGGCTGAGGAGCTCCGCCAAGCGGCAGGCCTCTGATCAGCCGACTCACCATGAACGACACGCTTCCGCGGGTCGCGCGAGTTGTCGTCGCCTCGCCGCTCCCGCAGCTCGATCGGGAACTCGAATACGAGATCCCGATCGAGCTGCGCGAGCGGATCGGCGTCGGCATGCGCGTCGCGGTGCCGCTTCGCACCTCGAACCGCCAGCTGCAGGGGTTCGTGGTCGCGCTCGAGCAGGCGGCCGAGTACGGGGGGAAGCTCGCCTCGATCACCGAGCTCGTCTCGATCGCTCGCGTGCTGACCCCCGAGATCGCCGGGCTCGCACGAGCGGTTGCGGACCGGCAGGCGGGATGTGCGGCCGATGTGCTGCGCCTCGCGATCCCGGCCCGGTCCGTGCGCGTCGAGCAGCGGTGGCTGGAAGCACAGGCGGCGCGAGACGACACGGACGACCAGGCGGCGCCGGCCAGCACCGAGGATCAGGCCTCGGCAGACCAGGCCGCAACTTCGGTCGCGGCGCAGCCCACCCCCGCAGTCACCGCCGTGCTCGAGGACCCCGAGGCCGCGCTTGTGCCCATGTACGGCGCGGACGCGGCTGCGCTCCTTGCGAGGGGCTCGGCAGCGAGGCTCGCAATCGATGCGCCCGTCGGCGTCGATGCTGGCGTGCCCCGCTCGCTCTTCGCTCTCGCGGCCGTGGCCGCGGCGAGGGTTCGTGCGGGGGAGTCCGTCATCCTCGCCGTCCCGGACTACCGAGACGTCGAGCTCGCGCTGAAGGCCCTCGGACGATTCCTCGAGACGTCCCGCATCCGCCGCCTCGACACGCGGGCCAAGCCCGCCGAGCGGTACGCCGCGTTCCTCGCCTGCCTCTATGACACCCCGGGCGTCGTCGTCGGGACGAGAAGCGTCATCTACGCCCCGGCGTCGCGCCTCGGCGCAGTGCTCGTGTGGGACGACGGAGACGAGAGCTTCACCGAGCAGCTCGCCCCCTACGCGAGCACGCGCGACGTCGCCCTGCTGCGAGCAGAGCGGGAGTCGCTCACGCTCGTGTTCGCCGCTCACACGCCGAGCCTCGAGGTCGCGCGTCTTGTCGGCATGCACTGGCTCACGCCCGTGCCGCTGGCCCGGCCAGAGGCCCCGAAGGTCATCTCGGGGAGCCAGGCGCTCGCCGAGGAGACGCCAGCCGCGCACGCTCGCATCCCAGCCCTCGCGTGGCAGGAGGCACGACGTGCACTCGAGCACGGGCCCGTGCTGCTGCAGGTCGTCAGGGCCGGCTACATCCCGAGTCTCAGCTGCGCCAGGTGCCGCACGCCAGCTCGTTGCACCGTCTGCGGCGGGGCGCTCGAGTTCGCGCGTCCGTCCGCGCCGCCGTCGTGCCGGGTGTGCGACGCCCTCCACCCCGAGTGGCAGTGCCCCGAGTGCGGAGACAAGCGCCTTCGCAACACCTCGCTCGGAGCCGAGCGGACCGCCGAGGAGCTCGGTCGTGCGTTCCCCGGCACGCGCGTGGTCGTGGCCGACGGAGCGTCAGAGACGGTGTCCATCGACGACCGCCCCTGCCTCGTCGTCGCGACACGAGGAGCTGAGCCCGTGCCGACTTCCGGCTACGCCGGCATCGTGCTGCTCGACACGGAGCGCTCCCTCGCGCAGGAGCGACTCGACGCGGGCGTCGATGCGCTCCGCGGGTGGTCGAACGCCGCCGCGCTCGCGCACCCGAACGCCAAGGTGGTCATCGTCGGCGGTGAGACACCAGCCGCGCACGCCCTCCGCACCTGGCAGCAGCCCGAGTACGCGACTCGTGAACTGTCCGAACGACGCGAGCTGCACTTCCCACCGGCCGTGCGCGTCGTCGCACTGACGGGAACTGACGAGGAAGTTCGTCGGGCCCTCTCAACCCTCGAGGCGGTGCCAGAGCTCCAGCCGGGCGGCGCGCTGCAGGTCCTCGGACCGACGCCACAGGAGGTCGGGAGCAGGGCCGTCATCAAGTTCGGCTATGCGCTCGGCACGCCACTCGCGAAAGCGCTCAAGAGCGAGCTCGTGCGTTCGGCCACCAGCAGGCGCCCGCGGGTCGCCGGCAGAGGAGGCGGCCACGCGTCGACCCTGCGCGTACGATTTGACCCGCCGGGGATCTTCTGACCCTCGTCCCAGCTCCACGTTCCACACAACCTCGAGAGGCACCAGCTATGCGGCTCGTCTTCGCCGGCACACCCACCACCGCCGTCCCCAGCCTCGATGCGCTGGTCGACGACGGCCACGAGATCGTGGCTGTGCTGACGCGCGACGATGCGAAGGTCGGTCGGTCCAGGGCGCTGACGCCGTCCCCGGTGGCTGCCCGCGCCCACGAGCTCGGGCTGCATGTCATCAAGAGCAACCGGATGACGCCTGAGGTGACGGAAGAGCTCACGGGGCTCGGGGCCGAGCTCGGGGTCATCGTGGCCTACGGCGCCCTCATCGACGCTGCGACCCTGACGGCGCCGTCGCTCGGCTGGATCAACCTGCACTTCTCCCTCCTCCCCGACCTCCGCGGCGCCGCCCCGGCCCAGCGCGCCGTGATGCGAGGCGACACCACCACCGGCATGACCATCTTCCAGCTCACCGCCGGGCTCGACGAGGGGCCGATCTTCGCTGTGCAGCACTCCCCGATCGGCGAAGAGGAGACCGCTGGCGACCTCCTGGAGCGTCTCGCGGGGGAGGGCGCGGCCTTCCTCACCCGGACCGTCGGCGCCATCTGCTCCGGAACGCTGAGCGCCGAGCCGCAGACTGGCGAGGCGACCTTCGCGCCGAAGCTCGGCAAGCACGACTCGATCATCGACTGGGCGGCTCCCCTCGACCTCGTCGAAGCCCACATCCGCGGAGTCACTCCAGAGCCAGGAGCGGTGGCCCAGGTCGACGGACAACCGCTGCGCATCCTGCGCGTGGCGCGCCCTGATGTGGCGGCGGACGCGCCCACGCTCACTCCCGGCCAGCTCGGTGCGGTCGGCAAGGACGTCTTCGTGGGCACGGGAACCGGCCCGCTCCGGCTGCTCTCCGTGCAGCCGGCGGGAAAGAAGCCGATGCCTGCCAGAGACTGGCTCCGCGGCCGCCGCGACGCAGCGACGCTGGTGCTCGCATGAGCCCCGCAGGAGCTGGTGGCCGCGGCGGCAGCCCCTACCAGGGACGGCGGCGACCAGATCAGCCTCCGGCCGGGCGCGGAGTGACTCGCTCACGCCAGGTGGCGTTCGAGGTGCTGAGGGCCGTCGACGAGGACGACGCCTACGCGAACCTGCTGCTTCCGCATCGCATCTCGGCGGCGCGGCTCTCGCCGTCCGACGCGGGGCTCGCCACGGAGCTGACCTACGGCACGCTCCGACGCAGGGGGACCTACGACGCCATCATCGCGGAGGCCTCCGGTCGCGACATCCGGGACATCGACCCACCTCTCCTCGACGTGCTGCGCCTGGGAGCGCACCAGCTGCTCAGCATGCGCACACCGAGCCACGCGGCGGTCAACGAATCCGTCGAGCAGGCCGCGCGCATCGCGTCCCGCGGTGCCTCTGGCTTCGTGAACGCGATCCTGCGCAAGATCTCCCGCACGGACCTCGACGACTGGCTCGACCAGGTCTCCGAGGGCCTGACCGAGGAACGGGCGCTCGCCGTCCGAAACTCGCATCCGGACTGGATCGTGCGCGCGCTCCGCGATGCCCTCACCGCGGAGCACCGCGGCGACGAACTCGCGGCGAGCCTCGCCGCCAACAACGAGTCGCCTGCGGTCAGCATCGTGGCACTGCCAGGATTCGACACGCCGGATGAACTCGTCGCGTCCAACCCCGACCTGCTGGTCCCGGGTCGCGTCTCACCGCGCGGCCTGACGCTCGCGTCGGGCGACCCCTCGTGGGTGCCGCAGGTCAAGGCCGGGCGCGCCCGCGTGCAGGACGAGGGCTCGCAGCTCGTCACGCTCGCGCTGCTCGAGGCGGAGCCCGTGCGGGCGGGGGAGCGCTGGCTCGACATGTGCGCCGGCCCCGGTGGCAAGGCAGCCCTGCTCGCCGCAAGCGCCACGGAGCTGCAGGCGAAGCTGACGGCCAACGAGCTCGTGCCGGCGCGCGCTGGGCTCGTGCGCGCCGCCCTCGCACCCCTCGCGGCCCCCGTCACCGTCACGAACGAGGACGGCCGCGCCTTCGCAGACACGCACCCGGGCACATTCGATCGCGTGCTGCTCGACGCACCCTGCACGGGCCTCGGCGCGCTACGTCGCCGACCGGAGGCGCGATGGCGCAAGCAGAGCAGCGACGTCGCCGAGCTCGTCCAGCTGCAGGAGGAGCTGCTCCAAGCAGCACTCCTCGCCGTGCGACCGGGCGGGATCGTGGCCTACGTCACCTGTTCGCCGCACCAGGCGGAGACGACGGCCGTCGTCCGCCGAGCAGTTCGACTCTCGGGCGCGGAGGTGCTGGACGCGGCGGCCATCGTGACGCGCGCATCGCACGCTCCCGATCTCGATCTCGGAGCCCGCCCTCTCGGCGACGGCACGCTCGTGCAGCTGTGGCCGCACCGCCACGGCACCGACGCGATGTTCCTGGCACTGCTGCGTCGTGCGCCTGCCGCGAATCCCGACGAGCAGACGACGCGGACCCCGTAGGATCGGCCCGTGAACGCGCGCATCAACCCCAGCATCCTGGCCGCCGACTTCGCGAACTTCGAGCGTGATCTCAACCTGATCTCCACTGCTGACGCGGCCCACGTCGATGTCATGGACAACCACTTCGTCCCGAACCTCACGTTCGGGCAGCCGATGGTCGAGCGCCTGCAGGAGATCACTCCCGTCCCGCTCGACCTGCACCTCATGATCGAGGACCCGGACCAGTGGGCACCGCAGTTCGCCGAGATGGGGGTCTTCTCGGTGACGTTCCACGCGGAGGCTGCGACAAGCCCAGTGACGCTCGCGAGAAAGCTCAGGGAGCGAGGGGCGCGAGCCGGAATCGCCATCAACCCGGCAACCCCGCTGAGCGCCGTCGAGGAGATCCTTCCCCATTTCGACCAGCTGCTGATCATGACCGTCGAGCCAGGCTTCGGCGGACAGTCCTTCATGGCGGACATGATGCCGAAGCTCGCCAAGGCCGACGCGCTGCGGCGCGCACACGGCCTGGAGACCTGGCTGCAGGTCGACGGAGGGATCTCCCTCGACACCATCGAGCTCGCGGCGGCGAACGGGGCGGACACGTTCGTCGCAGGATCCGCGGTCTTCCGAGGCGACCCCGGCGAGCAGATCGCCGCGCTGCGCGCCGCGGCGACGGCGGCTGGGCACGCGCACTGACCGGCAAGCGACTACGCTGTGCCTGTGAAATCCTTCGACACGCTGTTCGCAGAACTCTCCGAGAAAATCAGCTCCCGCCCCGAGGGTTCCGGGACGGTCCGAGAGTTCGACGCCGGCGTTCATACGATCGGGAAGAAGATCGTGGAGGAGGCCGCCGAGGTCTGGATGGCCGCGGAATACGAGAGCGACGAGGAGACAGCCGAGGAGATCTCGCAGCTGCTCTACCATCTGCAGGTCCTCATGCTGGCCAAGGGCCTCACCCTCGACGACGTCTACAGCAAGCTCTAGGCAGCAGGACCCGGCCAACGCTCCAACCAGCGCGCACGAGCCAGCGCAGCACGCGCGCCGCTGAGACGGCGCCCCGGGTGCACACCCGGCGCCGCGCATCCACCCCCGACGCACACTTCCAGAACCAAGGACGTTCCCACAATGCTTCGCATCGCCGTGCCAAACAAGGGCATGCTCGCCGAGACGGCCAACGAAATGCTTCAGGAGGCCGGATACCGCGGCCGCGGTGACAGCCGAGAGCTCGTCGCCATCGACCCCATCAACGACGTCGAGTTCTTCTACCTGCGCCCGCGCGACATCGCGACCTACGTGGGGTCCGGTGTCCTTGATGCCGGCATCACCGGCCGCGACTTCCTCCTGAACACCGAGTCGGCCGCCAAGGAGGTGCGGGCGCTCGACTTCGGCGACTCGACCTTCCGCTTCGCGGGGCCAGCCGGGGAGTTCACGGACGTGAACCAGCTGCAGGGCAAGCGCGTCGCGACGAGCTACACGGGTCTCCTGGGGTCCTGGTTCGCTCGGGCCGGCATCGAAGCCGAGCTCGTGCCGCTGGAGGGCGCCGTGGAGTCGGCCATCCGCCTGGGCGTCGCTGACGCCGTCGCCGACGTCGTGTCAACCGGTGGGACGCTGCGCAAGGCCGGCCTCGAGGTCTTCGGCCCCGTGATCCTCGAGTCGACCGCCGTGCTCATCTCCACGCCCGAGAAGGAGCACGCAGCGAGGCGTCTCCTCGGTCGCCTGGACGGGGTGCTCGTCGCGCGCCGCTACGCGATCATGGACTACGACATCGAGTCCTCGAAGCTCGACGCGGCCCTCGCCATCACGCCCGGCTTCCAGTCGCCGACGATCTCGCCCCTGCGCGACTCCGACTGGGTCGCCGTGCGCTCGATGGTCCCACAGAACGAGCTCAACCAGGTCATGGACCGGCTCCAGGACGCCGGTGCGAAGGCCATCATCGTGACGGCCCTGCAAGCCGTCCGGATGTGATCTCGATGACCGCCTCATCCTCCACGCAGAAGTCGACCGGCCTCGCGACGCGTGTCATCCCCTGCCTGGACGTCGCAGCGGGGCGCGTGGTGAAGGGGGTGAACTTCCTCGACCTCCAGGACGCCGGTGACCCGGTCGAGCTCGCCGCCCGCTACGCAGAAGAGGGCGCGGATGAGCTCACGTTCCTCGACGTCACGGCTTCGACGGAGGGGCGGGGCACAACCTACGACCTCGTCACCCGCACGGCGGAGCAGGTCTTCATCCCCCTCACCGTCGGGGGTGGCGTGCGCAGCGTCGAGGATGTTCGCGTCCTGCTGGCGTGCGGCGCGGACAAGGTCGGCGTCAACTCGGCGGCCATCGTCCGCCCCTCGCTCCTCGACGAGATCTCGTCGACCTTCGGCAACCAGGTGCTCGTGCTGTCGCTGGACGTCAAGCGCTCCGCCTCGACCGAGTCCGGGTTCGTCGTGACGTCGCATGGAGGCCGCACCGACACGGGCATCGACGCGCTGTCCTGGGCCAGTGAGGCCATCGAACGCGGCGCGGGGGAGCTCCTCGTCAACTCGATGGACGCCGACGGCACCAAGGCCGGTTTCGATCTGGAGCTGACGAGACTCGTCCGCGAGATCTCCCCGGTCCCGGTCATCGCCTCAGGCGGTGCCGGAGCGCTCGAGCATTTCGCGCCGGCCGTGGAGGCGGGCGCTGACGCGGTCCTCGCTGCGAGTGTCTTCCACCACAGGCAGTTCACGATCGGCGAGGTCAAGGACTCCCTGGCCGCGGCCGGGGTCACCGTGAGGAGGAGCGTCCGATGAGCACCGCCAGCTTCCCTGTGCCCTCCGAGCAGCTCGACCAGATAGTGGCCAGGACCTCCTTCGACGACCGCGGGCTCGTCCCCGTCATCGTCACGCAGCACGACACCCGCGAGGTGCTCATGCTCGCCTACATGAACGAGGAGTCGCTCCGCATGACGCTCACGGAGGGCCGGGTCGTGTACTGGTCCCGGTCGCGCGCTGAGCTGTGGCGCAAGGGCGACACCTCGGGCAACACGCAGCGGCTCGTGAGCTTCGCACTCGACTGCGATGCCGACACGATCCTCATCCGCGTCGACCAGCACGGCCCTGCCTGCCACACCGGCACGCGGACGTGCTTCGACGGCGACCAGCAGGCCCTGGACTTCGAAGCTCATGAGCGCGCCTGACGCCGCCGGAAAGCGAGGCAAGCGCACGGCGCTGATGTCGATCGTCGTCGGCGCCGGGCTGGCGATCCTCGCGTGGTCACAGGCGTGGTTCTCGTTCGACCTCGTCCTCGGACCGGAGAGCTACAGCGGTGAGGTCCGCGGAGACGTCGCAGCTCCCGCCGTCATGGCGCTCGCACTCGCCGCGCTTGCCGTGCTCGCCGCGCTGGCGCTGGCTGGCCTCATCTTCCGCTATGTTCTCGGCGGCCTGCTGACGCTCGTCGGCGCCGTCCTCGTGCTGCAGTCGTTCATCGCGGTTGGGAACCCGGCTCCGGCGATCGCGCCGGAGGTGACGGCGGCGTCCGGCCTCGCGGGGGAGCAGACGATCGCGGACGCGGTCGCGGCCGGCACGGTGACGGTCACGTTCTGGCCTTGGCTCGCGGTTCTCGCGGGAGCGATCCTCGTGCTCGCGGGCCTCGCCGTCATCACCACGGCTCGCAGATGGCCGACCGGGGGACGCCGCTTCACGACCACCTCGCTCGAGCCCGCGGATGCGACTGCGGGCGGCGACGATGAGCCGGCCGCCGCACCGGCTGTCGCACCGACCGACAGCGACCGGCGGGTCGAGCAATGGGATGCGCTCAGTCACGGGGACGATCCCACCGACACCGGTGGCACACGAGCATCCAGCTAGACTTACCCAAGCGCACGTGACAAGGAGCACCCTCATGACTGAAATGTCCGCGAAGACGTCCCACGAACCCACGAACATCGCCGAAGCCGAGGAGGTGCAGGAAGCTCCGCTGCAGGAGCCGCACGAGAGCCACGGGCACTCGGTCGCCGCCTGGACCGGCGTGCTCATCATGCTCGCGGGCTTCACGATCGGCACCCTCGGGATCTGGTTCGATCAGGCCGTCCTGACCTGGGTCGGCGTCGCCGCCGTCGCGGTCGGTGCCGTCGCCTGGCCAGTGCTCGCGCGCCTCGGCTTCGGGCCGAAGGCGCACTAGCTTGCTCGAGTCGCTCTACCACGGCGCACTCGAGGACGCCGCAGAACGGCGGGAGCGGACGCCGGCACGTGCGCTCGAGGCACGAATCGCCGACGTTCCGCCAGCGCTCGACGCCTATGCGGCGCTCGCGCGCTCGGAGCGCGTGAACATCATCGCCGAGGTCAAGCGCGCCAGCCCATCGCGCGGCCGTCTCGCTGACATCCCGGACCCGGCCGTCCTCGCCGCCTCCTACGAGCGTGGGGGAGCAGCCGCGATCTCGGTCCTCACCGAGCAGCGCAAGTTCCTCGGCTCGCTCGACGACCTCCGAGCCGTGCGCGACACGGTAGCCGTTCCGGTGCTGCGCAAGGAGTTCATCGCCGAGGAGTACCAGCTGCTCGAGGCTCGTGCCTGCGGCGCCGACCTCGCCCTGCTCATCGTCGCCGGCCTCGACCAGTCAACGCTGGTGCGACTCGCGGAGTTCACCGAGCAGCTCGGCATGACGGCCCTCGTCGAGGCGCACTCGAAGGACGAGCTGCTGCGTGGCCTCGACGCTGGCGCTCGCATCCTCGGCGTCAACGCGCGCAACCTGGCAACGTTCGAGCTGCACCCCGAGCTCTTCGGAGAGCTCGCCCCCCTGTACCCGAGTGACGTGGTGAAGGTCGCCGAATCGGCCGTCCTCGAGCCAGCCCACGTCCGCCGCTACCGCGATGCGGGCGCGGACGCAGTCCTCATCGGGGAGGCCCTCGTCACGGGCGGCGACCCCGAAACTACCTTGGAGACCTTCCACCTCGCATGAGCATTCAGCCCCCCAGCACGACATCGTTGCGCGACGCCTCAGGCCCCTACTTCGGCGAATTCGGCGGGAGGTTCGTTCCCGAGAGCCTCATGGCCGCTCTCGACGAGCTCGCGACCGCGTGGGAGGCAGCGAAGGCGGACGACGAGTTCTGGGCGGAGCTCGGTCGCCTGCACCGCGACTACTCGGGACGCCCGTCGATCATCACTGAGGCCCCTCGGTTCGCGGCGCACGGCGGCGGAGCGCGCATCATCCTGAAGCGCGAGGACCTCAATCACACGGGCTCGCACAAGATCAACAACGTGCTCGGCCAGGCGCTCCTGACGAAGCGCATCGGGAAGACACGGGTCATCGCCGAGACCGGTGCCGGCCAGCACGGTGTTGCGACCGCCACCGCCGCCGCGCTCTTCGGGCTCGACTGCACGATCTACATGGGGGCCGTCGACACGGCCCGTCAGGCCCTCAACGTCGCCCGGATGCGCCTCCTCGGCGCCGAGGTGGTCGCGGTGGAAGCCGGCTCAGCCACGCTGAAGGATGCGATCAACGACGCCATGCGCGACTGGGTGGCGTCCGTCGACACCACGAACTACCTCTTCGGGACCGCCGCCGGGCCGCATCCGTTCCCCGCGCTCGTGCGCGACCTGCAGGCAGTGATCGGCGAGGAAGCTCGTCAGCAGGTCATCGACCTGACGGGGTCGCTGCCCGATGCGGTGGTGGCCTGTGTCGGCGGTGGTTCGAACGCCATCGGCATCTTCAGCGCCTTCCTCGACGACGAGAAGGTCGCCCTGTACGGCTACGAGGCGGCGGGTGATGGCGTCGACACGCCGCGCCACGCTGCCACGATCGGCGGCGGACGGCCAGGAGTGCTCCACGGCGCGCGCACGCTGCTGCTGCAGGACACGGACGGGCAGACGGTCGAGTCGCATTCGATCTCGGCCGGCCTCGACTACCCCGGGGTCGGGCCTGAGCACGCCTACCTCGCGTCCATCGGGCGCGCACGCTACCTTCCGGTGACCGACGCCGCGGCCATGGACGCGTTCCGACTCCTGGCTCGCACCGAGGGCATCATCCCGGCGATCGAGTCGAGCCACGCGCTCGCCGGGGCGCTCGAGCTCGGGAAGGAGCTCGGGCCAGACGCCACGATCCTGGTCTCGCTCTCCGGGCGCGGTGACAAGGACATGGAGACGGCCGCCGAGTACTTCGGGCTCGGAGACCCGGACCGCACCGAGGGCCTCGACGCATCAGAAGGACAGGGCAAATGACCTCAGCACCCTCCGCACTCGAGAGCGTCATCGACGCCGCGAACCGGGACCGCAGGGGCGCGCTCGTCGCGTACCTGCCCGTCGGGTTCCCCGACTTCGAGACCTCCGTCGCGGCGGCCATCGCGGTCGTGAAGGCCGGGGCGGACGTGCTGGAACTCGGCATGCCGTACTCCGACCCCGTCATGGACGGCCCCGTCATCCAGGCTGCGGCCGTGCAGGCGCTTGAGGGCGGCTTCCGCACGGAGCACGTGTTCGAGGCCATCAGACGGATCCGCGCCGAGGTCGACGCGCCGATCGTCGTCATGACCTACTGGAACCTCGTCATGCAGTACGGCGTCGACGCGTTCGCGCGGGACCTGGCCGAGGCTGGCGGCAACGGGCTCATCACCCCGGACCTCGTGCCAGACGAGGGCGCCGAGTGGATCGCGGCGGCCAAGAGCCATGACCTTGACCGGGTCTTCCTCGCAGCGCCCAGCTCGAGTGACACTCGCCTCGACCTCGTCATCGACTCCAGCAGGGGCTTCGTGTACACGGTCTCCACGATGGGCATCACCGGCGCCCGCGCTGATGTCGACCAGGCGGCGCGGACGCTCGCAGATCGACTGCACGCGCACGGCTGCACTCGGGCCTGCGTCGGACTCGGCATCTCCAGCGCGGAGCAGGTGCGCGAAGTCCTCGAATACGCCGAGGGAGCCATCGTCGGCTCCGCCCTCGTCAAGGCCCTCGCCGCCGGAGGCGTCGAGGCGGTCGCGGAGACCGCGGCCCAGCTCGCGCGCGGCACGGCCCTCGAGGCCACGACTTCGAAGGAACACGCATGACGCCCCTGACCGGAATCCCCAGCCCGCCCCTCGATTGGGCGAGCTTCGAGGTCGGCCCCCTGACGGTGCACCTCTACGCGCTGTTCATCGTCGCCGGCATGGTGCTCGCGGTGCTGTGGACCGACCGGCGCCTGACCGCTCGTGGTGGGGAGAAGTGGATCACGGTCGACTTCGCCATCTGGGCCGTCCTGCTCGGCCTGCTCGGTGCGCGTCTCTATCACGTCTTCACGCACCCCGCCGACTACTTCTTCGAGGGCGCGAACTTCTGGCGCATCTTCTTCATCTGGGAGGGCGGCAACGCCATCATCGGCTCCCTCATCGGCGGCGCGATCGGCATCTTCATCGCGAGCCGCATGACGGGCATCCGGATGCTCGCCTTCTCCGACGCGCTGATCCCCGGACTGCTGCTCGCGCAGGCCGTCGGACGCCTCGGAAACTACTTCAACCATGAGCTCTACGGGTGGCCGACCGATCTGCCCTGGGGCCTGCAGATCGAGGCGAGCAACCCGGCCTTTCCCGTCGGGCTGCCGGAAGGCACGCTCTTCCACCCCACGTTCCTCTACGAGATGCTGTGGAACCTCGCGGGCATCGCGATCATCGTGCTCCTCGAGCGCATGTTCCGGTGGCGCGCCGGCAAGACGCTCGCCTCCTACCTCATCTGGTACGGCACGGGTCGCATCTGGATCGAGTCGATCCGCGTCGACTACTCCGAGGTCATCCTCGGCATGCGCTCGAACGTCTTCGGTGCCCTGTGCCTCGTCATCGTCGGCATCGCGCTGTTCGTCGTCGTCTCACGCCTCCCGGTCTCGCAGCTGAGCTACAGCGTCTATCTGCCCGGGCGCGACCCGGAGTCGGAAGCGGCGGCCAAGGCCGCCGAGGAAGACGAGCTGGGTGAGCAGGAGTCGGATGAGGGCGACGAGGACGAAGCGGACGCAGAGGAAACCTCCGCGAAATCTGAGGTTCACGACGAGGAAACTTCCGTAGCCAAGCCTAACTCGCCCGACGGTGAAGAAACACCTGATGAGCGCAAGGAAGCTTCCGACTCGTCGAGGGTGTGATCCGCCGGGCACGACCCTCCTGGGCTGCCTGGAGTCGCACGCGAAACACAGAGGTAACACAGCGGTCGTACTCTGCTGAATGGACCGACGGACGCCTGTAGGCACCCGCCCCCACGGGCTCCGTCAACATCAGTCTTCTGTCGAGTCCGCCAAGCGACCCATGGCACCACCGACGAGGGGACGAGTTATGACCTCCGCCGCCTTTCCAACGAATGGCTACCCAGAAGCAGCCGGTCTCTATGACCCTGCGAATGAGCGCGATGCCTGCGGGCTCGCGATGGTCGCCACCCTGCGCGGCACGCCGGGCCACGACATCATCGATCACGCGCTCGACGCCCTGCGCCACATGGAGCACCGCGGCGCGGTCGGCTCGGACGCCGGAACGGGTGACGGCGCCGGCATCCTGACCCAGATCCCCGACGAGTTCTTCCGCGCGGTGAGCGGGTTCGAGCTTCCGGCAGAGGGGCGCTACGCCGTCGGCAACGCCTACCTTCCGGTGGACCCTGACGAGCGGGCGCGCGTCAAGGCCGGAATCGTCAAGCTCGCGGCAGAAGAGGACCTCCGGGTCATCGGCTGGCGCGAGGTCCCCGTGCAGCCGGATGAGCTCGGCAAGCTCGCACGCGCCGCGATGCCGGTCATCGAGCAGCTCTACGTGCGCAGCGAGCGCCAGAACTTCCGGGGCAACCCGCGCAAGGGGGCGTCCCTCGACCGTCAGTGCTACCGCCTGCGCAAGCGCGCGGAGCACTCGCTCGGGGTCTACTTCATGTCGCTCTCGTGCCGCATGATCACCTACAAGGGCATGGTGACGACGCTCCAGCTGGAGCCGTTCTTCCCCGACCTCGGCGACGAGCGCTTCGCGTCCAAGCTCGCGATCGTCCACTCTCGCTACTCGACCAACACGTTCCCGTCGTGGCAGCTCGCGCAGCCCATGCGCATGATGGCCCACAACGGCGAGATCAACACCGTGCGCGGCAACCGCAACTGGATGCGCGCCCGCCAGTCGCAGCTTCGATCCGAGATCCTCGGTGACGTCTCCGATCTCTTCCCGATCGTGACCGAGGGCGCGAGCGACTCCGCGTCCTTCGACGAGGTGCTCGAACTCCTCACGCTGTCCGGCCGCTCGCTGTCGCACGCCGTGCACATGATGGTGCCGGCCGCGTGGGAGACCGCAGAGGACCTGAGCGCTGAAGTTCGCGACTTCTACGAGTACCACTCGCTGATCATGGAGCCGTGGGACGGCCCCGCCGCCATGGCCTTCACCGATGGCCGCTACGTGTGCGCGACCCTCGACCGCAACGGCCTGCGCCCTGGACGCTTCGTCCAGACCGCCGACGGGCTCATCGTCCTCGGCTCCGAGGTCGGCGTCGCCAGCCTCGACCCAGCCACCGTCATCCGCAAGGGGCGCCTGCGTCCCGGCCAGGTGCTCCTCGTGGACACCGAGGTCGGCCGTCTCATCGAGGACGAAGAGGTCAAGCACGATCTCGCCGAGCTCCAGCCGTGGGGCGACTGGCTCGACGAGGGCCGCATCAACCTCGCGGAGCTGCCCGAGCGCGAGCACGTGACGCACACCCCCGCATCCGTCGAGCGCCGCCAGCGCACGTTCGGGTACACGGAGGAGGAGCTTCGCATCCTGCTCGCCCCTATGGCGAAGAACGGCGCGGAGCCGATCGGCGCCATGGGCACTGACACGCCCATCGCGATCCTCACCGACCGACCGCGCCTCGTCTTCGACTACTTCACGCAGAACTTCGCGCAGGTCACCAACCCGCCGCTGGATGCGATCCGCGAGGAGGTCGTGACGAGCCTCACGACGAGCATCGGCCCCCAGGAGAACCTCCTGAGCGCGGGCCCAGAGCACGCTCGCCAGGTCGTCCTCGACTTCCCGGTCATCGACAACGACCAGCTCGCGAAGATCCAGCACATCGAGCAGCGCCCAGGCATCGACGCGGCCGAGACGCTTCGCGGCTGCTACCGCGTCGACGACGGCGTCGAGGGACTGCGCAAGCGGCTCGAGGAGCTGTGCGAGGAAGCAGACCGCGCCATCGACGCCGGCGCGGGATTCCTCGTGCTCTCCGACCGCGACTCGAACCGTGACTACGCCCCCATCCCATCGCTGCTCATGACGAGCGCGGTGCATCACCACCTGATCCGCACCGAGCGCCGCATGCGTGTCGGGCTCGTCATCGAGGCGGGCGACGTGCGTGAGGTCCACCACGTCGCCGTGCTGCTCGGCTACGGCGCGTCCGCAGTCAACCCGTACCTCGCCATGGAGTCCTGCGAGGACATGGTGCGCCAGGGCAAGCTCACCGGGGTCACCGAGGAGAAGGCGGTCGCGAACCTCATCAAGGCGCTGGGCAAGGGCGTCCTGAAGATCATGTCGAAGATGGGCATCTCAGCAGTCGCCTCGTACGCTGGTGCGCAGTGCTTCGAGGCCGTGGGCCTCTCGAACGAGCTCGTCAGCGAGTACTTCACCGGCACGGCGTCGAAGATCTCCGGCATGGGGCTCGAGGGCATCGCTCGCGAGAACGAGCTGCGTCACCGCCACGCCTACCCCGCCCAGGCGGCTCCGGCATCGCACCGCCCGCTCGACATCGGCGGCGAGTACCAGTGGCGCCGCGAGGGGCCGCCCCACCTCTTCAACCCGAACACGATCTTCCGCCTCCAGCACTCCACGCGCGAGGGTCGCTACGACATCTTCAAGGAGTACACGAAGCTCGTCGACGACCAGGCAGCCGAGACGATGACGCTGCGAGGCCTCTTCAAGCTCAAGGTCGGCGAACGGCCTCCCGTGCCGATCGACGAGGTCGAGCCAGCCTCCGAGATCCTCAGGCGCTTCCAGACCGGAGCGATGAGCTACGGCTCCATCTCGAAGGAAGCGCACGAGACGCTCGCGATCGCGATGAACCGCATCGGCGGCAAGTCCAACACGGGCGAGGGCGGCGAAGATGTCGAGCGTCTGCTCGACCCGGAGCGCCGCAGCGCGATCAAGCAGGTCGCTTCCGGGCGCTTCGGCGTCACGAGCATGTATCTGACGCACGCCGACGACATCCAGATCAAGCTCGCGCAGGGCGCGAAGCCGGGCGAGGGCGGGCAGCTGCCCCCGACGAAGGTCTACCCGTGGGTGGCCCGCACACGCCACGCGACGCCGGGCGTCGGGCTCATCTCGCCGCCCCCGCACCACGACATCTACTCGATCGAAGACCTCAAGCAGCTCATCTTCGACCTGAAGCGGGCCAACCCGTCTGCGCGCATCCACGTGAAGCTCGTGAGCGAGAACGGCATCGGGGCAGTGGCCGCCGGGGTCACAAAGGCACTCGCCGACGTGGTCCTCGTCTCCGGACACGACGGCGGAACCGGCGCCTCGCCGCTCAACTCGCTCAAGCACGCGGGAACGCCCTGGGAGCTCGGCCTCGCCGAGACCCAGCAGACGCTCATGCTCAACGGCCTCCGCGATCGAGTGGTCGTGCAGGTGGATGGGCAGCTCAAGACGGGCCGTGACGTCATCGTCGGCGCGCTGCTGGGCGCCGAGGAGTTCGGCTTCGCGACGGCCGCCCTCGTCGTCTCCGGCTGCATCATGATGCGCGTCTGCCACCTCGACACGTGCCCCGTCGGCGTCGCGACTCAGAACCCTGAGCTGCGTTCGCGCTACACCGGCCAGGCGGATCACGTCGTCAACTTCTTCGAGTTCGTGGCGCAGGAGGTCCGCGAGTATCTCGCGGAGCTCGGCGTGCGCTCGCTCGACGAGATCATCGGCAAGCGCGAGCTGCTCGAAGTCGACGACGCCATGCATCACTGGAAGACCGAGGGCCTCGATCTCTCCCGCGTCCTCACGGGCCACGAGTTCGGCGACGCGCCCACGCGCAGCCTCGTCACCCAGGAGCACGAGCTCGACCAGCACTTCGACCAGAAGCTCCTCGAGCTCGCCGAGAAGGCCCTCGAGAACGGCGAGTCGGTCAAGGTGTCGATGGACGTCATCAACACCGACCGCGCCGTCGGCACGATGCTCGGACACCACGTGACGCGCGGGCACGGCGAACACGGGCTCCCGGCCGGCACGATCGACATCGAGCTGCGGGGGACCGCCGGGCAGTCGCTCGGTGCGTTCCTGCCGAATGGCATCCGCATCCGCCTCGTCGGCGACTCGAACGACTACGTCGGCAAGGGGCTCAGCGGTGGGGAGATCATCCTGCGCCCTGACGAGCGCGCGCCGTTCAAGTCCCACGAGAACGTCATCGCCGGCAACGTCATCGGCTACGGCGCGACCAGCGGCACGATGTTCCTCAGCGGCGTCGTCGGCGAGCGCTTCCTCGTGCGCAACTCCGGTGCGACGGCCGTCGCGGAAGCCGTGGGCGACCACGCGCTCGAGTACATGACGGGAGGCCTCGCCGTGATCCTGGGCGAGACCGGCAAGAACTTCGGCGCCGGCATGTCGGGCGGCATCGCCTACGTGCACAAGCTCGACCCGAAGCTCGTCAACCCCGACATGCTCTCGACGGGCGAGCTCGGTCTCACGACGCTCACGAGCGCCGATGCGGACATCCTCCGCGACATCCTCGAACGGCATGCCACGGAGACCGACTCGCAGCTGGCCCGCGAGATGCTCGACAACTTCGACGCGGTGTCGAAGGAGTTCACGAAGGTGCTCCCTCGCGACTACGCGAAGGTCACCGAGATCCGCAACGCCGCCGTCGAACGCGGTGGCGACCCCGACGACAGCACGACCTGGCACGAGATTCTGGAGGCGACCCGTGGCTGACCCGAGAGGATTCCTCACCAACCGCGAGCGGGAGCTCCCGACGCGCCGTCCAGTGCCCGTGCGGATCATGGACTTCAGTGAGGTCTACGACCCGCAGGAGCCAACCCAGCTGCGCCGCCAGGCGGGGCGCTGCATGGACTGCGGCGTGCCCTTCTGCCACCAGGGCTGCCCCCTCGGCAACATCATCCCGGAATGGAACGACCTGACGTTCCGCGGTGACATGGCCGGAGCGAGCGAGCGACTGCACGCCACGAACAACTTCCCAGAGTTCACGGGCCGCCTGTGCCCGGCTCCGTGCGAGTCGTCGTGCGTGCTCGGCATCAACCAGCCGGCCGTCACGATCAAGCGCGTGGAGCAGTCGATCGCTGACACGGCGTTCGCCGAGGGCAACGTGCGTCCGCACCCGCCCGAGCGTCTCACGGGCAAGACGGTCGCCGTCGTCGGCTCGGGCCCCGCCGGCCTCGCCGCCGCCCAGCAGCTGACGCGTGCGGGCCACACGGTCGCCGTCTTCGAACGCGACGACCGCATCGGGGGACTCCTCCGTTACGGCATCCCGGACTTCAAGATGGAGAAGTCAGTCCTCGACGCCCGCCTCTCGCAGATGCGCGCCGAGGGCACTCGGTTCCGCACCGGCATCGAGATCGGCCGGGACATCACGTGGGACAACCTGCGACAGCGCTACGACGCCGTCGTGGTCTGCACAGGGGCGATGGTCCCGCGCGACCTGCCCGTTCCCGGGCGTGAGCTCAAGGGCGTCCACTACGCGATGGACTTCCTGACGCAGTCGAACCGCGTGGTCGCAGGCGACGACCTCGCCTCGCAGATCCACGCTGAAGACAAGCACGTCATCGTCATCGGCGGTGGCGACACGGGAGCCGACTGCATCGGCACGTCCCACCGCCAGGGCGCAGCCTCGGTCACGAACCTCGCCATCGGCAAGGAGCCGCCGACGGAGCGCCCGGCGCACCAGCCCTGGCCGACGACGCCGACGCTGTTCGAGGTGTCGACCTCGCACGAAGAGGGCGGCGAGCGAGCGTTCCAGGCGTCGACGGTCGAGTTCATCGGCGACGAGTCGGGGCGCGTGCGCGCGATCCGCCTCGCCGAGACGGAGTTCCGCGCGGATGGCTCGCGCGGTCCGAAGGCGGGAACAGAGCGTGAGCTGCCCGCCGACCTCGTGCTGCTCGCCATGGGATTCACGGGACCGGAGAGGCACACGATCGAGCCGCAGCTCCAGCTTCCCTTCACGTCCCGCGGGGCGTTGGATCGCACGGCGGAGTACGAGACGGAGCTGCCCGGCGTGTTCGTCGCGGGCGACGCGGGCCGCGGCCAGTCGCTCATCGTCTGGGCGATCGCCGAGGGACGTGCGGCGGCCGCCTCCGTCGACCGGTATCTTGAACAGTCGACGGAACTTCCCGAGCCGATCCTCGCCACCGAGCGCGCGATTTCGCTCTGAGTCCGCCACCACGCGCCGCAGGGCGCACCTCAGTCTCGACGAACCGGAGATATGCATGAGCCGTAGAGCGAAGATCGTCGCCACCCTCGGACCAGCCGTCAACACCCCTGAAGGGATCCGCGCCCTCATCGCCGCTGGCGTCAACGTCACGCGCTTCAACCTCAGCCACGGCGACCACACCGTGCACACCGACAACTACAAGCTGGTGCGGGATGCGGCCGAGGAGCTCGGCGTTCCCGTCGCCATCCTCGTCGACCTGCAGGGCCCGAAGATCCGTCTCGAGAAGTTCGAGAACGGCCCTCACGACCTCGCGGTCGGTGACATCTTCAAGATCACCTCGCAGGACGTGCCCGGCACGAAGGAACTCGTCGGCACGACCTACAAGGGCCTGCCCACCGACGTGAAGCCGGGCGACCCGCTCCTCATCGACGACGGCAAGGTGCTCGTGCGCGTCGTGGAGACCGACGGCGTGACCGTCACGACCCGCGTCGAGGTGCCAGGCAAGGTCTCGAACAACAAGGGCATCAACCTGCCCGGTGTCGCCGTGAACGTGCCGGCCCTGTCCGAGAAGGACGAGGACGACCTGCGCTGGGGTCTGCGCATCGGCGCCGACATCATCGCGCTCTCGTTCGTGCGCTCGGCGGAGGACATCAACCGCGTGCACGCGATCATGGACGAGGAGGGCATCCGCCTCCCCGTCATCGCGAAGATCGAGAAGCCGCAGGCGGTCGAGAACCTCAACGAGATCGTCGACGCGTTCGACGGCATCATGGTCGCCCGCGGCGACCTCGGCGTGGAGCTGCCGCTCGAGCAGGTCCCGATCGTGCAGAAGAACGCGATCCAGCAGGCCCGCCGCTGGGCGAAGCCCGTCATCGTCGCGACGCAGATGCTCGAGACAATGATCGAGAACCCGCGCCCCACCCGCGCGGAGGCGTCCGACTGCGCGAACGCCGTCCTCGACGGCGCCGACGCGCTCATGCTGTCCGGTGAGACGAGCGTCGGCGCGTTCCCGATCGAGGCGGTGCGCACCATGGCGCGCATCATCGAGTCGACCGAGACGCACGGCCTCGACCGCATCCCGCCGCTCGGCACGAAGCCCTTCACGCAGGGCGGCGCGATCACCCTCGCCGCGTCGGAAGTGGGCGAGTTCCTCAAGGCGAAGTACTACTGCGTGTTCACGGAGTCCGGTG
Organism: Pseudoclavibacter sp. RFBB5; assembly: GCF_002931555.1. GTDB lineage: Bacteria > Actinomycetota > Actinomycetes > Actinomycetales > Microbacteriaceae > Pseudoclavibacter. Next base: position 471,592 of record NZ_PSTZ01000007.1, on the reverse strand, counting down.
ACTCCGTGCGCCGCATGGCGCGCCTGCGCACCGAGATCCCCGTGCTCGGGTTCACCCCGTCACCCCACATCGCTCGTCGCATGAACCTCTACTGGGGCGTCACGGCAGCGATCGTCGACCGCGTCACGCACACGGACGAGATGATCGGGCAGGTCGACAAGTACCTCATGGAGAACGGCCTCGCCCAGGCGGGCGACGTCGTCGTGGTCGTGGCCGGCATGCCGCCGGGACGCGCCGGCACCACCAACGACCTCCGGGTGCACCGCGTGGGCGTCGACGATGACCGCGTCGTGCCCGCGTACGAGGGCAAGCACACGCGCTGAGCCAGATCGGCAACGCGGAGGCCGGACAGCACCGACATGCTGTCCGGCCTCTGTGCATCCCCGGCGCGCGCTCGCCTTCGCGCGCCCACGCCGCACCCGGTGCGACGGGTATCGTTTCACCATGGTGAAGTCCGAGACGGAACAGACGATATGAGTCCGCTGCAGGGATCCGTCGACACGGACCCGATGGACTCGCTCGCCGCCGCGACGTCGTGGCGTCCCGACGTCCTCGGCGCTGGCTTCGCCGCGCTCGACCTTCCCCTCAAGCCAGACCAGGAGGGCGAGGTGCTCGCCACGCTCGTCCGCGGGCCGAGAGCTGACCGCTTCGCACGCGGTCCCGCCCGGGGCGCCGACGTGCTCTACGTGCACGGCTGGTCCGACTACTTCTTCCAGAAGCATCACGCGCACTACTGGGCAGGGGAGGGAGCGCGGTTCTTCGCCCTCGATCTCCGCAAGTACGGTCGCAGCCTCCGCGACCACCAGACACCCGGGTTCGTCACCGATCTCGCCACCTACGACGAGGAGCTGGACCGCGCGCTGGAGATCATGGGGCATGGGCCGGGCGGGCATCGCCGCGGTCGCCATCCGCTCATCCTCATCGGCCACTCCACTGGCGGTCTGACGCTGAGCCTGTGGGCCGACAGGCACCCTGGGCGAGCCAGCGCGCTCATCCTGAACAGTCCTTGGCTGGAGCTGCAGACGCGCGCCGCGGTTCGCACGGCCCTCATGCCGCTCATGACACTCGCGGCCCAGCTCCGCCCGACGGACACGTTCAACAACATCGATTTCGGCTTCTACACGAGGGCAGTGAAGAAGAGCCTTGGGGGAGAGTGGGAGTTCGACGAGCGCTGGCGGCCGACGCCGAGCTTCACCGTGCGGGCTGGCTGGCTCAACGCCATCCTCGCGGGCCATGCGGCCGTCGCCGTCGGTCTCGACATCAAGGCGCCGGTCCTGACGATGCTCTCGGCGCGCAGCACGCTGTCCCCGATCTGGCACGAGGCGATGAGGCGGACGGACTCCGTGCTGCGCGTCGACGACATCGCGAGACGCACCCTCAATCTGGGTGACACCGTGACCGTTCGCCGTCTGGATGGCGCACTCCACGACGTGCTCCTCTCGGCGCCACCCGTCCGAGCGAAGGCGTTCGACGCGATGACCACCTGGCTCAAGGGATACCTGGACTGACCGGAGCAGGGAACAACGCAGGCTCGCGGACTGTTGGACTGCGTGTACCCAGCGCCACCGCACCCGAAAGGTCAGTATGAGCCGCCTCCTGTCGCCGATCACCCTACCGAGCATCGCTGGCGACGGCCTGCCGCTGCGCAACGCCACGTTCCTCGCTCCCATGTGCCAGTACTCCGTGACGGAACGCGACGGCCTGCCGACCTCATGGCAGCTGGTGCACCTCGGCGCGCGGGCCAGCGGTGGCTTCGGGCTGGTCTGGACGGAGGCGACCGCGATCGTCCCAGAGGGACGCATCTCTCCAGAGGACGCGGGCATCTGGAGCGACGAGCACACCGAGGCGTGGCGCCCGATCGTGGAGTTCATTCATGCGCAGGGCGCGGCGGCCGGCATCCAGCTCGCGCACGCCGGCGGGAAGGCGTCCACGTATCCTGCGCTGCCCGAGACGGCGCGCGGCCGGGTTCCTGCTGACGAGGGTGGGTGGACGGCGGAAGCACCGTCGAGCAACGATGCACTCGGCCTTGAGCCCCCGGTCGCGCTGAGCGTCGAAGAGATCGCCGAGATCGTGAGCGCTTGGGGCATCGCGGCGCGTCGGGCGGATGCGGCCGGTTTCGACGCGCTGCAGATTCACGCAGCCCACGGATACCTGGTGCACGAGTTCCTGTCACCGCGCTCGAACCAGCGGAGCGACGAGTACGGCGGCTCGTTCGACAACCGCCTCCGCTTCGCCCTCGAGGTCGTGAGCGAGGTGCGACGCAACTGGTCTGCCGAGAAGCCGCTCGCGATCCGCTTCTCGGGTGAGGACTGGGTCGAAGGCGGTTGGACCATCGACGAGACCGTCGAGCTCGCCAAGCGCGTGCACGAACTCGGCGTCACCGTGTTCGACCTGTCGAGTGGTGGCATCGGCGCGTTCACCGGGCCGGTCGGCCCCGGGTACCAGGTGACTCTGGCGCGCGCCGTGCGCTCGGCGCTGCCACAAGAGGGCACGTTCGTGACGGCGGTCGGCCAGATCACGGATGCGCGCCATGCTGAGGCGATCCTCGTGGCCGGTGACGCCGACGGGATCACGATCGGCCGTGCGGCACTCGCGAACCCGAACTGGCCTGTCCATGCCGCAGTCGCGTTGGGGGACGGCCAGGAAGGACTCGTCGCGCCCCAGTACTGGCGTGCGAACATGGCCTAGCCGCTGAGCGCGGCCGGCTCGGGAGCTCGGTCCCGCAGGTGGGCGTCAGCTCTCGTCGCGACCGTCTCCGCCGCGGTCGCTCCGTGCGGACGTGGAGTCGGCCAGCAGCTGCGTGAGCGTGTCCTTGAGCGCCTCGAGTTCTGGAATGCTCCAGCCGAGCTCGGCAACGACCTTGACTGGGACTTCCTCTGCCTTCCGCCTGAGGCCGCGCCCCGCGTCCGTGAGCCGGATCTCGACGGCGCGCTCGTCCGCTGGCCGGCGGTTCCGCGTGATGAGTCCCGACGCCTCAAGCCGCTTCACGAGCGGGCTCAGGGTCGCCGGTTCGAGATGCAGCGCTCGGGCGAGCTGACCGAGCGTCTGCCCGTCGTCCTCCCAGAGGCCCAGCATCACGAGGTACTGGGGGTGGGTGAGACCGAGGGGCTCGAGGATGGGGCGGTACAGCGAGATGACGCTCCTGCTCGCAGCGGCGAGGGCGAAGCACAGTTGCTTGTCGAGCGCGAGGAGGTCCACGAGTCCAGACTAGCCGAAGCAACCGAGTCCACGAATAGTTAGTACACTAACAACATGCCGAGCGACAGACTCCCGAACCCCTACAAGGGCCAGCCGGGCTGGTGGAACCGAATCAACCAGGCCCTCTTCCCATTCATGGGCCCCGCCCAGGTGGGTACCGGGGGAGTTGCGCGCACCGACCCCGTGCGCGCACCGTCCGCCTGTCGCGAGTGCGGGCACCCCTATTCGGAGCATCAGGTGCGCCGTGGTGTCGGCGCGAACCAGCCGAGCAGCATCCTCTGCCCGGCGACCCCTTCCGCCGACAACTAGAGCGAGACCACCAGCACCACGAGACCGGCCACGGCAGTCAGCTTGATGACGATGAGTGTCCACCACCAGTCACGCGGGAAGCGCACGCCGTCGAGGCAGTCCCGGATGAACTCGGGCGGTTTGAGCGACATCACGGCGTCGGCGGCGAGCACGACGGCGAGCGCGAGAGTTGGCCACCACGGGTCTGGGAGAAGTATCACTCTTTCTCCTTGCAGGTGCAGATCGCGGCGAACGCGCGGTGCAGATCCGCGGAGAGATCAGCGGGGTCGGCGGTGCGGCGGGCCGACGCCGTGAAGAGCAGGCCCAGGAATGCGAAGTACAGCGCGCCGGCCTTCTGGGCGGCTTCTGCGCGCGGAGTGCAGCCCCGCACCGTGATCGCGGTGCGGAACTCCTCGGTAAGTCGCGCCGCGAGCTCTGAGAAGAGGCTCGACGAGTGACCACCGGAGACGAGGATCGACGCGTAGACGCGCGCGAGGTCGTCATTCCGCATGAAGACGGCGACAAATGGGGAGGCCAGAGCGACCAGGCGGCCTGAACAGGTGCTGCTGCCCGCGAAGCGCGATTCGATGCGAGGGGTCGACCCTGGTCGGGTCGTCTCCCACTCGACGATCGCGCCTGCTGCATGCCGGTCGTGCTCAGCTTCGATGAGGCGATCGAAGACCCGGACGAGCAGCGCGTTCTTGTCGCCGACCGATATGACGGTTCCAGCGCTGACGCCCGCTGACTTGGCGATACCGCGGATGCTGGCTCCAGCGAACCCTTCCTCCTGAAAGATCTGTTCGGCGGCGTCGAGCACGCGGGTCTGAGTGAGCCTCTTTATCTCCGCGCGTGTGCTCGACATGGACCGAGCCTATAGTGAACGGGTTCAATGAACACGTTCACTGAAGTCAGGGGCAGGGGGTGCGTCGAGATACTGCGCCGACCAGGGGTTGGCAGATGATCGGTTCGGCGTCGAACACAGGTTCTGAGTTTTTCCACAATCCCTGGTCAATCACTGGTTTTTGGTGCGGTCCAGTGCTAGGCTGGTGGTGATCTTGGGGGAGGTTATCGTGGCATCGCAGTTCGAGCAGGAGGCGTATCGCGAGTCGTCAGTGGAGACGGCTGTGGTTGATGCGCTGCTCGAGGCGCGGTGTCAGTTGGCGGGGTTTCCGGATGCGGAGATCGTGGTCGCGTTGCAGGAGTTGGCTGCTCGTCGGCGTGTGTTGGATGCGGCGTTGGTGGAGGTCGCTGGGGAGTTGCTGCGGCGGGAGGGTGAGTCGCCGCGTGCGGAGTCGGTGGCGCGGAAGTCGGGGTTTCGGAACCTGACGGCGATGGTGGAGCAGGTGCTTGCGGTGCGGCCGTTCGAGGCGAGCACGCTGGTGCGGGTGGCGGCGGCGACGCGGGAGCGGATGAGCGTGACGGGCGAGCCGATCCCGGCGAAGTATCCGGCCGTGTCGCAGGCGGTCGGGTCGGCGGTCATGTCGATCGCGCAGGCGTCGGCGATCACGAAGGGCCTGGACCACACCGGGAACCGCGTGGGCGTCGACGAGCTCGAGCGGGCCGAGATGGAGCTGGTCGCGTCAGCGTGCGGGGTGAACCCGGAAGATGAGCAGCCGGCCGTGCCGAAGGTGCTGGAGGTGCAGGCGGCGACGTGGGTGTCGTACCTGGACCCGGACGGTGACGAGCCGCGGGCCGACAAGATCGCCGAGGAACGCGGCCTGTGGATCTCCCGCCGCAGCGACGGCGCGGTCACCGGGAAGTTCGTCGCGACACCCGAGCAGGGCGAGCAGCTGCTCTCCGTGTTCGACGCGCTGCTCTCACCACGGCGCAGGGTGGAGTTCCCGGCGGCGTCCGAGTGCGGGGAACCCCTCGCCCCGGCCCTCGGCGCCGACGGCTTCCCTTCGGTCGCCGACAGCGGCGGTGGAAGCCACGCGCTCGGCGACGGCGACGACGACGACTGCGGCCTCGGCGATGGCAACGGTGGCAGCCAGGGCCAGGGCCAGGGTGAGCGCGACGACGTCGAGGTTCCGCTGGTGGACCCGCGCTCCATCGAGCAGCAGCGCATCGACGCGCTCACGATGCTCGTCCGCGCCTACGCCGAATCCCCAGACGCGCCCAGAACCGGCGGCGAAGCCCCCACCGTCATCATCGTCACCACCGAAGCCGGCATCGCCGGAACCGCAGAACGTCCCGAAGACGTCCCGCACCTCGAGCGCACCGGGGAACCAGTCCCACCGAGCCTCGCCGTGCAACTGCTGTGCGACGGATTCATCCGCGTCGCGACCCGCAACAGCACCGGGGAGATCCTCGACCTCGGCCGCAAACAACGACTCTTCACCACCGCCCAACGACGAGCCATCGCGATCCGCGACCGGCAATGCCGGGCCCCCGGCTGCAGCGCACCCGTGCGCTGGTGCGAAGTGCACCACGCACAGCCCTGGAGCGAAGGCGCACCCACCGACGCGAAACACGGCATCCTGCTGTGTTCCTTCCACCACCACGAAGTCCACCGCGGACGGCTCGTCCTCATCAACGGCAACGGCAACGGCAACGGCAGCAGCAACAGTGGCAGCGGACGCTGGCACGTCGTCCCCGCCCTCGGCCACCACGCCCCACGCAGAACCGCCCGCCGCCGCAGCAACACCACCAGCAGCGTCCCAACCGCACGCCCAGCAACCAACCGAAGACCCTGAAACCACCCACCGGCAACCAAGCAGCCGCGGCTCATGTGGCGGGCAGCGAGTCCTTCATCTGCTCCCATGCGCGGTGCGTGTCGGCGCCCACGATCTCGAGCCGCGTCACCACGGCCACGCACTGCGCTCGCACGTCGGACAGCTCCAGTGTGGAGGTGCGGCCATGCGGACCGAGGACGTCACCGGCAAGCACGACCGAACGGCCGCATGAGTCAATACACGTCCCTCACGTAGCGCTTCTGGCGCTTCAGGGCGCCGACGTACTCGGCAGCCACCTCAGCCGTCACTACGCGCTCCCGCGCGACCACGGCATGCAGCGCATCATCGACGTCCCTTGCCATGCGCGAAGCGTCGCCGCACACGTAGAAGTGGCCACCCTCCTCGAGCCACGCGTAGAGCTCTGCACTGTGCTCGAGCATCCGCGTCTGCACGTAGATCTTCTCGGCCTGGTCGCGCGAGAACGCGAGGTCGAGGCGGTCGAGGACACCCCGCTCGCTGAGCCCCGTCAGCTCGTCCTCGTAGATGAAGTCGCTCTCTCGATGCTGGTCACCGAACAGCAGCCAGTTGCGCCCGGAGGCGCCCCGCGCCTCGCGCTCGTGCAGGAAGCCGCGGAACGGCGCGATGCCCGTGCCAGGGCCGACCATGATCATGGGCGCGTCATCGTCCTCGGGCACGCGGAACGCAGCGTTCGGCTGCAGGAACAGGTGCACCGGGTCGGCCTCACCCACACGGTCGGCGAGGAACGTCGAGCAGACGCCGCCGTACCGGCGGGCCTCGCTGCCGTAGCGGACGGAGGCGACGGTGAGGTGGATGCGGTCCGGGCTGGCCAGGGGGCTCGACGAGATCGAGTACGCACGGTGCTGCATCGGGCGCAGCAGCGCCGCGAACTCGTCCGCACCGAACGCCACGCCCTGTGCGGCCTTGAGGACGTCGAGCGTGTCCTTCCCCCACAGCCAGCTGTCGAGCTGCGCCTTGTCGCCGCGCTGCACGAGCTCCGCGACAGCGCCGCTTGGCTCGCGCGCCGAGAGCTCCGCGAGCAGGTCCTTCGACGGCGCCGTGATGTCGAGTTCACGTTCGAACGCCGTGCGCAGGCTTGAGCCGTTCTCGAGCGCCTCGTCTCCCGAGAATCCGAGGTGTCCGAGAAGCTCGTCGACGAGTGCCGGCGCGTTGACCGGGACGACCGCGAGGGCGTCGCCCGCCGCATACGTGATGCCGCTGTCGCCGAGCTCGAACTCGTAGTGGCGGATCTCCTTCGAGCTCCGCGGCCCGGAGAGCACGCGATTCACGGCGAGCCGCGACGGGTACGGGGTCTTCTTGTTCCAGGGAGAGCGCACGCGGGCAGGGGCTGCCGCGGCGGCGGGCGCCGGGGCTGCCGTGTTCGGCTGCAGCGCAGCGAAGTGCTCGACAACCTCGGCGATCCAGGCGGCGGCTGCGTCCTCGTAGTCGACGTCGCAGTCGACGCGCTGCACCACCCGAGTGGCGCCGAGCTGCTCGAGGCGTGTGTCAATGAGCTTGCCTGCCTGGCAGTAGTCGTCGTAGCTGCTGTCACCGAGCGCCAGCACGGCGAACTTCGCAGACTCAAGACGCGGCGCACCGTCGGCGGAGAGCTCCTCCCAGAACAGCTCCGCGTTGTCCGGCATCTCGCCCTCGCCGTACGTGGACGTGACGACGACGATGTTGCGTTCCCCGCCGAGCGCCTCGGGCGAGACGGAGTCGAGCGGGGCGAGCGTCGCCGCGAGACCCGCGCCGCGGGCCGCGGCCGCGAGGTCCTCAGCCACGAACTCGCAGTTGCCGGTCTGCGTGCCGATCAGGATCTCGAGCGTGAGCGTCGCCGACTGCACCTCCTTGTCGGCCGTCGGGATCGCGGCCAGGCCCGCCATGAAACCTGAGAGCCAGGCCTGCTGCTCCTTGGTGAACGGGGCGTCCACCGGGATGAACGGCGCGCTCATGCCAGACCTCCGGCGGTTGCCGTGAGACCCGCCATGGCGGCCGAAGGCTGCTGACGCTTCTCCGTGACGACGAGGTCGCGGGCGATGTCCACCAGCGCCGCGGTCGCCAGGATCTCGTCGGTGCCAACCGACTCGAGCAGGCGGCGGTTCTTCACGTTCTGGTGCATGATCCATCCCGTCGTTCCAGGCGCGTCGATGCTGCGCACGTTGCGCAGACGGAGCGCGTCCTTGTAATCCTCCAGGCGCTTGGCAGCGATGAGGGCCGCCAGCGCAGCGTCCTCGAAGCGCTCGAGCTCCCCGCGCAGGTACTTGTTGACGCGCTGCATGACGAAGAAGTCCTCGGTGAGGATCAGCTTCCGCACCGCATCCACCACCCGGGGGTCGTCGGGTCCGCTCGCGTCCGGGACGCGTGTGAGCGCGATGCCCTGCGAGATGTTCAGCACGGCGTAGGAGGCGAGCAGCGCGAACCGGTCGTCGCGGTCCGCTTCGGAGCCACTCGGCGTGCGCCCGCCGATGACCGGGTGAGCGCCTCGGTAGGCCTCCTTGAAGAGGCGGATGCGCTGGGTCGCGATCGACGCCGAGAGCTCGTCGAGGAGCTCCTTGCGGCCCTTGGCCGCGAGGATCTCGTCCGCGTCCTGGTACAGGAGCAGCGCCCGGGGCATGCCGCAGAAGAACTTGCTGCGCTCCGCCTCCCAGTCGCCGAGGATCCGCGCGGCGAGCGGAGACCCGGTCGCGTCGAGGTGCCAGTGCAGCAGGAGCTTGACGGCCGCCTCGTGGAAGTCCCCGTGGCTCGTGTCGGTGATGGGGAACACCAGCAGCGAGTCGGCGCTGACGTTGGCGAGAGTCGACCCGTCCGCGTCGTACTGGTAGACGAAGCCGCCGCTCATCCCGTTGCCGAGGCCCTTGCCCGCGCTCCCGAGGTTGAGCACGGCTCCGTTGGTCATGTACTCGCAGCCGAAGTCGCCGATGCCCTCGACGACGGCCGTGGCGCCGGAGTTGCGCACCGCGAAGCGGTCACCCGCCTCGCCCTGCACGAACGTGCGTCCACCGGTCGCGCCGAAGAGTGCGAAGTTGCCGATGAGCACGTTCTCGCCGGGCTGCGAGCCACCTCCGCCGGGGGAGAGGATCACGATGGTGCCGCCTCCTTGGCTCTTGCCGACGCCGTCGTTCGCGGTTCCCGTGTGCACGAGGCGCATGCCGTCGTTGCTGAACGCGCCGTACGACTGGCCCGCCGACCCCTGGGTCGTGACGGTCACGCTGCCGTCGACGAGCGAGCGCCGTCCGCGGTCGTCCTCGACGACCGAGGAAAGGTCCGCCACGGTCGCGGCGTCGAGCTCGTAGTTGAGCATCCGCTCGATGTCGATGGACAGCTGGCCACCGACCGACTTGAAGCGGTTGCCCATCTCGACGCCCTCGATGAGAACTGCGGGCTCAGCGCGCTCGATGAGCGCGGCCCGGATCTGCTCGACGAGCGAGTCGTCGATGCTGAAGTCCTTCTCGAGGGAGATGGGGTCGGTGACGATCTTTTCCGGCACCTTCGCGAGCATGTCGCGCACATCCAGGTCGCCGACGCTCGCGGGGTGCGCGAGGAGCTGCAGCAGGTCGCCGCGGCCGCGTGCCTCGCCGAGCGAGCGAAGGCCGAGGGAGGCGAGGATCTCGCGCACCTCGTGGGAGATGTTGAGCAGGTACTGCGCGAGCGCGCGCGGGTCGCCGTCGAACACCTCCGGGTTCGTCGTGAGGCCGGCTGGGCACTTGATGTTGCAGTTCTTCGCCATGACGCAGCCGAGCATCATCAGCGCCGTCGTGCCGAACTCGAAGCTGTCCCCGCCGAGGAGCGCCGAGGTGACGACGTCGCTTGCCATCTGGTGGGCGCCCGAGCAGCGCAGCACGACCTTCTGCCGGAGTCCGTTCGCGAGGAGCGCCTGGTGCACCTCGGCGACGCCGATCTCGGCCGAGCGGCCCGCGTACTTGAGGCTCGTGACGGCCGCAGCCCCCGTGCCGCCCGTGTTGCCCGCCACGTTGATGACGTCGGCGCCGGCCTTCGCGACGCCCACGGCGATCGTGCCGATGCCCTCCGACGAGACGAGTTTGACGACGACGCGAACTCTCGCCGCCTTGCAGTCGTGGATGAGCTGGGCGAGGTCCTCGATCGAGTACGTGTCGTGGTGCGGGGGCGGGGAGACGAGCTCGACGCCAGGGGTGCCGCCGCGGGCCGCGGCGATGTCGACCGTGACCTTGGGGGCAGGCAGCTGCCCGCCCTCGCCGGGCTTCGCGCCCTGGCCGATCTTGATCTCCAGCTCTTGCAGCATCGGGTCGGCGAGGTAGCCGGCCCAGATGCCGAAGCGTCCGGAGGCGAACTGCTTGATGCGCGAGCCGCGGATCGTGTTGTAGCGGGTGATGTGCTCGCCACCCTCACCGCAGTTCGACATGCCGCCGACCATGTTCGTGCCGTGCGCGACCGACTCGTGCGCCGTGGCGACGAGCGCCCCGTGGCTCATGGCGCCGGAGGCGAGCGTGCGGGCGATCTCGTGCGCCGGCTGCACTTCGTCGAGCGAGATGCTGTCCGGAGCCGTCCTCAGCAGGCTCAGAACGCTGGAGATGCCGGGGACCACGCGGACCTCGAGTCCTGCATCCGTCGCCGTGGTCTCGACGATGGCCTCGCCATCGAGTGCGGTGAGGACCTGCGCGAGCGCGTCGTAGCGCGCGGCTTCGTCGTCGAGGGGACCCGTCAGGGTGAGCAGGTAGCGCTCGTTCTCGACGCGCTCGATCTCGAGGCCGCGCACGCGGACGTCGCTGTTCCCGTCGAGCGAGAACCGACTGAGCTCGCGCGCGAACTCGGAGGGGGTCGACGCGAGGCGCACGTCGGCGGGCAGCGAGAGGACATCGCGCAGCGCGGATGGTCGGCGCGTGCGCTCCTGGATCGTGTTGGTGACGAAGTCGCGGTAGCCGGGGGTGATCTCGAACGCGTCGATCTGCTCGGGGGTGAGCGCCCCGTATCCGTTGTACGTGTAGGCCTTGTCGTCGAGCCCGAAGGCGTCGCCGAGCTGGCCGAGCGTGAGGAGGCGCAGCGAGTCGTGGCCCGGGTGCGGTTCGGCGGCCGCCTCGCCCGGTTCCGTCGCCTCAGCAGCCCCCGGCGACTCGAGGACGCGCGGCTCCTCTGTCATGTCGATGAACCCGCGAACGGCCGTGGTCCCGAAGGAATGGCCTGCACCTTCCTGGCGCTCCTTGAAGAGTCCGAGGAGCGGGATCTGCTTCTCGTCGGCGACGGCGACGGCCCGCTCGTGCCACTCGGCGACCGCGAGGGCGATGCGCTCGAAGCGCACCCCGCCGACGGGCGCCGCGAGGTGCGGGAAGTAGCCGGCGAGCACGGGGTCCTTCGTGTCGAGGTAGTTGGGTTCGAAGAACTCGCCACCGATGTAGCTCTCGACCGTGCAGAGGCCGACGCGACCCATCGTCTTCATGAGCGACTTCTCCGCAGCCTTCGCGAAGCGCGCGACCGCGAGGTCCGTCTCGGTGATCGTGTCGACGGATGCGGCGCCGCTCGGGTAGCGCTCCTCCGCGCGCAGCCGCACGCAGAGCGGGTAGACGGCGGCCGCGCCGAAGCCCAGCGCCGACGCGATGTGGTGCGAGGACGGCAGCTGGCCGCTCTCGGCGATGATCGAGACCCGGAGCCTGAGCCCTTCGCGGATCAGCCGCTGGTTCACGGCCGCGATCACCAGGATGAGCGGGATGGCTGCCGCCTCCCTGGACACGTTGCGATCAGTGAGGACCGCGATGCCGCCCTGCGTGCGCGCGAACTCGGCCACGGCGTCGCAGACCCGCTCGACCGCGTCGCGCAGTGATGCCGCGTTGGCCGCGGCGTCACCCTGCACGGGGGCGTAGAGGATCTCGAAGCGCTCGAGCGGCGCGAGGCGCTGCTCCCGCAGGGCGACCATGTTGAGGTGGCTGAGGATCGGGGACGGCACGACGATCTGCCTCGTGCGGTTGCCGCCGTCCGGCTTCGCGCCGAGCGCCACGCGGAGCGTCATCCCGTCGGCTTCGCGGATGCTGTCGAGCGGCGGGTTGGTGACCTGCGCGAACCGCTGCGAGAAGTACTTCGCGAGGCCGCCCTCCTGGTCGGAGAGCGCGTTGATCGCATTGCCGTAGCCCATCGCGGAGATGCGCTCGGTGCCGTTCGCGAGCATCGGGTCCATCATGAACTTGAAGCTCTCCTGGTTGAGCGAGTACGCAACGTACCTGCCGGCGGGGGAGAGGTCGCCGTCGTAGCCGAGCGTGGAGCTGCCTCGGGTGATCTCGGGCAGCTCGATGTCCTCGATGTTGACTCTGGCCGCTTCGAGCTCCGCGCTGTAGTCGCGGCGCCTGGCGAGCTGCTCGAGCGCCTCTCTCGTGCGGTAGCTGCGTCCCTGACGGTGATCGAAGTACAGCATCCCGCCAGCCTCGATGCGGCCGCGGCGGATGATCGTGCCCGGCGCGAACTGGATCTGTCCCGCCTCGGAGCTCACGACGAGGTAGTCGTCCGTCTCGACGGTACGCAGCGGCCGCAGGCCGAGGCGGTCGAGCCGGGTGCCGATGATGTCGCCGTTGCTGAAGACGAGGGCGGCCGGACCGTCGTTCTTCTCCTCGTACAGGGAGAAGAACTCGAGCATGTCGCGCACCTCGGGGGTCAGCGTGCGGTCGTTCTCCCACGCCGGCGGCATGGTCGAGACGACGGCCTCGACGAGCTCGAGCCCGTCGTCGAAGACACGGCTCTGGAGGGTCTGGTCGAACCGGCTGCTGTCCGACTGGCCGGGCGGATGCACGATGACGCGACCGCGGGCGGTCGCGAGGGCGTTCTCAGAGAGGCGGTTCTTGCGGTCGGTGTTGAGCTCGCCGTTGTGCGCGAGCATGCGGAACGGCTGCGCCATGCTCGGGTGCGGTTCCGTGTTGGTCGAGAAGCGCGTGTGGAAGAACAGCGTGCGCACCGACTGGCGCTCGTCGAGCAGGTCGGTGAAGTAGGGGATGACCTCGTTCGAGTTGAGGCGCCCCTTGAGGGTCTGCGTGCGCGCGCTCAGGGAGAGGGGGTAGAGGCCCTGGAGCGCGGGGTCCGCGTACGCGACGCCCTCGATGTCGAGGAGTGCGGCGTTCGCCGCCGAATCCATCTCGGCTCGGCTCCATCCTTCCGCGGCCTCGAACACCCACTGCACGATGGGGAGCTGGTAGTGCGCCGCGGCCGGGCGCGCGACGGAGGGGTCGACGGGAACGTCGCGCACGAGCACGGGCTCGATGCCGTTGGCCCGCAGCGTGCCGGAGATGAGCTCGTGAGCGGCCTCGAGCTGTGCCTCGTCGCTCGGCATGAAGAAGTTGCCGACCCCGAAGAGGCCGGCCGTGAGCTGTCGGCCGACGAGCGCACTGAAGAACTCCACTGACAGGTCGACGTTGACGCCGGCGCCGTCCCCGACGCCCTCAGCTGACATCCCTCCGCGGTGCGGGATCGCGCAGAGCGCCTCGTTGCCGAGCCGGATGACGTCGTGATGCTGGACGCCGTCCTTCCGCGTGATGAAGCCGACGCCACAGTCGCTCTTCTCGAGCTCGGGACGGTACAGACCGGTGATTTTTTGCGACACGAAGATGCCTCCAGGGGACAGCAGCGAGGGGAAAGGCGACGCGAACACTGCAACGTTGGAGGTTTCGTCTGCGGGAGTCGGCACTTGGTGCGGTGCGAGCTTCCCAGCGGCAAAGCGGTATACGTACGGTAAGGGGTGCCTAAGGCTGATGCAAGGCCACGCGCCGTGCGCGCGCACGATCGCTGACCTACCACCTGGTGGGGTGAGGAGTACGATCCGGAGCGCGCACCCGCGTCAGCACCAACAGGGAAGAGGCACCATGAGCACCATCTTCATCACGGGGACTTCGACCGGACTCGGCCGTGCGGCCGTCGAGCTCTTCTCCGCCAGGGGCTGGCGAGTGATCGCCACCATGCGGGCGCCGGAGAAGCAGACGGAGCTCGGTGACCTCCCGGGGGTGACGCTCAAGCGGCTCGACGTGACGGACCGAGACGCCATCGTCCGCGTCGTGGCCGAGACGCTTGCCGAGGAGCCCGTCGACGTCCTCTTCAACAACGCGGGCTACGGGCTCGCGGGCCCGTTCGAGGCCGCAACGGACGAGCAGATCGTCCAGAACATCACCACCAACCTCATCGGCGTCATGCGCGTCACGAAGGAGTTCATCCCGCACTTCCGTGAGCGCGGCGCAGGCGTGATCCTCACGACGACGTCCATCGGCGGCAAGGTCACGATGCCCTTCAACTCCGTCTACCACGCCGCGAAGTTCGGTGCCGAGGGGTGGAGCGAGGGCCTCGCCTACGAGCTGGCTCCGTTCGGCATCCGGGTCAAGACCCTTGCACCTGGCGGCATCCGCACCGACTTCGGCGGCCGCAGCCTCGACCAGACCGCTCACCCCGACTACCTGGAAGCGCTCATCCGGGCGACGTCGCGGTTCCGGGACCCGTCCCGCGACTCGACGCGCTCGTCCGCCGAGCAGGTCGCCCAGGCCGCATTCGACGCGGTGACGGACGGGACCGAGCAGATCACGTACGTCGTCGGCCAGGACGCGCAGGAGTACATGGGCATGCGTGAGCAGCTCGGGCAGTCAGGCTTCGTCTCGGCATCCACGAGACTCTTCTTCGGCTGAGATGGTCGCGGTGGCTGAGATGATGGACGCATGAGCGAAGTCAAGACATATATGCGCACCGCCTCTGCCGAGGCGGATGCTGGCGAAGAGGCCCTCACGGAGGTCACCGACAAGCTGGTGCAGCGCCTCGTCGAGGCAGGGGCCTCCGACGGCGTCACGATTCCCCAGAGCGAAGTCGAGGTCGACGTGCTGGTCGACGACACGCTGAACCTCTGGGACGCGACCGCGACCTGGTCGGGAACCGGTGCGACCTCGTCGGAACCTGAGGAGACGCCCATGACGGGCGAGTAGCGCCGAGCACAAACACCGAGAACGAGACAAGCCCCGGTTCGGCCAGTGATTCACTGGCACGACCGGGGCTTCCCGTCTGGTGCCGGCTGTGGGATTCGAACCCACACGCCCTCTCGGACAGAGCATTTTGAGTGCACCGCGTCTGCCATTCCGCCAAGCCGGCGCAACACCACGGACACAGTATCGTAAGCTCACTACGTGACTGAACAGGAAACCTCTCAAGCCCCGCGACGTGTTGTCGTCGCTGAAGACGAGTCGCTCATCCGGCTCGACATCGTGGAGATCCTCCGCGACAACGGCTTCGACGTGGTCGGAGAGGCCGGCGACGGGGAGACCGCGGTCGCCCTCGCGAAGGAACTCCGCCCCGACCTCGTCATCATGGACGTCAAGATGCCGCAGCTCGACGGCATCTCCGCGGCCGAGCAGCTGTCGAAGGACAGCATCGCGCCCGTTGTGCTCCTCACCGCGTTCAGCCAGAAGGAACTGGTGGAGCGCGCGACTGAGGCGGGCGCCCTCGCGTACGTCGTGAAGCCGTTCACGCAGAACGACCTGCTCCCCGCGATCGAGATCGCGCTCGCTCGCCACGCGCAGCTCATCGCGCTCGAGGCCGAGATCTCCGACCTCAACGAGCGGTTCGAGACCCGCAAGCAGGTCGACCGCGCGAAGGGCCTCCTCACGCAGAAGATGGGGCTCAGCGAGCCAGAGGCGTTCCGCTGGATCCAGAAGGCGTCGATGGACCGCCGTCTCACGATGCAGGAGGTCGCGCAGGCGGTCATCCAGCAGCTCTCGGCCAAGAAGTAGCCGAGCCTCGATCAGCAGAAGCCCTCACCGCGTTGTCGCGGTGAGGGCTTCTTCGGCTCTGCGTGGAACTACTTCGCGGTTCGGATGAGGTTGGTGATGCGGATCGTGGAGCAGCGCTTGCCCGCCTCATCGGTGACCACGATCTCGTGCACCGTCATGGCGCCGCCGAGGTGGATCGCCGTGCACACGCCCGTGACCCAGCCGCTGACCGCGGATCCGGTGTGGGTGGCGTTGATGTCGATGCCGACCGCGAAGCGCCCGGGGCCGGCGTGCACGTTGGCGGCCATGGAACCGAGGGATTCGCCGAGCACGCAGTAGGCGCCGCCGTGCAGCAGGCCGATGGGCTGGGTGTTCCCGTCGACCGGCATGACGGCGACCGAGCGCTCTGGACTCAGCTCGACGCAGAGGATGCCCATCCGCTCGGCCAGCGCGCCGAAGCCGCGACCGTAGGTCACGTCGTGCTGGTCGGGGATGGCGAGCCCGTTGACCGTCGTCGGGGGCGTTTCCAGGTGAGTCATCAGGCTTCCTCCTCGAAGAACGCCCCACAACACGCGCGCATCGGCGCAGTGTCTGGGGCGGCAAGTAGGCTGACCGTGTGTCAGCGCAAAATCAGCCTACCCTCATGGTCATCGACGGCCACTCGCTTGCCTTCAGGGCGTTCTTCGCCCTGCCGGTCGACAGCTTCGTGAACTCGGAGGGGCAGCACACGAACGCCATCCACGGCTTCGTCTCCATGCTCCTCAACCTGCTGCAGAACGAGAACCCGAGCCACATCGCCGTGGCCTTCGACATCTCGCGCAGCTCCTTCCGCACCCGCGAGTACCCCGAGTACAAGGCGGGCCGCGACGCGACTCCAGTCGAGTTCAAGGGGCAGATCCCGCTGCTTCGCGACGCCCTCCACGCGATGGGCATCAAGACCGTCGTGAAGGAGGACTTCGAGGCCGACGACATCCTCGCGACCCTCGCACGGCAGGGGCGCGAGCAGGGCTTCAAGGTGCTCGTCGTCTCCGGCGACCGCGACTCGATCCAGCTCGTCACCGACGATGTCACGCTGCTCTACCCGTCGACGCAGGGCGTGACGAAGCTGACCCGCTACGACCCCGCGAAGGTCGAGGAGCGCTACAGCGTGCGCCCGGAGCAGTACCCGGACGTGGCGGCCCTCGTGGGGGAGAAGAGCGACAACCTCCCCGGCGTGCCCAAGGTCGGCGAGAAGACCGCGGCCAAGTGGCTCGCGCAGTACGGCTCCCTCCAGGGCATCCTCGACCATGCCGACGAGATCGGCGGCAAGGTCGGCGAGTCCTTCCGCGAGCACCGCGAGAACGCGGTCCGCAACCGCAAGCTCAACCGCCTCGTCGATGACGTCGAGCTGCCGGTCGCACCGGATCAGCTCACGCGAGGGTCGATCGACGCGGATGCCGTCCGCGAGATCTTCACGAAGCTGCAGTTCCGCACCCTGCAGGACCGGGTGCTGAAGCTCGCCGACGAAGCCGGTGACGACATCGCGCCCGCCGAAGCAGTCGCTGCGCCCGTTCGACCGGAGCTGCTCGACGAGGAGCTCGAGCAGTGGCTCGAGAAGGCCGTCGCCGCGACCCCGGAGGGCCTCGGCCTCGCGGTCTCGCACAACGCCGAGGGTGGCATCATCGCCATCGGCGTGTCGACGGCCGCCGAGGCGACCGAGCTCCGCTGGATTCCGGAGCGCGTCGACTACGCGCCCCTCGAGGCGTGGCTCGCGAGCGATGCTCCCAAGCTCATGTTCGACGCGAAGCCCCAGCTCAAGGCCCTCACCGTCGCCGGCCTCGCGGTCGGCGGCCAGGTCAAGGACGGGCAGCTCGCCGCGTGGCTCTACCGCCCCCAGAACGCCCCCAAGCGCCTCGCCGAGCTCGTGCAGATGCGACTCGACGAGCAGCTCCCAGAGGGCGACCCGAACCAGCTGCAGCTCGGCGACGAGTCGTCGCTCGTCGCGAGTGACGCCTGGTACACGCAGCGCGCGACGACTGCCGCCCTCGGCATGCTCGAGCCAGGCACGCTCGACGTCTTCACATCCATCGAGACGCCCCTGCTCGCCACGCTCTCGAGCATGGAGCTGCAGGGCGTCGCCATCGACCGCGACTTCCTGCAGGGCCTCGCCGACGACCTGACCGAGCGCATCCGCACCTACGAGCAGGAGGCGTTCGACGCCATCGGCGGCACCGAGATCAACCTCGGCTCCCCGAAGCAGCTGCAGGTCGTGCTCTTCGAGACGCTCGAGATGCCGAAGACCCGCAAGACGAAGACGGGCTTCTCCACGGATGCGGAGTCGCTCGCCGACCTCGAGCGCAACAGCCCGCATCCCTTCCTCGGCGCCCTCCGGAAGCACCGCGACTCGGTGAAGCTGCGACAGATCATGGAGTCGCTGCTCAAGGCCATCGACGAGAGCTCGCGCATCCACACGAGCTACCACCAGATCGGCTCCGCCACGGGCCGCCTGTCGTCGAACGACCCGAACCTGCAGAACATCCCCATCCGCTCCGATGAGGGTCGCCGCATCCGTCGCGCGTTCGTGCACGGACCCGAGTTCGAGTCGCTCCTGACCGCCGACTACTCGCAGATCGAGATGCGCATCATGGCGCACCTGTCGGGCGACGCCGCGCTCATCGAGGCCTTCAACGCGGGGGAGGACCTCCACCGCTTCGTCGGCTCGCGGGTGTTCGGGGTGGACCCGGCCGATGTGACGCCGGCCATGCGCTCGAAGGTCAAGGCGATGTCCTACGGCCTCGCCTACGGCCTCTCGGCGTTCGGCCTGTCGAAGCAGCTGCAGATCGAGGTCGCCGAAGCGAAGAAGCTCATGATCGACTACTTCGAGCGCTTCGGGAAGGTCCGCGACTACCTGCGCAACGTCGTCCTGCAGGCAAAGGAGGACGGGTACACGGAGACCATCTTCGGCCGCAGGCGCCCGTTCCCGGACCTGCACTCGACGAACAGGATCGCGCGCGAGAACGCCGAGCGACAGGCACTCAACTCGCCGATCCAGGGATCGGCGGCCGACATCATCAAGCGCGCCATGAACTCCATCGAGGACCGCATCCGTGCGGAGAACTTCTCGTCCCGCATGCTGCTGCAGGTGCACGACGAGCTCGTGTTCGAGGTCGCCGCCGGTGAGGGCGAGGCGATGGAAGCGCTCGTCCGCGAGGAGATGGCCGCGGCTGCGGACCTCACCGTGCCATTGGAAGTGCAGATCGGGCGCGGCCCGAACTGGGACGAGGCCGCGCACTAGCCCGCGCAGCTGCTCGCCCCGACCCGGTCGGGCCGTGGAGCGGGGACCCAGAGGGGCGAGCATAGGCTTGCGGGATGACGACTTCCGCTCTTCCCACCCAGAACACCAGTCAGCCACGACCGCAGACGGACATCGACCGGCTCGCGGAGGCCTGGGTCGCTACCGAGATCGACCTCTCGCCCGAGCTGCGCGTGGAGCTCGGCGCCGAGGGCGACAAGGCCGAGTACGGCGACTACTCGTCGGCCGCGGCTCCCCGGAAGCGCGCCGCGATCGTCGAGGTGCTCGCGAAGCTGAACACGCTCACCGAGACCGACGAGGTCGACCGTGTGACGGCGCTCGAGCTGCGACGCAGCCTCGGGCTCGAGGTCGAGATGATCGACGCCAAGCTGCACCTGCGTGAACTGTCGAACATCGCATCTCCGGCGCAGGACATCCGCATGGTGTTCGACCTCATGCCTCGCGAGACGCCGAGCGACTTCGAGGACATCGCGCGGCGCCTCGAGAACCTGCCTGCGGCGGTCGAGGGATACACGGAGCGCCTCGGCGCGGGCATCATGGCCGGTGTAGTTCCCGCGAAGCGGCAGGTCCGCGAAGTCGCCGTGCAGACCGGCGAGTACGCGGCCCCGGGGAACTTCTTCGAGCAGCTCGCGGAGTCGTCGCCCGCGACCGGCGAGCTCTCGCAGGAACTCCGCAAGAAGCTGCAGCGAGGCGCTGAGCTCGCGTCTGCCGCGTACGGCGCGTTCACGACGTTCCTCGACGACGAGCTGCTGCCCGCGGCGAGCGAGACCGACGCCGTCGGGCGCGAGCACTACGCGCTCGCCTCCCGCGGCTTCCTCGGTGCCGCGGTCGACCTGGACGAGACCTACGAGTGGGGTCTCGCCGAGCTCGCGCGGATGAAGGCCGAGCAGGAGGCGATCGCGAACGAGATCCTCCCAGGCGCATCCGTCGCGGAGGCCATCGCTCACCTCGAGCTCGATCCGAGCCGAAAACTGCATGGAAAGCCGGCTCTCAAGGCCTGGATGCAGGAGACCAGCGACCGAGCCGTCGCCGAGCTCGCAGAAAGCCACTTCGACATCCCGGAGCCGATGCGCCGACTCGAGTGCATGATCGCGCCAACGGAAGAGGGCGGCATCTACTACACGGGCCCGTCCGAGGACTTCTCCCGTCCCGGCCGCATGTGGTGGTCGGTCACACCGGGCGTCACGGAGTTCGACACCTGGCGCGAGCTGACGACCGTGTACCACGAAGGCGTCCCGGGCCACCACCTGCAGATCGCGCGCGCGACCCTGAACCGAGACCAGCTCAACACCTGGCGACGCAACAACTGGACCTCGGGCCACGGCGAGGGGTGGGCGCTCTACGCGGAACGCCTCATGGAGCAGCTCGGCTACCTCGATGAGCCAGCCGACCGACTCGGCATGCTCGACGGGCAGCGGATGCGCGCAGCACGCGTCGTCCTCGACATCGGTGTCCACCTCGGCAAGACGGTCCCCGAGGGAGACGAGGTCTGGGACTACGAGTACGCGCTCGACTTCATGCGCCAGCACGTGAACATGCCGGACGGCTTCGTGAAGTTCGAGGTGAACCGCTACTTCGGCTGGCCGGGCCAAGCACCCTCCTACAAGATCGGTCAGCGCATCTGGGAGGAGCTGCGCGCGGAAGCCGAACAGCGAGGCGGGGATGACTTCGACCTCAAGGCCTGGCACTCGCGTGCGCTCGACCTCGGCGGCCTCGGCCTCGACACCCTCCGCGAGGTGCTCAGCACGGACTGATCGGGCGGCTCGAGCGTCCGGCCTTCGTGGCTGGACATCACCCAGGCGGCTTCGCCTAGGCTCGCGGCAGCGAATGCATCGATGCATTCGCTGCCGCGAATCCGAGGAGGCTGCGAGGTGCACCCGCAGAGTGGCGAGAGCGTCGGTCCCGACCAGGCAGCCGCCGCATCCGCCCATTCCCTGATCGACGCCGACGGCGGGCGAAGCGGAGGCGTCGACCTCCGCTCGGCGGTCGCAGGCCTTCGCAGCGTCGTCCGCGAATCCTGGCTCCGTTCGCTGCACCTGCTCGGGAGTCCTTCGAATGCCAGGGCTCGTGACCTCGACGCGTTCGAACCGCTCGCGGCCGCACGCGAACGCAGCCCCCTCCAGCACGTCCTTCCCGTCCTCGACCGCCTGCTCGTCGAGCCGGCCAGGGACACCGGCCTCATCGTCGCCATCACCAACGAGCAGGGACGTCTCCTGTGGGTGCGCGGGGACGGCGACACGCTTCGCCGCGCGGAGCACATGGACTTCGTGGCAGGCGCCGACTGGTCCGAGGGTGCCGTCGGCACGAGCGCCCCGGGCACAGCTCTGGCCTCAGGTCGAGGCGTGCAGATCGCGGGCGCCGAGCACTTCGCCCCCGCGGTGCAGCTGCTCAGCTGCACCGCGGTCCCCATCCGCGATCCCCTGTCCGGCCTCGCGGTGGGAGCCATCGACCTGACGGGTGACGAACGGGCGGTCGGCCCCCATTCCCTCGCCCTCATGCGGGCAGCCGTCGCCGCCGCCGAAGCCGAGATGCGAGTCGCCGCCTTGCTGGCAGGCGCCGCGGCTCGCTCCGGCGGCCCGTCCCTCCCGAGTGCGCCGGCGAACGGGGCCGCTACGGCCAAGGTCAGCGCACTCGGCGTCCATCGTGCTCGACTCGCAGCACCGGGCCTTCCGCTGCTCGAGCTCAGCGGCAGACACGGAGAGATCCTGACGCTCCTCGCCGCACGCCCCTCCGGGCTCAGCGCGGGGGAGCTTGCACTCCGGCTCTACGGTGAGACGGCCAAGGAGGTCACGCTCCGGGCGGAGCTCGCGAGGCTCAGGCCGCTCCTCGCCGAACGCGACCTCGACCTCGTGCCGCGCCCCTATCGTGTCGCGAAGGGCCTCACGAGCGATGCCGCCGAGGTGCTGCGCCTCCTCGCAGCGGGCGACGTCCGGGCGGCGGTGAGGATGTATCCGGGCGAGCTCCTGCCCGCCTCCGATGCGCCTGGCATCCGCGAACTGCGGGCCGAGATCTCGGCGACGCTCCGGGACCAGGTCCTCAGCACGGCGGACACGCCGACGCTGCTCGCCTACCTCGAGCTCCCAGAGGTCGCCCAGGACTCCGACGCCTTCCGCATCGCCCTCGGCGTGCTCCCGCCTCGCTCGCCCGCCCGTTCCAGGTACGTCGCTCGGATCGAATCGCTCGAGTCCTGAAGCGCCCCTCGCGCGACAGCGCCATAGTGCTGCAACCCGATTGCAACGTTGTCGCTCCTAATCTGCCGAGGAAGAGTTTCCCCGGACAAAGGAGTCCCCATGACTGTGTACGCCAAGCCAGGAACCGACGGGTCCCTCGTCTCGTTCAAGCCGCGCTACGAGCACTACATCGGCGGCCAATGGGTGCCGCCGGTGAAGGGCGAGTACTTCGAGAACATCACCCCGGTGACCGGCCAGCCCTTCACCGAGGTCGCCCGCGGAACGGCCGAGGACATCGAGGCGGCCCTGGACGCGGCGCACGCCGCAGCCCCCGCCTGGGGCAAGACCAGCCCGGCCGAGCGTGCCGTCATCCTGAACAAGATCGCAGACCGCATCGAGGAGAACCTCGAGTACATCGCCGTCACCGAGACGTGGGACAACGGCAAGCCCATCCGAGAGTGCCTCGCCGCCGACATCCCGCTCGCGATCGATCACTTCAGATACTTCGCGGGAGCCATCAGGGCGCAGGAAGGAACGCTCAGCCAGCTTGACGACAACACGACCTCATACCACTTCCACGAGCCGCTCGGCGTCGTCGGCCAGATCATCCCATGGAACTTCCCGATCCTCATGGCCGTGTGGAAGCTCGCGCCAGCACTCGCAGCAGGCAACGCGATCGTCCTGAAGCCGGCAGAGCAGACGCCCACGTCGATCCTCGTGCTCTTCGAGCTCATCGGCGACCTGCTCCCGCCTGGCGTCGTGAACATCGTGAACGGCTTCGGCGCCGAGGCCGGGAAACCGCTGGCCTCGAACTCGCGCATCCGCAAGATCGCGTTCACGGGCGAGACGACGACCGGGCGCCTCATCATGCAGTACGCCTCGCAGAACATCATCCCCGTGACGCTCGAGCTCGGCGGCAAGAGCCCGAACATCTTCTTCGAGGACATCGCGCTGCGCGATGACGCGTACTACGACAAGGCGCAGGAGGGCTTCACGCTCTTCGCCCTCAACCAGGGTGAGGTCTGCACCTGCCCGTCCCGCGCCCTCATCCAGGACTCGATCTACGACCGCTTCCTCGAGGACGTGACCGAGCGCACCCGCAAGATCGTGCAGGGCAACCCGCTCGACACCGACACGCAGGTCGGCGCCCAGGCCTCGAACGACCAGCTCGAGAAGATCCTCAGCTACCTGGAGATCGGACGTCAGGAAGGCGCGAAGGTCCGCATCGGCGGCGCGCGCGCGGAACTGGACGGCGACCTCGCGGGCGGCTACTACGTGCAGCCCACGATCTTCGAAGGCCAGAACAGCATGCGCATCTTCCAGGAGGAGATCTTCGGCCCGGTTGTCGCGGTCACGAAGTTCTCCGACTACGACGACGCGATCTCGATCGCCAACGACACCCTCTACGGTCTCGGCGCCGGTGTCTGGTCGCGCATGGGCAACACCGCGTACCGAGCCGGCCGGGACATCCAGGCCGGCCGTGTCTGGGTCAACCAGTACCACGCGTACCCTGCCCACTCTGCGTTCGGCGGCTACAAGTCCTCCGGCATCGGCCGCGAGAACCACCTCATGATGCTCGACCACTACCAGCAGACGAAGAACCTCCTCGTCAGCTACAGCGAGGACAAGCTGGGCTTCTTCTGATTCACGCCCGCGCCCGGCGGCCGAGCACTCATGGAGTCCTCGGGCGCCGGGCGTACGCTCGCCGCAAACGCGACACCGAGCCGCGCGTGCGACCCCAGGCAAGGCCGGACACCAAGACACAACGAACGGGTGAAGACATGCACAGCGAAGTGCGAGGCGATGTCGACGAGCTGCCCAGTGGTGGAGCGCTCGCATCGACCCCGACCATCGAGGGCGAGACCTTCTCCCGGGTCTCCTTCACGCCGGAAGCCGTCGGGATGATCTCGGCGCTCGGGAGGCGCCACGGCCCGCTCATGTTCCATCAGTCCGGGGGCTGCTGCGATGGCTCCTCGCCCATGTGCTACCCGGCTGGCGACTTCCTCACCGGCGACGCCGACGTCCTCCTCGGCACCACCGACATCGCCGACGCGGGTCGAGTGGAGTTCTGGATGTCGCGCGAGCAGTTCGCGTACTGGCGCCACACTCGTCTCACCGTCGACATCGTCACCGGGCGGGGATCCGGCTTCTCGCTGGAGGCCCCGGAAGGCAAGCGCTTCCTGATCCGCTCGCAGCTCATGAACCCCGACGGCACCGACGCGGATTCGCTCGCCGTCTCCTGATCCGTGCAGAGCCGAACGGGGCTCGCGGGACCGACTCGCCGCAAACGCCGGGGAACTCGCCACGCGCGACACTTGCTCTCACTTGACTTCGCCGACTAGGCTGACAGAGCACTTTTCTGTGTGCACGTATCCGCATTCCCGGATGAGCACCATTGTCCTCGACATCATGCCGAGAGCAGCACATCCGGGCCGACTTATAGCCCACCTGGAGCATTACCTACATGACCACCACCACGACCGAAAAGGCAACCAAGCAGGTCGCCATCAACGACATCGGATCTGCTGAGGACTTTCTTGCCGCGGTCGAAGAGACGCTGAAGTTCTTCAACGACGGGGACCTCATCGAGGGCACCGTCGTTCGCATCGACCGCGACGAGGTCCTCCTCGACGTCGGTTACAAGACCGAGGGCGTCATCCCCTCGCGCGAGCTTTCGATCAAGCACGACGTCGACCCCACCGAGGTCGTTCAGGTCGGCGACACCGTTGAGGCCCTCGTTCTCCAGAAGGAGGACAAGGAAGGCCGTCTGATCCTGTCCAAGAAGCGCGCACAGTACGAGCGCGCCTGGGGCGACGTGGAGAAGATCAAGGAAGAAGACGGCGTCGTCACCGGCACCGTCATCGAGGTCGTCAAGGGCGGTCTCATCGTCGACATCGGCCTCCGCGGCTTCCTCCCGGCCTCGCTCATCGAGCTCCGCCGTGTGCGCGACCTCACGCCGTACCTCGGTCAGGAACTCGAGGCCAAGGTGCTCGAGCTCGACAAGAACCGCAACAACGTCGTGCTCTCGCGCCGCGCGCTCCTCGAGCAGACCCAGTCCGAGACCCGCTCGAACTTCCTCAACAACCTCCAGAAGGGCCAGGTCCGCAAGGGTGTGGTCTCCTCGATCGTCAACTTCGGTGCGTTCGTCGACCTGGGTGGCGTTGACGGCCTCGTGCACGTCTCCGAGCTCAGCTGGAAGCACATCGAGCACGCCTCCGAGGTCGTCGAGGTTGGCCAGGAGGTCACCGTCGAGATCCTCGAGGTCGACCTCGACCGCGAGCGTGTCTCGCTCTCGCTGAAGGCAACGCAGGAAGACCCGTGGCAGGTGCTCGCACGCACGCACGCCATCGGTCAGATCGCACCGGGCAAGGTCACGAAGCTCGTTCCGTTCGGTGCGTTCGTTCGCGTCGCAGACGGCATCGAGGGCCTCGTGCACATCTCGGAGCTCTCCAGCGGCCACGTCGAGCTCGCCGAGCAGGTTGTGTCGGTCGGCCAGGAGCTGTTCGTCAAGATCATCGACATCGACCTCGACCGTCGCCGCATCTCGCTCTCGCTCAAGCAGGCGAACGATGGCGTCGACCCCGAGGGCACCGAGTTCGACGCAGCGCTCTACGGCATGGTCTCCGAGTACGACGCCGAGGGGAACTACACGTACCCCGAGGGCTTCGACCCCGAGACCAACGAGTGGAAGGAAGGCTTCGACGCACAGCGCGAGGCTTGGGAGCAGGAGTACGCTCTCGCCCAGACTCGCTGGGAAGCGCACAAGAAGCAGGTCGCATCCGCAGCCGAGATCGAGCAGAACGTCAGCGCCGTCGCGCCGTCGAGCTCCTCGAACTCGTTCGCGAGCGAAGCAGCTGGCGCAGGAACGCTTGCCGACGACGAGTCGCTTGCCGCCCTCCGCGAGAAGCTCGCAGGGAACTAGTTCCCAGCAGCAGCAGTGCATCCGAAGGCCGGTCCCAGTTCTGGGGCCGGCCTTCGGCCGTTGTGGGGAGAGAGGCGCGGATACCGGCGCGAATGCAACGCCCGGCCGCTGAGAAGCAGCCGGGCGTTGCTACGTCCCAGCGGGGCTCGTTCTGGTCAGGCGGTGAAGCCCGGGGCCGGCGGGACCGGGGGAGCGGCAGGCCCCGACCTGGCGGCGCGCGCGTCGCGCACGCGCTTGAAGCTGCGGAACAGCAGCCAGGCGAGCACACCGAGCATTGCGAGCATGACCAGCACGAACAGCGGCACGAGAATCGCGGAGAAGAGCAGCCCGACGCTGATGGCGTCCTCGCCGACGCTCAGGATCGGAGCGGCCGCACCAGCTGTCACGACGTTCGCCGCGGCTCGGGTGCTGCTCTTGGTGAGGTGGGTCAGCAGGGCGATGCCGATCCCGATGACCACTGGCACCCACGCGTTGCTCGTGAAGAAGCTGGCCGGGTCCTGGATGGCTGCGGTCGAGCTGGCGGTGCCAGCCCCGAAGACGATACCGCCGGAGGTCGGGCGGATGACCGTCTGGATCCAGTCGTTGACGTGGTCCAGCGCGGGGACCTTGTCGGCGACGAGCTCGAGCACGAGCAGCACGCCGACGATGATGAGCACCCAGTCGTTGCTGAGCCAGGCCCAGCCTGCTGGAAGCGCGATGAGGTCGGTGAATCGGGCGAGAAGCCCGATCCCGAGCAGTGGGATGAACGCGTTGAGGCCGCTCGCCGTCGCGAGCCCCAGGCCGGTCAGAATTTCAAGCATGTGTCTCGTGCCTCCTGCGTCCCAGTCTGGCACGCGATCAGCCCGGGGGCGGGTCGTCCCGGGATTGCCGGAGGGTGCTCTCGGCCGGAGCGCAGTAGCGTTGGCCACACGACGATGCCCGTCGGAGGGCATGCGCAGACGAGAGGACAGCACATCATGGTCACCATCGCGCTGACCGGGGGAATCGGATCCGGCAAGACGACCATCGCCAACCGACTTGCCGAGCTCGGCGGCGTGATCCTCGACGCCGACGTCTTCGCGCGAGAGGCCGTCACCGTCGGCGCTCCAGCGCTTCGACAGATCGTCGCGCGCTTCGGACAGCAGGTGCTCCTGGCGGACGGAACACTGGACCGTCCCGCACTCGGCGCGCTGGTCTTCGGCGACGACGAGGCACGCGGGGCACTCAACGACATCGTGCACCCGGAGGTGCGTCGCCTCACGGGGGAGAAGCTCGATGAGGTGCTCGCCGACGACCCGGCGGCCCTTGTCGTGCATGTCATCCCGCTGCTCGTCGAATCGACGAGCAACTACGACTACGAGGAGATCTGGGTTGCGGATGCGCCGGCCAACATCCGCGAGGAGCGTCTCGTCGGGGGTCGCGGCATGACACCGGAAGACGCGCAGGCTCGAATCGCATCGCAGGCGAGCGATGACGAGCGGCGTCGGATCGCCGACGTGCTCATCGACACGAGCGCCCCCCTCGACGAGACACTCGATCAAGTCGACGCCGAGTGGCGCCGGATCACGGCCGCGAGCCTTCGAGCACCGGAGACGCAGACGTACGGAGTCTGACCGACGGACGCGCGCCTGGTCCCGCGCCTGAGCCTGACAGTGGGCTGACGATGGGGGGTGCTGCGCGCTCGGGAGTTCTAGCATGAGTCCTGCGGGGGCGCTGAGTCATCTGCAGTTCGATTGGCAGAGCCCTGTCTGGCGCCACTTCCTCGTGGAGCTCGGCCGCATCGCAACGGTGATCCGGTACGACGAGCGCGGACACGGGCTGTCAGACCGCGGTGTGACCGACCACAGAGCGCGAGTGGCTGCACTGGACGCAGACCTGGCGGCACTCGCCGACCGTTCCCTGCAGGACGGCCAGATGAACTGGGAGTACCTCATGGTGACGGCTTCCCGGAGGTGACGCGTGCACGCCCTAGGCGAGATCGACCCACTCGGCGCCGAGGGGGACGAGCGAGCCCCGGCCGGCGGTGACCGCCGCCACCTCAGCAGCCAGACGCCCGCGCGCGTCAGGCGAGTCGGGGATGGCCAGGCTCAACATGGCTGTGGCTCCGGCGTAGTCGGTTCCGGCCACGAGCACGCCGCGGACGCGCAGCTCGTTCTCCCACTGACCTGCGGTGGCGTGCGGCGCTTCGAGACCGAAGATCGCCCTCGCCTCGCGCGTCGCGAGTCGTGCGAGCTGCAGGGTTGCCGAGACGGACTCCGAGTAGGCGCGCACGAGCCCGCCTGCGCCGAGCAGAACGCCGCCGAAGTACCGCGTGACCACAGCGACGACGTCGCTGAGGTCGGCCGAGGACGGGATGCCCCGCTCGCGCTCGTGCAGCACGAGCGCCTCGAGCATGGGCGTCCCAGCCGTCCCGCCAGGTTCGCCATCATCGTTCGAGCGCTGGACATCTCGCCCGGCACCCACCACGAACGCACTGCAGTGATGGCGCGCGAGTCGGTGTGCGGCCCGCCGATCGGCGATGACCGCCCTTGCCTCCGCTTCGCTCTCCACTCGCTGGAGGCGGCAGATGAACCGGGAGCGGCGGATCTCGATCTCGTTGTCGAGCGGACCCAGATCGGCGAGTACCCCGTAGCTCGGCGCCGAGTCGGCACGCCCGCTCGACGGGCTGCCCCCTGACTGTGCGGCGCGCATCCCGGCAGTCTACGGCGGTCGCCGCGCATCCTCGGCAGTCCTCTGACCAAACGTTCAGACCTGGCTGACAAGGTTGGTCTTCCCCCGCACTGAACGGGACTCATCGACCGGGATCCGCGACTCGCGCTCCCAAGAGAGGACTGAGATGACCACAACAGCCTCAAGCCAGCACACCGAGAACGGCGAGTACACCGTCCCCGGGCTCTCGCTCGACAAGGGCCACGAGATCGGCGAGCTCCTCCAGCTTCGCCTTCACGCCCTCAACGACCTGCACCTCACGCTGAAGCACGCCCACTGGAACGTCATCGGGCGCGACTTCATCAGCGTCCACGAGATGCTCGACCCCCAGATCGAACTCGTCCGCGGTTATGCCGACGAGGTCGCGGAGCGCATGGCGACCCTCGGCGTGCCGCCGAACGGCCTGCCGGGCGCGCTCGTCCAGGCCCGCACCTGGGGTGACTACGAGGTGTTCCGCGCAGGCACCCGCCAGCACCTCGAGGCGCTGGACCACGTCTACGTGGGCGTCATCACCGACCACCGCGAGGCCATCAAGCGCCTCGACGACCTCGACCTCGTGACCCAGGACCTGGTCATCGGCCAGGTGTCCGAGCTGGAGAAGTTCCAGTGGTTCATCCGCGCACACCTCGAGAACACGCAGGGCGTGCTCTCGAGCGAGGACTAGTCCGCGCCGACTGCACATCGGGGCCTCCGT
The DNA here is from genome assembly GCF_002931555.1 of Pseudoclavibacter sp. RFBB5. Taxonomy (GTDB): domain Bacteria; phylum Actinomycetota; class Actinomycetes; order Actinomycetales; family Microbacteriaceae; genus Pseudoclavibacter. The sequence continues at coordinate 441,958 of NZ_PSTZ01000007.1, read as the reverse complement.
GATCGCGCAGAGCGCATCACGGAGGCCCCGAAATGTCGCAGCCGCCACGTACACTTGTTCTATGCAAGCAACACGCAGCGTCCGTCCCTTCGAAGTCGTCAGCGAGTACACGCCGAGTGGCGACCAGCCGAAGGCCATCGACGAGCTTGCGAGTCGCATCAATGCCGGCGAACCGGATGTCGTCCTGCTCGGGGCGACCGGAACCGGAAAATCCGCCACGACCGCGTGGCTCATCGAGAAGCTGCAGCGCCCGGCCCTCGTGCTAGCGCACAACAAGACCCTGGCGGCGCAGCTCGCGACGGAGTTCCGCGAGCTCATGCCGAACAACGCCGTCGAGTACTTCGTCTCCTACTACGACTACTACCAGCCGGAGGCGTACGTCCCGCAGACCGACACCTTCATCGAGAAGGACAGCTCGGTGAACGAGGAGGTCGAGCGGCTCCGGCACTCCACGACGAACTCGCTCCTGAGTCGGCGCGACGTCATCGTCGTCTCCACGGTCTCCTGCATCTACGGCCTCGGGAAGCCGGAGGAGTACTTCAACTCGATGCTCGCGCTCCACGTCGGAGACCGCATCCCGCGCCAGGAGCTGCTCCGGCGCTTCGTCACCATGCAGTACCAGCGCAACGACGTGGCCTTCCAACGCGGCACCTTCCGAGTTCGGGGCGACACGATCGAGATCATCCCCGTCTACGAGGAGCTCGCGATCCGGATCGAGATGTTCGGCGACGAGATCGAGGCGCTGACGGCCCTCAACCCGCTGACCGGTGACGTCGTCCGCTCCATGGACTCCGTGAGCGTCTTCCCTGGCTCGCACTACGTGGCAGGTGCGGATGCGATGCAGCGGGCCATGGGCCAGATCCGCGACGAACTCGACGATCGCCTCGGCGTCTTCGAGCGCGAGCAGAAGCTGCTCGAAGCCCAGCGGCTCCGCATGCGAACCTCCTTCGATCTGGAGATGATGGAGCAGATCGGCTTCTGCTCCGGCATCGAGAACTACTCGAGGCACATGGATGGTCGTGCGCCCGGCGAGGCCCCGCACTGCCTCATCGACTACTTCCCGGACGACTTCATCACCGTCATCGACGAGTCGCACGTGACCGTGCCGCAGATCGGCGCGATGTACGAGGGTGACGCCTCGCGGAAGCGCACGCTCGTCGACCATGGATTCCGCCTGCCGAGCGCCCTCGACAACCGACCGCTTCGGTGGGACGAGTTCAGCGACCGCGTCGGTCAGACCGTGTACCTGTCGGCGACGCCGGGCAAGTACGAGCTCGCGCAAGCTGACGGGTTCGTCGAGCAGATCATCCGCCCGACGGGCCTCGTCGATCCGCAGATCATCGTGAAGCCGTCAAAGGGCCAGATCGACGACCTGCTCGAGGAGATCCGAGTCCGCGCAGATCGCGACGAGCGAGTCCTCGTCACGACCCTCACCAAGAAGATGGCAGAGGAGCTCACTGACTTCCTCGGCGAGAACGGCGTCCGGGTCCGCTACCTGCACGCCGACGTCGACACGCTGCGCCGGGTGGAGCTCCTCTCGGAGCTTCGTGCCGGACTCTACGATGTGCTCGTCGGCATCAACCTCCTCCGCGAGGGCCTCGACCTGCCGGAGGTGTCGCTCGTCGCGATCCTGGACGCCGACAAGGAGGGGTTCCTGCGCTCCAGCACGTCCCTCATCCAGACCATCGGACGCGCCGCCCGAAACGTGACGGGCGAGGTGCACATGTACGCCGACCGCATCACCGACAGCATGGCGCAAGCCATCGAGGAGACCGACCGGCGCCGCGACCGCCAGCTCGCCTACAACAAGGAGCACGGCATCGACCCGACCCCGCTGCGCAAGAAGATCGCAGACATCACGGAGTCGCTCATGCGTGAGGGGCAGGACACCGAGAACCTCCTCGCATCTCGCGGCAAGGGCGACAACAAGCGGCAGACGACACCTAAGCTCAAGCGAGAGGGTCTCGCCGCATCCGGCGCACGCGAGCTCGAGAACATGATCTCTGACCTCAACGCGCAGATGCTCGACGCGGCCAGCGAGCTCAAGTTCGAGCTCGCCGCCCGCCTTCGCGATGAGCTCTCGGCGCTGAAGCAAGACCTCCGGACCATGGAACGAGCCGGGCACGTCACCAAGGGGTGACCGCGGCCGCGCGCCTCTGACGGGCGCACAGCATCCACACGAATAGAGAACCTGAAAGAGCTATGGCCGTCCTCCCTCCCTCCTCGCAGCTGCGCGTCCAAGGCGCCCGCGTCCACAACCTCAAGAACGTCGACCTCGAGATCCCACGCGACAGTCTCGTCGTGTTCACGGGCCTCTCCGGGTCGGGGAAGTCGTCGCTCGCCTTCGACACCATCTTCGCGGAGGGCCAGCGACGATACGTCGAGTCGCTCTCCGCCTACGCGCGGCAGTTCCTCGGCCAGGTCGACCGACCCGACGTCGACTTCATCGAGGGCCTGAGCCCCGCGGTCTCCATCGACCAGAAGTCGACCAACCGGAACCCGCGGTCGACGGTCGGCACGATCACGGAGATCTACGACTACCTCCGCCTGCTGTGGGCGCGAATCGGCGTGCCGCACTGCCCGGTCTGCGGCGAGGTCATCCAGCGGCAGACCGTGCAGCAGATCGCCGACCACCTCATGGAGCTCGAGGAGGGCACCAGGTACCAGGTGCTCGCGCCCGTCGTGCAGCAGAAGAAGGGCGAGTTCGTCGACCTCTTCCAGTCGCTCTCCGGTCAGGGCTACGCGAGGGCGATGGTGGACGGCGAGCGAGTGCAGCTCACCGACCCGCCCAAGCTCAAGAAGTCGTTCAAGCACGACATCTCGGTCATCGTCGACCGCCTCGTCGCCGCCGACGACGTGCTCGGCCGCCTGACCGACTCGCTGGAGACGGCGCTCCGACTCGCGGACGGCCTCGTGCAGATCAACTTCGTGGATGCGGAGGGTGACGATGCGTGGACCACGTTCTCCGAGCAGCTCTCCTGCCCGAACAACCACCCCATCGCGCTCACCGAGATCGAGCCGAGGACCTTCTCCTTCAACGCTCCGTTCGGCGCCTGCCAGACCTGCGACGGCCTCGGCACGCGCATGTCCGTCGACCGCGAGCTGCTCATCGGCGACCCACTCGACTCGATCGCGGATGGCGTCATCCTGCCGTGGAGCTCCCAGGGCAAGAGCCTGTACCAGTACTACGAACGCCTCCTCCTCGGGCTCTCGGAGCAGATCCAGTTCAAGCTCACGACTCCATGGAAGAAACTCCCAGAGGAGGTCCGCGAGGCCATCCTCGAGGGGCGCGAGTACGAGGTCAAGGTCAAGTACCGCAACCGCTTCGGCCGGCAGATGACGTACAGCTCGGGTTTCGAGGGCGTCATGCCCTACATCGAGCGCCAGTACGCCGAGGCGGAGACCGACGCGACCCGTGCCCGCTGGGCTCAGTATCTGCGCGAGATCCCGTGCTCGGCGTGCAACGGGGCGCGCCTGCGCCCCGAGGTGCTCGCGGTCAAGGTCCACGGCCGCTCCATCGCCGACGCGACGACACTGAGCCTCGCCGACTGCCTGGACTTCATGAACACGGTCGAGCTCACCGACCGGGAGGCGAAGATCGCCGCGCAGGTCCTCAGGGAGATCCGCGCCCGCCTCGACTTCCTCATCGAGGTCGGACTCAGCTACCTCGACCTCGCTCGTGCCGCGGGAACGCTCTCCGGCGGTGAGGCCCAGCGCATCCGCCTCGCGACACAGATCGGGTCCGGCCTGACCGGCGTGCTGTACGTCCTCGATGAGCCGTCCATCGGTCTCCACCAGCGCGACAACCGGCGACTCATCGAGACCCTCGTCAAGCTGCGCGACCTCGGAAACACCCTCATCGTCGTCGAGCACGACGAGGACACCATCCGCACCTCCGACTGGATCGTGGACATCGGGCCGGGAGCGGGGGAGCACGGGGGCGAAGTCGTCCACAGCGGCTCCGTCGCCGACCTCGAGAAGAACACCAGGTCGATCACGGGCGACTACCTCTCGGGTCGCATGGGCATCGAGACGCCCAAGAAGCGTCGGAAGTACGACAAGAAGCGAGAGCTCACCGTCGTCGGCGCCAGGGCAAACAACCTGAAGAACGTGCAGGTGAGCTTCCCTCTCGGCATCCTCACCGCGGTCACGGGTGTCAGCGGGTCCGGGAAGTCGTCGCTTGTGAACGACATCCTCTACCGGGTGCTCGCGAGCAAGCTCAACGGAGCACGCGCCGTCGCCGGCAAGCACACGCGCATCACCGGCGTCGACCAGCTCGACAAGGTCATCCACGTCGACCAGAACCCCATCGGCCGGACTCCCCGCTCGAACCCGGCCACGTACACGGGCGTCTTCGACCGCATCCGCACGCTCTTCGCGGAGACGAGCGAAGCGAAGGCGCGCGGCTACCTGCCTGGGCGCTTCAGCTTCAACGTCAAGGGCGGCCGCTGCGAGGCGTGCTCGGGAGACGGCACGCTGAAGATCGAGATGAACTTCCTCCCGGATGTCTACGTCCTGTGCGAGGTGTGCGGAGGATCGCGGTACAACCGCGAGACCCTCAGCGTGCACTACAAGGGCAAGAACATCGCTGAGGTCCTGCAGATGCCGATCGCCGAGGCTGCGGACTTCTTCGAGCCCATCACGGCCATCCACCGGTACCTCTCGACGCTCGTCGAGGTCGGTCTGGGCTATGTGCGCCTCGGGCAGTCGGCGACGACGCTCTCCGGCGGCGAGGCGCAGCGCGTCAAGCTCGCCACGGAGCTCCAGCGCCGCTCCAACGGACGGAGCGTCTACGTGCTCGACGAGCCCACCACCGGTCTCCACTTCGAGGACGTCCGCAAGCTCCTGAAGGTGCTGGGCGGACTCGTCGACAAGGGCAACACCGTCATCGTGATCGAGCACAACCTCGACGTCATCAAGTCCGCGGACTGGCTCATCGACATGGGGCCGGAGGGTGGCTCAGGTGGCGGCACCGTCGTCGGCGTCGGCACCCCCGAGAAGGTCGCCGGCATCGCGGAGAGCCACACGGGCCAGTACCTCAAGGAGATCTTCGACCGGGAGGCAGCTGGCCGCTGATGGCGAACGTCCTGCCATATCGTCCCGCGACGGGCGACATCCCCACAGCCCCCGGGGTCTACAGGTTCCTCGGGGACAACGACCGCGTGCTCTACGTCGGGAAGGCCAAGAACCTCCGCGCGCGCCTGAGCAACTACTTCGCGCCACTCGAGCGGCTGCACGAACGCACGCGGCACATGGTGACGACGGCAACTCGTGTCGAGTGGACCGTCGTGCGCACCGAGACCGAGGCCCTGCAGCTCGAGTACACCTGGATCCAGGAGTTCTCGCCGCCCTTCAACGTCAAGTTCAAGGACGACAAGAGCTACCCGTTCATGGCGGTCACGCTCGGCGACGAGGCGCCGCGCGTCCTCGTCACCCGCAACCCGAAGATCCGCGGTGCCAGGTACTTCGGTCCGTACCCCAAGGTATGGGCGGTCAACGAGACCATCGACCTCATGGTCAAGGCGTTCCCGATCCGAACCTGCAACGACTCGAACTACAAGCGCGCCATGCAGAGCGGACGCCCGTGCTTCCCGGGCCAGATCGGCCGGTGCGGAGGGCCCTGCAGCGGACGCGTGACCATCGCGGAGCACCGCGTGATCGTGAACGAGTTCGTGCGGTTCATGGAGAGCTACGACCGCAGCCTGCTGACGACGCTGCAGGAGGAGATGAAGCTCGCAGCCAGCGAGATGCGCTTCGAGGACGCAGCCAGGCTGCGTGACCGCATCGGAGCGCTCGAGAACGTCCTGGAGAAGAGCGCGGTCGTCCTGCCGGACAACGTCGACCTCGACCTCTTCGGCATCGCGGAGGACGAGCTGAGCGCATCCGTGCAGCAGTTCACGGTTCGCGGCGGCCGCATCCGCGGCGTTCGCAACTGGGTGCTCGACAAGGAACTCGACACCGACCTGGGAACGATCATCGACCAGACGATGCAGCGCGTCTACGGGAAGGACGGACTCTTCCCACCAGGTGAGATCATCGTGCCGGCCTTGCCCGACGACTCCGAAGCCCTGTCGGAATGGCTTGAGGCGACCAGACAGGCCAAGGTGAACCTGCGAACGGCGCAGCGGGGCCCGAAATCCGAACTCCTCAAGACCGCGACGATCAACGCCATGGGGTCGCTCGCGCAGTACAAGCTCAAACGCAGCAGCGACTACGTCGCGCGATCGGATGCGCTCACCGAGCTGCAGAACGCGCTGGGCTTGGCCGAGGCGCCGCTTCGCATCGAGTGCTACGACATCTCGCACCTGCAAGGCACCGGCATCGTCGGCTCCATGGTGGTCTTCGAGGACGGCCTGGCGCGGAAGTCGCACTACCGGCGATTCAACATCGCGTCGTCGACGGACGACACGGACTCCATTCGCCAGGTGCTCGCGCGGCGCCTCGCCTACCTGCGCGACGACGCGACACCGGCCGATATCGTCGAGGACGCAGCCCTCTCCGCGGATCGCGTGAAAGCGTCGACGCAGGAATCCACACGGGCCAAGTTCGCCTACCGACCGCAACTGCTGCTCATCGACGGCGGAGTGCCGCAGGTCAACGCGGCGCAACGCGCGCTCGAGGAATCCGGGGTGCGTGGCATCGCCGTCGTCGGCATCGCCAAGCGGCTCGAGGAGCTCTGGCTCCCGGACGACGACTTCCCGGTCATCCTCCCTCGAGGGTCCGAAGCGCTCTTCCTCGTGCAGCGTCTTCGAGACGAGGCGCACCGCTTCGCGATCCGCCATCAGCGTACGAAGCGCAAAGCCGACATCGGCACGGTCCTCGCGGACGTCCCGGGCCTCGGGCCGACGCGCGTCGCCGCCCTCCTCAAGAAGTTCGGCTCGGTCAAGAGACTCCGGGCGGCCACCGTCGAGGAGCTCACGAGCGTGCAGGGAGTCGGAGAGGCCACGGCGACCGCGATAACCGAGCGATTCGCGCGAGAGCAATCGGCGGAAGCGTGAGAGACGCACGCTCCGGCTATGTAGGCTGGTGTTTTAGTCCACGGGAGGTGACCTGCGCATGAGTTCGGCGGAGATCGACGGCGAAGGACGCCAGCACATCATGATCGTCACCGGCATGTCCGGTGCGGGGCGGTCCACCGCGTGCAAGGCGTTCGAGGACCTCGACTGGTTCGTGGTCGACAATCTGCCCCCGCAGATGATCAGGCCCCTCATCGAGGTCGCCGGAAAGGCGCGAGACTCGCTCCCGAAGCTCGCCGTCTCGGTCGACGTGCGTGGCGGCCACCTCCTCGAGGAGTTCACCGCGCTCGTGGGCGGGCTCAGGGAGACGCACGAGGTCGACGTTCTCTTCCTCGATGCGACCGACGGAACGCTCGTGCGACGGTTCGAGGCTGTCCGGCGCCCGCATCCCTTGCAGGGCAACGGCACGATCCTCGATGGCATCGCCCGCGAACGCAGCCGCCTCCAGGAGATCCGCGAGGCGAGCGACATCGTCATCGACACCTCGGAGCTCAACGGCCATCAGCTGGTGACCCGCATCGTCAAGCGCTTCGGCGAAGCCGACCAGAACAAGGTCGCCGTGACGGTGCAGAGCTTCGGCTTCAAGTACGGCATCCCCACGGATGCCGATCTGGTCGTCGACATGCGCTTCCTGCCGAACCCTTTCTGGGAGCCGGAACTCCGCGCCTTCAACGGCCGCGACAAGCGCGTCTCCGACTACGTCTTCGACCAAGAAGGTGCAGACGAGTTCCTGACCCACTACATTGAGATGCTTGACCCCGTGCTGCGGGGTTACGAACGTGAGAACAAGCGGCACGTGACGCTGGCCGTCGGATGCACCGGCGGCAAGCACCGCTCGGTCGCCATGACCGAGCGCATCGCGAGCCTGCTGCGCGAACGCGATGACACGATCATCAGCGTGCGGCACCGCGACCTCGGTCGCGAGTGACTCCCGTTCCATCTCGCATTCGCGACGACGCTTCGTCGCGCCCACTCACTCTGATCCATGGAGGTACCCCGGTGACGCTCACCGCCGATGTCAAGCACGAGCTTCTGCGCACGCGCGCAGCCACAACCCAAGCTCGTGCTGCCGAGGTCGCGTCGCTCCTGAGGTTCGCGGGTGGCCTGCAGCTCATCTCGGGGCGCATCGCTGTCGAGGCGCAGCTCGATTCCGAGATGCTCGCCCGACGACTCGGCCGAGAGCTCCTCGAGCTGTACGGCGTGCGAGCCAAGATCTCCATCGTCGCCGGCTCAGGTGCCAGGCCGGGGGAGAGCTACCTGCTTCGAGTCCTCGAGAACGGCGAGACGCTCGCCAGGCAGACGGGACTCATGGACGCGCGACGACGCACCGTTCGCGGGCTCCCGAACCGACTCACCACCGGCAGCCAGGACGACCTGACCGCTGTCTGGCGCGGCGCGTTCCTCGCGGCCGGGTCCCTGACCGATCCGGGCCGGTCTGCGTCGCTCGACATCATCACCCCGAACTCCGAGACGGCGATGGCCCTCGTCGGCGCGGCCGGACGACTCGGCGTCTCGTCCAAGGCCCGCGAGGTCCGTGGCGTGCACCGCGTCGTCATCCGCGACGGTGATGCGATCAGCGCGATGCTGACCGTCATCGGAGCCCACGCGACCGTCGAGAGCTGGGAGAGCCTCCGGCAGCGCCGCGAGACGCGGGCGACCGCGAACCGGCTCGTGAACTTCGACGACGCGAACCTGCGGCGCTCCGCTCAGGCTGCGGTGACCGCCTGCACACGCGTCGAGCGGGCGCTCGAGATCCTCGGCGAGGGAGCACCAGACCACCTCAAGTACGCGGGGCAGCTGCGTCTGGCGCACCGCGAGGCCTCCTTGGACGAGCTGGGGCGCTACGCGGATCCGCCCATGACGAAGGACGCCGTCGCCGGCCGCATCCGTCGCCTCCTCGCGCTTGCGGACAAGCAGGCATCGGACCGCGGCATCCCAGGCACGGAGTCCAACCTCCCCGTGCTCGACGAGCTCTGATCACCGCGCCGAACAGCTCTGCCCGTTTGGTCACCTCCGCGCCCGCCCATGGGACTAGGCTGACGATGTTGAACGGGCCTGCCCAGCAGACCGTTCCCACGATTTCGGTGCGATGGTGCACCCGGCCGCTTGTGGCCACACAGTCCTGTCAAATCGGAGAAACAACAGGAAAAAGGAGCATCACGTGACGAAAATCGCCATCAACGGTTTCGGACGCATCGGACGCAGCTACGCACGCGCACTGCTGCAGGATGACAACAACCTCGAGCTCGTTGCAATCAACGACCTCACCGACAACAAGACCCTTGCACACCTCCTCAAGTACGACTCCACGGGTGGCAAGCTGAAGAACGACATCTCGTTCGACGACGACGCCATCTACGTCGACGGCAAGAAGATCACGGCCACGGCCGAGCGCGACCCCGCCAACCTGCCCTGGGCAGAGCTCGGCGTCGAGATCGTCATCGAGAGCACGGGGCACTTCACCGACCCCGACAAGGCTCGCGCGCACATCGCTGCAGGCGCCAAGAAGGTCATCCTCTCGGCTCCCGCTTCCGGACCTGCCCCGACGTTCGTCTTCGGCGTGAACCACACCGAGTACGACCCCGAGAATGACGACGTCATCTCGAACGCGTCGTGCACGACGAACTGCCTCGCGCCGCTCGTGAAGGTCTTCAACGACAAGTTCGGCATCGAGTCGGGTCTCATGACCACGGTCCACGCCTACACGTCCGACCAGAACCTGCAGGACGGCCCCCACAAGGACCTCCGTCGTGCACGTGCGGCCGCGCTCAGCATCATCCCCACGTCGACGGGTGCGGCGAAGGCCATCGGCCTCGTCATCCCCGAGCTCGCGGGCAAGCTCGACGGCTTCGCACTCCGCGTGCCCACCGAGACCGGCTCGATCACCGACCTCACCGTCGTCTCCAAGACGCCCGTGACCGTCGAGGAAGTCAACGCCGCGTACAAGGAAGCCGCCGAGGGCGAGTTCAAGGGCCTCCTCATGTACAACGAGGAAGACATCGTCTCGCGCGACATCGTGGGAGAGAACCACTCCTCGATCTTCGACGCGCCTCTGACCAAGGTCATCGGCAACCAGGTGAAGCTGTCGTCCTGGTACGACAACGAGTGGGGCTACACCGTTCGCCTCGTCGACCTCACCGAGTACGTCGCGAGCAAGCTCTAACCACTTCGGCAACAGAGGAAGGATCGCCAACATGGCGCTTCGCACAATCGAGAGCCTTGGCTCCCTCACGGGAAAGAAGGTCATCGTCCGCTGCGACCTGAACGTGCCGCTGAAGGAGGGCGTGATCACCGACGATGGTCGGATTCGCGCCTCCCTCGGCACGCTCCGCCTCCTCCTCGACCAGGGTGCGCAGGTCATCGTGATCTCGCACCTTGGTCGGCCCAAGGGGGCACCTGAACCGCAGTACTCGCTCGCTCCAGCCGCCTCCCGGCTGGGTGAGCTCCTCGAGATCGATGCTCCTCTTGCCGCCGACACGGTCGGCGAGGACGCGCAGCGCCTCGTCGGCGGTCTCGAAGACGGCCAGCTGGTCGTCCTCGAGAACCTCCGCTTCAACCCGGGTGAGACGAGCAAGGACGACGCCGAGCGCCGAGCCTTCGCCGAGCAGCTCGCGAGTTTCGCGGACGCGTTCGTCTCGGACGGCTTCGGAGTCGTGCACCGCAAGCAGGCCTCGGTGTACGACCTGCCCCAGCTCGTGCCGAGCGCCGCGGGACTCCTCGTGGCCAATGAGCTCGAAGTGCTCGAGCGTCTGACCTCGGCCGTCGAGCGGCCGTACTCGGTGGTACTCGGTGGTTCGAAGGTGTCGGACAAGCTCGGTGTCATCGAGCATCTCCTCCCGAGGGTCGACTCGATCCTCATCGGCGGGGGAATGCTGTTCACGTTCCTTGCGGCCCAGGGCCACAAGGTGGGCTCCTCCCTCTTGGAGTCGGACCAGCTGGACACCGTTCGCGGGTACCTGGCGGACGCCGAGCAGCGTGGAGTCTCCATCGTGCTGCCGAGCGATGTCGTCGTCGCAGCATCGTTCTCGGCGGACGCCGAGCACGAGGTCGTCCCCGCAGATGGCATCGAGGACAGCGGGTTCGGAGCCTCTGGAATCGGACTCGACATCGGACCGGAGACGGCCAAGGCGTTCGCCTCGGTTATCCGAGATTCGAAGACCGTGTTCTGGAACGGGCCCATGGGCGTGTTCGAGTTCCCCGCGTTCGCCGAGGGAACCCGTTCCGTCGCAGACGCCCTGACCGACGTCGACGGCCTCTCGGTTGTCGGCGGCGGCGACTCCGCAGCAGCCGTGCGCACGCTCGGCTTCGCAGATGACAGATTTGGCCACATCTCTACTGGTGGCGGTGCCAGCCTCGAGTTCCTCGAGGGCAAGCAGCTGCCCGGATTGCAGGTTCTCGGATGGTAACGACTCGTACCCCGCTCATGGCGGGCAACTGGAAGATGAACCTGGACCACCTCCAGGCCATCGCGTTCACGCAGAAGCTCGCGTGGGCACTCAAGGACGCGAAGCACGACTTCGACGATGTCGAGGTCGCGATCTTCCCTCCCTACACCGATCTGCGGAGCGTGCAGACGCTCGTGGACGCCGACAAGCTCTCGCTGAGCTACGGCGCCCAGGACGTCTCCGCCCACGACTCGGGCGCGTACACGGGTGAGATCTCGGGCGCCTTCCTGAGCGCTCTCGCCTGCAGGTACGTCATCCTCGGACACTCCGAGCGACGCACGCTGCACGCGGAGACCGATGAGGTTGTGGGCAGCAAGGTGAAGGCCGCGCTGAAGCACGGCCTCGTCCCGGTCATCTGCGTCGGCGAGACGTCGGAAGACCTCGAGAAGTTCGGTGCAAGCGCCGTCCCCGTCGCTCAGCTGAAGGCTGCGCTCGAGGGCGTCGATGGTACCCCGGACCTCGTGGTCGCCTACGAGCCGGTCTGGGCCATCGGATCCGGACAGGCCGCGACCCCCGAGCAGGCGCAGACCGTCGCCAAGGCGCTCCGCGATGCGCTCGAGGAGCTTCTCGGCGAGTCGGTGGCAGCGGCCACGCGCATCCTCTACGGCGGTTCCGTGAAGTCGGACAACATCGCAGGCTTCATGCGCGAGCCCGACGTCGACGGCGCGCTCATCGGCGGCGCGAGCCTCAAGGTCGACGAGTTCAGCGCCATCGCGCGGTTCCGTCAGCACGTCGGTTCCTAGTCGCAAACGGCAACCATCTATACTCGGACGTGGCCTGTTCACTCAGGCCACGTCCGAGTCCGTTCATCTGAGAGGGATTCCGTGGATATTCTCCTCGTCATCCTGCAGGTCGTGTTGGCCATCACCAGCGTCCTGCTGATCCTGTTCATCCTGTTGCACCGCGGACGAGGCGGCGGACTCTCCGACATGTTCGGCGGGGGCATGGGGTCGAACCTCGGCGCCTCCGGTGTCGCCGAGAAGAACCTGAACCGCATCACGGTGACGCTCGCCGTCATCTGGCTGCTCGCCATCGTCGCCATGGGCATCATCACCCGCATCCAGACGGTCGTGGTGAGCTAGGTGGCACAGGGGGGCTCAGCGATCCGAGGATCGCGTGTGGGTGCCGGACCGATGGGGGAGATGGACCACGGAGTGCACGCTGCGCGCGTGTCGATCTCCTACTGGGATGCGCTCGGCAATGAGACCGTGAGGCACTACTCTGCGGAGATCGCAGAGGACGACATCCCCGAGCTCATCGACTGCCCGATCTCCGGCTTGCCCGCCGGCCGCGACCGGGACAACCCACCGGCGGCCACGAAGGTCGCGCCCTACAAGACGCACCTCGCGTACGTCAAAGAACGACGAACGAACGAGGAGGCAGAACGACTCCTCGACGAGGCGCTCTCGAAGCTGCGGGAGCGCCGCGGGAAGACGACCACCAAGGGCTGACTCGCCCCGCCGCCTGAACAGGCTGGCGTGGCAGGTACTGCGAAACATGGCTCCGGCCGAGAGCGCTGCTCTCGGCCGGAGCCATTGTCGTCTCGCCCGAAATGGGGTCAGCCGAGGGCTTCCGCTGCGGCCGCATCGAGCAGCAGGAGCGTCTCGACGCGGCCGGTCGCAGCCCCGAGGGGGGATTCCTCAGCCTGGACCCCCTCCGTCGAAGCCAGTCGCACGGCCGACGCCTTCTCGGCACCCGTGACGACAGCCCAGACGCGAGCCGCCTCGCGGATGGCGGGCAGCGTGAGCGTCACCCGCTCAGGTGGCGGCTTCGGCGAGTCATGGATGCTCTCGACGAGCGCAGACGCGGTCTCGAGCCCGGGAGTGCCTGGGAACAGCGACGCGGTGTGACCGTCGCCTCCCGCGCCGAGGAGCACGAGGTCCAAGGAGGGGACGCCTCCCGGTACGCCATCCGCCGGAGGAACGATCGCTCGCAGCTCAGCTTCGTACGCGACCGCAGCGTCGTCGAGGGTCTCGCCGCTGTCACTCGCCAGGGTCGCGTGCAGGCGTGCCTGCTCGAACCCGGCCGCACCCTTCAGCGCCTCTGCGACGGCGACGACGTTCCGGTCATCATGCCCGGTCGGGACGAAGCGCTCATCGGCGAGCCACACGTGCACGCGCGTCCAGTCAAGCCCGGCTCGATCCATCTCGACGACGAAGGCGGGGAGCACCTTCGTCGCGACGGATCCACCGCTCACCGCGACATGCAGCTCTGCCGTGGTCGAGGCGACGAGCTCGACGAACCGGCGTGCAGCGTTCTCCGCGACCGCGGCGACAGAGGGCTCGACGTGACGGACCCGTGTCGCCTGCATCATTCGCTTCCCTCGCCGGTCTCCTCGGTGGTCTCCTCGGCCACGTGAGCGTGGGCTTCCGCCGCGGCGGCGGCAACTAGCACCTCTCCGAACACTCGGTCGGGTCCAAGCGATCGCAGCTCTTCAGCAAGCACGTCGGGGAGGTCTCGGACCGGCATCGGGATCTTCTGCTCCGGTTGACCTGGCTGTGTCAGCACGACCGCGGAGTCGCTCACACGCTCGAACGTGACGACGCCGCTCGGACGCGTGAGCTTGATCGCGCGCAGCTGCGCACGTCCGAGTTCCCGGTCCGTCGCCTGCGCGACGCGGACGGGAACCTGCAACGAGAGCTGCAACCACGCCGCCATGAGGAGCGTCGAGGTCTGCGAGGGGCGGCCGATGACCTCCACCTCCTGGATGGGCTCGTACGGGGGCTGGTCCAGCACGGCCGCGATCTGCGCGCGCCAGCTGGTCAGTCTCGTCCACGCGAGGTCGCTGTCTCCGTCACAGAACCCCGCCGCGAGCTTCGCCACGGTCTCCTCACCGTTTGGCGAGCTGCCGGAGTCGACGATGCGGAGCTGTGCGATGCGGCCGAGCGACGACGCGCTCGGTGCGCCGAGGGCGGAGTCCGGCCACCAGGCCACCACGGGAGCGTCGGGCAGGAGGAGGGCCTGCACCAGGGTCTCGGGGTCGTCGGAGGCGGGTCCGGAGACGTGGAGGACGATGACCTCGCTCGCTCCGGCGTCTCCACCGACCCTGATCTCCGCGTCCATGTTCGAGACCTTCGCGTCACGATCGACGACGTGGATCACGATGACGCGCATGGGATGCTCGCCGGAGGCCGAGTTCGCAGCGGCGATCGCTGCCTCGCCGCGCCGTTCGCCGGTGGAGATGACGAGGGTGAGCACGCGTCCGAGCGCGACTGCGCCGCCCTCCTCTCGCATGGAGACGAGTCGCTTCGAGACGGCCGAGGTCGTCGTATTGCCGAGTTCGATGATCACGGGCGCCTCCAGGTGCGGCCATCGCGGGCGAGCAGGGCTGTGGCCGAGGCCGGGCCCCAGCTGCCGGGTTTGTAGAGTTCGGGTTGTCCCTGGGTGGCCCAGTACTCCTCGACGGGGTCGAGGATCTTCCAGGAGAGCTCGACCTCCTCGTGGCGGGGGAACAGGGGAGGATCGCCGAGCAGCACGTCGAGGATGAGGCGCTCGTAGGCCTCCGGGCTCGACTCGGTGAATGCGTGTCCGTAGCCGAAGTCCATGGTCACGTCCCGCACGTGCATGCCGGAGCCCGGGATCTTCGAGCCGAACCGGATCGTGACGCCCTCATCCGGTTGGACCCGGATGACCAGCGCGTTCGGTCCGAGCGAGGTGCGCTGGGCTTCGTCGAACAGGTACAGGGGGCCCTGCTTGAACGTGACGGCGATCTCGGTCACGCGACGACCGAGCCGCTTGCCCGTGCGCAGGTAGAACGGCACTCCGGCCCAGCGACGTGAGTCGAGCTCGACTCGGAGCGCCGCGTAGGTCTCGGTGGTCGACTTGGGGTTCATGCCGTCCTCTTCGAGGAACCCACGCACGAACTCGCCGCCCTGCCAGCCGGAGCCGTACTGGCCTCGAGCCGACGCGAGCGACAGGTCGTGGGGGAGGCGAACAGCCGCGAGGGCCTTCTCCTTCTCCTGGCGGAGGTCCTTCGCGTTGAAGGACAGCGGCTCCTCCATGGCGGTGAGGGCGAGCAGCTGCAAGAGGTGGTTCTGGATGACGTCGCGTGCAGCGCCCACGCCGTCGTAGTAGCCGGCGCGGCCGGAGACGCCGATGTCCTCGGCCATCGTGATCTGGACATGGTCGACCGTGTTGGCGTTCCACAGCGGCTCGAACATGGAGTTCGCGAAGCGCAGCGCGAGGATGTTCTGCACCGTCTCCTTGCCGAGGTAGTGATCGATGCGGAAGATCGCGTCGCTCGCGAAGACCGACTCGACGATGCTGTTCAGCTCGCGCGCGGAGGCCAGGTCATGGCCGAAGGGCTTTTCGATGATGACGCGCCGCCACGAGTCCTGGCGTTCCTCGGCGAGCCCGGATCGGCGCAGCTGAGTTGTCACCTCTGGGAAGGAGCGGGGCGGAATCGAGAGGTAGAACGCGTGGTTGCCTCGCGTGCCCTGCTCGTTGTCGAGCTCGTCGAGGACGACCTTGAGGGAGTCGAACGAGGCGTCGTTGTCGAACTCCCCGGAGACGAAGCGGATGCCTTTGGCGAGCTGCGTCCAGACGTCCTCGTTGAAGGGCGTCCGCGCGTGCTGCTCGACGTTCTCCTTCACGAACGCGCGGAACTCGTCGTCGGACCACGGCCGACGAGCGAACCCGACGAGGCCGAACGACGGGGAGAGCAGACCGCGGTTCGCGAGGTCGTAGACCGCCGGGAGCAGCTTCTTCCTGGAGAGGTCTCCCGTGACTCCGAAGATGACGAGACTTGAGGGTCCCGCGATGCGGCGCAGGCGCCCATCGTCGATGGACCTGAGGGGGTTGTTGTCCGCGCTGATGTCGACTGGCGTCACAGCGTCGCCTCCTTGTTTTCTAGGCACGGGTTGCGTGCTCCCGTGTGTGTCCTGCAGACACGAGCGCGGGGATGCGATGGTGCTCGCATCCCCGCCTCGCTGATCGGTTAGCGCGAGATGGCGCCGAGGAGCGCGTCGAGTCCGCTGCCGGATTCGCCGAGGTCGATGCGCAGCACAGGCTGCGCGTGCGACTCGAGCACGGAGGCATCACCAGCGGCCTGCGCCGAGATGAGCGTGCCGAAGGTGAACGGACGCTCGGGGATCTCGAGGTCGTCCTTCTCTCCGGACGTGATCTGCAGGAAGGTGCCGACCTTCGGGCCGCCCTTGTGGAACTGCCCGGTGGAGTGCAGGAAGCGCGGCCCCCACCCGAAGGTGACGGGACGTCCTGAGCGCTTCGCGAGCTCGTCGCGAAGCGCTTCGAGTGCGCCGAAGCGATTCCGGTCGACATAGGCCTGCACTGAGAGGTAGCCGTCCGCTGGGATGAGGGCCACGAGTGCGTCGATGGCCCCTTCCAGCGTGCTCTGCCCGGCGACGACGGTCTCGCTGCCGCGCACCTCGACGCCCTCCGCGACGAACGCGGCAGGCGTGGGCTCCGGTGTCGCTTCCAGGAGTCCGCGTGCGGCGACCTTTGCCGACTCGACGTCGGGCTGGTCGTAGGGGTTGATGCCGATGACGGCGCCCGCGACAGCGACAGCGGTCTCCCAGAGCACGAACTGGCCCCCGAGCGAACCGGAGACGGTGATGTCGTCGCCCGCTGCCGGGGTCGACTCAGCGTCGGCAGCCACGCGTACGAGCTGCAGGTCGGCCGGGCGAGCGTCGATCTCCGGAGCACCTGGGGTGAGGACGACGGGCAGGATGCCGAGGTCGTCCTTTCCGGTCGACTCGGCGATGAGCTGCTCGACCCAGTCGCCGAAGCCGACGATGGATGTGCCGTCGTCGACGATGCCGAGGAATCGCTTCGCGGCGATCGCGGTGCCGAGGACGAGGGCAGGGTTGCTCTCGTCGTCGATGGCGACGGCCGTCGCGGCGACGCCGGCGTCATCGAGGAGGGCGGCGATGTCGACGCCCGCCAGCCCGGAGGGCACGAGGCCGAACGCGGTCAGCGCCGAGAAGCGTCCGCCGACGTGCGGGTCGGCCAGGAACACGCGGTAGCCCGCCGCCCGAGAGGCTTCCTCCATGGGCGAGCCGGGATCGGTGACGATCACGACGCGGCCGGCCGGGTCGATGCCGGCCGCTTCGAATGCGCTCACGAACGCTCGGCGCTGCGAGTCGGTCTCGACCGTGGAGCCGGACTTGGACGACACCACGATCGCCGTGCGCTCCAGGCCTTCCTCGACTGCTGCACGAACCTGTGCTGGGTCGGTGGAGTCGAGCACGACGAGCTCGACGCCCGCGGTGCGCGTGATGACCTCGGGGGCCAGGGACGATCCGCCCATCCCGCAGAGCACGAATCGGGTGATGCCTGCCGACGCGAACTCGTCCCGCAGCGCGATGATGCCGTCGACCAGTTCGCGAGAGACCTCGTGCGCGCGCGTCCAGCCGAGGCGGATTGCCGATTCTGCCTCGGCTGCCGCACCCCACAGGGTGGCGTCCTGCGCGAAGAGTCGCGACGCGAATCGCTCGGCGACGAGCTCGCCGACCTTCGCGGCGGCCGCTGCGTTCGCGGCACCCGCGGTGCTGACCTTGATGCTCACGGCGGTTCCCCTAGGCCTTCGCCGCGGCAGCCTTGAGCTGCGAGTCGACGGTTGCCTTGAGCTCCTGCCAGGAGACGATGAACTTGTCGACGCCCTCGGTCTCGAGCTGCTCCGTGACCTCGACGTAGCTCACGCCGAGCGCCTCGAGTTCGTCGAGCGTCGTGTTGGCCGCGTGGGCGGTTCCCGCGACGGTGTTGCCCGTGATGACCCCGTGGTCGGCGACGGCTTCGAGCGTCTTCTCCGGCATCGTGTTGACCGTGTTGGGCGCGACGAGCTCGGTCACGTAGAGCGTGTCGGGCAGCGCCGGGTCCTTGACGCCAGTGGATGCCCAGAGCGGGCGCTGCACGTGCGCGCCCTCGGCGAGCAGCAGCTGCGCGCGCTCGCTCGAGAACTCCTCTTCGAAGGCTGCGTAGGCGAGGCGGGCGTTCGCAAGAGCAGCACGGCTCTTGAGCGCGGTCGCCTCGTCGCTCCCCGCGGCCACGAGTCGCTTGTCGATCTCGGCGTCGACGCGCGAGACGAAGAACGATGCGACGGAGCGGATCGTCGACAGGTCGTGCCCGCGCTCCTTGGCCTGCTCGAGACCGGACAGGTACGCGTTCACGACCTCGCGGTAGCGGCTGAGGCTGAAGATCAGCGTGACGTTGACGCTGATGCCGGAAGCGATGACCTCCGTGATGGCCGGGAGGCCTTCGACGGTCGCCGGGATCTTGATCATGGCGTTCTTGCGGTCGACCGTGGCCCAGAGTCGCTTGGCCTCCTCGATCGTCGCTGCGGTGTCGCGGGCGAGCTCGGGGGAGACCTCGATCGAGACGCGCCCGTCGAGGCCGTCAGTGGCCTCGTAGATCGGCAGGAAGAGGTCGCACGCGGAGCGCACGTCGTCAGTGGTGATCTCGAAGATCGCCTCGTCGATGCTCGCGCCGCGGGCCTGGAGCTCGGCGACCTGCGTGTCGTACGCGTCGCCCTTGCTGAGGGCGCCGGCGAAGATCGTCGGGTTCGTCGTGACGCCGACGATGCCGCGTTCGGCGATGAGGCGCTCGAGCGCGCCCGACTCGAGGCTTGAGCGCGAGAGGTCGTCGAGCCAGATGCTGACGCCGGCCTCGGCGAGTGCTGCTGTGGGTGTTGAAGTCATTGTTGGTGTTCCTTCGCGTAGCTGATGAGGAAGAGCGGTGATTCGCAGGGGAGCGCTACTGCGCGAGCGACTCGAGCGCCGCGTCGACGACGGCCTCTGCCGTGATGCCGTAGGCCTTGTAGAGCTCCGGCTGGTCTGCGGATGCGCCGAACGTCTCGATCGAGATGCTGCGGCCCTTGGGTCCCACGAACTGGAGCCATGGCAGTGCGAGCCCTGCCTCGATGCTCACGCGAGCCTCGACGGCAGCTGGGAGGACGTGCTCCCGGTAGGCCGCGTCCTGCTCGGCGAACCACTCGAAGCTCGGGACGGACACGACGCGCGTGGGGTGTCCTTGCTCCTGGAGCGTCTCACGTGCTTCCAGCGCGTACTGGACCTCGGAGCCGGTGGCGAGCAGGATGACCTCGGGCGTGCCGCCGGAGGCTTCCGCGAGGACGTAGGCGCCTCGCTTCGTTCCGGCGGCGGAGCCGAACTCCTGCTCGTTGGCGTCTCCGGATCCGCGTGCGATGACGGGGAGGTCCTGGCGCGAGAGGATGAGGCCGGTCGGGCCGCCTCGGCGGCTCACGACCTCGAGCCAGGCCGCCGCCGTCTCCGGTCCGTCCGCTGGGCGGACCACTGCGAGGTTCGGGATGGCGCGGAGCGCCGTGAGGGACTCCACGGGCTGGTGCGTCGGGCCGTCGCCACCGAGGGCGATGGAGTCGTGCGTCCACACGAAGATCGACGGGATGTTCATGAGCGCAGCGAGGCGAACGGAGGGACGCATGTAGTCGCTGAACATCAGGAACGTGCCGCCGAACGCGCGAGTCTTGCCGTGCAGTGTGATGCCGTTGAGGATCGCGCCCATGGCGTGCTCGCGGATGCCGAAGTGCAGCACCCGTCCGTAGGGGTTGCCGGTCCAGCTCGACGTCGAGAACTGCGAGGGGATGAAGGACGCGGCCCCGTTGATGGTCGTGTTGTTGGAGCCGGCGAGGTCGGCCGAACCGCCCCAGAGCTCCGGGAGCTGGGCTGCGAGTGCGTTGATGGCCTCGCCCGACGCCTTGCGGGTGGAGACCTTGGCGACGCCCGCGAAGTCTGGCAGCGCGTCGGCGATGCCCTCGGGCAGCTCGTCGGCCTCGAGTCGCTCGAGCAGCTCGGCGCGCTCGGGGTTCGCGCTCTTCCAGGCGTCGAAGCTCTGCTGCCACTCAGCGCGCACCGGAGCCGCGCGGTCGGCGAGTCCTCGCGTGTAGGCGAGCACGTCATCGGCGACCTCGAAGCTCTGCTTCGGGTCGAATCCGACGAGGCTCTTGACCGCCTCGAGCTCGGTCTCACCGAGCGCCGAGCCGTGGATGCCGCCGGTGTTCTGTTTGGTCGGGCTCGGCCAGCCGATGATGGTCTTCAGGACGATGATCGACGGGCGCCCGGTCTCGGCCTGGGCCTGGAGCGTCGCGTCGTGCAGTGCGGAGAGGTCCTCGTGGTACTGCTCGCCCGCGGTCCAGTCGACCGTCTGGACGTGCCAGCCGTAGGCCTCGTAGCGCTTGGCGACGTCTTCCGTGAAGGCGATGTCGGTGTCGTCCTCGATGGAGATCTGGTTGGCGTCGTAGAAGACGATGAGGTTGCCGAGCTCCTGGTGGCCCGCGAGCGAGGAGGCCTCGCTCGTCACGCCCTCCTGCAGGTCGCCGTCGCTGGCGATGACGTAGACGCGGTGGTCGAAGGGGCTCTCCCCGGGAGCGGCCTCGGGGTCGAAGAGTCCGCGTTCGAAGCGCTGCGCGTAGGCGAAGCCCACTGCGGAGGCGAGCCCCTGGCCGAGTGGCCCCGTCGTCATCTCGACGTGGTCGGTGTGGCCGAACTCCGGGTGGCCCGGCGTCTTGGAGCCGAGCTGGCGGAGCTGCTTGAGGTCGTCGAGCTCGAGACCGAAGCCGCCCAGGTAGAGCTGGGTGTACTGGGTCAGCGAGGAGTGTCCCGCCGAGAGGATGAAGCGGTCGCGACCGATCCAGTGGGGGTCCTTCGGATCGACCCGCATCACGTGCTGGTACAGCAGCGTCGCGAGGGGGGCGAGGCTCATCGCCGTGCCAGGGTGCCCACCCTTCGCCTTCTCAACTGCGTCCGCCGCCAAGATCCTTGCTGTGTCGACTGCACGTCGATCGAGCTCAGACCACTCAAAATTCGTCACACTGCGTCCCGTCGTCGTTGGGAAAGGGCCACCTCACAGCCTATCGCCACGTCGGGTCCGCGCGGGAGGAACGGCATCCAGTTCTCGGTCATGTTTCTCCGTGCGACGGGCCTCACGGTCCGCGACGGCAGCTGTGACCGGCTGGCACGCCCCGGAATGGGGAGCCGTTCTCGGCGGGACCAGATAGAATTGCCAGGAGATTTCGAGCGAAGAGGACTTGGTGGCTTTGTCTGTCGATGAACTAGTGGCTGTCGCACCCCCGCAGCGAGCGACGTTGGGGCGCAAGGCGAAGGCCTACCTGGCGCTGACGAAGCCGCGCATCATCGAGCTCCTCCTCATCACGACGGTGCCGACGATGTTCCTGGCGCAGGGCGGCGTGCCGAACCTGTGGCTCGTCCTCGGGGTCGTCCTGGGCGGCGCCATGTCCGCAGGCAGCGCAAACGCCTTCAACTGCTACATCGACCGCGACATCGATCGCCTGATGAAGCGCACCGCCAAGCGCCCGCTGGTGACGGGGGAGCTGACAGACCGCGAGGCTCTCGTCTTCGCGTTCGCCCTCGGCATCCTGTCAACGGTCGTGCTGTGGCTTGTCGCCAACCCGCTGACTGCGGCGCTCTCCGTCGGCGCCATCCTGCTGTACGTCGTCTTCTACACGATCGTGCTCAAGCGCCGCACCGAGCAGAACATCATCTGGGGCGGCGTCGCGGGCTGCATGCCCGTCCTCATCGGCTGGGCCGGCGTCACGAACTCCCTCAGCTGGGCGCCGTTCGTGCTGTTCGCCATCATCTTCCTCTGGACCCCGGCCCACTACTGGCCGCTCTCCGTGAAGTACCGCGACGACTACGCGAAGGCGAGCGTCCCGATGCTGTCGGTCACCGAGGGGGAGCTGTCGGTCTCGCTGCAGACCGTGCTCTACGCCTGGGCGACGGTCATCTGCTCGCTCCTGCTCGTCCCGATTGCGGGCATGGGCTGGCTGTACACGTCCGTCGCTGTGCTGTCGGGTGCGTGGTTCCTCTACGAGGCGCACGTGCTCTATTACCGCACCATCACGGGCAAGGGCGGGAAGCCGATGAAGGTCTTCCACCTCTCCATCACGTACCTCACGCTCGTCTTCGTGGCAGTCGGCATCGACCCGCTGATCTCCTAGTGCGGGGCAGCAGCCATTGAGATCGGCCCGGCGGAGCATCCCTCCCGCCGGGCCGATTTCGCTGTTCCCGCTTCTCCCCGAGCTGCAGGCCCACCGTCTTCTGAACGAGAAAGCCCCGGCGAGACACGGTCTCGTCGGGGCTTCTCTGCACTCGGCTCGAAGCCGGCGAGGTCAGGCGCGTTGCGGGCGTCCTTCGCGGCGGATGGTCGCCACCGCGGTCGTGGCGACAGCGATGGTCGTGACCGAGAGCACCATGTGCACGATCACGAGGGTGATGGGAAGGCCTGTGCGTGCCTGCCAGATGCCGACGCCCGCCTGCGCGACGATGAGCGCGAGCAGGCCCAGCGAGACCTTGCGGGTGGCCGGGAACCTCCGCACCGCGGCCAGAACGGCGAACGCGAGGGAGCAGGCCAGCAGGATGTACGCGGGCCAGGAGTGGACGTGCTGCATGACGACGGGATCGAGCCCGTTCCTCGAGGCGGCCGAGTCTCCCGCGTGCGGACCGGATCCCGTGGTCAGCGCGCCGACGAACACCGTCACCCAGACCCACACGTTGACCACGACCGCGAGCGTGAGCACGAGACCCGCCCGGCTGACGTCGAGTCGCGTTCCGACCTCGGGGACCGGCTCGCCGCGTCGCACCCGGAAGAGCAGGACGGCGGCGATCGCCACGATGAGGCCGGAGATGAGGAAGTGGAGGCCCACGATGTCCGGGTTGAGGCCGGTGAGCACGGTGATGCCGCCGACGATCGCCTGGACGATGATCAGCACGCCGATCGAGAAGGCCGGAACGGCGAGGCGCATGCCGCGCGGGCGCACCCTCAGGACCGCCAGGAACAGCAGGAGGGCGATGACGCACAGGATGAACGTCAGCAGACGGTTCCCGAACTCGATGACACCGTGGATGCCCATCTCGGGCGTGTTGATGAGCGATTCGTCCGTGCAGTACGGCCACGTGGGACAGCCGAGGCCCGAACCGGTGAGTCGGACGAGCCCGCCCGTGCCGACGATGGCGATGTTCGCGATCAGGCTCGCCCACGCCAGGAAACGTGTGTAGCGCGTGATGCCGCTGGGCATCAGGCGCGCACGGATGGCGTCCGCTCCTGAGGGACGGACGGGAGCGACTTGCGCGGTCACGAGTTCCTTTCAGACGCCTGGCTTGTCTGGCGTAGGATAGAAGGTGTTGTCTTCGCTCGGGACGTGTGCCCGAATCGCGGCGCAGGGAACAATGGAGGCCCTTCGCGGGTTCCATTCTACGAGAGGTAGACGCACGCCGTCTTCCCGAGCGACCGCGGGCCCACCGGCCGTAGACCCACATGCGAGACGAACGCCGGCGTGAAGCCGGGCGAGCGCCCGCACGTGCACAACGACTTCAGAGATGAGAGAGACGAGGCAGACATGTCAGATGTCCTGATCGATCGCCCAGAACTCGAGGGCCTCGGCCGCTATGAGTTCGGCTGGGCAGACTCCGACGTTGCGGGATCGTCCGCGAAGCGAGGCATCAACGATGCCGTCGTCGCCGACATCTCGCGCCTGAAAGACGAGCCTGAGTGGATGCTCAAGACGCGCCTCAAGGGCTACAAGATGTTCGAGCGGAAGCCGATGCCGAACTGGGGTGCAGACCTCTCCGGCATCGACTTCGACAACATCAAGTACTTCGTGCGGTCGACGGAGAAGCAGGCCCAGACGTGGGAGGACCTGCCCGAGGACATCAAGAGCACCTACGAGAAGCTCGGCATCCCCGACGCAGAGCGTCAGCGCCTCGTCGCCGGCGTTGCGGCTCAGTACGAGTCCGAGGTGGTCTACCACCAGATCAACGAGGAGCTCGAGAAGCAGGGTGTCATCTTCATGGACACCGACACGGCGCTCCGCGAGCACCCGGAGTTCTTCGAGGAGTACTTCGGCACCGTCATCCCCTCCGGGGACAACAAGTTCGCGGCCCTGAACACGGCCGTCTGGTCGGGCGGCTCGTTCGTCTACGTGCCGAAGGGCGTGCACGTCGAGATCCCGCTGCAGGCCTACTTCCGCATCAACACTGAGAACATGGGTCAGTTCGAGCGGACGCTGATCATCGCCGATGAGGGCAGCTACGTCCACTACATCGAGGGCTGCACGGCTCCCATCTACAAGTCCGACTCCCTGCACTCTGCGGTTGTCGAGATCATCGTGAAGAAGAACGCCCGCGTTCGCTACACGACGATCCAGAACTGGTCGAACAACGTCTACAACCTCGTCACGAAGCGTGCGATCGCCGAAGAGGGCGCGACGATGGAGTGGGTCGATGGCAACATCGGCTCGAAGGTCACCATGAAGTACCCGTCGATCTACCTGGTCGGCGAGCACGCCAAGGGCGAGACCATGTCCGTGGCCTTCGCGGGTCCCGGCCAGCACCAGGACGCCGGCGCCAAGATGATCCACATGGCTCCGTACACGCAGTCGTCGATCACGTCGAAGTCGATCGCGAGGGGTGGGGGACGAGCCGGCTACCGAGGCGAGGTCCGCATCGATGCCAAGGCTCACCACTCATCGAACAGCGTCGTCTGCGACGCGCTGCTCGTCGATACGCAGTCCCGTTCTGACACGTACCCCGCGATCGACATCCGGGTCGACGACGTGCAGCTCGGCCACGAGGCCACCGTCACGAAGGTGTCGGAGGAGCAGCTCTTCTACCTCATGAGCCGCGGACTCCCGGAGACCGAGGCCATGGCCATGATCGTTCGCGGCTTCATCGAGCCCATCGCTCGCGAGCTGCCGATGGAGTACGCGCTGGAACTCAACAAGCTCATCGAGATGAGCATGGAAGGATCGGTCGGCTAGATGACGACGCAGGTGACGAGCGAGCAGATCAACCCGCTCGGTCTCAACAAGCACAGCCATGGGCCCGGCTCCGAGGTGCCGGTACAGACGAGGTCGGAGCGCTTCACCTCCTTCGACTTCGCCGACTTCGCACCGCTCAGCGGCCGCGAGATCGAGTGGAAGTACACTCCCGTCGCGAAGCTCGACGCGCTCATCAACGGCACGCTCACCGGAACCCGCTCCGAGCTCGACTTCTCGGAGACCGAGGGCGTCTCGGTGAGCTGGATCCCTCGTTCGGATGCGCGCATCGGCTCCGCAGGAAAGCCAGAGGACCGCGCCTCCGCCAACGCCTGGACGAACTTCGAAGAGGCGCTCCTCGTCGAGGTGTCGGGCGAAGACGACAAGCAGTTCGTCCTCGACCGCAAGGGCTTCGGCGACGCCGCACTCGCGGCCCACGTCGTGATCGACATCAAGCCGCACGCCAGGGGCCTCATCATCCTCCGCCACACCGGCGAGGCGACGGTCGCCGAGAACGTCGAGATCCTCGTCGGCGACGGCGCGAACGTCACGGTCGTCTCCATGCAGGAATGGGAGGACTCCGCGCAGCACCTCTCCACGCACTTCCTG
The DNA here is from genome assembly GCF_002931555.1 of Pseudoclavibacter sp. RFBB5. GTDB lineage: Bacteria > Actinomycetota > Actinomycetes > Actinomycetales > Microbacteriaceae > Pseudoclavibacter. Next base: position 416,129 of record NZ_PSTZ01000007.1, on the reverse strand, counting down.
TCGGTGGGGCGCGACGCGTTCATCAAGCACATCGTGGTCTCGCTCGGCGGTGGCATCGTGCGGCTCAACCCGACGCTCCAGCTCAATGCGCAGGGCGCGGATGGCGAGCTCTACGGGCTCTACTACTCCGACGCCGGCCAGCACCTCGAGCACCAGGTCTTCGTCGACCACAATGCGCCACACACGCGCAGCCGTGTCAACTACAAGGGTGCGCTGCAGGGCGAGGGCGCGCGCGCCGTCTGGATCGGCGACGTGCTCATCCGCCGCAACGCGCCCGGCACCGACTCCTACGAGCAGAACCGCAACCTCGTCCTCTCGGAGGGGACGCGCGCCGACTCGGTTCCGAACCTCGAGATCGAGACCGGCGACATCGAGGGCGCGGGTCACGCGTCCGCGACTGGTCGCTTCGACGACGAGCAGCTCTTCTACCTGATGAGCCGCGGCATCTCCGAGGCCATGAGCCGTCGCCTCGTGGTGCACGGCTTCCTCAACGAGATCGTCCAGCAGATCGGGAACGAGGAGATCGCAACCCATCTTCGGGACGCGCTCGAACGCGAGCTCAACGAGGGCGCAAGTCCTCTGCTCGTCGCAGAGCGATGACCTCGGTGCGTCTCTGCGCCGCAGACGACGTGAAGGTCGAGGCGCCGCAGCGCTTCGAGATCGAGGGACAGGCCATCTGCGTCGTCCGGGACTCGGCCGGTGAGCTCTTCGCTCTCGGGGACCGATGCTCGCACGGAGACATCTCGCTTGCCGAGGGCTTCGTGGAGGACGACTCGATCGAATGCTGGGCGCACGGCTCCCAGTTCTCGCTCAAGACCGGGTGGCCACGCACCCTCCCCGCCTACGAACCAGTGCCCGTGTACCGCATCCAGGTGCAAGAGGGCGACATCTACATCGACCCCACTCCAATCTTCGAGGAGAAGAGCTAGCACATGTCCACGCTGCAGATATCCGACCTCCACGTCACGGTCGAGACCGACCAGGGCACCAAGGAAATCCTCCGCGGTGTCGACCTGACGATCAACCAGGGCGAGATCCACGCCATCATGGGCCCGAACGGCTCAGGCAAGTCGACGCTCGCGTACACGATCGCGGGCCACCCCAAGTACGAGGTGACGAGCGGCTCGATCACGCTCGACGGCGAGGATGTCCTCGAGATGTCCGTCGACGAGCGGGCGAAGGCCGGCCTCTTCCTCGCCATGCAGTACCCCGTCGAGATCCCCGGCGTGACGGTCGCGAACTTCCTGCGCACCGCGAAGACCGCCGTCTCCGGTGAGGCCCCGCCCCTGCGCCCGTGGCTGAAGGAGGTCAAGTCCTCCATGTCTGCACTGCGCATGGACCCGGTCTTCTCCGAGCGTAACGTCAACGAGGGCTTCTCCGGTGGTGAGAAGAAGCGCAACGAGATCCTCCAGCTCGAGCTTCTCAAGCCGAAGTTCGCCGTGCTCGACGAGACCGACTCCGGCCTCGACGTGGATGCGCTCCGCATCGTGTCCGAGGGCGTCAATCGCGTCAAGGAGAACACCGGCCTCGGCGTGCTCCTCATCACCCACTACACGCGCATCCTGCGCTACATCAAGCCGGACTTCGTGCACGTCTTCGTCGCGGGCAAGGTCGCTGACCAGGGCGGACCCGAGCTCGCCGACCGCCTCGAGAACGAGGGCTACGACCGCTACCTCGTGCAGCAGGTCGAGGCGTAGGATCACGCCATGGCACTGACGACACTCGAAGCGACACGCTACGACGAGATCGAAGAGGCGCTCAAAGAGGTCGTGGACCCAGAGCTCGGCGTCAACATCGTCGACCTCGGCCTCATCTACGACCTGAACTGGGACGACGACTCCGACGCGCTGGTCATCTCGATGACGCTCACCTCCGCAGGTTGCCCGCTGACTGACGTCATCGAGGCCGACACCGCGCAGGCGCTCGACGGCCAAGTCGAGCGGTTCGTCATCAACTGGGTCTGGATGCCGCCGTGGGGTCCTGAGAAGATCACCGACGACGGGCGCGACATGATGCGCGCGCTCGGGTTCAACATCTGACCCACGTCTGACCGTGATGAGCCCCGCCTCGGCGGGGCTCATTCGCGTCTCGTCTAGACTGGGCAGGTTGTCGGCTACGGGGCCAGCCCGGTCGACCCCGGCGTGGCCCCGACACCCGCCTCTCAGCACTGCACAGCTCGCCCCGCTCTCCACCGAATGGATGCTCTTCTTGCTCGCCGTACATGACCTCGAAATCACCATGGGTGCCCGCACCCTCATGTCGGGAGTCAACTTTCGTGTTGCCGCTGGCGACAAGATCGGCCTCGTCGGTCGCAACGGCGCGGGCAAGACGACGCTGACGAAGATCCTGGCGGGGGACACCCTCCCGACGGCAGGGAAGATCGAACGCCGAGGCGAGATCGGCTACCTCCCGCAGGACCCGCGGAGCGGCGACCCGACGCAGACGGCCCGCACGCGCATCCTGGACGCCAGAGGACTCGGCGAACTGCGTCTCGGCATCGACGAGGCGACCCTCGCGATGGCGGAGGGGTCTCCTGCCGAGCAGGAGGCCGCGATGAAGAAGTACTCGCGCCTCGATGACAGGTTCCTGGCGCTCGGAGGCTACGCGGCCGAGGCCGAGGCCGCGGCGATCGCCAGCAACCTCAAGCTGCCGGACCGCATCCTCGACCAGGAGCTGCAGACGCTCTCGGGTGGACAGCGTCGTCGCATCGAACTCGCCCGGATCCTGTTCTCCGGCGCGGAGACGATGCTGCTCGATGAGCCGACGAACCACCTCGACATCGACTCGGTCATCTGGCTGCGGGAGTTCCTCAAGGGATATGCCGGCGGGCTCATCGTGATCTCCCACGACGTCGAACTCGTCGGCGACACCGTCAACCGCGTGTTCTACCTCGACGCGAACCGCCAGGTCATCGACGTCTACAACATGGGCTGGAAGCACTACCTGCGACAGCGTGAGGCTGACCAGGAGCGCCGCAAGAAGGAGCGGGCCAACATCGAGAAGAAGGCGACCGTGCTGCAGCAGCAGGCCGCCAAGTTCGGTGCCAAGGCGACGAAGGCCACCGCGGCCCACCAGATGGCGCGTCGTGCGGAGAAGATGCTCTCGGGTCTCGAGGAGGTCCGCGTCGCCGACCGGGTGGCGAAGCTGCGCTTCCCGACTCCCGCGGCCTGCGGCAAGACCCCGCTGCGGGCATCGAATCTCTCGAAGTCCTACGGATCGCTCGAGATCTTCACCGCGGTCGACCTCGCCATCGACCGAGGTTCACGCGTCGTGATCCTCGGGCTCAATGGTGCGGGCAAGACGACCCTTCTGCGTATGCTCGCCGGCGTCGATGAGCCGGACACGGGCGCGCTCGAGCCGGGCCACGGCCTCAAGATCGGCTACTACGCCCAGGAGCACGAGACGCTGGATGTCGCCCGCAGCGTCCTCCAGAACATGGTGAGCGTCTCGAGCCACCTCACGGAGACCGAGGCGCGCAAGGTACTCGGCTCCTTCCTCTTCTCCGGGGATGACGTGCACAAGCCGGCTGGGGTGCTCTCGGGCGGTGAGAAGACGCGACTCGCGCTGGCGATGCTCGTGGTTTCCAGTGCCAACGTCCTGCTCCTCGACGAACCGACGAACAACCTCGACCCGATGAGCCGTGAGCAGATCCTGGACGCGCTCGCGCACTACGAGGGCTCAGTCGTGTTGGTCAGCCACGACGAGGGCGCTGTCGAGGCGCTCAACCCCGAGCGGGTGCTCATCATGCCCGATGGGGTGGAGGATCACTGGACGCCCGACTACTTCGATCTCATCACGATGAACTAGGCACGCCGCGCGAACGCTCCTGCCTCACCACGAAGCGCATGCCCCTCGGGGCATGCGCTTCGTTCGTGACGGGGACTGTCAGGCGCCTGCGCGGTCGAGGAGCTCGTCCTCGATCTCCGCATCGGTCCTGCGGCGGCGCCCAGCTCGCTCGCGTTCGCGGGCGAGCGCCTCCCTCACCTTGGGGTCGTCCGGGTTTCGATCGCGGTATTCGGCGCGGAGGCCGAAGATGAGCCCGAGAAGCGCGATGATCGCGAAGATGATCCACTGGAACGCGTAGGACAGGTGATTGCCCTCATCCAGCGCCGGCTTCGTCGTGAGCGCGCCGGTCTCCGCTGACGGCCGTTCGGCAGACAGCAGGCCGTATGCACCCGTGTACACGCGGTCCGCACCGAGCTCTGCGGCGAACTGCGGCAGGTGGATGGTCGCGATCTGTCCGGCCGGAGCGCTGCGACCCGGGATCTCTGGTTCGCCGGGTTTGAGTCGCGCCACCACCGTCGCATCACCCTCGGGGGGTGCCGGCACGTGGTCGGGGGAGTCCTGCGCGTCCCCGGTCGGGATCCAGCCGCGGTTCACGATGAAGACCCGTCCGTCCTGAGTCTCGAAGGGGGTCAGGATCTCGAAGCCTGGGAGGCCGTTGTGGGGTCGAGACCGGGCCAGGAGCTGCTCGTCGGTCAGATATCTGCCCTGCAGGAGCACGGGCGTCCACTCCTGGTTGATCGAGAACGCGTCGAGCGATGCGAGCTCCGACTCGATCGGGACCGGCTCCCGGTCGAAGTTGCCGGTGATGCGGGCGTTCTCGGAGACGCGCTCGTCTCGACGCTCGAACTGCCAGTGGCTCAGGAAGCCGCACGCTATGGCGAACACGATGAGCAGACCCAGGTAACCGAGCCAGCGCTTCGACAGCGCGAACCGCCAGCGACGCTCGCCGCTCACGCGTGCCCATCCTCGTGGTCGGCCGCCTCGCCCGCGATCGCGGCGGCGGTCACCGGAAAGTCCCGCTGGCGGAGGAAGTCCTCGAGGTAGCCAGCATGCTCGCCGCAAGCGAGCCAGACCTTGCGGCGGGTCTCGTCGTGGATGCGGGGGTTGCGCCACTCCAGTCGGGTCGTCGCATCGGCGCTGCAGCCCGCGCGCGAACACCGAGGCTCCGCCTCGGCCGCGTCCAGACCGCCGCCCTGCAGGGCCCCGAGCAGGTCGAAGCCGTCACGCATCCGGCTTGCCTCGCCGCTGGAGGAAGCTCGGCCGCTCCACCCTGCGTGTTCTGCGCTGCGTCGCGGCGTTGGCGATGACGACGGCGAAGTAGGGAAGGAAGATGGCTCCGGCTGCGAACACGAACATCCAGGGTCCGCGCACCCAGATGAGCGCGACGAAGCACGCCACCCTGATCAGCATCATGATGGTGTACTTCTTCATGCGGGCGGCGCGCTCGTCGTACTCGCTGTCCGCCATGGAGGTGACGTTCGTTGTGTGTGATCGCACGGTGGCAGGTGCTCCTCTCGGCGATCTGCTCAGCTTACTCCTCGCCCCTAGACTGGAGCTCACCGTCTCAAGGGAGCAGCATGACCCAAAGAACCGTCCTCGTCACGGGAGGAAACCGTGGCATCGGCTTCGCCATCGCCGCACACTTCGTCAGCTTGGGGCATCGCGTCGCGGTGACCTCGCGCTCGGGGGAGGGCGGGCCGGAAGGCGCGCTCACCGTGCAAGCTGACGTCACCGACTCTGCAAGCGTCGACGCGGCGTTCAAGGCCGTCGAGCAGGAGCTCGGGGCCGTCGAGGTGCTCATCGCCAACGCTGGCATTACGAAGGACAACCTCCTCCTCCGCATGTCGGAGGACGATTTCCAGCAGGTCATCGACACGAACCTGACGGGAGTCTTCCGCGTCCTCAAGCGCTCTTCGAAGGGCATGCTCAAGGCCCGATTCGGACGGGTCGTCTTCATCTCGAGCGTGGTCGGGCTCTTCGGCTCGCCCGGTCAGATCAACTACTCGTCGGCGAAGGCCGGCCTCGTCGGCATGGCCCGCTCGCTCACCCGCGAGCTCGGCTCGCGCGGCATCACAGCCAACGTCATCGCGCCAGGGTTCATCGAGACCGAGATGACGGCCGTGCTGCCGGAGGACACGAAGAAGGAGTACCTCTCGCAGATCCCCGCCGCGCGCTACGGCAGCGTCGACGAGATCGCGAAGACCGCAGCGTGGCTCGCGAGCGATGACGCCGGATACATCTCCGGCGCCGTCATCCCCGTCGACGGCGGACTCGGCATGGGGCACTAGCGGCGGCCGCCAGGCGAACAGACGAAGGGCCGACCGGATGCACGCATCCGGTCGGCCCCTCGTTTGCGCCGTGGCCGTCAGCCCGCGCGGCCGAGCACGTGCAGCACCTGACGCATGTCGCGATCGGGGAGGCTGATGTGCGCCTGCTCGCGCACGACCGGCTTGGCGTCGAACGCGATCGAGAGTCCCGCCGCCGACATCATGCCGAGGTCGTTCGCGCCGTCTCCGATGGCGACCGTCCGTGACGGGTCGACGCCGAGTTCGTCTGCCCACTCGAGCAGCGTGTCGCGCTTGGCCTCACGACCGATGATGGGGCCGGAGACGCGTCCCGTGAGCCTGCCTTCGATGATCTCGAACCGGTTGGCTCGCCACCGGTCGAGGTCCAGCCTGGCAGCGAGGTCGTCGAGGATCTCATGGAACCCGCCGGAGACAGCAGCGATGTACCCGCCGGCGGCGTGCACGCCCGAGACGAGCTCGGGAACGCCATCGGTGACGACGACCCGGTCGACGACCGAGGCGACGTCGGCGGCAGACACGCCCTCGAGGAGCGCAACACGATGCCGCAGGCTCTCCTCGAAGTCGAGCTCGCCGGCCATGGCGCGTTCCGTGACCTCGGTGACCTGGGCGGTCACGCCGGCGTAGTCGGCGATGAGCTCGATGACCTCATCCTCGATGAGGGTCGAGTCGACGTCGAGGAGGACCAGGAACGGGGCGCGGGTCAGCGTGCCCGACGTCACGGCTCGACGATCCCGAACTTCTCCACGACGGTGAGGCCCGAGTCGGTGACCGTGAATCCGCGACGGAGGTCATGCTCGCGGTCGACGCCGACGGAGGCGCCCTCCTTGACGATGACGTTCTTGTCGAGGATCGCGCGCCGAACCACGGCGCCGGCCTGCACGTTGACCCGATCGAACAGGATCGAGTCGACGACAGCCGCCCCGGACTCGACGTTGTCCCACGGGCCGAGCACGCTCCGCTCGATGTGCGCGCCTGAGATGACGGAGCCGAGGGAGATGATCGAGTCGATCATGGTGCCCGTCGACCCGCGGCTGTCGCGGACGAACTTCGCGGGAGGCGAGTTCAGCTGCTGGGCGAAGATCGGCCACTTCTCGTTGTATAGGTTGAAGATCGGCAGCGTGGAGATGAGGTCCATGTGCGCGTCGTAGAACGAGTCGATCGTGCCGACGTCGCGCCAGTAGTCGCGATCGCGATCCGTGGAACCAGGAACGACGTTGTCCTTGAGGTCGTAGACGCCGCAGTCACCCTGCGCGACGAAGCTCGGGATGATGTCCCCGCCCATGTCGTGCTTCGAATCCTCGAGCGTGGAGTCGCGGATGACGGCTTCCACGAGCTTGTCCGCAGTGAAGACGTAGTTGCCCATCGACGCCAGAATCTCGCCCGGGCTGTCCGGCAGCCCCTGCGCGTCGTCCGGCTTCTCGAGGAACTCGCGGATGAGCGTGCGGTCGTCCGGGTCGACGTCGATGACCCCGAACTGGTCGGAGAGGGAGATCGGCTGGCGGATGGCCGCGACCGTCGCGCTCCGACCCGAGGCGATGTGCGCCTCGATCATCTGCGAGAAGTCCATGCGGTAGACGTGGTCGGCTCCCACCACGACGACGATGTCCGGCGATTCGTCGTTGATGAGGTTCAGGCTCTGCCTGATCGCGTCAGCCGAGCCCGAGAACCAGCGCTTGCCGAGGCGCTGCTGTGCAGGCACCGAGGCGACGTAGGAGTTGAGCATGGCCGGGAGACGCCACGTGTGCGAGACGTGTCTGTCCAGCGAGTGGGACTTGTACTGGGTCAGGACGACGATCTTGTGAAGCCCGGAATTCACCAGGTTCGAGAGCGCGAAGTCAATGAGTCGATACTGGCCTGCGAAGGGCACAGCGGGCTTTGCCCGGTCTGCAGTGAGCGGCATGAGCCGCTTCCCCTCACCGCCAGCGAGAACGATGCCGAACACCTTTGCCTGTGACATGACTCGAGCTTAGGGGTTCCCAGCCCCGCTGTACTACCGTGTAGCCCGTGAGAGTAGATCTGGTAACACGCGAGTATCCACCGGCCGTCTACGGCGGGGCCGGAGTCCACGTCACCGAGCTCGTCAAGGCGATGAGGCGCGACATCGACGTCAACGTCCGCTGCTTCGGCGACGCCCGCGATGAGCAGCAGACGTACGCCTACACGACGCCGCCAGCGCTGCGTTCGGCGAACCCGGCGCTCGGCTTCCTCGGCACCGACCTCGAGATCGCGAACGACATCGAGGGTGCCGACCTCGTGCACTCGCACACCTGGTACGCGAACGCGGCGGGCCACGTCGCGAAGCTGCTCCACGGCATCCCGCACGTCATCACGGCGCACAGCCTCGAGCCGCTGCGCCCGTGGAAGGCCGAGCAGCTCGGCGGCGGCTACCGGCTCTCCAGCTGGATCGAGCAGGTCTCCTATGAGCACGCCGACCGCATCATCGCGGTGAGTCACGGCATGCGAGCCGACATCCTGCGCGCCTACCCCAACCTCGACCCGGACAAGGTGGAGGTCGTCTACAACGGCATCGACCTCGATGCATGGCAGCGGGTCGAGGACCCGGAGGCAGCGCGCGAGCTCGGCATCGACCCCGACCGCCCCGCAGTGGTGTTCGTGGGACGCATCACGCGACAGAAGGGGCTTCCCTACTTCCTTCGGGCGGTCCGCGAGCTCCCTCCGGAAGTCCAGGTCATCCTGTGCGCCGGAGCGCCGGACACCCCCGAGATCGAGGCCGAGGTCGCCGCCCTCGTCGCGCAGCTGCAGACCGAGCGCGACGGTGTGGTCTGGCTCGCAAGGCACCTCAGCAAGAGAGAGATCATGACGGCGCTCTCCGCGTCGACGGTCTTCGCGTGCCCATCGATCTACGAGCCGCTCGGCATCGTCAACCTCGAAGCCATGGCCTGCGGCACGGCAGTCGTCGGAACCGCGACAGGCGGGATCCCCGAGGTCGTCGATGACGGCGTCACGGGTCGCCTCGTGCCGATCGAGCAGGCGACCGACGGCACCGGCACGCCGCTCGACCCTGACAAGTTCGTCGCCGACCTCGCTCGGGTCCTCACCGAGGTCGTCAGCGACCCGGAGACGGCCGCACGCTACGGGAAGGCCGGGCGAGAACGCGCCGAGCGCGAGTTCACCTGGCGGCGCATCAGCGACGAGACCATCGCCATCTACGAGCAGCTCGTTGGCTGACGCGGTGCGCCGCCGAAGCCTCGGCGCGAGCCGCGTTTAGGCTGGGGCATATGGCAACGGTTCTCGAATTCAACGACGCTACGGTCGTTCGCAACGGTCGTCCGATCCTCGACCACGTCACCTGGAGTGTCGACGAGACGGAGCGATGGGCGGTGCTCGGCCCCAACGGAGCCGGCAAGTCCACGCTGCTCTCGCTCGCATCCGCGACGCAGCACCCGACAACAGGCGAGGTCGACGTGCTCGGCGAACGCCTCGGGCGGACCAACGTGTTCGACCTGCGCCCACGGATCGGCGTCGCCTCGAGCGCGATGGCGCGCCGGATCCCGGGGGACGAGAGCGTCATCAACGTGGCGCTCACCGCCTCCTACGCCGTGACAGGCCGTTGGAACGAGGCCTACGAGGAGATCGACGAGCGCCGCGCGCAGCGCGTCCTCGAGGAATGGAACCTCGGCGACTTCGCCGAGCGCGACTTCGGCACGCTGAGTGACGGCGAGCAGAAGCGCACGCTCATCGCGCGGGCCATCATGACCGACCCCGAGCTGCTGCTGCTCGACGAGCCGAGCGCCTCCCTCGACCTCGGGGCTCGTGAGAACCTCCTCGCGGCGCTCTCGAGCTTCGCGCAGAGCCCGTACGCCCCCGCCATCGTCATGGTCACGCACCACGTCGAGGAGATCCCCGTCGGCATCACCCACGTGCTCCTGCTGCGCGAGGGCAAGCTCGTCGCCGCCGGCCCGATCGCCGAGGTGCTCACCAGCGCGAACCTCGAGACCACCTTCGGTCTTGCCCTGCACGTCACGAACGCGGGCGGCCGCTACGCGGCCCGCGCGTCGCACTGACACTCACGCGTCCCCATCTGCTAAGGTTGATCCTTGGCTCAGGACCCGTGGTCCGATTCTGCTCACCAAACTCGTTGAAGGAACCCTTATGAAGGCTGACGTCCACCCCACCTACAACACGGTGGTGTTCAACGACCTCGCATCGGGGGAGAAGTTCCTCACCCGTTCCACGGTCTCGAGCGCCAAGACGATCGAATGGGAAGACGGCAACACGTACCCAGTCATCGACGTCGAGATCTCCAGCGCCTCGCACCCGTTCTACACGGGCAAGCAGCGCATCATGGACTCCGCCGGTCGTGTCGAGAAGTTCAAGAACCGCTACGCCAAGTTCGGCGGCGGCAGCAAGTAGTCTCGTCTGCATCGCAGGCGAGCTCACTGCTCACGCGAGAAGGGCGGCACCGTTTCGGTGCCGCCCTTCTGCGTATCCCCGAGACCGGGGCGAAACGCGCCCTCGCCCTGTCACAGCGAGCGAGACGCCGGAAACTGATCGTCAGGAAGCCGTGCGGACCGGCCACGCTCCGTCTGCGGTGAAGTCCGGATCGCGGTTGGCTCGCATGTAGGCCTCGAAGTCCCTGGCCTGATCCGCCGCCCACGTGACCTGCCTCATGTGGAGCTCAGGCAGGGGGAGGTCGAGCTCCACCGGGTACTTGGCGGCGAGGGCAAGGGCGAGCTGCCCAGCGGCGACGGCGTCGTCGCCTGCCGAGTGCGCGTCGATGAGCTCGACCCCGTAGAAGATCGACGTGTCCGTGAGGGTGCGCTTGCCCTTCCGGTAGCGGTCGAGCGCACGATCGATGACGAGGGGGTCGACCACCTGCTCCGAGAAGACGACCGGCTCGATGCCGTGGCGCGCGCACTCCCGAGCGAAGAGCGTGAGGTCATACGGCGCGTTGTAGATGACAAGCGGCACCCGATGACGTGCGATCCAGTCGAGGGCGGCCCGCAGCTCCGTGACGACCTCAACAGCAGGCCGCCCCTCCGCCTGCGCGATCTCCGTCGTGATGCCGTGCACCGCCGCGGCTCGCTCCGGGATAGGGACCCCGGGGTCCGCGAGCCAGTCAGTGCCGCGTTCCACCGTGCCCTCCCCGTCGATGAGCCCCACGAACGCGGTGACGATCCGGTCGTTCTCGACGTCGATACCCGTCGTCTCGAGATCGAACACCGCGACCCGCTTCGTCCACTCGGTCATAGCTTCCTCATCCCGCCTCGAGATCCTGGGGCGAGAACAGTGTCCCCGCCGAGCGCGAACGCGCCTGAGCACGGCCTCCCGCCCTGCTCGGTACACTCTTGCACGATGCCTTCCTCCGCTCCTGCAGCCACTCCCGGGTCCCCGTCGCTTGCCCACTCCGTTCGTATCCTGGGCTCAGCGTGCGCCTGGTGGGAGGTGGGCCCCGCCGCCGCAGACGCCACGGCAACGATCGTCCTGGTGCATGGCTTCCGCGGCACCCACCACGGCCTGCTGCCGGTCGTGAATCGTCTTCCAAACGTGCGCTTCATCGCCCCCGACCTCCCGGGTTTCGGTGAGTCGGAACCGCTGGAACACGGGCACACGCTGGACGACTACTCGGCGTGGCTCGAGGCGTTCCTCGAGCAGGTCGATCCGGACGGCGATGCGATCGTGCTCGGGCACTCGTTCGGCTCGCTCGTGATCTCCAGGAGGTCGTCGGCGATCGGAGATCGACCGCTCGTGCTCATCAACCCGATCGCGTCACCGGCTCTGGAAGGGCCGCAGGCGATCCTCACCCGACTCGCGATCTTCTACTACTGGCTCGGCTCGCGCCTTCCCGCTTCGGCAGGTCGGCTGCTGCTCTCGCACCCGCTCATCACGCGCATCATGAGCGAGGTCATGGCGAAGACAAAATCCAAGCCGCTCAGGGCCTGGATCCACGCGGAGCATGAGCGCCACTTCTCCGATTTCTCGGACCGCGAGACGCTCCTCGCGGCATTCCGTGCCTCAGTCTCGGATTCGGTGCTCGCGCACGCGGCTGAGCTTCCGGCATCCACCGTGCTCATCGCCGGTGCCCTCGACGACATCGCTCCGCTCGAGGCGCAGCTCGAACTCGCCCGACTCGCCGACGTGCCACTGCACGTCATCGCGGGCACTGGGCACCTGGTGCACTACGAGACGCCCATCGCCGCCGCGCGCCTGCTCGCCGACGTCATCGCCGACGCACACCCCGGCACGCCAGCGGAGCAAGCACGGTGAGACTGCTCTTCGACTGCCGCTACGTGCGCATCGATCGTCATGACGGCATCTCGAGGTACTCTGCAGAACTCGTGCGGGCCCTCTCCGAGCTCCACCCCGTGACCATGCTGATCTCGGACGAGCGGCAGCTGCCCATGCTGCCCGACCTGCCGCACGAGGTCATCAGTGCGCCGACGTCGCCGGCGGAGCCGTTCGTGGCCCGGGAGGTCAATCGGTTGCGCCCCGACGTGGTCGTGAGCCCGATGCAGACGATGGGGTCCCTGGGTCGGCGCTACGGGCTGATCCTGACCATCCACGACCTCATCTACTACGAGCACCCGAAGCCGCCGCAGTTCCTGCCCTGGTACGTCCGTGTGCTGTGGCGCGTCTACCACCTGTCATTCTGGCCGCAGCGCCTCCTGCTGCGAGGAGCGGACCAGGTGGCGGTCGTCTCGGCGACCACACGCGAACTGCTCCGAGCCAAGCGGCTGACCCGGCGCCCGATCCCGCTCGTGCCCAACGCGCCGGATCCCGCCTTCGCGGCCACGCCGAGGTCGGCGCCGCCGAGCGAGCCCAACCTCGTCTACATGGGCTCGTTCATGCCGTACAAGAACGTCGAGACGCTCGCTCGCGCCATGCGCGATCTGCCAGGGTGGCGCCTCCACCTGTGCTCGAAAGTGGATGAGCGGACCCTGGCCGCGCTCGAGGCGCAGGCCCCGGAGGACTCGATCGTCGCCCACCAGGGCGTGAGCGACGAGGAGTACCGCACGCTGCTCGGGCGCGCGACGGCGCTCGTGACCGCGTCCAAGAGCGAGGGCTTCGGCCTGCCGCTCGTCGAGGCGATGTCTGCAGGCACCCCCATCCTGGTGAGCGACACCCCGATCTTCCGCGAGGTCGGGGGGACGGCCGCCGGGTACTTCCCGGCGGACGACGCTGGCCTCCTCGCGACCATGGCCGAGCGCCTGCAGGCCGATCCAGCGGCGTGGCGCTCCGCCTCGGCAGCAGGCGTCGCCCGCGCCGCCGACTACGCGTGGGAACGGTCGGCGGCGACGCTGCTCGACGCCTGCCGACAGGTGGCGCAGCGACGGCGGAGCTGAGGCCGCCGACCTCGCCCTAGGAGTCGGAGGTGAGTCTCCCCGCGAGGTCCACGAGCGACTCGGACGTGCCACCTTCGACGTACACGGAAGCCAGGTGGCCGATCGCGGCGTCACCGCGGTTGAACAAGACGACCGGCTTCTTCGCCGCGACGGCGCGGTGCACGAGCCGCCGCCCCGTGTTGACGACCAGCGACGTCCCCGCGACGAGCAGCGCATCGGCCTCATCAACGAGTTCACGCGCGCGCTCGGCAACCGACGGGCGCACGACGTCACCGAACATGACGACGTCGGGTTGCAGGATGCCACCGCAGACCGGGCAGGAAGGAAGTTCGTCGATCTCGGCCCCGCTCGCCTCGGCGTCGCCGTCGGGGCGGCTGCTGGCGTCCGCTGCGAGTTCGGCGATGCGGGGGGAGGAGTCCAGGATGTCGGCGAGCAGGGCAGCCCTCGAGATCTCGTGGCCGCAGCTCGTGCAGCTTGCCGTGCGCATGCTGCCGTGCAGCTCGATGACGTTGCGGCTCCCCGCCCGCACGTGCAATCCGTCCACGTTCTGGGTGGCGACACCCGCGGCGGCTCCGTGGCGTTCGAGCTCGGCGAGCGCGAGGTGCCCGGCATTGGGTTCCGCGCCGGAGAAGCGGGCAGCGCCCAAGGCGGCTCCCGCCCAGTAGCGTCGACGGGTCGCCTCGTCCGACATGAACTGCTGGATCGTCATTGGGGAGATGCGCGGGGCCTTGCCGTCACCGCGGTAGTCCGGGATGCCGGAGTCGGTTGACAGCCCCGCCCCAGTCAGCACCGCGAAGGTGCGATCCGACAGCAGGTCGGCGGCGCGGGCGAGGCCCTCTGCTCGAGTCCGGTCGGCCCTGGCCCCGTTCGCTTCTGACAGGATTGCCTCCATGCGTCTGACCCCTCTCCAGTCGACCGATTGGCCACGTGTGACCCCATCCGTCCGCTCACTCGAACAGTCTGGACTCGACGACTATTCCCGGCTGACCGATGTGGCCCTGCGTCGGCGCCTCGAGCCCGAGGGCGGCCTGTACATCGCCGAGTCGCCGAAGGTCATCGAGCGCGCCCTGCGTGCCGGTCACACGCCGCGCTCACTCCTCCTCATGGAGCAGTGGTTGCCGACCGTGGAACCGCTGCTCGAGTCGTTCCCCGAGGTCCCCGTGTACGTCGGGTCGAGCGAGCAGCTCGAGCAGCTGACCGGGTTCCGCATGCACCGGGGCGCGCTCGCTTCCATGCACCGGCCATCCTTGCGCGATCCGGCGGAGCTCCTGGCCGACGCGAAGACGGTCGTCGTGCTCGAGGACCTCGTCGACCACACCAACGTCGGTGCTGTCTTCCGGGCGGCGGCGGGCCTCGGTGCCGACGCAGTCCTGGTGACCCAGGAATGCGCCGACCCGCTCTACCGCAGGAGCGTTCGAGTCAGCATGGGGACCGTCTTCCAGGTGCCGTGGACCCGGCTGCCAGCCTGGCCGGACGCGGCGACGCTCTTCGCCGACGCCGGTTTCGATGTCGCCGCCCTGGCCCTCGATGACCACGCTGTATCGCTCCGCGACTACGCCGCCAGCAGACCGGAGCGCACCGCGATCCTGCTCGGCACGGAGGGGGATGGGCTCAGCCGCGGCGCCCTCAGCGCCGCGACGACGACGGTCACGATTCCCATGCTCCACGGCGTGGACTCGCTGAACGTGGCCGCGGCAAGCGCGGTCGCCCTCTACGCGCTCACGGGATAGGCGGCGCGGCATCCGTTCCGAAGGAGAAGGGTTCCGCGAATGGGCGCTTGGCGATCACATTGTCTCCGGACGATTCATTCCGGAGACGACGCAGTACCCAGGGCACGAGGTGCTGCCTCGCCCACACCATGTCCTGCGCCCTCGCTTCGCGCCACCTGGCCGGCCGTGCGGGGGCCGGCTGCATGGCGACGAGATCGTTCTCGACGTTGAGGGCCGCGAGCACCATGCGCGCCACCTCGTGGTGCCCGTAGGAGTTGAGGTGCAGTCGGTCGCTGACCCACATGCTCGGCCGTTGGATCGAGCGCAGCGCCCACTGGTCCGCGACGATGCAGTCGTGGTATTCCGCGATGCCGCGCACGTGCTCGTTGTAGATGGCGATCTTGCCGCGCATGGACGAGAAGACGGGCGCGAACTTCGTGTCCACGCCGGTGAAGACCACGACGGTCGCTCCGGACGCCCGCAGCGAGCCGACGAGCCGTGAGAAGCGAGCCGCGATGGCGTCCGGGTCGGCGCCAGGGCGGATGATGTCGTTGCCGCCCGCGGAGACGGTCACGAGGTCGGGCTTCAGCTCGAGGGCCGGCCCGAGCTGCTCCTCGACGATCTGGTCGAGGAGTCGCCCGCGGATAGCAAGGTTGGCGTAGGCGAAGTCGGTGCGATGCGCGGCGAGCTCCTCGGCCACGCGATCGGCCCAGCCGCGGAGCCCGCCAGGCGCGGTCGGCTCGGGATCGCCGACCCCCTCGGTGAAGGAATCGCCGATCGCGACGTAGCGGCTCCAGGGAATGAGTTCGCGTTCTGACATCTCGCTGCTGCTCTCCTCGATCGGATCTGAAGACCAAGCCCTCGCCGGCTGAGACTTCCTGCTGGTGGTCGAAGCCCTGGCGAGTACCGTGGTCAGCATGCCAGCTTCAGACCCGAGATCCATTTTGGCCGATGAGCTGCTCGAGGTGCTCAACCAGCGCGCGAGCCGCTACGACGCAGAGAACTCGTTCCCTACCGACGACCTCGATGCGCTGCGCGAAGAGGGCTACCTGCGGCTGTTGGTTCCCCGCGATTTCGGGGGCACCGGCGCCACGCTCGAGCAGGCGGTGAGGTGCCAGGCGCGCCTTGCGGCCGCGGCACCTGCGACGGCCCTCGCCGTCAACATGCACCACGTCGTGGCGGGCATCGCCCGCGCGCGGCACGAGTCTGACGACGATGGCCTCGACTGGATGCTGCGCGAGATCGTTGCGGGGGAGACGTACGCGCTCGCGATCTCCGAGATCGGCAACGACGCCGTGCTCTACGACTCGAATGTCCGAGCCGAGCCGGAGCAGGGCGGCGGCTACCGACTGCACGGCATGAAGATCTTCACCTCGCTCTCGCCCGTCTGGACCAGGCTCGTCACCTTCGGCCGCGACGACACGGGTGCGGAGCCCGCCCTCGTGCACGGGGTGCTGCGGCGGGATGACGACGGGGTGCGCATCCACGACGACTGGGACACGCTCGGGATGCGGGCCACGCAGAGCTGCTCGACGTCGCTGGATGGTGCTCTCATCCCAGCCGATCGGGTCATCGCCCGTCTCCCCGTCGGACCGAACGGCGAGCCGCACATCTTCGCGGTCCACTCGAACTTCCTCCTCCTGGTCGCTGCCTGCTACGTCGGCATCGGGGACCGTGCCCTCGAGCTGGCCGTCGACGCCGCGAACCACCGGACGAGCTCGACCCAGGGCGGGATGCGGCTCGCCGACGACGTGCAGGTTCGAGAGGAAATCGCCAGAATGAGCATTCGACAGCTCGCAGCGCGTACCCTCGTTGAGTCCATCGCACGCGATGTCGACGAGGGGGCGCCGCACGGCGACGCCTGGTTCGCGCGCTTGACGATGGCGAAGTACGAGGCGGTCGCAGCCGCGGCCGCCACGACGCATGATGCGCTCGGGATTGTCGGAGGCAGCGGCTACCGTTCCGGACACGAGCTCGCGCGACTGCTGCGGGACGTGCTCGCGGGCGGGCTGCACCCGTCCAATGAGCGCGCCGTGCGCCGGCTCCACGCCGGCCACCGCCTCGGCCCCATTCAAGACCCACCAACCAGCCGCTGACGGACGAAGACCGACGGGCTGCCCCTGCCAATGAGTGAAAGGAACTCGACGCAGCTATGACCGAACGCGAGGCCGTCCAGGAAACGCACTCCTCAAGCCACGACGGCACCCGCTACGGTCACCAGGTCGGCACGTTCGCCGCCGAGCACCTCTCGCCTTCCTTCCCGCAGCGAGCACCCTGGGGAACGGCGGGCAGGCTCCGAGCCTGGCAGGCCGAGGCCCTCGACGTGTACTTCGAGAGCGAGCCAAGAGACTTCCTGGCCTCAGCGACGCCGGGCGCTGGGAAGACGACGTTCGCCCTCCGACTCGCGACAGAGCTCCTCCAGCGCCGCTCGGTGGACCGCATCACGATCGTCGCCCCGACCGACCACCTCAAGACGCAGTGGGCAGAAGCCGCGGCTCGGGTCGGCATCCGCATCGACCCCCGCTACGGCAACAACCAGGGCATCCACTCGCGTCAGTTCCACGGAGTGGCCGTCACGTACGCGCAGGTCGCCATGAAGCCGAGCGTGCACAGCCACCTGACGGCGTCCGGTCGCACGCTCGTGATCCTCGACGAGGTGCACCACGGTGGAGACGCGTTGAGCTGGGGGGACGCGATCCGCGAGGCGTTCGGCCACGCCGATCGTCGCCTCTCGCTCACGGGAACCCCGTTCCGCTCCGACTCCGCGCCCATCCCCTTCGTCACCTACGCGCCCAACGAGGACGGCATCCGCACCTCGCTCACCGACTACTCGTACGGCTACGGGCGAGCGCTCGAAGACGGCGTCGTCCGCCCCGTGCTCTTCATGTCCTACGCCGGCAACGTGCGCTGGCGCGACACGCAGGGCGAGGAGATGTCGGCCGGTCTCGCGGAGGACAACACGAAGGACATCGTCTCTCAGGCGTGGCGCACCGCCCTCGATCACGAGGGGCAGTGGATCCCGCAGGTCCTGCAGGCCGCAGACCAGCGCCTCAGCGAGGTGCGCCAGGAGGTGCCGGACGCCGGCGGCCTCGTCATCGCCACCGACCACGCTGCCGCCAAGGGCTACGCGGCGATCCTGAAGACCATCACCGGCACGAAGCCCGCGCTCATCCTGTCCGACGACAAGGGCGCCTCCGACCGCATCACCGAGTTCTCGGCGAGCGATGAACGGTGGATGGTCGCCGTGCGCATGGTGTCTGAGGGCGTCGACGTGCCGCGCCTCGCGGTGGGCGTCTACGCGACCAACGCGTCGACGCCGATGTTCTTCGCGCAGGCCATCGGCCGTTTCGTGCGCGCCCGCAAGAAGGGCGAGACGGCCACGGTGTTCGTTCCGAGCGTGCCGCAGCTCACCAAGCTGGCGCACGCCCTCGAGATGGAGCGCAATCACGCGCTCGATCGGCTCGCGGACGCCGACGATTCCAGGGCCCCGGAAGAGGACATGATGGCGGCCGCCGAGCGGCCGGACAAGACCAGCGATGAACTGGGCAAGTTCACCTTCGAGGCGATCTCCAGCGAGGCGCTCTTCGACAAGGTGCTGTACGACGGGGGCGACTTCGGCTATGCGGCCGAGGTGGGCAGCGAGGAGGAGCTCGAGTTCCTCGGTCTGCCTGGCATCCTCGACGCCGACCAGGTGCGCTCGGTGCTGTC
Source organism: Pseudoclavibacter sp. RFBB5 (assembly GCF_002931555.1). GTDB lineage: Bacteria > Actinomycetota > Actinomycetes > Actinomycetales > Microbacteriaceae > Pseudoclavibacter. Next base: position 397,316 of record NZ_PSTZ01000007.1, on the reverse strand, counting down.
GCAGCGCCAAGCGAAGCAGGGCCGCATCCAGGAGTCGCGCGTGAAGGCCGGGCCACCGGCCCCGGCGCCACCGCAGGCCCTGCACCGGACCCTGAAGGAGCAGCGGACGCTGCTCAACAGTCTGGTCTCCGTCTACGCGAAGCAGTCGGGGGAGCCCCACGGCATCGTGCACGCGGAGCTGCGTCGCAGCTGCGGAGGGCCAGCGGTCGGCCAGGCCACCGTGTCGCAGATCCAGGCACGCATCGACGTCCTACGGCGACGAATGCGCGCCTGAGACGCGGATGGACGCCCACGTCGGTGGGCGTCCATCAACGAACGCAGAGCGGGAAGCGCTACGCGGAGTGTCCACCCCGGTGCACGCGTCCGCGGATCTTCACCACCAGGAACCAGATGATGGCGCCAGCGACGAGGGCGTAGACGAGGTACTTGAGCGCGTCAGCGTAGATGAGGATCTGCTCCCACGCGTCGCCGAGCAGGTAGCCGGCCATGACGAAGATGGTGTTCCAGATCGCGGAGCCGGCGAGGGTGAGCAACCCGAATTGCAGGGCGGGCATGCGCTCGATGCCAGCCGGTATCGAGATGAGGCTGCGGAAGATGGGCAGGAAGCGGCCGAAGAACACGGCCTTCTTGCCGTGCTTCTTGAACCAGTTCGTGGTCTTGACCACGTCGGCGGCGTCGACGAGTGGGATCTTGCGGGCGAGCCACACCATGCGGTTGTGGCCCAGCCAGCGGCCCAGCCAGTACAGTGCGTAGGCGCCGACGACCGAGCCGATGGTCGTCCAGATGATCGCCTCGACCACCGAGAACTTGCCCTGGTGCGCCGCGAGGCCGGCGAGGGGGAGGATGATCTCGGACGGGATGGGCGGGAACAGGTTCTCGAGTGCGACGGCGAGGCCGGCTCCCGGGGCCCCGATCGTCCCCATGATGTCGATCGCCCAGTCGGAGATCACGCCGAAGAATCCGCCTGAGGCTTCTTCGACGGCGCCGCCGCCTGAGCTGGCGGCGTGCAGGAGGGCGGTTGCGAGGCCGGGCATGGTTCGAGGAGGTCCTTCTCGGTCTGGGAGCGTCGAGGCAGTTGACGCGCGAAGCGCTCGTCGGTGTCCTGCATCCCCAAACTACCGGAAGGGGCCCTCCAGGCCTGTCAGCTGTGTGGTGCGCCGAGCTCGTGCCAGATGCGGTTCCGGTACACGACCCCGCCGCCTGCTCGTTCGGAACCCGCTCGGCCGTCGCGCGCTTCGATGACGTCGAGCACGACCAGCACCGCCCCATCGACGTCGAGCGTGCTGCGGATGGTGCCTCGCGCCCACCGCTGGACGGCGCTGTAGTGCGGCTCACCGCTCGGCAGGTAGCTCCAACTGTCGAGGTCCGCGAAGCGGTCGACGCCGCTCGTGGCGGCCACCTGAGCGACCGCCAGGGACTCCTCGTCGATGAAGTGCACGAGGATGCTGGGCGACGAGAGGATGCCTGGCGTCGCCGACGACGCCGTGGAGAGCGAGAAGGCCACGAGCGCGGGGGAGGCGTTCACGGAGGTGAGCGACGTGATCGTCATCGCGACCGGACCGTCTTCGCTCTGCGCCGTGAGGACCGCGACGCCCGACGGATGCTGGCGGAACAGCGACCGGAAGCTCTCGGAGAGCTCCGTTTGGTCGATCTGCGCGTGGTTCACGAGCGATGTCGTTTCAGCTGACACGGGTGCACTCCTGGGATGACGGGGATGGGCCAACACCGAGCGTCACGCGACGTGCGCTTCCTCGCAAGCGAAGGTTGCCGAGTGTTTCGCTCCGCGGCATCTCACTACGCGCGGAGTCAGGGAGTCAGGGAGTCGGACCACGGTGTCGTCCCGGAGAATCGGTGTCGTCACGGAGAAACACGAAAGGCCCGGGAGAGAACTCCCGGGCCTTTCAACCTGTGCGCGAGGGGGGACTTGAACCCCCACGCCCTAATACGGGCACTAGCACCTCAAGCTAGCGCGTCTGCCATTTCCGCCACCCGCGCAGGTTGTGCTGTTGAGCACGAGGAGAAACATTACCAGGATTCCGACGAAACGCGAATCGAGGCGAGAATGCGTGCATCCCGGGCGCGTCGCGCCGGAATTCCGGGCCTCGCACAGCGGTAGCGTTGGGGGCATGGCTGACTCCCTCGAACTCGACCCCACCGTCACGACGACCCAGGACCTCATCCGTCTCGACACCACCAACTACGGCGAGGGTCGCTCGAAGGGCGAGACCGAGGCGGCCCAGTACCTGGAGGCGCGGCTCACGGCGCTCGGGCTCGACGTGACCACGATCGAGGCAGCCCCGGGACGCCCGAGCATCTTCACGCGGGTCCCCGGCCGCAACGCGGCGAAGCCGGCCCTGGTCGTGCATGGGCACACCGACGTCGTGCCCGCCGAGGCGGGCAACTGGAGCGTCGACCCGTTCGCGGGGGTCATCAAGGACGGTCTCCTGTGGGGGCGCGGGGCCGTCGACATGAAGAACATGGACGCCATGATCCTGACCGCGGTCGAGGAGATCCTCGGCGCGGGGGAGCTCCCCGAGCGCGAGCTCGTGCTCGCGTTCTTCGCCGATGAGGAGAACGGCGGTCAGTTCGGCTCCGAGCCCATCGCGCGAGACCACCCTGAGCTCTTCGCGGGGGCGACACAGGCGATCTCCGAGGTCGGCGGCTACTCGATCACGGTCGGCGGCAAGCGCGCCTACCTGCTGCAGACGGGGGAGAAGGCGCTGCTCTGGCTGCGCCTCCACGCGAAGGGACGGGCCGCACACGGCTCGCGTGTCATCCCCGCCGAGGAGAACGCGGTGACACGCCTCGCCCAGGCCATCGCGAAGCTCGGCTCGCACGAGTGGCCGGTGCTGCTCAACGACACGACCACGTCCATGATCACCGAGCTCGCGCGCCTCCTGGACGTCGACCCGCAGGAGACCACGCCGGGTGCGATCGTCCTGGCGACGGGCAGCGCGTCCGGCTTCCTGACGGCCAGCCTCCGGTCGACGACGAACCCCACGATGCTGAGCGCGGGCTACAAGCACAACGTGATCCCGGAGTCGGCGAGCGTCGCCATCGACGCGCGCCCGTTCCCCGGCGCCGAGGACGAGCTGCTCGCGGAGATCCAGGCGATCGTCGGCGACGACATCGAGATCGAGACCGTGTTCCGCGGCATCGGCACCCAGGCCCCCGTCTCCGGCCCCATCGTCGACGCGGCGACAGCGGCCCTGCAGCGCCACGACCCAGAGGCGGTCGTGGTCCCGTACTTCCTGTCGGGCGGCACCGACAACAAGGCCCTCGCGACGCTCGGCATCGAAGGCTACGGCTTCGCGCCGCTGCGACTGCCGGAGGGCATCGACTTCCCCGCGATGTTCCACGGCGTCGACGAGCGTGTCCCACTCGAATCGCTGGTCTTCGGCCGCAAGGTGCTCGGCGACTTCCTGCGCAGCTACTGACGGCACCGGGGGCCGAGCCGAGGTCGCGACACCCACCACCGCGGCCGGTTCGCGCCCCCGAGGCCGGCCGCGCATCACCGTCGACGCGGGGTGCCCTCCGCGGCCGGCGCCGGTTTCGTGTTAGCGTGCGCCGGGCCCGACGTGACCTCACCGCGGCCCGCAGCTGGAAATCTCTCTCGGAAAAGGCAGTGGCAATGAACTGGTTTGACGCCGTGATCCTCGGTCTCGTGCAGGCGCTCACTGAGTTCCTGCCGATCTCCTCGAGCGCGCACATCCGCATCGTGGGCGAGTGGATCGGGGTCCAGGACCCGGGCGCGACCTTCACCGCCATCATCCAGCTCGGCACCGAGGCAGCCGTGCTCGTCTACTTCTGGGGCGACATCAAGCGCATCATCTCGCGGTGGTTCGCCTCCCTGCGCGGGAGCGTGCCGCGCAACGACCCGGATGCGCGCATGGGGTGGCTCATCATCTTCGGATCGATTCCCATCGTCGTGCTCGGCTTCCTGCTCCAGAGCCTCATCCGCGACCAGTTCCGGTCGCTCTGGATCGTGGCGTTCACGCTCATCATCTTCGGCGTCATCCTCGGCCTCGCCGACATCTTCGGCAAGCGCGCGAAGGCCCTCCAGGACCTCAACACGAGAGACGGCGTCGTCTACGGATTCGCGCAGGCGCTCGCCCTGATCCCCGGCGTCTCGCGCTCGGGCGGCACCATCACTGCGGGGCGCATCATGGGCTACGACCGACCGTCCGCCGCGAGGTACAGCTTCCTGCTGGCCATCCCCGCCGTGTTCGGCTCGGGCTTCTACGAGCTCGTCTCCGCGTTCGGAGAGGCGGAAGGCGCCGAGGCGCCCGTCGTCGGCACGATCATCGCGACTATCATCTCCTTCGTCGTCGGCCTTGTCGTCATCAAGTACCTGATGGCCTACCTCAACAAGGGCAGCTTCCTCCCGTTCGTGGTCTACCGGATCGCGCTCGGCACCCTCATCATCATCCTGCTGTCGTTCGGCCTCATGGATCCGACCGGCGGCGCCGCCTGACGCTGACACGCTGACGCCCTCTCGCGGACCGGGCAAGGCTGGGGCGCGACATAGGATGTTCCGGTGCGAACCGTTCCCTCGTGGCCCATCCCTGCAGTCCCCTCGGTAGCCGGCAGCGGCGGTGGTGCGATCCGGGTCTTCGATTCCGCGAGTGGCCGCGTCCAGGACACGGTCACCCCCAACGGGATCGCAACGCTGTACGTGTGCGGAATCACGCCATACGACGCGACGCACCTGGGGCACGCGGCCACCTACGTCGCCTTCGACACCCTCGGACGAGCCTGGCGCGACGCGGGCCTCGAGGTCCGCTACGCGCAGAACATCACCGACGTGGACGACCCGCTGCTCGAGCGTGCGGCGAAAACGGGACGCGACTGGCAGGAGATCGCCGCGTCGCAGACCGATCTCTTCCGTTCCGACATGGCCGCGCTGCGTGTGCTCCCGCCGGACGCCTACGTGCGAGTGCAGGACAGCATCGGGGAGACGGGCGAGGCAATCGCCGCCCTCATCGGGGCGGGTCTCGCCTACCGAGTCGACGTCGCCTCGGACGCCGAGCCGGCGGCCACCACCCAGCTGGGCGATGTCTACTACGACGTCGCCGCAGCCGAGGCGGCAAGCGACTGGAACATGGGGGACGTCTCCGGGTACACGGCGGCGGAGATGGAAGCCGCCTTCCTCGAGTTCGGGGGAGACCCCGACCGGGCGGGCAAGCGCGGAGCCTTCGACCCGCTCCTGTGGCGCAGCGCGCGGGCGGGCGAACCCGCGTTCGAGAGCGCCGTCGGCCTCGGGCGCCCCGGCTGGCACATCGAATGCTCCGTCATCGCCACGCAGACGCTCGGCGCTCCGATCTCCGTGCAGGGCGGCGGGCGCGATCTCCGCTTCCCACACCACGAGCTGTCCGCGGCGCACGCCATGTCGCTGCTCTCGGTGGACTCGCACGGGACGCCGGCGGACTTCGCGCGCGCCTACACGCACGCCGGTCTCATCGCCTATGACGGCACGAAGATGTCGAAGTCGCTCGGCAACCTCGTGCTCGTCTCACGGCTCACCGCAGCTGGGGTCGCCCCCGGTGCGATCCGGCTCGCGCTGCTCTCACACCACTACCGAAGCGACTGGGAGTGGACCGACGAAGAGCTCGAGGGCTCGAGCGCCCGCCTGCAGGAGTGGCGCGAGCGCGCGGCTCGATCGTCTGACGACACGGTGGCACCCGAGCTCAATACCGTCGTCCAGCGGATGCGCGACGCCATCGCCGACGACCTCGACACCCCTCGCGTCGTCGCGATCGTCGATGAGTGGGCGTCGATGCCCCCCGCCGCGGGAGACGCGGACGTCGTCGCGCTCGTCGACGCCCTGCTCGGGCTGGACCTCACGAGCGACTAGCGGCGGCCTGATGCGCGCGCGGCGGACCGCCGGCGGCGCGCATCCACCGAGGACGGGCGTCCGTGGTCGGCTAGGCCTGACCCTCGTGGTCGTCGTCGGCGTCCTGGTCGTCAGCTCCGCCACCGTCATGCTCGGGTTCTTCGTCCGGCCTCGTCTCGGCGCCTGGCTCGAGGCCCTCGTCGTCGGCCGTGGTCCGTCGTTCGACACCCATGGGGCGCTGCGGGGTCCCCGGGAGATCGGTGGGGAACGCCGCCGGGCCGGGTTGCGGCTTTTTGTCGGCCGCCTGCTCGAGGAAGCGCTCGAACTCCTGCGCGATGGCCTCGCCGGAGGCCTCAGGCGCCTCGACCATGTCGCGGGTGCGCTCGAGATAGCCGACGTACTGAGCGATCTCGTCGTCCTGGGCGGTCGCCTCCGTGACCTCGGACTCCCACTCGGCGGACTCGGTGACGAGGTCGCCGTGGGGGATCGAGACGTCGACGATCTCTGTCAGCCGGTCCACGAGCGCCAGAGTCGCCTTCGGCGAGGGGGAGTGGTGCGCGTAGTGCGGCACAGACGCCCAGAGCGAGAGCACGAGCATGCCCCGTGAGCGAGCCTCCTCGCCGATCGCCGAGAGCACGCCGGTCGGCCCCTCGTACTCGCTGCGGTCGATGTCGAGCTCATCGCGCACGACCGCGTCGTCGCTCGACATGAAGATCGTGATGGGCCGCGTGTGGGGCACGTCTGCCAGCAACGCGCCCACGAGCACGATGCGCGTGATGCCTTCGTGCTCGCACAGATCGACGACGTGCTTCGTGAAGCTGCGCCACCGCAGGGTGGGTTCCGGGCCGATGAGCACGAACACGTTCTCGCCGTTGTCCGAGCTCACCGAGAGACCTGCATCGGCGGCCAGCTCCGTGCTCTCGGCTGCGGGATCGGCTTCGTCGGCCTCCCGCTGAGGAGTGCCGCTGAAGGACACGCTGGGCCATTGGATCTTCCGGACGCCCTCGGTTCCCGCGCGCATGACGGGTCGGTGGATGGAGTAGTCGAAGAACGACTCGTCATCGATGTCCTCGATGAGACGGTCCGCGCCGATGGCCTCCTGCAGTGCGCGGACGGCACTTGATGCCGCATCGCCCGCGTCGTTCCAGCCGAGCAGTGCGACGACAAGCAGTCGGCCCCGCGCGAATGGTGTGGTGGCCTCGCTGTGATCCGTCACCGTGCTCCTCGCCATGCTTGAAGTGTTGTCCCAGGATACGCGCCGGGCGTCGGTGGGCCGCCTGCCGCCCCGTAGACTGTCGCCCCGTGGCTCCTTCGAATCTTCCCGACGCCGTCCTCTGGGATATGGATGGCACCATCGTCGACACCGAGCAGTACTGGCAGACAGCCCAGCTGAACCTGCTCGCCGACCACGGGCTGCCTCCGCTCACCGAGGAGCAGGAACTCAGCATGGTCGGGTCGAGCATGGCGGACGCATCGGAGTTCTTCGCCCGCCTGGGCGTCGACCTCGCGCCCGGCGAGATCGTGGACCACATGAACTCGACCGTCATGGCGAGCATCCTCGCCGAGCTGGCCTGGCGGCCCGGCGCGCTCGACCTGCTCGGCGCTCTGCACGCGGCGGGGGTCCCGAACGCTCTGGTCACCAATTCGACGCGCGTCCTCGCAGACGCCGTCGTCTCGACCCTCGACACCCCTCTGTTCGCGATCGTCATCGCGGGCGACGAAGTCGAGAACGGCAAGCCGCACCCGGAGCCCTACCTGCGCGCCGCAGCGCAGCTCGGGGTCGCGCCCGAGCGCTGCGTCGCCGTCGAGGACTCCCGCCGCGGCCTCGAAGCCGCACGTGCCGCAGGATGCGCGACCATCGGCATCCCGCACGGACAGACACTCGAAGCACACCACGCGCACCTCGTCACGGCGACCCTCGAGGGCATAACGCCAGAGGCGCTCGGCGAGCTCGTCGAGCAGGTCGCTCGCGAGACGACGCAGCGCGAGAACGCACACACGGCAGCAGACGCCGCCCCCGCAGAAAGCGAAGCACAGCTATGACCGAGACCGACATCGGCGGACCCTTCCGCGCGGGCGACCGCGTGCAGCTGACCGGACCCAAGGGGCGTGTCAGCACGCTCTACCTCGAACCGGGCAAGCGGTACTTCATGCACAAGGGCATGATCGACCACGACACCATCATCGGCGTCGACGAGGGCTCCGTGATCTCCGCGACGGACGGCGGCCAGTACCTGGCGCTGCGTCCGCTCCTCGAGGACATCGTCATGTCGATGCCGCGCGGGGCCGCGATCATCTACCCGAAGGATGCGGCCGCCATCCTGGCGAAGGCGGACATCCGGCCGGGGGCGCGCGTCATCGAGGCCGGAGTCGGCTCCGGCGCACTCTCGCTCTGGATCCTCCGCATGCTCGGCGGCACCGGATCGCTCACCTCCTTCGAGCGCCGCGAGGAGTTCGCCCAGGTTGCCGAGGGCAACGTCGTGAGCGTGATGGGGGAGAAGCCGGGCAACTGGAACCTCGTGCTCGGCGACCTCGCCGAGGCGCTTCCGGAACAGCACGCGGACGGGACGGCGGACCGCGCCGTGCTCGACATGCTCGCGCCCTGGGAGTGCCTCGACGTCGTCGCCGACGCGCTCAAGCCGGGTGGGGTGCTGCTCTGCTACGTCGCGACCGTGACGCAGCTGTCGCGCGTCGCCGAGGCGATCCGAGCGACAGGCCTGTTCACCGACCCCAGCGCCGACGAGACGATGGTGCGAGGCTGGCACGTCGAAGGCCTCGCGGTGCGTCCCGACCACCGGATGATCGCGCACACTGGCTTCCTTCTGACGGCCCGCCGCCTCGCCGACGGGGCGGTCCTGCCCAATCTCAAGCGCCGCGCCTCCAAGTCCGACTTCAGCGACGAGGATGTGGAGATCTGGACGCCGGGCTCGCTCGGCGACCGTCAGGTGAGCGACAAGGTGCTCCGCAAGCGTGCTCGGCTGGCCCAGCGCGGCGCAGCGATCACCGCGGAGAAGGGGCGCGATCAGACCCCAGACGTGGTGGAGGCAACGGATGCTCCCGCCATCAGCACGGAGACTGAGGGAGAGAGCGAATGATGCGCACACGTACCCGACTGGCGGGGGCTGCCCTGACGGCCGCCGCTGTCGCCGTCGCACTGACCGGCTGCGTGACGTGGCCTGAGAGCGAGCTCGACGCGGACGCCTGCGAGCTGCCTGGCGTCGATGGCGCCGCGTCGTCGAGCGTGTCGGCGGACGGCGCGTTCGGCGAGCTGAGCGGAGCGGCGCTCACGCATCCGCTCTCCGTGACGTCGCTGGAGACGACCCGCGATGGAACGGGAACCGGCGACCCGGTGACGTCCTCCGGCGTGGTGCGAGCCAACTTCGAGCTGCTCGACGGCGCCGACGGGGAGGTGCTGGTTCCCTACAGCCCCACCGTCGCGAACGAGACCGGCGGCGCAGCCGCCACGAGCGTCGCGACGATCGCGAACACCTTCCCTGGTCTGGCGGAGGCGATCGAGTGCTCGCAGACGGGTGAGCGCGTCGTCGCCGTCATGCCCGCGAGCGTCCTCTTCGGCGAAGCGGCCACGTCTGTCGGCGTCGACCCTGCCATGACCATCGTCGCCATCGCCGACGTGCTCGACGTCTACCCATCGAGCGCCGGCGGGCGGATCGCGGCCCCAGCGGATGGCATCCCTGCCGTCGTCACCGCCCCCAACGGCACCCCTGGCGTCACGATGCCAGCGCAGGACCCGCCAGCCGCCCCCAAGCGGCACGTCCGCATCGAAGGGTACGGCTCCCCGGTCGCCGAGGGACAGCTCGTCACGATGCAGCTGTCGGCGTTCGATTGGACGACCGGCGAGCAGGTCGCATCGACCTGGACTCCCGGCAACAACGTCCTGCAGCTCACGACCGCGGCCACCGATGGCCTCTTCGGGCTGAGCGAGGAGATCGTCGGCACCCCCGTCGGCTCGCAGCTCGTCGTGGTCCTCCCACCCGAGCGGCTCGCCTCCCAGCCTGGCCCGCTGAACGCCTCGGCCACGCAGGGACGCACCCTCGTCTTCGTGATCGACATCCTGGCCGCCGAATAGGCGTCCGCTCCACCCCCAGAAGCTTCTCCCACCCCACGCAAGGCGGATTCATGCAACGACGACTCCCCGCGATCGCCGCGGCCATCCTCCTCTCCCTCGGACTCGCCTCGTGCGCCGGCAGCTCGACGCCCGTAGCGAGCGGCGACGCGCTCAACGGCATCGAGGTCACCGGCGAGTACGGTGCCGCGCCCGCCGTCACCATCGGCGAGGTCTCCGGACTCGGCGACGAGATGGAGCGCCGCATCGAGGTGGAGGGCGACGGCGAGGAGATGACGCTCGATTCGACGGTCACCGCCAACCTCACGGTCTACGACGTCGGCACGCAGGCCGAGCAGAGCCCCTATGGGCCTCTCGGCCAGGTGCTCGACCTCAGCGATGAGGGCATCCCGGGGTATCTCAGCGGCCTGTTCGACGGCGTGGCCTCTGGCTCGCGCGTCGTCGCGCTCATCCCGTCGGCGCTGCTCCTTGAGGGGACTGCGAACGCGGGCGCGACCGACACGCCCCCGGCGCTTGTCGTCGCCGACGTGATCGAGATCCCGGAGACACGGGCGACCGGTTCCGAGCAGACGCCCACGCAGGAGCTCGTCACCGTGACCGACGCCGCCGAGGGGGCCCCGCAGATCACGATCGCGGAAGGCGCCGCGGCACCCGACGAGCTCGTCCTCGACACGCGCAAGCTGGGAACCGGTGCTGTCGTCGCCGACGGCAGCACCGTCGTCGTGCAGTACACGGGGGTCCTCTTCGCGAACGGCGAGAAGTTCGACAGCTCCTGGGACCGCGGGGAGCCAGCCCAGTTCTCGACCACGGGGGTCGTCGACGGCTTCGCGCAGGCGCTCGTGGGCCAGACGGTCGGATCCCAGGTCATCGCGGTGATCCCACCCGCGCTCGGGTACGGCGACCAGGCGAGCGATACGATTCCTGCCGGCTCGACGCTTGTCTTCGTCGTCGACATCCTCGGCACGATCTAAAGTCGAGGCGTGACGCACGAGCGAACAGACCGAGCGAAGGCCCCCGCGGCTGCGGAGCGCCAGTTCTCGCTCATCCTCGCGCTCCTGACCACGGAGCGCGGACTGACGAAGAGCGACGTCTTCCAGACCGTCCACGGCTACGCGGACGACAGCCGCGACAGCACTTCACCCGCGGCTGCGGCGGCACGCGAGAAGCGATTCGAGCGCGACAAGGCCGAGTTGCGTGACCTGGGAGTCCCTGTGGAAGTCATCGACGACCCGTCGGCGCCCGGCAACAACCAGCTGGTCCGCTACCGCGTGCCCCGAGGCGGCTTCGCCATGCCTGCCGGCCTCGAATTCGACGCAGACGAGACCTCCCTGCTCAGCCTGGCGGCGCAGGTGTGGCGCGAGGGGTCGGTCTCGCAGGAGTCGAGGCGGGGCCTCATGAAGCTGAAGGCGCTTGGCGCCCAGACGCACGAGGACCTCATCGGAGTGGCACCTCGCCTGCGTGCCCGGGACGCGGCCTTCGAACCCCTCTCCACGGCCATCGAGCAGGGGCAGACCGTTTCCTTCTCCTACTCGAAGCCCGGGGACGACGGGTCCAGCATCCGCCGCGTCGAACCGCTCGCGCTTGTCTTCGCCGACGGCAACTGGCTCCTCGTCTCCTATGACCTGGACCGCTCATCCGAGCGCATGTTCCTGCTGTCCCGCATCGTGTCCGCACCGCGGCCGGTCGGGAACGCCGACGCGTCGCGGTACCCGGGGGTGAGCGCGGAGCAGCACGCGGCGAGAGCGCTCGAGGACCTTGCCGAGCTCGCTGGCAGACAGCGGGCCAGGCTCGAGGTGCGCGCTGGTTCCGACGCCGAGGTCCGCCTGCGCGGTGACGCGCGAGCGACGTCAGGGCCCTGGCTCGAGGTCGAGCTCGGCTACACCGACCTGAGCCTGCTCGCAGACCGACTTGCGTCCTTCGGTCCAGAAGTCAGAGTCGTCTCGCCACCCGAGCTCAGACGCCTCGTCGCCTCGAGGCTGGCCTCGGTCGTGTCGGCTCACGCCGGAGCGTCCTCGTGAGCACCTTCGTCTCGGCCGACCGCCTCGCGCTCCTCGTCTCCTTGGTCCCGTACCTCCGCCAACAGGACGAAGCGGTGCCCGTCGAGACGGCCGCAGCCCACTTCGGCGTGAAGCCGAAGCAGGTGAGGGACGCAGTGAGGCTCATCGCCGTCTCCGGGACCCCGGGAGACGCGGGCGTCTACAGCCACCTCGACCTGTTCGACATCAACTGGGATGCGTTCGAGCTGCAGGACCTCATCGAGGTGACCCACTTCGTCGCGCTCGAGGAGGCGCCTCGCATGTCGAACCGCGAAGCCGCGGCGGTCATCGCGGGACTCGGCTACCTCAGAAGCCTGCCTCGCCTCGTCGATGAGTCCCGTATCGACGAGCTGCTCGGCAAGCTCGGCCCCAGCGGGGCGGCGCCCCACTTCGCCTTCGGGACGACGGGGGAGCATCCGGCAGCCAGGGACGCCGTGGCCGCCGCCATCGCGACGAACAGACGGCTCCGCTTCCGGTACCGCAGGGAAGATGGGGTCGAGAGCGTGCGTCACGTGGACGCGTTCACGCTCGAGACGCTCGGCGGCGACCTGTTCCTGCACGGCTGGTGCCTGGAGCGAGACGCAGAGCGGGTCTTCCGGCTCGACCGCATGCGGGATGCCGTGGTCACCGACGTGCGGGCCCCCGCGCGTGCGGAGGCCAAGCGGGGGCGACCGATCTTCGCACCGAGCGACGACCACGTGCTCGTGACGCTCGAGGTCGGCACCGCCGTCCTGCCCCTCATCCGCGACTACCTCCCGCCGGGCGCCCCGGTTCCGCAGACGGATGCGCGAGGTCGGGCCGTCGTCGACGTGCGCATCGCCTCCATGCAGCACCTGGCACGCCTCGTCGCCGGGAACGCTGGCCAGATGCGCGTGCTCTCACCAGACTCCGCGCGAGCCGCCGTCCTGCAATGGGCCGCCGACGCGCTCCGCGCTCAGCAGGAAGATTGAATCTGAAAGCGAGTCCGGGCCGGTGGCCTGGCGATTCACCTCAGAGCAGGTATCGTTGGAGTCACTATGCCGTGGTGGAGTTGGGTTCTCATCTGGGTGGGCCTCGTGCTCGTCCTGCTCGCAGTGCTCGGCGCGCTCGGCTACTGGCTCTTCAGGAAGGTCGTCCTCCTGCAGGGCGAACTGGCGAAGTTCGAGGTACTCCTCGAGGCGTTCGAGCAGCGTGCGCAGACTCTCGTCTCGTTCACGCCGGCCCGGAGCAATGCGATCGTCCGCGGGCTCCGCGAGGTCCAAGTCGAGCGAGGCGAGCTGAACGACGTGCGCGACGAAACCAAGGAGCAGCGACGCGAGCAGCGCCTGGAGCGCGCCCGTGACCTGACGACCGCAGACCCGTTTCAATACGAACACCTTGTGAAAGGCAACTGACACCATGCCGAATCTGACTGGCCCACACCTCATCATCATCCTGGTGATCATCCTGCTGCTCTTCGGTGCTCCGAAGCTTCCCGGCCTCGCGAAGAGCATCGGACAGTCGATGCGCATCTTCCGCGGCGAGGTCAAGAACATGAAGAAGGACGACGAGGTCGACGTCCCGCCGGCCACCGACGTCTACTCGCAGCCGGCCGCTTCGACCACGCCGGCAGCTCCGCAGGCACCGGCGGCACCCCAGGCCCCGGTGACGCCTCCAGTGCAGAACTCGGCACCGGCCGCACCGGCGCCCGAGGCACCCGCCGCGCCCAGCACGGACGCCAGGGGCAACACGGGCACCTCCAACTGACGTGACCGTTCAACCCGAGGGGGCTCCGCTGGCGGTCGAGCCGACGAAGTCGAAAGCGAAGAAGAGCCGGAAGCGCGACCCTGACGGGCGCATGCGCCTCGCGGAGCACCTCATCGAGTTCCGCAACCGCCTCATCATCTCGGCGATCGGCATCGTCATCGGAATGGTGGGCGGCTTCCTGCTCACCGACTGGGTGTTCAACGTGATGGCCGACCCCATCCGTGAGATCGCCGAGGCCCGAAACCGCAACGCGGACCTCAACTTCGAGGGCATCACCAGCGCGTTCGATCTCCGCCTGCAGATCTCGCTCACGCTCGGCATCATCATCTCGGCCCCGGTCTGGCTCTACCAGATCTGGATGTTCATCGTCCCAGGGCTGAAGAAGAACGAGCGCTGGTACGCGCTCGGCTTCGTGGGAACCGCGATCCCGCTGTTCCTCGCCGGGGTCTGGGTGGCCTGGATGCTGATGCCCCGCATCGTCGAGGTGATGCTGAGCTTCGCGCCCGCGGAGAGCGCCAACTTCATCAACGCGGCCAACTACTACAAGCTGATCATGACGCTCTGCCTGGCCGTCGGCATCGCCTTCATCCTCCCCGTGATCCTCGTCATGCTGAACTTCGCTGGCATCATCACCGGAGAGGCCATCCTGAAGGGGTGGAGGGTCGCCGTGCTCCTCGTCGCCCTGTTCGCCGGCATGGCGACGCCCTCGGCGGACGTGCTGTCCATGTTCTTCCTCATGGCGCCCATGCTCGCGCTGTACTTCCTCGCCGTCGGCATCGCGATCATCAACGACAAGCGACGAGCCAGGAAGCACAAGAAGTTCGAGGCCGACCTCGCGGCAGCCGAAGCGTCCGCTACATGACCCCGAGCCCGTCCGAGCGCTTCGCCGCGAGCAGGGCGCGCGCCAAGCTGCAGCAGTTCGAGCTGTTCAGGCGCGAGCTGAGCTTCGACCTCGACGAGTTCCAGATCGCATCCTGCGCGAGCGTCGAGGCCGGCAGGAGCGTCCTCGTGGCGGCACCGACAGGGGCAGGCAAGACGGTCGTGGCCGAGTTCGGCGTGTTCCTCGCGATGCGACAGCCGAACGCCAAGATCTTCTACACGGCCCCCATCAAGGCGCTGAGCAATCAGAAGTTCAGTGAGTTCGTCCGTCGCTACGGCGAGAGCGAAGTCGGACTGCTGACGGGCGACGTCAACATCAACCCGCGGGCCCGCATCGTCGTCATGACGACCGAGGTGCTCCGCAACATGCTCTACGCGGGCAGCGACCTGCTCGACGACCTCGCCTACGTCATCATGGATGAGGTCCACTACCTCGCCGATCGCTTCCGCGGGGCCGTCTGGGAAGAGGTCATCATCCACCTCCCCAGCGAGGTGCGTCTCATCTCGCTGTCGGCGACGGTCTCGAACGCGGAGGAGTTCGGCGACTGGCTGCAGACCGTCCGCGGTGACACCGACGTCATCGTCTCCGAGGAGCGGCCGACCCCGCTGTTCCAGCACGTGCTCGTCGGCCATCGCCTCTACGACCTCTTCGAGACTCGAGACGGCGACATCGCCGACCGAGTGAACCCCGACCTGGTGAGGGCAACCCAGGGCGGCGGTGGTCGACGCGAGGACGGCCGCGACCGCGACCGAGTCGGCAGACGCGGGCGAGGGAGCAGCTGGAAGGAGCAGCGCTTCCAGGCGCCGCGCGCCGACCGTGCCGGCCTGACGAAGATGCTCGACGACGCGGACATGCTGCCCGCGATCAACTTCATCTTCAGCCGCAAGGGCTGCGACCAGGCCGTGTCGCAGGTGCTTCGCGCTGGCGTCTCGCTGACGACCAGGGAAGAGCGCGACGAGATCAGGTGGATCGTCGAGGACCGCTGCCGCAACCTGCTCGACGAGGACCTCGGAGTGCTCGGCTACTACGAGTGGACGGAAGGTCTCGAGCGGGGCATCGCCGCACACCACGCCGGTCTCCTGCCCGCCTTCAAGGAAGTCGTCGAAGAGCTCTTCCAGAGGAAGCTCGTGAAGCTCGTCTTCGCCACCGAGACGCTCGCCCTCGGCATCAACATGCCTGCTCGGACGGTTGTCCTCGAGACGCTCGAGAAGTTCAACGGCGAGTCACGCGTGCCGATCACCCCGGGGGAGTACACGCAGCTCACCGGCCGGGCAGGGCGTCGCGGCATCGATGTCGAAGGTCACGCCGTGGTGCAGTGGGTCGGGGGCATGCACCCGCAGGCCATCGCCTCGCTGGCTTCCCGTCGTTCGTACCCGATGAACTCGAGCTTCAAGCCCACCTACAACATGGCGGTCAACCTCATCGACCGCTTCGGTCGCGCTCGTACCCGCTCGGTGCTCGAGTCGTCGTTCGCCCAGTTCCAGGCGGACCGCGCCGTCGTCGACCTGGCCAAGCGCGTCCGGCAGCAGGAGGAGGCCCTCGCCGGCTACGAGGACGGCATGAAGTGCCACCTCGGCGACTTCTTCGAGTACTCGCGCATCCGACGTGAGCTGAACGATCTCGAGCGCAAGCGCATCCCGCACGACGAGGCGCACCAGCATGCGGCTCGCGAGCGGCGCCAGACGAAGCTCACCCAGCTGCAGACCGCCCTCAAGCGCCACCCGTGCCATGTCTGCCCCGACCGGGAGCAGCACGCGCGCTGGGGCGAGCGGTACTGGAAGCTGAAGCACGAGAACGACAAGTTCACCCGGCAGATCGAGTCGCGCACCGGTGCCGTCGCGCAGGTCTTCGACCGGATCACAGAGCTGCTGCTCGAGCTCGGCTACCTGGCCCCCGCCGAGAGCGGAGACAGGGACCTCGCGGTCACGGCGCACGGGCGTACGCTCGCGCGCATCTACGGCGAGCGCGACCTGCTCATCGCCGAGTGCCTGCGTCGGCAGGTCTGGAACGAGCTGAACCCGCAGCAGCTCGCCGCGATGGCCGCCGTGCTCGTCTACGAGCCGCGGCGAGAAGAGGAGAGCCTCGAGGAGTACCAGCTGCCGCGCGGCGCGTTCCGCGGGGCGATGCAGACGACCGAGAAGCACTGGCAGGCGTTGGATGAGCTGGCCGAGCGCTTCCGCGTGCCACGTTCGTCGAGGCTCGCGACGAACCTCGCGCCGGCCATCTTCCACTGGGCGCACGGCGCGGAGCTCGAGCGTGTGCTCGACGAGTCGAATCTCGCTGCCGGCGACTTCGTGCGCTGGTGCAAGCAGGTGCTCGACGTGCTCGACCAGATCGAGAAGGTCGCGGAGGGCAAGTTCGCGACCACCGCGCGCCAGGCCGCGAACAGCGTGCGCCGCGGGATCGTCGCGTACTCGGGGGTTGGGTGAGGTCGTTCTGGCTCTCGCTGCTCGCCGCCGTCGCCGGTGGACTGCTGCTGAGGGCCGCGTTCCCAGGACCGGCGCTGTGGCCCCTCGCCTTCGTCGGCACAGGCCTCGTGCTCTGCTCGCTCATGCACCGCTCCGCAGGCGGGGCGCTCCTCGTGGGCCTCGCATCTGGGCTCTCGTACTACTTCCCGCTCATCGCCTGGGCGTCGCTGTTCCTGGGCCCGGTGCCGTGGAGCGCCCTCAGCATCCTCTCGTCGCTGTTCTGGGCCGGGGGAGCGGTGCTCATCGCGCTCGCCTACCGGCGCGTCACGGCGCGATGGGAGACCGGCCCCAAGCGCCTGCTCCTCGTCCCAGCGGCCGTGGCGGGCCTGTGGACGCTGCGGGAGGGGATCTACTCTGCATGGCCGTACGGCGGCTTCGCGTGGGGTCGTGTCGCCCAGTCACAGTCGGCGAGCCCGTTCGCGGAGCTCGTCTCCTGGCTGGGTCTCTCCGGCATGGGCTTCGTCATGGTCTTCCTCGTCGCGCTGGTCCTCGAGCTCGGCCGCTCGCGCGCCCGCCCGCTCACCTGGGCGACCGCGGCCGCCGCCATCCTGGTCGTCACCGCCGTTCCCCTCTTTCCCACGAACACGATCGGCTCCGCCCGGATCGCGGCAGTGCAGGGTGACACCCCCGAGGCTGCTTACTTCGTCGAGGGTGACCCTGGCGATGTCTTCCTCGGCCACGTCAACGCGACGCGCACCATCCCAGACGACGCCGACGTCGACGTGATCCTGTGGCCAGAAGGCTCCATCGACCTCAACCCGGACGCTTCGCCCGGCGTGCGCCGCACGCTCGATCAGCTGAGCGACAGCTACGGCGCGCCCATCGTGGCCAACACGGTCACGGTGGAGCCGGGGGAGACCCAGGCCGATGACCGCTTCTTCAACTCGCAGTTCGTGTGGGATGCGGAGAACGGATGGGGCGAGCAGTACGACAAGAAGCACCCCATCCCATTCGGCGAGTACGTCCCGGACCGGGATTTCTGGTACTCGCTCGCTCCCGACCTCATCGGCATGATCGGCCGCGGATACTCGCCGGGGGAGCGCGACAGCATCCTCGAGATCGGCGACATCAAGGCCGGCACCTACATCTGCTACGACATCGTCGACGACGTGCTGATCAGGGACGCCGTCCTGGGAGGCGCGACGGTGCTCTTCGCGCCGAGCAACAATGCCGACTTCGGGAAGACCGACGAGCCGGCTCAGCAGCTCGCGTTCGCCCGTCTCAGGTCGATGGAGACGGGACGCTCGCTGGTGCAGGCGTCGACGGTGGGGATGAGCGCCATCTACTCACCGGAGGGGCGCACGCTCGCGGAGCTGCCCTGGTACGAGCCCGGCGTGATGATCGTCGACGTCCCGCTCGCCGATGGCATGACGCCCGCTGTCCTCCTCGGGCGCGGCATCGAGATCACGCTCGGGATGCTCGGGCTCGGCCTCCTCATCGGCGCCGGCAGCTCGAAGACCCAGCGGATGCGCGACTCGGCGACACGCATCCGGCTCCGGTAGCGGGCGCCCAGCCTCTGCGCCCAGACAGCACCACGGTCCAGCAACACGAAAGGGACGAAGCCACAGGCTTCGTCCCTTTCGACATTCATCGTCGCTCGCTGAGCGACCTCCGGGGGTCAGACGTCTTTCGCGCCCTTGGTTCCGCGCCGTGAGCGCAGGAACGCGAGTCGCTCCTGGAGGACCTCTTCGAGCTCCTCCCGAGTGCGACGCTCGAGCAGCATGTCCCAGTGAGTGCGCTGGTGCTTCTGCTCCGGCGCCTCGTAGGCGACCTGTTCGCCACCTTCATCCAGCAGACGACCCTCGTTGCCGCTCTTCGGCGACGCCCAGACCTCGGGCACCTCCGCTTCGGCGGCAAAGGTGACGGCGAAGCGCTCACCCAGTGTCGTCTCGTACGTTCGCACCTGGCGGTCGACAAGGACAACGCCCTCGTCACTCTGCAGGCTCTGTGCGCCGAGCCGCATTCCGCGCAGACTTCGATCAGCCATGCTGACCTCCTCTCCTCGTCAGTGCGGTTCTACTACTACCGGTCAAACGTGCGATTGTGCCGAGGTATTCCCGCGCGTTCCAGCTTTTCCTCGAAAACTCATAGATTTAGGCGGCGTCGCACAACCTCGGCGGCCAGGTCAGCGCGGTCCGTGACAAGGCCATCCACGCCGCGCTCGAGGAGGTCGCGCATCCTGGCCGGGTCGTTGATCGTCCAGACGTGCACCTCGGGCACGTGCCGGTGGAACCCACGCAGCCTGGCGGGGGAGAGCAGATCGAGACCTGCGGCACGCTCCGGGATCTGCACCGCGGAAGCGCCCCGGAGTGCCCGGTGGAGCAGTCGGCCAGAACGCACGGACATGGCGATGAGCGCCGCCGCGATGCCCGGGCTCGCCACGCCACGAGCCGCTTCGGGCAGCAGGGCGGCCGTGCGCCGCAGCCGAAGGGCGGAGAAGGAGGTGATGAGCACTCTGGACGACGCGTCTGCTCGCCGGACAGCCTCGGCCACGGCCTCCACCGCGTCCGCCGACTTGACGTCGACGTTGAATCGCGCGGCGGGGAACTCCTCGAGGGCCTCCTCGAGCAACAGCAGCCTGGCACCTGGCGTCGGCCCCGCCGACGTGAGCCCGGCCAGCACGGATGCGGGGGAGCCAGCGACCGGCCGGTCGCTGCCGTCGTAGCCCTCGAGCGTCTCGTCGTGCCACAGCACGGCACGGCCGTCTGCGGATGCCCGTGCGTCCGTCTCGATGTGGGTCGCCCCGACGTCGAGCGCGGCGCGGAACGCCTCCATCGTGTTCTCCGTCGCCAGCAGGGCGAGGCCTCGGTGGGCGAGGATGCGCGGTCCAGCGCCGTCCAGGTACGGGTGCTGCATGCGTCCAACGCTAGTGCGCGGGGGCGACGCCGCGCCCAATAGACTCGGAGGCATGGCTGAACAGATTCTCAACCCGCTGGCCGCCGGTTCCCTCGAGGGCAAGCGCGCGCTTGTCACGGGGTCCTCGCGCGGTATCGGCGCGGACACCGTCAAGTTCCTCGCGCAGGCTGGCGCCAAGGTCGTCGTGAACTACCGCAACAAGGAGGCCCGCGCCGTCAAGCTGGTCGACGCGATCACCGCCGACGGCGGCACGGCGATCGCCGTGGGTGCCGACCTCACCGACGAGGCGAGCCGCCGGGGGCTCTTCTCGAGCATCGAGAGCGCGTACGACGGGCTCGATGTGCTCGTCCTCAACGCGTCCGGCGGCATGGAGTCGGGCCTCGGCGAGGACTACGCCCTGAAGCTCAACCGCGACGCGCAGGTCGAGACCCTCAAGGGCGCCCTCGAACTCATGGGGGACGGCGGGCGTGTCGTGTTCGTCACGAGCCACCAGGCGCACTTCATCCGGACGACGCCCACGATGCCGGAGTACGAGGCCGTCGCGAGCTCAAAGCGGGCGGGAGAGGACGCCCTGCTGGCGCTCGTGCCCGAGCTCACGGAGCGCGGCATCGAGTTCGTCGTCGTGTCCGGCGACATGATCGAGGGGACGATCACGGCGACGCTGCTCGACCGCCTCAACCCGGGTGCGATCGCCGCGCGCCGCGAGGAGGCGGGCAAGCTCTACAACGTGCAGGAGTTCGCGGCCGAGGTCACGAAAGCGGTCGTCGAGCCGGTTCCGGCCGACAACCTGCGGCTCATCGGCGACACGTCAGGGTTCGTCACGGAGTAGCGGCTCTGCCGTCGTCCTGCACGACTGGCGGACCCAAGGCGGAGATGCCCGGACCACACGGTCCGGGCATCCTGCTGTCGAGCACTGCTCCTGCACCGTCACGGACGGAGGGACGGGGGAGAGCAGGCCAGGGGAGCTCAGGAGTGCTTGAGCGAGTTCGTCGCGAGCTTCCGGCCTGGACCATCTTCGAAGAGCTCCTGGAGTTGCAGCAGATGCTCGCGCCAACCGTCGCGGTACTTCGCGACGTGGATCTCGGCGTAGTCGCCCCGGGGGAATCCCTGCTCGAGGACACGCACCTTGCTCTTCTTGTCTTTCTGCTGCACGACGACGAGTACGACGTCCGTCTCGAAGTCGCCTGATTTCGTCTTCCAGGTGAAGTGCAGTTCCTCAGGAGCATCGATCTTGGTGATGGTTCCCGAGGTGATACGGGGTTTCTTCTTGCCTGGGCGCAGGGAGCGTGCCGTGATCTTCGCGCCGCGCTTGATCTTGAATTCGGAGTCGGGCCACCACAGCTCGCGGAGGTCCTCGTCGACGAGTGCCTGCCAGATGAGCTCTGCGGGTGCCTTGATCCGCACGCTGATGTCGATGCTGGGGGTGAACACCGCGCGTGGGGCCTCGGTCGCTACTTGCGGCTTTGGCCCACGAGCTGCCACGGGATGAACAGCGCCAGTGAGTTCAGGAGGATGCCGGCCAAGAACACCAGGAGACGAAGCGTGTCGCCGTCGACCTGGAAGGCCAGTCCGTAGCACCAGATGCCGGCGCCGAAGATGATGATGCAACCGATGGCAATCAGAACGCTCACGAGTGTCGGCTCCCAGAATCTCTCAGTGACACAAACAACGACGAGGTGGCGCGAGCCACGAAGTCAGCCACGGCAAAATCATCACCGCGTCCACACAGCCTACTGGATGCGGGGCGACGTGCTCGCGCATGACGAGCCGCCTTCGCTATATCCGATAATGCACATTATGACATTACGAGGTGTCGTCCCGCTCCTCTGCTCTCCACTCGCCAGCAATGTCCACACAACCGGCGATGATCTGATCGGACCACGATGATCGGGTGCGCATCCGCTCTCCTGGACAGAATCGTCATCGAAGGAGGAACCGTGATCTCGACACTCAACCATCTCGTCCAGCACATCGAGGCGCATCTCGGCGACAGCATCGACGTCGCCTCGCTCGCCAGCTCGCTCGGCACGACCGAATACCACGCTCGGCGGATGTTCTCATCGCTCGCCGGGATGCCCTTGAGCGAGTACATCAGGCGACGGCGCATGACCGTGGCTGCAGGCGATGTGCTCGGCGATGACGAGCTGCTCGAGATCGCAACCCAGTTCGGCTACGGATCGACCGAGGCCTTCGGCCGGGCGTTCCGCGCCGTGCACGGATCGACACCCGGTGAGGTTCGCCGAGCCGGTGGCCCCCTTCGCTCACAACCGCAACTCAGGTTCCGCCTGACCGTAGAAGGGAACTCCCCCATGGACACACGAATCATCGAACATCCCGCTTTCCAGCTGATCGGGCACGCCGCACGCGTTCCGCTCATCCACAACGGCGGGAATCCTCACATCCAGGCGCATATCGCGGCGATTCCGGCGGAGGCGCACGCGAGGCTCAAGGCGCTGAGTTCCGGCGAGCCGACCGGTTTGCTCCAGGTGAGCGCCGACGTCGACCCGGACTACACGGAGGGCACTCCCCTGACCTATCTGCACGGCGTCGCCGTGGGGCACGACCATGCGGTGCCAGACGACCTCGACGTCATCGGGGTGCCGGCGGGAACCTGGGCCGTCTTCACAGCAACTGGAGACTACCCGGCTGCACTGCAACAGCTCTGGGCCGCCACGGCGACCGATTGGTTCCCGTCCAACCCGTGGCGGCTGCGCCCGGGCCCCTCGATCGTCGCGATCATCGACCGGTCGCCAGACTTCAGCACGGCGACGTGCGAGTTGTGGTTGCCTGTCGAGCGGAGTTGAGCGGCGGTCGAATGACGCTCACGCGAGGCCGATGCTCTTTATATCTTTATGATCTAGGAAGAGCGCAGCAAGCGGCATCTCTCCAGAGATGAGATCGGCGCGCACGTCTCCTCACTCGGCCTTACGCTCCATGACGAGAATGCACGGCTGGCCGTGATTCCGGCGGGATGCTTGGGAGATCATGAGCGATCTTGCGACGCAGCCGGCACCCACCACTCCGAAACGACTCTCCTTCCTCGCCTTCGTCGAGCACACCAGAGTCTCCGCGCATCGATCGCTCGGCCTCCAGGAGGGCTTGGAGCTCTTCGAGTACGCCGAAGACCTCGGCTACGACACCGGGTACGTGCGCCACCGGCACCTCGAGACGTACCTTTCCTCGCCCTTCACGTTCCTCGCCGCAGCGGCCCAACGCGCCCGGCGCATCCGAGTCGGGACGAGCGTCACTCCCCTGCGCTTCGAGCAGCCGGTGCGCCTCGCTGAGGACGCGGCGACGCTCGATCTGCTCACGGGAGGACGGCTCGAGCTCGGGCTCAGCTCCGGATACGCGGCGACCGAGTCGACGTTCGCGCAGGCCTTCGGCAGGATCGAGGGCGATGACGTGCGTGCGCTCGTCGACGCACGTCTCGACACCTTCCTCACGGCGATCGAAGGGAGAACCATCGCCACGGCCGAAACCGACCTGCCTTTCGCCGAGGCCGGCAGCGCGCTGACCGCGCAGCCTCAGAGTCCGGGGCTCAGGGGCCGCGTCGCCTACGGGGCCGGTGGCGGCACAAGCGCGCGGAAGACCGGCAGGCGCGGACTGCGACTGCAGCTCTCGACCCTCAACACGGAGATCGGGGACCTCGGCTTCGAGGACACGCAGGCGCAGTACATCCGCGATTATCGCGAAGAGCACGCCAAGGCGAGCTCCCTCACCTCGTTCGCCTCTGTGAGTCGCGCCATCGTGCCATTCGACACTCCCGCCGAACGCTCCGAGCTCGAGTGGCTGCTCGAGCGCGACGCCGAGCGTGCTGCGAACGTGGGCGGAGGTCCGCTGCCATTCCAGTTCGGGCGCGTTGCGAGCGGCACCGGCGAGCAGATCGCCGAAGCGCTCGCGGACGACGCCGGCATCCACGCCGCTGACGAGCTCGTGATCGCACTCCCCTTCGACTACCCCGCCGAGACGCAGCGGCGAATCCTGCGCCAGTTCGCAGAGGGTGCGGCGCCGCACCTCCCGTACCTCTCGCGCTGACCGCAGCGGTGGCACGCGATCGGTCAGAGCTCGAACGACTTCGCAGGTCGGCCGGCATGCTCGAGCGCCAGCCGAGCGGCTAGCCTGGGCGAGTCCCCCATCAGACGAGGAGCGCCGTGTTCGCCAACGCCCTGCTGATCGCCGTCGCGATCCTCGCCGCCATCCTCGTGGGGCTCGTGTCCCGCCGCGTGCTCGGCGTGCCGATCGGGTACATCCGGGCGATCATCGTCGGAGCGCTCGTCGTGATCGCCTCGATCCCCTTCGGCAACTGGATCATCCGCGAGACCGGCGTCGACCAGCTCGAGGACGGCGAGACCAACTTCACGGTCGTCGTGGTCGTGGTGCTCCTCGCCGTCTCGTGGATCTTCGCCCTCGGTGTGCTCGTCCTCGTCGCCCTCGAGGCGACCATCCCCACCCGCGCGTTCCCGAACCCCATCGAGCTCGTCCGCTCCGCCATCCGGCGCCGCAGCCGTACGAAGCGCTATCTGCAGATCCTCACGATCGCGTCGCGCGACGGGGCCGGCTGGCTGCTGCACGGGCGCCGCACCTCGACCGCAGAGGGGCGCACGACCGCCCAGCAGCGCGCGGATGCCCTCATCACGACCATCAACCACGCCGGCGTCACGTTCGTGAAGCTCGGGCAGGTCCTCTCGACGAGACGTGACCTCGTCCCGGAGCCCTACCTCTCCGCGCTCGCGCGGCTGCAGTCCAACGCGACGACGGTGCCGTGGCCCGAGATCGAGCGGGTGCTGAAGAGCGAGCTCGGGGCGCCTCTCGACACGATCTTCCGGGAGATCGACTCCACTCCCCTGGCGGCCGCCTCGGTCGCACAGGTGCACCGCGCCCGCCTCGTCGACGGCACCCCCGTCGTCGTCAAGGTGCAGCGACCGGATGCGCGCGCTCAGGTCGAAGCCGACGTGGACATCATCGGGCGTCTCGCGGACCGGGCCGAGACGCACACGGCGCTCGGCAGGGAGATGCGGCTCTCCGCGATGGCCGCCGGCTTCACGACGACGTTGGAAGAGGAGCTCGACTATCGCGTCGAGGCTCGAAACGTGCACATGATCGAGAGCACGATGCGCGAGATCCACGCGGGCTCCCCCGAGCTCACGGAGATCGCCATCCCTGCCGTGTACTCGGCGGCGAGCGCGCGCAGGGTCCTGACGATGGACGTCATGGACGGGAGCCCGCTGAGCTCAGCAGCCGACCGCCTGGAGGCGCTGGGCCCGGAGGCCCGTCACGACCTCGCGCAGACGCTCATGGAGACGGTCATCGAGCAGATCCTCGTCTACGGCGTCTTCCACGCCGATCTGCACCCCGGCAATGTGTTCATCCGCGACGACGGCACGCTCGGCCTCATCGACTTCGGCGCGATCGGCATCGTGCAGCGAAGCCAGCGCGAGCACCTGGCCGCGTTCCTGCTCTCGGCGGCGAGCGACGACGACGTGTCGGCCGCCGACGCGCTGCTCCTCATCGTCGACGCTCCCGAGGACCTCGACGTGGAGGCCTTCCGGCACGACATCGGCATCGCACTCACCTCGGTGCAGCACTGGCCTCGCGGGGAGGGCTCGATCTTCACGATGATGCTCGACGTCATCCGCAAGCACCACCTCGCGCTCCCCTCGACGCTCGCCTCCGCGTTCCGCAGCTTCGCGACGCTCGAGGGCTGCCTTCGCGTCATCGAACCGGACTTCGACTTCGTGCAGCGCGCGCTCCCCTTCGTGCCGAAGCTGCTGAAGCAGCTCCTCGCACTCAAGCGGGTCGTCGGCACCGCGCAGGCGAAGGCCGCCATCGCCGCCGCCTATGCTGCCCGCATGCCGAACCGCATCGACACGATCGTCTCGAAGCTCGAAGACGGCGAGCTGAGCGTGCGGGTCAGTCCGTTCTCCGACCGACAGGATCGCAGCTGGCTCGGGGGGCTCGTCAGCCGAGGCATCGACACGGCGGTGGCCCTGACTGCCGTGATCCTCGCGATCGTGCTGGTCGTCGCGGGCGGCGGTCCAACGCTCGCCCCCGGCCTGCAGCTGTTCAACCTGCTGGGGGCGGTGATCGGCCTGCTCGGCTTCTTCGGGATCCTGCGCGCCATGCTGCGCTCCATCGTCGGATCCAGGGGGCAGTCGCTGACGGACTAGGGCGCGGTGCCCTCGGCGAGCTCGTCGAGCTCCTCGGCCCCACGACGGGCCACCCGCTTGCTGACGACGAGGCGCCACATGAGGCCGAGGCCGAGGAACCACAACGGCAGCACGATCAGGCCGGCGCGGGTGTCCTCGCCCATGGCGAGCGCGACGAGGATGAAGGCGAAGAACGCCAGGATCACCCACGGCATGAACCGTCCGCCCGGCATCTTGAACTTCGAGGCCTCGTGGAGCTCGGGGCGCTTCTTCCGGAACATGAGGTAGCTGACGAGGATGAACGTCCACGTCGCGATGAAGTTGAGGGAGCTCACGGAGGTCACGACCGTGAAGGCCGCCATCACGTTGTCACCGAGGGCGAGCACCGGTAGCGCCGCGAAGAGGAACGCCGTCGTGAAGAACACGCCCTGCGTCGGCACGCCACGCGAGTTGAGGAGGCCGAACCGCTTCGTCGCCTGCCCGTCCGCCGCGAGGCCGTAGAGCATCCGCGTCGACGAGTAGAAGCCGGAGTTGGCGCTCGATGCCGCCGAGGTGAGCACCACCAGGTTGACGACGATGGCTGCCGCCGGGAACCCGATGAGCTCGAACATCGAGGTGAACGGGCTCACTCCCGGCTGGATCCGGTCCCAGGGGGTCACCGACATGATGATGACGAGCGCGCCGACGTAGAAGACGAGGATGCGCACGACGACCGAGTTGATGGCCTTCGGCAGGTTCTTCTCGGGATCCTCCGCCTCCGCGGAGGCCGTGCCGACGAGCTCGATGCCGACGAACGCGAACACGCCCATCTGGAAGCCCAGGATGAACCCGCTGATGCCGAACGGGAACATGCCGCCGTGGTCCCACAGGTGCGAGACCGAGGCCGTGACGCCGTCCGCGCTCGTGAAGCCGGTGACGAGCAGGAAGATGCCGACGCCGATGAGGGCGAGAATCGCCACGACCTTGATGATCGCGAACCAGAACTCCGTCTCGCCGAAGGCCTTGACCGGCTGCAGGTTGAGGAGGAGCAGACCGATCGCCGTGGCGATCGCCGGCGCCCAGGCGGGGATGTCGGCGTTGAAGAACGCCACATAGCCCGTGATGGCGACGATGTCGGCGATGACCGTGATGACCCACGCCAGCCAGTACGTCCAGGCGACGACGTAACCGGCCCAAGGGCCGATGAGGTCGGCCGCGACGTCCCCGAACGTCTTGTACCCGAGGTTCGAGAGCAGCAGCTCCCCGAGGGCCCGCATGACGAAGAACAGCGCGAGGCCGACGATCGCGTACACGAAGATGATCGACGGTCCGGCGAGGCTGATCGTGGTCCCCGACCCCAGGAAGAGCCCGGTGCCGATGGCTCCGCCGATCGCCAGGAGCTGCAGATGCCTGGCCTTGAGACCACGACGCAGCCCGCCGGGCGCCGTCCCCTCGCTGTGCGGATGCTGCGCCTCGGTCTGGACTGTGCTGCTGGTCACCGGAACCCCCTCGATACTGCTCGATGCCGAACCCGGGAATTCTAGTCTCCGGTCGGCACGCACGCAGACCGGGTCTACATTGGTCGCATGCACGATCTGCGCACCGCGCGACCAGAGGCTGCCGCCGCCTCCCACACCAGAACCAGCGGCACCCTCCTCGCCCGGTCCGCCGTGGGCGTCGCCGCGATCGGCATCGTCTTCGGCGATATCGGCACGAGTCCCCTCTACGCCCTGCGGGCGGTGTTCTCCGAGCACGACGGCATCGTGCAGCCGAGCATCGCGCACGTCTATGGGCTGATCTCGCTCATCATCTGGGCCGTCACGCTGCTCGTCACCGTCAAGTACGTGCTGTTCGTGCTCCGCGCCGACCACGAGGGCGAGGGCGGGATCCTCGCGCTCTCCACCCTCATCGGGCGGCGCCTTCGCGGATCACGGCGCGCCATGGCCGCGACGACCCTCGTCGGGATCATCGGGGCAGCCCTCTTCTTCGGGGACAGCGTCATCACGCCTGCGGTGTCCGTGCTGTCAGCCGTCGAGGGCCTTGAGATCGCGGTGCCGGGCACCGGGGCACTGGTCGTGCCCATCGCCCTCGTCGTGCTCGTCGGCCTCTTCGCGCTGCAGCGGTTCGGCACCGCCGGCATCGGCCGTCTGTTCGGCCCGATCATGCTGATCTGGTTCATCACCCTCGCGCTGCTCGGAATCCCCCACATCCTGGAGCATCCCGAGATCCTCGCGGCGTTCTCTCCGCACCACGCGCTCGGCTTCATCTTCAGCGAGCCGCTCATCGCCGGCGTGGCGCTGGGAGCCGTGGTGCTTGCCGTCACGGGCGCCGAGGCCCTCTACGCCGACCTCGGCCATTTCGGCCGCTCCCCCATCTCGAAGGCCTGGCTGTTCGTCGTGTTCCCGGCCCTCACGGTCTGCTACCTCGGTCAGGGCGCCCTCGTCATCGAGGACCCGACCGCCATCGACAACCCCTTCTTCCGCATGGCCCCCACCTGGGCGGTGTTCCCCCTCATCGGCCTCGCGACGCTCGCCACCGTCATCGCCTCCCAGTCGGTGATCTCCGGCACCTTCTCGGTCGCCAGACAAGCCATGCGGCTCGGTTTCCTGCCGAACCTCAGCGTCAAGCACACCTCGCGTGCGTCCATCGGCCAGATCTACATCCCGGTCGTCTCGATGATCCTTCTCGTGCTGATCATCGGGGTCGTCCTCGGGTTCCGAACGTCGGAGAACCTGGCGGCGGCCTACGGGCTCGCGGTGACGACTACCTTCCTGCTCACGTCGTCGCTCTTCATCGTGTACCTGCGCATCGTGTGGGAATGGCCCTGGTACCGAGTGCTGCTCGTGACGGTGCCGATCGTCCTGCTCGAGCTCGCCTTCTTCGTCTCGGGTCTCGTGAAGTTCTTCGCGGGCGGCTGGCTGCCGCTCGTGCTGGCCGCCGCGATCATCCTGACCATGCTCACCTGGAGACGCGGCCGCGAGATCGTCACCGGCAGGCGCGAGCGCCTGGAGGGCACCCTGCAGGAGCTCATGAGGAGGCTCCTCGCGGACCAGCCGACGCGCGTCCCCGGTTGGGCCATCTACCCCCACGGCGGCGCCCGCACGGCGCCCCTCGCGCTCCGCCTCAACACCCGGGTCAACCACGCGCTCCACGAGCACGTGCTGCTCGTGCGCGTCGCGACGGCCGATGTGCCGCACATCCCGGAGCGCGCGCGCTGTCGGATCGACGACATCGGGCCAGCCCCCGAGGGCCTCGTGCACATCACCCTGACCTACGGGTTCCTCGACCGTCGGGACGTGCCGCTGTCGCTTCGGGACGCCCGGCTCGCCGGCACCGTCTCGCAGTTCGACAACGAGAGCGCGATCTTCTTCCTCTCGCGCATCGCGCTCCGGCCAGGCCACGCGAGTGGAATGGCGACCTGGCGGGCCAAGTTCTTCGTGCTCATGTCGCGCGGTGCGTCGTCTCCCGCAGCGCAGTTCGGGCTGCCTCCTGAGCAGACCGTGGAGATCTCGCCGCAGGTGCTGCTCTAGGCTCTCGCCGCCTCCGCGCGTGCGAAGCCCGTCAGGTACGCCGGCACGAGCACGGACGCGGTGAACAGCAGCGTGAGCACGAACGTGCACGTGAGCACCGTGAGCAGGTTGTACGCTCCCCCGGAGATCCAGAAGCTGCAGAACGTCGCGCCCGCGGCCGCCAGGATCGAGTGCCCGAGAGCGAGCGGCAGCACGCGCTGGCGGGTGTAGGAACGAAGTCCCGTTGACACGCCACGCTCGGCTGCGAGCGCAGCGACTGCGCCCAGGATGCACAGCCCGAGCATCGCGATCCAGCCGAGCAGCAGGGGCACGAAGCCGCGCTCGTCGAGCTGCGTTCGGCCCGCCTCGGTGGCCAGCGCGTAGCCGAGGAACGCCACGAGACCGACGCCGAGCAGCGTCGGGACAAGGCGGGCGAGGACGTCACGCTGGCTCGGCCGGAACGTCGCGAGGGAGATCGACGGGGACTCTTCTGCAGGGGCGACGCTCACGCCGGTCAGTGTAGCCGCCGCAGACGACGAGACGGGGCGACCCCTGGTGGGGCCGCCCCGTCTCAGTGCACGGAACGAGATGTCGCGACTCTCGGTCAGATGTTCGGCGTGGTGTCACCCGTCTTCGGAGCGGAGGGGGCGAGGCCACCGTCCTTGGCGAACGAGCCGACCAGCTGCTGCAGGTCGATGCCCGTGAGGGTCTTGAGCACCTCGGTGCCCTCGCCGAGAACGGACCCGACCGTCTTCGTGACGGCGCTTGCACCGTCGGTGGAGATGACGGTGAGCTTCTCGATGTTGCTGATCGGGTCGGCCGCGGCGCGGACGATCTCCGGCAGGCGCGAGATGATCTCCTGCGCGATGGCGGCTTCGCCGTACTTTTGCAGAGCCTGAGCCTTGGCGTCCGTAGCTGCGGCCTCTGCAAGACCCTCAGCCTGGATCGCGGCGGCGCGAGCGTCACCCTCTGCACGAATACCGGCTGCGAGCGCGATCTGGCGGTCACGGTCGGCCTCACCGGAGTATCGGACGGCGGCGGCCGCTGCTTCAGCGTCCTGGACGGCGGCCACCTTGTTGGCCTCTGCCGTGCGGGTGCGCTTGTAGACCTCGGCGTCGGTGGCCGCGTTCTCGGTGTCGCGGATGGCGTTTGCCTGCTGGACCTTCGCGTAGGCGTCCGCTTCGGCAGGCTTGCGGATCTCGATGTCGAGCCGCTCCTGCGTCACGAGCGCCTGCTCGATGAGCGCTTCGCGCTCCTGCTGTGCGACGAGGCGGTCCTGCTCGGCCCGTGCGAACTGGCCAGCGGCCTCGGCTTCCGCGTTTGCGCGGTCGGTCTCGGCCTTGATGGAGGCCTGACGGAGACGGAGTTCCTTCTCACGCTCTGCGATGCGCTCAGATGCCTCGATCTTCGCGAACTCGGACACGCGGGCCGCTTCGGCCTCGCTGACCTCCGCGACCTGACGGGCGCGAGCGGACTCGGAACGCCCGAGGTTCTGCAGGTAGTCGCTGCCGGGCGTGGAGATGTCGGAGATGTTGAGGAGGTCGACCTGCAGACCCTGCTCGATGAGGTCGGCCTTCGTCTCGGACACGACGCGGTCGGAGAGGCTCTTGCGGTCGGAGATGATCTGCTCGATCGTCATGTCTCCGACGATGGAACGAAGCGAGCCCTCGAGCGACTCGCGGATGATGTCGGTGAGCGCTTCCTGCTGGTCCAGGAATCGCTGGGCCGCGCGGCGCACGCCTTCCTCGGTGCCGGACACCTTGAAGTTGATGGACGCCTTGATGGCGATCTTGATGCGGTTCTTGTCGACACCCTCGACCTGGATGCCGATCTGGCGCTGCTCGAGCGAGAGCGCGAAGCCCTGCTGCAGAATCGGCCAGACGAACGTGCGGCCGCCGATCACGACGCGCTGTCCCGTCATGTCGCTCTGGGCCTTCTGCCCGGCGCCGCGGCCGACGATGATGAGGGCCTCGTTCGGTGGGACGCGGCGGATGCGGGATGCGATGAAGACACCGAGGGCGAGCAGCGCGATGATGATCGCGATGACGCCGATCACGGAGACGTTGGCAGTTATCAAGTCCATATGGTCGATTTCCTGTCGTGGAGGTCGTGGTTGGTCATGCTGTGGTCGCGCCGCGCCTGCCGCCTCGTCCGGTGAGCGCGACAGGGCTTAGTTCGATTCGCGTTCGACTTTGACGCGCGAGCCGAGGTGCTGCACGACGCGGATGCGCGTTCCCTGCTCAATGTCCCCGTCGGCGAAGGCGAGGCGTCGTTCGATCTCGTGGGAGCCGTCGAGCGCGACTTCGCCGCTGGCGTTCGTGATGCGGGACATCGCCGTTCCGGTATCCCCGGTCACGTCGCGCGGCACGCCGTCGCTGCTCTTCGAGAGGTTGCGCACGAGGAGGGCAGATCCGACGTAGGCGATCAGACCGATCACGATCGCGACGATGTAGGCCCAGAACTGCGGGAGTCCCATGCTGTCCGTGATCGCCCCGGAGGCGCCGAAGACGACGAGGGCGACCGCGAGGCCAGGTACCGAGAGCAGTCCACCGGCATCCACGTCGAGGATCTCTCCGAAGAACATCGAGAAGACGAGAAGTCCGAGGCCGATCGCTCCGATGATGATGAAGACGGTCATGACGGTGAGCTCCCTGGTGGCCGCGTGTGGCGGGGTGTGCCCCCGCCTGGCATTGATTCTACCGAAGGCGCGGACACCGACGCGCGGGGACTTTTCCTCGGCGCCGGTGCCGCGTGCTGTGGTTGCTTGTTCCTCAGGCTTCGCCGAAACCGGAGCTGATGAGCTCGGCGAGTTCTCGCACGGCCTGGTCCGCGTCCCTGCCGGTCGCGGCGACCTCGATCTCCTGACCGTGTGATGCCCCGAGCGAGATGATGCGCAGGAGGCTGTCCGCGTCGGCCCCGCCGATCGTGATCTTCGCCTCGAATCTCGCCGCCGCCGCCGCGAGCTGCGCCGCCGGCCTCGCGTGGAGCCCCTGCTCGTTGACGATCGTGACGCGAGCGCTCGCGTCGGGCACCGTGGCATCCGACGCTGAATCCGCGGCGACCTCATGCGAAGCGCCCTCGCCGAGGCCGGTCGACTGCTCAGCTGGGCGCAGCCAAGCGGACTCTCCAGCAGCGACGACCTCGTCGAGAGAGGCACCGCCCGCCGCAGCGACGGCGGCCGCGACCGTGCCCTCGACCAGTGGCGCGTCCACGAGCCGGACCTCGTCGGCATCGTCGTCGAGCATCTCGAGGACCGTCTCGGCGGTCATGACGGCCGAACCGAGGTCGGTGAAGACCGCGACTCCGTCGCCGGACCGTGCCTGTGCCAAGGCGCTCTCGATCAGCTCGAAGCTCGTGCCGACGCGACCGTCCTCCGTGCCGCCGGCGGCGATGATCGCCACGTCAGCGGCCATCTGGCCGGCCAGCTCGACGAGCCCATCAGCGATGCGGGCCGAGTGAGAGACGACGACGATGCCGACTGTCACGAGGCGGCCTCGACCGCGGCCCCGAGGAGGTAGGCCGTCGACTGCGCTCCAGGGTCGCGGTGCCCCGCACTCCGCTCGCCCAGGTAGCTCGCCCGCCCCTTCCTCGCGACGAGCGGCTCCGTGGCCGCGGCGCCTTCGACGGCGGCGAACGCCGCGGCGCGCAGCACCGAGACGGCATCCTCGCCTGCGTCCGAGGCTTTCTGCGCCGCGGACGCGGCCGGGGACCATGCGTCCACCATCGTCTTGTCGCCTGGCTGCGCCTTGCCGCGCTGCTGGAGTCCGGCGCTCGCCGCCTCCACGAACGCCGCGACGTCAGCCGGGTCGAGTTCCGCCTTGCCCTTGAGGGCAACCGCGCCCTTGAGGAAAGCTGTCCCGTACAGCGGCCCCGCAGCACCGCCGACGGTCGAGATGAGGGTCGTCGCGAGCAGCTTCAGCACATCCGCCGGCGTCGCGCCGTCCTCGAGCGTCGACAGCTTCCCGAGAGCCGCCTGGAATCCTCGGTCCATGTTCTCGCCGTGATCGCCGTCACCGATGTTCCTGTCGAGGTGGATCAGCTCAGTCCGATGTTCGGCCATAGAGGCCGCGGAGAGCTCCACCCATGTGCGAGCCCAGTTTCCGTCGAGTGCCATGTCCTACCTTCCCCACCGGAGCGCCGCCGTGTGGACGGGCGCATCCCATAATTCGGTCAATTCGTCGTCGAGTCTCAGCACGGTGATCGAGCATCCCTGCATCTCCAGCGAGGTCGTGAAGTTCCCGACGAGGTGACGAGTCACGGAGATCCCGTGCTCTGCGAGTACCGCCGCCGCCCTCCGGAACACGATGTAGAGCTCGATTTCCGGCGTGCCCCCCATTCCGTTCACAAAGAGAAGAACATTGTCGCCGGATGCAAAAGGGAGGTCCTCGAGAATCGGGGCCAAGAGGCGATCGACAATCGCATCCGCAGGCTCGATCCCGATTCGCGCGCGCCCGGGTTCCCCGTGAATGCCGATGCCGATCTCGATCTCATCCTCAGCGAGGTCGAAGCTCGGCTCCCCCGCGTGCGGAACCGTGCACGCCGTCAGGGCGACGCCCATCGATCGCGTCTGCGCGTTCACGCGCTCCGCGAGGCCCGCGACGGTGTCGAGGTCGTCGCCGCGCTCGGCCGAGGCACCCGCGATCTTCTCCACGAGCACCGTGCCTGCCACGCCTCGACGCCCCGCCGTGTACAGCGAGTCCTTGACGGCCACGTCGTCGTCGACGATGACGCTGCGCACCTCGATGTCCTCGGCGAGCGCGAGGTCGGATGCGGTCTCGAAGTTGAGGACGTCACCCGTGTAGTTCTTGACGATGTGGAGCACCCCGCGGCCTGCATCGACCGCCTTCGTCGCCTCCAGGATGGGGTCAGGCGTCGGGGAGGTGAACACGGGCCCAGGAACTGCCGCGTCGAGCATCCCGTACCCGACCAGGCCTCCGTGCATCGGCTCGTGACCAGAACCGCCACCGGACACGATGCCGACCTTGCCGGCCACCGGCGCGTCGTTGCGCACGAGGAACGCCGGCTCCGGAGCGACCCGGAGAATGTCGGCGTGTGCGAGCGCCATGCCTTCCAGCGCTTCTTTGACAACGTCCTTCGGATCGTTGATCAGCTTTTTCACGATCATCCTCTCGACGAGATATTGGCGGCAGCATTGCAACCAGGCCCAGCCTAGTGCCGCCGACTTGTCACGATTCGGGGAAATTCCCTCGTAACACGCGCGTATTAGTTCGCGCTGTGCCTAGGGTGAGGCACCGCTCAATCGCGGCACGGGCTCGCCCCGTATCGAACTTCCCAGAAAGGCAATCCCGTGGATCTAGGATCGATCTTCTTGGCCGAGCTGGTGGGCACCGCAGTGCTCGTCCTCCTCGGTTGCGGTGTCGTCGCCAACGTCGTCCTCAAAGGCACGAAGGGCAACGGCGGCGGCTGGCTCCTCATCAACTTCGGCTGGGGCTTCGCCGTCTTCATCGGCGTGCTCTCGTCTGCGGCCTCCGGCGGCCAGCTCAACCCAGCAGTGACGCTGGGCCTCGCGGCCAACGCCCTCGTGAACGGCGACCCGATCGACGGAGGAGAGATCGGGCTGCGCATTCTCGCCCAGCTGATCGGTGCCATCCTCGGAGCCGTCATCGTGTGGCTCGCCTACAAGCTGCACTTCGACGACGAACCCGACCCGGCCTCCAAGCTCGCGGTCTTCGCCACCGGCCCGGCGAAGCGCAGCCTCGGCTGGAACACCGTGACCGAGATCATCGCGACGTTCGTCCTCGTCCTCGCGGTCATCGCCTTCACGAACTTCCCCGGGATCCTCGGCAGCGACCTCGGATCGACCGCACCCGATTCGACGAGCCTCGGCAACCTCGCGCCGCTCGCCGTCGCGATCGTCGTGGTCTCCATCGGCGCGAGCCTCGGTGGCCCGACCGGATACGCCATCAACCCAGCACGTGACCTCGGGCCCCGCCTCGCGCACGCCTTCCTCCCCATCAAGGGCAAGGGTGGCAGCGACTGGAGCTACTCGTGGGTCCCCATCGTCGGACCGATCATCGGCGGCATCCTCGCGGGCCTCGTCGGCACCGCGATCCTGCCAGGCGTCGCCGCCTAGCACCCGCGAGCACACCACCACGTCTTCGGGGCCGGACTCCTCACAGATCCGGCCCCGAAACTGTCTGCATGACACCACCCGCGATGCTCGCGCCAGGTCGGCATCGCTGTCACCACCACTGGCACATCACCATCTCTGACAAGGGAGTCATTCCGTGAGCAAGTACGTCATCGCCATCGACCAGGGCACCACCTCCTCTCGAGCCATCGTCTTCGACCACTCAGGGTCGATCGTGTCCACGGGGCAGCTCGAACACGAGCAGATCTTCCCGCAGGCCGGCTGGGTCGAGCACGACCCGAAGGAGATCTGGAACAACACGCGAGAGGTCATCGGCCAGGCGCTCTCGAAGGCGAACATCACCAGGCACGACATCGCCACGATCGGCATCACCAACCAGCGCGAGACGGCCGTGGTCTGGGACAAGACCACCGGCGAGCCGGTCTACAACGCGATCGTCTGGCAGGACACGCGCACCCAGGCCATCGTGGACCGCCTGGCGGCCGACGGCGGCGTCGAGCGGTTCAAGGACACCGTGGGCCTGCCCCTCGCCACCTACTTCTCCGGCACCAAGATCGTCTGGATCCTCGAGAACGTCGACGGAGCGCGCGAGCGAGCCGAGGCAGGCGACCTCATCTTCGGCACGACCGACAGCTGGGTGCTCTGGAACCTGACGGGCGGGGTGAATGGGGGCGTGCACGTCACCGACGTCACGAACGCCTCCCGAACGCTCTTCATGGACCTCGAGACGCTGGCCTGGGACCAGTCGATCCTGGACGCCTTCGGTGTTCCAGCGTCGATGCTCCCCGAGATCAAGTCCTCGTCCGAGGTCTACGGACACGCGAGCACGCAGTCGCTCCTCCGCGAAGTCCCGATCTCCGGCATCCTCGGCGACCAGCAGGCGGCGACGTTCGGGCAGACAGCCTTCACGTCCGGCGAGGCCAAGAACACCTACGGCACCGGGTCCTTCCTCATCTACAACACCGGCGAGAAGATCGTGAAGTCCGAGAACGGGCTCCTCACGACGCTCTGCTACAAGCTCGGCGACGCGGCTCCCGTCTACGCGCTCGAGGGCTCGATCGCCGTGACCGGCTCGCTGGTCCAGTGGCTCCGCGACAACCTGGGTCTCATCAACTCCGCACCGGAGATCGAAGAGCTGGCGAGCAAGGTCGAGGACAACGGCGGCACGTACATCGTCCCCGCGTTCTCGGGCCTCTTCGCGCCGTACTGGCGACCTGATGCACGAGGCGCCATCGTCGGTCTGACGCGCTTCGTCAACAAGAACCACATCGCGCGTGCAGCGCTGGAATCCACGGCGTACCAGACGCGCGACGTCCTCGAGGCGTCGAACGCTGACTCAGGCGTGCCCCTCGCCGAGCTCAAGGTCGACGGCGGCATGGTCGCCAACGACACGCTCATGCAGTTCCAGGCCGACATCCTCAACACCGATGTCGTTCGCCCCGTGGTCACGGAGACAACCGCGCTCGGCGCCGCCTACGCGGCCGGCCTCGCAGTCGGGTTCTGGAAGGACCTCGACGAGGTGTCCGCCAACTGGCAGGAGGACAAGCGCTGGACCCCGCAGATGCCGGAAGAGGA
This sequence comes from Pseudoclavibacter sp. RFBB5, assembly GCF_002931555.1. Taxonomy (GTDB): domain Bacteria; phylum Actinomycetota; class Actinomycetes; order Actinomycetales; family Microbacteriaceae; genus Pseudoclavibacter. Next base: position 360,113 of record NZ_PSTZ01000007.1, on the reverse strand, counting down.
GCGCGAGCGCCTCTACCGCAACTGGAAGAAGGCCGTCTCGAAGACGCTTGACTGGGTCGACGACGACGTCTCGTAGTCCGGGAAACGCAGAGAACACGTCGAGGCCCTCAGCAGCACCTGCTGAGGGCCTCGGCCGCTCTCCGTGGTCTGAGCTGCGTCGGGGTCAGGCGGCGCGTGTCGCGGCGACCCAGGCGTCGAGGGTCTCGATCGCCCGCCCGCTGTCGATGCTCGCCGCTGCATCCACGATCCTGGCTGACAGCCGCTCGCGGAGGGGCCGCTCGGCGGCCTCGGGATTCTGCGCGAGGTCGTAGGCGACGAGGCCAGCGGCGGCGTTGAGCAGCACGATGTCGCGGACGGCACCGTGTCGCTTCCCGGACAGAACGTCGCGGGCGATGGCGGCGTTCTCCTCTGGCAGGCCTCCGAGGAGATCCTGCATGTCGTACGTGCCGAGGCCGACGTCGCGCGGATGAAGGTCGTGCTCCGTGATCGCGCCGTTCGAGACCTCCCAGATGTGGCTGTATCCCGTGACGCTCAACTCGTCGAGCCCGTCGTCTCCTCGGAAGACGAGTGCCGTCGCACCGCGCGTGCGGAACACGCCGGTGATGAGGGGGATCGCCGCCTGGCGTGCCACGCCGACCGCCGAAGCCTCCGGTCGTGCTGGGTTGGTGAGCGGGCCGAGCAGGTTGAACACGGTGGGGACGCCGAGCTCGCCGCGCACCTTCCGCGCGTGCCCGAAGCCCGGATGGAACTGCGCCGCGTACACGAACGTCAGGCCGACCTCCTCGAAGATCCGCTTCACGCGCACCGGATCGGCCGTGTGCACGGCGCCGAGCGCCGAGAGGACGTCGCTGGAGCCCGACTTCGCGCTGGACGCACCGCCGCCGTGCTTGACGACCGGCACCCCGGCCCCAGCGCAGACCATCGACGACATGGTCGACACGTTGACGGTTCCGACCATGTCACCGCCGGTGCCGACGATGTCGAGCGCCATCGGCGGCACATCGAGCGGCACCGCGTGCTCGAGGATCGCGTCCCGGAAGCCGACGACCTCCTCGACCGTCTCCCCCTTCGCACGGAGCGCCACGAGGAACGCCGCGAGCCGAGCCTCGCTCACCTCGCCCGCCATCACCTGGCGCATCGCCCACGTCGCCTGCGCGACGCTCAGGTCCTCACCGCCAAGCAGCTTCTCGAGCAGTCCGGGCCAGGTCTCGGTCGAAGTCATGCAGGAAACGATAGTCGTCCACCACCCAGGCACACCTAATCGGACGCGACCCGCCGGTCGGGCCCGCCTTGTCTCGGGAGCCTGGGAAATCGGTCATAATGGTCAGGTGACTGCTGCAACCTCCGCTCAGGCCGTGCACACGGTCCATCGCCCCAATACGACTGCCATCGGCGTCATCGTTTGGCTCGGTAGCGAAGTGATGTTCTTCGCTGGGCTCTTCGCGATCTTCTTCACACTGCGCTCAATGGCGCCGGAGCAGTTCGCCGAAGGCCACAGCGTGCTGAACGTCCCCTTCGCGACCATCAACACGCTCATCCTCGTGAGCTCGTCGTTCACGTGCCAGTTCGGCACGTTCGCGGCGGAGCGCGAGCAGGCGCGTGCGACCGGCAAGAGCCCCAAGCACTGGGGCGCCATCGAATGGTTCTACCTCACGGTCCTTCTCGGCGGCATCTTCGTCGCGGGCCAGGTCTGGGAGTACGCCACGCTCGTGAGCGAGGGCTACGTCCTCAACCTCAACGCGTACACGAGCGCCTTCTACATGACGACCGGCTTCCACGGCCTGCACGTGACCGGCGGACTCGTCACGTTCCTCCTCGTCATCGGCCGCATGTACTCGGCCAGGCGCATGGGCACCCGCGAGGTCAGCAGCGCACTGGGCATCTCCTACTACTGGCACTTCGTCGACGTGGTCTGGGTTGCACTCTTCTTCGTCATCTACCTGCTGCCCTACTTCTCGTAGCCCGATCCTGGAGAACACCCAAATGTTCCGAACCACCAAGCCACGGACTGCGAAGACGGCGACCCGCAAGACGGCACGCCGCCGCACCCCTCTCGCCACCGCCGCACTCCTCGGAGCCGGCCTCCTCCTCACCGGAGGCGCGTACACCGCGATCGACTCCGCGACGACGGCGGCCGCAGCACAAGGTGCCGCCCCCGCCGCGGCGAGCGACATCGAGAACGGTGCTGCGCTCTTCGGCGCGAACTGCGCGACCTGCCATGGCATGAACGCCGCCGGTACGGAGAACGGTCCGAGCCTCATCGGCGTCGGAGCAGCCGCCGTCGACTTCCAGGTCGGAACCGGCCGCATGCCGATGCAGGCGAACGCCGCCCAGGCGCCCGCGAAGCCCGTCCAGTTCGACGAGCAGGGCATCAGCGACCTCGCGGACTACGTGGCATCGCTGGCTCCCGGCCCCGCTGTCCCGGACGAGCAGTACCTGCAGGCCGACGGCGACGCGGCACGCGGCGCCGAGCTCTTCCGCATCAACTGCGCGATGTGCCACAACGTGGCCGGCGCTGGCGGCGCCCTGACCGAGGGCAAGTTCGCTCCCGAGCTCATGACCGTCGAGCCGGTGCACCTCTACGAGGCCATGATCACCGGCCCGCAGAACATGCCCGTCTTCAACGACGCGAACCTCACCCCCCAGGACAAGGCCGACATCATCACGGCCATCCGCTGGCAGACCGAGGTCACGGGCACGATCGGCGGCAACAGCCTCGGATCGCTCGGACCCGTCTCCGAAGGCCTCTTCATCTGGATCTTCGGGATCGGTGCCGGCGTCGCCATGGCGGTCTGGATCGCCACTCGACCGAACTAGTGCTGGCTGAGACCTGGCACAGGCACCCAAGACATACTGCAGCTGAACAGACACACCCAGAAAGGGATCACCATGGCTGATGGCGAACACGGCGGAGAGCTTCGCACTGCTCCTTCGTCGGAGCGGGCGCCTCACATCGGGACCGCGATCCTTCCCAAGGACGGCTTCGAGAACCCTGGCATGCCGGCGCACCGCGACCGGATCACCGACGTAGACCCCGCACAGGCGAAGCGCACCGAGCGCATCCTCGTCGCGCTCTTCGTCTTTTCGGCGCTCGCCAGCATCTTCGCTGTCGTCGCCTACTTCGTGTGGCCGATCAGCCGCGAGGACATCTCCACGGTGCGGGCGAACAACATGTTCCTCGGCATCGGCATCGCCCTCGCCATGCTCGCCATCGGAATCGGCACGGTCGCCTGGTCGAAGTACCTCATGGCCGACCACGAGATGGCCGAAGCACGCCACCCCGGCAAGGGTTCGCCCGCTACACGCTCGCGCGCCGTCGAGATCTTCGCGCAGGCCAACGAGGAATCCGGCTTCAGCCGCCGCAAGCTGTTCCGCAACTCGCTCATCGGTGCGCTCGTCGCGATGCCGCTTCCCGGCATCGTCCTCTTCCGCGACCTCTACAACGGAAACAACCCGGACCCGGTCGAATCCCTCTCGCACACCATGTGGGAAGAAGGGACGCGCCTTGTCCGCGACCCTACGGGCACGCCGATCCGCGCAGCTGACGTCACGTACGGCTCCGCGTTCCACGTGATCCCGGACGGCCTCATCGACCTCGAGCACCACCTGCTCGAGGAGAAGGCCAAGGCCGTCGTCCTGCTGATGCGTCTCCCCGCAGACCAGCTCAACGAGCGCGAAGACCGAGCGGGGTGGTCGTACGACGGCATCGTCGCCTACTCCAAGGTCTGCACGCACGTCGGCTGCCCTGTCGCTCTGTACGAGCAGCAGACGCACCACCTGCTCTGCCCCTGCCACCAGTCGCAGTTCGACGTCAAGAACCACTGCGAGGTCATCTTCGGACCCGCTGGTCGTCCGCTCCCGCAGCTGCCGATCGCCGTCGACGACGAGGGCTACCTGATCGCGCAGAGCGACTTCACCGAACCTGTCGGACCGAGCTTCTGGGAGCGACGCCATGACTACAACGTATAAAGCTCCGGTCCGCGAAGGCGGCTTCATCGCTGGCGCCGCCAACTACCTCGACGAGCGCACCACGATCTCGGGCGCGGTCAAGGAGTTCGGCCGCAAGATCTTCCCGGACCACTGGTCTTTCATGCTCGGTGAGATCGCGCTCTACAGCTTCGTCGTCATCCTGCTTTCCGGCACGTTCCTGACGTTCTTCTTCGACCCGTCGATGGCGCACGTCGAATACGAAGGCTCCTACCTGCCCCTCAAGGGCATGGGCATGTCGGCCGCGATGGCATCCACGCTCGACATCTCGTTCGACATCCGCGGCGGCCTCCTCATGCGCCAGGTGCACCACTGGGCGGCCCTGCTGTTCGTGGCCTCCATCGGCCTGCACATGCTGCGCGTCTTCTTCACGGGCGCGTTCCGCAAGCCGCGCGAGCTCAACTGGGTCGTCGGCTTCGTGCTCTTCATCCTCGCGATGGCTGAGGGCTTCACGGGCTATTCGCTCCCCGACGATCTGCTCTCCGGCAACGGCCTGCGCATCATCGACGGCATCATGAAGGGCATCCCGCTCGTCGGAACGTGGGTCTCGTTCCTGTTCTTCGGCGGCGAGTTCCCCGGCACCGAGATCGTCGGCCGCCTGTACTCCTTGCACATCATGATCCTGCCCGCGATGGTCATCCTGTTCATCGCGCTGCACCTTGCCCTCATGGTGATCAACAAGCACACCCAGTGGCCTGGACCCGGCCGTACGAACGGCAATGTCGTCGGAAACCCGGTCCTGCCGGTCTTCGCCGGCAAGGCCGGAGGATTCTTCTTCCTCATCTTCGGCCTCATCTTCCTGATCGCGTCGTTCTTCTCGATCAACCCGGTCTGGAACTACGGCCCGTACGACCCGTCCCCCGTGTCCGCTGGAACCCAGCCTGACTGGTACATCGGCTTCGCCGACGGAATGCTCCGCCTCATCCCACCGGGCTGGGAGGTGTACTGGTTCAACCACACGTGGTCGTTCGCGATCCTGACACCGCTGATCGTCATCGGCATCTTCATCGTGCTGGTCGTCGTGTACCCCTTCATCGAGGCCTGGATCACGGGCGACAAGCGCGAGCACCACCTGCTTGACCGTCCGCGCAACGCTCCGACCCGTACCGCCATCGGTGCTGCCGGTGTCACGTTCTACGCGGTCATGTGGGCAGCGGCAAGCTCGGACCTCATGGCGACGCACTTCCATCTCGCGATGGAACATGTCATCCACTTCCTCCAGGTGATGCTCATCCTCGGCCCGATCATCGCGTACATCGCCACGAAGCGAATCTGCATCGGCCTGCAGAAGCGTGACCGTTCGCTCGCGCTCCACGGCGTGGAGTCGGGTCGTGTCCTTCGCCTCCCGCACGGTGAGTTCGTCGAGGTTGAGGTTCCTCTGGACAAGTACGACCGCTGGGAGCTGGTCTCCTACAACGAGCAGGCTCCGATCATGCTCCGTCCGAATTCGGATGGCAAGATCACGGCGCCTATGCGCGTGCGTGCCGCCCTGTCCCGATGGTTCTTCGAGGACCGTGTCGAGCCGGTCGCCAAGGGCGAGCTCGAGCAGGCACACCACGGCCACCACTAGGTCGTAGCCAACTCCTGTGGCAGCCTCCTGGGCTGCAAATGGGGCTGTCAGATCCGCACACATGCGGTCTGGCAGCCCCATTCTCGTCTGAGCTCGAAGCTCGAGCCAGGATGGAGCAGCTTGCCTCGTGGATGGAGGCGAGCGATACTTGCTTGGCCGTCGGCGTCACTGTCGGCTTCAGCGTCCGCCCCGACGTGGCCGAGGTCGAGGTCAGCACGGAGCCGGCCTGCTGCGGGCGCCCCGGGGCGCAGGGCGCAGAAGCAGCATGGCCAAATGTTGTCGACCGAGCAGTCCCAGAGCCCCGCCGCCTTTGGGGGTAGGAAACGACCGTGGACGCAGGCTCGGCGTTCCAGGGGCCACCTGTGGTCGCCTCTCCGCACGAAGGAGAGCTGCAACTGCTCCCCGATTCGAGCCGGTGCGTGTCATCGATGCGCGCACACCAGTTGCGGACTGGATCTCTAGCACCCGGGCTCCCCCATCACTCGTGTTGACCGGCCGTAGGAGGCACCGCAGCCGCAGTCTCTGCATCATCACGGGCGGGACGCTGTTCGTCCTCGCCCCGTGGCCCAGCGCTCGGCCCCTCGAGGGCGGGGATTCGACGTTCTTCGTGCAACGTCGACGGGGTTCAGGACTCCGCATCATCAGCAGCGAGGGTTCGCGCGCACCCGCTCGTCTGCACCGCTCCACCAGGCCGAGACGCGCTCATGGTCCCATTGCGCGAAGTCTGCGCCCCCTCGGACGATGAGTTCCCGTCTCCTCTTCCTCGTGCCTCAGGTCGCGGACAACCCAGCCGCACGTGCCTGTCCCGCCGATGACCGGATATGGGCCGGGCAGACGCCGTGCACGCGCACGTGGGGTCCAAGTCGAGGCCCATCCATATATGCCCCCCGGGCCCTCATCAGCGCCACGCATGCACTGGATGGCGCTCCCCTACCGCGTGGGCCCGGCGTGCGGGGAACACAGGCAAAAAGGCCCGCCCCTCGTGAGAGGGACGGGCCAGAAGCCTTAGGACAGCGCCTAGTGGGCGTAGCGTCCGCGGTAGTACTCGAACACCCAGCCGACGATCGCGATGATGAACAGCGGGGCCGCGAAGTACGCGAACCACCATCCACCGATCGACAGGCCCAGGAAGATCAGGCCGACGGCGAGGGCCAGCACGAACGGCCACCAGCTCTGCGGCGGGAAGAACCCGAGCTCGGGGTCGGCGTCAGCGATCTCCCCGTCGAGACGATCCTCCGGGAGGACGTGCACGCGGAAAGGCTTGGCGGAGCTGCCCAGGTAGAACGCGACGAACGCCACGAACAGACCAGACAGTGCCAGTGCGACGATGCCGACCCACTCGTAGTGGCCGAGAGCCGCACGAGTCCACAGGACGTAGATGACGGTCACAACCGCGTAGAAGACGGCGAGGACCCAGAGGAGGCGGGCTGAGGTCTTCACTCTCGTTCTCCGATCTTGTCGTTGACGGGCGTCAGGTCACGGTATCCGTGTGGTGCGACCTCGGGGTGGTTGAGGTCGAACGCGGGGCGCTCCGAACGGATGCGCGGGATGGACGTGAAGTTGTGTCGCGGCGGCGGGCAGCTGGTTGCCCACTCGAGCGAGGAGCCGTAGCCCCACGGGTCGTCGACCGTGACCTTCGGCGCATTGCGCGCGGTGAGGAAGATGTTCAAGAAGAACGGCAGGAGCGAGATGGCGAGCACGAACGCGCCGATCGTCGACAGCTGGTTCATCCACGTGAAGTTGTCCTCGGGCTGGTAGGTGGCGTACCTACGCGGCATGCCCATCACACCGAGCCAGTGCTGGATGAGGAACGTCATGTGGAAGCCGATGAACAGCAACCAGAACTGGATCTTGCCGAGGCGCTCGTTGAGCATCTTGCCGGTCCACTTCGGCCACCAGAAGAAGGCGCCGGCGAACATCGCGAACACGATGGTGCCGAAGACCACGTAGTGGAAGTGCGCCACCACGAAGTAGGTGTCCGACACGTGGAAGTCGAGCATCGGCGAGGCCAGGATGACTCCGGTCAGGCCACCGAAGACGAACGTGACGAGGAAGCCGAGCGAGAAGAGCATGGGCGTCTCGAACGTCACCGAGCCCCGCCAGAGAGTTCCGATCCAGTTGAAGATCTTCACTCCGGTGGGCACGGCGATCAGCATCGTCATGAGCGCGAAGAACGGCAGGAGCACGGTGCCGGTCACGTACATGTGGTGCGCCCACACGGACGCCGACAGGGCGGCGATCGCGATCGTCGCGTAGACGAGGGTCTTGTAGCCGAAGATCGGCTTCCTGCTGAAGGCCGGGAAGATCTCGGAGACGATGCCGAAGAACGGCAGAGCGAGCACGTAGACCTCTGGATGGCCGAAGAACCAGAACAGGTGCTGATAGAGGATCGCACCGCCGGCCTCGACGTCGTAGATGTGCGTGAGGAACACGCGATCCATGAGGAGACCGAACCAGGCGGCAGCGAGGACCGGGAAGGCGAAGAGGACGAGGATCGACGTGATCATCGCGTTCCAGGTGAAGATCGGCATGCGCCACATCGTCATGCCGGGCGCGCGCATGGTGATGATCGTCGTGATGAAGTTCACGGCACCGAAGATCGTCGCGAAGCCTGTCGCCGCGAGACCGGCCACCCAGAGGTTGCCGCCTACGCCTGGGGAATAGGTGGTCGTCGACAAGGGGACGTAAGCCGTCCAGCCGAAGGATGCCGCACCTCCCGGCGTGAGGAAGCCGCCGACCGCGATGAGCGCGCCGAAGGTGAAGAGCCAGAAGGCGAAGGCGTTGAGTCGCGGGAAGGCGACGTCGGCCGTGCCGATCTGCAGAGGCACGAGGACGTTCGCGAAGCCGGAGAACAGCGGCGTTCCGAACATGAGCAGCATGATCGTGCCGTGCATGGTGAAGAGCTGGTTGTACTGCTCTTTCGTGTCGATGATCTCCATACCCGGCTCGAAGAGCTGGGTACGGATGACCAGCGCCATCACACCACCGATGCAGAACCAGACGAAGCTGGAGATCAGGTACATGTACCCGATGGTCTTGTGGTCCGTCGAGGTGATCCAGGAAACGAGGACATTGCCCTTGCGCTCGACTGAGCTGCTAGGAGCGGTGGTCGCCTCAGAGACCGGGGTGATGCCTGGACGGTTCAGCGTTGACGTCATATTCGTCGCCCCTATTCCGACTCGTGGTTGAACTCGGGAACATCAGTGCCCGGAAGGTTCTGGTTGCGGTTGTAGTCGTCTCCGTGGGAGCCGACGTTGCCCGCCGCGCGAAGCTCGGCGATGTAGGCGTTGTACTCGGCCTGCGAGACGACCTCGACCTGGAAGAGCATCATCGAGTGGTACTCGCCGCAGAGCTCGGCGCACTTGCCCATGTACGTGCCTTCACGCTCTGGGACGAACGACATGGTGTTGGTGTGGCCGGGGATGTTGTCGATCTTGTAGTGGAAGTCGACGATCCAGAAGGAGTGGATGACGTCGCGCGACTTGATGTCGAGCGTGACGTTCGCACCGACCGGGAGGACGAGCTTTGGCAGCGCAGCCTCGTCGACCTCTCCGGTGGCGGCGCCGCGCTCGCCGCCCTCGGACGGCTCGCGGATCTCCTGCGCCTGGATTCCCTCGTAGTAGACACCGGAGTCGTACTCGGTGTTGCTCGTGGGCAGGTAGTTGAAGTCCCACGCCCACTGCTTGCCGTAGACCTCGATCTTCACGTCCTGCTCTTCTTCGGCGAAGTTGGAGACGACCGGGGCCTCCTCACGCACGGTGAAGGCGAAGAAGCCTGCGACCAGGATGACCGGGACCACGGTGAAGAGGATCTCGATGGGCATGTGGTAGCGCAGCTGCGCCGGCAGGCCCTTCTCGCCCTTGCGGCGGCGGAACAGAACTGACGCCCAGATGATGAGACCCCAGGTGATCCCTCCCACGACGAGGAGGATGATCCAGGAGTTCACCCAGAAGTTCGTGAAGGCGTCGGAATGGTTGGTGACACCAGGGTCACCGGGCATGTAGCCCCGTAGTTCTTGCGACGTGCAGCCAGCCAGGATCAGAATCAGGGCTGCTGCAATCGGAGCGGCGAACCACTTCACGCGGCGGGTGTCTCGCACGGCAAACCTTTCGAGGTGACGCATACAGGTTGCTGTCAGTCTAGTGCGAATCGGAAGGGTCGATGACCCGGGGCGCGCGGGGACGACAAAACGGCGCGGTCAGAGACCGCGCCGTTTCGGGTGTGTCGCGAGGGTGAGCCCCGCGTGTCGAGTCAGTGGAAGGAGTCGCCACAAGCACAGGAACCCTGCGCACTCGGGTTGTCGATCGTGAAGCCCTGCTTCTGGATCGTGTCTTCGAAGTCGATCTTCGCGTTGTCAAGGTAGGGAACGCTCATCGGATCGACGATGACCTCCACGCCATCGAAGTCGACCGTCGCGTCGCCGTCGAGGATGCGCTCGTCGAAGAACAGCTGGTAGATGAGGCCGGAGCATCCTCCTGGCTGGACGGCGATGCGCAGTCGCAGGCCACCCTCGCTCTCCTGGCCGATCAGGTTCTTGATCTTGTCAAGGGCCGCCTGGGTCAGGGTCACGGAGTGCGTGGCCTCGCTCACGGTGATGCCTTCAAGAACTGCGCTCATGGATTCTCCTCGTGCTGCTGGGCGGGACGTCCTGCTCCCGCGCTCTTCACCTCAGTAACGGCGTATGGCTCCAGGGTATTCCTCCTCAGCCGGAATCGCATCAGCTGATGTCGGCATCCGGCCGCGCGAAGCGGAGGAGGAAGAGGCCTTCGGCCGAGATCGCGCGACGCAGCACGCCGAGGTCCTGCGACTCGTTGGGGCTGTGCGCCATCGTGGCCGGGTCCTCCACTCCGGTCACGAGGATCTCGGCGTCGGGGTACACCTCTGCGAGGGCGGCGATGAATGGGATCGACCCGCCGATGCCCGTCTCGGCAGGCTCCGCGCCCCACCCGTCGCGCATCGCGGACTTCATGAGGCCGACCGCGGGTCCCGCGGTATCGACGAGGAACGGCTGCCCGACGTCTGGCTGGGTGATCTCGATGTGCGCTCCGAATGGGGCGTGCTCGGTGAGGTGACGCTCGATGGCAGCGTAGGCCTCCGCTGCGTCGTCACCTGGGGCGATGCGGGCCGAGAGGCGGACCGACACGACGGGAAGGAGCGTGTTGGACGCTTCAGCGACGCTCGGCGCATCGATGCCGGTGATGGTGATCGCGGGCTGGTTCCAGAGCCGGTCGTGCATGCTCCCCCGCCCGATCGTCGAGACCCCCTCGAGGAGCTCTGCGTCGCGCCGGACGTCCGCCTCATCCCCGCCTGCTGGTCCCGCGCTGCGCGTGCCGAGACCAGCGACGGCGACCGCGCCATCCGCATCCCAGAGCGTATCGAGCAGGCGCACGGTCGCGAGCATCGCGTCCGGCACTGCACCCCCGAGCATCCCAGAGTGGGACGCATGACCGAGCGTTCGAACGGTGACCTTCATCGTCACGTTGCCGCGCAGGGAGACGGTCAGCCCAGGAGTGGTGGTGGAGGGGTTGTCGCTGTCGGCGACGATGATCGCGTCGGCCCCGAGGGCAGCCCGATGCTTGGCGAGGAAGTCCGAGAAGCTGCGCGAGCCGTTCTCCTCCTCGCCCTCGATGAACACGGAGATGCCGATTCTGGGCCTCCCTGACGTGGCCGCGCTGAGCGCCTCGAGAGCCGCGATATGCGTCATGACTCCCGCCTTGTCGTCACTCGCGCCGCGACCGTAGAGCCGCCCCTCGCGCAGGGTCGGCTCGAACGGCGGGGTTCGCCAGTCGTCGGCGCTCCCCTGCGGCTGCACGTCGTGGTGCGCGTAGAGCAGGACGGTGGGCTGGCCCGGCTCGGCCCGTCGCGTCGCGATCACGGCAGGCTGACCCGCGTAGCCCTCGGACGTCTCGACGCCGTCGATCTCGACGGAGTCGAACAGCTCGAGCTCACGCAAGAGCTCCGCTGTGCGTTCGGCGCTGCGCTGGACGTGCACTCGGTCGAAGGCGTCCCAGGAGACGGACGGGATGCGGACGAGGCCGGAAAGCCGGGCGATCGTGGCGGGAAAACGGTCCTCGACCGCTTCGAGGAGTCGCTGTTCCTGATCGTGTGCATCGAGTGGGGCTTCGGGGAGAGTCATAGCGGTTAGGCTAAATCACACCAGAGTTCTTGAGAGGCATCATGTCGAAGCACGAGTCCAAGAGCGCCGAGACAGCATCGCTTCCCGCGAAGTCTCCGGCGAAGAAGCAGCAGCCGACCCCCACGAGGCGCGAGCGCGAAGCGCAGAACCTGCGTCCCCTCGTCCCAGAGGACCGCAAGCAGGCCAAGCGCGAGATGCAGGCGAAGGTCCGCATCGAGCAGGCGAAGGCACGTGAGGGGCTCGCCAAGGGCGACGACCGCTACCTCCGTCCGACCGAGCGCGGTCCGCAGAAGCGCTTCATGCGCAACTACATCGACGCGAGGTACTCGATCGGCGAGCTGCTGCTGCCGATGATGTTCCTCGTGATCTTCGCGACGTTCATCCCGAGCCAGTCGATCGGCATCTGGGCCATGAGCTTCATCTGGGCGTTCCTCGCCGTGTGCATCCTCGAGGCCGTCATGGTCGCCAACATGATCAAGCGCCGCATCGCCGCGGTCGTCGGCAAGGACAAGGTCGAGAAGGGCATCATGATCGGCACGATCGCCCGCTGCCTGCAGCTGCGAGTCATGCGCATGCCCAAGTCGCAGGTCAAGCGCGGCGCGAAGATCGAGTTCACCGGCAAGTAGTCGCGTCAGGGGCGCGACCGGCTGCCCGCAGAAAAACTCGAAGGCCCGAACGGTATTCCGCTCGGGCCTTCGCTGTTTCACAATCTAGACCCGCAGGGTTGCGCGAAGGTGTCAGGCGGCTGGGAATCCGACATGGTGCCCAAACTGAGACCTTCGCGCGGAAGCGTCGGTCAGCGTGCGCGGCGTGCGAGTCCGCGATTGATGCTGGCAGCCCACATGGGACCCGCGTAGAGGAACTCGGTGTAGCCCTGGACGAGGGTAGCGCCCGCATCGAGGCGTCGGCGAACCTCGGCCGCGTCCGCGACCCCTCCGACGGAGATGATGCACAGCCGGTCCCCGGACGCCTCCTTGACGATGCGCAGGACCTCGAGTGAGCGCTCGGTCAGGGGACGACCGGACAGGCCTCCAGCGCCGAACGCCTCCACGATGCGTGCCGACGTGCGCAACCCCGAGCGCGAGATCGTCGTGTTGGCCGCGATGATTCCGGCCAGACCCTCGTCTATGGCCAGCTGAGTGACCTCCCTGATCTCCTCGTCGTCCAGGTCTGGAGCGATCTTGACCAGCAAGGGGACGCCGGGTGCCGCATCCCGTGCCGCTCGAAGGATGGGCGTCAGCGATCCAAGGGACTGTAGCCTGCGCAGGCCGGGCGTGTTCGGCGAGGAGACGTTCACGACCAGATAGTCCGCGACATCCTTGACCGCGGCCGCGGCGGCCGCGTAGTCGAGATGAGCGTCGTCAGCCTCGGTCGTCTTGTTCTTGCCGATGTTGACGCCGACGATGACGGAGCGGTTGCGACGAGCCGCGATGTTGGCGGCTGCGAGTTCCGCTCCGCGATTGTTGAAGCCCATGCGGTTGATGAGCGCGCCGTCGGCGACGAGCCGGAAGAGCCGCGGGCCGGGGTTGCCCGGCTGCGGGCGGGGCGTCACGGTGCCGACCTCGACGTGGCCGAAGCCGAGCGTGGCGAGGCCGTCGATGTCCTCGGCGTCCTTATCGAAACCGGCCGCGAGACCGAACGGCGACGCGAAGCTGAGGCCCATCGTCTCGACCCTGAGCGATTCGGCAGGCGCGGCGAGCGGCGAGAGCAGCGCAGCTGGGCCGCGACGACCGAGCGCCCGGATGACCCCGGAGGCGAGCGCGTGCGCGCGTTCCGGGTCCATCTTGGACAGGACGTGCCTGAACAGCAGACGATAGGCGGCGTTCATCGGGTCTCTCCCTTGACTGTCGACTCGCCGTCGGCTGACTCGGTGGCGTACTGGGCCTTGATGCCGTCCTCGTGCATTCGATCGATGGCGGCACGGAAGTCGTCAAGGCCGGCGAAGCCTTGGTAGACGCTCGCAAAGCGGAGGTAGGCGACGTCATCCAGCTCACGCAGCGGCGGCAGGATGGCCAGGCCGATGTCGTTGGCTTCGATCTGCGAGGCCCCGGTCGCGCGGATGCTCTCTTCCACGCGCTGCGCGAGGAGCGCCAGGTCGGTATCGGTCACGGGCCGTCCCTGGCAGGCCTTGCGGACACCCGCCACGACCTTGTCGCGTGAGAACGACTCGACGACGCCGTTGCGCTTGATGACCGTGAGGCTCGCCGTCTCGGTCGTGGAGAATCGGCGCCCGCATTCCGGGCACTGCCTCCTTCGACGGATCGCGAAACCGTCGTCGCTCGTGCGCGAGTCGATGACCCGTGAATCAGGGTGACGACAGAACGGGCAGTGCATCAGCTGAACCTCGCCGTCACTGCCTCACCGTGCGCCGGGAGGTCCTCGGCGTCTGCGAGCGCCACGACATGCTCGCTCACGGCGCGCAGGGCCTCCCTGTCGTAGCGGATGATCTGTTGCGGGCGGAGGAACGTGTGCGCCCCGAGACCGGGCGTGTGCGCGGCCTGGCCGCCCGTCGGCAGCACGTGGTTGGAGCCAGCGAGGTAGTCCCCGAGGCTCACTGGCGAGTTGGCGCCCATGAAGATGGCTCCAGCGTTGTGGAGCATCGCGAGCATGGCCTCGGGCTCGCGAGTCTGCACCTCGAGGTGCTCGGGCGCGTAGGCATTCGACACCCTGGCTGCTGCGGTGAAGTCGTCGACGAGGATGACGGCGGACTGGCGGCCGCCGAGCGAGACGCGCACGCGCTCGGCGTGCTTGGTCGCCGCTGCTCGGGCCTCGACGCGCTCGAGCACACGCTTCGCCCAGTCCGCGTCGGGGGTGACGAGAAGCGCCGACGCGAGCTCGTCGTGCTCGGCCTGGCTCACCAGGTCCGCGGCGACGTGGTCCGCATCTGCGGAGTCGTCGGCGATCACGAGGATCTCCGTCGGGCCCGCCTCGGAGTCGATGCCGACGAACGACTGCACGATGCGCTTCGCTGCAGCGACGTACACATTGCCCGGGCCCGTGATGACCTCGACCGGTTCGAGGCCGATGTCAGGGACCCCGTGCGCCAACGCGCCGATGGCGCCTGCCCCGCCCATGGCGTAGACCTCGGTGACCCCGAGGAGGCCAGCTGCGCCGAGGATCGTGGGGTGGACACCCCCACCGAACTCCCGCTGCGGCGGCGACGCGATCGCGATCGAGGAGACGCCCGCCGCCATCGCGGCGCAGACGTTCATGACGACGCTCGACGGATAGACGGCCTTCCCGCCAGGGACGTAGAGCCCGACGCGCTTCACCGGGTGCCAGCGGAGCTCGACGACGGCACCGTCACCGAGAGTCGTGACCCTGGGGTCGGGAACCTGGGCAGCCGAGCCAGCGCGGACACGCTCGATCATGGCCTCCAGGCCAGCCCGCACCTGGGGGTCGAGACTCGCCGTGGCTTCGTCGATCGCCTCCTGCGGGACCCGCAGGTGCGGTGGCTCGACGCCGTCGAGGCGCACCGCCTGCTCACGGAGCGCGGAAGCTCCCTGCTCGCGGACCGACGAGATGAGCTCGGCGGCCGTGCCGAGCGCACGCCCGACGTCGAGCTCGGCGCGAGGGAGGATGTTCCGAAGCTCGGAGGCGCTGAGCGCAGAACCACGCAGATCGATGAGTTGCATCATGGTGTCTCCATCGTAGTCAGGCGGGAGTGGGGGCCGTCTCGTCCGCGACACGCGACCGGGACTACTCGAGGCAACTGGGCCCGAGCAGAGCCTTCAGCTCCCCGTAGAGGTCCTGGGTGATCCGCACACGGTGCGGCAGCTCGAAGCGGCGGATGACACCCGGCGTGCGAAGTCGGAGCCGCACCTCGCTCTCCCCCGAGTGGCGGCGCAGAACCTTGCCGAGCGCATCCACGACCGGCTCCGTTGCCCGAGTATCCGGGATGGTGAGCGTGAGCGTGCCCGCGTCCTCGGCCGCTGCGATCTTCGGCAGCGTGAGGCCCTGCGCGTGCAGGTTCATACCGTCGTCTCGCTTCGACACGCGACCCTTGACGGCCACGATGACATCGCCTTGGAGCTGTGTCTGGAACTCCTGGTACGTCTTGCCCATGAACATGACGGTCATGGTGCCGCCGAAGTCCTCGACCTCGATCATCCCGTAGGGATTGCCCGAGTTCCGGGCCACCCGATGCTGCACGCTCGTGATGAGGCCGGCGATCGTGACCTGCTGCCCGTCCTCCAGGTGCTCGGCCTGCGTCAGGTCGAGGATGCTGGTCGTCGCCAGCTTCGCGAGCTCTCGCTCGAGCCCCGCAAGCGGGTGGTCGGAGACGTAGAGCCCGAGCATGTCCCGTTCGAAGGCGAGCTTGTCGCGGCGATTGAACTCGGGTCGGACGGGAACGTCGTCCTCCTCGGCTTCGAACTCGTCGAGACCCGCGAAGAGGTCAACCTGCCCGTGCGCCTCGTTCCGCTTGCGCGACACCGCGACGTCGATGGCGTTCTCGTGCACCTCGACGAGGGCGCGGCGAGTGTTGCCAAGCGAATCGAAGGCGCCGGCCTTGATGAGCGACTCCACGGTGCGCTTGTTGGCGACCGTCGTCGGCACCTTCTTCAGGAAGTCATGGAACGAGACGAACGCGGTCTTCGACTCGCGCGCCTTCTGGATCTCCTCGACGACGTTCGCTCCCACGTTCCTCACGGCGCCGAGACCGAAGCGGATGTCCTCCCCCACCGCGGTGAAGTTGACGAACGACTCGTTGACGTCGGGGGCGAGCACCGTGATGCCCATGCGGCGGCACTCGTTGAGGTACATCGCCAGCTTGTCGCGCGAGTCGCCGACGCTCGTGAGCAGAGCGGCCATGTACTCAGCGGGGAAATGGGCCTTCAGATACGCGGTCCAGTAGGAGACGACGCCGTAGGCGGCGGAGTGGGCCTTGTTGAAGGCGTAGTCGGAGAACGGCAGCAGGATGTCCCAGAGCATCTTCACGGCTTCATCGGAGTAGCCGTTGGCGTGCATTCCGCCCTGGAAGCCGGCGAACTGCTTGTCCAGCTCCGACTTCTTCTTCTTGCCCATGGCGCGGCGGAGGATGTCGGCCTGGCCGAGCGAGAATCCGGCGACCTTCTGCGCGATGGCCATGACCTGCTCCTGATAGATGATCAGGCCGTAGCTGGTCGAGAGGATCTCCTGGAGCGGCTCCTCGAGTTGCGGGTGAATCGGGGTGATCTCCTGCTCGCCGTTCTTGCGCAGCGCGTAGTTGATGTGGGAGTTGGCACCCATCGGCCCGGGACGGTACAGCGCGATGACCGCGGAGATGTCCTCGAAGTTGTCGGGCTTGAGGAGGCGCAGCAGGGAGCGCATAGGTCCACCGTCGAGCTGGAAGACCCCGAGCGTGTCACCCCGCGTCAGCAGCTCGTAGGCGCCGACGTCGTCCAGTTCGAGGTCCTCGAGGACGAGATCGATGCCGCGGTTCGCCTTGATGTTGACCACCGCGTCACTCACGATGGTGAGGTTGCGCAGTCCGAGGAAGTCCATCTTGATGAGCCCGAGGGACTCGCTCGCCGGATAGTCGAACTGGGTGACGATCTGGCCGTCCTGCTCCCGCTTCATGATCGGGATGATGTCGATGAGCGGGTCGCTCGACATGATGACGCCGGCCGCGTGCACGCCCCACTGGCGCTTCAGGTTCTCGAGCCCGCTCGCGGTGTCGAACACCTTCTTCGCGTCCGGGTTGCTCTCGATGAAGGCGCGCATCTCGGCGGCCTCCGAGTAGCGCTTGTGCTCCTTGTCGAAGATCCCGCTGAGCGGGATGTCCTTGCCCATGACGGCGGGAGGCATGGCCTTCGTGAGCTGGTCGCCCATCGAGAACGGGTAGCCGAGCACGCGCGAGGCATCCTTGAGCGCCTGCTTGGCCTTGATCGTGCCGTAGGTGACGATCTGGGCGACGCGCTCCGAGCCGTACTTCTCGGTGACGTACCGGATGACCTCCGACCTGCGGCGATCGTCGAAGTCGACGTCGAAGTCGGGCATCGAGACTCGGTCCGGGTTGAGGAAGCGCTCGAAGATGAGGCCGTGCCGCAGCGGGTCGAGGTCGGTGATGCCCATGGCGTAGGCCACCATGGACCCTGCACCGGAACCGCGACCTGGCCCGACGCGGATGCCGTTGTCCTTCGCCCAGTTGATGAAGTCGGCGACGACCAGGAAGTACCCCGGGAAGCCCATCTGGTTGATGACGCCGATCTCGTAGTCCGCCTGCTTGCGGACGTCGCTCGGGACCCCGGCCGGGTACCGCTTGTCGAGACCCGCGTCGATCTCCTTGATGAACCAGGTGCTCTCCGTCTCGCCCTCCGGCACGGGGAAGCGAGGCATGTAGTTCGCGCTCTCGTCGAACTCGGCAGAGCACCGCTCGGCGATGAGCAGCGTGTTGTCGCACGCTTCCGGGTGGTCGCGGAAGATCCCGCGCATCTCGGCGGCGGACTTCAGGTAGTACCCCGTGCCGGAGAACTGGAAGCGGTTCGGGTCGTCCATCGTCGAACCGGACTGCACGCACAGCAGCGCCGAGTGGCTGTCGGCGTCGTGCGAGTGCGTGTAGTGGAGGTCGTTCGTCGCGACGAGGGGAAGGCCGAGGTCTTTGGCGAGCTTGAGCAGGTCGGGCATGACGCGCCGCTCGATGTCGATGCCGTGGTCCATGATCTCGCAGAAGTAGTTCTCTGCGCCGAAGATGTCGCGGAACTCAGCTGCCGCTGCTCTGGCCTCGTTGTACTGCCCGAGCCGAAGCCTGGTCTGCACCTCGCCTGAGGGGCATCCGGTCGTCGCGATGAGCCCCTTGGAATACGTGTTCAGCAGCTCGCGGTCCATACGCGGCTTGAAGTAGTACCCCTCCATGGAGGCCCGACTGGAGAGCCGGAAGAGGTTGTGCATGCCCTGCGTGGTCTCGCTGAGCATGGTGATGTGCGTGTACGCACCGGAGCCGGAGACATCATCGCCCCCGCCGTTGCCCCACTTCACGCGCGTGCGGTCACCGCGGTGCGTTCCCGGCGTGAGGTAGGCCTCTGTGCCGATGATCGGCTTGATGCCGTGCTCCTTGGCGGCCTTGGCGAACTCGTAGGCACCGAAGACGTTGCCGTGGTCGGTCATCGCGACCGCCGGCATGCCCTGCTCGACGGCGGCCTTCATGAGTTCGCCGATCCGGGCCGCCCCATCGAGCATCGAGTACTCGCTGTGGACGTGGAGGTGGGCGAACGAGTCTGCTGAAGGCAATGTCTCTCCGAGAAGATGGGTGGATCGGCGCACCCATCTTAGGTCGCCGGAGCGCCTCTGCGGACGAGCCTGTGGACTACAGCTCGCCTTCGCGGAGCAGCTCGAGCGAGTGCGCCAGGTCGTCTGGGTACTCGGTCGTGAAGCGCACGGGCTCGCCGGTCCGCGGGTGGGCGAACCCCAGCTCCTTGGCGTGCAGCCACTGGCGTCTCAGCCCGAGCTTGCCGGCCAGGGTCGGGTCGGAGCCGTAGAGGGGGTCGCCGACACACGGGTGCCGCTGGGCGGCCATGTGCACGCGGATCTGGTGCGTGCGTCCGGTCTCCAGGTGAACCTCGAGCAGCGCCCCGCGCCGGAAGGCCTCGAGGGTCTCGTAGTGCGTGACGGAGGGCTTCCCCTCGCTGGTGACGGCGAACTTCCAGGAGGAGCCTGGGTGGCGACCGATGGGCGCGTCGATCGTTCCCGAGAGCGGGTCCGGGTGTCCCTGCACGACCGCGTGGTAGACCTTCTCGACCTGACGATCGTGGAACGCCTTCTTGAGCTGCGCGTACGCGAGCTCGCTCTTCGCCACGACCATCAGGCCACTCGTGCCCGCATCCAGACGGTGCACGATTCCCTGGCGCTCCGACTGCCCGGAGGTCGAGATGGTGAACCCCGCGGCGGCGAGCGCGCCGAGCACCGTGGGGCCGTCCCAGCCGATCGAAGGATGGGCGGCAACGCCGACTGGCTTGTCGATGACGACGAAGTCGTCCTCGTCGTGCACGATCTTGAGGTCGGGCACGGCGATCGGGACGACCTCGACCGGTCCGGCCTGCTCCCACTCGACGGAGATGACGGCGCCGGCTGTCATCCGGTCGGATTTGCCGACGAGCTTTCCGTCGATCGTGATCCCGCCCGCCGCCGCGATATCGGCGACCTGTGTCCTGCTCAGACCGAGCAGCTTCGAGACGCCTGCGTCGACACGGGTGCCCTCGAGGCCGTCAGGGATCGGGATCGTCCTGGATTGCATTACGCGTCCTTCTTCGCCTTGGGTCGGCGCTTGCCGTCGAAACCGATGTCGAACAGGGTGAGCAGCACGAACGCCGACATCCCAACGACGATGCACATGTCGGCGACGTTGTAGATCGCCGGGAGCATCCACGGCGTGTAGATGAAGTCGATGACGTGGCCGACGCCGAAACCGGGCTCGCGGAAGAGCCGGTCGAAGAGGTTCCCGAGAGCGCCTCCGAGCACGAGCCCGAACACTGCGGCCCAGCGCTTCGACGCGAGCCTGCGAGCGACGACCAGGATGACGATGACCATGATCGTCGACACGCCCGTGAAGATCCACGTGGAGCCTGCGGCGAACGAGAATGCGGCGCCCGGGTTCCTCACGAAGTGCCACTGCAGGAAGCCGCCGAGCGCCTCGACGGTCTGGCCCTCGGTCATCGAGGAGACGACGAACGCCTTGGATATCTGGTCGAGCGCAAACGCGCCGACGGCGACCGCGGCGAGCATCGCAAGAATGCGGATGCTCGGACGCGATCGCCGTTCGGTGGTCTGCAGAGGTGTGTCCTCCACGTTCCGAGTGCTACTGGCCCGCTGGTGCGGAGCCTTCGAGGACGTCGCTGGCCTGACGGTTCAGGTCGTTGAGCTGGCCTTCGATGTAGGACCGGAGGTTGTTGCGGTACTCGCGCTCGAAGATGCGGAGCTCCTCGATACGGGCCTCGAGCTTGGTCTTGGCCTCCTCGAGTCGACCGATGGTCTCGCGTTCCTTGGCCTCGGCCTCGGTGACGATCGTGCGGGCACGACCCTCGGACTCGACCGTGATCTCGCGGGCACGCTTCTCGCTGTCGCCTTCGATCTGGCGGGCGCGGGTCTCGGACTCGGCGATGATCTCGCGAGCACGGGTCTCACCCGTGGCGATGATCTCGTCGCGCTTGCGCGTTCCCTCTTCGACGTGCTCGTCGTGGAGGCGGCGGGCGAGGGCGATGAGCGAGCTGCTCGTCTCGGCCTCGTCTGCACCCTCTACGGCGACCGGAGCGGGAGCTGCAGGCTGCGCGAGCGGCGCGATGGGCTCAGGCTCGGGCTCAGGAGCTGCCTCAACCTCGACGCTGGGCTCTTCGACCGGGGCGGGAGCTGCGGCCGCAGGCGCGCTGCTGGCGCGTGCCTCTGCCTCTTCGAGCTGCTGACGAAGCTGCTCGTTCTCCCCCACGAGGCGGCGCATCTCTGCAACGACCTCGTCGAGGAAGTCGTCGACCTCGTCCTGGTCGTACCCCTCGCGGAACTTGGTCTGCTGGAAGCGTTTGTTGATGACGTCCTCAGGAGTGAGTGCCATGTCGGCCACCTTTCGACTCTCTCTGCGATTGGTCTGTATCTGGAAAAGACTCTGGGTCTGACGAGCAGACTCCGGGTCCGGCGTGACAACACTAGCGTTGCCCAGATGTGCACGCAGAACGTTGCTGTGCTGCGCAGCACATAAGTCACATTACGGCACTTGGGTCCCGCGCGTCACATTCTGTCGGGAAAGTCGCCATTCACCTAATGGAGAACGCTCGGCGCTTAGAGCAGGCGCACGAGATTCGATGTGATCACCAGCGCGAACATGACGATGATCCACGCGAGATCGAGGGCGATGTTGCCGATGCGGAGCGGGGGCACGACTTTCCGGACCGCACGAAGGGGCGGGTCGGTCAGCGAGTAGACGCCCTCGCAGAGGACGAGCACGAACCCCTTCGGCTTCCACCGAGGCGCGAACATGCGAGCGTAATCGAGGATCAGCCGACCCCACATCACCATGATGTAGAGGCCGATGACGAAGCCGAGGATCGCGCCGAGGATATTCATTCGTTTCCTGAGATGTTGTCGCGCAGACACGGCGACGGTGCACCCTCAGGATGCACCGTCTCACCGTTCGCGCGAAAGCGGGCCGCTCTGCTGCTCAGCAGAGTCAGGCTGGTTGGGGGTCTACTGGAAGAACGAGGCTTCCTTCTCCGCCTCAAGCTTGCTCGACTCGCCGTGGACGGCGATGTGCTGAGGCGAGAGCAGGAACACCCGGCTCGTCACGCGCTCGATCTTGCCATAGAGGCCCTGGGAGAGCCCGCTCGCGAAGTCGATGAGGCGACGCGCCTCGGCTTCGTCCATCTCGGAGAGGTTCATGATGACGGGGACGCCATCGCGGAAGTTCTCGGCGATGACCTGCGCGTCTTTGTTGTAGGCCTTCGGGTGGACCGTGAGGATCTCGTTCATTTCCGCCATCGCCGGGGTCGAAGTGTGCTTGGGTGCTTTGGTGATCGGGGTCACGGGTGCCGGCTTCGGGCGCTCGGTGACCACCGGAGAGAGCTGCGGCGAAGGTGCCGCGGCTGGCGACTGCCTCTGCTGCTGCTGCGCCTGTGGCGTCTCGTCGTGCAGATTCTGCTCGTCTTCGTCAGCAAGGCCCAGGTAGACCATGGCATTGCGCAGCGGGTTGGCCATTGTGCTCCTCCGTGTGTTCGGCGTGCACCCACGCTACGTCCGGTCGGGTCGCTTTCCCGTGATTGCCGCGCCGATTCTGAGGTGTGTCGCACCGTTTTCGATGGCGTCGGCGAAGTCGTTGGACATGCCCATCGACAGCGAGGTCGCGGAAGGCGCCAGCGATTGGATGCGCTGCCCGAGGGCCTGGAGTTCGGCGAAGGCCGCGCGCGGATCCCCCCCGAGTGGCGCCACGCACATGAGGCCCTGGAGTTCGAGGGATTCGGTGCGCAGCACCTGCTCGACGAGCGCCTCGAGCTCCGTCGGCTGAACGCCGCCTCTGGCAGGGTCCGGCGTCATGTTGACCTGCACGAACGCCCGCAGCGGGTGCGCCCGCTCGACGCCCGACAGCGCGTCGACGAGGCCTCCTCTGTCGATCGAATGGACGGCATCCACGTACTGGGCGATCTGGCGCGCCTTCTTGGTCTGGATCTGACCGACGAAGTGCCATTCGAGGTCGGCGCGCTCTGCGAACGCCGCCGCCTTGTCTCTGGCCTCCGGATGCCTGCTCTCGGCGAAGCGACGAACGCCGAGGTCGACCAGATCGGCGACGAGCTCGGGGCCGTGGAACTTCGTGACGGGGATGAGAGTGACGTCCGAGGGATCGCGTCCCGCGCTGAGACAGCTCTGGTGGATGGCGGCCTGAACCGCCGAGAGGCGCTCGGCCAGCGTCTGATGACCCTGGCCGAGCGCCTCTCCAGCTTGCTCTGGCATGCGCGCTCTACTTGAGGAAGTCCGGGACGTCGAGGATGTCCTCGGCGTCGTCGTAGGCGGCTTCCGGCTCGCGGCGAGGTGCGATGGTGGGCGCCTCGGCCGTCGACCAGGCCGGAGCCTGCGCGACCGGTGCTGGCGCCTGGACGGGCTCGCGCTCCACGGGCACGGAGGGTGCGGAGGCGACAGCGGCTGCGGCTGCGCCGAGCCCGATGGCACCGGTGTTCGCCTGCTGGACAGGCGCGGCCGCTGGCGTCGGCACAGACTGCTGCTCCTGCAGCGTCTTGGGCTCTCCCCCGGCGAAGCCCGCCGCGATGACCGTGACGCGCACCTCGTCGCCGAGGGTGTCGTCGATGACCGCGCCGAAGATGATGTTGGCCTCCTGGTGGACGGCCTCCTGCACGAGCTTCGCAGCGTCGTTGATCTCGAAGATGCCGAGGTTCGAACCGCCCTGGATGGAGAGCAGGACGCCGTGGGCGCCCTCGATGCTCGCCTCGAGGAGCGGCGAGGCGACGGCGAGTTCTGCCGCCTTGATCGCTCGGTCGGCGCCCCTGGAGGAGCCGATGCCCATGAGCGCGGAGCCCGCACCCTGCATGACCGACTTCACGTCGGCGAAGTCGAGGTTGATGAGGCCCGGGGTCGTGATCAGGTCGGTGATGCCCTGCACACCGGCGAGCAGCACCTGGTCGGCCGTCGAGAACGCCTCGATCATGGAGATGCCGCGGTCGCTGATCTCGAGGAGGCGGTCGTTCGGGACGACGATGAGGGTGTCGACCTCTTCCTTCAGAGTGGCGACGCCCTGCTCGGCCTGCTGCATGCGGCGGCGGCCCTCGAAGCTGAACGGCTTCGTGACGACACCGATGGTGAGCGCACCGATCGACTTCGCGATGCGCGCGACGACGGGAGCGCCCCCTGTTCCGGTTCCGCCACCCTCGCCAGCCGTGACGAAGACCATGTCGGCGCCGGCGAGCGCCTGCTCGATCTCCTCGGCGTGGTCCTCGGCTGCCCGGCGGCCGACCTCGGGGTCGGCGCCTGCACCGAGACCGCGGGTCAGTTCGCGTCCGACGTCGAGCTTGACGTCGGCGTCGCTCATGAGCAGCGCCTGGGCGTCGGTGTTGATCGCGATGAACTCGACACCGCGGAGGCCGAGCTCGATCATTCGGTTGACTGCATTGACGCCGCCGCCGCCGATGCCGACGACCTTGATGACGGCGAGGTAGTTGTTGGTGTTCGACACGTGTCCGGCCCCTCGTTGGCGTGTGGTGTGGTGGAAGAACGGATGCACACCTCGACACGTCGCCGCTGGCGAATGTCTACGAGCTTCAACCTCTACTTGAAGCTCAGAGATATGCTGTTTCCTGGTTGCTTGCTTCGACGCTAGGTCGCGAACGTCGCACGATCCGTGCAGTCAGCAGGTGTGTTGCGTTTTGCGCGCCGAATGTCGGCGAGTCGCTTCAACCGGAGCTTGAAGGTTGCCGCACTCGCCGGCCGAGGAACTCCTCAGCGGGTCACGGGGGTCTCGGGACTCGAGACGTCGTAGCTGGAGATGGACTGGTCGGCGGTGGCCGTGACGAGCGCGGCGAGCACCTCCGCCTTGCGGTCGGACTCCTCCGCGCTCCCCCATACGACCTCGGCACCGCTGCGCATCGTCAGACGCACATCGTCGATGCTCTTGGCCGTCACTGCAGCGACGCCAGCCCTGAAGTCGACGGGCAGGGCGAGCGACACGCCCGCCGCAGAGGCGAACGCCTCGGAGTCGACCCCCTCGCCGCCCAGTTCGAGAGTCGGGATGTCCCCTGCGGGCTCCGACTGCGTCCAGAGCACCACGCCGGCCGCATCCATGACGTCGTACCCGGATGGCACCGCGACCGCGCCGATCGGCGACCGCTCGACGATCGTGACGACAAGACGGCTCGGCGGCTCGACGCGGATCGAGTAGCTCTGCACCATCACGTAGGACTGGAGTCGACTCTCGACGTCGTCGTTCGTGACGAGCGCAAGCGGCTGTCCGTGCAGGTCGGCGAGCGATTCGTCGACCTGTGTCGCATCGACACGCTGGGTGCCGGCGACGACGATCTCACGCACGGACATGATCGGACTGTAGACGGCGACCGCGACGAACGCGACAAGTGCGGCCACCGCCGCCGCGACCCCGATCAGGATGCGGCGGCGTCGTCTGGCGCGCCAGGTGAATCGGCGCGCATCGTCGCCGAGCACGCTCACGGCTTGCCTGTCTCCTTCGCGCCGAGCGCCTCTAGGAGCTGGGGCACGATGAGGTTGACGTCGCCGCAGCCGAAGGTGATGACGAAATCGCCGTCCTGTGAGATCTCGGCGACCGTGTCGGCCGCATCCTGCCAGTCGGGGCGGTAGGCGACCTTGCTGCGGTCGGCGAACGCCTCCTCGACCAGCGCTCCCGTGACACCGGGAATCGGGTCTTCACGTGCGCCGCACACGTCGAGCACGACGGTCTCGTCGGCGAGACGCTCGTACACCGCCGCGAAGACGTCGCTCATGTCGCGCGTCCGCGAGTAGAGGTGCGGCTGGTGGACGGCGATGAGGCGACCGGAGCCGACGACGGTGCGCGCAGCCGTGAGCGCCGCTTCGACCTCGGCAGGGTGATGGGCGTAGTCGTCATAGACGCTGACGCCGCTCACCGTGCCGTGGAGCTCGAAGCGTCGCTTCGTGCCCCCGAACGTCGAGAGCGCGTCAAGGACGGCGGCGGGCTCGAAGCCGAGCTGGACGAGGACGACGAACGCGCCGGTCGCGTTGAGCGCGTTGTGGACGCCGGGCACGTGCAGGAGCGCCGGGTAGTCGACACCCTGCCAGGTGACGGTAAAGCGGGTCTCCCCTCCCTCCGACGCGATGTCGGAGACGCGCGCGTCGGCCGTCGGAGCCTGGCCGAAGGTCAGCACCCGCTTGTGGGTGAGCTTCCCGGTCAGCTCGACGGCAAGCGGGTCGTCGCTGGAGATGACCACGGCCTCGCTGGCCGCATCCGCGAACTGGACGAACGCGGCTTCGAAGGCCTCGACGCTGCCGTAGTGGTCGAGGTGGTCGTTGTCGACGTTCGTGATGAGGGCGATCGCCGTGTCGTAGAACAGGAAGGACCCGTCGGACTCGTCGGCCTCGACGACGAAGGCCTCGCCGCTTCCGACGGCGGAGCTCGTCCCCAGGGCCGAGATGATGCCGCCGTTGACGAAGCTCGGCGACGCGTCGAGGGCGTCGAGGGCCGTCACGACCATGCCGGTCGAGGTCGTCTTGCCGTGCGCTCCGGCGACGGAGACGAGGCGGCTCCCGCGCGTGAGCCAGACGAGCGCCTGCGAGCGGTGCAGGATGTTCAGCCCACGCTCCTTCGCCAGGACGAGTTCGGGGTTGTCGGGCCAGAGCGCGCTGGTGACGACGATGGTGTCCGCGTCGCCGAGGTGCTCTGCCGCGTGGCCGATCTCGACGCGGGCGCCGCGATCGCGCAGCTCTCGTGTCGCGTAGTTCTCGGTCCGGTCGCTTCCGGAGATCGTGAGGCCGCGGTCGAGCATCATGCGCGCGATGCCGCTCATGCCTGAGCCGCCGATGCCGATGAAGTGCACGTTCCCGATCTCGTCGGGAATCTGCGCGGTGGCGTCTGGATTGATCATTGCTGCTCCTGAGTCCGCTCGATCTGCGAGCTGCGCGGTCTCTTCCGCGTCGATGGTCGAGGGTACTCCGCCTTCACGTCCGAAGGCGCCTAGCCGGTCCGAGCGTCCTCGACCGCCTGGTCCAGCAGTGCAACGACCCGAGAGGCCCCGTCGCGCTGGGCTGATGCGCGAGTCGCCTGCTCCATGCGGGCCCGGCGGTCATCGTCGCGGGCGAGGGCGAGGAGCTCCTTCGACGCCCACTCGGGCGAGAAGTCCGCGTCGGCCACCCGTATGGCACCACCTGCGGATAGGACGGAGCGGATGTTGGTGGTCTGGTGGTCGCCGGTGGCGGCAGGGTACGGGATGTAGACGGCCGGGAGGCCGACGACACCGAGCTCGCTGACGGTGGATGCGCCCGCACGCGCGACGACCAGGTCGGCGGCGGCGAACGCGAGGTCCATGCGGTCGCAGTACTCGAGCACGTGGTAGCCCTCGACGTGGTCGTGCTCGAACTTCGAGAGCCCCCCGACGAGGTGAAGAACCTGCCAGCCCTCGGAGATGAGTTCGGGGACGACGGCTCGGACGGTCTCGTTGACGCGCCTCGCGCCGAGCGAGCCGCCGGTGACCAGCAGCGTGCGACGGTCGGGGGCCAGCCCGAAGAACTCGACAGCATCGTCGCGCTTCGCGGCGCGGTCGAGGTGCTCGATCTCAGCCCGGAGCGGCATCCCGACGGTCACGGCGCCGCGGAGGGGCGTGCCGTCGAAGGCGACGCCCACGCGCTTCGCCCAGCGCGCCCCGAGCTTGTTGGCCATGCCGGGATGGGCGTTGGCCTCGTGGACGACGGTCGGCACGCGCCCCCTCGCGGCCAGGTAGGCGGGGGCTGCGGCATAGCCGCCGAAGCCGGCGATCGCGTCGATGCTGTGCTCGTCGAGCATGCGGCCCACGGAGGCAACCGTCTCACGGAGTCGAGGCAGGAAGGTCAGCACCTGCATGCCCGGGCGGCGCGGGAAGGGCAGCTTCGGAATCGTGAGGAGCTCGTAGCCGCGCGCGGGAACGAGCCGGGCCTCAAGGCCCTCCTTCGTGCCGAGCACGAGGATCTTCGAGTCGGGGTCGCGCTCGCGCAACGCATCCGCGACCGCGAGCAGCGGGTTGACGTGGCCGGCCGTGCCGCCTCCGGCGAGCAGGTAGTTGGTCACGTGCGGGACTCCGATCGCTTCGGGTTGCGGGCGATCGACAAGACTATGCCGATTGCGAAGAGGGTCGTGATGAGCGCCGATCCGCCGGAGGAGACGAGCGGCAATGGCACGCCGAGGACCGGCAGGAAGCCGATGACGACGGCGATGTTCACGAAGGCCTGGAAGATCAGCCAGGTGGTCACTGCACCGACGATGGTCTTCGCCGTCCAGTCTTCCGCCTCGTGGTAGATGCGGACGAGGACGACCGCGAGCAGGACGAAGACGCCGATGACGATGATCGCCCCGACGAGCCCGAGCTCCTCCCCGATGATCGCGAAGATGAAGTCGTTGTCGGCCTCCGGCAGCCAGGACCACTTGGCCTTCGAGTTGCCGAGCCCCGAGCCGAACAGGCCGCCAGCGGCGAGGGCGTAGAGCCCGTGCGCGCTCTGCCAGCCCCAGGTCTCGTAGTCGACGTCTCCGCCGAAGAAGTTCGTGATGCGGGCCATGCGGTTGTCGCTGAAGATCGACAGCAGGAGCGCAGCAGCCACGGCGATGAACCCGGCGAGCCACAGGAACTTGGATGCGACGCCGCCGAAGTAGAGCGCTCCGAGAACGAGCGCGCCGACGACGATCATCGTTCCCAGGTCCTTGCTGAGCGCCATGACGCCGAAGCTCAGGCCGAGGACGGGCAGGATCGGAACCGCGACCTCCTTGGCGACGTGCAGCTTGCCCTGCTTGCGCCCGAGGATGAGGCCGAGCCACAGCACGAGCGCAACCTTGAGCGCCTCGGCGGGCTGCATCGTCGTGAAGCCGAGGTCGATCCAGGCCCGGTTGCCGTTGACGTCGACACCGATGGGGGTGAAGACCAGCGCTTGGAGGATGACGGCGACGAAGAGGGCTGGCCAGGCGATCCGCTTCCAGAACCGCAGCGGCATCCGGGAAGCGAACAGCATCAGCGGGATGCCCAGCGCCGCGAACGTGGCTTGGCTGACGAACCGCGCCGAGACGGCGTTGCCACCCGCGAACTCCTCGACCGAGGAGCTCGAGAGCACCATCACGATGCCGAAGGCGACCAGGAAGAGCGTGATCGAGAGCAGGAGCACGAAGTTGCGGTTGACGCCGCGGATGCGCTTCCCGAGCGAGACGACGACGGCGCTCGAGGAGCTCTTGCGTGCGGAACCGCCAGCCGTCGGCCCCGTGCTTGGCCTATTCGGCGCTGGCGTCCGGCTCGGAGGTGCGGTCCTGGGAGCCTTCTGTCTCGGCATGCCGGCCCCCTTCAAGGTGCGACGCGACGGCGAGCGCGAAACGCTGGCCGCGGTCGCTGTAACTCACGAACTGATCCATGGAGGCGGCCGCCGGAGCGAGCAGCACGGTGTCGCCGTCCTGCGCGAGCCGCGCGGCTTCCGCCACGGCGCGTCCCATGATGGAGTCAGTGTCGCTCACGTCGATCTCGATGAACGCGACCTCCGGGGCGTGTTGCGCGAACGCGTCGGCCACTTCGGATCGGGATGTTCCGAGGGCCACCGCACCGCGGAGGCGCCCGGCGTGCTTGGCGACGAGCGGCGCGATGTCGACTCCCTTGAGGAGCCCTCCCACCAGCCAGACGACGCTGCGGTGCGCGGCCAGCGAGGCGTCGGCGGCGTGGACGTTCGTCGCCTTCGAGTCGTCGACCCAGAGGACCCCGGCGGCCTCAGCGACGATCTCGTGGCGGTGCCGATCGACCGAGAAGGTAGAGAGCGCCTCGGAGATCGCGGCGACGGGGACACCGACGGCCCGCACGAGGGCGGCCGCGGCGAGCACGTCCTCCACGAGGTGCTTCGAGGAGAGACCGCGCGGGCGCAGCTCCTCGAGCGTCGTCAGCTCGAGGGCGGTGCGGGCTCGGTCGTCGAGGAACGCACGATCGACCAGGATTCCGTCGACCACGCCGAAGTCGCTCGGCCCCGGCACATCGGTCCCGAACCCGATAGCGCGGCATCCTTCGACGACGTCGGCCGCCTCGACGAGGTCGAGTGTCGCCTCGTCGCCCTTGTTGTAGACGCACGCGATCTGGGCTCGCTCGTAGACGCGGCCCTTCGCTGCGCGGTAGGCCTCAGCGCCGCCGTGCCAGTCGAGGTGGTCGTCGGCGATGTTGAGGACGACCGCGGCGTGCGCCGACATGGAGTGCAGGGAGTGGAGCTGGAAGCTCGAGAGCTCGACCACGAGCAGTTGGAACTCGGCGGGGTCGCGGAGCACATCGAGGACGGGGACGCCGATGTTGCCGCAGGGCGCCGTGCGGATACCCGCGGCCAGTCCCATGTGCGCTGCGAGCTGGGTTGTCGTCGTCTTGCCGTTCGTCCCCGTGACGGCCAGCCAGGGGGCGGGGTCGCCGAACTTGTCGCGGAGCCGCCAGGCCAGCTCGACGTCACCCCACACCGGCGCGTCGAGGGCGTCGGCGGCGACGATGAGCGGGTGGCTCGGGGCGAAACCAGGAGACGCGACGATGAGGTCGGCCTCCAGGGCCCTGAGCGCGTCGACGGCGGACTCGTCGCTGTCGGCGATCGTCACGGGAACGTCGAGCACCTCGAGGATGCGCTCACGCTCGTCATCGTGCGACTGCGCGATGACGTGCGGCTTGGCGCCGAGCTCAGCGAGGGTGTCCGCGACGGAGAACCCCGTCTTGCCCAGGCCGAGCACCGCGACCGACAGGCCGGTCCAGTCGTCGTGCCAGCTCCGGAGACCGTCGACCTCGCGGCCTGCTCCCTCGCGGGTCACGTCGTGACTCCCCACTCGGCGTAGAAGAGTCCGATGCCGAGCGCGGCGCAGAGTCCGGCGATGATCCAGAACCGGACGACGACCGTGGTCTCGGCCCAGCCCTTGAGCTCGAAGTGGTGGTGGATGGGGCTCATGAGGAAGATGCGCTTGCCCTTGGTGAGCTTGAAGTAGATGCGCTGCACGATCACGGAGCCGGTCGTCATGACGAAGAGGCCGCCGATGAGGACGAGCAGCAGCTCGGTGCGGGTGATGATGGCGAAGGCGGCGATCGCGCCGCCGAGACCGAGCGAACCCGTGTCTCCCATGAAGATCTGCGCTGGCGAGGTGTTCCACCAGAGGAACCCGATGAGCGCACCGGCGATGCCTGCCGCCACGATGGCTACGTCGAGGGGCGCGTATGCCGTGTAGCAGGCCGACTCGAGCGATTCGGCCAGGCGCTCCGTGCCGCAGGCCTGGTTGAACTGCCAGTAGGCGATGATGCCGTAGGAGCCGATCGAGATGATCGACGCACCGGTCGCGAGGCCGTCGAGGCCGTCCGTCACGTTCACCGCGTTCGACGTCGCCGTCGTGATGACGACGATCCAGACGATGAGGGCGATCGTTCCCGCGATGGCGCCGAGCGCCATGAAGTCGATCGGCAGGTCTCGGATGAACGAGATGTGCGTCGAGAGGACCGGGACGCCGTCGGGGTTGCGGTACTGCAGGCCGATGACGGCGAACAGCCCGGCGACGATCACCTGCCCGACGATCTTCGACCAGCCACCGAGGCCGAGGGACTGCTGCTTGCGGACCTTCAGGAAGTCGTCGATGAAGCCGATGACACCGAGGCCGACCATCATGCCGAGGATGAGGAGTCCGGCGGCCGTGACCTGGTCGCCCGTGGCCAGCGTCGCGATGAAGTACGCCAGCACGGAGCCGACGATGAAGACGATGCCGCCCATGGTCGCGGTTCCGCGCTTCGAGTGGTGGGCTTCCGGCCCATCTTCGCGGATGAACTGGCCCCACTCGAGCTTGTGGAACAGGCGGATGAAGAGTGGCGTCATGAACAGCGTGAACGCCAGCCCGACACCTCCGGCAATAAGGATCGCAATCACGCGAAGTGCCCCCTGAGGTGCTCGGCGAAACGGTCTCCGAGGTGTCGGAGGCCCGCTGAGTTCGAAGACTTGACGAGGACCAGGTCACCCGGGCGCGTCTCACGGACCAGCAGCTCGTACGCCTCATCCATGGACTCGACGAAGATCGACTCCCCATCCCAGGAGCCCTGGGCGATCGCTCCGAGGTGCAGCGCGCGGGCGTCGCGGCCGACGACGATGAGCTGGTCGATGCCGAGGCGGACGGCGAGGAGTCCGAGGCGGTCGTGCTCCTCGATGGAGGCATCCCCGAGCTCGCTCATGGCGCCGAGCACCGCGACCGTGCGGGCGCCGCTCGGCGCGATCTGAGCGATCGTCTTGAGGGCGGCGGCCATGGAGTCTGGGCTCGCGTTGTAGGCATCGTTGATGAGGTGCACGGAGCCGGCGTGCTGGAGCTCCATGCGCCACTGCTCGGCGCGTGTCACGCGCTGGAGGGCGTCACGGATCTCCGTGGCCGGCACCGCCTGCGTGTGGGCGGCCGCCGCCGCGGCGAGCGCGTTGGTGACGTGGTGCTCCCCGATCACGTTGAAGCGGACGACGACGGGTTCCTGCTCGGGAAGGTGCAGCGTGAACTCCGTCCCGTCGAGGCTCGTCGAGACCTCGCTCGCGCGAACGTCCGCTCGCTCGCCTCGACCGAACCACAGCACGTTCGCGTCGGTCTTGTCTGCCATCGAGGCGACGCGCGCATCGTCGGCGTTGAGCACGGCGGTGTCCCCCGCCACGAGCCCTTGCACCATCTCGGTCTTCGAGGTGAGCGTGACCTCGATGCCGCCGAACTCGCCCGCGTGCGCGAGGCCGACCGTCAGCACGATGCCGACGTCCGGCTTCGCCATCGAGATGAGCCTGCGGATCTCGCCTGGAGCGCTCGCGCCCATCTCGGCGATGAGGGTCTGCGTCTCCTCTGTGAGCTTCAGGAACGTCAGCGGGGCGCCCACCTCGTTGTTGAAGCTGGCGATGGGCGCGACCGTCTCGCCTCGCGCCGAGAAGATCTCGTTGAGGAGGTTCTTCGTCGTCGTCTTCCCGTTCGACCCGGTGACCGCGATCGTGACGAGCTGTCCGCGGGACTTCACGCGCGTCACGACCTCGGTTGCGAGGCGTCCGAGGGCGAGGACGGCGTCGTCGACGACGACCTGCGTGACGGGAAGGTCGAGGGCGCGCTCGACGATGAGGAGCGAGGCGCCGTTCTCGACAGCCTTGGGGGCGAAGAGGTGCCCGTCGGTGACCTCGCCCGGCTTGGCGACGAAGATGTCGCCCGGACGGATGAGTCGGGAATCGGTGTCGACGGTGCCGCTGAACACGCTCTCGAGCGTGTCGTCACCCACGGGACGTGCCTCTCCCCCGGTGATGTCAGCGATCTCGCGAAGTCGGAGTTCGATCATCCGCTCACCACCCTGCTTCCCTGAGCGCCGCTCTGGCCTCGTCTCGTGCCGAATACTGGATCTTGGTGCCCGCGACCTCGGTGTAGCTCTCGTGGCCTGGGCCGGCAACGAGGATAGTGTCCTCCGGCCCTGCGAGCGAAACCGCCTTGCGGAGCCCGAGGCTCGCGTCGGCGATCTCGTGCAGCTCCCGGTCAGGGTGGCTCGCCTTCACGCTCTCGACGAGCACCTTCCTGATCTCGTCAGGGTCCTCGGTGCGCGGGTTGTAGTCGGTGATGATGACGACGTCGCTGCCAGCTGCCGCGACCCGTGCCATCTCCGGGCGCTTGGTGCGGTCACGGTCGCCATCGGCGCCGAAGACCATGAACAGGCGGCCGGTGGTCATCTCCCGGAGGGCGCCGAGCGTCTGCTCGAAGGCGTCGGGGGTGTGCCCGTAGTCCACGTAGAGGCGCGGCCCCTTGTCTCCGGAGACCAGCTCGAGTCGTCCGGGCACGAAGGCGTCGATGCCGCCGTCACGTTCGAGCACTTCCGCGATCTCGCCGAGGTCGTAGCCGGACTCGACGAGCATCGCGATCGCCAGCCCGGCGTTCGCCGCTGAGAACCAGCCGGGCATCGGGATGCTCGAGTGCAGCACCCGGTCGTCCGGGCTCGTGAGCGTGAAGCTCGTGCTGCCGCCTTCTGCGCCCGTGACGACGAGGTTCCAGTCGGCCTCGGTTCCGGGCTTGGAGGAGATCGTCGTGACGGGGATGCGGGAGTCCTCGACGACCCGCGCGCCCCACTCGGAGTCGAGCGAGACCACGCCGCGCCGCGCGCGCTCCGGGGTGAAGAGCTTGAGCTTCTCGCCGAAGTACTCCTCGAAGTCGACGTAGTCGTCGAGGTGGTCGTGCGAGAGGTTGATGAAGCCGACGACGTCGAACTCGATGCCGTCGACACGGTGACGCGTCACGGCCTGGGCGGACACCTCGATGCTCGCCGCGTGGACCCCGACTTCGCGCATGCGGGCGAGCAGAGCGTGGAGCTCGCTCGCCTCCGGGGTGGTCAGGTTCGCCTCGATGCGCTCCTCGCCGATGCGGCGTTCGACCGTGGTCGTGAGGCCCGTGACGACGCCGAGCTGCAGCAGGAGCCCGTCGAGGATGTAGACGACAGAGGTCTTGCCGTTGGTTCCTGTGACGCCGAAGAGCTTCGGCTGGTCGGGGTCGGTCCGGTAGATCCAGGCGGAGACGTCGCCGAGCGCCAGGCGGGGCTCCTCCGTGACGAGCACGGGAACGCCGAGCTCGCCGGCGAGTGCGGCACCGGCCGCGTCGGTGAGGATGGCGACGGCGCCGGCTTCCTCGGCCTTCGCGGCGTAGCTGGCGCCGTGCACTCGCGCGCCGGGCAGCCCCACGTAGAGGTCGCCGGACTCGACATCCATCGAGGAGATGGAGACGCCGGTCACCTCGACCTGGTCGACGCCTTCTGGGGCGTCGAGTCCGAAGTGCGCGCACAGCTCAGAGAGCGAGCGCGGCACTGGATGGGATGGACGGATGCTTGCTGCGGGCATGACTTCCTGTGCAGTAGTGCGGATCAGAACGTGGTCGGTATGGTCGGCCACGGACTCGGCGATGGTGCCACCCGGTTGGATTGGAGTACGTACGCCATGACATCGTGCCATGCTGGCGCGGTGGCGGCGCTTCCAGTCATCGTAGTTGGGTTCATGATCGAGACCGTCACGACGTACTTCGGGTCGTCGATTGGGGCGACTCCGGCCATGGAGGCCATGTACTGCCCCTGCAGGTAGGTGCCGTCGCCCGCCGAGACCTCGGCCGTGCCCGTCTTGATTCCGACTCGGTACCCGGGGATCGCGACCTGCTTGGCGAGGCTTCCGCTCTGTGCCGTGGCCTCGAGGAGGGTGAGCGTGTCGGCTGCCGCCTGTGCGGAGACGACCTGACGCGGCTCGCCCGGTTCCGTCTCCTGGAAGCCGTCTTCGGTCTCGCAGCCCTCGACGAGCTGGACGGGGAGCCGTTGTCCGCCGTTCGCGATGGTCGCGTAGGCGCTCGCCATCTGGGGGGCGGTGACCTGCAGGCCCTGACCGAACATCGTGGCGTAGTTCGTCTGCGGGTCCCAGTCCTCCCACGGGTGGACGGTGCCGGACTCCTCGCCGAGGAAGTCGGCCTCGGTGTCGGCGTTGAGCCCGAAGTCGAGCATGTAGTCGTAGCGTTCGCTGGCACTCAGGCGCTCGCCCATCATGGCGATGCCGATGTTGGAGGAGCGCGTCATGATGCCGGCCGCGGTCCAGCGCTCGTCGCCGTGCGCCCAGTCGTCGCCGAAGCTCACGTCGGTCTGCTCGAAGCGGCCGGGAACGGTGATCTGCTCGCCCGGCGTTGAGAGCCCCTTGTCGAAGACCATGGCTGCGGTGAGGGCCTTCATCGTCGAGCCTGGCTCGTACGGTGCGGTGAACGCGCGCGAGCCGCGAGCCTCGGTTGCCGTGGCGCCCGGGTCGTTGGGGTCGACGGAGGGGTAGTCGGCGACCGCGAGGACCTTGCCCGTCTCGATTTCCATGACGGTCGCGTGCCCCCACTTTCCGCCCATCGCGGTGACCTGCTCGGCGAGCACCTGCAGGGCGTACCACTGCAGGTCGGCGTCGACCGTGAGCTTGAGCGTGCCGCCCTGCTTGGCCTCGGTGAGGGTGACCTCGGTGCCGGGGATGCGCACGTTGTCCGCACTGCGCTCGTAGGTCTCCTCGCCGTCGATGCCGGCGAGGCACTGGTTCTCCGAGAGTTCGAGGCCGGCGAGGGGCTCGCCGTCTGCACCCAGGAAGCCGGTGAGGTTGCCCGCCACCTGCCCGTTCGGGTACACGCGGGCGGCTTCACGTTTCGGGTAGATCCATGGGATCTCGAGCGCACGGATCTTCTCGTAGGCCGCGAGCTCGAGGCCTCGGCTGAGGTACGCGAAGTTGCTGTTGGGGTCGATCGCGAGGGCCGCATCCACGACGCCGACGAGCTCTGCCTGCTGCTGGCCGGTGATCGCGGCGATCTCACCGAGCGCCTGCTCGCGCGAGACCTCGCTGGTCTTGCCATCGTCACCGGTGCGGTCGAACTCCTTGACGTTCACGGGAGCGACCGTGAGGTCGAAGCGGTCGGCGGAGTCGGCGAGGATCTCACCGTTCTTGTCGACGATCGACCCGCGCTCGCTGAAGATCGTGCTGGAGACGCCGCGCTTCGATTCGGCGTCGGCGTTGATGGTCGAGGCCGAGACGAGCTGAACGTCGATCAGGCGGACCCCGAAGGCGATGAGCACTGCGGTCACCAGGATGATGACGAGGCCAGCCCTGCGCCTGGACACTTTCGGTGACACGGTGGTCCTCCCCCTTGTTCGGCTCTGCTCCCAGCTGAGTGGCCTCTCGGCGCCTCAGCCTCGTCGTGGTTCTACCTCGTCGAGGGAGAGCGCAGCTCGGTGACAGACGGTACTTCAGGCGCGGCTGCCTGCTGCGGTGAAACTCCGTCGGCGGCGGGAGCCGGTGCCGGCTGCGTCACCTCGTTGGTGACGAGACCCGTGTTGATGGGCGCGGATGTGCCGGTGGAGCTCGCGTCCGTCGCGAGTGAGGCACTCCCGACCTGCAGGAACGCCTGCGAGTCGGTGGGGACCATGCCCAGCTTCGTGGCCTCGACGGCGAGGTTCTGCGCCGAGGACATGGCGCTCAGCTCCTCGAGCGCGGCCGACTCCTCGCGCTGCAGCTCCGTCTGGGTCTGCTCGAGGCCGCTCACCTCGTAGGCCCCCTGCGAGATCGCGATGCTCAGGGCGAGCTGGGTGACGAACACGCCCGCGAGGATGCCGAGCGAGATCATGATCGAGCGCAGGCTCGGCAGGCGCCGAGCGCTCGGCGCCTCGACGAGGCGCAGCCGAGGAGACTGCGCCTGCTTCTTGGGGGCTGCCTTGGACCGACGGGGTGCCGTGGATCCTCGAAGGATGCTCGTTGCTGCCGTCATGCCCGTGGACTCCTTACTCGTTCAACCGCGCGCAGGCGCACGGGCAGTGCTCGTGGATTGATCTCGCCTTCTGCGGCACCGGCGCGCTCGGCTCCGCGCACGAGGCGCGAGAACTCGGGCTTGTGCTCGGGAAGCTCGACCGGCAGTCCGCTTGGCGCGGTCGACGTGGTCTTCGCCTCGAAGAGTCGCTTCACGAAGCGGTCCTCGAGCGACTGGTAGGCCTCGACGACGACGCGGCCGCCGACGACGACACGGTCGAGCGCCTGTGGCAGCGCGCGCTCGAGGGCGCCCAGTTCGGCGTTCACCTCGATGCGAAGCGCCTGGAAGACGCGCTTCGCCGGGTGACCCGCGTCGCGCTTGGCCGCCGGGGTCGCGCGCTGGAGCACATCGACGAGCTGCCCGGTGGTCTCGATCGGCGCCTGGGCGCGCTCTCGCACGATCCAGCTCGCGTACCGGGGCGCCAGCTTCTCGTCGCCGTAGCGGTAGAAGAGCTCCCTGAGCTCGTCCTCACCGTAGGACGCGACGATCTCGGCTGCCGTGACGCCCTTCGTGGCGTCCATGCGCATGTCGAGCGGCGCATCCTGGATGTACGAGAAGCCGCGACTGGCCTCGTCAAGCTGTAGCGAGGACACCCCGAGGTCGAACAAGACGGCGTCGACCGTGCCGATGCCGAGGTTGTCGAGTGACGACGCGAACTCGTCGTAGACGGCGTGCACCAGCGTGACGCGGTCGCCGAAGCGAGCGAGCCGACGGCCGGCGAGCCCAAGGGCCTCCGAGTCGCGGTCGAAGCCGACCAGCCGGGCATTCGGGCAGCGATCGAGGACGGCCTCGCTGTGCCCGCCCATGCCGAGTGTCGCGTCGACGTAGATGCTGCCGGGGTTCTGCAAGGCCGGCGCAAGGAGCTCAACGCATCGCTCGAGGAGCACCGGCGTGTGCAGCATCGCGGGGTCACGATCGCTGCCCCCACTGTCCTGGACGTTCTGGTTGTTCTCTGTCATGACGTTTCGGGTTCCTCCCTGATCACTGATTCCCATCCGTTCTCTCTCCCCGCCGGGGAGGGCGAGGGGAGCGAAGTGGAGATTCCATCTGCCGCCGGGGAAGTGGCTTCAGATGGGGCTCCTGCGGTACTGCTGTGCTCTGCTGCGAGGGAAGGCGCTTCAGAGCGGAACGGCTGAGAATCGGCGGTCAGGGTCAGAAGAGTCCCGGGATCACCTCCTCAGCGGTCTCGGAGAAGGCGGCCTCGTTGGCCTCGACGTACGTGTTCCAGGCCTCGGCGCCCCAGATCTCGGCGCGCGTTCCGGCCCCGATGACGGCCAGTTCGCGGTCGAGTCCGGCGTACTGCCTGAGCTGCTGCGGGATCGTGACGCGGTTCTGGCGGTCTGGCGTCTCCGCGTGCGCGCCGGACAGCAGGAGGCGCAGGTAGTCGCGCGCCTGCTTGCTCGTGACGGGTGCCTGACGGATGCGGTTGTGGAGCTCCTCGAACTCGCTCGTCGAGAAGACGTAGACGCAGCGGTCCTGCCCACGGGTCAGCACGACGCCCTCCGCGAGCTCATCCCGGAACTTGGCCGGAAGGATGAGCCGCCCCTTCTCATCGAGCTTGGGCGAGTACGTGCCAAGGAACATGCACGCCTCCCTCCCCGTCGCTGAATCCCCACAAGCTCCACTTTACTCCACAACCAACCACCTAGCTACGCAAACACCCGATTTGCTCCCTGAGAATGCGAA
Organism: Pseudoclavibacter sp. RFBB5; assembly: GCF_002931555.1. Classification (GTDB taxonomy): domain Bacteria; phylum Actinomycetota; class Actinomycetes; order Actinomycetales; family Microbacteriaceae; genus Pseudoclavibacter. The sequence continues at coordinate 321,287 of NZ_PSTZ01000007.1, read as the reverse complement.
AAGAGGCCAGTAAATTACTGGCCTCTGCATGGTGGAGGGAAGTGGAGCTAGTTGGCGCCATCCAGGGCGCAAAAAACGGGACCGGCCAGGTGGCCGGTCCCGATGGTGGTGCGAAGTGGTGGGTGACGGTGGTGGTGCGAGGTGGGGCCGCTGGGCGCCCGCTCCCGCTACTCCCCCTGCTGCCGCTTGTCCCAGCGATTGCCGAGCTTGTCCATGAAGGACCCATCCGAAGACTCGCCGCGCTTCGGCGACGGACGACCGGTCGGCAGCGGATCGGATTCTGAGGCGCCCTTCGGGGCCGCGAACGCGTAGACCACGCCCGCGAGCATCAGGACGAACCCGACGACCCCCAGGACAGGGATGTTGGTCGCGACGCCGGCGACGACGACGCCGATGCCGACCGCGACGGACAGAAACGCGACGACGACGGCTCGCGTGGTGACCGCAGCACCGCTTCTCGGCGATGTGGAGACAACGTCCGCATCGTTCTGATAGAAGCTGCGCTCCATCTCATCAAGCAACCGCTGCTCTTGCTCAGATAGTGCCATGTTGACCTCGTGCTCAAGGGGGCGATCGGAGCCCCGCTCCGAAGTATTGCGCCCATTGTAGGCGCGCACACCTGGGTAGAGTGGTGTCGTGTCTGAGAGTTCCTCGCTGTCCTCCAAAGTCCAGCGTCGTCTGGACGCAACAATCGACGAGAACCTGCGAGTTCTCGGCCCGATCGGCGTCGACGTGCCCGCCTTCCTCGAGCAGGCCGCGAGCTTCACGACGGGCGGCAAGCGACTTCGCGCGTCCTTCTGCGCCGCAGGCTTCGGCAGCGCGACCGGCACGAGCGAGCACACTGAGGCCGTCGTCCGCGCCGCTGCCTCGATCGAGTTCTTCCACGCCGCCGCTCTCGTCCACGACGACATCATCGATCGCTCTGACACGCGGCGAGGCGCCCCCTCCACGCATCGCGCCTTCGCACGCCATCACCGCGCGTCGGCCTGGGCAGGCGACGAGACGCACTTCGGCCTGAGCGCCGCGATCCTGCTCGGTGATCTCCTGCTCGTCTGGAGCGACCAGCTCTTCGTCGAGGCCTGCGCCCTCGTCTCCCCTGAGAACGCGGTTCGTGCACGGGCGGAGTTCAGCAAGATGCGCAGCGAGGTGACCGTGGGGCAGTACCTCGACCTCGTTGAAGAGGTCGCGTGGCCGGTTGTGCCCATCGATGCACGAGCCTCCCGAGCGAAGACCATCGCCATCTCGAAATCGGCGCGATACAGCGTCGAGGAGCCGCTCGTGCTCGGCGCGCTGCTCGGCGGGGCATCCGACTCGCACGTCGAGCAGATCCGGTCGTTCGGACTGCCGCTCGGACTCGCCTTCCAGCTCAGGGACGACGTCCTCGGCGTCTTCGGCGACGAGGCCGTGACCGGCAAGCCGAGCGGTGACGACCTGCGGGAGGGAAAGCGCACGCTCATGATCGCTGCAGCGCAGGAGCTGGCGGCACCGGATGACTCGGCGCGTCTCGACGAGCTCCTGGGCGACCCGGATCTGAGCGACGCCGACATCACGTGGATGCAGTCCCTCATCGCCGAGTCAGGTGGACTTCAGCGCACCGAGGATCTCATCAGCACGTCGTTGCGCGAGGCGCTCACCGGCCTGGCGGCGATCGAACTCGACAGCGAGTCGCGGCAGCTACTCGAGGACCTCGCGGAGCGCACCGCGCACCGCGCACACTGACAGGGCCGCAGACCCGCAGCGCAGCAGCCACGAGCGCCCAAGGACGTTCGGTCCCCGTCCATGCCGGTGCGCGGGCGCCTCAGATGGCGAGGAGCTGCACCGCGTGACGAACCTGCGTCTTGCGGCCCTCGACGAGCGCGTCCACGGGGGCGATGCCGAGCGTCCCGTCGACGCTCAGGAGCCAGACCATCTGCTCGTGTGCACTCAGACCCGCGTCCGCGAGCAGGAAGAGCGTGCCACGGAGGCCGACGAGCGGCTCCCCGTCCTTGATGAACTCTCGCGGGATGCGCGGCTCGCGTTCGATGCGGAACGAAAGCAGCTGCTTGTCCTCGATCAGGGTCGACACGCGCCCCGTCGAGACGCCGAGCTCGGCAGCGGCCTGGGGAATCGTGTACCACTCGCGGGTACTGAAGACGTCACTCACGTCTCACATCGTCGCAGACGCCGCCCGCGGATGCGAGCCGATGCGATTGATCGGCGGCGTCCGGTGTTTCATCCGGGGGCTGACCGCCTGCTCGGGCTATCCTGCACGACGTGAGTCCCGTTGGTCCCGACGACATGATCGGCCGTCTGATCGACGGCCGATATCAAGTGCGCTCTCTGATCGCCAAGGGCGGCATGGCTACGGTCTATGTCGCCACTGACCTGCGCCTGGAACGCCGCGTCGCCATCAAGGTGATGCACGATCACCTCGCTGCCGACGAGCGCTTCCGCGAGCGATTCATCCGCGAGGCTCGCTCCGCTGCGAAGATCACGCACCCGAACGTCGTGAACGTCTACGACCAGGGCGACGACGAGATCTTCGCGTACATGGTGATGGAGTACATCCCCGGCATCACGCTGCGGGACCTCCTGCACGACCACCACAAGCTCACCCCCGAGCAGTCCATCGATGTCATGGATGCCGTCCTGGCGGGCCTGCAGGCCGCGCACAAGCTCGGCATCGTCCACCGCGACCTCAAGCCGGAGAACGTGCTGCTGGCCGACGACGGCCGCATCAAGCTCAGCGACTTCGGGCTGGCCAGGGCGGCGAGCGCGAACACGGCGACGGGCCAGGTGCTCCTCGGAACGATCGCGTACCTGAGCCCGGAGCTCGTGACCAAGGGCACGGCGGATGTGCGCAGCGACATCTACTCGCTCGGCATCATGCTCTTCGAGATGCTCACCGGTGAGCAGCCGTACCGCGGCGATCAGCCCGTGAACATCGCGTACCGCCATGCGAACGAGACGGTGCCTGCGCCCAGCGAGGTGAACCCCAACGTCCCCCACGAGCTCGACGAGCTCGTCGCGTGGTCGACGGAGCGCGACCCGGAGCTGCGCCCCGCCGACGCTGGCGTCATGCTCGAGGCCCTCCGTCGTGCCGAGGCCGAGCTCGGGCAGTCCGCGCGTCCGCTCCCGCCGACGGCTGTGATCGCCCAGGCGGGCGACGAGGACATCGAGGACACCGACCCGACCGAGCTGGCGGCCATCACCAGCCAGCTCTCCTCGGCGTCCTCACCTCCCGACGCGTTCGATGGGCACGTCGAGCCCTTCACGCCGGGCTCGCCGCCTGTGATGGCCAGCCCTGCCCTCTTCCCCGAGGAGACAGCGACCGACCTCTCCCCCAAGCTCCCTCCGGCGACCACGACGGCAGAGTCGGGCGCGCGCAAGCGGCGCCGCTTCGGCGCCGTGATCGCCGTGATCGTCATCGCGCTGATCGCCGCCGCCGGCGGTGTCGGGTGGTGGTTCGGTCTCGGGCCGGGGTCGTACGACACGGTTCCCCAGGCGGTCTCCTTGACGCAGGCGGATGCCGAGGCGGCCATCACGGCCGCTGGTTTCACCGTCGGCGACGTGACGCAGGAGTTCTCGCTCGACGTCGCGGCGGGCACGGTCATGGATATGGACCCGCAGGCGGGCACTTCCCTCGCGCCGGAGACCCCGATCTCGCTGGTCGTGTCTGCTGGACCTGAGATGCTCGACGTGCCTGATCTCGAAGGGCTCACCCTCGACGAGGCCGAGGGTGCGATCACCGAGGCTGGGTTCACCTACGATCCCGCGACGACGCTGCGGCAGTTCTCCGATCAGGAGGCGGATATCGTCCTCTCCGCGACCGACAACAACGGGGCTCCGCTGCCCGCGACCCTCGCTGAAGGCCAGCCGATTCGACTGATCGCCTCAGCCGGCGTCGTTCCCGACGTCGCAGGCGAGACGGAAGCCAACGCGACCCAGCTGATCGAAGACGCTGGCCTCGTGGTGAACGTCTCCAGCCGCGAGTACTCGGCGTCGGTTGCGAGCGGTGTCGTCATCGCGTTCTCCACGACGACGGACCCGGTTGTCCCGGGAGACACGATCAACATCTCCGTCTCGCGAGGTCCGGCACCGGTCACGCTCCCCGACGTCGTCGGGAAGCCGATCGCTGAGGCGATCTCGCAATTGGAGGGGCTCGGGCTCACCGTGGGCCACAACGTGCCCCCTGGCATCGTCAACGACCCGAACCCGGTCATCAAATTCGTGGTGTCGACGCAGTCTCCAGCGGCCGGGGTCGAGGTTCCTGCGGGCTCGAACGTCACGCTGACCGCGACGGCGACGCTCTAGCGGCCGGGCTGCTGCTGCTGCTGAAGGCAGCAGGGCCGGCTGCGCCGCTCGAACAGAAGAGGCGCATCCCGTCTCCGGGATGCGCCTCTTCTGTTTGCTGCGACTCGGCTCAGCGCTTCGCGGCGCGGAGCTCCTCAGCGACCAGAAACGCGAGCTCGAGGGACTGCATGTGGTTGAGGCGTGGGTCGCAGAGCGATTCGTAGCGCGTCTCGAGCGTCTTCTCGTCGATCTGCTCTGAGCCGCCCAGGCACTCCGTCACGTCATCGCCCGTGAGCTCCACGTGGATGCCGCCCGGGTGCGTCCCCGCGGCGCGGTGCGCCTCGAAGAAGCCCTTGACCTCGTCAACCACGTCGTCGAAGCGACGCGTCTTGTAGCCGTTCGGGGTCGTGATGCCGTTTCCGTGCATCGGGTCGGTGATCCACAGCGGCTGCGCGTCTGCGCCCTTGATGGCCTCGAGCAGGGGCGGAAGGGCGTCGCGGATCTTGCCGGCGCCCATGCGCGTGATGAAGGTCAGGCGCCCCGGCTCACGGTTCGGGTCGATCTTGTCGATGAGCCGCAGCATGGTGTCTGGCGTTGTCGAGGGCCCGAGCTTCACACCGATCGGGTTCTTGACGCGGCTGAAGAAGTCGACGTGCGCCTCGTCGAGGTCACGCGTCCGCTCGCCGATCCAGATGAAGTGACCGGAGGTGTCGTACGGCTGGCCGGTCCGCGAGTCGATGCGGGTCATGGGGCGCTCGTAGTCCATGAGGAGTCCCTCGTGGCCCACGAAGAACTCGACATCACGCAGCGCGTAGAAGTCGGCCCCGGCGGCCGCCATGAAGCGAACGGCGCGATCGATCTCAGCGGCGAGCTGCTCGTAGCGCGCGTTGGCGGGGTTCGCGGCGAAGCCCTGGTTCCAGGAGTGCACCTCGCGGAGGTCGGCGAACCCGCCGGTCGTGAAGGCGCGGACGAGGTTCAGCGTGGATGCCGCCGTGTGGTACCCGCGGAGCATGCGCTCGGGGTCCGGCGTCCGCCCCTCCGTCGTGAAGTCGAAGTCGTTGACGATGTCGCCGCGGTAGGCGGGCAGCGTCACGTCGCCGCGCGTCTCGTTGTCGCTCGAGCGGGGCTTCGCGAACTGCCCGGCCATCCGGCCCATCTTGACGACGGGCATCGAGGCACCGTAGGTCAGGACGACGGCCATCTGCAGGATCGTGCGGACGCGCGCTCGGATCTTGTCGGCGGTCGCTCCCGCGAAGGTCTCGGCGCAGTCGCCACCCTGGAGGACGAATGCCTGACCGGCCGCGGCCGTGGCGATACGATCGCGCAGCCTGTCGACCTCGCCCGCGAAGACGAGCGGCGGCAGGGACGCGAGCTCACCGGAGACGCTCGCGACCTTCGTCGCGTCGCCCCACTGCGGCTGCTGCCTGATCGGCAGCTCGCGCCACGCGTCGAGGCCCTCGAGCACGCCGGGAGGCGTCGGGATCGACTCTGTGCGGGTGGAGGTGAATTGGCTCATGCTCGCTTCTCTGATCTCATGTCTCGGATCTCACGCTGACAGCTCACGCGCTGCAGCACTGGTTGTTCTGAATCTCACGCCGGACGGCCCGACACTACCCGGGGCAGCGCGCGCTGTGCTCGTCTGATCGCTGACAGCAATCACCGGCTCTCGCGCGTTCAGGGCTTCTGCGCGGCGGCGAGCGCCTTGGCCTCTGCATCCATCTTGGTTCGGATGGACGAGGCGTAGATGTCGCGATAGTCCTGGTTGCTGAGGGCGTGCAGCTCGCTCATGATCTCGTCCGTGATGGAGCGGAGCACGAACCGGTCGGCCGCCATGCCCTCGTAGCGCGTGAAGGTGAGCGGCTCGCCGAAGACCATGCCGACCTTGCGCAGCCGCGGCACCTTCGCGCCGATGGGCAGGACACGCTCGGTGTCGACCATGACGACCGGTACGACGGTGACCGGCTTGTCCGCCTGCATGATCATGCGGGCGATGCCTGTCCGGCCGCGGAACATGCGCGCGTCCGGGCTGCGCGTTCCCTCCGGATAGATGCCGAGCACGCGGCCCTCGCTGAGGACGCGGAGCCCGGTCTGGAGGGACGCCTCGCTCGCGGCTCCGCCGCCTCGATCGATGGGGAGCATGCCGGTCGACTTGAAGAACTGCGCGGTCAGCCAGCCCTTGATGCCGGTGCCGGTGAAGTACTCCTTCTTCGCGAGGAAGTACACGCGGCGGTCGATCGAGAGCGGCATGAAGAACGAGTCGACGACCGAGAGATGGTTCGACGCCAGGATGACCGGCCCCTTCGCGGGGATGTTCTCGATTCCCCGCACCCACGGGCGGAACGTCGCGCGCACCAAGGGCCCTGCGAAGAGATGCTTGAGCACCCAATACAACATGCGTGGCCTCCCGATAGGCGATGGCACATCAGTGTACTCGGGACATGCCACGCACCGGTGCGCCGCTCGCCGTGTCCGGAACGGTAGGGTTGAAGGCCACTGGACGTGAAGCCGGATGACCCCGGCCGATGGACGTCCAGGCGGCTCACGACCAGGACCACACTCAGGAGTTGCAATGAAGCTATCCGAGACCCCCGCCGTAGTCAGCCCGGAGCCGAGCTGGAACACCACCGATCTGCTCCAGTACAGACTTCGAGAATCGCCGGATCTCGCCCTCTTCGGACTGCCGGACGGCGATCGCTGGCGCGATGTCTCCGTCAAGGAGTTCCACGCCAAGGTTAACGACCTCGCGAAGGGCTTCGTCGCCGCCGGCGTCGAGGTCGGCGAGCGCGTCGCGTTCCTGGCGAAGACGAACTACGAGTGGACGCTCGTCGATTTCGCCCTCTGGTACGCGGGCGCCGTCATGGTGCCGGTGTACGAGACGAGCTCGTCGGCGCAGATCGAGTGGATCCTCGAGGACTCGGAGGCGGTCGGCATCATCTCCGAGCTTCCCGAGCACGACGACAAGCTCGACGAGATCGCCGACACCGTCTCGAGCCTCCGCGTGCGCTACGCACTGCATGCAGGCGCCATCGATGAACTCGCCAGGCTCGGGGCCGACGTCGACGACGCTGAGATCGAGCGCAGGCGCGGCATCGCGAACGGCGACGACATCGCGACGCTCATCTACACGTCAGGATCCACGGGGCGCCCCAAGGGGTGCGTCATCATGCACTCGAACTTCGTCGAGCTCTGCCGGAACGTGAAGGACCCGCTGGGCGCGCTCATCTACCCTGGCGCATCCACCGTGCTGTTCATCACGCTCGCGCACGTGTTCGCGCGGTTCATCTCCGTGCTCTGCATCTACGGCGGCGTGAAGGTGGGACACCAGCACGACACCACGAAACTGGTCGAATCGCTCGGCACCTTCCACCCGACCTTCCTGCTCGCAGTTCCGCGCGTGTTCGAGAAGGTCTACAACTCTGCTGAGCAGAAGGCGGAAGCCGGTGGGCGCGGCAAGATCTTCCGGAAGGCGGCGGATGTCGCCGTGCACTACTCGGAGTCGCAGGACGCCGGCCGCACGCCGCTCGTGCTCGGACTCCAGTACAAGCTCTTCGACAAGCTCGTCTACTCGAAGCTTCGCGAGGTGATGGGCGGCCGCGTGAAGCACGCCGTCTCCGGCTCGGCACCGCTCGGCTCCCGCCTCGGCCACTTCTACCGCGCCATCGGCGTGAACATCCTCGAAGGCTACGGCCTCACCGAGACCACGGCCCCGGCGTCCGTGAACCTCGCCGAGAAGTCCAAGATCGGGACCGTCGGCCCCGCGCTGCCCGGCGTCGCAGTCCGCACGGACGAGCACGGCGAGCTGCAGGTCAAGGGCATCAACGTCTTCCGCGAGTACTGGAAGAACCCCGAGGCGACGGCCGCGGCGTTCGACGGCGAGTGGTTCAAGACCGGCGACCTCGGCTCGATCGACGATGACGGCTACATCACGGTGACGGGTCGCATCAAGGAGATCATCGTCACCTCCGGCGGGAAGAACGTCTCCCCCGCGGCGCTCGAGGACCCGATTCGCGCCGACCCACTCGTCGGGCAGATCGTGGTCGTCGGGGACCAGCGTCCCTTCATCTCCGCGCTCGTGACGCTCGACCCGGAGATGCTGAAGACCTGGCTGAGCAACAACGGCGAGAATCCGGACCTCACGGTCGCTCAGGCGGCCGAGCACCCCAAGGTGCTCGCCGAGATCCAGCACGCGGTCGATCGGGCGAACACGCGCGTATCGCGGGCCGAGTCGATCCGGAAGTTCGTCGTGCTCGACGGGGAGTTCACGGAGGCCAACGGAACGCTCACGCCGAAGATGTCCATCAAGCGCCACGTGATCCTCGAGAAGTACAAGGGGATCATCGAGGGCATCTACAACGCGGCGCCGGCGACCCAGGGCATCACGCTCAAGTAGATCGGCAGAGCACCGATCCTGCGCCTTCGGCCATGCCCCTCAGCGAGTCGGGCGGCCGAAGGCGCTTGCCGTGGTCCTGCCCGCCGTGGACGCACTGGCCGCAGTCGCGGGCGCGAACCACTTGCTGCCGCGGATCTCGCGCATGGCGGCCTTGCGGTGCTCAGCAGCAAGCGTGTCGATGTAGACGACGCCCTTGAGGTGGTCGGTCTCGTGCTGCAGCATCTGCGCCATGAGCCCGGCTCCCTCGAGCACCACGGGCTCGCCGTCCAGGTCGATGCCGGTCACACGCGCGTGCTCGTACCTCGGTGTCTTGTTCCAGAGGCCAGGAACCGACAGGCAGCCTTCGTCGATCTCCTCGAGCTCGCCCCACGTGCTCTCGAGAACCGGGTTGAGCACGTAGCCGGTCTCGCCATCGATGTTGTACGAGAAGGCCGCGAGTCCCACGCCGATCTGCGGCGCGGCGACGCCTGCCCTTCCGTCGAGCGATGTCGTGTCCAGCAGGTCGGTGACGAGGCTGCGGATGCGGTCATCGATGACGGTGATCTGCTCTGCGGGCGTCCGGAGCACCGGGTCACCGTAGTAGCGGATGGGGCGAACGGTCACAGTTCCTCCTCGGCGCGCAGCAGCGCGTTCTCGACCACCTCGCTCGCTGCGGGGTGAGGCCAGTACTGGCCACGCGCGAGGCCCCTGATGGAATGCCCGAAGCTCGCCGCGAGGACGAGGGGCTGGAGCAGGACCGCCGCATCCGGACCCACGATGTGTGCCCCGAGGATGGTCGCGCTGCCCCGCGCGATGACGAGTTTACAGAAGCTCCGCTCGTCTTCGAGCGCCCACCCCCAGGCGGTCGAGCCATATTGGTGCGTCACCTCGAAGGCGTCGTAGCCCAGCTGCTCGGCGCGTTCGAGCGTCACTCCGAAGCTCGCGATCTGCGGCTCGGTGAAGACGACGTCCGGCACGGGGCCGAGCGTGTTCTTCATGAGACGGCGCCCGGGCTCGACCGCGATGTTGTGCGCGACGACTCTCGCCTCGTGGTTGGCGACGTGCTTGAGCTGGTGCTCCGAGTCGATGTCACCGAGCGCGAACACCCCGGAGACCGGGTGGCCGTCGCGCAGCACCCGCTGGTAGGCGTCCACTCGCAACCGGCCGTCATCGTGGTGGTCGAAGCCGACCTCGTAGGTGCCGAGCGTGTCCGTGTTGGGGATGCGTCCGATCGCCACCAGCACGGCGTCGACCTCGATCTGCTCCCCCGCGTCCGTCGTGAGCGTCGCGACTCGACCGTCTTCGGAGAAGCCGACGACCGAGGTGCCGGTCTCGACCCGCCACCGCTCACGGGCGGCCTCCGTGAACGTCGCGGCGACGTCCGCGTCGAGCGAGGAGAGCACGCGCCCACGCACGAGCTGCGTGACCTCGGAGCCGAAGGCGCTGAAGACATGGGCGAACTCCGATGCGATGGACCCGCCGCCGATGATCGCGAGGCGGCGCGGCACATCGTCGATGCGCATGATCGTGTCCGAGGTGTGCACGAGCGTGGAGTCGAGGGGCACCACATCGTGGTGGCGTGCCCGGCTGCCCGCGGCGATGACCAGCGTCTCCGCGCTCAGCCTGCGCCCGGAGGCGGTCAGCACCTCGCGGTCGCCGAGCATCTCGACGCGCTCGCGCACGAGCGTCACGCGCGGGTTCCCGTGCTCGCGGTAGCTCTCCCCGCCCTCGCTGATCTGGTCGATCCGCCCGAAGACACGGTCGCGCACCTCCGGCCAGGACGGACGCAGGTGGACGTCATGGACGCCCAGCCGCTGCGCGTCCCGCGCGTTTCGAACCACGTCGGCGACGTGCACGAACATCTTCGTGGGAATGCACCCGACGTTGAGGCACGTGCCACCGAAGTGCGGTCCGTCGTCGACGATGGCCGTCTTCGGCCCGCCCTCGTCGCCGGGCGGGAGCGTGTTGCCGGAGCCTGCACCGATGATGAGCAGCTCGAAGTGCTCAGCGGCTGGGCGCTCAGTCATCTGCACGCTCAGCGCCAGGGCGGACGACGACGAGGAGGTCGCCGTTGCCGACCTCTAGCGGCGAGGAGATGGCGAGGCGCTCGACGACGCCCGCGACAGGAGCCGTGATGCCGGCCTCCATCTTCATAGCCTCGATGGTCGCGACGGTCTGCCCCTGCGCCACGCGTTCGCCGACCTCGACGCGGAGCGTCACGACGCCGGAGAACGGTGCGGCGACGTGCCCGGGGTTGCCGCTGTCCGCCTTCTCGCGTTCGATCGTGTCGACCTTGATGCTGCGATCGCGGACGAAGACCGGGCGCAGCTGTCCGTTGAGGGTCGCCATGACCGTGCGCATGCCGTCAGCGTCCGGCTCGCCGATGGCCTCGAGGCCCACGAAGAGCTGCACGCCCTTCCCGATGTGGATGACGTGCTCCTCTCCGGGTTCGAGCCCGTAGAGGTAGTCGAGGGTGTCGAGCACGGAGAGGTCGCCGAAGAGCCGGACGGTGTCCTCGTAGCTTGCCGTGGGCTGTGGGAACAGGAGGCGGTTCAGGGTCCGTCTGCGCTCGAGGCTGTCCCCCGCGAGCCCGGCTTCGTCGGTGTCGGAGAGCGGCGTGACTTCGATCTTGACGTCGCGCCCCTCGAGCACCTTGCTGCGGAACGGCTCCGGCCATCCGGCCGGCAGCTCGCCGAGCTCACCGGCCATGAAGCCGATGACCGAATCCGGGATGTCGTACTTTCCTGGGTTCTCGGCGAAATCGGCCGGGTCTGCGCCGACGGCCACGAGGTGCAGGGCCAAGTCGCCCACGACCTTCGAGGACGGCGTGACCTTCGGGATGCGGCCGAGGATCTTGTCGGCTGCGTCGTACATGTCCTCGATGCGCTCGAACTGGTCCGCGAGGCCGAGCGCGATGGCCTGCTGCCGGAGGTTCGACAGCTGACCTCCCGGGATCTCGTGCTTGTAGACGCGACCCGTCGGACCCGGGAGCCCGGATTCGAAGGGACGGTAGACGAGCCTGACCGCCTCCCAGTATGGCTCGAGGTCGGTGACGTTCGTGAGGCTGATGCCCGTGTCCCGCTCTGTGTGCTCGAGGGACGCGACAAGCGCCGAGAGGCTTGCCTGACTCGTTGTTCCCGACATGGGGGCGCTCGCGACGTCGACGGCGTCGACACCGGCCTCGCTGGCGGCGAGGAGTGTGGCGAGCTGTCCGCCCGCCGTGTCGTGCGTGTGCAGATGCACGGGCAGATCGAAGCGGTCGCGGAGCGCGGTGACCAGCTTCGAGGCTGCCTGCGGGCGGAGCAGCCCGGCCATGTCCTTGATGGCGATGATGTGCGCGCCCGCGTCGACGATCTGCTCCGCGAGGCGCAGGTAGTAGTCGAGCGTGTAGAACGGCTCGTTGGGGTCGGCGAGGTTGCCGGTGTAGCAGAGGGCGACCTCGGCGACCGCCGTTCCCGTCTCGAGAACCGCATCGACGGCGGGTCGCATCTGGGCGACGTCGTTGAGGGCGTCGAAGATGCGGAAGATGTCGACCCCGGTCGCAGTCGCCTCGTGGACGAACGCCTTCGTCACGGCCTCCGGGTACGGCGTGTAGCCGACGGTGTTCCGGCCCCGCAGCAGCATCTGGAGCGGGATGTTGGGGACGGCTTCGCGGAGACTCGCGAGGCGCTCCCACGGCTCCTCGCCGAGGAAGCGGAGCGCGACGTCGTACGTCGCACCGCCCCAGGCCTCGATGGACAGCAGCTCGGGCGTGAGTCTCGCGAGGTAGGGCGCAGCCGTGACGAGGTCGCGGGTGCGGACGCGCGTCGCGAGCAGCGACTGGTGTGCGTCACGGAAGGTGGTGTCGGTGACCGCGAGGCGCTTCTCGGAACGCAGCTGGGCTGCGAACCCCGCGGGGCCGAGATCCAAGAGCTCCTGACGCCGCCCGGCGGGAAGCGGGACGGAGGTGTCGAGCGCGGGCAGCTTCGTCCGCGGCTCGACGGAGGTCGGGCGCACGCCGTGCGGTGCGTTGACCGTGACGTCGGCCAGCCAGTTCACGATCTTCGTGCCGCGGTCGCCCGGGCGACGGTATTCGAGCAGCCCCGGGCGCTTCTCGATGAAGTCGGTCGCGACGTCCCCGCGCTGGAAGTCGGGATCGTCGAGCACACCGAGGAGGAAGGGGATGTTCGTGGCGACGCCTCGGATGCGGAACTCGGACAGCGCACGTCGAGCGCGCCGCACCGCAGCCGGGAAGTCGCGCCCGCGTGCCGTGAGCTTCATCAGCATCGAGTCGAAGTGCGGCAGGACCTCGGCTCCCGTGGCGATCGTGCCTCCGTCGATGCGGATGCCGGAGCCTCCCGCGGAGCGGTAGGTCGTGATGACCCCCGTGTCCGGGCGGAACCCCTGAGATGGGTCCTCGGTCGTGATCCTGCACTGCAGCGCGAAGCCGTGCAGCTCCAGCTGGTGCTGCTCGAGCCCCATGTCGTCGAGGCGCTCGCCCGAGGCGACGCGCATCTGTGCCTGCACGAGGTCGACATCCGTCACCTCCTCGGTGACCGTGTGCTCGACCTGGATGCGCGGGTTCATCTCGATGAACACGTGCTGCCCGGCTCGGGGGCCGGCCGTGTCGAGGAGGAACTCCACGGTGCCCGCGTTCACGTAGTCGATGGACTTGGCGAAGGCGACCGCGTCGGCGTAGAGCTGCTCCCGCACCTCCTGCGAGAGGTTGGGCGCAGGGGCGATCTCGACGACCTTCTGGTGGCGTCGCTGAACGCTGCAGTCGCGCTCGAAGAGGTGCACGACGTTGCCGTGCTCGTCGGCGAGGATCTGGACTTCGATGTGGCGTGGGCGGAGCACGGCCTGCTCGACGAACATCGTCGGGTCGCCGAAGGCGCTGTCCGCCTCCTTCATCGCAGACTCGAGCGCTTCGCGCAGGTCCTCCGGGCGCTCGACGCGCCGCATCCCTCGCCCGCCGCCGCCGGCGACCGCCTTGGCGAAGATCGGGAAGCCGATCTCCTCGGCGGCGGCGCACAGGGCGTCGAGGTCGGTGGAGGGCTGGCTCGAGGCGAGCACCGGCACCCCCGCGGCGATCGCCTGGTTCTTGGCCGTGACCTTGTTGCCCGCCGATTCGAGGACCCGAGGGGGCGGCCCGATGAAGGCGATTCCCGCGTCCTGGGCGGCCCGCGCGAGTTCTGGGTTCTCACTCAGGAAGCCGTAGCCGGGGTAGATCGCGTCGGCACCGGATTCCTTCGCGACGCGGAGGATCTCCGCGACGTCGAGGTAGGCCCGGACTGGCTGTCCCACGGTGCCGATCTGGTATGCCTCGTCAGCTTTCAGGCGGTGAAGCGAGTTGCGGTCCTCGTAGGGATACACCGCGACCGTCCGTGCTCCGAGCTCCACAGCGGCACGGAATGCGCGAATGGCGATCTCGCCTCGATTGGCAACCAGGATCTTCTTGAACACCGGTGTTCCACCTTCCGACAACAACGACAGGGGCTTGCAGCAACGTGACGCAAGCCTAGTGAATGTAGCCTGGGCTGGTGTTCGTCCTCAGCATCAGTTCTCTCAAGGGCGGCGTCGGCAAGACCACGGTGACCCTGGGCCTCGCTTCCGCCGCCTGGGCCCGCGGGCTCAGAACCCTCGTCGTCGACCTGGATCCCCAGTCGGATGTCTCGACTGGGCTCGACGCGCGCGCGCAGGATGGCGCCACGATCGCCGACGTCCTCCGCTCTCCCAAGCCGAGCACCGTGCGAGCCGCGATCGCCCGCTCGTCGTGGGGCGAGGGAGGCCACGGCGTCATCGACCTCATGGTCGGAAGCCCGGCGGCGCTGAGCTTCGACACCCCGAACCCGTCGATCCGCGAGATCTGGCGCCTCGAGGAGGCCCTGGCCGTCGTCGAAGCCGACTACGACCTGGTCCTCATCGACTGCCCGCCATCCCTCAACGCGCTCACCAGGACAGCCTGGGCGGCCTCTGACCGTGTTGCCGTCGTGACGGAGCCGGGACTGTTCTCGGTGGCGGCAGCAGACCGCGCGCTCCGAGCGGTGGATGAGATCAGGCGTGAGCTCTCGCCGCGGCTGCAGCCGCTCGGCATCATCGTCAACCGGGCGAAGCATCAGTCGATCGAGCACCAGTTCAGGCTCGGCGAGCTGCGCGACATGTTCGGACCGCTTGTCCTCTCCCCCGCGTTGCCTGAGCGGACGTCGCTCCAGCAGGCCACGGGCGCGGCCAAGCCCGTGCACCTGTGGCCCGGGAGCTCCGCCGAGGAGATGGCCGCGAGCTTCGACACGCTCCTCGAGCGCATCATGCGTGCGGGACGCCTCGGCCCGTATGCCAGCGCCGCGGGTACCGACGACGAAGCCCCGGTGACGCGTGGGCGTCAGCGGGGCCGGTCGAACAGCTAGGGTGCGGGGCTCGGCGGCTAGCTCGCGCGGCTTGCGCGGCGAGCTGCGAGCTCGTCGACTGGGTCGATGGTCTGCTGCTCGAAGTCCACGAGCGTCGATTCGACCTCTCGGAGCACCTGGCCCACGAAGATGCCGAAGACGCCCTGACCGCGGTGCACGAGGTCGATGACCTGATCGTTCGAGGTGCAGAGGTACACGCTCGCACCGTCCGACATGAGGGTCGTCTGCGCGAGGTCGACGACGCCGGTCTCGTGCAGCTGGTCGACCGCGGTGCGGATCTGCTGGAGCGAGATGCCGGTCTCGAGCAGTCGCTTGACGAGCTTGAGGACGAGGATGTCCCGGAACGAGTAGAGACGCTGGGAGCCGGACCCCTTCGCACCGCGCACTGTCGGCTCGACGAGTCCCGTCCGAGCCCAGTAGTCGAGCTGACGGTAGGTGATGCCGGCGGCTCTCGCGGCAACGGCGCCGCGGTAGCCGGAACCCGGATCGAGGTCCGGAATGCCGTCGGTGAAGACCAACTCGCCGCCGGTTGGCGCGTCGCCCTGTCCCTGCTCGCTCATGCCTGCACCTTTCACACGTTTTCGACTGGCTCAGCTCCCAGGAGAACTGGGGCGGAAGCAGTGGGTCTTACCACAGGGGAACTTGAGGTAAGTCCCGAGCCGTCTGAGTTGATTCTATTGGAGCGCGTGCGACTCGGCTACTTCCGAACGACAACGATGTGATCCCGACCCGACTCGCCCTGTATCTCGGGCTTCGGGATGCGCGCAGCGGCGTGTCGCGGAGAGGGCTTGCGCCGTTCGAATCCACCTGACGTTCAAGTGGAGGGTGAAGCTACCTGCGACCGCGGACGGCCTGACGGATGAGCGACCGTCGGACGGACTCGAGGTGCTCGGCGAGCTCGTGCGCCCGCTCGTGCGCCTCGCCGCCCGAACGAGCCCGTCGAGTGCTGGTCGACAAGGCCTGCTCGATGAGACCGAACTCGTGGTGCGCGGCGGCGCGGAACGGTCGGAGGTGTCGCGGCTCGATGCCCACCTTCTCCAGTTCGACGAGTGTGCTCAGCATCGTGAGCTCGTCCTCCTGGTATCGGCTGGCCGCCGGGATCAACCCAGCGCTCACGGCCTGCTCGAGGAGTGCAGGCTTCGCGCCGGAGCGCTCGAGGAGCTGCGCGCGGTCGAGCACGGTGCCCGCGGCGAGCATCGTCTGCCGCTGCGGTGCCCTGGACCCCGGGAGTTCGGGCTCGAGCCCGCGGTCGAGCGCGTCGAAGTACTCAGCGATGACCTTGAGCGGCAGGTAGAGGTCCCGCTGCATGGTGAGCACTTCCCGCAGCCGAGCGACGTCGCCGGCGGAGAACTTGCGGTAGCCCTTGGGCGTGCGCTCGGGATGCACGAGCCCCTTGTCCTCGAGGAAGCGCAGCTTCGAGGGACTCAGCTCGGGGAACTCGACGTTCAGCCGCTGGAGGACCTGTCCGATGCTGAGCATGCGGCCCTGCCCACTGGAAGAAGCCGCCGCGATAGCGGCCACCGTCAGTTCCCGGCAGACGCGGACGTCAGGCTCGTGTCGAGCGGAGAGCTGTAGAACGTGAGGCGGAACTTGCCGACCTGCACCTCTCCGCCGTTCGTGAGCACTGCAGAGTTGATGCGCTCGCCGTTGTAGTAGGTGCCGTTGAGCGAGCCGAGGTCGCGCATGTGGAATTCGCGGCCGTGCCTGGTGAACTCGGCGTGACGACGGGAGACGGTGACGTCGTCGAGGAAGATCTCGGCGTTCGGGTGGCGACCGGCGACCTGGAGGTCGGTGTCGAGCAGGAACCTGGCCCCGACGTTGGACCCCCTGCGCACGATCAGGAGCGCGGAGCCGGAGGGAAGGGCGCTGATCGACTCCATCTCCTCCTTCGAGACACCGCCGGCGATGAGCGCGGCGAGTTGCGCGCTGAAATCGCCAGTGAACGACATCGTCGACGATTGCGTCTGTTCATCGACGACGCCGTCGCCGTCAGGGGTTCGCGCCTCAGCGTCAGACCCAGCCATATTTGCCTCCTCGAGTCGGTGCTCAAGCGTAGCGGAATCGGGGGTGCCCGAATTCCGGTCGGTTAACTGCACAAGCACCGCCAGCCATTGTGCGTCAGACGACTGAGTGTTGTCGAAACGAGCGACCGAATCGTTGCCGGTTTTCACCCTCGGCGTACACTCCGTGGGTGGCACACCTGTCTTCTTCTGACGAAAACGCGTTCGACGACCGCTACGGCGGTGATCCCGTCGCACAGATGCGGGCGCGCAAATCCGCCCCGCTGACGCGCAAGGTCCCCATGGCGAGCGGCATGTGGCTCGAGGACGCGGCCACGGGCTTCTACGGGCGCCTCGCCTCCGCCAACAAGCAGACCGTGACGCTGCTGGACTTCGACGGGCAGCGCAAGGCGTTCCCGGCGGATTCGATCTTCCTCCTCGAGGACGAGCCGGTCCTCCTCGGCCCTCCGGTCGCGAAGCAGCCGTCCGGGCGCGCGAGGAGCGCATCCGGGTCGTTCCACGTCGCCGACGCGAAGGCGCGCACCGCCAGGGCTGGTCGCATCTTCGTCGAGGGAAAGCACGACGCGGAGCTCGTCGAGAAGGTCTGGGGCCACGACCTCCGCATCGACGGCGTCGTCGTCGAGTTCCTGCAGGGAGCCGACCACCTCGCCGAGGTGCTCACCGTCTTCGGCCCGAGCCAGACGCGGCGCGTCGGCGTGCTGCTCGACCACCTCGTCAAGGGCTCCAAGGAGCAGCGCATCGCGGACGACATCACGAAGCGCTTCGGCGCCTCTCACGTCCGCGTCGTCGGGCACCCGTACGTCGACGTGTGGCAGTCGGTCAAGCCCGAGCGCCTCGGGCTCAAGGCCTGGCCGGTCATCCCCCGTGGGCAGGACTGGAAGAAGGGCATCTGCCGGGCGCTCGGCTGGCCAGCCGAGGAGCAGGCGGACACCGCGAGGGCGTGGCAGCGCATCCTCGAGCAGGTCCGCGACTACCGCGACCTGGAGCCGTCCCTGCTGGGCCGCGTCGAGGAGCTCATCGACTTCGTCACGGAGCCCGGCGGCGCAGGTACCTGACGGCGTAGACCGCGCCAGCGGCGACGTGCAGGACCGTGCCGATGGCGAGCATCCACCACGTGATGCCCCGCAGGGGCTCAGCGGGCACCTGAGCGGCGTAGGAGAGCAGGTGGAGCGGCATCGCGACCATGATGAACGCCGACCTGGCCTTGCCGAGCAGGTTGACTCTCCCCTCGCGGACGCGGTCGAGTCGGGTGAGCCCGATCACGAGCAGAGTCACGTCGCACACGAAGATCGTGATGAGGACGAACCACGGGAGATAACCCAGGAGGGCGAGCCCGAGGCCGATGGCGATGATGCCGAGTCGATCCGCGACCGGGTCGAGGATCTCCCCCACCCGTGAGACCTGGCCGAGCCGGCGAGCGAGGAACCCGTCGATCCAGTCGGTAGCGCCGAAGGCTGCGAGGCTCAGGGTCGCCGCGAGTGCTCTGCCATCTGCGGCGAGCCAGATGGTGAGCGGCACGAAGACGAGCAGCCGCGCCACCGAGATGGCATTCGGCAGCGTCGCCCACCGCATCGGGGCTTCCTGCTCTCTGCTCGCCATGCGCCCATTGTCTCAGCGGGCGCAGCCCAGCGACTGGGTGGCCCAGCGTGTCGCCGGGATGGTCGCGTCGTTCGCCGCCGGCGCACCGAGATCCGCGGACGGCCACGGACTCGCTACGATCAGCGGATGGACCCCGACGAGCATGGCTCCCCCCAAGCCGGCCCCGCGTCCGTGCGCGTCGACGTGTGGCTCTGGGCCGTGCGCATCTTCAAGACGCGCAGCGCCGCCACAGCCGCCTGCAAGGCCGGGCACGTGAAGATCGACGGCGACCGGGCGAAGCCCGCCCAGCGCATCCACGTCGGCGACGAGGTTCGCGTGCGCACCGATCGTGATCGGATCCTCGTCGCGCAGCAGCTGCTCAAGAAGCGCGTGGGCGCACCGATCGCGGCGAAGGCGCTCATCGACAACTCACCGCCGCCTCCCCCGCGCGAGTTCGCGGCGCCCATCGCGTTCCGCGACCGAGGTGCCGGCAGGCCGACGAAGCGCGAGCGCCGCGAGATCGATCGCATCCGCGGGCGCGACATCGAACCGGAGCCCTGGGACGCGGAGGACTGAGCCGGCGGCCGACGCGTGTCGGCCGCCCGCGGATGGTCCGAACCAGGCTCCGGCGGGACGAAGCTCCCGTCGGGAACGTCGAGTCCTACGCCGTGATGGCGTTGCGCTCCCCCGCTCGCACCGGCACCGTCAGGCGGTTGTCTGCGGCGGGCGTGGGGCAGACGAACTGGTCGCTGAAGGCGCACGGCGGGAGGTACGCGCGATTGAAGTCGATCGTGGTCGTCCCGTCGGCCTCCGGCGCCGGGACGGTGAGGAACCGGAACCGGTAGCTCTCGTCGCCGCTGGTCGCATCCGCGAAGACGACCTGCAGTCCAGCCTCTGCGTGGTCGGCGTCGATCGAGAACCGGGCTCCGCCGAGCGTGAAGTCGAGCTTCCCGCCGAGGTCCTTCCTGGACACGTAGCCGTCGGCCTGGAGCACATCGACCTGCTCGGTCGACGGTCGGAAGGTGGCGGAGACGACGTAGTCGTCACCGGGCGCGTAGCTGTCGATGCCGAGCAGCGCCGCGCGTCCGGGCGCGGCCGGGTCCAGCACGCGAAGCGCGCGCTGGTCGTCGCGAGCGAAGGCCCGAAGGATGCGCTCGCCGTCGCGGAGCTCCTCGCCCGCGGTGAGCGTGACCCGATCTCCGACTGCCTCACCGGATGCATCCGTGTATCCGCTCGAGGCGAGGCCAGTGCCGACGATGGCCCCGTCCTCGATCGTCCAGGCGCCCGATACGGTGTCGAGCTCGAGCTCGACGCCGTCGGCGAGCCAGTTCGTGGCGACGAGTGCCGCCGGCCCATACGGGGCTCGGACCGCGCGTTCACGACTGTCGTGCCAGGCCGCCCAGCGCTTGCCGAACTGGTCTCCGGTGGTGGTGCTCTGCTGCGTGCTCATGCTGCTCCCGATCCTGGTTCTCTCTGCTGATGTCGCCGACAAGTCTCAAGGTACTCAGCGCGACGGCGTCGTTCTCGCGAAATGACACGGCGTTCGTCCTCGGGCGCGAGAAGGCCCCCACGAACGGATTCGAGGTGTACGGCCCGACGGCGAACCGTCGCGGATGCGCCGTGCCGTCGCCCCGCACGATGCGCGAGTCAGCGCGCCGCACCTCGATGACGCCGGTGGCGAGGCTGCCCTCCGGCGTGGCCGCGATCCGCTCGCGCCCCTCGCCGGATGCTATGAGCTGGCGCAGGGCGTCGTTGTCGGTGTGCGCGACGTCGGAGTCCGGGAGCCAGGCGTCGATGAGCGCGCGGGCCGAGACCTCCTGCTCGAGCGTGCTCCCCGTCGCGTGGAACACCCCGGTCTCCTCGTCTTCCCAGACCCGGAGGTCGCCTCCGAGGAAGTGCACGACACCGGCCTCGCTGAGCGCGAGGAGCTCGTCGAGGCGGTGCCCTGGTGGGCCGGAGGCGACGTAGCTGAAGAAGCCCTTCCACCAGACGCGCACGTCGCCTGCGAGGGAAGCTGGTGACCAGTTGGGCGCGTCCTGGAACTCGACGAAGGTCATGAACGAGAAGAGCAGCGCCAGGAAGAGCCCCTGGCTCTCGCTGTGCTCCTGCCGGTTCCTGCGCCGCAGGTCCTCGCGAATGTACTCGTGCAGCGAGGCCGAGACCGACCCGACGTCCGTGGCGACGGCACCGCGGAGGGGGTGGTCGAAGGTCTCGATGTCGAGTTCGTCGCTGGGGTCGACGAGCGCCGCGACGACCGCGTCGTGGAGCTCCGGAGACTGCGCGCCGAGACGGTCGAGGTCAGCCCGGAACTCGACCCAGGAGATGCGGACGCGCTCCGGGTGGCCCGTGAACAGCTCCCGGTAGTAGCCGTGGAGCATCTCCTTCGCGAGCAGCGGCCAGAAGTGCGTGCGGAAGTCGAGGATCTCGTGCCGCGCGACGACCTCCCGTGCGATGTCCGGCGTGAAGTACCGCGTCTCGAAGGGCTCTCCCTGCAGCACGCTGGTGACCTTCGAGTGGTAGGGGACACCGCGCCTGGAGCCGACGAGGATGCGCGGCTCGCGTCCTGAGGGAAGGTACGTCAGACGTCCCTCGTCCGCGCTCGGCACGAACGTTCCGCCCCGCCCCTCGGTGAGCAGCACGAGCAGGTCCACGGCGGCGAGTCCGAGCCCGCGGACGATGACGGGCTCCCCCGCTCGAACGGCGCTGAAGTCGGCGTCCGCCGTGAACGAGGGCGGCACGTACGCGAGCTCGTGGCGTGCCGCGAAGTCGCTGTGCTCGGCGGTCCTCGTCCCTTCATGCACTCGCGTTCCCGAGTGGCCCAGGGCGTAGACGACCACGTCGACCGTGAGCCCGTCACCCGTATCGAGCTCGACCCGCTGGGAGCCGTTCTCGAGCGTCGTGACGCCCGTCACCTGCGCGGTGTGCACCAGCACGGTCAGCCCTTCCGGCGCGGCGTCTGCGGCCTGCTCGAAGAACCAGCCGAGATACCGGCCCTGGAGCCGCCTGGTGGGGAAGCTCGCGGGACCCAGTGCCCGGATCTCCGCGGCGAGCTGCGGGTCTTCCGCGTCGAGCTCGTACCCGGGCAGGGCGCCGCGCGTCGCGAGCTGCGCCCACTCGACCAGCGATGGGCCCTCTCGGATTGGCCCCTCGATGGTGCTCGTGTCGTCGGTGAACATCGTGACGTCGGCCGCGAGCGAGTTGAGCTTGAGGAGCCCGGACTGCGCGTCGCGCCAGATGCGCCCGGCGCCCGGCGGGTGCGGGTCGATGAGGTGCACGACCAGCTGACCGGTGGCGTCGGCGTCGTAGTTGGCGACGATGCGCTCGAGCAGTCCGGCGCCGCGCGGGCCCGCGCCGAGCACGGCGATGCAGCGCGCCCCCTTGCTGCTGTCGCTGTCGATGAGCCTGGCGGCGGAGGTCATGCGATGGCCTCCAGGACGCGCTCGGTGGGCCGCCCGCCCGGGATCGCGTCGACGAGCGCCCGCGTGTAGTCGTTGGTGCTGCGCTCGAAGACCTCGTCGACCGTGCCCTCCTCGAGCAGCTCTCCCCCGCGGAGCACGCCGACCCTGTCCGCGATCTGCCTCACGACGCCGAGGTCGTGGGTGATGAAGAGGTAGCTCAGCGAGTGCTCTGCCTGGAGGTCGACGAGCAGTTGCAGGATCTGCGCCTGCACGGAGACGTCGAGCGCCGACACCGCCTCGTCGAGCACGATGAGCTCCGGTTTGAGCGCGAGCGCCCTGGCGATGGCGACGCGCTGGCGCTGCCCACCGGAGAGCTGCGTGGAGCGCCGCTCGGCGAAGCTCGCGGGCAGCGCGACGTCGTCGAGCAGTTCGAGCACGCGTGCCCGCCGTGAGGCCTTGTCGCCGACGCCGAAGGCGCGCAGCGGTTGCTCGATGGACTCGGCGACGGTGAAGCGCGGGTCGAGGGAGGAGTACGGATCCTGGTGCACCAGTCCCGTCCTACGCCGGAATGCCCTGAGCGCGCCGCCTCGTGCTCCGGCGACCTCGACGCCGTCGAGGCGGATGCTGCCCTGGTCTGGCCGTTCGAGCAGCAGCGCGAGTCGCGCCGTCGTGCTCTTGCCTGAGCCCGATTCTCCGACGAGCGCGTAGCTCTCGCCGCGCGCGATCGAGAACGCGACGTCCTTCGTCGCATCCACGCGCGCCCCGCCGGGCAGCCGGAAGGTCTTGCTGAGGCCGGAGACCTCGAGCACTGGCCTGCTTCGGTCGATCGCGAGGGCGCCCTGCGCCGGCGCGAGCCGGGTCGAGGTCCTCGTCGGCGCGGCCGCGACGAGTCGCTTCGTATACGGATGCTGTGGGTCCTCGAGCACCTGCGCGGCAGGTCCCGCTTCGACGATCACGCCGTGCTGCATGACCAGGATGCGGTCCGCACGGTCGGCGGCGACGCCGAGGTCGTGGGTGATGAAGAGCACCGACGTGGAGGCGACGGCGGCGCGTTCCGCGATGAGGTCGAGGATCTGTCGCTGCACGGTCACGTCGAGGGCGCTGGTCGGCTCGTCCGCGATGATGAGGCCCGGTGAGGCGGCGAGCGCCGCCGCGATGAGGACACGCTGCCGCATGCCGCCGGAGAACTGGTGCGGGTACTGGGCTGCTCGCTTCGCAGCGTCCGGGATGCCCGCATCCGCCAGCAGCTCGACGGCTCGCGCGCGCGCATCCTTCTTCGTCGCGAGGCCGTGGATGAGCAGCACTTCGGCGACCTGCGAGCCGACCGTCTGCAGCGGGTTGAGTGACGCGGAGGGGTCCTGCGGGATGAGGCCGATGCGTGCGCCGCGCACGGCGCGCCACTCGAGCGGGGTGAGGGCGGTGAGGTCGAGCCCGTCGTAGCGGAGCGCGTCCGCGCGGACGTCGGTGCTCGACGGGAGGAGGTCGACGATGGACTTCGCGACGCTCGTCTTGCCGGAGCCGGACTCGCCGACGATCGCGACCTGCTCGCCCGGGTAGACGTCGAAGGAGACACCGGCGACGGCGAGCGTCGTGGCCCCCTTGTAGGCGAGCCGGAGGCCGCGCACGGAGAGCAGGGGCCCGGCGGGAGCTTCGCTGGGGACGGGTGACTGCGTTGACGTCATGAGCGGTCTCCTCGGTCTTGGAGCCAGCGGGAGAGGCGGGCGGTGGAGAGCACGACGGCGACGATCAAGAGGCCGGGCAGCGTCGTGAGCCACCAGGCGGCCTGCAGGTAGTCGCGTCCCTCGGAGATGAGCGCGCCCCACTCGGGCTGGGGCGGCGGGGCGCCGAAGCCGAGGAAGCTGAGCGCGGAGATGGCGAGCACCGCTGCGCCGAACTCGATGGCGGCGAGGGCGAGCACCGGGGTGATCGCGGCGGGCAGCACCTGGCGGAAGATGATGCTGGGCCAGCGGGCGCCGGACAGCTTCGCCGCTTCGATGTACCCGGCCGTCGCGACCGAGAGCACCTGCGAGCGCATGATGCGCGCGAAGGCCGCGGTCGAGGCGAGGCCGACCGCGATGGCGATGTTGAGCGTCCCGAAGCCGAGCCCCGTGATGATGGTGAGCGAGAGCAGCAGCGCCGGGATCGCGAGGATGACGTCCATGAACCGCATGATCGCCTCGTCGACGAGCCCGCGAAGGTAGCCTGCGAGGAGGCCGAGGAGCGCGCCGGTGCCGAGGGCGATGACCACGGCGAGGCCGGAGGCCAAGAGGGTGGTCTGCGATCCGTAGATGAAGCGAGCGAGGGTGTCCCGGCCGAGGTTGTCCGTACCGAAGGGGTGCGTGGCGCTCGGCGGCTGCAGGCGGTCGAGGAGGGTTCCGTTGACGGCGTCGTACGGCGTGAAGACGGACGGGATGATCGCCCAGGCGATGACCGTGGCGAGCACGACGAGCGCGAGGATGAGGGACGGGAGGCGCAGGAGGCCGCTGAAGCGTGCGAACGACGACGGCTTGACCGGCTCCGGCACCGGCTGCGGCGTCCGCTCGGCGGTCCCGTGCCCTCGCCCTTCCGGGTTGTCGCGGATATCCGGGTTGTCGAGGCCGCTGGGTGCGACGTAGCGTTCCGTGCGGCTGAGCGGGGTGACGCCCGGCACGGTCTCGAGAAGAGCCTGGCTCATGCTGGGACCCCCTTCTTGCGTGCGTCGGCTGGTTCGCTCGGGGCGAGCCCGGGTGTCAGCGTCGGCGTCGTGCGGCGCCTCGATGAGGGTCGCTGCTGTCTGGTGGAATGCGTCAGGCGCGGGTCGATGAGCGGGTAGAGCGCGTCGACGATGAGGTTGGTCACGACGAACACGACCGCGGCGAAGACGACGGCGATCATGACGAGCGGGATATCGCGGTTCGCGACGGCGGTCACGATCATGCGGCCGACGCCGTCGCGGGAGAAGACGGTCTCGGTGACGACGGTGCCGGCGAGGAGCTGGCCCACGAGCACACCGCCGATCGTGAGGGTCGGAAGGGCTGCGTTGCGAAGAGCGTGGCGGACGAGGATGCGCGTGTCGCCCGCGCCCTTCGCCTTGGCCTGCTCGATGAACGGACGCGCGAGCGTCTCGTGGAGGCTGCGCGTCAGCACCTGCGCGAGGTAGGCCCCCGTCGGGATGGACAGCGTGAGCGCGGGCAGGATGAGCCCCACGAATCCGGTGCTCCCGAAGGCGGGCACCCAGCCGAGCTGGAAGGAGAAGACCTGCAGGAGGAGCAGGCCCAGCCAGAACGTCGGGACGGCGATGGCGAGCGACGGCAGCGATTGGAGGATGCCGCGCAGCCAGGTTGATCGGACGAGGTTGCTGACGATCGCGAGGCCGACGCCGCCGACGACGGAGAGGACAAGCGCCGCCCCGGCGAGCGTCGCCGTGGACGGGAGGGCACGGGCAAGCACCTCGGTCGCGGGAATGCCGTTCTGCACGGAGCTTCCGAAGTCGAGGACGAGCGCGCCGCCGAGGGCCGCGAGGTACTGCTCGTGGAACGGGGCGTCGAGCCCGAGCTCCGCTCGCAGCGCCTCGACGGCCGCAGGATCGGCCGCGCCCTCACCTCCGCCGGCCGCGGCCACTGCGGCCGCGTCACCGGGGAGCAGGTAGAGCAGGAGGAACGACAGCGTGAAGGCCGCCCAGAGGACCAGGATCCCCAGGGCGAGCCTGGCGGCGAAGTAGCGGACCATGAACTACTCCGCGGCCTTCCAGGCTGCCGAGAAGTCGAGCCGGCTGGAGGCTTCGAACTGCGTGCCCTGGACTCCGGGTGCCTGGACGAGGTTCGTCGAGAGCTGGATGACGGGAACCGCGTAGCCCTCCTCGAGCAGCTGCGTGACGGCGGCGTCGACCGAGGTCTGGCGCGCATCCGCGTCGATGACGGCTGCCTGCGAGTTGAGGACCTCGTCGATCGGGCCCACCTCGCGGTAGTTGTACTTGTTGCCGCCCTCGGCTGAGAAGAAGATGCGGAGCGCGTCTGGGTCGGCTCGCGTGATGTTGGCCCAGGTGAACGGCTGCGTGCCGTCGTTGATGGCGGTGACGTCGGCAATGGGCGCCTCGCGGAGCTGCAGGTCGATGCCGACGGCCGCCAGCTGCACCTGCACCTGCTCGAGCACGTTCGTCGTCGGCTGCCAGTAGGCGAGCTCGAAGCTCAGCTTCTGCCCGTCCTTCTCGCGCACGCCGTCCGCTCCTTCGGTCCAGCCCGCCTCGTCGAGCAGCTTGGCGGCTTCCTCGGTGTTGAACTCGAGGATGTCGCTCTTGTCGCTGTAGTACGGGGTCGACGTTGCGAGCACGCTGGTCGCCGGGCTGTCCTCCGGCGTCAGGAGCGCGAGGAGCTCCTCGCGGTTGATGCTCTTCTGCACGGCGAGACGCACCTTCTCGTCCGACAGGATCGGATGAGATGCGTTCGGGATGAGGTTGTACACGACACCGGGGTTCGCGCGGTTCTCGACGCTTGCTCCTGCGCTCTTGAGCGGGTCGAGGTCGACGAAGGACACGTCGGTCGACACGTCGAGCTGGCCGGACTGGAGCGAGCCGGTGAGCGTCGATGCCTCGGGGATGACGGAGTACGTGATGGTGTCGAGGTACGGGCGCCCGGTGTTGCCCGTCGTGGATGCTCCCCAGGCGTAATCCTCACGCGCTGAGAGCACCGTCTCGGCGTTCGGCGTGTAGGACTCGACGGAGAAGGGGCCGGAGCCGACGAGGTCGCCGGCGCAGCGATCCTCCTGGCTGAGCTTGCTGCTCTCCGTGGAGACGAGCCCGAGCGTGAAGGTCGAGGTCGCCTGCAGGAACTGCGCGGAGGGCTCGGCGAACGTGTAGGTGACGGTCTGCGGGTCAACGACTGTCACCGATTCGAGGCCGGCCAGGTAGAGATTGCCCAGCGGCGACTTCGCGCCGAGCGCCTGGATCCCCTCCGCGTTCGCCTTGACGGCCTCCGCGTCGATGGGGGTTCCGTCGGCGAAGGTCGGGCCTTCGGCGAGGGTGAAGGTGAACTCCTTGGCGTCGTCGGAGATCTCCCACGACTCGGCGAGCCACGGAAGCACCTCACCGGTCTCGACGTCCTGCGTCGTGAGCGACGCGACGGTCTGGCGGGCGATGTTGACGTTGTTGTTGTTGCCGACCTGCGCCGGGTCGATGCATCCGATGTCGCTGAGGATGCCGACGCGGAGGTTGCCGCCCTGCACGGGGTCCGCATCCGCCGCCGGAGTCGCCCCAGACTGCCCGGCGCACGACGCCAGGGCCATCATGCCGACTGCAGCGAGGGCGGCAGCGGAGAGGGATCTGGTCGAGCGGGTCATCTGGACTCCTTCGTGGTGGGGATGTCCAGAGACTAGGAAGACGGCCGCCCGCGGAAGCGGGCGGCCGAAATCTCGAGTACCAGGGGGACACGCGGGGTCACATTCCGCGCGGCGGCCTTCAGGCGAGGAAGGCCGCGAGGTCCTGGAGTTCCTGCGGCGAGATGCCGTGCGCGAGCCCCGGGTAGACCTTCTCCGTCGGGGTGGCGTGGTCCGCGAGCCAGCCCGTGGTGCGCTCGAACGTCTCGTCGCTGATGATCTGGTCCCGGTCTCCGCGGCCGAAGAACACCGGCGGGCGGAGGCGTGCGAGCTCAGCGTCACCGGGTTGCTCGCCCTGGAGGGAGAAGCCGGAGAGCACGGCGCCGCGCGCGAAGCGCTGCGGGTCGCGTCGAAGGAGCTGCGTCACCATGAGCCCGCCCTGGGAGAACCCGATGGGGATGATGCTCGCGGTGGGCGCGGTGTGCTCGTCGAGCCAGGCCGTCACCGCGTCGGTCGCGGCCGCGGCCTGCACCGGGTCCGGCAGTCCAGGACGATCGATGGGGACCCACGCGTAGGAGCCGACCTCGGCGGGCGTCTGCTGGCGGAGGACGAGCGGCGCGCGAAGCGAGGCCCAGGCGAAACGGTCGCCGAGCGACGGGAGCAGGCTGGTGAGGTCGTCCTCGTGCGAGCCGTAGCCGTGCATGAGCAGCAGGATCGGACGGTCGGCCGCATCGTCCTGGAGGCTTCCCCCGGCGGAGGTGAGGGCCGTCGTGATGGCGAGGTGGCTCACGCGGCGACCGCCTGGTCGCGTGTTCGGAGCACCACTTCGGAGCGCCACGGGTCCAGCACGGTGATGGAGGCGCCGTCGTCGGCGAACTGCAGGCCTGCGCCGCGCAGCCGCTCGGCGACCGCGTCGAGCTCATCCCGCGCTGGCACCTCGATGGTGAGCTGGCCGAGTCCGAGGGTTGCCGCGCGGGGGCCGGCCCCTGCGCTGTTCCACACGTTGAGAGCGACGTGGTGGTGGTAGCCGCCCGCGCTCACGAAGAGGGCACCCGGATAGGTTGTGGTCGTCTCGAAGCCGAGGGTGTCGACGTAGAACCCCTTGGCGGTGTCGACGTCGCCGACCTGCAGGTGCACGTGGCCCACGTCGGCAGCCGCCGTGTGCGGCGCATCCGCGGTCGCCTCGACGAGGTTGGCGCGCAGGTAGGCGTTCGGGTCCAGGAACTCGGTCGACATGGCGATGCGGCCGGAGGCGTCGAGCCACGTGTCGCGGGGCCGGTCGGTGTAGAGCTCGATGCCGTTGCCCTCTGGATCGGTGAAGTAGAACGCCTCGCTCACGTGGTGGTCGGAGGAGCCGACGAACTGCGAGCGCTGGTGCTGCGCGGCTCGGTAGACGGTCGCGGCGAGGTCGCTCGGCGTCTCGAAGAGGAGCGCGGTGTGGAAGAGTCCCGCGGCACGGCGCGAAGGAATGGGGAGGCCTGGGGTGTGGCGCAGGCGCACGAGCGGCACCCGTCCACGGCCGAGCGTGATCTCGCCGTCGGCCTCGGCCATGGGCTCGAGCGCGAGGGCCGTTCGGTAGTACTCGGATTGCGCGGCGAGGTCGCCGACGTGGAGGGAGACGAGGCCCATGCCGGTGCCTGCGTCGAGCTTGTCGCCGTCTGTTGTCGTCATGCCTGGAACCGTAGCACTCAAAAACTTGCATCTACAAGTAAAAGTCGGGAGAATGGGGCCATGAGCGAACCGAGATGGCTGACCGCAGACGAGCAGCACTCGTGGCTGCACTTCATCGGGGTCGTCGAGCTCCTCCCAGGGGCACTCGACACTCAGCTCGGCAACGACGCCGGCGTCACGCACTACGAGTATCTCGTGATGGCCGTCCTCTCAGAGTCGCCCGGGCGCAGCCTGCGGATGACCGACCTCGCCACACGCACCAACGCGACGCTCCCCCGCCTGTCCAGGGTCGTCCTCGGCCTTGAGCAGCGAGGCTACGTGGAGCGCACGAGCCACCCAGACGATCGACGGGCGAAGATCGCCAAGCTCAGCGACGAGGGGATGTCGTTCCTCGAGGAGACCGCGCCAGGGCACGTCGCCAAGGTGCGCGAGCTCATCGTCGACGCGCTCACCCCGGAGGAGTTCAGCACGCTCGGCCGTCTCTCCCAGAAGCTGCTCGGCCGGATCGACCCAGAGGACCGTTTCGGCGTGCACCGGGTCCCGGCCGAGCCGTCGGCCGCCGACACGGAGCCGCTCGCGCGCCTCGGGATCGGCGCTCCGGCAGCGCGCGCGCTTGCCGAGGCGGGTCAGACGATGCTCGGAGATGTCGCTGGCGCGAGCCGCGAGCACCTCCTGTCGCTGCACGGCGTGGGACCGAGGGCCGTCGGTCTCCTGGAGACCGCGCTCGACGCGCGAGGCCTCGCGCCGCTGCGGCGCTGACATCCGGCCGCCCGCGAAATTCTCATCGCCGCACCCTGACCTTCAGGCCCCGACGGCCCCTCCAGCGCCAAGCAGCCGGCCGCTCGGGGCCTCTGCCGATGGCGGCTCGGATGGCAGGCCGAGGGTTTCCCGCAGGGTCGCACCCGGCGTGTACTCCTCGCGGTAGACGCCGCGCTCCTGCAGCTCGGGAATGACCTCGTCCACGAACCGGTCGAGCCCGTTCGGGATGAGCGAGGGGACGATCACGAAGCCGTCGGCGGCACCACCCTGCACGTAGCGGGAGATCTCTTCGGCGATGTGCGCGCCGGTTCCGACGAACGTGTGGCGCGTGTTGAGCTTCAGCATGAGCTCTCGGACACTGAGCGACTCGCGCTCCGCGATCTCCCGGAACTTCGAGATCTGGGCGCGCTGCTTGGAGAGGTCGTTGGCCTGGCCTGCACGGATGAGCTCGTCACCCGGCTCGAGGTCGGGAAGCGGGCCGTCCGGGTCGACGCCTGACAGGTCCCTCCCCCAGACCTGCTCGAGCATGGCGATCGCCGTCTGCGGGCTGATCTGGGCGAGCGCTTCCGCGCGGGACCGCTCGCGTGCATCCGCCTCGGAGTCACCCACGACGAACGTCGCGGCGGGCATGATGAGGAGCGAGTCCTTCGACCGCCCGACGGCGGGGAGGCGAGACTTGACGTCGTCGAAGAAGCGCTTGCCGTCCTCGAAGGCCGCGTGCAGCGAGAAGATGATCTCGGCGGTCGCGGAGGCGAAGTCGCGCCCGGCCGGTGAGTCGCCGGCCTGCACGATGACCGGGTACCGCTGCGGGCTTCGCGGCACGTTCGAGATGGTCTCGATGTCGAAGTGCTTGCCGACGTGGTTGACGCGGTGCACACCGTCCTGGCGCAGGTACTCCCCTCGGCCGGGGTTCGCGGAAATCGCGTCGGACTCCCAGGAGTCCCAGAGTCGCTTCGAGAGCCGCACGAACTCCTCGGCCCGCTCGTAGCGTTCCGCGTACTCGAGGAAGCCTCCGCGGCGGAAGTTCTGGCCGTGGAAGGCGTCGCTCGAGGTGACGACGTTCCAGCCCGCCCTCCCACCGGAGAGGTGGTCGAGCGTCGCGAGCTGCCGTGCGAGGTCCGCCGGCTCGTTGAAGGTGGAGGAGAGCGTGCCGACGAGGCCGATGTGCGTGGTGAGGCTCGCGAGGGCGGCGAGGATCACGAGCGTGTTGGGGCGACCGACGACGTCGAGCTCGTGGATGCGCCCCTTGTGCTCACGGAGCCGCAGCCCTTCCGCGAGGAAGAGGTAGTCGAACCTGCCGCGCTCCGCTGTCTCAGCGAACGCGCGGAAGGAGGCGAGGTCGATCTGGCTTCCGGCGTCCGGGTCGGTCCAGATGGTCGTGTTGTTGACGCCGGGGAAATGCGCGGCGAGGTGGACCTGCTTGAGCGCTGGGCTGGTCATGCGCGGTGTGCCTTTCGTGCGGATGCCGGCTGTGCGGAGCTCCTGGCATCGCGGGTCGATGCAGCGCCAGCGGTTCCGGGCCTCTCCGCGTGGGAGGCCGCGAACCGGTTGGCCGGACGCGGGACGAGGCCGAACGTCTTGCGCAGGCTCGGCGACTTCTCGCGCGGATTGGGAGGTGCGACGATGCCCCTCGCCTCGAGCATCGGCCGAACGCGGTCGACGAACTCGGCGACGTCGCCGTGGGTGAGCGGGCGGACGCGGACGCCGTCGAGGCCGGCATCCGCGTACTTGGCGATGAGCTCTGCCGTGATGACGTTCGAGCGCACGACGACCCTCGTGTCGCTGCGATACCCGGAGTCGGCGCGGACGCGCTCGTCGAGGGCGCGGAAGTGCTCTTCGGTGGAGCCGTCCTCGTCGCCGAGGAAGATCTCGAGGTCGGCGACGATGCGCAGCGGCTCCCCTGTGCGGCCCACACGCAGCTCGGCGTCCCGGATCGCCGCCACCAGCTCGGCGACCGTCGAGCGACCCGGCGTGATGAACACGACGTCTGCCTGCCGAGCCGCGAAGTCGAACGACTCCTGGGCCTGCGCGAGCGCGAAGACGGGAGGCTGGCCCTGCGGCGAGCGGGGCACGATCGACGGCCCCTTGACGCTGAAGTGCTCCCCCTCGAAATCGGCGTAGTGCAGGCGGTCGGCGTCGATGAAGCGGCCGGTGCTCGCGTCGCGGATGACGGCGTCGTCTTCCCAGCTGTCCCAGAGCCGGCGGATGGCCTCGATGGAGTCGGTGCCCTCGGCGAAGATCGCGTCGAGACCGAGCGAGCTCTTGCGGCCGAAGCTCGCGGCCTCGGCCGCGCTCGCGCTCAGTTTCGCGCGCAGGCCGGCACGGCCGAGGGAGACGAAGTCGAGGGTCTGGATGCTCGTGGCCGCGTGGAAGGGCTCCGCGTGCGTCAGACCGATGGTCGGGACCAGCCCGATGCGCTTCGTGAGCGGCGCGAGCGACGCTGCCAGGAGGGTCGCGTCGAGCGACACCTCGGCGAGGTCGCGGGGGGCCTCCCAGTCCGGTGCGCTCCCCTCGATCTGGTAGGCGTCCTCGAAGGTGACGTAGTCGATGCCGGCTCGCTCGGCGTGCTGCACGAGGTCGCGCCAGTAGCCGAGCTCGGTGAGCCTGGTGCCGTCGCCGCGCGGCAGGACCGTCCAGGCGGCGGGGTGCCAGCCCGCTCCCTGGAGGGCGAGTCCGACCGTGAATCGTCCGGGTCCTTGGCGTCTCGACATGGTGCCTCTCTCACGGGATCGGGGTCCCACGCACGCCGGGGCAGCAGCGCTGACGGTGCGGGGAGTTGCCCGATCGTAGGTCCGCGCGCGGAGCATGGGCGTCGGGTCGCGTCACCGACCGAAATGGAGTGCAACATTCCGACGCGCGTACCGGAGCGGCCCATCTCCCCCAGCCGATTAGTCTGCTGTTCCATGGAGCTCGAACTCGCAGTCTTCGGCGTCGCCGCGATCCTGATCATCGTCGCGGTCGCCGCGGTCGCCCCGAAGCTTGGGGTTGCCGCGCCCATCCTGCTGGTCATCGTGGGCATCGGCGTCGGCTATCTCCCCGGGGTCCCCGACTTCGAGTTCCCGCCGGAGCTGATCCTCACGATCGTGCTGCCGCCGATCCTCTATTCGGCCGCCGTCAACGTTCCGCTGACCGACTTCCGCCGCAATCTGCGATCCATCACCGGCCTCTCGGTGCTGCTCGTCATCATCTCGGCGTTCGGCAGCGGCCTCCTGCTCTTCGCGCTGCTGCCCGACCTCAACTTCGCCGCAGCTGTCGCCCTCGGCGCTGTCATCAGTCCCCCGGATGCGGTGGCCGCGACCTCCATCGGCAAGCGCCTCGGGCTGCCGCCGCGCCTCGTCACGGTGCTCGAGGGCGAGGGGCTCGTCAACGACGCGACGGCGCTCGTCATGCTGCGCAGCGCGATCGCCGCGACGGCCGGTGCGCTCTCGTTCTGGGGTGCCGTCGGCGACTTCGTGCTCGCCGTGACGCTCGCCGTGGTGCTCGGTGCCCTCGTCGGGGCGGTCACGGTCTTCGTGCGCTCGAGGTTGGGCAGCCCCGTCCTGACGACTGCGATCTCGTTCACGGTTCCCTTCCTGGCGTACGTCCCCACCGAGGAGATCGGAGGCTCCGGCGTCCTGGCCGTCGTCGTCGCCGGCCTCGTCACGGGGCACGCGAGTGCCAGCCGCTTCAGTCCGCAGGACCGCATCAGCGAGCGCACGAACTGGCGCACGGCGCAGCTGCTCCTCGAGAACGGCGTCTTCCTCCTCATGGGATTCGAGCTCTCGGCGCTCATCGAGTCGGTCGACGGCGACGAGGACGGCATCGGCCTCCTGCACGCGGTCGGGATCGGGCTCCTCGCGACGGCCGCGCTCGTCCTCATCAGGGTCGCGTTCGTGATTCCCCTAGTGCTGATGCTCCGAAGCGAACAGCGAAGGGCCACGCTCGTCGCTCCTCGCCTCGACCAGTTCCTGGAGCGGGTCGCCGGCAAGGACAACGTGCGGCCACGCCTGCTCGACCGGGCGAAGCGGGCCAGCGCGGACATGGCCTTCTACCGGGACGAGGGACTGGGCTGGCGCGGCGGAGCCGTGCTCGCCTGGTCGGGGATGCGGGGTGTCGTGACCCTCGCCGCCGCACAGTCGCTGCCCTCGGACTTCCCGTACCGCCCGCAGCTCGTCCTCATCGCGTTCACGGTCGCGATCGTCACGCTCGTGGTCCAGGGCGGCTCGCTCCCCTGGCTCATCAAGCGGCTCGGCGTGACCGGGACCGACGCGCAGGCAGACGCGCGGGAGCTCTCGAGCCTCGCCGACGAGGTCTTCGACGTCGCGCAGGAATCACTCGCGAACCCCGAGCTGCGGCGCGCGGACGGGCAATCGTACGACCCAGAGGTCCTCGAGCAGGTGCGCACGCTGGCGGCTCGCATGGGTGGCCTGCTCGCCAACCGCGCTGAGCTCGACGAGGATCTCGACGACGCGCACCTGCAGCGCCGCGAGCTCACGCGCATCCTGCTCGACAACGCCCAGCTCGCGCTGCTCGACGCAAGGTCATCCGGCACCTACTCGTCGCGGACGATCGAGCAGGCCCAGAACCGCCTCGACACCGAGGCGCTCCGGTTCGGCGGCGCGTAAGGGGGCACACGGGAAAGGGTGGGGCGCCGACTCGGTCCGAGTCAGCGCCCCACCCCGTCGGGTCGCGGGTCTACGCCGTGGAGTCCAGCGGGTACCGCAGCGTCGCGGCCACTTCCGCGCCGTCGACCAGGTCGCCCCTGCGCACGGCCCTGACCTTCGCACCGTGCTTGAGGGCGCGCGCCGCGATCTCGTCGACGATCGCGTAGGTGTGCGGGCCGGGCGTCTCGGCGCGCGTCAGCTTGCCGTGCTCGTCGAGCTCCCCCTCGAGCGTGGAGTCCATGTCGAAGTAGAGCTCAGCAACCGCGCCCTGCGACGCGGCCCTCGCCACCTCGTTGATCGAGGTCGTCGCGTGGCCATTGCTGCGCTTCGTCCCGAACTCCTCGCGCCAGGCATTGATCTCGCTGCGGTAGTGGTCGTCGAGGATGCCGCGCGCCTTCGCATCGAGCTCACCGGCCGCCAGCGACCCCGGATGCGCTCCGATGCGCTGCTCGAGGAGCCCCGGGTACTCGTTCACTGCTCGGTAGGCGGTGTCGAAGTCTCCCGTCGCCGCGAGGATGAGCGGTGCGCCCGACTCCCGGAGGATCGGGATGACCTGCTCCTGGACGATCCTCGCGAAACGCTCATGGCCGATGCGATCGCCCGTCGTGCCCTGCGCTCGCTGTCGGTCGAAGCGTCCGCCCGTCGTCGTGTGCTCGAGCACCAGGGGAAGGTCGTCGGGGAGCCCCTCGATGGGCAGCTGGCGCGGCTTCGCGTCGGCGAGCACCTCGAAGAGCGTCACCTCTCCTCGGGAGAGCCCGAGCACGAACCCGCAGTTGGGGAAGGTGGTGGCACGCAGAAGCGCGCCGACGTCGAATCGGTCGCCGACGGCCACGTGCTGTCCCAGGCGGTTGGCAAGGCGGAAGGTGCGGAAGCGATCGGGGGCCGCCAGGATGACGAGCGACCGGGATTGTGCCCGCCAGAACTCCGGATCGGACTCCAGCTGCTTCGCGGGATCGAGGGTCTTCGCGATTCGCGCCCGGTCCAGGCCGAGCGCCTCGAGCTCCTTCGCCGCCTGGCTCACCGCCGCGCGCAGCTCGAGTCGCAGAGCCTCCGACTCGCTCGGCGCGCTCGATGCCGGGATGGCGATGCTCACGCTGCCCTCGCCCCGGTACTCGGTCAGTTCAAGCAGATCTTCATGGGTGGGAATATCACTTGGCAACATCTCTGCACGCTATTGATTCGGCCTGAGAGTTCGGTCACCGTCGAACACCTAGACTGACGTGGTTACGCCCCTCCACACCCCTCGTACGGCTCAGGACGCAAATCACATCTATGACAGGTAACGCGACTACTCGCTTCCACAACGTCTCGCTGCTGTCGGTCGCGAGCCGCCTTCCGTCGAAGGCCACCGCCTCCTCGGATATCGAAGGCCAGCTGGCCGCGGGCTTGAAGCGGTTGAAACTGCCCGGCAACCTCCTCGAGCGCGTCGCCGGGGTCACGGAACGGCGCAACTGGGCCGACGGCGAGTCCTTCACCGACGCGACCGTGGCCGCGGGACAGGAGGCACTGCGACGTGCCGGTGTCGACGCCAGCGACGTGGGCCTCCTCATCAACACCTCGGTCACCCGCACGCACCTCGAGCCCTCGGTCGCCGTCCGCATGCACCACGGGCTTGGGATGCCGAGCTCGGCCGTCAACTTCGACATCGCCAATGCGTGCCTGGGCTTCGTGAACGGCATGACGCTCGCCGCCCAGATGATCGAGGCCGGACAGATCCGCTACGCCATCATCGTCAACGGTGAGGACGCCGACGAGATCCAGGTCAACACCATCAACCGCCTGCTGCGCGACGACATCGGCCGCGAGGACTTCATGAGCGAGTTCGCGAGTCTCACGCTCGGCTCTGGGGCCGCCGCGGCCGTCCTCGGCCGCACCGACGAGCATCCGGAGGGCCACCAGATCCTCGGCGGCGTGACTCGAGCGGCGACCCAGTTCCACGAGCTCTGCGTCGGCAGCGTGCAGGGCATGTTCACCGACGCGAAGGCGCTCCTCAAGGGAGGACTCGACCTCGTCGTCTCCGCCTGGAAGGAAGCCCAGGCCGACTGGAACTGGTCGTCGATGGATCACTACATCACCCACCAGGTCTCCCGCGTGCACACGAACGCGATCGTCAAGGCCGTGGGGCTCGACAAGAAGCGAGTGCCAACGACGTACCCGACGCTCGGGAACGTCGGCCCCGCCTCCATCCCGATCACGCTCGACCTGC
Source organism: Pseudoclavibacter sp. RFBB5 (assembly GCF_002931555.1). Lineage (GTDB taxonomy): Bacteria > Actinomycetota > Actinomycetes > Actinomycetales > Microbacteriaceae > Pseudoclavibacter. The sequence goes on along the minus strand of NZ_PSTZ01000007.1, from coordinate 284,698 downwards.
AGTCGAGCACGCTGAAGCGCGACGACCGAGTGCTGCTCATGGGCGTCGGCTCCGGACTCAACACGGCCATGATGGAGCTCAAGTGGTGAGGTCGGCCACACGCCCACCCGCCGGCCTGCCAGGCCTCCAAGACCGGTTCAGCCGCATCGTCGATGCGCCGGGTGTCGGCGCGGACGCGGGCACCAGGCGGGGCTGGCACCTCCTCGACACCGGGCCAGCCCTCGCGCAGCTCGGCATCGAGCCGGCAGGCACGGTCCTCGCTGTGCACGGCAACCCGACGTGGTCCTACCTGTGGCGTGCGCTTGCCAACGAGTCACTCGCGGCCGCCGAGTCCGGGGGCACCGCCTGGCGGGTCGTCGCGGTGGACCAGCTCGACATGGGCTTCTCGGAGCGAACCGACGTGCGACGCACGCTCGAGCAGCGCATCCTCGACCTCGGCGCCCTCACCGACGAACTCGCGTTGGAAGGCCGCGTCGTCTCGCTCGGCCACGACTGGGGCGGCGTCGTCGCCTTCGGCTGGGCGGTCCGCCACCCGGAGCTGCTCACCGCCGTCGCCTCACTCAACACCGCCGTCGACCAGCCGAGCGACCTGCCCATCCCGGCGGCCCTCCGGCTCGCGCGCTTCGGGCCGGTGCTGCGCGCCTCCACGTCGACCAGCCCAGCGTTCCTGCAGACGACCCTCGCCCTTGCGAACCCCCCGCTGTCGGCCGAGGTGAAGGGCGCATACGCCACGCCGTACCTGGACCGCGCGTCGCGTCTCGGCATCGAGCAGTTCGTCGCCGACATCCCCGTCGACGAAGACACCGAGAGCCACGACGCGCTGCTGGAAGTCTCCTCCGGCGTCGCGAAGCTCGAGGTGCCCGCCCTGCTGCTCTGGGGCCCCCGCGACCCGATCTTCACCGACCTCTACCTCGGCGACCTCATGCGACGCCTCCCCCACGCCGAGGTGCACCGCTTCGAAGGCGCCGGCCACCTCATCGCCGAGGACACCCCGTATGCGACGCATCTCCTCACCTGGCTCGACGACGTCGCCGCAGGTCGTGCGCGCCGGCGCGAGCAGCCGGCGAACTCGCCCGCCGCAGGCAGCTCCCCCAGCTCCGCACCCATGTGGGCAGCCCTCGACCAGCACCGTGACGACCCGTCCGTCGCCGCGCTCGAGATGGGCCGCGGAACCGACGGGGCGCCGCTCGCCGTGTCCTGGCGCCAGCTCGCCGCCCGCGTCGACGAGCTGGCCGCGGGGCTGAGCGCCGTCGGCGTCCGCCGCGGTGACCGCGTCTCACTGCTCGTGCAGCCTGGCGTGACCCTCACGGCCGTCGTCTACGCCTGCCTGCGCATCGGCGCAGTCGTCGTGGTCGCGGATGCTGGCCTCGGCGTCAAGGGCCTCTCGCGTGCCGTCCGAGGCGCATGGCCGGACGTCGTCATCGGACAGGTCCCCGGACTGACCGCGGCGAAGGTGCTCGGATGGCCCGGCCTGCGCATCAGCGCCACGAGCATCCCCGCCAGCAGCCGCGCGGCCCTCGGCGTCGCCCACTCGCTCGCCGAGGTCGCCGAGCTCGGGCGCGGCGCGGCCCTTCCCGAGGCCCCCGGCCCTGACGACCTCGCAGCGGTGCTCTTCACCTCAGGCTCCACGGGGCCCGCCAAGGGCGTCGTGTACACGCATCAGCAGCTGCAGGCCGTGCGAGACACGCTGCGAGACACCTACGGCGTCACCGCCGACTCCGGCCTCGTCACCGGGTTCGCACCGTTCGCGCTGCTCGGCCCGGCCCTCGGGACACGGTCCGTGACCCCAGACATGGATGTCACCTCGCCCCGCACGCTGACCGCGACGGCTGTTGCCGATGCGGTCATCGCGGCGGACGCCCGCATCGTGTTCCTATCGCCGGCGGCGATCCTCAACGTCGTCGCGACCCGCGACGGGTTGGACGCGGCGCAGCGTGCAGCGCTCGAACGCGTCCAGACGTTCCTGTCCACGGGCGCGCCCATCGGCGCAAGACTGCTCGACGATGCGTGCGCCCTCATGCCGAACGCCGAGGCGCACACGCCGTACGGCATGACGGAGTGCCTGCTCGTGACCGACATCGACCGTGAGGGCATCTCGGCCGCCGCGCTCGCCCCCGACGACGGGGTCTGCGTGGGCGCGCCCATCGGCAGCAACGTGGTGCGCATCAGCGCCCTCGACTCCTCGGGAGCCGCGCGGGGCCAGCCCTCGGCCGAGCCCGGCGTGCTCGGTGAGATCGTCATCAGCGCCCCGCACCTCAAGGAGCGCTACGACCGGCTCGCGATGACGGACCGTGCCGCCGCTCGCGAGCTGCCCTCCGAAGGGCGCTGGCATCGCACGGGCGACGTCGGACATCTCGACGACGAAGGCCGCCTCTGGGTGGAGGGCCGACTCCCCCACGTGTTCGTGACGGCAGACGGACCCCTCGCGCCCGTCGGAACCGAACAGGACCTCGAGACGCTGCCCTGGGTGCGGCGCGCAGCGGTCGTCGGCGTTGGCCCAGCCGGCACGGCGCAGGCGGTTGCCGTGCTCGAGACGCGGGAGCCCACCCGTCGGGTGCGCGTCGCCGAAGCGGCACTCGCCGACGCCCTGCGCGCATCCACGACGCATCCGCTCGCGGCCGCGTTCATCGTTCCTGAGCTCCCCACCGACATCAGGCACAACTCGAAGATCGACCGGAGCGCGCTGGCCGCCTGGGCTGAGCGCGCGCTCTCCGGGGAACGGGTCTCGGCACCGTGAGGGTCCTCGTAACTGGCGCGAGCGGCATGCTGGGGCGTTCCGTCGCGACCGAGCTGCGCGACGGCGGCCACGAGGTCACGACGATGCAGCGAGGTCCGAGTGGCATCGCCGGGGTGACGGATGCGCTCGGATCGATCACGGACGAGGCGGCAGTCGAACGGGCCGTCGCCGGCGCCGAAGGCATCGTTCACCTCGCCGCCAAGGTGTCGCTGAGCGGCGCAGAGCACGAGTTCGAGGCCGTCAACGTCACGGGCACGAAGCATCTGCTCGCACACTCGAAGGCTGCGGGTGCCACCCGCTTCGTCATGGTGTCCTCCCCGTCGGTGGCGCATTTCGGCGCCGCCATCCACGGGGCGAGCGCCGACGAGGCGAGGCCCGATCTCGCGCACGGCAGCTACGCGCGCACGAAGGCGACGGCAGAGCTGCTCGCCCTCGCGGCAGACGCTCCCGAGTTCGCGGTGGTCGCCGTTCGCCCGCACCTCGTCTGGGGGCCGGGCGACACGCAGCTCATCGGGCGCATCCTCGAGCGTGCGACGAGAGGGACCCTCCCGCTCCTCGGACGCGGAGCGGCGCTCATCGACTCCTGCTACGTCGACAACGCCGCCACCGGGATCGCGGCGGCGCTCCGTCGAGCGCCCGCCGCGCACGGGAACAGCTACGTGATCACGAACGGCGAGCCGCGCACGGTCGCCGAGCTCATGGAGGGCATCTGCCTGGCCGGCGGTGCGCCGCCACCGCGACTGCGCGTCCCCGCCGGGGTGGCCCGTGCAGCGGGGTCGCTCATCGAAGGCGTCTGGCGTATCCGACCTGGTCAGGATGAGCCGCCCATGACGCGCTTCCTCGCCGAGCAGCTCTCGACCGCGCATTGGTTCGACCAGCGCCGCACCCGCGCCGACCTCGACTGGTCGCCTGCGGTCTCCCTCGAAGAGGGACTGCAACGTCTCGCCGATCACACCGCGGCGACGCGCAGCACGGCGCAGGCCCAGCGAAGCTAGTCGAGCAGCCCCCGCCGTTCCGCTGCCGCCACGGCCGAACGGCGATCGCTGGCGCCCAGCTTGCGGAACACGCTGCGCAACTGAGCGCGGACCGTGTGCACGGAGACGAAGCGCTGGGCCGCGATCTGCGCGTTGGTCCAGTTCCTCCCCACGAGGCGGAGCACTTCTATCTCGGCGCTCGAGAGCTCCTCACCGACGGTGGAGTCGGAGAGCGGCCGCGAGTCCAGTGCGGAGACGACAAGCAGGTCGGCGATGCGCTTCGGCAGCTTGTCGCTGATGGAGGTCATGAGGGCGGCGTCGCTTGTTGTCGCGAAGCGCAGCGCGAACCTCGCGTTTCGATCGTCGAGGCACTGCGTGGCCATCGTCGCGATGCGGTTGGCGGCCGCATCCAGGTTCCCGAGCCGCAGCATGCAGAGCGCCGCGAGCGTGCGCGCGATCGAGGCGAAACGCGGGGCGATCTTGTCATCGGCGAGGGCGGCCTCGGCGTGCGCGAGCGCCTCCCCGGGGCGGCCGTTCGCGAGCTCGACGAGGGCGCGCGAAAGGCTCACGTAGCAGTCGCCTTCCGCACCGGAGTAGTCCGCCGCCTTCTGTGCGCGCACACTCTGCCCACGCGTGAGGTAGAAGGTCGTCGCCGACAAGGTGAGCAGCGTGGATGGGAGCCCGTCGCGCCAGGACGCCGCGCTCAGCTCGAGGAGCTCATCGACCTCGGCGATCGGGTCCTCATCGCCCACGAGCGCCTCGAGGAGGATGCGCACGCTCGCCCCGGTGTCGTGTGGGAGGACGGAGCGCGGAAGGTCGCGGAGCTGACGCGCCAGGTCGCGGGCCCTTGCTTCCTCGCCGTTGTCGAGCAGGTCGAAGCAGTCCGCGAACCCCGGCAGGGAGCGACCGGTGAGCTTGGCTGCGTCGGCCTGACGCACGCCGGAGATGACCCCGATGATCTCGATGTGCCGCAGCGCGTCGATGTCGGTGCGGTTGAAGCTCTGGCCGTGCTCGGCAGCGATGGTCGACAGTTCCAGAGCAAGCGGCATGTCCTCGAGGAGCGTTGCCGCCCAGACCAGCACGAGGCAGTCGGCCGCGAAGCGCCCTCGAGCGATGGCCGACGCGTAGAGGGCGGCGTGCAGTTTCCCGTCAGCATCACGGATGAGGGCCTTCGCGTCTCGAAGGCAGCGTTCGGCCGCGGCACGATCTCCCCCGAAGGAGGTGGCCAGGGAGTGCCTGGTAACCTGCGAGAACAAGCCGATCGGGTCGCTGGCGGCGATGCGAGTCGTGGCGATGCTGGACTCGCGCAGGCTGTGCAGCACGCTCCGCGTCGCGCCGAATCTGCGCCAGCGGAAGAGGGCGATGAGCAGGTTCGTGCTCACGAGGCGCGGGAGCACGCTTGCCGGGGCCTGGAGCATCTCCTCGACGGTCTCGCGCGGGGCGTACTCGTAGATGGTCCGGAAGTGGCGTTGCGCGATCGACTCGACCTCACCCCAGGCGCGGGCCCGGAGGGAGAGGAAGAGCCGCTGCATGACGTTGCCCTCGCCCGGGAAGGCCGCCACGGCGCGCGCGGCGAGCGCGCGGACCTCGTGGGGTGAGCGCTCAGCGCTGAGGCGGGCGAAGGTGTCGGCGTGCCAGACGAACTCGACGTCGAGGGAGACCGGGTTGATCTCCGTGACGCCGTACGGGGAGGACGCGAGCTGGTCGAACCAGTAGTCGTCGATGAGGTCCGGTGCGAGCAGGTGGAGGTCTTCTCTTGAGAGGCGCCGGAGGACGCTGGTGGCGCGCATCATCCGTATGGCGTCGACGCGGTCGAGCTCAGCGGGGTCGAATCGACGCAGCTCTTGCAGGGTCATGGCGGCACTCGAGCTGCCGCTGACGACGGACCAGCCCTCAGCGTGGGCGTTGGCGCGGAATCGCTCCAACGCGACGCGAGTCGTGAGCGGATGACCCGAGAACGAGTCGAGGAGCTGCATCCGCAGTTCCTGAGGCGCGCCCGGCGCGTTGGCTGCGAGGACCGCATTCAGCTCCGACGCGTCGAAGGCGAGGTCACGAGGCCGGAGGACCACTCCGGCAGCTCCGTGCGCGGAGGCCCAATCCGGCATCGACAGCGACGCGATGAGAAATCGCGGGGCGCTCCCCTGGTCCGCAGCCCCATCGTCGTCTCCGGTTATGACCAGCCGCCTGATGCGGTCCCAGAGCTGGTCGTCCTGCGCGACGATGACGTCGTCGAGGAGCACCGCGAGACGCCCCGAGCGCTTGCCGGCAGCGAGGTCATCCAGAACACGTTGCAATTCAGAACGTGACGAGCACCAGACATGCGCCTCGCCGACGGTCTCGAGCTTCGCCTGCATCTGCCGGAGCAGCGTGGTGCGTCCGCTTCCCGGCATGCCGACGAGGAAGGTCAGGGCATGACCCTCGAGCGCAACGCCGGAGAGCCGGTCGCGTTCCGCGATCTGCCACGGCTCTCCCCCGCGTTGATCGCCGTTGAGCGTGGTGCTGGACATTCGTTTCTCTCCTGCTGATTCTCAGCGCCAGGCGCTGTGGACTCCCCCCAGAGTCCGGCACGGTCGCGGAATTCTTTCTCCGCTCCCACGCCTCGCTCCCACGATACGGTTTTGGGGACACGCGCGTTGTATACGTTCACTCGGCGCCCCGGGCCGCTTCGCCGGATTCGGAGATCAAGCGCGGGTTTCGCTGCCCCATTTCTCCTATTTGCGACGCCAAAGCGCGCGAACGCCCATGAATTCACCGGGTCTCGGGCTGACGGAGCGCATTCTTGGATTGCGTTCGCTCGGGCGTGTCTCGGCTCAGATGCCCAGAACCGACTTGGCGATCGAGAAGTACACGATGAGTCCCGTCGCGTCGCAGAACGTGGAGATGAATGGCGTCGAGAACACGGCGGGGTCGACCCGGATGGACTTCGCGACGAGCGGCATGACGCCGCCCACGGTCGCCGAGATCGTGCAGACCGACAGCAGGGTGAGCCCGATGACCGTGCCGATGCCGGCACCATAGAAGGTCGTCGCCACGGCGAAGGCGACTGCCCCGAGGGTGACACCGAGGACGACACCGGTCCTCAGCTCCTTGAGGGCGACCGGCCAGGCGTTCCTGGGGCGTACCTCCCCCATCGCGAGGGCTCTCGTGACCGTGGTCGCCGCCTGGGAACCGGTGTTGCCGCCGATGCCGGTCAGGAGCGGGATGAACAGTGCGAGCGCCACCTGCTGCTCGAGGGTCGCCTCGAAGAGCTCGAGCACGCTCACCGTCAGGATCGCGGAAACCGCCAGCACGAACAGCCAGACGATCCGGGAGCGGACGACGGCGAAGACCGGTGTCGTCAGATACGGGCGCCGGAGGGGTTCGGCTGCGCCCGCGTGAGCCTCGTCCTCGTCTCGAGCGGCCTCGACCATCCGGTGGGCGTCGTCGCCCGTGAGCAGCCCGATGAGTCTGTTCTCGCGGTCGACGATCGGCATGGCCAGAACGCCCCGGTCGACCAGGGTGCGTGCGGTCACCTCAGCGTCGTCGTCGGCGTGCGCGTAGAGGGCCGTCGCCATGTGCTTCTCGACCGTGTCGTCAGGGCCGGCGAAGAACAGCTCCCGAAGGCTCACGACACCGAGGAGATGCCGCCCGTCGTCGATGACGGGGATCGTGTAGATGGTCTCCGCGCTGCCGCCACGCTGCTGGATGCGCTCGAGGGCGACCCTGACGAGCTCGTGCGGGTAGACGTGCACGTAGTCGGGGGTCATGCGCCTGCCGACGGAACCGACCGGGTAGCCCAGGATGATGGCCGTCTCGCCGCGCTCATCCGCCGGCAGCTCCTGGATGAGCCGCTTCGCGATCTTCGCCGGGAGCTCGTCCATGAGGGCGACCCGGTCGTCGGGGTCGAGCTCCGAGAACACCCTCGCGACATCGGTATCGGAGAGCTGCGTCACGACCTCGCGCTGCGCGGGTGCGTCCATGCGTTCGAAGACGGTCATGGCTTCGTCCTTCGGCAGGAGCCGGAACGCGACCCCGGCGTCGCCGGCAGGTAGCCGTTCGAGCAGCACGGCGACGTCGGGCATCGGCGCGTTCGCCAGCGCAGACGCGACAGCGCTGAGGTCTCCGCGGGCGAGTTCGGTGGTCACGAATTCGACGAGATCATCGAGAGAGTGGAACGGGGGCATATGGGGAATGCAAGCACACTGAGGCGTCGCACCGGTCGCCCGCGCCGCATCCGGTCCATACCAAGGTCCGGCTGCCCGCTCCGATCCGCGTCCCGCTCGCTACGATCACTGCATGTATGAAACCATCCGCGTTCGCGGTGCTCGCGAGAACAACCTCAAGGGAGTCGACGTCGACATCCCGAAGCGCAAGCTGACGGTCTTCACCGGCGTGTCCGGCTCGGGAAAGAGCTCGCTCGTCTTCGGCACGATCGCCGCGGAATCCCAGCGGCTCATCAACGAGACGTACACCGCGTTCGTGCAGTCGTTCATGCCGAGCCTGGCGAGGCCCGACGTCGAGGTGCTGGAGGGGCTGAGCGCGTCGATCGTCGTCGACCAGGAGCGGATGGGCTCGAACGCGCGCTCCACGGTGGGCACGGCCACCGACGCGCACACCATGCTGCGCATCATCTTCTCGAGGCTCGGGACGCCCTCGGCCGGGCCGGCCGGACACTTCAGCTTCAACCTCGCGGAGGGCATGTGCCCGCGCTGCGAGGGAATCGGCCGCGTCACCGACCTCGATCTGGACGAGGTCGTCGACCGCTCGAAGTCGCTCAACGAGGGTGCCATCACGATCCCCGGCTACAAGATCGACGGGTGGATGGTGCGCGGCTACTCCGAGGCGCCGTTCCTCGACGGCGACAAGAAGGTCGCCGAGTACTCCGACCAGGAGCTCCAGGACTTCCTCTACAAGGAGGCGACGAAGGTCCATGTTCCCGCCCTCAACATGAACATGACGTACGAGGGGCTCGTCCCGCGCATCCAGAAGTCGATCCTGTCGAAAGACCCCGAGGCGGTCCAACCGGCGATCCGCGCGTTCATGGATCGGGCCGTCACCTTCACAGCCTGCCCAGACTGCGAGGGGACGCGCCTGAACCAGGCTGCCCTCGCCTGCCGCATCGACGGCACGAACATCGCCGACTGCTCGTCGATGCAGATCAGCGACCTGGCCGTCTTCATGGCGGGCGTGCAGGACCCGCAGGTGGCGCCCGCCATCGCGACGCTCCAGGAGACCCTCGACTCGCTCGTGAACATCGGGCTCGGCTACCTCAGCCTCGACCGCGAATCAGGCAGCCTCTCCGGCGGTGAGGCGCAGCGAGTGAAGATGGTGCGCCACCTCGGCTCCAGCCTCACCGACATCACCTACGTGTTCGACGAGCCGACGGTCGGGCTGCACCCGCACGACATCCAGCGCATGAACGAGCTGCTGCTGCGCCTGCGCGACAAGGGCAACACGGTGCTCGTCGTGGAGCACAAGCCGGAGACGATCGCGATCGCCGACCACGTCGTGGACCTCGGCCCGCGTGCAGGTTCGGGCGGCGGCGAGCTAATGTTCGAAGGCACGGTCGAGGGGCTGCGCGTCTCTGGCACGCTCACGGGCAAGCACCTCGACGACCGCGTCTCGCTGAAGGAGACGACGCGGACCTCGACGTCGAGCCTCGAGATCCGCGGCGCGACGCGCCACAACCTCAAGGACGTGGACGTCGACATCCCGCTCGGGGTACTCACGGTCGTGACCGGAGTCGCCGGGTCCGGCAAGAGCTCCCTCATCCACGGGTCTATCCCGAAGTCGGCGAACGTCGTGGTCGTCGACCAGACGTCGATCCGCGGGTCTCGACGGAGCACGCCGGCCACGTACACGGGGGTGCTGGACGCGATCCGCACGGCCTTCGCGAAGGCCAACGGCGTCAAGCCCGGCCTGTTCAGCGCGAACTCGTCGGGGGCCTGCCCGAAGTGCAACGGCCTCGGGGTGATCTTCACCGACCTCGCGATGATGGCGGCCGTGTCGACCGTCTGCGAGGAGTGCGAAGGGAAGCGCTTCCAGGCTGAGGTGCTGCAGTACACGCTCGACGGGAAGAACATCAGCGAGGTGCTCTCGATGTCGATCGACGAGGCCCACGACTTCTTCGCCACGGGACCGGCCAACAAGGTGCTCGCGCGGCTCGTCGACGTCGGGCTCGGCTATCTCGGCCTTGGCCAGCCGCTCACGACGCTCTCGGGCGGTGAGCGTCAGCGCCTCAAGCTCGCCATCCACATGGCCGAGAAGGGCGGCGTCTACGTGCTCGACGAGCCGACGACGGGCCTGCACCTCGCGGATGTGCGGCAGCTGCTCTCGCTCCTCGACCGGCTCGTCGAGTCGGGGAAGTCGGTCATCGTCATCGAGCACCATCAGGCCGTCATGGCGCACGCCGACTGGATCATCGACATCGGGCCGGGTGCCGGGCACGACGGGGGCTCCGTCGTGTTCGAGGGAACCCCCGCGCAGCTCGTCGGCGACTCCTCGACCCTCACCGGGCAGCATCTGGCGCGCTACGTCGGCGCGGAGCGTCGCGGAGACTGACGTTCGCGCGGCGCCTTGATGGGCCGACGCAGGCCAGCCGGCGCGGCCGGTCAGCTCGCGCTCGCCTCGAGACCCTTCAGCTCGCGCTCGAGGTTGCGTCGTGCTCGCGGCTCCCAGTCCTCGGGGGCCGCAGGCGAGACGAAGAGGCGTGCAGATCCGAGGAGCGCGCGAAGCACCGACGCTCGGCCGACGCGCCACTGCTCGTCGGTGACGTGCGCGTAGTCGCGCCGCACGAGGGCGACGTAGCGCGCGTAGCCGTCCTCGGTCCTGGCGAGCACGGCGAGGTCCGCGTCCATGAAGACCTCCCCCGCCGCATCCCCTCGCTGGACCTCGTGGTCGATCGTCGCCAGCACGAGGCGCTCGACGTCGCCGACGAGCCCGGGTGCCAGACCCAGGGCACCGAGCCGCTCCACGGCGAGGGCGGCGCTCGCTCGCTCGTCGTCGCCCGCGGCGCCCTCGTAGACGGCGTCGTGGAACCAGGCGGCGAGTCGGGCCGTGAGCAGCTCCCGCTCGCTCAGCGAGGCGCCGAGCTCGGCGGCCCGGAGGCGCATGGTGTCGATGGCGTCGAGCACCGAGAGCAGGTGTGTGGCGTCGTGGTAGTGGCGGGCGGGGCTTGACCAGGCGTCGAGCAGGTCGTCGCGGAGAGCATCCGTCGCCGACTGCTGATCGTCCCCCATTCCGAGCTCGTCCCAGCGGCGCATCAGGGTGAGGCGGGCTCGCTTCGGCCGGTCCCTGGCTGGCACCCGCACGCCACCGGCGACGAGGCGGCGCACGAGCGTGGAGCCCGAGACCGGCTCGGCCCCGAGCGCGACGAGGGCCTCGTACTGCTCGGCCGGCACGTCGTAGTGGTCGACGTCGAACGCCCGGTCTCGAATGCCGGCCCGCGCCGCGAACTCGTGCAGCTCTCCGAGGGCCGAGTCGGAGACGAGATGCGAGAAGGTCGTGCCGTGCGCGGGCCAGACGGGCGGATCGATCAGGATGACCATCCAGAGAGACTACGACTACCCTTGCCACATGGTCTCCCGTGTCAAAGGTGCAGTTGTCCGTGGCAAGAACGAACCGGTGTCGATTGAGACGGTGCTGGTCCCCGATCCGGGGCCAGGCGAAGCCGTGGTCGACATCATCACGAGCGGTGTCTGTCACACCGATCTCCACTATCAGCAGGGTGGGATCAGCGACGACTTCCCGTTCCTGCTCGGTCACGAGGCCACGGGTCGTGTGTCGGCGATCGGCGAGGGTGTGACCGAGATCGAGGTCGGCGACCGGGTCATCCTGAACTGGCGCGCCGTGTGCGGCGAGTGCCGCGCCTGCGCGAAGGGGCAGCCGCAGTACTGCTTCAACACGCACAACGCGACGCAGAAGATGACGCTCGAGGACGGGACCGAGCTCTCCCCCGCGCTGGGCATCGGCGCCTTCATCGAGAAGACGCTCGTCGCCGCCGGACAGTGCACGAAGGTTGACGAGGAGTCGGACGCGGCGGCGGTCGGCCTCCTCGGCTGCGGTGTCATGGCTGGCATCGGAGCCGCGATCAACACCGGCGAGGTGAAGCGCGGCGAGTCGGTCGCGGTCATCGGCTGCGGTGGCGTCGGCATGGCGGCCATCGCCGGTGCCGCCCTCGCAGGGGCCACCACGATCATCGCCGTCGACATCGACGCGGCGAAGCTCGAGCGTGCGGCGCACTTCGGCGCAACCCACACCATCAACTCCCGCGAAGAGGACGTCGTCGAGGGCGTCCGCGCCCTCACGGGCGGCTTCGGCGCCGACGTCGTCATCGAAGCAGTCGGACGGCCGGAGACGTACAAGCAGGCGTTCTACGCGCGCGACCTCGCTGGCCGGGTTGTCCTGGTCGGGGTGCCGACCCCCGAGATGAGCCTCGAGCTCCCGCTGCTCGATGTGTTCGGTCGAGGCGGTTCCCTGAAGTCTTCCTGGTACGGCGACTGCCTCCCGAGCCGCGACTTCCCGATGCTCGTCGAGCAGTACCGTCTTGGCAGGCTGGACCTCGACGCGTTCGTGTCGGAGCGCATCGGGATCGAGGACATCGAGGCGTCGTTCGAGCGGATGAAGGACGGCACCGTCCTCCGATCGGTGGTGGAGCTGTGAGCGGCCACGGGAAGGTGCGCATCGATCGCATCGTGACGAGCGGCACGTTCTCCCTCGACGGGGGGACGTGGGACGTCGACAACAACGTGTACCTCATCGGCGACGACGATGACGTGGTGGTCATCGACCCTGCCCACGACGCGCAGGCGGTCCGGGACGCGGTGGGAGATCGGCGCGTGCGCCGGGTCCTCCTCACGCACGGGCACGACGACCACATCGCGGCGGCACGGGAGTTCGCTTCTCTCGTCGACGCGCCCATCGCGCTGCACGGCGGCGACCGGATGCTCTGGGACGCCGTCTACCCCGACACGGCACCCGACATCGAGCTCGCCGACGACGACCGCATCCTGATCGACGAGGTCGACCTGCAGGTGCTGCACACCCCAGGCCATTCGCCCGGGTCGGTGTGCTTCTACGCGCCGGCGCTCGGAACGCTCTTCAGCGGCGACACGCTCTTCAACGGCGGCCCGGGCGCTACGGGACGCAGCTACAGCGACTTCGGGACGATCATCGCCTCGATCTCGGAGCGGCTGCTGACCCTGCCCCCGGAGACGACGGTGTTCACGGGACACGGCGACGCGACGTCGATCGGCGCGGAAGCTGGGCATCTCGAGGAATGGATCGCGCGTGGTCACTGACACACAGGCCGGGGCAGCCGACGCATCCGCCTACGACGTGATCGTGATCGGCGCGGGCCCAGTCGGCGAGAACGTCGCGGACCGCGCGGTGCGTGGCGGCCTCAGGGCGCTCATCGTCGAGAAGGAGCTCGTCGGCGGCGAGTGCTCGTATTGGGCATGCATCCCGTCGAAGGCGCTCCTCCGCAGCGGTTCAGCGCTCCGCGCGGCGCGCGCAGTCCCCGGCGCTCGGGAAGCCGCGACCGGCGACCTCGACGTCTCGGCCGTTCTCGCCCGGCGCGACTCCTACGTCTCCGATTGGGACGACGAGGGTCAGGTGAAGTGGCTGTCTGGCGCAGGCATCGACCTGGTCCGCGGGCACGCGCGTCTGACGGGAGAACGTCAGGTCACCGTCGGCGACACCACGTACGCGGCGAGGGTCGCCGTGGTCATCGCGACCGGTTCGGCGGCGCTGCTGCCCGATATCACCGGCCTCGCCGACGCGTCCCCGTGGACGAGCCGAGAGGCGACCGCCGTCAAGCGCATCCCCGAGTCGATCACGATCATCGGCGGTGGTGTCGTGGCGGTCGAGATCGCGACCGCGTACACGGACCTCGGTGCGAAGGTGACGCTGCTCGTCCGGAGCCGCGTGCTCGGCGGGTTCGAGGAGTTCGCCGGGAAGGCGGTGGCTGACGCCCTGCGCTCCCGGGGTGCGGAGGTCATCCTCGGCGCTTCGCCGTCGAGCGTGGCCCGGGACGCTGCTGGCCGCGTCGCGGTGAGTGTTGACGATGGTCGCGTCCTCGAGAGCGATGAGCTGCTCGTCGCGACGGGCCGCGTCCCGCGCACCGACGACGTGGGCCTCGAGGTGGCCGGGCTCGAGCCTGGTTCGTGGATCGACGTGGACGACACGATGCTGGTGCGAGGCACCGACTGGCTGTACGCGGCGGGCGACGTGAACCATCGCGCGCTCCTCACCCACCAGGGCAAGTATCAGGCTCGGGCTGCAGGCGACGCGATCGCGGCTCGGGCCGCGGGCCGTGCTCTCGACGACGGGCCGTGGGGCGCCCACGTGGCCACGGCCGACCACGTCGCGGTGCCGCAGCTGGTCTACTCGGACCCCGAGGTCGCGGCGGTCGGTCTCACGAGCACGGCCGCGGAGAAGCAGGGCCTTCGTGTGCGGTCGGTCGACGTCCCGATCGGCAAGGTCTCCGGGGCGTCGCTGCACGCCGAGGGATACGAGGGCACGGCCCGGATGGTCGTCGACGAGGACCGAGGCGTCATCGTCGGATTCACCATGGTCGGGCCAGACGTGGGCGAGCTGCTGCACGCGGCGACGATCGCAGTCGTCGGGGAGGTGCCGCTGTCGAGGCTCTGGCACGCGGTGCCGTCGTTCCCGACGATGAGCGAACTCTGGCTGCGTCTCCTCGAGGCCTACGGGCGCCCCGAGTAGCGGACGGCGCACGGGGGCAGCGCTGGGCGGCCCGGGGGCTGGCGGCACGGGGGCGGGTGCTCGATGCATGCTCGCCTGCCCCCGGCCCCTATCCTCGGGCGCCTGCCTTGGGCGAGTGTCCGCGCTCGCCTGTCCTCGGGCGTCTGCACTCGGGCGCGTGCCCTGAGGGCCTGCCCTCGGACGACTGCACTCGGGCGCCTGCCCTCAGACGACTGCCCACGGACGCTTGCCCTGAGGGCCTGCCCTCCGACGACTGCCCTCGGGCTCCCGCCCTGAGTGCCTGCCCTTGGACTCCTGCCCTTGGACTCCTGCCCTGAGTGCCTGCCTTGGGTGCCTGCCTTGGGCGCCTGCGTAGGTGCCTGTCCGTCGCGTTCCTGACGCGGGGCCCGGCTTCAGGCGCCAGCGCCGGCGAAGACCTCTCGCACGGTCGGCGCTCCGACGGCACCCGGAACGATCTCGATGGCGTCACCCGCGGCGACCCTGCCCGTCTTCGCGACGCGCAGGTACGCGCCAACACGGCCGGTCGAGCCGAATCGTCTGACCCAGCCACGTTCGTCGTGGCCGCCGACCCAGCGGGCGAAGGTCTGGCACGGAACCCGTGGGGCGGTGACGACGAGCTCGACGCTGCGGGACGAACTCGCCGAGGTCGGGTCGCCGATGCGGAGGGTGTCGCCGACACGGAGCTCGTTGACGTCGAGCCCGTCGATGCGGAGGTTCTCGCCGAAGAACCCCGGTGGGAGGTCTCGTCCGAGCTCTGCCGCCCAGTAGTCGGCGTCGGACTGAGAGTAGGCGTAGACGGCCTGGTCGAGGCCGCCGTGATGCTTGCGGTCCGCTTGCACGTCGCCGTAGACCCCGTAGCGGCCAACCTTGACGGCCCCATCGACGGGGCGCTTGTCGATGGCGGTCACGCCGATGGCGCCGGGGTCCCGGCGGAGCTGCGCGACGGCGCAGACGGCGAGCAGACTGGCCAAGGTCGGCTCAGTTGGCGCGCTTGGCGTGCAGCTTGGCGACGCGGGCGTCCTCGGCGCGGACCTTCGCCTGGACGCCGCGCTCGTGGGAGAGCCATGACGGGGCCTCTTCGAGGAGCGTCTGGATCTCGGCGGTCGTGAGTGCTTCGGTGACGCCGCCCCTGGCGAGGCCGGAGTTGGTGATGCCGAGTTTGCGGGCGACGACGTCGCGCGGGTGGGGGCCGGTGCGGCGCAGCTCTTGGAGCCACTCTGGCGGGGTCTCCTGCAGTTCGAGGAAGGCGCTGCGGGTGAGCGGGGTCTCCTGGAACGTCCCCGGGGTGGCCGGCAGGTAGATGCCGAGCTTCTTGGCTGCGGTGGCCGGTTTCATGGTCTGTTCGGAACCGCGCTCGGCTGCGGTCTGGTTCTCGTCCGTCGGCTGGTTGTCGGTCGAGGTGCCCTCTGATTCGCTCATCTGTGCATCGTACCCAGTAGCCTTGCGGGCATGGAGACTCCGACGCACCTCACGGTCGCTCTCGCCCCCGGCATCAATCCACGCAAGTGGTCTCGTGTGTGGGAGGGGCGACGAGCGGAGACGCCGCTGGAGTTCACGACCGTGCACGCGGCCGAGGCTCGCCAGCTTGTCCTCGACGATGCTGCGCAGGTCGCCTTCGTGCGCCATCCCTTCGACCGTGATGGCGTGAACGCCATCGACCTGTTCGCCGAGGATGTGGTGGCCGTGGTCGCCGTCGAGTCGGACCTCGATGTCGACGAGCCGCTGCGGCTCGAGGAGCTCGACGACTGGCAGCTGGTGCTGGCAGCTTGGACGCCGGATTGGGCGGAGGCCGCTGAGCGGCTCGGTCTCGACTCGGGCGCGTCGGCCATGACCACCGACGCGGCGGATGCGATGGAGCTGGTGGCCGGAGGCGCTGGAGTTGCCGTCGTCCCGCAGTCCGTCGCTCGGCAGCACGCGCGGAAGGATGTCACCTACCGGGTCATCAGCGATCTCCCCCGGGTTCCGGTGTCGATCATCTGGGCCGCTGAGGATGATCGCCTCGACACGGAGGAGTTCGTTGGCATCGTCCGGGGACGGACGGCCGGGAGCTCGCGAGGCCGCACGGGCGCGAAGTCGGCGGCGTTGCAGCGGGAGGAGCAGCAGGCGCTCGCCGAGGCTGAGCGCCGGGTGAAGGAGCAGCAGAAGAAGCGGGCGACCGCAAAGCGGATCGGCACGTCGTCCGGCACGAGCCGTGGCGCCCAGCTGGCTGCGAAGCGGGCCAAGGCTGGCGGCTCGGGCGGGAAGCGCAAACGCCGCTAAGCCCGGCAAAGATTCTGTACGCGTCTCGGACGCTGCCCGTCCTCCTCCGTCGGGTCTGCGCGCGCCAGGCGCCGAATCAGGGGCACACGGCGCATGTCGTGCCGCCCGGCGAAGCGGTGTAGCCCGGCGAAGCGGTGTAGCCCGGCGAAGCGGTGTAGCCCGGCGAAGCGGTGTCGCCCGGCCAACCGCTGTCGCCCGGCCAACCGCTGTCGCCCGGCGAAGCGGTGTCGCCCGGCCAAGCGGTGTCGCCCGGCCAACCGCTGTCGCCCGGCCAGGCGGTGTCGCCCGGCTGACCGAAGCGTGTCGCCAATCGGTAGCGCCTGTCGGCGCTGCCGGGCCGCGAACCCTGGGGCCTCGGTCAGAACGGAGCTTCATCTGCTGCTCTCGTTTCCGGGGGCTCGGCAGCGGGCGGACTCGTCCCGCGGTTTGCTGGCGATGACTCTCCCGGCGTGAGGTAGTCGTCGTTGGGGGTGAAGTAGACGTCGTGGTGCTCGGGTCTGTCTGTGCGCGCTTTGCCGCTTGGGGTGCGCCAGTCGAGGATGCCGCCGCCGAGTTGTTCGACACTCCAGGCGGTGGAGTGTTTCATGACGTGGTGGTGTTTGCAGAGCCCGCAGAGGTTCTCCAGGTTTGTGGTGCCGCCGTGTTCCCAGGCGTGGGTGTGGTCGAGGTCGCATCTCGCGGCGGGTTGTCGGCAACCGGGCCAGCGACAGTGGATGTCGCGCGCGGCCAGGAAGTTCCGCATGGCCGCCGTAGGGCGATAGCCGTCGACGGCTTCGACGGTGCCCGTGATCGGGTCGGTGAGGATCCGGAGGAACGACGGCGCATTCGCGGCGAGGCGCATCGCCTCTTCGAGCGGAACCGGGACCATGCCGTCGAGCAGAGCTGGAGCCGGGGTGAGGCGGGTAGCGCCTGACGCGCGGCTGGCGCCGGCAACGACGCCGCCCGTACCATCAGGGCCGCTCACGCCTGCACCGGCAACAGCACTGGCATCACGGGCCGCGCCGTTTCTTCCCGGCGCGGTGAGGGCAGAGAGGATCGGGATCGTGAAGGCGACGTTCGCCTGAATGCCCGCCGCAGTGGCGCAGGACATCGGGTCGGACGTGAGCAGCATATCCGCGAACAGGTCGGCCTTGACTTCGTCGATGGTGCGCTCATCGGGCGCATCCACGGCGGGGTCGGCAGCTGCGTCGATATCGGCGTGGGCGCCGGCATCGACATGGGCGCCGGCACGGGCGTCGACATCGGCGGCGACATCGGTGCGGGCGTCGACATCGACATGCGCCTCGGCGCGGGCGCCAGCAGCGGCATCGGCATCGGCATTTGCCCCTGCCCCGAACGGGCCTCGCCTCCCGGCTGTACCGGCGCTCGTCGCGCTCCTGGCGAATTTCGCGTTCGCGGGTTTCGGTCGCGCCTTGATGAGCGCCTTGCCCTGCTTCCGCAGCCGGTCGGCGATCGCCGTCCCCTCGATCAGCGGGAGCCTCGCCCGCAGAAGGCACATGCCGTTCTCCGTTGCCGTCACCGACACATAGCGGGTCTTCCGCGCCCGCTCGTGCCGCTCGGACACCGATTCCTCCGTCAGTGACTCCGCGACCCGAGCCGCGGCCATCCGCAGCGCCTTCGGCGGCAGCACACGCGAGCCCAGCTCGGCGAGCATCACCCGCACGAACTCTCCCCGCCGCGCCCCCTGCTCGACCGAATCGACATGCGAGACCGACAACCCGGCACCCGTGAGCACCCGCAGCTGCTCTTCGCTGATGCTCCCCTCACCGAGCGCGTCGACGAGACCAGGGAACTCGTGAACGGCGATGCCAGCATCCGACAGCGCGCCTTCGGCCGCCGACTGCCCGACCTGCTCGATCAATGCGACCTCCGCCGCGACCGACTGCACGTGCATGGCATGCTCCGCGGTGCCGTCGAGCGCATCGAGAACCGACGCCATCTCCGCCAACTTCGCGCGTACCCGCACCTGGTCGGCAGCCACGATGGCTGCCATGACAGCGAGGTCCGCATCCCAGTCCAGCAGGAACTTCCGCCACGCCTCGACCGAAGCCGGGTCGTGGGGGTCAAGCCCCAGGACCTTCAGCGGTTCACCGTCGTACGAGTACATACCTGCATGTTGGACCGGACCACCGACATTTAAGGTGGCCGCGGAAAATCCAGCAGAAAAGCCCAGGTCCCGTGCGTGTCTCGCGCACCACTCGCACGCTTCGAGCGGCACCACTCGCCGGTGGTAGGTTCAGACCCTCGAACAAGGAGGTTCGCTCATGCGGAAGGTCACGTACTCACTCGCCCTCACGCTCGACGGCTACATCAAGGACGAGGACGGCAGCTTCGACTGGGGCGACCCCAGCGAGGAGGTGTTCCGCATGGCGACCGACGAGGTTCGTGGTGCCGACGCCCACCTGATGGGGCGTCGGCTCTACGAGACGATGGTCTACTGGGAGCCCACCGATGAGGAGCGAGACTACGGGCAGCTCGAGGAGGAGTTCGCAGAGCTCTGGCGTGCCCTCCCGAAGATCGTCTTCTCGAACACGATCACCGAGGTCCGGGGCAAGACTCGGATCGCCGGCGGCACGCTCGCCGAGGAGATCGCCCAGCTGAAGAACGAGCCAGGTGATGGCGCGATCGCCATCGGTGGCGCGGAACTCGCACACCAGGTCGCCGACCTCGACCTGATCGACGAATACCTGCTTCGCATCTGCCCGGTCCTCGTGGGAGGCGGAACCCCGTTCTTCTCCCGGAACAACCGCCGCACAGCGCTCGAGCTGCTGGACTCGCGCACCTTCGAATCAGGGGTCGTGCACCTCCGCTACCGCGTTATCCGGTGATCTGGGCCGCCGCGGCGATGACCTGAACCATCATGCTTTCCGCGACCAGCCGATCGCGGGGGCGACGTGTTCGGCGATGGTCTCCAGCAGGCGCGTGTTGTAGGCGACTCCGAGCTGGTTCGGCACCGTGAGCAGGAGCGTGTCTGCGGACTGGACCGCCGCGTCCGCTGCCAGCTCTTCGGCGATGCGGTCAGGAGCACCCTGGTACGTGCGCCCGAACCGAGAGCGCATGCCCTCCAGCATGCCGACCTGGTCGCCTTCGCTGCCGCCGCGTCCCCCGAAGTAGGTGACGTCTTCATCGGTCGTGATGGGAATGACGCTGCGGCTGACGGAGACGCGCGGCTCGCGCTCGTGTCCTGCAGCCGCCCACGCGTCACGGAAGCCCTGAATCTGCTCGGCCTGCAATTCGTCGAATGGCACACCGGTGTCTTCGGTGAGCAAGGTCGAGCTCATGAGGTTCATGCCCTGCTCGGCGACCCAGACCGCGCTCGCGCGGCTCCCGGAACCCCACCAGATGCGGTCGTCGAGGCCCGCCGAGCGCGGCTGGATGGGCAGTGGGGCGTTGGATCCCGTCATCTGCGGGTTGCCCTCGACTAGACCTGCACCCGTGATGGCCGCGCGGAACAACTCGGTCTTCGCGCGGGCCAGATCGTCGTCGGTCTTCCCTTCCGGCGGGGTGAAGCCGAACGCGTGCGCGCCGTTCTGGGCAGGCTCCGGTGAGCCACGGCTCAGCCCGAGCTGCAGTCGGCCTTCTCCGCCGGAGTGGGCGCTGATGAGGTCGGCCGCGGCGGCCTCCTCAGCCATGTAGAGGGGGTTCTCGTAGCGCATGTCGATGACGCCCGTGCCGATCTCGATCCGGCTCGTGCGCGCCCCGACGGCTGCGAGCAGCGGAAACGGCGCGGCCAGCTGCCGCGCGAAGTGGTGGACCCGGTAGTACGCGCCGTCGATGCCGAGCTCCTCGGCGGCGACGGCGAGCTCGATCGACTGGACGAGCGCATCACCGCCGGTCCGAGTTCCCGACTGGGGTGACGGGTGCCAGTGTCCGAATGAGAGGAAGCCGATGTTCTTGCGCATGCAGGACACAGCGTTCGGGCCCTGCGTGGCATTCCCGGTCCGTCCTCCACCGGATTTGTCGGTGGCCGCGGGTACCGTGCCGACATGACGAACGTGATCTACAACACCGCGACAACGCTTTCCGGATTCATCGCAGACGACGACAACTCGCTCGACTGGCTGTTCGTGGTCGAGCAGCCTGAGGACAACAGCTTCGGCCCGTTCCTCGAGGGCGTCGGTGCCCTCGTCATGGGCTCGACGACCTACGAGTGGGTCTACAACCATGAGGGGCTCGACGAGCATCCCGAGAAGTGGCGGGATTCCTACGCCGAGCGTCCGGCGTTCGTGTTCACGACACGTGAGCTCCCGGTCCCGGACGGGCTCGACATCCGCCTGGTCCGAGACGCCGTCAGCGACCACTTCGGCGAGATCGCAGAGGCGGCCGGCGATGGCGATGTGTGGGTGGTCGGTGGCGGCGACCTGGCTGGTCAGTTCTACGAGGCCGGGCAGCTCGACGAGATCCGACTGTCCATCGCCCCCGTCACCCTCGAGTCAGGGGCGCCGGTGCTCCCCCGTCGCATCGAGGCGGATGCGCTCCACCTGAAGTCGGCGCACGTCGAGGGCCAGTTCGTGCACGCGCACTACGAGGTCCGTTACCCGCGCCCCTGACGTAGCCTCGTCGTCGTCGCGAGGGCGAGCAGCGGCGTCGCGACCGCGAGAGTCGCAATCGAGAGCGCCGGCGCGCCTGCCAGCGACGGCAAGGCGAGGCCGAGACCGAGGGCAACGGAGAGGAGCACGCCATCGAACTGCCAGGCGAGACGCGCGATCACCGACAGGTCACCGACCTCGCTCGGCATCGGCGTCAGCAAGAGGGGAGGCAGGTGACCCCGCGCGGCATCGAATGCTCGGACGGCGACCAGGGCCAGGGCCACGAGGAGTGGTACCGGACCACCCCCTGACACCGCGACGACCGCGCCGACGACGAGCACGACGAGGGCCACTGGGAACACCGCGTGCAGGAGAAACTGCTCTCCGACCGGGGTTCCGAAGACGGCGGCGCCGACCGCAGCGTCGGCGGCGTGCCGGAAGCCGTCTGCGAAGGTCCCCAGCGCGAGATACATGAGCACGGATGCGACGGCGGCGATGCCAGCGATCGCGCCGGTCGACGCGGCCGCGCCCGCAAGCTCGGGAGCGCCCGAATGTCCCGTGGCCGACCCGAGCAGCACGGCTCCGACCGCGAGGCCGAGAATGCCGAGCACCGTGCGCTGGGGCGTCCGCATCGCTCCGACCGCGTCGCGGACCAGCATCCGGAGGACACGTGGTCCACCGACCACAGCACTGAGCCTTCTTCCTGTCGTGGGGCGCTCTCGGTACGTCGCCGCAGCTCCCGCCAGCTCGCCGGTGGCAATCGCGACAGACGCCGACTCGCGGCGTCCCGCCTGCAGCAGCAGAGCGTCACCGCGCAGACGATTGAGGAGGCCAGGCACAGCGGCGAGCGCGACAACCGCCGCGGCGACCAGCAGAACTGTGCCGATGATCCCGGCGTCGGCGTCGCCGACCAGACCAGCCCAAGACGCTGCGAACCACTGGCCATCGCCCAACGGAGACGCACCCCAGACCCCCAGGAGCAGGGCGCCAGCCCACACCCGCGGGCCGACGAGCAGCTGACCGAGCAACGCCGACACGACGCCGAGCGAGGCCACCGCCACGGCTGCGACAGCACAGGCCACCACGGCCAGAGGCCGAGCGCCGAGGCCCACCACCAGCGCGGCTCCAGGCAGACACACGACAGCGGCGGAGACCGCGGCCGCGACGATCAGGCTCTTCACGAACGGGCGCCGCAGCGTGAGCATCCTAGGGAGATGGTTCGAGCCGAGCGTCACCGTCGCGAACGGGGCAAGGAGGGCCGGCCCTCGCACAGTACCCACGAGCATGCCGACGGGGCCGACTGCGGCCGTGAGGAGACGAAGCTGCTCGAGGAAGTCCGCGGAGGTCAGCCAGCCGATCGACGCAGGTTGCAGGAGCGCGAGGAAGAGCATCCGCACGATGGGAGCAACGGCGATGAGCCCAACGGCGACAGCGAGGTAGACCCGGTAGGCGCCCTCACGCCGCCGCGCGGTCATCGTCACCGCCAGTCCTGAGACCGTCATCTGGGGTGCTGCCGCGGGCACCGGGGCTGCCCCCGAGACGCAGCTCGGCTGCACCAAGCGCATAGATGAGGGGACGACTGTGGGTCGCCACGACGATCGCAGCTCCCCGCTCGCGCTCCTCGGTCAGGATGCGGGCGAGCAGCTCGCGCCTGTGCTCGTCGAGGCGCTGCTCCGGCTCATCGAGCACCAGCACCTCGAACGGTCGTGCGAGTGCGGTGGCCAGCGAGAGGAGCTGGAACTGGCCGGACGACAGCTCGTGCGGGAAGCGATCGGCAAGGTCCAGGATGCCGAGACGCGCGAGCACCTCGTCGGCGCTGGCATTGGCGTCGCGAACCGAGGCACCCCAGGAGGCGGCCACCGCGGTGAGATGCTCCCGCGCGGTCATCGTCATGGAGAAGGGGACGGACCCGAGCAGCGCCGCGAGCCTTCGCCGGAACTTTGAGCTCCGTTCATCGACGGGTTCCCCACCGACGAGGACGTGGCCCGAACTCGGTGAGACCTGTCCTGTGAGCGTGCGCAACACCGTGGTCTTTCCAGAACCGTTCTCGCCGGTCAGGCACAAAATGGAGCCCGCAGCCACCTCGAAATCGACTGAGGCGAGCACGAGGGTGCCGCCGCGTCTGACGGACGCTCCTTCGACGCGGACCGCTGGCATGCGACCATCCTCCCGTGCCCGCAGACCCTGAGCAAGTCACGTCGCCAGCAGCTGGCCCACGGCGTTCGTCTGGACCTCGACGTCACGAACGCGGCGCCGCCCGCGATCAGCCGCGAAGCGTCTCCAGGAAATGACCGAGGCGCTCCAGGCCCTCCACCAGTTCAGTCGTGGAGGAGGCGTAGGAGAGCCGCACGTGCGTCTCCCCCGTCGCTGCCCCGAAATCGCGCCCAGGCGTGAGGGCGACGTGTGCCTCCTCGAGCGCTCGGCCACAGAAATCCCACGCGGAGAGACCGGTCGATGCCACGTCGAAGTACACGTAGAACGCCCCGTCTGGGAGAACCGGTACAGGCAGCCCGATACGGGTGAGCCCATCCAGCACGAGGTCGCGTCGCGCACGCAGCTCAGTGCGCCGCGCTTCGCAGAGGTCGAGCGACTCGGGCGTGAACGCGGCGAGCGCCGCCAGCTGCGCGGGTGCCGACGCCGAGAGGAAGTAGTTGGTTGCCAGCTTCTCGACGGCGGGCACGAGGGCCTCCGGCAGCACCGCCCAGCCGAGCCGCCACCCCGTCATGCCGAAGTACTTCGAGAAGCTGTTGATGACGATCGCGTCCGGGTCGACGCTCAGGACGCTCCGCGGAGGCGTGCCGTCAGCACCGGGGTCGGAGAGGTTCAGGTAGATCTCGTCGACGATGCGCCACGCGCCGCGTTCGCGGGCGAACGCGCAGATCGCCTCGAGTTCATCGAACGGTATCGACGTCCCGGTCGGGTTCGATGGTGTCGCCACCATGAGCCCGTTCGTGTGCTCGCTCCAGGCGGCCCGCACGCTGGCGAGATCGAGCTGGTAGCGAGACCCGACGGTCGACGGCGCGCTGACGACTCGGCCGCCGAAGCTCTCGACCAGCTGACGATTGCACGGGTAGGAGGGGTCGGCCATGAGGACGTCGTCGCCGTTGTCGGTGGTCGCGGCGACGACCAGCGGCAGCGCCGCGGATGCTCCTGAGGTCACGATGATGCGCGCCGGGTCCACGTCGACACCGTGGCGGAGCTGGTAGAAACCGCTGATCGCCTGGCGGAGGGCGGGGAGCCCGAGCGCGACCGTGTAGGGCAGCGGACGACCGTCCATGGCTTCGCGCATGGCGTCGCGCACGGCTGGCGGTGCCCCGAAGTCAGGTTCGCCGAGCGAGAGCTTCACGATCCGGTGACCAGCGGCCTCGAGAACCGCCGCCCGCTGCCCGAAGGCCATGGCGTGGAACGGCTCGACGGTCTGGGCGCGATGCGAGAGCTTCATGGTCCAAGAATGCCAGGAGCTGCACCGCGGCCGTCGCTGCGCGGTGCCGTCGGTGGTGCCAGCTACGCTGATCGGAACGGTTCAGAGGTGGGGGCGGCATGGAGATTCTTCTGACGGGGGCGACGGGATTCGTGGGCACGGCCGTGCTCGCTCGGCTGCGCACGATGCCGGACGTCACTCGTGTCCGGGTGCTGTCGAGAGGACCTGACCGCGCCCCGCGAGGCGTGGATGTCGTGCGCGGCGATCTCGCCGAGACCAGGACGATCGTCGGTGCCGCCGAGGGGGCAGATGTCGTGATCCACGCAGCCGGCTACGTCGGGAACGTCCCGCGCATGGCCACCTCCGTCAACGACGCGGGAACCCGTGCTCTCGCTGGCGAGTGCACGCGGTCGGGGGCGCGACTGATCGCCGTCAGCACGACCGCCGTGTACGGCCCCGGCCCGCACCGCCTCGCCCGTGAAGGCGAGGTCGCGATGCATCCGGTTTCCGCGGCGAGCGTGTCGCGGAGCGCCGGCGAGGCCCATGTGCTGTCGGCTGGCGGCACGGTCGTCAGGGCCGCCCTGACGTATGGGGGCGGCGACCGCTGGTTCATCCCGACTGCGCTTGCGGGCGTTCGCGCCCTGGGTGGATGGGTGGGCGGTGGGAACGCGCGCCTCTCGACCGTCCATGTCAGCTCGCTGGCGGCGCAGATCGTCCTCCTGGCCACTGACTCCGGGGAGCTTCCTGACGCGATTTTCCATGCCGCAGACCCCGAACCCGCGACATTCCGGGAGATGCTCACGAGCGTGACGCGTCGGCTCGGCCTCGACCTCCCCGAGGAAGACATCCCGGTCGACGACCCGCGCCTCGCTGAGGTGCCTCCGCAGCTGCTGCAGCGAGCCTTCGTCGAGCACACCTACGACGGCGAGCTCCTGCGTCGACGAACCGGCTGGCGTGGGCATCCCGACCGCGACCTCAGATTGTCTCGCGCAGACCTGGACTGGTATGCCTCCGTCACACGGTGATGACGGCACGCAGGCGAGGGGTCGCCCCCTCGATCACGTGCAGCCACATGCCGGTTGGGATCGCCCTGATGACCGCGAGCCCGCGGCCTCCGTCAGATGCTGCGTCTGACCGGAAGACCGCAGCGAGGAGCGTCCTGTCGTCGCTCGCGAAGACCATCGACCCAACGTCGACCCACGCTGCCCGCCGGCCACCGGCTCGCGGCCCCTCAACGCGAACCGCGCCCCGCGCGTCCTTCGCGATGATGACTGCATCGCCCGAGAGGAGCGAGGGAAGGTCGGCCAGCTCGTCCAGGGAACGCCGCCCCTGAGCCAGGAGCACAACTGCCGTAGCCGTCTCCCCCTCGAGGCGACTGGGGATGACCAGGTCGAGGTGCCTGGTCCGGACTTCCGTGAGCGCGTGGTCACCGGGCCGCGCAAGCAGCCACGGGTTGCCACCGCGATGCTCGGCGACCACCCGAAGACGTCCATCTGCAACGGCCGACCGCACGGCGAGGTGCATCTGACGGTCTGGATGCACGAGCACTCCCATGTGTCCCCTCTCGGATCGTGAGCAGTTGGTTTCCCGATCGGCCCAGGGCAAGCTAACATACAGAACACTCTGTTTTGTACGTCACTCCTCGTGGGCCCCTCTGCCAACTGGCGCAGATGACGCCGCGCCGTGATGTCTGCTCACCGAGATCACGGGCGTCGTGGCGCAGAGCGACGCCGAAGGGGGCATTGATGCGGGTCAGCCGAGAACTCGTCCACAAGGACAGCGAAGAGTCGATGCTCATCGCCACGATGGATGAGGTGAGTCCGGATGCGTACCTCGCTCGTCTGCGCACGATCCCGACTGTCGTGCAGGCGGCTGGCGCCCGGTCGACCGCGGTCTCATCACCGACCCTCCTCGGGCTCGAGATCACCAGGCAGCTGGGCCTCCTCATGGGGCACCGAGCGGGCGGCATCCCGCTCGATTGGGCCTTCCTCCTCAACGAGCTGACCTTCCAGGGGTCGGATGCGTTCGGGCTCGGCATCGCGACGAACGCGGCGGCGATGACGGCCTCGGTTCGCATCAGCAGCGCGCGCGTCCGCGCTGGGCGCTGCGACGAGATGACGGCGTTCGCGGTCTTCGAGATCGATCACGACGTCGTCGCGGAGGGCTCGGGCTCGTTCCGGTGCGTGCCCAGGCGCACCTACTCGGCGCTGCGACGACGTCAGCTGCAGGCCCCCCGCCAACCCCGCCCCAGCAGCAGCGGAGCCCTCGCCGAGGTCTCCGTGCACGGTCTGGACCTTCAGGCGCACCTCGGCTGGCCATCCGCCAACCGGCTCATCTTCGACCACGAGGTCGACCACGTGCCCGGCCTGCTCTTCGCCCAGGCAGGGATCGAGGCGCACGAGCACCTCACGGGGACAGCGCCCCACGAGGTGGCGCTTGTCTGCCCCCGGTTCGCCGAGATCGGAGAGGTCGTCTCCATCAGTGCCAGGCGTTCGGGCCACCAGGTCTCGACGGCAGCAGATCAGGCGCACGAGCGTGTGGCCCAGGTTCGATGCGCGTGAGGCCCTGGCGAATTCGGCCCCTCCCGCTCGCCCTCCCTCGGCGGCGGGGTCTTCGTCACTACACTCACTGGCTATGACCGCCCTCCCCCGACCGTCCAACGCGCCCCAGCAGCAGCGGAGCGTCGAGACGCGGAGTCGGCTGGTGCTCGCGGCCGCCACGACCTTCGTGGAGTTCGGCTTCGCGGGGTCGACGCTGGCGCGGATCCGCGAGCACTCCGGGGTGACCAACGGTGCGTTCTATCACCACTTCGCGACGCGCGAGGCGGTCGCCGAGGCGGTCCTCGCCGAGTACGCGGAACGCGCGACGCGCTCGGTGACGGATGCGACGACCTCCGCGACGAGTGGAATCGAGGCTCTTCTCAAGGTTTCGCTCGCGTTCGCCCAGCTCCTGCGCAGCGACGTCGTGGTGCTTGCTGGGGTCCTGGTCACGACGGAGATCGGGTCGAACTTCCTCGCTCACGGCCCGTATCTCGACTGGCTCGCCCGCCTGAAGCCGCTCATCCAGCTCTGCCAACGCGAGGGAAGCATCCGCCGCGATGTGGCGGCGGCGGACCTGAGCTCGCTCCTCGTGTCGACGTTCACGGGGACCCAGCTCCTCTCGGGCGCCGTGAGCAGCCGACAAGACCTTGTGACCCGGGTCGCCACGCACTGGCGGATCATCCTGCCCAGTCTGACGACGCCCGAGGAGGCTGCGCGCGTCACAGACCTCCTCGACTCGGTGTTCGATGACGACGTTGCTGCCCGCTGACCGACCAGCCGCCCCCGACAATCCCGACAATCCCGTGACGACCCCAACCGAGCTGGCGCCCGGCTGAGAGGAGATGACGCATGCCGTTCGCAGACGAACTGCTCGGACGACAGCAGGCCTCCGCCATGACGGACCTGCTCGAAGCGGCGGCCGGCGTTCGCCTCACCGAGACACGCAGCGCGGCCCTCCAGCTCGATGACCTCGCGCTGGGTGCTCGGAGCGCGCACCTCGCCGCCTCGCTTGCCGTCGACCTCCCTGTGCCGTACCCGGCCTTCGCCGCGATCGTGCGCCGGGCGCTGGAGTCAGCATCCCTCACCGGGTGGATGATCTGGCCCGTCTCGGTCGCCGTCTCCGCTGCAGCGATCGCCGACGGCGGTGAGGAGGCGTTCGACGACGGCATGCAGCTGCTCGCCGAGCTGACCCATCGGCTCACGTGCGAGTGGGCGGTTCGGGCGATGCTTCGTGCGCGCCTCGAACGGGCCCTCGGGATCATGCTCGCGTGGACCCGCAGCCGTGATGAGCACGTGCGTCGCCTCGCGTCCGAGGGGACGCGCCCATACCTTCCGTGGGGAACGAGGGTGGCTGGGATCACTCGCGACGCTCGCCTGACCGCACCGATCCTGAATGCTCTCTACAGGGACGAGAGCGAGTACGTCCGCCGCTCGGTCGCGAACCACCTCAACGACATCAGTCGGCATGATGCGGGACTCGTCTGCGAACTGGCCACGGCGTGGCTCGCGGAGGGCGACGAGAACACGCCGAAGCTCGTACGGCACGCCCTCAGGACGCTCGTGAAGCGCGGCGACCAGGAGGCGCTGGGCATCCTCGGCTTCGTCTCGGCCGACGTGATCGTCGACGGGCCGACGCTCGACCGCAGCAGCATCGTGCTCGGCGAGGAGCTGCTCATCTGCGGAGCGATCCGGAACAGCGGTCAGGAGCCCGCGAAGCTGGTCGTCGACTACGTGGTGCACCATGTCAAGGCGGATGGGAGCAGGACCCCGAAGACCTTCAAGATCTCGACGACCACGCTCGCTCCGGGCGAGACGCTCGAGATCGCGAAGCGTCACAAGATCGTGCCGATCACCACACGCCGGTACCACCCTGGAGTCCACGCCATCGAGCTGCAGGTCAACGGCGTCCGATTCGGCTTCGCCGAGTTCGAGCTGCTTCCCGACGTCGTGTGCTGAGATACGGACATGTCCGAGACACCAGCCGACGATGTCGGCACGCAGACCATTCGCATCGAGCGCGTCGTCGCCGCTCCCCGGGAGGAACTGTGGCTGTGGTTCACGGAGAGCGACCGGACTGCGCAGTGGATCGGCCCCTGGCACTACACCGATGAGGATGCCAGGCAGATCGGACTCCAGCTGGTGGCTGAGGAGGGCACCCCGGCGAGCAGCGCGACGATCGGTCGCTGTGAGGCGCCGGGAGTGCTGGAGGTCACGACCGAGGATGCTGCGGGCGTGTGGCATCTGCAGGTCTCGCTGGAGCCTGAAGGCCCCGGTGGAGCATCGACGCGGCTCATCTTCGAGCACTTCGATGTGCCAGTCGGCATGCTGACGGACATCCGTGCCGGTTGGAACTTCTACCTCGACACGATGCTGGCCGCGAAGGATGGGCTCGAGAAGCCCGTATTCGAGGACTACCTCGAGCCGCCAACCCCCGGTGCCGACTGAGACGGGACCCCAGCAGCCACCCGCCCAGGAATGTCATTCCCGGTCATGATGGATGGCGTGTCACATTGTCGAGACACAGCCTCGGTAGCCTGTGCTCATGCTCGAAGCCCCTACGAACTCCCCCGCCAGCCGAACTGAGGCTGGCGCAGAACTGCCGGACGAACTGCGCTCGGATGTGCACCTCCTCGGCACCCTGCTCGGTCAGGTCATCACCGAGACGGGAGGCCCGGCGCTCCTCGACGACGTCGAGCGGCTGCGCCGCCTCACGATCGCGGCGTACGAGCACGGAGCCGAGGTGGCAGACGACTCGTTCGCATCAGCCGAGGAGCTGGTGGATGCGCTCTCACCGGCACGTGCGGACGAGGTCGCTCGCGCGTTCACCTGCTACTTCCACCTTGTGAACCTCGCCGAGGAGCACCACCGGGTTCGCGTGCTCCGGTCCCGCGGCGCCTCCCCGGCGAAGCAGCAGGAGGACACGATCTCGCAGGCCTTCGCGCGACTCAGCGCGGAGATCGGTGAGGAGAAGGCGGCCGAGCGCGTGCGCGGCCTCCGCTTCCACCCGGTGTTCACGGCGCATCCCACTGAGGCCCGCCGCCGGGCGGTGTCGTCCGCGATCCGCCGCATCAGCGACCTTCTCGAGGAGCGCGACGAACTGCGCTTCCTCGGCTCCGATTCCGACGGAAGCGCGGCAGCGCAGGAACTCACGCGTCGCCTGCTCGAGGAGATCGACCTCCTCTGGCGCACGTCACCGCTGCGCAGCGACAAGCCGACTCCCGTCGACGAGGTGCGCACCGTCATGGCGGTCTTCGACGAGACGCTCTTCACGACCGTCCCCCGCGTGTATCGCCGGGTCGACGAGGCGCTGCAGGGTGGCATCTCGGGCACGGTCGCTCCGCTCGCGAACCCGTTCGTGCGGGTTGGCTCCTGGATCGGCGGCGACCGCGACGGCAATCCGTTCGTGACCGCCAAGGTCAGCCGACAGGCGGCCGTCATCGCCTCCGAGCACGTGCTGCTCGGCCTTGAACGTGCCTCCGCCCGAATCGGCCGCACGCTCACGCTCGGCTCCGACACGACCCCGCTCGATGCGGCCGCGGCGACCCTGCTCGCACGCCTCGGGAGCGCCGACGAGTCGGCCGCTGCTGAGATCGCGCAGCGCTCGCCCGGTGAGCCGCACCGCAGAGTGCTGCTGCTCATCGCGCGTCGCATCGAGGCCACGCGGCGACGCGACGCCGACCTTGCCTACACGGTGCCGGACGAGCTGCTGCGCGAGCTGCGCATCCTGCAGGCCTCGCTCGTCGCAGCGGGCGCGGGCCGGCACGCGTACGGCGAGCTGCAGCACCTGATCTGGCAGGTGGAGACGTTCGGCTTCCACCTCACGGAGCTCGAGGTGCGCCAGCACTCCCAGGTGCACCGCAAGGTGCTCGCCGAGCTCGCTGAGCTGGAAGCCGGGGACGAGCCGAGCGAGCTCGCCGCCGAGGTCCTGGACGTGTTCCGCTCGGTCGCGTTCATCCAGGAGCGTCACGGGCCTCGCGCAGCTGGACGCTACATCGTCTCCTTCACGCAGTCATCCGAGGACATCGCCAACGTCTTCAAGCTCGCCCTGGCGGCGACGGGTCCGGGCGCGACGCCACCCGCGCTCAACGTGATCCCGCTCTTCGAGACGTTCGCCGACCTGCAGGCGGCTCCCCGTATCCTCGCCGAGATGCTCGAGCAGCCGGAGGTCGTCGAGCTGCTCGCCGGCAATGGCCGCAGGCTCGAGGTCATGCTCGGCTACTCCGATTCCTCGAAGGACGTCGGCCCCGTTGCCGCGACCCTCGCCCTCTACGAGGCGCAGAGCCAGATCGCGGCGTGGGCGCAGGAGAACGGCATCGAGCTGACGCTCTTCCACGGCCGCGGTGGCGCGCTCGGGCGTGGCGGCGGCCCCGCGAACGTCGCGATCCTCGCCCAGCCGCCGCACTCGGTCGACGGCCGCTTCAAGCTGACCGAGCAGGGCGAGGTCATCTTCGCCAGGTACGGCGACCCGGACATCGCGGCACGCCACATCGACCAGGTCATCTCCGCGACGCTGCTCGCCTCCGCACCCTCAACGGAGTCGCGCAACGCGAACGCCGCCGAGAAGTACGCCGGCGTCGCGGCCACGATGGATGCGGCCTCGCGTGAGCGCTTCTTCGCGCTCGTCAAGGCGCCCGGCTTCGCGCCCTGGTTCGCCCGCGTCACACCCATGGAGGAAGTCGGGATGCTCGCACTCGGCTCGCGACCGGCCCGCAGAGGGCTGTCGGTGGAGTCGCTCGAGGACCTGCGCGCCATCCCCTGGGTCTTCGCGTGGACGCAGGCTCGCATCAACCTCACCGGGTGGTTCGGTCTGGGCACCGCCCTGGAGGCGGTCGGGAACCTCGAGCAGCTGCAGGCCGCCTACGCCGAGTGGCCCCTCTTCCGTTCGATGATCGACAACGTCGCGATGAGCCTCGCGAAGACGGATGCGCGTATCGCGCGCCGCTACCTGGAGCTCGGCGATCGGCCGGAGCTCGCGGGACTCGTGACGGACGAGCTTGATCTCACGGCCAGCTGGGTCACCCGCATCACGGGCGGTGCCGAGCTGCTTGAGCGCAAGCCGGTGCTGCAGCGTGCCGTGAAGATGCGCAGTCCGTACGTGGACGCGCTCTCGCTGCTGCAGCTCCGCGCTCTGCGCCGACTGCGCGACGACGCGAGGAAGCCCGACAGCGACGAGGCGGCGGAGCTCCAGCGCCTGCTGCTGCTCTCGGTCAACGGCGTCGCAGCCGGACTGCAGAACACCGGCTGACGCTCCGCGGGGGCGCGACGTCGTCGCGCGAAGCCGGCAGAGCATGGCCGTCACCCGTCTGGGTGGCGGCCATGCTGTCGATTCAGCTCCCGCGGATCTGCCCGTCGAGGTAGACCCAGCGGCCGTCGGCGCGGATGAAGCGGGCGCGCTCGTGGAGGAGGCCCGCGCCGTCGGGGTCCCGGTACGCGGCCCGGAACTCGACGACCCCGGATTCGTCCTCCGGCCCTCCGTCGAGGGTGTCGACGATCTGCAGGCGTCGCCAGACGGTGCCGTCGTCGAGGTCGATCTCGTCGGGCCTGGTCGCCTCCGCCCACGTCTCCGCGAGGTAGCCGGGCAGGCCGAGCGCGAACGCCGAGTAGCGGGAACGCATGAGCGCCTCGGCTGTCGGCGCGGGACGACCGGCATGGAAGGCTCCGCAGCACGACTCGTATGCGAGGCGGCTGCCGCAGGGGCAGACGTCAGCAGCAGGCGGGGCGGTGTTCCCGGGGCGTTCGGCAGCACCTCGCGAAGAGCCTGGGGGCGCCCCCTCCGGTGCGCTCACTCCCCCGCCGCTGGCTTCGTCGCCACACCGTCGAGCCAGAGCGTGTCGGACTCGTCGCCGTGTGCCCCGGCCTTGCCGACGTGCTTGGCGCTGATCTGCGGGCCGTTCTTGATGACGTGCACCAGCGCCATGCCGTGCCCGCGACCGAGGTCGTAGTCCTCCTTCAGCCAGGCCAGGATGTCGCCCGCCTTCGTGTCTGGCGCGTCGAGGCCCTTCTCCTGCGCGATGGCGATGAACTGACGCGGCGTGAGGCCCGTCTTGCCCTCGATGTTGTCGAGGTACGACTGGAACGACATGGATGCTCCCTCCCTGGGCTCGCCGCTGATCGGCGACCGTGCTGGCATCCTAGCGACCGGTGCTTCCTCCCAACTCCCTGCGGATCGGACCGGGCCGGTGGCGACAGGAGGATGATGTGGCTATGTCGCACCATCCAGCACTGTCGCGGCCGTTGTTCCACGACGCAGACCAGAATTTCGAAGCCAAGATCGTTCTCGGATCCGTCGGCGCAGGCGCTGGCGACCTCGGGGAGATCTTCGCCACGCTCGCCGCTGTCGAGGACGGCAAGCGGGAGTCGTGGGTCAGGGCCTGGTTCGCGAGAGCGCAGGCCACGCAGCAGCTCGCGCAGGTCTCCGAGAGCAACGGGCGGACCGCCACCGCGGCCGCGCAGTGGCTGCGAGCATCCGCCTACTACGGCCACGCGCTCAACGCGATCGCGGCCATCGGCGACACCGACGGGTACGCCAACGCGTTTGCCATGCACCGCGCGGCCTGGGACCGCTTCGCGTTGCTCAGGCGTGTCCCTCTCGAGGGTCGCTCGATCCGCTACGGAAAGGGCTCCCTTCCCGGGTACCTGCAGCGCCCGGATGTGCCGCCGCGGGACGGACGGTCGCCCCTGCTCGTGCTGGTCAACGGCAGCGACGGGACGCTCACGGATCTGTACTCGACGATCGGTGCGGCCGCGGCGGCCCGCGGGTACGCCGTGCTGTACTTCGACGGGCCGGGTCAGCAGAGCCAGCTCGTCGCCGGCACCCACTTCAGACCGGACTTCGAAGCAGTCCTGACACCGGTGATCGACCACGCGCTGGGCCTACCCGGCATCGACGGGTCCCGCATCGCCGTCTACGGGGTCAGCCAGGCGGGGTACTGGGTGCCGCGGGCGCTGGCCTTCGAGCACCGCGTGGCAGCGGCGATCGTCGACCCCGGGGTGACGGACGTGTCGACCTCCTGGGTCGGACACCTGCCGTCTCCGCTGCGCCACGAGCTGGAGAAGGGCGACTCGAAGCACTTCGACCAGTACATGAAGCTGGGCCTCGGCCACAGCGCCTCCGAACGAGCCGTGTGGAACTTCCGCGCCAAGCCCTACGCGAGCACCGGCTACTTCGCCGTCTATCGAGAGGTCGGGAAGTACCGGCTCAGTCCGGAGACCGCCGGCTCGATCACCACGCCGCTGCTCATCACGGCGCCGGAGAACGAGCAGTTCTGGCCGGGACAGTCCGACGAGCTCGCCAGCTTCGTGCCCGACGCCGA
Organism: Pseudoclavibacter sp. RFBB5; assembly: GCF_002931555.1. Taxonomy (GTDB): domain Bacteria; phylum Actinomycetota; class Actinomycetes; order Actinomycetales; family Microbacteriaceae; genus Pseudoclavibacter. The sequence continues at coordinate 250,221 of NZ_PSTZ01000007.1, read as the reverse complement.
GCTGGTTCGGTTCACGGCCGTCAACGGTGCCGATTCGCACTGCGAGCCCCTCGCCCGAACCGCCGTCAACGAGGTGCTGCTCGACTGGCTCGACGCGCGCCTCGAAGCGCGCTGAAGCAGCACCCGCAGACTCGCGCCTCACGACGCCCGAGGGCACCCGCGAGGCCGTCGCTACGGGGTCGGCGCACCGGTGATGCACCAGAGCGGCGGCAGTCGCGGGCCGTGCGGGATCCAGGCCGCGGGACGCTACTCGTTGCGCTTGGCGACGAGTCGGTCCCGGACCTGGCGACGGAGGACCTTGCCGATGAGCGACTTCGGGAGCTCCTCGACCTGCACGACCCGCTTGGGCACCTTGTAGGACGCGAGTCGTGAGCGGCAGAAGTCGCGGAGCGCGTCGCCGTCGAACGTGGCACCGTCGCGGAGCACGACCGCGGCGGTCACGTCCTCACCCCCGGAGCTGCGCGGGAGGCCGACGACGGCGGCGCCCTCGACGTCCGGGTGCGCCGTGAGGGCTTCCTCGACCTCGGAGGGGCTCACGTTGAAGCCGCCCGTGATGATGAGCTCCTTCTTGCGGTCGACGACCGTCACGAAGCCGTCGTCGGACACGGTGACGATGTCGCCGGTGCGGAGCCAGCCTCCCGCGAGGAGCACCTCACGGGTCTCATCCGGCCGCTTCCAGTACCCCTGGAAGACCTGCGGCCCGCGGATGAGGAGCTCGCCCGATTCGCCCGCGGCGCGGTCGATGCTCGGGTCGTCCGGGTCGACGACGCGGATGTGCGTGCTCGGGAACGGCACCCCGACCGTTCCGGGGCGCCTGGTCGGGCCGACCGGGTTGCCGAGCGCGACCGGCGAGGTCTCGGTCATGCCGTACCCCTCCACCAGGAGCCCTCCGGTGACATCTTCCCAGCGTTCGACGGTCTTGACGGGCAGGCTCATGGCTCCGGAGATCGCGAAGCGGATGCCCGTGAAGCTGACCCCCTTGCGCGAGGCTGCCCTCGACAGGGCGTCGTAGATAGGAGGGACAGCGGGCAGGAAGGTCGGCGGGGAGCTCTTGGCCGCCGCGACAACGAGGTCGACGTCGAACTTCGGGAAGAGGACGAGCCGCGCTCCGATGCTCATGGCGAAGGTGAGGCACAGCGTCATCCCATACGCGTGGAACAGCGGGAGCACGCCGTAGAAGACTTCTCGCCCCTCGGTGAGCCCCGGCACCCAGGCGCGGCCCTGCGCGGCGTTCGCGCGCAGGTTGCGGTGGGTGAGGATGGCACCCTTGGGGCTGCCGGTGGTTCCGCTCGTGTACTGCAGCAGGGCGACGTCATCCAGGGCGGGCTTGGGCACTCGCTTCGAGATGCGCTTCGCATTCGCGACGCGCTCCCACTTGAGCACGCGGCGATCCGAGGGGGTCGCCGTCATGGCCTCGCGGGATTCGCGGGCCTTCGCGACGGGGAGGTGCAGAGCCAGCCGCTTCCCGAATGGCAGCGCGCTCGTCATGTCGACAGCGACGATCGTGTCCGGGACGACGTCGCTCGGCAGCTCCGAGATGAGATCGGCGACCTTGTCCCACACGATCGCGATCTTCGCGCCGTGGTCCTCGAACTGATGCCGCAGCTCGCGTGCCGTGTAGAGCGGGTTGTGCTCGATGACGATCGCGCCGAGGCGGAGCGCAGCGTAGAAGGCGATGACGTGCTGTGGGCAGTTGGGGAGCACCAACGCGACGCGGTCGCCCGCTGCGACCCCGAGCTTGCGGAGGCCCTCGGCCGCACGAGCCACCTGCTCCCCGAGCTCGCCGTAGCTGGTCTCGGCCCCGAAGAACTCGAGCGCCGGCCGAGAGCCGAAGTGCTTCACCGAGTTCTCGAGGAGGTCGACGAGCGACTCCCGCACGTCGGCGATGTCGTGGGGCACGTCATCGGCATACGCGGCCAGCCATGGCCTGGACGCGAGGTTGGACGTGCTGCTGGTCTCGTTGGCGTCGTTCACCGGGGTCCTTTCGACGAGCACGGCTGCGCGCACAGCGGTGCGCTCGAAGCCTAAGTCGCCGCGCTTGTGCTGAAGCCGTGTGTGCCGGAGTCTCTCCGGCTCCCCTCAGCGCGCATCCGCTTCCTCACGCGATCGACGAAGAACTCATAGTCCAGCCATAGGAAAGTGCTTCAAGCTACAACTATGAAGAAGCCATCGAAGAAAGCCACCATCGGTATCGTCATCGCGGCCGTTGTCGTGGTGATCGGCATCGCCGCCGCAGTGTTCGGCCCCATGATCTACCGTGACGTGATCGCCGAGCCCGCAGCCGAGGCGCCGGCGCTCGAGATCGAGTCGACGACCCCGAGCGCGGCCGACGCCAGCACACTCGCCGGCTCGTGGACCGTCGCCTCCGGCTCCTACGCCGGCTACCGGGTGGATGAGGTGCTCAATGGCACGGACGTGACCGTCACCGGCCGCACCGAAACCGTCTCCGGCACGCTCACGACCACCGAGACTGAGCTCACGGCCGCCGACATCACGGTCGACGTCGCATCCATCGCCACCGACGAGCAGCGCCGCGACGAGTACTTCCGCAGCGAGGCGCTCGACACCGCCGCGAACCCCGAGGCGACCTTCACGCTGGATGAGCCAGTCGCCGCGCTCGACGGACTCGCGGATGGCACGCAGGCGACGATCCCTGCCACCGGAACGCTCACGCTCAACGGCGTCAGCCAGCAGGTGACCATCGACCTCACGGCGGGCCTTGACGGTGACAACGTGCAGGTCGCCGGCAGCATCCCCGTGACTTTCGCCGACTACGGGGTCGAAGCCCCGAACCTTGGCTTCGTCTCCGTCGAGCCCACCGGGTCGGTCGAGTTCCTGCTCGTCCTCGAGCGCGCGTAGGCGCTGAACGAACCCGAACCGCCGGCCAGCTGGCCGACTCCCCCACCATATCTTTCCGCTGACCAGCTTGCGTGACGAGACCGCCTCCTCCGGGCCAGACCCAGCCCAGAGGCCCAGATCGTCACGCAAGTTGGTCATCGCGCTGCGCGGTCCGGGAGTCCGATTGTCCGGCCGCGCCGTCCGGTGGGGCTCCCAGGCCGACCCGGGTGACGGCGTCGGGACTTGGCCGACGACGCTCGTCAGGTGCCTGCTTGGAGGGCGTCGAGCTTCCCCTGCAGCACGCGACGCTGCTGCTCGTTTGCGGTGAGCTCGACCGCGACGCTCAGCTCGGATCTCGCTTCGTCGATCCTCCCGAGCTGCGAGAGCAACTCCCCGCGCACGCTCGCGAGCAGGGGGCCACGGGCCAGGGCACCGGATGCGCCGAGCCGGTCGACGATGGCGAGTGCGGTCGCCGGTCCGGTCGCCATGGAGACCGCGACGGCCCGGTTGAGTTGGACGATGGGACTCGGGGCCAGGCGTCCGAGCACCTCGTAGAGCAGGACGATCTGCGCCCAGTCGGTGTGCTGCACGGACGGGGCCACGGCGTGCCGCTCGGCGATGGCGGCCTGCAGGCAGTACGTGCCGCGCCCCTTGCCGAGGGCGTCGGCTCTAGACAGAAGGGCGCGACCGCGGAGGATCGCCGAGCGGTCCCAGCGTCGCCTGTCCTGGTCGGCGAGGAGGATGGGGGTGCCGTCGGCCGACTCTCGCGCCGCGAAGCGCGAGCTCTGGAACTCCATGAGTGCGACGAGTCCGAGCACCTCAGGCTCTCTGGGGAGCATGCTGGTGAGCGCTCGGCCGAGGCGGAGGGCTTCCGCAGCGAGGTCGGATCGCAGCCAGCGGTCTCCGGAACTGGCGGCGTACCCCTCGGTGAAGATCAGGTAGATGACGGCGAGGACGCCGCCGAGGCGCGGCGTCCACTCGCTCGGGTCGGGCGTCTCGAAGGGCACTCTGGCGGCGGCGAGGCTCTTCTTGGCCCGCACGATGCGCTGCTGCACGGTCGCGACCGGGATGAGGAAGAGGCGCGCGATCTCGTCGGTTGTGAGTCCGCCCACGATGCGCAGCGTGAGTGCGACCTGCGCCTCTCGGGAGAGCGCGGGGTGGCAGGCGACGAAGATGAGGCGGAGGACGTCGTCGCCGATGGGCACCCAGGGGTCGCTGGCGGTCGCATCCGCGTCGCGCAGGTCGCGTGCGATGGCGCTGTAGCGGTCGTCGAGTCGCTCGCGGCGTCGCCACCCGTCGATGGCCTTGCGTTTGGCGACGGCGGTGAGCCAGGCGCCCGGGTTGACCGGGACGCCTGACTGTGGCCACTGGGTGAGCGCGTCGGCGACGGCTTCCTGCGCGAGGTCTTCGGCAAGGCCGACGTCGCCGACCATTCTCGTGAGGGTCGCGACGATGCGGGCGCTCTCGATGCGCCAGACGGCGTCGATGGCGGCGGCGGTCGCGGGCTTGCCCGGCGCGCGAGCGGCGACGTCGTCGCTGTCCGCTCCGTGGCCTTCGCCTTGCCCTGCCGAGATCATCGCCGAGGCCTCTGCCCGCGTCCGTGTCCGGGTGCGCTCAGGCGCCGGCCTGCTGCTCGCGCCAGCCCTCTTCCTTCTGGATGAACTCGTTGTCTTCGTGGCCGGCGAAGTCGCTCATGTCGGTGACGCGGCGCACTTCGAGCTTCGACCCCGGCCCCTGGAGCGGGGCGCGGGAGGCCCATTGGATGGCTTCGTCGCGGGTGGCGGTCTCGATGATCCAGAAGCCGTTGAAGAGCTCGTGGGTCTCGCCGTACGGGCCGTCGGTGACGACGGGCTGCTCGCCAGAGAAGTCGACGACGAAGGCGGTGCTGAGGTCGTCGGCGAGGCCCTCGCCTGCGAGGAGGACGCCCGCTTCCATCATGGACTCGTTGTACTTGCCCATGGCGTTGATGATCTCGGTGAAGTCGGTGTTCTCGTAGGCGTCCTTGGCTTCGTCGGTGGCACGCATGATGAGCATGAACTTCATGATGATTCTCCTTGTCTGCAGCCCCGCAGGGCCGGTTGCAGGGTGCTGATCTGCACCCGTCTACTATGGCGTCGAACGGCGGACGGAGAAATCGACACGTGCCGTGAATGTTCTTGAGAGTCTTTTCTCGGGGCCGGTCGGCGCATCTTCAAGTCGGCTTGCTAGCTTCCGGGCATGACGAGCGATTTCGAACCACGGGTCGACCGAGTCTCGCGAGTGCTGCCGGCGAGCGCATCCAGGGTCTACGGGGCGCTCCTCGATCAGCGGGCGTTGGAGACCTGGTTGCCGCCGGCGGGGATGACGGGCAGGTACACGCGTTTCGAGCCGCGGGTGGGTGGGCGCAGTGTGCTGGAGCTCACGTATTCGGAGGTTCCGGTCGGTGGTGGCAAGACAGCTGAGTCGCGGGATGTTTCGGAGTCGGTGTTCGTGGAGCTGGTCGAGGGTGAGCGCGTTGCCCAGCAGATCGTGTTCGAGTCGGATGATGCGCGGTTTGCGGGCACCATGACGATGGTGTGGGAGTTGGCGGAGTTCCCGGGTGGCACGCTCGTGACCGTCTCGGCGTATGACGTGCCGAGCGGCATCAGTCAGGCGGATCACGTGGAGGGCATTTCGTCGTCGTTGGAGAACCTTTCGGCGTTTGTAGGTCGCTCGTGAAGCAGCAGGTGAACTTCGTGACGTTCGCGACTCGCGATCTCGACGATGCGCGGCGCTTCTACGTCGATGCGCTCGGTTGGGAACCGCTGCTCGATGTGGAGGGCGAGATCGTGTTCTTCCAGCTTGGGGCGGGGCAGGTGCTCGGGTTCTTCGATGCGGAGAAGTTCAACCGCGATCTGGGGACCGGTGAGGATCGTTCGCAGGTGTCCGGTGTGACGTTGGCGCACAACGTGGGGAGCCGCGAGGAGGTCGTCGCGGTGGTGTCGGCGATGGCGGCCGGCGGCGGGGTGATGTTGAAGGTGCCGCAGGAGGGTGACTTCGGCGGTGTGTTCCACGGCGTGGTCGAGGACCCGAACGGTGTCGTCTGGGAGGTGGCGCACAACCCTGGGTGGAGTGTGCTTCCCGATGGATCGGTCGTGTTCGGGGAGGGCGAGTAAGGATCCGGGGTACCGGTACGCGGCCGATGCGGTCTCCGTGAGCAGTGTCGCTGCGTCGGCGACGGCGTCAGCGACGACGGGGTTGGTTGCGCGGGTCAACAGCGGGGCTGCTGGGGTTGCTCGTTGCAGTCGCCGACGGTGATGACGGTGTCGGCGGTGAAGAGTTCCAGCGTGACGGTGGTCGAGGCGCGGTTGAGCGTTCCGGTGACGGGGATGTTCGTGCCGTCGGCGAGGGTCACGACGGCGGTGTAGACGACGGTGACGGATGCCTGCACCGTCGTCTTCTCGGTGTAGACGTGGCTCGTCTCAGTAACGGTGAAGTCTTCCTGCCCGAGTGCTTGCCAGGTTGAGCCGGCTGTTGTCGTGTCCTGCGTGGTGCCGTCGCCGTAGTCCCACCGGTATGTGGTGGGGGTGAAGGTCACGGTGATCGGGTGGCCGAGGACGCTCCCGGCCGCGGTGTGCTGGGCGGCGGCCGTGTAGAAGTTCGTGTGGGTCCCGACGATGCTCCACGTGGAGGGCTCGGCCGTGAGGGTCACGGATGCGGGCGCGAGGGTGAGCACGTCGCTGATCGTGAAACTCGTGGGTGGCCTCGGCGCGGTCGTGGTGGTGCCGCCTCCCCCGCCGCCGCCGCACTCCCTGCACTGCACTGTCGCCGGCGCGACGAGGGAGCTCACGGGGGATGCGAGCGCGCTCGCGTTCGGTATGAACGGAGGCGGGCCGCCACCGCCGCTCGTATCGTCTCCTGAGCCTCCGCTGTCAACCCAGCTGTCGTCGGACGAGTAGTCATCCCCGGAGCCCCCGCCGTCGTACGAGTCAGAGGGACCCGGGTCACCCACGTAGGTCTCCTCGACGTTGACGCTCACGCCGTTCCCGTCGTTGGACGCGCTGCCGCAGGCAGCATCAGCGAAATCTAGAAAGGTGCACCCGCGGGGATTCGGCGCAGCTTCGGCCATCCCTCCACCGACTAAGAGCGCGCCGATCAGCAGAAGTTCTCGCCAGACCATGGCTCCGTCTCCTTGATCTTGAACGCACCCTCGGAGTCACTAGCCAGCACGACAACCGGCGCGCGTCTGGAAGTCGATGGCGCTATTGCATCGGCACCTGTTGCATCCACTAGTTGCGTGCCTGAGATGTCGTAACAGCCGTAGGAAGCAATTTCGATATGGCCGTCCGCAAACTCTACTTTCTGGAGTTCAAGCCGGTCTAAGGTCGGTATCCCCGTAACTGTCAGTCCGCGCGTTTGCAGGTCTCTGAGATCCTGCTGCACTTTTTCCACGTAAGACGCAATCGCGTATTCCTTGAGTGCGTCGGATGAGCCCGTCTGGAGGTTCGCCGCTTCCGCCGCCAGGAACTTCGGCACCAGCTCCTCCACGATCGCCAGGGCTTCCTCATTACTGGGAAGGACCGGAGTTCCGGTCCCAGTGGTGGAGGTCGGGGGCGGGCTCGATGTCGTGCCTTCCTCGGGCGCGCATCCGCTCACACCGACAGCCGCCCCGAGACTGAACATGACGAGCAGAACGGTGCCGATGGCCCGCCTGCGCTTCCCCCTTGGTTGCATGGCCGTCAAGGTAGCGGCTCCGGAAAATCCTCGCAGAAGTTATCCACAGACCGACGGTCCGGGCCGCGTGCTGGGTAGCATCGTGGCGTGACGAGCCCCAGCGATTGGATCGAGCATCGCCGTGGAGACGGTGAGCTCCTCGGTTGGATGCGCCCGCACGGCGATGGTTTCGTGGTCATCGATCTGCTCGGACGGGAATGCTCCGGGGCACTCGACTGGTTCGAAGCTGAGACGCTTCTAGATGATCTGGGAATCGGGTATCTCGCCGACGCCTATGAGCTGCGCTTGGAGAATGGCGCGTGGTTGCGCGTGCGCATCACTGAAGTGTCGACGGTCCGCGTCCGCGTGAAGCGGGACGACTGGGGAGACATCACGGTGCCCAACGTCGAGTTCACGCTGTCGTTCCCGCCGAACGACGTGCTCCGCCCGGTTCGCGCGACTCTCGACCAGCGCGGTCACCCGACATAGATCTCAAAGATATAAACGCTGTTCGATCTCAGGCGCCGTTCGTCAGGGATCTGGTCGTTCAGCATGTTGGAGACAAGATCGGAACCGCCACGTTCCGAGCGCGCGCGGTCAGCCTGCTCAGCGTTCGCCGTCGAGTTCCCTAGGCTGGCTCCATGCCCCGCACTCTGATCCTGCTCCGTCATGCCAAAGCCGAGCATCCGATGACGATCGACGACCGCCAGCGTTCGCTTGCTGACCGTGGCGTACGTGAGGCTGCGGAGGCGGGCGACTGGCTGCGCGAGCACGCGCCCAAGGTCGACAAGGTGCTGTGCTCCCCCGCCGCTCGCACGCGGCAGACGTTGGAGACCGCTGAGATCCTGGCACCGGCCGAGTTCCCGAGCACCCTGTACATGGGTGGCGAGGACGACTACCTCGAGCAGGTCAAGGAGACGGACGCCGAGGTGCAGACGCTGCTGATCATCGGACACGAGCCGACCGTGTCGGGCACGGCGATCGCGTTGGCCGCTGACAAGGAGTCGGACCTGGCGCGGGAGATCCGCCACGGCTACCCGACGTCGGGGATCACCGTGCTGACGTTCCACGGCGAATGGGATGCGCTGCGCTGGAATTCGGCGAACATCACGGCGTTCCACGCACCCCACTAGGCCCGTCTCGCTCGGGGGCTCGCATCCACACGACGAACGCGGGTTCGTTCGCCACCGGAGCGTCATCTGCCGGGTGGATGCGCGGACCTGAGTCTTGGATCAGGTGGACGCGGGGTACGTTCGCCGAGCGTCCGCTGGCCGCAGCGCCATGCCGACGAGTGGGAACAGCAGCACGGAGAGCATCCCGGCTCCGACGAGCGACGAGGCGAGGGCGGGATCGAGGACCTTCTCGTCGACGCCGATGGCGGTCACCGCCACGATGATGGGAAGCGCGGTCGCGCTGAGGAGCCCGAGGCTCGAGCGCTCGCGCGGCGCCGCGCCCTTGGGCGCGACCAGCTGCGCGGGGATACCCCTGATGACAAGCAGCAGCGCGAGGAACACGGGGAGCAGGATGAGCGCCTGCACGCTGCCGAGCAGCGCGTCGAGGTTGAACGTGACGCCCGTGTAGATGAAGAAGAGCGGCACGAGGAAGCCGAACGCGATCGCCTCGATCTTGCTCTCGACCTGCTCGCGGTCCGCCTCGGGCGCGCTGCGCATGACGATCTGCCACATGACGCCCGCCGCGAAGGCGCCGAGGAGGATGTCGAGGTCGAGCATGGCGCTCAGCGCGACGAGGCAGGCGAGCGTGAAGATGACCACCCGCACCGCGAACTGGCCCGAGGTGTGGAGGCTCGCGCTGACGAGCCGGTGCAGGTGCCCGTGCTGCATGCGCACGGCTACGAGGATCGCGACGCCCGTAATGACCACGAACAGCGCGAGCACCAGCGCTGAGATGCCCGGTGAGCGGGTGCCGAGGAACACCGAGATGGCGACCAGGGGTCCGAACTCGCCGACGGCGCCCATCGCGGTCGTCGCCTTGCCGAACGGTGATCCGAGCTCGCCAGCGTCGCGGAGGATGGGGATGAGCGCGCCGAGCGCCGTCGAGCTCAGCGCGATCGCGATGATGACGGCCGCTTCACCCGGCGCGATGAGAAAGCCGGCGGCGACCCCCAGGGCGAGGCTCACGACCCACGCGAGCGACGCCTTCCCGAGCAGCCCGCCGCCGAGGCTGCGGAAGCGGATCTCGTTGCCGGCGACGAAGAAGAGCGCCGCGAGGCCGAACTCGGCGAGCCAGTCGAGGAGGTCCGATTTCTCGACCCAGCCGAGGAGGCTCGGCCCGACGGCGATGCCAAGCAGAAGTTCGAACACGACGATCGGCACCTTGACCCAGGGCGAGATGCTGCGCGCGAAGAGGGGAGCCAGCACTGCGAGGGCCGGGATGAGGAAGACCCCGGGTTCCGACACGCGCTCAGCGTAACAGCGGGGTGCGAGGCGACCGGAGGGTCGCACGAGGCGTCTTTGCGCGTCGGACGCGTAGCGTGAGACCGGGCGGCGCGCGCTCATCCACCACCACGACCCGCTGGGAAGGCTCTCATGAAGCTGCACACGATCACCACCGGCGACGGACCGAAGAAGGTCGCGTTGGTGCACGGCATCGGTGCGAGCGCCGAACTGTGGGGCTCGCTCGCCGAGCGCATCGCGGAGTCTGGCGAGTTCACGACGATCGCCGTCGACCTGCGCGGCCACGGGGACAGTCCTCGGGCTCAGAGCTACCGTCTCGCCGAGTTCGTCGACGACCTCATCGAGACCCTGCCTGGCGACCTGCACAGCGCGGTCGGGCATTCGCTCGGGGGTGCCCTGCTCGTGCGCGCCGTGCCGCGGCTGCTGCCGAGGCATGCGATCTACCTCGACCCCGGCTTCAAGCTCGGACTGCTGAGCGAGGGCGTCGGCGCCCGCGTCTTCTGGGCGCTGTCCGGGGTGACGCTGCCGCTTGTGATGCTGGCCAGCGCAGCGACGGGCACCGGCGACAGCAAACGCTACTCGGAGGCGACGCGTGTGCTGGACAAGCGCGCGAAGCAGCGCTTCGACAAGAAGATGACGGTCGGCATCTTCGATCAGATCACACACGCCCCCACCGCCTCCGCGGCCCCGGTTGTGCCGTCGACGCTGGTGCTCTCGGCGGAGGGCAAGACGGTTGTCCCTGCGCCGATCCCTGCCGAGCTCGAGGCGCTGGGGTGGGATGTGCGTCAGCTGCCGCAGGTCGGGCATCCGTTCTGGCTGCACGACGCCGACGCGACGTTCGGCGCGATCCTCGACGTGCTCTGACGGGGCAGCGGCCGGCTCGCGCGGCTCGAGCAGATGCGCGCGGGCAGTTCTCCCCGACGCGAACTCGGAGTTACTGCGGGCCGCTCCCCTAGGCTGAGCGGCACGTCGATGAAGGGGTGCGCATGCTGTCCGTCGAGTTCCCGAGAGATGTCATCTTCACTGCGGCCATATTCGGTTTCGCGACGTTCGTGTGGGCCGGGTGGGCGCAGGAGCGTCCGCGGCACTGGGCGTGGCGGATCGTGTTCGGCGTCTTGAGCCTCGCTGGTGTGGCTCTCGTCGGCATCACCTTGCCGACGGCGATCAGGAACTGGACGAGTGCGACGGCGTTGCAGGTGGATTCGGTGCCGTTCACGATCTACATCGTCATGGTGGCACTCGAGGTGATCGGCGGTCTCATCGCGGCGTTCATCCTGCTCAGGCGCAAGAAGGGCGAGCTGATGGCGCCCGTCATGCTGCTCATCGTCGGACTGCACTGGGTGCCGATGATCTGGGTGTTCGAGCAGCCGTTCCTCGCACCCGTCTCGGTCTGGACGATCGGGGCGGCGATCGCGACGTTCTTCCTGCCGAGCGAGAAGCAGGCGCCGAGCTTCTGGTGCGGCATCCTGACGGCCCCGGTCTTCCTGATCACGGGCATCATCTTCGCGATCGTGGGTCTCAACGAGTTCGCGAGCATGACCTGCGCCTGCTGACCGCGCGGAGAGCTGACGTTGAGCGGGCCGTGATTTCGCGTTCACGGTGCCCATGGCCGCCCGCGGACTGGGCATAGCATCGGCCGTCATGGAGTTTCTTCCGCTTTTCGCGCTGGCCACGCTCTTCGCCGCCGCCGGTGTGTGGCAGGCCGGGTGGCCCGCATCCGCCGCTTCGACGGGGCAACGGTGGATGTTCCGCGACCGCGAGCCGAACTGGAGCGACGCGTACCTCGGCTACGTCAGGTTCGGCGGCGTTGTGCTGTGCGTGCTGGCGATCGTCGCGACGGGTGTGGCGTTCACGTTCACGTTCCGTGCGACGCTCGCCGAGCGGTGCGAGTCGGAGCTGAAGCCGGCGCTGGATGCGACGCGCAGCGACGTGGGTTGGACTGCGTCGTCGATGGAGGCGTTCGCGGCCGAGCACGAGCTGGATCTGCAGACGGGCACCACGAAGGTGGACCTGCCGGAGCTGCCCGACTTCGGGGCGGTGTACGGGCTGGACACGGAGGCGCCTTCGAAGCCGGCGCCGCTGGTCACGACGACGTACACGTTCTCGACGATGGGGACGGCGGTCGTGTCGGCGTCGGTGCAGACGGGCGGATACGAGTCGTCGCTGCCGGAGCTGGAGGCGGACTCGGCGGTCTGCATGCCGTGAGCCGCGCATCCGGTGCCCCTCCCTCAGCGAGGTGCGCCGGTTCGACCCGCTTTATCGCGCGAATCGAGCGACTCGTTAACCTGGTGGTCAGTACTTCGTCATACGTAACTCGACCAGACATACAGAACCAGGGAACAACAGAACATGAGAATTGCGATCATCGGTGCGGGCCCGAGCGGCATGGCACAGCTTCGGGCGTTCGAGTCGGCGGCTGAGCAGGGGCGGGAGATCCCTGAGATCGTCTGCTTCGAGAAGCAGGCTGACTGGGGCGGCCAGTGGAACTACACGTGGATGACGGGCCTCGATGAGCACGGCGAGCCTGTCCACTCGAGCATGTATCGCAATCTCTGGTCGAACGGGCCGAAGGAGGCCCTCGAGTTCGCCGACTACAGCTTCGATGAGCACTTCGGCCGCCCCATCTCCTCGTATCCCCCGCGCCCCGCGCTGTGGGATTACATCTCGGGCCGCGTGGAGCGGGCGGGCGTCCGCAAGCATGTGCGCTTCAGCACGGTGGTGCGCTGGGTGGACTTCGATGAGGCGACGCAGCAGTTCACGTTGGTGAGCGAGGACCTGGAGTCGAAGAAGACGAGCCGTGAGGTGTTCGACCGCGTCATCGTCGGGTCTGGGCACTTCTCGTTCCCGAAGATGCCGTCGTTCGAGGGCCTCGAGACGTTCCCAGGCCAGGTGAGCCACGCGCACGAGTTCCGTGGTGCGGAGAACCTGCGTGGCAAGGATGTGCTGGTGATCGGGTCGAGCTATTCGGCGGAGGACATCGGCAGCCAGGCGCACAAGATGGGTGCGCGCTCGGTGACGGCCAGCTACCGCACGGCGCCGATGGGGTACGACTGGCCGCTCGGCTTCGAGGAGCGTCCGCTGGTGACGAAGTTCGACGGTTCGACGGCCCACTTCGCGGATGGCACGGAGAAGGACTTCGACGCGGTCGTGCTGTGCACGGGGTATCTGCACAAGTACCCGTTCCTGCCGAACGAGCTGGCGCTCGACTCCCCCAACAACGTGTATCCGGAGGGCCTCTACAAGGGGGTCGTGTGGGAGCAGAACCCGCACCTGTTCTACCTTGGCGCGCAGGACCAGTGGTTCACGTTCAACATGTTCGACGCGCAGGCGTGGTTCGTGCGCGACGTCATCCTGGGCGATGTGGTGCTGCCCGGGGTGGATGCGCGACAGGCCGACATCGCCGCGTGGCTCGAGCGTTTCCGCGCGATCGGTGGGGCTGCGGATGAGATCCACTTCCAGGCCGACTACGTGCGCGATCTGATCGAGGCGACCGACTACCCGATGTTCGATCTGGACGAGGTGGTGGAGATCTTCCTCGAGTGGAAGCACGACAAGTCCGAGGACATCATGGGGTACCGCGACCGCGCGTACCGGTCCGTGATGACGGGCACGATCGCATCCACGCACCACACGAAGTGGGTGGATGAGCTCGATGACAGCCTCGCTCGGTACCTCGCACCGCTGCCGGCTGCTGGTTCTGCTTCTGGCTCTGCCGCTGGCGCGGCGGCGGATCCGGCGGCGGATGCTGCTGGCGCGCCTGCCCTCTAGCCTGGCTTTAGGCTGTCGTGATGAAGCTCAGCCGACATGACGCCGCGATCCGTCTCGATATTCCGCTCGAGATGGCGAAGCGGAACGGCCTTCCCCCGTATATCGCCGAGGAGGCGTTGGCGGAGCTGGATGCGAATCCGCCGGCGTGGCTCGCTCAGTCGCGGGCCAACCGGACAGGCAAGCGTCCCGTGTGGGCGACGTTGACGTGCGAGGTGTGCGGGACGGTCGAGAAAGTGCGGCCAAAGAAGTGGTGGCCGGAGTTCACGTATATGTCGTGCGACAACCACGATCTCGACGAGCTGCCGGACCCTGCCCCCGGAACGACGCGCGAGTTCTCGTACGGCATCGGTACTCGCTTCACGGGGGTCGTCGACGCGTAGGCGTTCTTGCGCCCTCTGCTGCGGTGCCCGGGGTTCGCGTGCTGCTACGACTCGCTGTTCGCCGGCCGCCACCCGCCGTCGACGGAGAGCAGGTGCAGCTCTCCGCCGATGGAGGCATACTGCGTGAACTTGGTCGCCGACAGGTCGTTCCAGATGGACCCGATGATGCGGTCTCCTGCGGTGTAGTTGGCGATGAGCTCCATGAAGAACTGGTCGTGCTGGATGAAATCGTCATGGAAGTCGGAGGCGAGCCAGAACCGCTCCGTGTCCGCCATCAGGCCAGCATCCAGGCCGCAGGGCACCGCGGTAAACCAGTCACGCTCGGGCAGGTACTCGGCCAACAGGTAGTGCGGGGCGCCGTCAGCCAGGTTGGGGCCACGGCTTGCAGCCGGGTCCTTCGAGACGACCGCTTGTAGATACTCGGTCACCCAGGCGGGCCGGTCTGTACGGAGTTGGGTCTGGATGGTCATCGAGATCGCGTAGCTCACGCGACAACCCTACTGAGCGGGGTTTCGGCTGGTTCTTCGCAGGTCTTGAGATCAGGCGCCGTGGTCTCGATACCCGCCGGAGAACGGCTGGGGGCACGGGGACCCTTCTCTCGAAACCACTGCACGGTGTTCACGGCAAACGGTGCAGTGGCTTCGAGAGGTCCCGTCCATTTCAGCCCCGCGTGCTGGTCTTCCGACTGAGATGCTCGAGGTTCCTATCGCGCAGCCTGCCGTCGCCTCGCGGCCCCTCGTCGCGGAAAGCGCGACGCGCGAGCTTGCGGGCGACGCAGGTCGCGCATCCGCTTGGGGCCTCCCCCGCTTTCGTCAGCAAGTGGCCGACTGCGTTGGCGAAGTCGCCGTTCTCGTAGGTCTCGGGGATCGCCTTCCAGTCGCTTGGGCGAAGGTGTCCTGCCCGGTAGCCGATCCTGCCCTGCTCGAAGCCGGCCCGCTTGAGTGCTTTCTTCGGGGAGACGCCGTGGGGATTGTTCTCGTGCGCGTCGAGTTGGAGCCGCGCCCGGTTCTGCGCCGTGACGGTGAGCAGCAGGAAAAGCATGGGTGAGAAGCCGAGCTGGTGCCATTGCCCTGCGTACTCCTGCCAGTCGGGCTTGGTGTCGAGCTGGCCCTTGCGGAACATGCCGGTCAGGAACGCCATGGCGAAGGTCGGGGTGGCGTGCGTGTGCGGCGGCCAGCGCAGCACGGCGAGCAGCCACTCGCGGCGCAGTTCGTGGGGCAGTTCTCGGAACGCGGCGAGGGCGTCCTGGTCGAGCTCCGCATCCCAGTCGCGCTTCGCTTGGATCAGGTAGACGCCGCTCTGGTTGCGGGCGGCCTGGTCGGTCGGGGTGGGTGTTTCGGGCACGGGTGCGCTCCTCACGGGTACGCCGCGCGGCCAGCGGATGCGCGCCGCGGGGTTCACCGCGCTCGGCACCGCTTGGTGCGTGAACTGACTTGTCGCACACCGGACGGTGTCGACCCGTTCTTCCCCTGGGGCACCCCACTCAGGTGGAGGGTTGCCGTGCAGCTAGCCAGGTACTTGACGCTGCAACTCGTGAACGTGGGATGGAGGTTAGCACGCTACTTGACCGCAACGCCGCGCCGGCTGACGGTGCCATACGCCACAGCCACCCCTCACCGAGGGGCTGGAAGTGTCCACGCACAGAGCCGCGGAGGACGCATACTTGGTGGGACGCGAAAGGGAACTATGGCCACGAAACAGAAGCTTCTAGAGCTCGCCAGCCAGCACCTAGAAGCAAGCGAGCTGATACTTGCGTCGGTAGTCGGCACCTACGACTCCAAAATCGCGGGTCAGGACACGCTGCGGAGTGGTCTACTACTAGCGACCGACCTGCGAGTCATGTTCTATGCGAAGAAGCTCGGAGGCTTCGAGATCGAGTCTTTCCCATACCGCAACATCTCGTCATTTGAACACGGCAAGTCCCTCATGGGACATAACGTTTCCCTGTACGCGTCGGGAAACCGCGTAGTTGTCAAGTGGTTGCAACCTGCCCAGGATTTCGAGCCTTTCCTGGCCGAGGTAAAGGCAAAGATGCATCAGAAGGCTGCCGATATTGCAAATGTTAGCGCTTCAGGAACCGCCAATCATCTGCCCGAGAACATCTACGCCGCACTCGAGAAGCTGGGTCAGCTACGTGATGCTGGTGTCCTAACCGAAGAAGAGTTCTCTGCGAAGAAGACAGAACTCCTGGCGAGAATTTAGGGGCGACTACTCGCTTCCACCACTGCCGCACGGACGCGACTGCCGAACACGCGAACATACCTGCTTGGAAAAACACACTGAGGCTGCTCAGGACTGCAACCACACTCCGCGAACGCTGGATGTCAGGGCGATGGAAGTCGCGGAAAATCTTGAGTCAGGGTGCAGCGAGCGTCGCAGAGATCTTCTCCGAACCTACCGAGATCGCGGAATCACAGACCTCAGCACCGCCAGACATCGCGGCCGCAGATACCTTTTCTTGACCCACCTGGGAACTCAAAACGCGCCTGCGCGTCACGCCACTTGAAGCCAAGAAAAGCGATCCTGACCGCGACTCTATTCGTCAAGTGCCTTCATTAAAGCGTCCTGCACGTCTTTGTAAAAGACGAACGAAACCTTCGTCGCGACCTCATCGCTAACGTCGAGGAGCTGTCGACGGGCTGACACCGGAAGCAGCAGAGCTGTCGCCCCCTTTTCCATCGCGTGCTCTGCAAGCTGCGCAGCGTTCAATACTGTCTCGACACCTCCGCCGAGCGAAAGGTTGCCGACGGCGATCAGACCACCACGTACCGACCTCTCAAGCATTGCGGAGGCAAGGGCGAGCAGAATTGGGAGTCCGAGGCCAGCGCCGTTCTTAGCTGCGTCGAGTGCGCGGACCTGAGCGGTCAGGTTGTGCTCGCGGGGCTCGCGGTCGCCTACGAGCTGGCGTGCCTGAGCGATGAGATTCTGCTCGGCCACCTTGAAGCTCTCGCGGAGCATTGCGGGTGCTGCCTGATTGAGCAGTCCGCGTGCACCGGATCCCGGTGTGTCCGCCGCTTCGATCCGGTAAAGCCCCGGGCCGACATCGCCGTTGCTCTCTGAGATCGCCCAAACTTGGCCAGGCGGCAGCGGATCGAGGCCAATCGAGTCGGGACTTGCCAGCTCAGGAGTCGAGACGAATTGCTCCACCCCCTCGCTAATGCGGTAACCGAATTGCGTGTTGCGGAACTCCGCCGCACCGATGCGACGTTGTTGCTCCTTCACACGGCGGCGGCACTCAAGCGCGATGCGAACCGCCCACTCGAGGTCGTCGTCGGGAATCGGCGTCTCGGCGTTGGGGTGAAGCAGCTTGAGCAGGCCGTCGACGGTCTTGTTGACTGCAGAAAGGTCACGGCCAGACAGCGCGTCCGAATAGTTCACGCGGCCTTGGATCGAGGAGAGTCGCGACTGGTCTCGCAGACGGGACCAACACTCAGAGAGAAAGTCGCTGACAAGTCCGTAGTGATGGGTGAAATACGTTGGGTTGAGTTTAGGGACGTCCCAGCCCGGCAGGTAAGCATGGATGCGGTCCATGAAAGCCGTGTCGTCGCGCATTTCCGGGGGCAACGGCGACAGCAGGTGTCCGATGCGTTGCTGATGGGCGACGTCCACGTCGAAATTCCCGACCAATACGATGGATCCGTCCGCGCGGATAGACTCACGGCCGCGCGAAAACTCACCGGACTCCATGTAGCCCTTCATGATGTTGACGCCGTCCTTCTGGTCGAAGGAGACGCCCGAAACCTCGTCAAAACAGACGACGTCATACTGCGCGACGAGGCCGCGCTGGCCGGTCGCGTTGTTGACGAACATCCGGGCAACAGTGGCCTTGCCACCTGAAATCAAGTGAGCATATGGCGAGACTTGCTGGAACAGATGGGACTTGCCAGTGCCGCGAGGCCCCAGTTCGACCATATTGAAGTTCCGCTGCACGAATGGGACCATGCGCAGCAGCAGGACATCCTGCTGGCGCTCCGTAAGCTGTGCGGGTTCGAAACCCACCGACCGCAGCAGCAAGTGCTTCCACTGCTCGGTAGTGAATCTTGAGCGTCCCTCTGCTAGGCGCGAGAGCGAGTCGCGGGTTGAGAGCTGAATGGGGCGCAGCGACCCTATAGCGAAGGGCTTGCCGTTGTTCTCGTCAGCGATCGCGGCGTCGTAGAACAGGTCCACCTCGGCATAGAAGCCCCCGGTCAGCATGCGCTCATTGTCACGGACAACGGCGTCATCAATGCGAACGTCGCGGAGCCCGAGGCTTGGCAGCTCGGCGACGTAGGAGTTCGACTTAGCATCGAGCCGAGCCTTGACTAGGTCGATCAGTTTGACAGTCATGCGCTCGCGAGCTCGCGACTTGAACAGTTCCTCCTCACCTGCCCGAACAGTGCGGTCCGCGAGCAGACGTCGCACGACGTGAAGGCCTTCCTCAATCTCCTCGAGGTCGGTCGTAGCACAGTAGCGTCCAATGAGGAACTCGCCCACATATGTCGGGACCGGATACGCCCCTTTAAACTGCTGCGCGAGATCCTTACGGACGACGTAGCCTTCAAAGGCTGACGCTGCGGTCTTGTCGATCTCGTCAAGAGTGATTGCGTTGGTCATTCGGCTCCTCCCACCGTAGTTTGCGTTTGGGCTAGAACCCCACCGCTCAAATCGAGGAGGACGACCCAGGCGGCCACCCCGCTCGGGGCCCGTTCCTCGTCCACGAGCACTTTGACCTCTCCTGGTTCTGCGGGGGCTTTCGGACCGCCAACCGTGCTCGAAGCGTCTGCGGGGCGGAGACGGATCTCCGCCATGAGATCAGCCTCGGCAGGGCCATAGTCGATGCGGCATCGCTGTCCGGCCCACCGGACAGCTTCAACCTTGACGGGGGTAATAGCAGTATTGCTACGGGTCACCGTGACGATGGGGATCACGCACTCCTGGGGACTCAAGCCTCCATGCTCGTATAGGCGGCCGGCCTCGAACGCCGCAGCCCCCGGTGCACTGACCATGTCAACGGAAGAGTCCCAAGTCCAGGGCAGGATCGGGAAGTTTGGACGCGCGGCTGCGGCCTTCAGCCGTGCCACGCGTGGCTTGCGCGCGGTGTCGCCTTCTGTGACTGGTAGCGGGAGGCTGACCTTCTCTGCTGTTTGGGCCGGTAGGAGGAACCCATGATCGGTAACTACGACGACTTTCCGCCAGCCTGTGTCCAGCAGAGCACGAACACGCTCGGCAACGAGGTCAAGTTGCTGGTCAACAAGGTCAGCCATTTGGTGCCCGTGTGAGTGCCCCAATGAGTCGATCATGTTTGTCTGGGTCCACGCTATTCCAGCAGGGTCGCCAACCTCTGCGGTGTCCCAATCGAGGACCTGGACCCCGGCGCCAGCGAGGGCCAACCGCAGGATTGGCCCCTTGACCGATCGCCCCTGAGTATCGGCCGCATCGAAAGCAACGCCGCCAGCCACACTGATCTTGATTGGTGCCACTGCCGGTTGGCCGGTTGGCGTGACGCTGGGGAACGCCGCTAGGCGTGGCTCAACGGTGGCGGCGAGTGGCGACAGCCGTCGAGCCAGACGGGTGGCCAAGTCGTAGCGCAGGGCATCGACGTAGACCACGCATGTTCCGGCCGATACATCGAGGCCAGTCTGACCGTGGTAGGTACCGACTGCAGCCTCCTGGAACGCTCGCGCCGACTGATCAACCCAAGGGTCGTAAATTACACCGAGAGCATGAGCGACGGCGGTCCGGTCGCGAGCTGTCTTCGCCGTCGCGATGGTCCGAAGAGCAAGGTCGTCGATCAAGTGGCCCTCGTTGCCGAACCAGGCGACTTGTGTCTCAAGGTCCGTGGCTGCCGGGGCGGTAACCACACGGTCTGCTATTTCGGCGAGGTGACCGACAGCACGCGCGAGCGGGGCCTGGCCAAGTGCAGCCCACACGCTGTCTTCCCGCAACGTGTGCGCGTCAGCGAGCTCCGCAACGCGACGGTGCGGATCCGCGCAGGAAGCCCCCAAGGCGTCCAGTGCTGACCTTAGGGCATCCTCCTGACCTTGGTTCCACGAGGGCCAGGAGTCGATATGTGGGTCCATGTCTCCGAAAAGCGCCACCGCGGAAGGCCGGGCCTGGTCAAGCAACGCAGGTAGGTTTGGATACCGGCTCGGGTTTTCTACGAACCGCCTCCAAGCAGCTCCCCACTCCCCCGTTCGCCCGCCAAGCTTTCTGGCAGCAGTAAGCGCACCATCCGTCTCGGGGTCAAAGCCGTATGCGGACTTGCAAGCGGCTCTGAGCGCCTGCCACCGACCACCTTTGAGCGAGGCGCGCACGCCGTCCGGGTCATTCATCCATTCGAGGAGCGTGCGCACCGAGTCTTCGAGCACAAGGCGGTGAAGACGCGACGAGTCGAGTCGGCCCATGCGCTTGAGGTCGTCAATGTCCTCGAAGAAGAACTTGTCCAGTACCTGCGTGAGGGCCGCCTTTGTAGCGGCATCGCCAGCAATGTCCAGCCCGGCACCCTGCTTTGACGAGAGGAACGAGTGCGGCGTCCACGGCGTCTGGCCGTGAGCGGAGGGCCACCAATTGGAGCGGATCGCGACCTCGGCGAGAGGCGCGAGCGAGTCGTTGAGAGCCGATGCCTCGGCCACGGAACTTCGACTGACACCAGGCAGATAGATCACCCACGGGTTGCGCTCATCGCGTCCGGCAAGATGAGACGGCAGTTCCGCTGACTCGGGCGAGGCAAGAACGGCTCGAAGCCAGAGCGCCGGGCCCTGCGCAGTTGCGGGGTCGTACTCGCCGAGAACGAGGATGGGCACCGCCTCCTGAAGGCTGCGGATTACCGGCACCCATGTGCGCTCGGGGTCGGCCCACAGAACAGCTGCTGGGGAAAAGTTCGCCCCCGAGTTGAAGGCCCCGGCATCACGAAGGGCCTTGGCGACAACGGCACGGACGAGCGTCATTCGGCAGCCTCCGCAGCTTTTCGGGCTGCACGGCGATCATCCAGTGTCGGGTGCAGGTCGTTCTGCCGCTCCGATCCATCCGTGTTCGTGCCGCGATCCTTCTTCCAGTGCACGTTGACCTTCGACCGAAGCACGCCGGCGGTCACGAATGGCCGAATGTTGAGGCGGACACCATCGTCAAGGTCAGGCTCCCAACCGATCGGCTGCTCGGCCATGGGCTTCCACCGCACGTACACGTCGCAAGGCGGCGCTCCGTCGAGAATGAGCTTGAGCCTGCGCTGGAGTTCCTCGGCAGCGGCTAAGCGCACATCGGCACCCGCCCGTTCTTCACGAACCTCATGTTTCTGTCGGTCGATCCACGCGCCGAGCGACGTGAAGGCTAGCTTCTCCAACGTCGGCCGGTCGAGCTCGTGGTAGTTGACGATCGCAGAAAACCCGTCCTTGCGACCGTCCCAGATGTGCCACAGGAAAGGGCGGTTGTCGAACACCTTCACGTGCTGGGCAAAAAAAGTGCTGCGAAGCCAATCTTCGAGTTTGCCGTTCTTACCCCCCGCTTCAGTGACAAGCTGGCGTTCGAGATTGCTGGACCAGTCATCACCGTACGCGGCTGTGAGCAGTTGGCGAAGCCTGGAGGCTAGGTCCGGTTCGCCGGGTAAAGACACAAGCGCGGCGATGCCATCCTGGTCGCCAAACTGGTCCAGATTATCTGATATCTGCTCGGGCCAGCGATAGCCGAGCAGGCGAGCGACTCCAACCTGGAGAGGATGGGATGCAGTGCGGACATCACCTCTGAACAGCCACTGAGTCGGGTAATCCGACTTGGGTCTGGGAAGGGGACCCATCCCATCAGCTACCTGCTGCCAATGCTCACGGTTGAAAGCAACCTTGACGAGCGTTGCATTCGTGACATTCATCTTGTCGTCAATCTCACGGACGTCCTCGGCAAAGTCTTCGCTGGAGCAATAGGCCCAAATCGCTTCAAGATCGGATGGGTCTTTCGGCAGGATCACTGCAGTGTTGTTATCGAACAGCTCACCGGTATAGATGGTGGCAGGAAGGTTTCCCATCTGCGAGATCGCGACTCCTCGCTTCCCGCTCAGTCCTACGCCCCGAATCCAAGCACCGACACCCCATTCCCCGAGTCGCTCGGCCACAAATTCGTGGAGGTGACCCTTGCCTCCCTCCCAACGCAAGATGTGCTCGCGGCCCCCATACGGTGTCGTCGATCGAACCGTGCTCTGCTGAAACTCCCAGTCCGGGTGCGGTAGCGGGCGTTCCCAAAACACTCGGCCGAATCGCGGGTAGTCCCCGGTCTGGATCCCCGCCATCCCGTCGGCAAGTACGTCCAGCAGTGATTCCGGCAGGATTCGGGTCAAGGTAATCCGCGAATCCGGATTTCGCGACTGGTCCACCTGCAAAGGGCACAACATCTCGCCATTCTGCAAAGCGGCTGCCTTGCCATCCGCGCCCGCCAGGCGATGCGCCTGGACACCAGCGATACGATGGCTGGCATCCGCTGACGCCGCGCTCACGATGCTGAGTGCGACCTTAACGACCTCACCACTTATCTGGCGGAACGCACCAGCACCCAATCGAGCCACCGAGTCGAATCGGCGACGTTTCAACAGGTCACGGCGAAACTTCGCGTAGGATCCAAGGAAAAGCCAGTTTTGGGGGGACACCACTGCAATCGTGCCGCTGTCGCCAGCGAAGGTCAGACAACGTTCTATGAACGCGGTCGCAATGTCGGACTTCGCGAGCGGGTGGGACTCGTCAATGTAGCGCGCAAGGGCAGCATCCATCGCGTTTCGTTGGAGATAAGGTGGGTTGGTAGCCACCAGTGTGTACTCGCGTGCAAGTAGACCAGCCGCATGCACTACATCTGCAGTTGTGTGCCCCAGGACAGTCGTGTCCTGCCGCTCGGATTTCAGAGTCTCCACGAGAGCGGCCCGCACCTGGTCCCAGTTAGATCCGATACTCAAGTCCGGGCCAAAGAGTGCACTATCCGACTCACTGCGTCTCGGCGATATAAGCGAACCCAGCGTATCTGCGCCGCGGAAGAGCGAGTGAAGGCGTCCAAGAACCTTTGAGAGCTCCTCGTCTTCGCCGGCTTGATCGAGCCACTCCGCGCGCTTGGCGCGAACCGGCACGCCCGAACATGAAATCTGCGGTGCTGGGAGCTCACGGAACCCACCCTGTTTCCAGGCTTCCAGAGCAACATTGAATGTCGCGATCTGGGTACAGCGTGGGTCGAGTTCGAGGCCGTGGAGGTTGTCGCGGAGTACGGCGTCTTGTGCTTCGGCCGGCGTGATGCCTTCC
Organism: Pseudoclavibacter sp. RFBB5; assembly: GCF_002931555.1. Lineage (GTDB taxonomy): Bacteria > Actinomycetota > Actinomycetes > Actinomycetales > Microbacteriaceae > Pseudoclavibacter. The sequence goes on along the minus strand of NZ_PSTZ01000007.1, from coordinate 226,905 downwards.
TCCTCGGCGCGCATGCGCCAGAGCATGCCGAACATAGCGACGAGGAAGTGACCGGAGCCGCAGCAGGGGTCCATCAGGGTCACGTCGGCGGCATACTCGGGCCACTCGCTGAACGAGCCCGCGGCGGGAGTGCCATCCTCGTTGCGACGGAGGTACTCCCACGCATCGACGAGCGGCGACTCGGGGTGCCGGGCTGCCCACCATGCACCGAGCGAGTTCTCCAGCAGGAAGCGGACCATGTAGTTCTCGGTGAACAGCTGCGTGACGGGGGATAGTTCGGCGCCACCGATCTTGACCCCGGAGTCGTTCACCCGCTTTTTCTCGGCCGTCTGCCAGAACTGATACACCCATCCGAGCGCGTCTTCGGTCGTGAACACCTCAGCGGGGATCTCCAGCAGCAAACGCTCCAGCGCGTTACGATGCTCAGCCGCGAACCGCACCTGTACCGCAGGGTCGGTCAGGCGAAAGACACCGGGCAGTATCTCCGATGCGAAGCGAGCGGCAACGGCCCACGCGTCGGGTTCGCCGAGGTCGGGCGCAAAATCGCCGCAGTCCTCCAACGACAACGGGATGTCGCGGTACTCGGGGTGCCGCAGGAGCTCGTTGACCTCCAGGAAGCGAGCAAACAGCAAGCGGTGCCATTGCTCATAGGCGACGTCATGGACGAGGTTTGTGAGGGTTGCTCCCGCTCGCGACGTGTCGTCACCGAGTTGCCGGCCCTTGTCTCGAAGCGCCAGACGAAGCCCGTTCTGCTCCTCGCTCAGGAAGGCAGGCCGGCTCGGCTCACCGACCGCGAGTGCGCGCAGGGCATCCTCCGCTGCGCGCTGTGCCGCCTCGCGGGCGCGTTGCGTCTGGGCATCGAGGAAGCGCCGTTGGTCGGAATTCAGGACGGTAATCGTGTCTTCGGTCATGATCAGCCCTTCACCACGACGGTGTCATTGCTGCTCAGGGCTTCGAGAAGCTGCGATCGAAGTTTGTCAATGTACCGCTCGACCTCGTCCGAGCTGCTCAGGCTCGCAGTCGAGACGGTGACCGTGGCGGTCGTCGCCGCAGGGGTCGTGAGCCGAAGGGCCGCTTCCAGAGCGCGAGAGGCACGCTGCGGGATCGCGTCCAGTTCGGCGGTCCACCCTTGGAGAGGTCGCGCCTGCGCCGCCGCCAGTACAGCCGATGGATCGGCCAGGTTGGGCTCCGGCTCTGCAGTGAGGTGGTGGTCCGCGAGGAGCGACGCGCGTTGCGCCTGTTCAAGCGGCTTCCATACAGACTGCGCTTCGAGGCTTTCGACAGCCTGCTTGCGGGCGTCTCTCAACGCGCCCGCGGCTGAGTGGATCGCGTCGCGAAGCGCGTCGGCCAGGTCCTTGACGATCGGGGCGACAGGGTCGGCGTCGGCGAGCAGATCACGGCTTGCGACCAGTGCGTCGAGGCGGTTGCGTACGGCCGACGCGGTCTCTAATTCGGCAGAGGAGGTGGCGAGCGAGCGCGCGAGCGCCAAGGCTGTGGCTCGGCTCTTGCTGCGGCGCTCAAGCTCCCCGAGCCTGTCGCTGAAACTCGTGAGTTCGTCTTTCGCGCGTAGTAAGGCGTGCACTCGGTCGTTGCCGGAACTGCTTATGATGATCTGGATGTTGCTCGGGACGCTGATGTCCGGGAGCGGCGCCGGTCCGCTCACGTCCTTCGCACGTTGAACGAGCGACTTTACGGCTTGCTCGACCGCCGAGACGAGTCCATCGTTATCGGTCGGGAACCCGAGGGTGCTCAGCACCTGGCGCCCCTGAATCTTCTCGGCAGGCTTGAGAACTGTCACTTCACGGCGGAGCTGCACATTGCCGAGGCGGGTCTGCTTGAGTACGTCGGTAGTCGTTGCTTCGCTGCCGTTGAGCGTCGCTCGAATCACCCCGGTGTCGAGGAGTACACCGAGGGCAGCCATGAGCGCGTCTCTCGGCCAGCCAAGCGGTTTCGAGGTGACGGCCTTCTCGACGTCGTTCGCGGAGGTGCCAGCCGAGCCGATGTGGCTGAGTACCTCTTTGATGACGCGATGCTGCTCAGGGTCGGCGTCGTGATTGACGGCCTTGAGGGCATCAGCCGCCGACCCGCTCTTGACCCTGGCGATCACCTGCGGCCAGCGATTGTCGTCTGCCTCGGCGAACCGCGGGAAGAGCCGCGTCGCGGCGTCCTGTGCGCCAGCTTCGATCCGTTCGCGCAGGCTGACTCCGCTGGGTGCCGTCCCGCCGCCAAGGAGAACGTTCGCCTTGGAGGTGACGTCGCGGACATGGGCGTTCACCTGGTCCGTCGCGCGATTGAGGCGGGTCTGCATCGCACTTCTGGCTTGCTTGCCCTCATCGTCCTGAGGAATGCCCTGCTGGTCGATCACTCGCTGTGCAGCGAGCTTGTTGCGGACCGCCGCTGCGAATGTGGGGGCCTGGAGTCGCGGAACGTGGATGAGGATGATCGGCGAGTCGACGCCAAGGCTGCGGGCGGCCTCATCGAACTGCTTCGCCGTGATTCCTTCGTCCCACTCTGAGCGGAGCCACACCGGGATCGCCTCGGAGTCGGGCGGGAGCGACGCATCGGCGTGCAGGGCAAGCTTGCGCGATTCTTTGGCGCGCCCCTGCTGGATCGAAGCGGGCAGCGACCGACCGACCTCGGAGAGCAACAGCGAATCACGCTCGGTGCTCACCTCGCTGTCGGTGACCTGGGCGTGGTGCCTGCGGAACGCCTCGTCCCAATCGCGGCCCGCCTTCGTCTGAAGACGGAACTCCTCGCCGTCCTGCTGGATAATTCCCTCCGCGGCGAGCGCTTCGAGCACGGCAGGCACTTCTTGCCGAAGCCTGTCGCCATCATGGGCGAGGTCTTCGACGAGCAGGTCGACGAGATGGTCTGCCGAGGCGCGCACGCCGATATCCCCATGCCCCGAGGTCGGGAGGAGACCGATGAGATGGATCAGGCCGAGGACGCGACCACGCAGGGCGTTCTTCTGCCACTGCTCGTGGATCAGCGTCTGCGTCTCCTTGAGGAGCAGCCCCGCGCCGTTCAAGTCTTCATTCTTCTGGGAGTAAAGGAAGTCCGCACCGACCACGGTGCCCAGTGGCTTGGGCGCAACCTTACGGTTCGCCTCGTGCACGATCCGGAGCTGGGAGCGCAGCTGTCCGGCGCGGCCGGCGTCGGCCTGGCGGAGCACGCTCTCCCAGAATCGACGCCGCACAGGAAGCAGCGGGTAGTCCTCGGCGAGGTCCTTGTCGTCCTCCGCGGTGTGCTGAATCTTGCTTCCGATGAGCTGCCGGGAAATCTGCCCAGCGACCGACGCGAGCGTGCTGTCGAGACCCGGCTTCTTCGCGGGCTCCTTGCTCAGCAGCACACGACGGACGACGGCATCGACATCCTGATTTTTGAGCACGACCTTGACGGTGAAGCGGTCCTGGATCTTCTGGAGTGTCGAGTCCGCCGTCAACTCCTGCTGCCCTGTGGCGACGAGCAGCACGCGACCATCGAGTTCGCGGGACACCGACTCGACGAGGTTCTGCACCTCCATAGCGCGGCCACCGTCGCCGCTGATGTACTGCTGCACCTCGTCCAGGACGATCAAAGACGGCGGGATCTGACCACCACCGACGTATTCAAGGATCTTCTTGAACAGCGCGACGGTCTCGTCAGTGGAGAACGACCGCGTGTCCGGCGGGAACTGGCTGCGAAGCGCGGCACGCACATCTTTGGCTGATGCGGCGAACTCTGCGTCAGAGGCGAGGATGGCGTTCGCGAGCCTTGTGCTGAGGTTGTACTCGTCAAGTTCCTCGATGAAGTCCCCACCGCTGGTCGTGATGTGGTCGCGGACGGCGGCGAGGTGCCCGTTGCCCGCAAGCCAGAGAGCCACCTGGGCGGGCGCGACTCGCGCAGGCAGCCCGGCCGCCCCGAGGACGATGGAGAGGAACACCGAATTGAGGGTGTCGCCGCTCCGGTCGAGCGCACCTGCGGCTGCCCACGGTGCGGCGCCATCCCGGCGGCCGAGCGTGGTCAGCTCCGTCAGCTGGTCCTGGATGCCTTGCGGGATGTTGGTCAGGCCCCGCGCGGTCGCACCGTTCGGGAAGTTCGTGTCGGCCCACAGATGCTGAAGCACACGGACGAGGTGGGACTTGCCGCTGCCGTAGAACCCCGAGACCCACACGGCAGGCTGCGTCGTCCTGTTCCGGTGGCCGACATACGAGTCAAGGATGCGCTGAAGGCCGTGCTCGTACTCGCCCTCGCAGACGAAGCTCTCGAGCTCGTACTTGAGGACATCCCACTGGTTGGAGTCCTCGGGACGGTCGACGTTGGTGACACCGTCGTTCGGAATCTCGAAGCTCAGCGGGTGCCGAATAAACAGGTCATTGTTGATCGTCACGTGAGGTCCTTCTGAGGATCGATGACGCGGGCGCGGTAATTGAACCCGTCGCGCGCGTCGAGCAAGCGGAATGAGTGAGTCTCCGGGTCGTGAAATCCCGGAAAGAGTACGAGGAGGCGGCCGGCGACAGCAGAATCGACGGACTTGATCACGCTCGACGCACGCAAGAACGGGAAGATCGAGCCGATACCGACGAGCGACACGACGGCGCCTGTGGGAGCCGCTTCAAGTGTCTGGCGGATGCGCGCGACCAATGTCGTCTCGAACTGATCGAGGATCGACTGCGTGAGGTCGCTCGGCTCCTCGTAAAACGCCTCCGCGTGCCGGTGTGACGACAACCAGTGCCCGAAGTCGTCCGTAACATCGAGGACGATCCAATCGTGGCCTGCCTGGGTTGTCGCCAGCCCCAGGTTCGGCAGCGAGTGCCGCATTTGACGCTCCAGGTCCGGCGGGTAGACGAGCATCCAGACGCGCTCACCGCCCGAAACGTTGTCCTTCCATGTCAAGGACAACTCGGCTCTGTAGGCGTCGACGAGATCGGAGACGCGGCTCATATATCGCGCCCGAGGGCTGGGAACGCTACGTCCACGACATTGCCGGCCACGAGCAAATCGAGGAGCCCCTGGGTGTGGGCATCGCGGAGTGCCTCTAAGGATCGGCCGGGTGAGACCCCGAGTATCTTCGACCACGGGTTGTCAAGGACGCCGAGGCCTCGCCCTCCAGCAAGGTGCCCCAGATATGCTGCATACGCAACCGCCGCCGGGCGTGCCACCAGGTCGGTGCGAACTTTCTTCGTACGACCAACCAGATGGCCGGTCTGGGTCCAGCTGGCGCCCGTGTTGCGGCCCGTCTTGCCAAGCGTCGAATCGGACATCTCGCCATCGAACTGTGCGGCGACAGCTGAAGTGAAATCTGCCGATGACACGCTCAAGCCCTCGCGTAGGTCAGCAATCGCGGTGAAAGAAGCGCGGAGCACTTCGTCACGGGTGAATGCCAACAACCCCGCGAGTAGCGAATGTGACGAGGAATCGATTTCCCAGAAGTGCCGCAGGCCCATGAACTCCGGATGACCCGGGTCAAGGAAGTACAGCTCTCGCAGGTGTCGGAACGAACGCTGCCTGCCGACCTGAGTCGGTCGCCCGAGGACGTTGTCATCTACGACAGCCTGACGGTACCGCTCGGCGGGCGCGCCATGAGGCACTGCGCGTAGAAGTTCCAACAGGTGAGGAATACTGATCGTGTGGCTGGCGGTCGTCCGCAACGTGCCGAGATAGACATGGCTCGTAACAGTGTCAGATCCGGTCATCTTGCAGAACCCCCTCTTCAACTCGCACTTCGTCTCCTTTGCCCTGCACGCCGCTTGATCTCTGATCCGCGATCGACCCTCTTCGGGGTCTCGTTCCGACAGGAGCTCCCCACGGTCCCCTGAGCGCTTCGTCCACTACGCAACGATTCGCCCGCCGCGAAGTCATGCATCCACATTGATCAGCTCGGACCGCCGAGAGTGCCAAGTCTACCGGGTCGCCGTGAGCTCGACCGCGATTGAGACGCACACCAACGTCCAATAATGGTCTTGTGTGGACGATTGTTGAGCTCGTCTGCGATGGCGCTTGATTCTTTTCCGTTCAACCAGCCTCGGAAGACCAAATACTTGGAGTGGCGTTCCACCAGAGCGGCTACTGCTGTCTGCCAGGACGCCGGTGATGTGGGTTTCCTCCCGAATCCTCCGGCAGGCGATCCGACGCCGCGTCTGGCCTGTCATCGATGGGGACCAAGCCAACGAGCAGACCTCTCCCCTCCGAGATACCCCATTTCTGCGTGTTGGGCTTAGAGTGCAGAGGGATGCCGCGTATTTCAAGCTCACCACTTCGGGAGGGCGGAGACCCACCGACAAATCGTGTGACACGGCCCTTCCAGCAATGTCCGGTGACTGGTCCACGGTCCCAATGCTCGCGTCGCACCACCGTTTTATCCCGCCCGGTACTCACGGATCTCACGGTCGGACAGTCCCTGCTCGGTCCTGACCGCCATCTGCGTACGATCCCGCAACCTCAAGGCTCTCCGCACCATCAAGTACCCACTCTGTTGCTACGCCGGCATGATACCAGAGAGACCCTCGCTGACTTAGAACCCTCAGGTCGACTCACGGTGTTGTGTCGGAATCTTCTGGATTTTTCCGAAGAGCGAAATTCGCGAATCGCAAAGCTGCCGTTCCTGCGACATTTCTGGCTTTGTCTAGACCTTCTGATCCAATCCGCTTTGCATCATCGAATCGGTCGTTAGCCACTTCGATTCCTGTATCGCGAACATCCACCACTGCATCGCGCCATCTCCGTGCTTCGAGCGCCCGCTCATCGTCTTCGATCTCAAGCCGGTCGTGGAAATCTGTAATTGCACTGGCCACCCCACTGCTCAGCCTCACAACATTCACCGCAGCGAACGGATTGAGGAGCACTTTGCTGTTCGCCTTATCCGCTGCAGTCTGCATCCGCTCCAAAAGACGAGTGGTCGTCAATGAAATATGCATGAGTCGGTCACGACGAGCAGATAGAACCCCCACACGATGGCTTTCAATCTGCTCAGGTACACCCTCGAGCGCGTGGTCGATCTCCAGAACAGCCAGCGCATCGTTGACCTGGACGCTGTGAGCGAGAACAGCCAACCACTCCCGCGCGGAAGTCTCGACGCCCTTCAACGTCTTCTCCATGTCGTTCACCCCCTGCGTCTCAAGCTTCTCTGCAAGAGCGGCTAACTGGCGCAGAGCATAGGCCTGTGTCCGCGCCACCGTGAAGGGGGCGTTCTGCACCTTCGACCATGTCGTCTCAGAGACGCGCCCGGTCGTTTCCCGCACGGTCATAGCCTCCCGAATCACCATCTCCACGCCGATGAGATCGGCAAACACGTCGTCCTTCTGAGCGCGGATGATGTCGTCAATCTTCTGATCGATCTCCGCGAGATAGTCCTGGATGTCATCCATCGCCTGCTGAACCGCCATTTGCGTCATCAAGGCACCTGCGCTGGTGAGGACAGCAGGATTCGTCAGAAACGATGCGGGTGTCCTCACGATCTCGATGAGACCCGTGACCTTCCCCTTGTCTGTGAGCACAGCACGTTTGAGGCCAGGAGCCGACCCTTTCATGAGCTTCATTTTCTGCATCTTGCGCGCAGATTCCTCCGTGATCTTCACCCAGCGACCAGATGACTCCGCGATCGTACTCGCCGCCTGAAACACTGCGCCTCCGATGCCGCCTGCGGAACTCAAGCGAGGCAACTTGAGGTCGCGAGCGGGCAACCCAGCTTCCGACAGCAGACGATCGAGAGCGGCCGGGTCCCCGATAAACGCGACCCCATTCCCATCGCTGATCACCTCAATCTGCTGCGCGTCGTCGCTGCTACCAATGGATTCGAGCTCGGTCATCGAGTACTCCAAGATCGTCGGCAACAGTAGAGACTGAGCCAGTGGGGGGGGCCGAGCGCATTCGATCGACCCGGCTAACTCTATTCGCGAGACCGCGACAACGATCCCACCCCATACTCGGGTGTCGGTCACTTGCACCCCAAAGGTGACGCCCCCGCATCCACGCGCCTACTAGCGTCGTCCTCGACGAAAGGCGTGACGCTCGTGAACATCACGATCGACCAGCTGTTCCGGCAGCTTCGAGAAGCACGCGAGCCAGCACCGCGGCCCCTCACCCGGCTCGAGTGGGTGCTGCTCTCTGTCGCCACCGCCGCGCTGTTCGCGGTGTCCGTGTCGATCCTCGGAGCCGTCTACAACGTGCGTGTCGGCCTCGCGTTCGGACTCGCGGTGCTGACGGCAGCCGGCTTGCTGCTCGCGCCCATCCGCCCTCGCATCGCGATCCTCCTGCACCTCGCCGGCATCGCGCTCCTCCCGTTCCCCTACGCGATCTACATCGAGGCCTGGCCCCTGCCAGTGCCGCAGCTCATCTCGCTCAGCCTCTTGGTCGGCATCATCACCCTCCGCGACCCTGACGCTCGCGGTCGCCACCTGGATTGTCAGCCTCATACCCGCAGCCGTCGCCCTCGCGTTCATGGGGTTCGACGCCATGCGAGCCGGCGCGGACGTTGACGCGCAGTTCGCGAGCCTCATCGCCATCACCATCTTCACGGGGCCCATCGTCGCCGCCGGCTACAACCTCAGCCGCCGCAACTGGTCAAAGCGCGAACTCATGCATGCGAAGCGCACTGTCGATATCGAACAAAAACGCCGCATGGGCGCCGAAGAACGCTCCCGTATCGCCCGCGAAATGCACGACGTCGTCGCCCACAGCATGAACATCGTCCACATGCAGGCCAGCTCCGCCCCCTTCCGCGTCGCGGACCTCAACGAAGAGGCCAAAGCCGAATTCGAGTCCATCGCCGGATCCGCCCGCGACGCTCTGGAGGAGATGCGCACCCACCTCGGCGGAGTCCTGCGCCTCGACGAAGACACGACCCTTGCCCGGCAGCCCCAGCTCAGCGACCTGCAAGCGCTTGTCGACGGCAGCGCAAACGGCGGCATCGAAGCCGCCCTCCACCTCCAGCACGCTCCCCGGCACCGTCCAGCTCACGGCCTACCGCGACGTCCAAGAAGCGCTCAGCAACGTCACCCGCCACGCGCGCGGCGCAAACGCGGAAGTGCCCGTCATACTCCTCGGCCCCGACCTCACCGCGCGGGTCACGAACACAGCACCACCCGCCGATCACGGAACGCATCGGTGCCTACCGAACGCGCTCGAACTGCAGCCGAGCCGTCGGGTGCTCAAACGAGGCGATGATCTCGGCGTCGGAGGCGGGAGCGCCAAGTTGGACGCCCGACAGCAACCACGGCGCTGCGGGCTCGTCGACGAAGTCCCCGAGCTCCCAGCGCTCCATGGCCGCGGAGTACGCGACTGACCACACCTCCTGCTCCTCCTCCGTCGGCTCACGGTCCTGGGGGAACACAATCGTCTCGATGCCGAACTCGAGCATGAGTTCGTCGAGAGCAGCATGCTCGGCCATCCGCACGAGCATCCGGCGGTGCCACTCGTTCTCACACGCGTTGATCGCCGCGTCCAGCGCGTCCTGTGACTGCGCGTTCCAGGCCTCGCTGAGAACCTCCTCCGGGAGCCCCAGCCGTCCGGTCACCTCCATCGGCGAATAGTGGCCAGCGATACCGTCGAAATACTCCTCGGCCTCGGCCTCGAAGGCGCGCCGCTGCTCCTCGGTGACAAACGTCACGTTCGGTTCGCCGTCCCCAACGATTGAGACGTACCACTCAACCGTCTCTTCATCGATGGGTGTCCCTGCGGCGGCGGCCTCCGCCTTCGCATTCTCAAACGCCGCTTGAATCTTCGCTTCCTTCATCGCTTCGACGTCGGTGTCGGTCTCGGTGTCGGCCTGTGGCTCCTCGGGTTCCACGGTCCCTGCAGAGTTCCAGACGCCAGATTCCCGAGCTTGGTACTCCTCCTCGGTGAGTGACTCGTAGGACATCGTGCGCAACCTTTGGTCGTTTTGAACGCTGCTCTGCAGACTCGCCCGTCGCTCCGCCGCTTCCTCAGCGGTCCTTGCTGGGACGAACTCAGGCAACCCGTTCACAGGGTTGAGCTGAAGAACTCGACTCTGAGCCAGCTCTAGGGCCTCAGTCAGAGGCCAGGCACCAGCCACAACGACGACCTGGTCACCGGCCTCAGGCTCGAGCAGGTAGGCAAGCATCCCAGTGCCTCCGCCGAGGTCGAACACTCGGACGCGTCCGTCAGGAGCGTCGTGCACGTCGAGCGGCTCCGAGCGCAACGAGCCCGCAGATGCCGCCAGGCCGGCAAAGATCGCGCTGAGTCGCAGCTGAGTCTGTGCGTCGTGCTCAACACTCGGCTGACGGCTTGCATAAATGGATGGCATGGCTCCCCGCGATCTGTTCCCGACAGAGCCTAGGCCCCAGGGCCCAGTCAGCCGCCGCTCCCCTGCACGCACCCCGGCGGCAGCGAGTTCCCGCTGACCGCGAAGTCATCGCAGGTGAGGAAGTGCGCCTGGTTGAGGCCGAGCACGTAGGCGATCACAACGATTCCTCCGACCACGGCGACGATCAGCCAGCGTCGGCGCTTCGGCGTGCGGTCGATGAAGTCCGGCCAGACGATGCGCAGCAGCACCCACAGCGTGAACGGCACGCAGAGCAGCACAACCAGCAGCGCCGCGAGGTCGACCAGAGCGATCGCGACGTTGTCCGAGTCGTCATCGACCAGGAAGTTCAGGACCAGCCACACCGTCGGCACCAGCAGCACCGCCGCACGACCGAGCCGACCCCAGACGCGTCGCCGCTCGAGCAGCACAAACACAAACGCCGCGGTCGACGCGGCCCAGAAGCCGAGGATGTCATCGAAGAACACCTCACCCCACGCCCCCAGCGTGAACGCCGGCCACCAGGCCACCGCCGCCATACCCACCATGACGACGCCAAGGGGCACGTCGCGCTGCCCATCGGCCTGACGAATTGCGATGTTCTCGGGGCTGCTCGAACTCGAAAGGTAACCTCAGGTCAGCGTCCCGGGAAGCTAACGTATCGCCCCGTCGAACAAGCCGAGACTCAAACACGGGGCGTTCATACCGCGAAACACCCCTTCCTCCCGCAGTCACCGCCCTGCCACTTCTAGCTTCGCTCTGCGGTGTCGGAAGGAGCCAACCAGCTTGATCTGCCATCGGAGTTATTCTCGCGCTCAAGTATTTCTCCGACAGTTATCGGCAAATCACCCGGATAAATAACCCCAGAGGGCATTTCGAAATCGAGTCGTTATGAAATCTGTGCAGGGGGGCCGTCACTGCGACCCGAGCATTGACTCATGACTCAGTACTCCCCACCACCTGGCCCGCCGCAGTACCAGGTGCAGCAACCGCAGAACTACTACCAGCCCCCAGCACCCGTTGCTCGAGGACTGGCAATCGCCGCACTCATTGTCGGGATCGTTGCCTTCTTCACGAGTCTGATCCCGATCTTCGGAATCATTGTTGCTCTCGCTGCAATTGCGCTCGGGATCACAGCCCTTATTCGACGACAGCCGAAGGGCTTCGCTGTCACGGGGCTAGCTCTAGGTGCCGTCGCGCTGGTTACTGCCATCGTCGCGGCACTTGTTGTTGGTGTCTTCACAACCGCAGTTGTGGAAACGGCCGAAGAGGCAACAGCCGTGACGGCCGCGCCTGCCCCCGAGACCAATGGATCCGATACGGATCAGCAGGATGCAGTCGCAGCTGATCAAGGAACTCGCGACAACCCCTACCCGCTCGGAACTACTATCTCTTCAGCAGACTGGGATGTAGTCATCAACAGTGTTCAGCTTGGCGCCGATGACGCGATCGCGCAGGCGAACACCTTCAACCAGGCTGCGACGCCGGGCAACCAGTACATCGTCGTGAACGCAACTCTCACCTACAAGGGTGCAGACTCCGCCTTTGCGAATCAAGTTTCGTTCTCCTACGTGGACGCGGGAGGCAACGTCTCCAACAGCTACGACACAGTGATCGTCCCGCCGGAGCCGACTCTGACGATGGAAGAGCTCTACGCGGGTGCCAGCACAACCGGAAACGAGGCACTACAGATCCCGATCGATGCGACGGGTGTTCTTCGCGTGGAAGCCGGATATTTCGTGGACCCAGTCTTCGTCGCGCTTTCGTAACCGATCCTCGAGAAGCGGCCCGCGTCCTGGATAGGATGCGGGCCGCTGCCCGTACAACCACCGGGCTTGGAAACATGCGGCCCAACTCACTTGCATGCCCGCACGACGAGCGCCCCGCATCCACCCGAAACTTCGCAGGCAAGCACCCCACTCGCGCGTGTAGCTTTCTCTCACCCCGTGTGAGAAGTTGAGTCAACCAGTGCCGCAGCTCCGCCGGAATCCCCCGTCACGCTTCGCCTGAAGGAGCACCGATGTCGTTCCACGCACGCCCATGAGCGCCATCCTCGAGTTGCCCATCATTAACTCGCCGGCGATGTGGATCATCTACGCCGTCGCGATCGCCCTCACGGTCACCCTGCTGGTCCGCAGGAACAGCAAGACCAAGCACGGCAAGACGAAGCGGTGGCCGCCACGCGCACTCATTGGCATCGTCGTCGGTGCCCTCGTCGGGTTCCTCATCTACCTTGGCGGCAACGCCCTCGGCCTGTTCGGCGTCCAGCTGCCGGGCCCCGTCGGCACGTGGGCCGCCGCCACCTTCGCCGGCATCGGCCTCGCCATCGCGTCCTTCCCCCACTCGAAGCCCTGGCGCAAGATCGTCGCGAGCATCTCGATCCTCGCCTACCTCGTCGCCGGCGCAACCGGCATCAACGCGCTCTACGGCCTCAATCCCACCCTCGGCTCCGTGTTCGGCATCGTCGAAGAAGACCAGATCACCCTCCCCGAGTTCAACGCCGACAACCGGCAAGCCCCGACGCAGCCCATCGCCACGACCTGGCAGGCCCCCGCAGACATGCCCTCGACCGGTGAACGCGGCTCCGTCCCCATCCCCGGCACAACGTCGGGCTTCGTCGCCCGGGACGCGGGCATCTACCTGCCCCCGGCGGCGCTCGTCGAGAACGCGCCCGCCCTCCCCGTCGTCATCATGATGATGGGCTACGTCGGCAACCCCGACCCCACGATCATCAGCGACGTCCTCGACCAGTTCGCCGCCGACCACAACGGCCTCGCACCCATCGTCGTCGTCGCCGACCAGCTCGGCGGCCAAGGCGACGTCGACCCTGCCTGCGCCGACTCCGCCAAGTACGGCAACGCCGAAACCTACGTCACGACAGACGTCGTCAACTGGGTCAACGCGAACCTCAACGTCATCCAGGACCCCAAGTACTGGACCGTTGCCGGCTACTCTAACGGCGGCGGATGCGCAGCGAAGTACGGCGCGAAGGACCCGGGCACGTTCAAGAACATCATCAGCGTCTCCGGCGAACAGTACCCGGGATCCGAAACCCCCGACGCCGTCCAAGCCGACATCTACGGCGGCGACGCCGCCGCCTTCGAAGCGTCGAAGCCCATCAACATCTTCCAGGCCGCCCCAGCAGGCACCTACGCGAGCGTGACCGCGATCTTCACGGCCGGCAGCGAAGACCCCGACTTCGTGTCCATGGCCACCACCGTCTCCAACGCCACGCAAGCGCTCGGCATCAACACCACCCTCTTCATCGTGCAAGGCGCCGACCACGGCGGCGACGCCGTCAGCGGCGGCCTCACCGAAGGCTTCAACGTGCTCTACCCGGTGCTCGGACTGTCCTCGGGGAGCTGAGCAGGCATCCGCTGCGGTGCGAACCGGCATTGGCAGCTGCGCGAAAAGCGTGCCGACGGCTCCGAGCGAGCGTCCCGCTCGAAAAAGTGGTGGAGGACTCTGGAATCGCACCAGACAAGGCGTCTCAAGAACGCGTCCCCCAAGGGTTCTGAGTGTAGGGGCGGAGCACTCATCGTGGCAAGCATCAATCGTGGATCGGGCGCTTGAGGAGTATGAAGGCAGAAAGTCGCCCCGCGCGGACCAGAGATTTCCGCGCGGGGCGACCCTCGCATCCGCTCAGTCGCTGATGGGGAATGACACCCGGACCGGCCCGTCGACCGCATCCTCAGCGCGCACCAGCGTGACCGTGCCGCCGTCGACTCGAGCCGTCGCGCTGACGGCCGTGGCGCCCTCGAGGTCCAGACCACTCGCGAACTTTTCAAGCGCGACGGTCTCTCCGGCCGGCACATCGACGAACGCATGCGCCGTGTTTCTCGTGCGGGTCCAGCGCACCCACGGGTCCTCGCCCTCCGCACCCAACGAGTCGTCCAATGGCCGCGACCCGAAGATCGCCTCCCCGTGCACCGCGTTCCAGGCGCCGAGCGTCTCGAGCGTGCGGCGCTGCAGCTCGGGCACCTCCCCCGACGCGGTCAGCCCGATGTTGAGCAGGAAGTTGCCGCCACGAGACACGATGTCCACGAAGTTGCGGATGGCATCGACCCCACCGAGCGAGTTCGACTCGTCTTCGAGCGTGTTGTGGCCGAAGGAGAACCCGACTCCGCGGCAGTTCTCCCACGCGCCGTCGCCCTCCTGGGAACGCCCCTGCTCGTACTCGCTCGTGCGGAAGTCCCAGTGCGTCTCGCCCCAACGATCGTTGGAGACACCCTCCGGCCTGCTCGCGTAGAACTTCTCGAAGATGTTCACGAGGCTCTTCTCACCGGGCGCCTTGCCAGCATCCGGCCACTCGATATCACCCCACAGCACCTCCGGGTCGTACTTCTCGATGAGGTCCACGACATGGTCGTGGGCGTAATCGGCGTATTCCTTGTCGACCGGGCGCCGATCCCCCTCGATAGGACCATCGATGACGGCCGCATTCGTGAAGTGCCAGTCGAGGCCACCCGAGTAGTAGACGCCGAACTTCACGCCGCGAGCCTCAGCCGCTTCCTTGAACTCCGCGACGAGGTCGCGCTTCGGACCACGGCTGACCGTGTTTCGCTCCCCCGTCCCCGGCGCATCCCACAGGGTCACACCGTCGTGGTGCTTCGTCGTCGGCACGAAGTACCGCGCTCCGGTCGACTTCACGATATCCATGACGGCACCCGCATCGAAGTTCTCCGCCTTCCACAGGTCGATGAACTCGTCGTAGTGGGCCCCGCCGAAGACCTCCTGCTGGTGCTGATGCGCCGGGCTGCCCTCGATGCGCACCGTGTTGTAGTACCACTCGGCGTACGGATTGTGCCTGAACCAGTACTCCTCGTCGAAGGTGCCGAGCGGCCCGATCGGCTCGGCCCACGCGGGCACCGAGTACGCACCCCAGTGCACGAAGATGCCGAGCTTCGCATCCTGGTACCACTCCGGTGTCTCACGCTCGAACTTCTGGTAGGCCTCTGGGCGGACTGGGGCTGACTTGAACATTGCCATGGGGTGAAGCTTCCTCTCTGAAGCGTTCGCGACTGCCTTGCGGAGATGTACGGAAAGGTAGGGGCTCAGCGACCGCCCATGCCGGACGTCACGACGCCCCGCACGAGGTGCTTCTGCAGAGCCACGAGCAGCACGGTCGTCGGCAGCATGGAGATGACGGACGCCGCCATCAGCAGATGCCACTGGGTGCCCTGCTGGCCGAAGAACTGCTGCAGGCCGAGCGGAATCGTGCCGAGCGCGCTCACGTCATTCACGATGATGAGCGGCCAGAGGAACGAGTTCCAGTAGGTGATGAAGGTGAAGACCGCGAGCACGGCCAGCGTCGACCGCGACAGGGGCAGCATGATCCGGAAGAAGATCGCCACGGTGCCTGCCCCGTCGAGCCTGGCAGCATCCTCGAGCTCCTGCGGCACCGTCATGTAGAACTGGCGCAGCAGGAACGCCCCGAGCGCCGTGAACGCCCACGGGATGATGAGCGCCTCGTACGAGTTGACCCAGCCGAACGAGCGCATGAGCACGAACGCCGGCACGATGATGACCTCCTGCGGGAGCATCATCGTCGCGAGGAACACGGCGAACGTGGCACCGCGTCCCTTCCACTTGAGCCGCGAGAAGGCGTAGCCCGAGAGCGCCGCGACCGCGAGGGTCAGCGCGGTACCGAGCACGGCGACGATCATGCCGTTCATGAGGTACTGGCCGAACGGCGCGTACTCGAAGACCTCGGCGAAGTTACCCCACTCGAGCGTCGAGCCGAACAGGCTCGGCGGGGTCGAGAAGATCTCGTTCGGCTTCTTCAGCGACGAGCCGATCATCACGAGCAGCGGCGAGATGAAGATGAGTGTGACGATGCCGAGCAGCACGTACCCGATGGCAGAACGGATGCGCTGCCCGGTTCGACTCGGCGGTGCGGACCGGCGCCTCGTCACGGCGGTATCGCTAGTCATAGTGCACCCACTTCTTCTGGCCGATGAACTGCACGGCGGTGATGACGAGGATCATGACGAACAGCACCCACCCGGCAGCCGCGGCGAGCCCGAGCTGCTGGAAGGTGAAGCCCTGGTTGTAGATGAACTGCACGAGCGTCAGCGTGGACGTGCCAGGCCCGCCCTTCGTAAGGATGTACGGCTGGATGAACACCTGGAACGACGTGATGAGCGTCATGATCGTGGCGAAGAACAGGGACGGCGAAATGAGCGGCAGCTGGATGCGCCAGAAGATCGTCCACGGGTTCGCTCCGTCGAGCTGGGCCGCCTCGATCTGGTTCTCCGGCACGGAGTCGAGCGCCGCCGAGAACACGAGCATGTTGTAGCCGAAGCCCTGCCAGACGCTCATGACGACGATCGCCGCCATCGCCCAGTTCGGATCTGCCAGAAAGTTCGGCAGCTCGATTCCGAAGAGCGTCTGCGAGGTCGCGTCGAGCGTGCCACCCGGCTCGTAGATGAGGCGCCATACGACCGCGTTCGCGACGATGGGCGTGACCGTGGGCAGGAAGAACAGGACCCTGAAGAACTGCCTGCCCTTGATTCGCGGCGACAGCCACGCCGCCATGCCCATCGAGACGATGAGGTTCAGGGGGATGTAGAGGACAACGAAGAGCAGCGTGTTGCCGAGCGCCGCCCGGAACGTGTCATCGGCGAACAGCCGTTCGAAGTTGTCGAGGCCCGTGAACGTCGGGCTGCCGATCATCGGCCAGTCGTGGAAGCTCATGACGAGGGCGATCACGATGGGCGTCAAAGTGAAGAGCCCAAGGCCGATCGCGTGGGGGGCGGCGAAGGCCGGCCCCCACAGGTTGCGACGCTGCCGACGCGGCGGCGGCGATGACTTCCTCGCCTCGGTGGTGAGCGGAACCGCAGGCGAGATCGCCGTGGGCTCGGAGGTCAGCGTCATGATCCGAGCTGCGTCGCGATCTCGGGCAGGATCTCGTCGGCCGGCTTGTCGCCGTTCACCATCTGCGGTCCGTACTGAACGAGCAGCTGATTGAACTGGTCGCCCTTCGCGGAGCCTGGAAGCGGGGTCGCCGTCACCAGGGCCGCATCCATCGCCTCCTGAAGTCCCTCGATGCCCGCGTTGTCGTACCAGACCTGCTGAGAGGCAGTCCGAGCCGGGAACGCGCGGCCCTGCTCGGCGAGCGACGTGAGCGTCTCCTCCGAGGTCATGCCAGCGATCGCCGCAAGCGCGGCTTCAGGATCGGAGCACTCCGACGAGATGCCGAAGCCGCTGCCCGCCGAGAAGGTGCCGCCACCGTTCGGGCCCGCCGGGAGCGTGGCGACGCCGATCTCGAAGTCTGACTTCGCGTTGAAGTCGAGGAGGAGCCACGGCCCACCGACGACGGATGCGGCCGAGCCGTTCATGAATGCGTTGTCGTCGGCCGTGTTGTCCGGCCCGTTCGCGACCGTCGCGCGGCCATCCTGGACAGCGCTCGCGATCCACTCGACGCCCTGGCCGAAGGCCGGGTCGTCGAAGGTGAACTCACCGCTCTCGTCGAGCACTCGTCCCCCGTTGTAGGCGAGCACGCTGCTCTCGAGGAACAGATCCTCGACCGTCGTCGCCATACCCACCTGGCCAGCGTCTTTGAGCTTCGCAGTAGCCGCGTCGAACTCGTCGGCCGTCCAGCCCGGCTCGGGGTCGGCGACGCCCGCCGCCGCGAACGCGTCCTTGTTGTAGTAGAGCACCATGGGGCCGGTGTCGTAGGGAATCGCGTACTGCTGGCCGTCGACCCGCATCGCGTCCAGCGCACCCTCATCGAACTCGGCGAGGTCGATGTCCGACCCTGCGATGAGGTCGTCGAGCGGGAGCAGTCCGGTGTTGAACTGGTTGATGCGGAGGCTCTGCATCGAGACGATGCACGGGGCAGCGGAGGTGCCGAGCTGCGTGGACAGCTTCGTCCAGTAGTCGGCGAAGGGCGCTCCCTGCAGGGTCACACCAACTCCGGCTGCTGCTGCCCCGGCTTCACCGACGGACTGCCAGGCCGTCTGATCTTCGGTGGAACCGATCCACATGGACCAGACGAGGCCGTCGGCCGACTCCGCCGATTCCCCGGACGCGCAGCCGGCGAGGGCCAGCGACCCGATCGCGAGGGCGGCAGCGGCGGTCTTCGTGCGTCTCTTCATCGTTATCTCCTTTGATGTTGCGATGTTGGGGCTCAGACCCCGGATGCTTCGCCAGAAGCGATCTAATCATCCGATGTTTGAATGGTCAAGAGCGAGTTTCGAAGTTCAATGACTGTCGAATGGCCGTAAACATCAGTTCAACCGCGTGCCGGTGGCAGGCGGAGACCGGCCATGCCGCCATCCACTGCGAGGCTCGTGCCCGTCGTCGACCTCGCACCGGGGCCTGCCAGGTACGCGACAGCCTCAGCGACTTCTCCGGCGCTCACTAGTCGCCCAGAGGGCTGCCGCGCCTCTAGCGCCTCTCGAGCGGCAACCGGATCGTCGGTGGCCGCGAGCAGGCGCTGCACCCAAGGAGTATCTGCCGTCCCAGGGTTCACCGCGTTGACGCGTACCCCGTCCGCGAGGTGATCGGCGGCCATCTGCAGGGTCAACGCCAAGAGCGCTCCCTTGGTCGCGCCGTAGACGGCACGTTGCGGCAGGCCCACTGAGGCCGCGATCGAGCATGTGTTCACTACCGACGCGCACGGCGAGCGGCGCAGGTGCGGCAGCGCGGCTCGCGTCACCCTCACCGCCCCGAGGACATTGACATCGAAGGCCCGATGCCATTCCTCGTCCGGGTTGTCCTCGATCGAGCCGACCGAGCTGATCCCGGCATTGTTGACGACGATGTCGAGGCGGCCATGGCACTCGACCACCTGGTCGACAGCCGCTCGCACCGCCGCGTCGTCCCCGATGTCGACGACGAGCCCCTGCTCGCTCGACACGAGGTCGAAGGGGACGACGAACGCGCCATCCGCACGAAGGCGCTCGGTGATCGCGGCCCCGATCCCAGATGCGCCGCCGGTGACGACGGCGATCAGCCCCTGCATCGAGCCCCTCACACGATCACCTGGCACTGGGACCCGAGGCCGTCGATCCCGAGCTCGACCACATCCCCGACCCTGAGGTACCGGAACCGACCGGAGAGGGCGACCCCTTCCGGTGTCCCCGTTAGCACGACGTCGCCAGGCTCGAGGGCCAGGTACTGGCTCAGCGTCCAGATGATGTGCGGGACATCGAAGATCATGTCGGCCGTCGACGAGTCCTGCCTCGGCTCCCCGTTCACCCTGCTCCACAGGCGCAGCGACCGGAAATCGACTTCGTCCGGGGTCACGAGCTCCGGCCCAAGGGGAGAGAAGCGCGGGGCTGACTTTCCCTTGCTCCACTGTCCGCCAGGGGCTTCGAGCTGCCAGGCACGCTCGGACAAGTCGTTGCCGACCACGAACCCGGCCACCGCATCCATCGCCTCGTCAGCGCTCTCGAGGTAGCTGACTCGCTTCGAGATCACGACACCGAGTTCGACCTCCCAGTCGGACTTCTCAGACCCTCGAGGCAGCGGCACATTGTCGAACGGCCCAGAGATGGTGTTGGGCGTCTTGAGGAAGACGATGACGTCGCTGGGCGGCGCCGCCCCTGACTCGGCGGCGTGTGCCGCGTAGTTCATGCCGACGCAGACGATCGCCGACGGACGCGCGACCGGCGCCCCGACCCTGAGACCTGCCGATCCGTCGAGCACCGGAAGCTCGCCGGCAGCGTGAGCCACCTTGGCGCGCGCGATGCCGTCCGTCTCGAAGAACTCGCCGTCGAGGTCTGCAGTGACCCCGCTCAGGTCGAAGTCGATGCCATCCACTCGCAGCACGGGAACCTCGACCCCCTCGTCACCCAATCGAAGAAAACGCATGCACCACGCTCCAAACATCTGAAGATTACGGCCACTGTTGGCCTAGGACGCGGCAACTGTAGCACTTGACGTGGCATTGATCGGATGTTTACTGTTCTCAGCAAGGAGGAACAATGAGCAAAGTTCAGTCACTGACGACTGTCGACGTACGGTTCCCGACGTCGCTGACCGCTGATGGCACCGACGCGATGAATCTCGACCCCGACTACTCAGCGGCCTATGCGGTGATCGAGACCGACACCGCTGACGGCCTCTCCGGCCACGCGTTCGCGTTCACGATCGGGCGGGGCAACGACGTGCAGGTCGCCGCCATCCGGTCGCTCGAGCAGTACCTCGTCGGGCGCGACGTCGAAGAGCTGCTCGCCGACATGGGAGCCACGTATCGGGGCTTTGTCTACGACTCGCAGCTGCGCTGGCTCGGCCCTGAGAAGGGCGTCATGCACATGGCGATCGGCGCCGTGGTCAACGCCCTCTGGGACCTCAAAGCCAAGCGCGCGGGCCAGCCCCTGTGGAGGCTCCTCTCCTCCATGTCGCCCGAGGAGCTCGTCGACCTGGTCGACTTCCGCTACCTGTCCGACGCGCTGACGCGGGACGATGCGCTGCAGATCCTGGAGGCCGCAGTGCCGGGACGCGAAGCGCGAGAGGCTTCCCTGCTGCGCACGGGCTACCCGGCCTACACGACGACGCCGGGCTGGCTCGGTTACTCCGACGAGAAGCTCGCGCGCCTCTGCCGCGAGGCGCGCGCCGAGGGCTTCCCGCAGATCAAGCTCAAGGTCGGCGGCAGCATCGACGACGACATCAGGCGGATGCGCATCGCCCGCGAGATCTGCGGGCCCGACTTCCCCATAGCCATCGACGCGAACCAGCGCTGGGACACCCAGGATGCGATCGAGTGGATCACCGCGCTCGCCCCCTTCGGCGTCGCCTGGGTCGAGGAGCCCACGAGCCCGGATGACGTGCTCGCCCACGCCGCCATCGCTCGCGCCATCGCCCCCATTCCGGTCGCCACCGGCGAGCACGCGCACAGCCGGGTCATGTTCAAGCAGTTCCTGCAATCTGGCGGCATGCAGGTCATGCAGATCGACGCGAGCCGAGTCGGCGGCGTCAACGAGAACATCGCGAACCTGCTGCTCGCCGCGAAGTTCGGCGTGCGCGTCTGCCCGCACGCCGGCGGGGTCGGCCTGTGCGAGGCGGTGCAGCACCTCTCGATGTTCGACTTCGTCGCCGTGAGCGGCACCATGGAGAATCGGATGATCGAATTCGTCGACCACCTGCACGAGCACTTCGTCACCCCGACAGTTCTCACGGGCGGGCACTACGTGACACCCCTCGCCCCAGGAGCCGGGACCGAGATGCTCGCGCAGACCCTCATCGACTACGCCTTCTCGTCTGAGCCGGTCGTGGTCGCATGATCGAACGGCTCGGCTTCGGGGCCGCCTCCATCGGCAACCTCTACCGTGAAGTCAGCGACGAGCAGGCCCGGGCCGCACTCGCAGCCGCGTGGGACGAGGGCGTCCGCGTGTACGACACGGCACCGCACTACGGCCTCGGGCTGTCCGAGCGTCGCCTCGGCGATTTCCTCACGAACCTCCCCGCCGATGAGTACACGCTCTCGACGAAGGTCGGGCGACTCCTCGTCCCCAACCCTGACTTCACCGGCAAAACGGACGAAGCCAACGGCTTCGCCGTGCCCGACGAACTCGTCCGCCGCTACGATCCGTCGAAGTCCGGAGTCGAGCGGAGCCTCGGCGAATCCCTCGAGCGCATGGGCGTCGACGTCGTTGACGTCGCGTACCTCCACGACCCGGACGTCTACGACCTCGACGCCGGCATCTCGCAGGGGCTGCCGGCCCTCGTAACGCTGCGTGAGCAGGGCGTCGTCTCCGAAGTCGGCATCGGCGTCAACAGCGTCGATGCTGCACTTCGGGCCGTGAACGAGAGCGACATCGACGTCGTCATGATCGCCGGACGCTACACCCTCCTCGAGCAGCCGGCGGCGGCGGAGTTGCTCCCTCGCTGCCTCGAACGTGGCGTCAGAGTGGTGACGGCCGCCGTCTTCAACTCCGGCTTGCTCGCCACAGCGACTCGTTCGGCCAGCGCGCACTACAACTACGGCGCAGTCCCGGATGCGGTCGCCGCGCGGGTCGACCGCCTCGCGCAGGTCTGCGGAGCATACGACGTGACGCTCCCACAGGCCGCCATCCAGTTCCCCCTGCGGCACCCCGCCGTCTCAACGGTCGTGGTCGGGACGTCGCGCGCCGCTGCCGTTCGCGAGAACGCAGAGCACCTCCGGGCACCCATCCCCGAGGAGCTGTGGCAGGAGCTTGCAGCGCTCGAGCTGATTCCTGTGCCGGTGATAGCCCGGTAGCAGACGGCTGGGCCGTCGTGGGGCTTGGCCGTGGCGGCATGCTCCGACGCCGCCGCGCTCGGCTCGGCGCTGTGCGGGCCCGCCGCCCGAGCGTCAGCGCTCGAGGCGGTAGACGCGCGCTGCCGTGCCGGAGCCGATCTCCAACCACTCGACGTCGGAGACCTGCCCTCGGACGAAGTCCAACCACTCGGCGGTCGAAAGACCCGCGCCGCCGACCGCGCTGACCGGCCAATCGCTGCCGAACATGGCCCGCTCGGCGCCGAACACGTCAAGCGCCGTCTCGATGGCGTGCGCAGCCCGAGCCCGAAACGTGGGTCCCGCCTTCGCACCCGCGGACATTTCTGCGGACAACCCGCTGAGCTTCACGTGAGCACCGGGCAGGGCTCCGATCCTGCGCAGTCCGACCTCCCACCCCGCCCAGGCCTCCGACTTCACGTCCGAATCGAGCGGCGGCTTGCCGATGTGATCGAGCACCACCGTGAGCGGCGACGATCGCTCGAGCAGGCCGGCCAGCTCCTCGAGCTGCCACCAGCGCACGCAGGCGTCGAAACTCGAGTCCCTGCGCGCAAGCGCATCGAGCCCGAGGAGCAGGGCGTCAGAGCGCAGCACCTGCACGTCGAGGTCCTGCAGGAGGTGACGCACGCCCCGGTACAGCGGCAGCTCCTCGAGCGCATCGAGGTGTGCGCCGAGTTCAACCGGAGGACTCAGAAGATCGGCGTCCGCGACGATGCCGGCCAGGGCTGGCCATCCCTGGGCCAGAGACTGAACCCACGTCGCCTCCGCCAACGCGTCCGCGGGCCTGGCACCTGCTTGGACGAACACCGCGGCACCAACTTTTCCACGCTGAGCGTCGTAGGCCCATGGAAGGCGGGATGTCGCGAGCTCGGGCAGATCGTCGAGCCAGTCGAGACGCAGCAGCGATCGATCCCAGACGTGGACGTGGGCGTCCACCGGCTCGGGGGTATCGAAGCGCTCCACGTCAGCTGCGCCGCTTCTGTAGCTCGAGATCCCACATCAGCTCGAGTGGAGCATACCCCTCGCCACCATCCGAGTCTCGGAAGAGTTCGACGAAGCGTCCGATGTCTTGCTGCCAACGGGCATTCGCCGGGTCCGCGTCGAGCACCTCGTTCGCCGCATCCCAGTCGTCGCAGATCACATCGTGGAAGAGCCGCAGGCCCGACCGGAAGATCGTCCAGCTGCTGATGCCGACACGATCGAACGTGGCGACGAGCTCCTCCGGAATGACGGCGTGGCTCTCCCGATACTGGTCGACAGCACCGGGCTTGATCTCCGAGTGGAGCGCGACCCTCATCGCGCGTCTCGCAGCCAGCGCTCGACACCGGACACGTGCGCGAGGGTGAGCGCGGCCGTGAGCTCCGTGTCTCCCGAACGCAGCGCATCCAGAATCGCCCTGTGCTCGTCGACCGTGCGGGAAACTGCGCCTGCCTGTGTGATGCCGCGCCAGACGCGAGCCCGAACGGTCCGGCTCGAGAGCGAGTCGATGAGGCTCGTCAAGTACTTGTTGCCCGTGCTCTCGACGATGTGCCGGTGAAATTTAAGGTCGTGCTCGATGAGCCCCTCGACCTCGGTGTCGTCGTCGATCTCGCTCAGGATCTCCTCGAGTCGAGTTAGCTGCTCGGGAGATGCCTCACGCGCCGCAACCGCGGCCGCCTGTGGCTCCAGCATGCGTCGGACCGCCAGGATCTCGAGGACGCTGTCGTCCTGATGCAGGTCCACGACGAAGTTCATGGCCTCCAAGAGCAGGCGCGGCTCGAGGCTCGTCACATACGTTCCGTCGCCTCGCCGGACGTCGAGGACCCGGATGACCTCCAGCGCCTTCACCGCCTCGCGCAACGAGCTCCTCGAGAGACCGAGGCGCTCGCTCAGCTCCTTCTCGGGCGGAAGTTTCGAGCCAGGCACAAGATCGCCGGAGACGATCATCTCCTTGATTCGCAGAATAGCTCCATCGGTAACTGCCATAGCCACATGCTAGTGCAATCATCCGATGTCTACGCGCAGGGAGACGAACAACAGGTGAGTTCATTCAACGAACCCCTCGAGCTCTGCAGCTTTCGGGCACAGACCTGAACAACGCTGCTACTCGTTGCGATTCAGGCGAGAGCATTTGAGCTCTTGGCGCTGCGCCAGTCGATGGACTTCGCGAGCAGGCCGGTGACGGCGATGAGCACCGCAACCGCGAGGGCGACGACGCCGACGAGCGTCGACTCGGGTGCATCCGAGAGCCGCCCGAAGCCGACCCAGGCGACACCCCAGATGATGGCGGCAGAGACGGCGAGGTTCTTCCAACGCCAGATGTAGAACGTCGCAACACCGAGGACGGCGACAAGTGCGGCCGTCGTGGATATCTCGCCGAGCGTGCTTTCAGCTTCGACACCTGTCGAGACGATGGCGGCACCAAGGTTCGCGAGCGTGGCGACCGACACCCAGCCCAGGTAGAGGCCAAACGTTGTGTCGACGGCGAGGCGCTCACCCCAGTTCTCGGCGGGATGCGCGGCGATACGGCTCACGAGCACGATGCAGACAGCGAGCAGCGCGACGATGACGCCGACGCTCACCCAGATGAGGCCGAACTGGGTGACCAGCAGCCACCCCGCGTTGAGGAGCATGGAGAGGGCGGCCCACCAGCCGGTGGCCCGCGCCTTGGCGGAGTGCGCCTGCTTCGGCAGCCACTGCCAGACGACGTACGCGAACAGGCCCAGGTAGATGACCGACCAGATCGAGAACGCGGTGCCGGCGGGAGCGATGAGTGTGGCGTCGGCGGAGAGGTTGCCGCTCGACGACTGGTTGACTTCGGTGCCGCCGAACAGGCCCACCCCGAAGAGGGTCCCGACGACGCAGAGGATTCCAGAGACGGTCACGAACAGACGACGAAGCAGATCGGAGGACATGCAAAGAAGCTAAACGATCTAACTGAATGGGCCGTGGGTGTTGACGAGCCCGTGCCCGCCGAGACGAGTGGCCCGGCCCCGCTGAGCGCGGGACCGGACCACCGAAGCCTGCTGCAGTTCTGCTTACAGCTCGACCTTGGCGTTGTCACCCTCGAGCGGCTCGCCGGACACCTTCGACTTGATGAAGCTGAAGGCAGTCGCGATGCGGCCGCCCGGGCTGTCCCAGTACTCGGCACCGCTCGCCGAGAACTTCAGCACGCCCACGTTCGGGTCCTCTGGTCCGTTCGGGAACCACGCCTCCGCCGCAGGGTTCCACAGCTCGCGCACCTTCTCCGGCGCATCCACGAGTCCGGCAGTGCCCGACAGCGAGACCCACGAGTCGTTCGAGCTCAGTGACACCCCGGCACGCGAGTCCGCGCCCAGGTTCCGCACCGTGGTCGAGTCCTTCTGAATCAGGAACCACAGGTCGCCGTCGAACTCCGCCTCCTGGATCGTGAGCGGATGCGCGACCAGCGAACCCGAGCCCTCGATCGTCGTGAGCATGGCGAAGCGGAAGTCCTTAACGAGCTTCGCGATCTTCGCGACCTCATCGGACTGCGTCGCGTTCGAGTGCGCGCCGTGGCCGTCGTGCGTGGTGTGGTCAGTCATGTACTGCTCCTCGGGGTCGAATCCTGCACGCTGAGGCGCCCGCTCGGGGCGCTCCCGTTACCGGGACTCCGCGAACGTACGCACGCGGCATCCGAAGTCCCCTCGTGTCGCCCGAACGCCCGCCGTGCACTCCCGGCGTGCCACCTGGGAGGACCGCGCAGGGCGAGTGCTACGGCTCGAGGGAGCGCCGGTCCCCGTAGCCGACCAGATCCCGCAGCCACCCCACGCCGCGCACGCTGGCACCAACCGCCACCGCACGTTCGCCCAGCTCCCGGTCGCTCGTCGCGACCGTCACGGACTCCCCCATCGCCAGGCGACGACGAGCCTCGTCGACGATCGCGTCGTCTCCGGATGCGGTGGCCCGGACCACGCTGACCGCGGCGTTCTTCACAGATTCGCTGGCCGCCGGGCAGCTGGCATCCCGCGCGGCACCTTCGACGACGACAGCGAACTCCGGGAACCACCGATCCCCGGTCAGTCCGAGGTCTGCCGCGGGGACGCCCGCGCTGGTGGCACTTCGGGAGGCGTGCGAGGGAGCGCCCGAGGTCGACCCGGAGGCCGCGGTCGGGACGCTGGATACTGCGGCTCGCGCTCCGGCGAGCGCGAAAGCGTGCACCTTCGCGAGCAGACGCTCGGCAGCGCCGGCGCGGTCCCGCCACCAGCCATCCGGCACCGAGCCGACGACATTCGCCGCATCGACGATGACCACCGGCCGCACCGCGAGCGCGGACCGAAGCTCGGGCCAGGCGGCAGCAAACCCGTGATGGAGGGGCAGGTCGTCGACCTCGTCGATGGGGACCCACCGCAGCTCGAGGCTCTCCGCGTCGGCGATCACCGGCTCGAAGGGGTGGACGACGCGGGCGACGAGCGTCGTGTATCGCCAGAAACCGAGCTCCAGCACGCTGGTGAAGAGCGGAGTCATGGCCTCGGCAGGCACTCCGGCCTCCTCGGCGGCCTCGCGCAGCGCCCCGACGCTCGGCAGCTCACCCTCGTGGAGGGCGCCGCCCGGAATGCCCCAGGTGCCGCCGTGGTGGCTCCACTCGGCACGGTGCTGGAGGAGGATCCCGCGTTGCGGGTCCACGGCTACCAGACCTGCCGCGCCGAACCTGCCCCAGTAGCGCTGACCGGTGTCGGAGTACACCCACGCGTCACCCGGATCGCGTGGGCCGTGCAGGCGTCGCGAGACCTGTTTGCTGGCGGGGGAAGTCGTCACCCAGTCAGCTTCACACGGCGCGGCCACCCTGCCAAGGCCCGCGGGTGCTCGGCGTCACAGACCTCGACGCCCGCCCGCCGTCTCGAGCCCGCCCCCCACCTGCCTCCGCCCGAGCTCGCCACGCAGGCGCTCCGCTCGACTTCGCAGGCGCGTGGCCTGTGGATGCGGGCCCGTGCACAGCGGGCGAGAAAGGCGGCCGCGTCCCGAGTCGCCAGCGCAGACTCGTGCCATGACAGCGATCCCAGCCCCGATGACCGACCCCATCACCACCGACGAGGACGTCCTGCGTCATGTGACCGCCCTTGTCGGACAGGCCTACCGGCGCCAGCTCTGGCTCATGTTCCTCGACGCCGACGATCACGCGCTCCCCGTGCTCATGCCGATCGAGGCCTACCCGCAACGCCCGACCCACCCGCAGCTCGAGCGGATCGCCAGCGTCATCTCCCGCATGATCGACGAGCTGCAGGCCGCGAGCGTCATGCTCACGTGGGAGAGACCTGGGCCCGGCGACTCGACTTCAGATGAGCGTCTCTGGGCTGCCGCGCTCGGCATCGTCTGCGAGGTGAGAGAACTGTCCGTGCGGGCGCAGCTCCTCGCGTCCAGGGAGGGCGTGCGCCTGTTCGAGAAGGCCGAGTACTTCGCCGTCGCCGCGTGAGCTCCGCCCGGCAAGCACGACCCGTCGCGGCACCGTCATTCCGTGGTCAGCACCACCAGCTGCTGCGTCGCCCTCGTCATCGCGACGTAGCGGTCGACGGCACCCTCGATGCCTGTTCCGAAGCGGTCAGGGTCGATGAGCACCACGAGATCGAACTCGAGACCCTTCGCGGTCTCCGGAGTGAGCGAGCGCCCGCGCCCGCGGTTGTCGTAGGCGAGGGACCGGTCGCTGCCCACCGCGGTGATGACGCACGTGATCCCGTCGAGGTGCTCGTCGAGCCACGCGTCCAGCACGCCCTGCAGCTCAGCGACACCGCCGTACACGACCGGGAGACCGCTGCTGCGCACCGACACCGGCACGTTCGCGTCGGGAAGGGCCTCGAGGATGACGGGTGCGGCCTCGAGCATGACCTCCTCCGGCGTGCGGTAGTTGATCGTCAGCTGGGCGACCTCGACCTTCGGCAGACCGACGCGCGCCAGACGCTCCTCCCAGGTCTCTCGGAACCCGTGACGCGCCTGCGCCCGGTCGCCGACGATCGTGAAACTCCTCGACGGGCACCTCGCCAGCAGCATCGCCCACTCCGCATCCGTCAGCTCCTGCGCCTCGTCGATCACCACGTGCGCGAACGGCCCCGCGAGCTCGTCGAAGTCGACGGGCGGCAGGGAATCCTCGTCGATGAGCGACTGCTGCGCATCCTCGACCCGCAGCATCGTGACCAGCCCCTCCCCGTCGTCATCGCCCTCGATGAGGTTGTCGACAACGTGCGACATGTTCTCCTGCTGCGACGCCAGCGCCTCAGCCCGTCGCGCCCGCTGCCGGAACTCGTTCGGGTCGCCCGTGAGGCGCCTCGCCACGTCGATGAGCGGGAGGTCCGAGACAGTCCAAGCACGAGCATCCGGGCGCTGCAGCCGACGCACCTCATCGGCACCCAGCTCGGGAGCGCACCACTGCAGGTACGCCGGCACCGACCACAGATCGGCGATCACCGAGGCCGGATCGAGCAGCGGCCACGCCTTCGCGAACGCAACCCGCAGCCGCTCGTCGCGCAGGAGCGTCGCCCGCACCGAGTGCTCCGACGCGCTCGGCGAGCGCTTGTCGACGAGCAGTCGCAGCACCTCCTCCCACACCTGCTCTCGAGCCTCGTTGTGGGTGAGCCCAGGCTCGTAGGCCACGAACGCCTCCGCCCAGTCGGCCGCGTCGAGCGTCAGCTCCTGCGAGTCCGTCGTCGTCACCGTGAACGGTGCACGTGGCGGACGCTGGTGGTAGCGCACCGCCTTGCCCACGGCGCGCACCAGATCGAGCGACGACTTCAGGCGGGCGACGGATGCGTCGGCCTCGTCACGCGCATCCGCCCCCTCGGGCAGCAGGTCGCGCAGCGTGCACAGCTGCACGCTGTCCTCCCCGAGGCTCGGCAGCACGTTCGCCACGTAGTTCAGGTAGGGGCGGCTCGGCCCCACGAAGAGCACCCCGCCGCGGCCCTGCTTGAAGCGCGGGTCGGAGTAGAGCAGGAACGCCGTGCGGTGCAGGGCGACCACCGTCTTGCCGGTTCCCGGCCCGCCATCCACGACCAGGGCACCGCGCGAACCCGCCCGGATGATCGCATCCTGATCGGCCTGGATCGTGCCGAGCACATCCCGCATCTCGCCAGACCGCGCGGAGCCGAGGCTCGCGATGAACGAAGACTGGTCGTCGAGCGCCACCCGCCCCGCCATCTCCTCGGGCACGAACACCTCGTCCCAGTAGTCGACGACCCGCTCCACGTTCCACCGGTACCGCCGCCGACTCGCCAGGCCAAGCGGATTCGCGTGCGTCGCCGCGAAGAACGGCTCAGCCGCCGGCACCCGCCAGTCGATCAGGAGGCGCCGCCCGTCCTCATCCGCGAGCCCGAAGCGCCCCACGTAGACATCCGGAGACCCGTCCGCCGGCGTCATACGCCCAAGGCACGCGTCCACCCCGAACCGCTCGAGCCCGCGAAGCTGCCGCGACAGGCGGTGGATCTCCGTATCGCGGTCGAGCGCCTGCTGCCCCGCCCCTCCATCGGTGAGCCGAAGCTCGTCGAGCCGCGACGCCAGCTCACGCTTCTGGCGCGACAGGGCCCCAGCGATCGCCGCGAACTGGCTGGCATCCTCGCCGACGAGTTCGGGGTCCGACTTGAACGACAGGTGCGGCGGCAGGGCAAAGACTTCAACAGGAGATGTCACGATCGCTCATTCTG
The DNA here is from genome assembly GCF_002931555.1 of Pseudoclavibacter sp. RFBB5. Classification (GTDB taxonomy): domain Bacteria; phylum Actinomycetota; class Actinomycetes; order Actinomycetales; family Microbacteriaceae; genus Pseudoclavibacter. The sequence continues at coordinate 196,838 of NZ_PSTZ01000007.1, read as the reverse complement.
GTGCCTCGACGGGGTCTTGCGGCAAGCCCCCTGGTGATCTATACCTTGGAAGAGGCAGGCGACTGCCATCTGGGCCTCCACTCGAGCAGCACCGCGATGCCGATCGCGACCGCCACGCCGATGGCCGTCTCGACGCCGCGCTCCAGCAGCAGCTGGCCCGCAGAGACGTCACCCGCCAGGCGGCCCATCACCAGCACCAGCGGGGTCAGGAACAGCAACCCGATCGTGTAGTTGCGCACGATGAACAGCTCCACCCCACCCTGCAGCGCGATCACCAGCAGCACCACGACCAAGCCGCTCGGCTCGAACGCCAACAGCACCGCTGCCACGCCAAGACCCAGCACCGTGCCCACAAGTCGATGCGTCGCCCGCAGCACCCGATGGAACCCCGTCGCCGCAGACAGACCCGCGATCGCAGACACCATCGCCCAGTACGGATGCCCGATGCCGATCAGCAACGGGATGGCACCGGCGATGAGGGTGCCGACCGCGAACATCGTCGCCCGACCGATCGCCGACGAACGCGCCGGGCGGACCGACCGAATCGACCCCGTCACCGGCGCCAGACCCGAACGTGCCTCGTCGGCACCAGCACCCGCGGCCCCAGCGCGTGCCGGATCGGCCCCAGCGGCAGCGGCGGCGGTCCCAGCGGCAGCGGCACTCGACGGCTGCGACGTCGCGGCTGCCCCGGTGCGCGCACGCGCCCGATCCACGACGGCACCGACAGCGCCGAACGCGAGCCCGAGCAGCAGCGACCATGCCGCCGTCACGACCGCGACGCCGATGCCGACCAGCAGCACCTCACCACCCGCCGCGAGCGCCGCGATGCCGGCCAGCGCGAAGATCTGGAACATCGGCCCTGGCGGAGCCCAACGCACACGGTCGCCGAGGAGCGACATGAGGAACGCCCACATCGCCGCAGCGGGCAGCACGAGCAGAGCCCGGCCAGGCGAGAGCGCGATGACGGCGCCCACGCCGACCGACGCGAGGAGCGAACCCGCCGCGATCGACTGCATCCGGAACCGACCGAACACGCTGAGCCCACGACCGTAGACGCTTGTGAACGCTCCGAAGACGGCGAAGATCGCGAGCGGCATCGACCCCGTCGCCCACAGGAGCACCAGCGGCACCCCGATCGCCAAGGCGACCCGAAGCGCCACCCAGTGATCGCGGCGGTAGGGGCCCATCGTCGTGAGGTCACGCCAACCGGGGATCATCGAAGGACGAGGAGAAAGCATCACCCCATTGTCTCGCGCCTGTCACGCGCCGGGCCCTTCTCCCCGGAGCTCCACTCAAGATCGCCCAACCCGGCCCCAGAACTTAAGATAGGCTCGCCTTACTCGAAGCCGAGTCGCGCTGGATGATCAGCACGATTCGCAGGCTTGGCCCGTCCGCTCCGAAGCGCCCGTGCGGCCCCTGCAGCGGCTTCACATCCGTGCCCGAAACATCACCTGTGCGCGAAACACAGCCCATCCCCGAACCGAGGATCCGCCATGCCCAAAACGCTCACCGCCCCCACCCGGCGCACCGCCGCACGTATCCAGGGAGCCGGCCTCCTCGCCATCTCGGCGCTCCTGCTCGCCGGATGCGCCCCGGCCGACTCCGCGCCTGCCGCCGATGCGGATGCCGCGGCAGCAGCGTCCGGAACCGTCACGATCACCGACAACCACGGCGAGATCGAAGTGCCCGTGAACCCGGAGCGCGTCGTCGCCCTCGACAACACCACGTTCCAGACCCTCAGCGACTGGGGCATCGACGTCGTCGCGGCCCCCAAGCCGCTCATGGAGAGCGTCTGGCCGGACCTCGCCGGTGGCGACGAGGTGCTCGACGTCGGCCTCCACCGCGAGCCCGACCTCGAGGCCGTCATCGAGGCCGACCCCGACCTCATCATCGGCGGCTACCGCTTCCAGGACTACTACGCGGACCTCAAGGCGATCCAGCCCACCACCATCGAGATCAACGCCCGCGACGGCGAAGAGGCGACGAGTGAGCTGAAGCGCCAGGTTGAGATCCTCGGCCAGATCTTCGACAAGGAAGAAGAGGCCGCAGAGACGATCGCCGCCTTCGACACGGCCATCGCCGACGCGAAGAGCGCCTACAACGGCACCGACTCGGTTGTCGGGCTCATCACCTCCGGCGGCGAGATCGCCTACGCGGCACCGGGTGAGGGCCGCGGCGTCGGCCAGCTCTTCCCCACGATCGGCCTCACCCCGGCCATCGACCAGACCGCTGAAGACGCCTCCCACGGCGACGACATCAGCGTCGAGGCCATCGCGCAGGCCAACCCCGAGTGGATGATCGTGCTCGACCGCGACGCCGGCACCGGCGAAGAGGGCGCAACCGCAGCTGCCGACCTCATCGCGGGCGCCGAGGCACTCCAGAACGTGCCAGCCGTGCAGAAGAACCAGATCGTCTACCTCGACCCGACGTTCTACCTCGACGAGGGCATCCAGGCCTACACCGGCCTGTACGCCGACGTCGCTGCCGCGTTCGCCGGAGCCAACAGCTAGGCAGCGCACCCGCGCTGTGCCCCGCCGCTCGGAAGGCGCCCCCACGTCGTCCGGGCAGCGGGGCACAGCGCAGCAGACGCGCAGCAGACGCAGCACAGCACCCAGCCCGCCAGCCCATGACAGCGAGCGAATGACAGCAACAGCCCCACCCCCGGCCGCATCGGCGCCGCGGATCACCCCCGCGCACCGCGTGCCGCTCCTCAACCGCCGAGGCGCCCTCCCGGTGGGCATCGCCGTGGTGCTCTGCCTCGCCGTCCTCTCCCTCTTCGTCGGCGCCTACGACATCGCGGGGAACGAGTTCGGCGGCGAGATGATCTGGATCTCCCGCGTCCCCCGCACCGTCTCCCTCGTGCTGGCCGGATGCGCCATGAGCGTCTCGGGGCTCATCCTGCAGCTGCTCACCCAGAACCGCTTCGTCGAGCCCACGACGACGGGCACCACCGAGTGGTCCGCCCTCGGCCTGCTCGTCAGCTACATCGTCGTGCCCACCGCCGGCCTCACGACCCGCATGGTCATGGCCAGCGCCTCCGCCTTCATCGGCACTATGGTCTTCCTCGCCGTGCTGCGCCGCGTCGCGCTGCGCTCGGCCCTCATCGTGCCGCTGATCGGCATCATGCTCGGCGCCGTCGTCTCGGCCTTCACGACGTGGCTCGCGATCGAGACGAACTACCTGCAGATGCTGGGCACCTGGTTCATGGGCAGCTTCACGAGCGTCGTGCGCGGCCGCTACGAGGTGCTGTGGATCGTCGCCATCATCGTCGTCATCGCCTACTTCGTCGCCGACCGCTTCACCGTCGCCGGCCTCGGCAAGGACATCGCCACGAACTTCGGCGTCAACTACAACCTCGTGATGTTCATCGGCACCGCGCTCGTCGCCATCGCGACCGGCGTCACGACCGTCGTCGTCGGCTTCCTGCCGTTCCTCGGGCTCATCGTGCCGAACCTCGTCTCCATGGCCCGCGGCGACAACCTCAGGTCGAACCTGCCATGGGTGTGCGTGCTCGGCGTGGGCATCATCATCGTCTGCGACATCATCGGCCGCGTCATCCGCATGCCCTTCGAGCTGCCCGTCTCGATGATCCTCGGCATGGTCGGCGCCGCCGTCTTCATCACCCTCCTGCTCCGGATGCGGCGCGATGGCTGACACCGTGCCCCGCCTCCCGAGATCCACGGCCCGCCGCGTCGGCGACAAGGTCAGCGACGCGTCCAAGCCCGCCAAGCCGCCCCGCCTCTGGCTGCGCTTCAGCATCCTCGGCGCCCTCGTCGTCCTCTCGGCCGTCGGCGTGCTCACCTACGACATCGCCATGGAGCCCGGCAGTCGCGGCTTCTGGCTCGCCGTCAACCTGCGGGTCGTCACGGTCGCGACCGTCATCATCGTCGCCGCCTGCCAGGCCGTCGCCACGGTGCTCTTCCACACGGCGACCGGCAACCGCATCCTGACCCCATCGATCATGGGGTTCGACGCCATCTACGTCGTCTTCCAGACCGCCCTCGTGTTCTTCCTCGGCGGCGCGGCCCTCGCCTCGACCGACGGCCTCCCCAAGGTGTTCCTGCAGAGCTTCCTCATGGTGGGCTTCGCGACCGTGCTCTACACGTGGCTCTTCTCCGGCAAGCGCGGCAACCTGCACATCATGCTGCTCATCGGCGTCGTCTTCGGCGTGGGCTTCGGCTCGCTCTCGACCTTCATGCAGCGCCTCCTCACGCCGAGCGAGTTCGACGTGCTCTCGGCGAAGCTCTTCGGCAACCTCAGCAACTCGAACCCCGAGTACCTGCCGTGGGCCGCGCTCATCATCGCGGTCGTGCTCGCCTTCATCTGGCGCACCAGGAACACCCTCGACGTGCTCGCCCTCGGCCGCGACACCGCCGTCAACCTCGGCGTCGCCTACAAGCGCAAGGTCACGGTGCTCCTCATCCTGACGGCCGTGCTCATCTCCATCTCGACGACCCTCGTCGGCCCCATGACGTTCTTCGGGTTCATCGTCGCGACCCTCGCCTACCAGCTGACCGGGTCCTCGCAGCACAAGCACGTCATCCCGTTCGCGATGCTCCTCGGCATGCTCACCCTGCTCGGCGGCTACTTCGTGCTCCGCCACGTGTTCTACGCGGCCGGCACCCTCTCGATCATCATCGAGTTCGTCGGCGGCCTCTTCTTCATCGTGTACCTACTCAGGAAGGGCGCCCTGTGATCTCGCTCTCGAACGTCACCAAGACCTACGGCAAGGCGACCGTGCTCGGGCCCGTGACCCTCGACATCCCCGCAGGCGGCATCACGGCCCTCGTCGGCCCGAACGGCGCCGGCAAATCGACGCTGCTGACGATCGTCGGCAGGCTGACGGATGCGAGCACCGGCACGGTCACCGTCGGCGGCCACGATGTGACGAAGGCGAAGAGCCGCGACCTCGCGAAGGTCGTCTCCATCCTCCGGCAGGAGAACCACTTCGTCACCCGCCTCACGGTGCGGGAGCTCGTCGGCTTCGGCCGCTTCCCCCACTCGCAGGGGCGGCTCACGCCAGCCGACAAGCAGCACATCGACCGGGCCATCGAGTTCCTCGACCTCACGACCCTCGAGCACCGCTACCTCGACCAGCTCTCCGGCGGGCAGCGGCAGCGGGCCTACGTCGCCATGGTGCTCGCGCAGGACACGGACTACATCCTCCTCGACGAGCCCCTCAACAACCTCGACATGAAGCACGCCGTCGCCATGATGGGCCAGCTTCGCCGAGCCGCGGACGAACTCGGCAAGACGTTCGTGATCGTCATCCACGACATCAACTTCGCCGCCGCCTACGCCGACAACATCATCGCCCTCACCGACGGGCAGCTCGCGCACTCCGGCAGCCCGAAGGACCTCATGACGACCGAGACCCTCGAGCACGTCTTCGGCACCCCGATCGAGGTGCGCCACGACGGCGACTACCCGCTCGCCGTCTACTACCGGTGAGTCGCGGCCCACCCAGGCAGCACTCGACACGCAGCACCCAGCGATCCATCCATCCACCTCCACGGAAGTCACTCCCATGCACTCATCCACGACACGGAGGGCATCGGCCCTCATCGCCTGCGCCGCACTCACCGGCCTGCTCCTCGCCGGATGCGCGACCGGCGCCGCAGAGACCCCCGCATCCGGGGACAACGAGGGCGGAGCATCCGGCACCCGCTCCGTCGAGCACGCCAGAGGCACGGCCGAGGTCCCCGCCGACCCGCAGCGCGTCGTGGTCCTCGAGCCCGTCGAGCTCGACACGGCCGTCGCCCTCGGCGTGACCCCGGTCGGTGCCGCCGTCGCCAGCAACGTCGCGGGCATCCCCGAGTACCTCGGCGTCGACGGCATAGAGCCCGTCGGGACCGTCCCGGAACCCGACCTCGAGGCCATCGCGGCGCTGAAGCCCGACCTCATCCTGGGCACCGAATCCCGCCACTCGAAGCTCTACGACCAGCTCGGAGCCATCGCGCCGACCGTGTTCATGGCCACGCAGGCCGACCCGTGGCAGGAGAACGTGCTCCTCATCGGCGAGGCGCTCGGACAGCAGGACAAAGCCGAAGAACTCCTCACCGGCTTCAACGACCGCTGCGAGGAGATCAAGAGCCAGACTGGCTCGGCGGGAAAGACCGCCAACCTCATCCGGCCGCGCGACGAGACGACGCTCAGCCTCTACGGGCCCACGTCATTCGCTGGCGGGGCACTCGAATGCGCCGGGCTCACCATTCCCGAGCAGCAGTGGGAGGACGGACTGCAGGCCGACATCTCGCCGGAGAACATCCTCGACGCCAAGGCCGACTACGTCTTCGTGACGACGGCAGACGTCGAGGACACGTCGACCGTGCCGACCGCGATCACCCAGAACGCCGCCGAGTTCCCCACCGTCACCCTCGTCGACACGAGCTACTGGGTCTCCGGCGTCGGCCCCAAGGGCGGCGACCTGGTGCTCGACGACATCGAGCGCTTCCTCGCAGCGCAGCAGTGACGCTCGCCCACGCCGGCCACGCGCCGACTCCGCTCCGGGTGGACGGGCGAGGCCGAGCATCCCTCGGCCTCGCCGCCCTCGCGGTGCTGCTCGTGATCTCGGTCGTGCTCTCGCTCATGGTCGGCTCGAACTCGCTCCCGCCGCACGTCGTCCTCGACGTGCTGCGGGGCGGCGGCTCCTCCGAGGCCCGCTACGTCGTCGGCGAGATCCGTGCGCCCCGCACCGTGACGGGGATCATCGTGGGCGTCGCCCTCGGCGTCGCCGGCGCGCTGATCCAGGCGTTCACCCGCAACCCGCTCGCGGACCCCGGCATCCTCGGCGTCAACGCCGGAGCCGCGTTCGCCATCGCCATCGGCGTCGCATTCTTCGGTCTCCGCGACATCTCCTCGTTCGTGTGGCTCGGGTTCCTCGGCGCGCTCGCTGTGACCCTCGCCGTCTCCCTCATCGGCTCCGCGGGGCGCGGCCCCGCCGACCCCATCCGCCTCACCCTGGCCGGCGTCGCCATCGGCGCCGTCTTCTCCGGCATGACAACGGGCATGACCCTGAGCAACCCGGATGCGTTCGACCGGATGCGCTCGTGGAACGCTGGCTCGCTCCTCGGCAGGGGCTTCGACGTCCTCCTGCCGGTGCTCCCCTTCATCGTCCTCGGGCTGATCGGCGCGCTGCTGCTCGCCCCCGGGCTCAACGCGCTTGCGCTCGGCGAGGACGTCGCTCGCGCGCAAGGAGCGAACGTCGGCGCCATTCGCGTGGGCGTGATCATCGCGGTCACGGTCCTCGCCGGGGCCGCGACGGCTCTGGCCGGGCCGATCGCCTTCGTCGGCCTCATGGTGCCGCACGTCGCGAGGTGGGTGTTCGGCGTCGACCAGCGCGTGATCCTCACGATCTCGATCGTGCTCGCCCCGGTCATCGTGCTCCTGTCGGATGTGCTGGGTCGAGTCCTCATCGCGCCCGCCGAGATCCCCGTCGGCATCGTCACCGCGTTCGTGGGCGCACCCCTGCTCATCGCCCTCGCACGCCAGCGCACGGCGAGCACCCTCTCGTGAGCACCACCCGCATCCCAGACCGCGTCGACATCGGCTACCGGCAGGTGCTCCTCACAGCCGGGCCCCTCGCGATGCCCCTCCGCGTGCGGACCCTGATCGTCAGCGTGATCGCGGCCGCCGCCATCCTGATACTCGGCATCCTCGCCCTCGGCCTCGGCACCTACCCGCTGACCCCGAACGCCGTCGTGCGCGCCCTGCTCGGCGGCGGGGACGCCCTCGACCGCACGGTCGTCTTCGAATGGCGCCTGGCCAGGGTCGTGGCGGCCATCGTGCTCGGCGGATTCCTCGCGACCGCCGGAGCCCTCTTCCAGACCGTCACCAGGAACCCACTCGCGAGCCCCGACATCCTCGGCCTCTCCAACGGCGCCTTCACCGGGATGCTCGTGAGCGTCGTCGCCTTCTCAGCGTCCTGGCCGCTCATGACCGCGGGCGCCGTCCTCGGCGGACTTGTCACGGCCCTCCTCATCTGGGGGCTCGCGCGCGGGGGCGGCGCGCAGGGCTTCCGCCTCATCGTGATCGGCATCGGAATCTCTGCCATGCTCGCGTCCCTGAACACATGGATGCTGCTCGAGGTCGAACTCGAGACCGCCATGTTCGCCTCCGCATGGGGAGCTGGCACCCTCAACGGGGTGACAGCTCCGCCGCTCGTCGGCGCGATCGCGTGCGGCATCCCGCTCCTCGCGCTCCTCCTGCTGACGGCTCCCCAGCTGCGCCAGCTCGATCTCGGCGACGACATGGCGGCCGCGACGGGAACTCGGCCGCAGCTCGTGCGCGCCGTCGTCCTGCTCGCGGCGGTCGGCCTCGTGTCGATCTCCACCGCCGTCATCGGCCCCGTCGCCTTCGTCGCCCTCGCCGCCCCGCAGATCGCCCGCCGGATCGCGCGGACACCGTACCTCTCCCTTCCACTCTCGGCCCTCGTCGGAGCCCTGCTCCTCCTCGGCTCCGACCTGGTCGCGCAGCACGTGCTTCCCGTCACCCTGCCCGTGGGCGTCGTCACGGTGTCCGTCGGCGGCCTCTACCTCATCGTCACCATCGTTCAGGAGATCCGCCGCCGTGCTTAGACACCCCGCCCCCGCTCCCGGCAGCCGAGACGAGCGTCCACAGCCCGACGCCGTCATCCCGGCTCGGGGCGCGCCACGCCTCGAAGCGGTGGAGGTCACCTTGGGCTACGACGGCGCGCCCATCATCAAGCGGCTCAGCGCAGAGATCCCCGACGGATCCTTCACCGTCATCATCGGCCCGAACGCGTGCGGCAAGTCGACCCTGCTACGGGGCCTCTCGCGGCTCATCACCCCTGAAGCCGGCCGGGTGGTGCTCGACGGCAAGGCCATCACGAGCATGCGTGCGAAGGACGTCGCCCGCCGCCTCGGCCTCCTGCCGCAGTCGGCGCTCGCCCCGGATGGCATCACCGTCGCCGACCTCGTCGGGCGCGGCAGGTTCGCCCACCAGCGCCTCCTCCGCCAATGGTCGCCAGCCGACGAGCGTGCCGTCCGCGACGCGCTCGACGCGACGGGCACCCTGCCGCTCGCGGCGCGACGCGTCGACGAGCTCTCCGGCGGCCAGCGGCAGCGCGTCTGGGTTGCCATGGTCCTCGCGCAGCAGACCGACCTCCTCCTCCTCGACGAGCCGACGACGTTCCTCGACATCGCCCACCAGGTGGAGCTCATGGAGCTCTTCGCGCACCTCAACCGCAGCGGCCGCACCATCGTGGCCGTGCTCCACGACCTCAACCACGCCGCGCGCTACGCCGACCACATCATCGCGATGCGCGACGGCCGCATCCTCGCGTCGGGAACGCCACGCGAGGTGGTGACGAGCGAGCGGGTCGAGGATATCTACGGCCTGCCGAACGTCGTCATCGACGACCCCATCACGGGCGGGCCGCTCGTGGTGCCGCGCGGGGTGCCGTTCTCCCGAGCAGGGAGCAACGCCGAAACGACCGGCGTGCCAGCCTAGGAGCGCGCGAGGCCGTCGAGCCAGGCGCCGACGACCTCGCGCGCGGCGGCCGTGAGGCGCGGCGCGAGCTCGAGCGCATCCGCCCTGATCTTCCGCGGGTCGAGCTCGTGCATCGCCAGCTCGTAGGCGTTCGCGATGAGCCACGTCTCGACCATCTGCGGGTCGACCTCGAGGTGGAACTGCAGGCCGAGCAGGTTCGGGCCCGCGGCGAACGCCTGGTTCGGGAAGCCCGGGGTCTCGGCCAGCCGCGCGACGCCGGCGGGAATCTCGAACTGGTCGCCGTGCCAGTGCAGCACCGGCACGTCGCGCAGCCCCTCGAGCACAGAGCCCGCTCCGTCTTCCGTGAGCGTCAGCGGCGAGAAGCCGATCTCGACCCTGCCCGTCGGCGCAACGTCTGCGCCCATGGCTGCCGCCATGAGCTGGGCTCCGAGGCACACGCCGAGCGTCGGGCGGTCGGCCTCGACCCGAGCTCTGATCGCCGCGATCTCGGGCGCGAGGAACGGGTAGCGCTCCGCATCCCCCACCCCGATCGGTCCGCCGAGCACCACGACGAGGTCGGCCGCGAGCAGCTCGTCCGCGGTTATCTCGTCCTGCCCGGCTTCCAGGTAGCGGATGCCGTACCCGCGCGCGGTGAGCACCTCACGGAGCAGGCCGAGGTCCTCGAAGACCACGTGGCGGACGACGAGGGCGGTGAGCGACACGGCGGGCTCCTTCAAGGGGGCGGGTTGGGACGTCAGATGCGTGGCGGTTGGATCGGCGCAGAGCGTCGGACGCGGTCCTCGGATCAGATCGTCGGCTCAGGCGCGATGCGCGCGTAGGCGGCCAGCACGGTGCGCTCCGACCTCACGAGGTATTCGTCGAGCGCCTGCGCAGCACCCTCGGTGTCGCCCGCGGTGTGGAGCGCGAGCACCCGCTGGTTCAGCTCGATGTACGGGGCGTGCAGGTACTCGAGGTCCTCGAGGAAGCCGAAGGCGAGCCGGAGCTCGGCGGAGACGTTCGCGTACACGCGGTCGAGCCGCTCGCTGTCCGCGAGCGCGACGATCGCCGTGTGGAACTCCATGTTGGCGGTGCCGACGGCGGCCCAGTCACCGGCCTCGCGACCCTGGAGCGCGCGCTCGACGGCTTCTCGCATCCGCGTGCCTGCCGGGTGCCGACCGGGGGCCGCGCGCAACGCCTGCACCTCGATCATGCGTCGCACCCGGTAGATGTCGAGGATGGATGCGAGCGAGGGGACGGCGACGAAGACGCCGGCATTGGGGCGGCGGGTGAGCAGCCGCTCCGCCGTGAGCATGCGGAACGCCTCGCGAAGGGTGTTGCGCGAGACCTCGAGCCGCTCCGTCATCGCGCTCTCCGAGAGGCGCTGACCGGGAACGATCTCGCCCGCGACGATCATCTGGCGGAGGCTCGAGGCCGCCCGCTCGGCCCTGTCGAGGGTCTCGTCGGCTGCGTTCACGCTTCGAACTCTACCGGCGGGCTCGGACGTCGAACTCGTCGATCGGATTCCGGAAACAACCCCGATACATCTTGTAACAAGACATTTACGCGTCTATCGTTGAACAATCTGTTGCTCAGCGTTGAACAACCGTAGGGTTGCCGCAATCACTCGCTGCTCCCCTACCGAACTGGAACGAGTCATGTCCTCTACACCTCCTCCCGCATCATCGGCCTCACCAGCCGGCAGCTCCGCGGCCGCCGACGAGGCGAGCACCCCCGAGAAGCTCAAGCAGTACGCGAAAGCCCGCCGCACCTCCCTGGTCGGCGCCCTCTTCCTCATGGCCACCTCGGCCATCGGCCCCGGCTTCATCACGCAGACGGCGACCTTCACCCAGCAGCTCGGCGCGGCGTTCGCCTTCGGCATCCTCATCTCGGTCCTCATCGACCTCGCCGTTCAGCTCAACATCTGGCGCATGATCACGCTCTCCGGGAAGCGCGCGAGCGCCCTCGCGAACGACGCCCTGCCGGGCAGCGGGTACGTCCTCGCCGTGCTCATCGTCATCGGCGGCCTCGTCTTCAACATCGGGAACATCGGCGGCGCCGGGCTCGGCCTCAACGTGCTCCTCGGCCTCGACGTGAAGATCGGCGCCGTCATCAGCGCCGCGATCGCCATCGCCATCTTCCTCATCAAGCGTGCCGGCATCGTCATGGACCGCGTCGTCATCGTCGCGGGCGTCGCCATGATCCTCCTGACCGTCATCGTCGCGATCGTGGCCCAGCCGCCCATCGGCGACGCGCTGCGCCAGACGATCCTCCCCGACACCATCAACTTCGCCACCATCACGACCATCGTCGGCGGCACCGTCGGCGGGTACATCGTCTACTCGGGCGCGCACAAGCTCCTCGACTCCGGCAACGCCGGACCCGAGCACATCAGACAGGTCAACCGCGCCGCCGTCACCGGCATCGTTATCACGGGCGTCATGCGCTACGTGCTGTTCCTCGCCATCCTCGGCGTCGTCGCGAGCGGCGTCGTCCTCGACACGACCCTCAACCCCGCCGCCGATGCCTTCCAGGCAGCCGCGGGCGAGGCCGGCTTCCGCATCTTCGGCGCCATCTTCTGGCTCGCCGCCCTCACGAGCATCATCGGCGCTGCCTACACCTCGGTCTCGTTCCTCCCCGTGTTCTCGAAGCGCATCGCCGGCCGCGCCGCCGACTTCTGGACCGTGGGCTTCATCGTCTTCTCGCTCGCCGTCTACCTGTCCATCGGCACCCCGCCAGCCACCCTGCTCGTCTTCGTGGGCGGCTTCAACGGCCTCATCCTGCCCATCGGCCTCACGCTGTTCATGTACATCGGCTGGTTCCGCCCGTCGAAGCTGGGCGGTGCGAAGTACCCGAAGTGGCTGCTGATCATCGGCACGCTCGCGACGGTCATCACCTGGTACATGGCGGTCAACGCGGTCGGACCGATCTTCGACCTCCTCAACACCTGATCCGCATCCCCGAGCGAAAGGCTGACCACATGAACGCACGTGCCATCGACCTCAACAGCGACCTCGGCGAGGGCTTCGGCCGCTGGACCCTCGGCGACGACCAGGAGATGCTCGGCATCGTCACGAGCGCCAACGTCGCCTGCGGCTTCCACGCCGGCGACCCGCGCGCCATCCGCTCCACCGTCAAGGGGGCGGCGGATGCAGGGGTCGCGATCGGCGCACACGTCGGCTACCGCGACCTGGCCGGCTTCGGGCGCCGCAACATCGACGTCGCCACCGACGACCTCGTCGCCGACGTGATCTACCAGATCGGCGCGCTGCAAGCACTCGCGGCCGCCGAGGGGACCAGCGTCAGCTACGTGAAGCCGCACGGCGCCCTCTACAACACGATCGTGCACGACGAGCGCCAGGCCGCCGACGTCGTCGAGGCCGTGCGCCTCGTCGACCCGAGCCTCGTGCTCCTCGGCATGCCAGGCTCGGCCGTGCTCCGCCTCGCGACCGAGGCGGGCCTGCCCACCGCGATCGAGGCGTTCGCCGACCGCGCCTACACCCCGCAGGGCACCCTCGTCTCCCGCCGGGAGCCGGGAGCCGTGCTGCACGACGTCGACGAGGTCGCGAAGCGCATGGTGCGCCTCGCGACGGAAGGCCTCCTCGAGGCCATCGATGGCAGCACGCTCGAGCTGCGCGCCGACTCGATCTGCGTGCACGGCGACAGCCCCGGAGCCACCGACATGGCCAGGCAGGTGCGGCTCGCGCTCACCGAGGCCGGCGTCGAGCTGCGCCCCTTCGCGCCCGCAGCCACGGCGACAGCGGCCACCACGTCCGTGACCGCTAGGAGCTGAGCCCACCCCATGAGAGTCCTCACCGCCCGCGACGACGCGGTCCTCATCGAGTGCGACAGCCTCGACGAGACGATCGCGCTCTTCGACGCCATGACCGCCCTGCGCATCCCCGGGGTCGGCGAGATGGTGCCGGGTGCCCGCACCCTGCTCGTCCCGTTCCGGCCCGCACGGGTGACCGCCGAGGAGATCGAAGCCGCAGCAGCGGGCGCCGACCTCAGCGGCGTGCGTGCGGGAGAACCGCGGCGTCTCGAGATCCCAACGCGGTACGACGGTGAGGACCTCGCGGAGGTCGCCGACCTCCTCGGCATCTCCGCCGACGAAGTCGTGCGCCGCCACACGAACTCGACCTTCACGGTCGGGTTCGTGGGCTTCGCGCCCGGCTTCGCCTACCTGACGGGCGACGACCCCGTGCTCGACGTGCCACGCCGGTCGACCCCGCGCACCCGCATCCCCGCAGGCTCGGTCGCCCTCGCCGGCACCTACAGCGGCGTCTACCCCCGCGAGAGCCCCGGCGGCTGGCAGCTCATCGGCACCACGGAGGTCCCCATGTGGGATCTCGACCGCGACCCTGCCGCCTTCATGGCGCCGGGCGACATCGTCACGTTCAGCGTCGACGCCGCGACCGAGCGGGCGCGCGCGACCGTGAGCGCTGAACGCGCGAACGCACCCAAGCAGACCGATCAGGCGCAACCCGAGGGGGCAGACGGCCGCAGCTCCGCCCTCGAAGTGGTCTCCCCAGGCCTGCAGACGCTGTTCCAGGACCTCGGGCGCGACGGCTACGCCAGCATGGGCGTCTCAGCCTCCGGGTCACTGGACGCGCCCGCCCACCGGCAGGCGAACCGCCTCGTCGGCAACAGCCCGGGCGGCCCCACCCTGGAGGTCGCCTACGGCGGCCTGCGCCTGCGAGCACACGGCCCGCAGGTGGTGGCCGTCGCCGGCGCCGAGGTCGAGCTGACCGTGGACGGCGTCCTCCCTCGCACCGTGCCGTTCGGCGCGGCCTTCGCCCTCGACGACGGCGACGAGCTGCAGCTCGGCTCCCCCACGTTCGGCGTCCGCAGCTACCTCGCGGTGCGCGGCGGATTCGACGCACCTCCCGTGCTCGAGAGCCTCGCGACCGATCTTCTCGCGGGGCTCGGCCCCGACGCACTCGAGGCCGGTGACGTGCTCGGCGTCCGCGAGCCCGCGGCGCCCCTCGCCCCGGCGATCTCCGTCGCCGACGCGGCGCACCGGGACCTGCCTGCCGCGGGCGGCGACAGCGTCGAGCTGCGCATCGTGCTCGGACCGCGCGACGACTGGTTCTCCGCCGAGGAGATCACCCGCTTCACGAGCCAGGAGTGGCAGGTGACGCCGCAGTCGAACCGCGTCGGCGTGCGCCTCGAGGGCGACGCCCTCACTCGCGCGAAGGGCGGAGAGCTGCCGAGCGAGGGCTGCGTCAGCGGGGCCCTGCAGATGCCGCCCAGCGGGCAGCCCGTGCTCTTCCTCGCCGACCATCCCCTCACGGGCGGCTACCCCGTGCTCGGCGCCGTCATCACCGACGACCTACCCCTCGCTGGCCAGCTGCCCGTCGGCGCCACCGTGCGATTCCGCATCGTCGAACCGCGCATCCACCAGCCACGCACCCAGACCCCACTCACCCAGACCCCAGGAGAACTCCGATGACCCGCATCAGCAAGGTCCTCATCGCGAACCGCGGTGAGATCGCAGGGCGCGTCGCCCGCGCCTGCGCCGACTACGGGGTCGCCTCCGTCGCCGTCTACGCCGACTCCGATGCCGACGCCCTGCACGTGCGCCTCGCCGACGAGGCCGTGCCGCTCGAGGGCGAGACGTCGAAGGAGACCTACCTCGACGCCGACAAGCTCCTCGCCGCAGCCAAGGCGACGGGCGCCGACGCCGTCCACCCCGGCTACGGCTTCCTCTCCGAGAACGCCGACTTCGCGCGGGCCGTCGAATCCGCTGGCCTCGTGTGGATCGGGCCGCCACCAGCGGCCATCGAGCTCCTCGGCGACAAGATCTCTGCCCGCCGCCTGGCCGAGCGCGTCGGTGCGCCCCTCGTCGCCGGAACGAGCGGCCCCGTCGACTCCCCCGCGGAGGCGAGCGCCTTCGCCGAGGAGCACGGCCTCCCCATCGCCATCAAGGCCGCGTTCGGCGGTGGCGGCCGCGGCCTCCGCGTCGCGCGCCGACTCGACGAGGTCGAGGAGCTCTTCGCCGCAGCAGGTCGCGAAGCCGTCGCCGCGTTCGGTCGCGGCGAGTGCTTCGTCGAGCAGTTCCTCGAGTCGCCACGCCACATCGAAGCGCAGGTGATCGCCGACGAGCACGGCAACGTGGTGGTCGTCGGCACGCGCGACTGCTCGCTGCAGCGCCGCAACCAGAAGCTCGTCGAGGAGGCCCCCGCGCCCTTCCTGACTCCCGAGCAGCGGGAGCGCATCCACACCTCAGCCCGTGACATCTGCGCCGAGGCCGGCTACCGCAGCGCCGGCACGGTCGAGTTCCTCCTCGACGCGAACGGCATCATCTCCTTCCTCGAGGTCAACACTCGCCTGCAGGTCGAGCACCCCGTGACCGAGGAGACCGCGGGCGTCGACCTCGTGGTGCAGCAGCTGCGCATCGCCGACGGGCTCGCGCTCGAGGCGGCCGAGTTCGAGCCCCGCGGGCACGCGTTCGAGTTCCGCATCAACGCCGAGGACCCGGCGCGCGGTTTCCTGCCAGGGCCGGGCACCATCTCGCTGTTCCGCGCGCCGTCGGGTCCAGGCGTGCGCATCGACACCGGCGTCGAGACCGGCTCCGTGGTCTCCGGGCAGTTCGACTCGATGCTCGCGAAGCTCATCGTCACCGGGGCCACCCGTGAGGAGGCGCTCCGCCGCGCACGCCGCGCGCTGGCTGAGTTCGAGGTCGAGGGCGTGCCGACCGTGCTGCCCTTCCACCGCGCGGTGCTCGACGACCCAGATTTCATCGGCGGCGAAGGCCCCGACGGTGAGCCGGGCTTCGGCGTGCACACGCAATGGATCGAGACGACCTTCGCCGAGCGCATCCCGGAGCAGTCGCTCTCGGTCCAGCCGACGGACCCGTCGGTCGTGTCGACCTGGATCGAGCTCGACGGGCGACGCGTCGCCATGCGGCTCCCCGCGACGCTCTTCGCCGCGGGCGGCTCGGCTGCCGCGGTGTCGCCCGCCGGCGCGGCAGGTTCTGCAGGGGCAGCGGATGCTGGCAGCGGGTCCGGCTCGTCGGTCGCGGCCCCCATGGCGGGCACGCTCCTGCGCTGGCTCGTCGATGACGGTGCAGAGGTCGAGGCGGGCACCGCGGTGGCCGTGGTCGAGGCCATGAAGATGGAGACGCCCGTGCAGGTGAAGGCCGCCGGCACCCTGCGCCACCGGGCCGAGGCGGGCAGCCCAATCGCGGCCGGTGAGGTGCTCGCGGAGGTCGCTCAGGCGAGCTGAGCTCCGAGCCGCCGCGCCCCGCGCTGGCGAGGTGCCACCCGGAGCCGATTGTCGGTGGGTGCGGGCAGACTGGTTCGCATGACGGAACCAGCTGCCCGCGCCCACCATTCGATCGACTACCTCGAGTTCGGCGTCACCGACCTCGCCGTCGCCAAGCAGTTCTACGGCGACGCCTTCGGGTGGACCTTCAACGACTACGGCCCCGGCCCCAACTACGTGGGCATCCGTCGACCGGGTGGCGAGGAGACCGACGAGGTGGGCGGCTTCCGCCTCGACCCGCAAGTCACTCCCGGAGGTGCCCTGGTGCTCCTCTACTCCGACGACCTCGAGGCGAGCATCGCCCAGGTGCGTTCGGCGGGTGGGGAGATCGTCAGCGGACCGTACGAGTTCCCGGGCGGCCGGCGCTTCCACTTCACCGACCCGGCGGGCAACGAGCTCGGCGTCTGGTCGAGCTCCTAGCGCGCCCCGGTCGAGCCCGCGCGAGCTCGCTACACAGCTGCCGCCTGCGCGGCGATGCTGGCTCGCACCTCGTCGAGCACCGCCATGATGGCGACCGATTCGTCGAGCGGCATGCGCGGGCTCTCGAGTTCTCCGGCGTGCAGGCAGCGCTCGACCTCGAGCGCCTGGAACTGCATGCCCCGGCCGACGTGCTGGGGCTTGTCGAAGCGCAGCAGCTCACGCTGCGGCCTGCCGCCGTCGTAGACCGTGAACGAGGTCGACGCGTAGAAGACGGCATCGATGTCAATCCACCCGTCGGACCCGACGATGGCTGCACGGTTCGAGCCCGGCGCGTCCATGCGCGTGAGCGTCGCCGAGCTGCGGCCTGCGCCGTGCCGCATCAGCACGGAAGCGGAGAGGTCGACACCGAGCTCGGACGCCTCGCCGTCGACGAGGATCGTCGTGGCGGGCCCGAGCAGCTGTGAGGCCATCGAGATGCCGTACACGCCGAGATCGGCCATCACCCCGCCGCCGAGCGAGGGGTCACCGTGCCGGCTCGTCGGAGACACGTCGAGGTTCTGGAAGTGCGAGCTCGTGAAGCTCACGAGCTCACCGATCGCCCCGCGCTCCAGCACGTCGCCGATCGCGTCCGCCGTCGGCAGGAAGCGGGTCCACATGGCCTCCATCGCGAAGACGCCCTTGGCGCGGGCGGCCGCGACGACCCGCTCCGCCTCGGCGGCCGTGCTGGTGAACGACTTCTCGACGAGCACGGGCTTGCCGGCTCCGATCGCGAGCAGCGCCTGCTCCGCGTGGAGCGTCTGCGGCGTCGCGATGTAAACCACATCCACGTGCGGGTCGGCGACGAGGTCCTCGTAGCTGCCGTGAGAGGCGGGGATGGAGAACTCGGCGGCGAACTCGGCCGCCTTTGTCGCATCCCGCGATCCGACAGCCGCGACCTCGAGCCCCTGGGCCAGCAGGTCGGACACGAAGGTCTTCGCGATGTTGCCTGCCCCGAGAACTCCCCATCGAACGCGTTGTGCCGTCACAGGAAAAACTCTAGCGACGCGACCAACGAATCCGCCACAGCTCGAGCCGCGATGCCAGCCGCGAGAGTCGTGCGTCACGCTCTCTTGCTGGCCCCCGACCTAGCCGCAAGTGATCTAGCATTTCCTACGGTTCGCGAGGAGCGAATCAACCGTGCGCCGTCAGGAGAACCCCATGCGCCAGCTCATCGTCACCGCCTTCGTCTCTGCCGACGGGGTCATGGAGGCCCCCGGAGGTGAAGAGGGCTACCGCAACTCGGGGTGGACCTGGCAGGACATCGACTTCGACCCGGCCGCCTACACGATCAAGGGCACCGAGCAGCTCGAAGCCGGCGCGCTGCTCCTCGGCCGCACGAGCTACGAGGCCTTCGCGCCGGTCTGGCCCGGCATGACCGAGGAGTTCCCGAAGTACAACACCATGCCGCGCTACGTCGTCTCGACGACGCTCGAGACCGACGACCCTCGCTGGCCCGCCACCGTCCTTCGCTCCATCGACGACGTCGCCGCCCTCAAGGACGGCGACGGCGACCCGATCATCGTGCACGGAAGCGCCGAGCTCGGCCAGGCGCTCGCCGACGCCGGACTCGTCGACCGCTACAACCTGCTCGTCTTCCCGCTGCTCCTCGGTGCAGGCAAGCGGCTCTTCAGCGAGACCGACAAGGCCACCCAGCACCTCAAGCTCGTCGAGCACGAGGTCTACTCGAACGGCATCCAGAAGCAGGTCTTCGACGTCATCCGCTAGGGCAGGCGGATGCGGGGACGCATCAGTCCGCGAGTCCCGCACGCCTCGCGAGCACCGCGGCCTCCATGCGCGAGGTGACCCCGAGCTTCGCGAGCACCCGGGAGACGTGTGTCTTCGCGGTCGACCCGCTGATGTGCATCCGCTGGCCGATGCCCACGTTCGAGAGCCCCTCGCCGAGGGCGGTGAGCACCTCCCGCTCCCGTGCCGTGAGCTGCTCGATGCCGGGCACAGCCGGCGTTGCCGTGGGCGCTTCCTCTCGTGTCTCGGCGAAGCGGTCGAGGAGGCGCCGCGTCACCTCAGGCGAGAGCGCGCCGTCCCCCCTCGCCACCGCCTGCACCGCCGCCTGCAGGGCGGGCCCGGTCGTCGACTTGAGCAGGAACCCGGCCGCACCCGCGCGAACCGCGCCGAAGACGTACTCGTGGAGGTCGAACGTCGTCAGCACGAGCACCTGCGAGAGCGACTCGGCGATGATCGCCCGTGTGGCCGCGATGCCGTCGGTGCCGGGCATGCGAACGTCCATGAGCACGACGTCCGGTCGAAGCGCCCGCGCGTTGCCGATCGCCGCCGCACCGTCAGCGGCCTCACCCACGACCTCGATGTCGTGTGCCTCCAGCAGGAGCCGCAGCCCCGCCCTGATCGCAGCGTGATCGTCGGCGATGAGCACGCGCACTCGTGGCCGGGCAGCACCGACCGCCCCGGTTGCTTCGCCGCCCAGGTGGGCCTGGTCCACCTCGCCTGCTTGATCGGCTCCGTTCACGATGCCCTCTCGGTTCGGTGACCGGCCCCGCGCTCCGCGCCTCCCACGTTCCGTGGCACTCGCGCGCTGACGCGCCACCCTCCACCGCCCGCGATGGGCCCCGCCTCGAGGCGCCCGCCGAGACGCTCGGCTCGCTCGCGGATCAGCCCGAGCCCGTTCCCGGTGCCCGGGGCGCCGTCGACGAGCGTGCCGCCCACGGACGTGACGAGCACGGAGATCGACTCGGTGTCCTCCTCGAAGCGCACCTCGACGTCGGCCCCGGGAGAATGGCGCTCGCTGTTCGCGAGAGCCTCCGCCACGACCCGCGCGAGCGCTTGCTCGGAGGCGGCGGATGCGCTCGGCACCTCGCCGACGACCGTCACGTCGACCGCGCGCGTGGCCGCGACGATCTGGGCCACCTGAGCGAGCCGCGGTGGTGCGGCCAGCTCCTGACTGTCGCTCTCACCGTGACGCAGGATGAGGATCATCGACCGCATCTCGTCGAGTCCCTCGAGGGCGGAGGCACGGATGGCTTGGAGGGCGCCGGCCTCCCGGGGAGCGACCGCTGGCCCCGCGAGCGCCGCCTCGGAGGTGATCGCGATCGCCGAGAGGTTCGCGGCGACGACGTCGTGGAGGTCGCGGGCCATGCGCTCTCGTTCAGCGCGCACCGCTTCTTCGCGTTCCAGCACGAGCAGGCGCTCGGCGTCGTCGGCGCGTGCCTCCTGCACACGGGCCAGCTCCGCGCTCTGGCGCACCGAGCCCGCCCACCACAGCGGGGTGCAGAAGATGGCGAGGGCCTGCAGGCAGAAGAAGACCGCTTCCCGGATTGTGGCCCCGAGCAGCAGGGGCGCGACGAACGCTGCCAGCACGGCCGCGACGACGACCCACTCCACGACCCGGAGCGCACCCCTCGAAGCGAACCTCCCCACGACATACAGCGCGTCGAGGACCAGCACGATCACGCCGAGCGCGCCGCCGACGACGAGCGTCAGCGCCGCCAGTGCGACGCAGACGGTGAGCACGGCCACCGGAAACCTTCGCTTCTGCGTGAGCGCTGCCGCGCCGATCGCGATCGCCCCGAGCGTCGGACCGAGCTGCTCAGCGGAGTCGAAGAGCGCCAGCACGACGGCGATCGCCACGACGACGACGGTCGACGTCGTGTCCTCGTCGAGGTCCCGGATGCGCGTCTTCGCTGCCGCGAGCGTCCCACCGGGTTCCGTCATGCGACCATCCCAGCACACAGACGCAAGGAGGGTGTCCGCCGAAGGATGTAGCCCGGCGGCCGTGTCGACGCCCTTTGGCGGACGCGGGCCCGCGCTCACGCGCCTGAGGCTTGCCCCATGACCACAGAACTGCTGCTCTCGCTCCTCGGACTCGCACTCGTCGACAGCCTGAGTGCGGGCACGCTGCTCATCCCGATCTTCTTCCTGCTCGCGCCCGGCCGCATCCGCCTCGGGCGCATGCTCACCTACCTGGGCACGATCGCCGGCTTCTACTTCCTCGTCGGTCTCGCCCTCACGGCC
The DNA here is from genome assembly GCF_002931555.1 of Pseudoclavibacter sp. RFBB5. Taxonomy (GTDB): domain Bacteria; phylum Actinomycetota; class Actinomycetes; order Actinomycetales; family Microbacteriaceae; genus Pseudoclavibacter. The sequence goes on along the minus strand of NZ_PSTZ01000007.1, from coordinate 175,682 downwards.
GGCGCGTCCGTGCTGCTGGACAGTGCCGCCGCGGTGCTCGAGACGCCCACCGCCTACGCCGTGCAGCTGTTCCTCGGCGCAGGCCTGCTCGCCGTCGCCATCCTCATGCCGACGAAGAAGAAGGAGCCGCAGCTCTCGCCCGCTGAGGTCGCCCCGGCCGGGAGCGGCATTCCTCCCGCACACCTGAACCCGCAGTCCGACTCGGCACCGGCCGCTCCCGGGCGCCTTGGCCGCTGGCGCGAGCGGGCGCTCGGCGGTGGCTCCCCGGCGACCGTCATCGTGCTCGCCCTGGCCGCGGGTCTCGTCGAGCTCGCGACGATGATTCCCTATCTCGCGGCCGTGGGCCTACTCACGAACTCGGGGCTCGGCGTCGCCGGATCAGCTCCGCTGCTCGCCGCGTACTGCGTCGTCATGATCGTCCCGGCGCTGCTGCTCCTGCTCGGACGGGTCGCGGCACGCCGCACCGTCGAACCCCGCCTCCGTCGTCTCTCGGACTGGCTGAGCCGGAACGCCGCCGAGAACACGGCCTGGATCATCGGCATCGTCGGCTTCCTGCTGCTCCGCGACGCGCTCTCGCATTCCGCGGGCTTCGAGTTCTGGCCCTTCAACTCCTGATCGGCGTCTAACGCCACGCGAGGCCCGCGCAGCTCTGGGACAGCGGAGGCAGCCGCCCGGTCAGCGCACGCTGAGCTCGATGAGCTGCGCCTCCACCGACTCGCGCAGCGGCGCCCCGTCGAAGCGGCCGGCGCGGTTGCCGTCGGCGTCGAGCAGCAGCACCGTGGGAGTGACGACGATGTCGTACGGCAGCACGAGCTCCGGGCGGATGCTCGTGTCCACCTCGGCGAGCACGACCCCCGCCGAGGTGGCGGCGACGTCCTGCAGCATCCACCTCGTCACGGCGCATTCGGGACTGTCCGGGGCGGTGAAGAGCACGATGGTCGCGCGGCGACCCGGCAGCACGCCCTCTGGCAGCAGTTCGAGGTCGATCTCCGACTGCTCGGGCTCCGGCTCCCCCTCGCCGTCGAAACGGCTCACACCGCGCCTCGCGACCCAGCCGACCACGGCCACAATGAGTACAAGTGCCATGATCACGAGCAACACCACTGATGCGTCCACGCGGACAGCCTCGCATATCCGGGGGTCGAACGGTGAGGTCTGTGGCGCCGGGATCAGGCGCTCAGCTGCTGGAGCTGCGCCTGCAGCTCGGCTCGCCTCGGCGGCCCGCCGATGCGAGCGACCCGCGTGCCCGCGTCGTCGAGCACCAGAACCGTGGGCGTCTGCCTCACGTCGTAGCTGCGCGCGAGGTCCTGACGATCGGTGAGGTCGACTTCGGCGACGACCACGCCGGGCGTCTGGGCCGCGAGGTCCTCGAGCATCCGCTTGGTCGCGGGGCATCTGGCGCAGAACGCGGTGGAGAAGAGGATGAGCGTTGCGCGCTTCCCCTGCGGCGGCCCGTCGGTGAGCAGGTCCAGGTCCGGGGCACCGTCGAGCTGCTGAGCTGCGCGCTTCAGGCGCCCGCTCGTGCGCTGCATCGCCACTCCGACCACGGTGGCGATCACGACGAGCGCACCGACGAGCAGCGCAGCGGTGGTGGCGTCCATGCTGGTGCGGCTCAGCCCTGCGCAGCCCGGCGGCGGATGATCCCGCCGCGCAAGAGCAGCACGTACAGCTGGCAGCCGAGGCAGTAGCCGAAGACGGCGTTCAGGAACGCCGCGATGAACGCGGCCCCCGCGGCGACCGGCACGGCGAGCGGCACCCCGAGGAGGTGCAGGACGACGCCGACCAGCGTGACCGCGAAGCCGACCCCCTGCGCGAACGTCGGCGGGGCCGCGTCCTCCGTCTCGGCCGGAGGGGCGAGACGCGGCCGGATGAAGCGGGCGAAGAAGCGGCCGTACGGGTGGCGCTGGATGCCCGCGAACGAGCCCCACGCGAACAGCGCCGACAGCGCGACCAGGAGGAGGAACCCTGGCTGCACGACCCGGTCGGGGAACGAGGCCCCGGCCGGTGCCACGAGGCCGAGATACACCGTCACGAGAAGGAGCAGCGCCGAGATGGCCGCGCCGAAGCGCGGCCCCCGGGGGTCGATTCGAGTCTGTGCCGACATGATGCTCCGTCGTGGGGGTGGCTTCTGGAAGATGCTCCTGGAACGCCCCGGAAGGGTGCGCTCCTCTCGACGGCGGATGCCGTGCCGAAAGGCTAGGCGTGTGCGGCGAGCGGGGGAACGACTGTGACGCTCCGCGACGCCCGAAGTCCTCGATGCAGCCAGGTTCCTCGGCAACGGAGTTGAGATGATGCCAGCATGAAGACCTTCACACTCCCGCAGACCGACGTGCGTGCATCGAGCATCGTGCTCGGCCAGATGCGCATCATGGACCTCGACGACGAGCAGCTGCGCACCCTGGTCGGCACGGCCCTCGACGCCGGCGTCAACGTCATCGACCACGCCGACATCTACGGCGGCGAACGCCACGCTTGCGAGCGTCGCTTCGGGGACGCCATCCGCTTCTCCCCCACCGAGCGCGAGAACGTGCTCATCCAGTCGAAGGTCGGCATCCGCGAGGGCTACTTCGACTTCTCGGCCGAGCACATCATGCGCACCGTCGACGAATCGCTGGAGGCCCTCGGCACTGAGTACCTCGACGTGCTCCTCCTCCACCGCCCCGACACGCTCGTCGAGCCCGACGAGGTCGCGACGGCCTTCAGCGAGCTCCACAACCGCGGCAAGGTCCGCCACTTCGGCGTCTCCAACCACACTCCCGGGCAGGTCGAGCTGCTCAAGTCGGTCGTCGCGCAGCCGCTCATCATCAACCAGGTGCAGCTGAGCGTCACGCATGCCCCGATCATCGCGTCGGGCATCGCCGCCAACATGGTGGGCCTCGACCAGTCCATCGACCGAGACAACGGCATGCTCGACTACGCGCGACTGAACGGCATCACGCTGCAGGCCTGGTCGCCATTCCAGAAGGCGTTCTTCGACGGCGTCTTCATCGGCGACCGCGAGAACTTCGCCGATCTCAACGACGTCCTTGACGCGCTCGCCGAGAAGTACGGCGTCACGCCGACGGGCATCGCGACGGCCTGGATCACCCGCCACCCCGCGAACATCCAGGTGGTGCTCGGCACGACGACCCCGTCGCGCGTCGCAGAGTCGGCGGCTGGCTCGGACGTGCATCTCACGCGCGAGGAGTACTACCGCCTCTTCACGGCAGCCGGCCACACGCTGCCGTAGCCCGCGCTGCCGGCGCGAGGCCGCCGCTGGCCACCTGGCGCCGCTGACGCCTCGCAGAGTTGTGGCCCGTTGCTGTTCCCGAGTTCGGGAACAGCAACGGGCCACAACTCTGAGATGCGGGAGCGAGGTGCGCGCGGGACCGGAGCGCGGACCGCGAGCGTAGACCGGAGCGCGGACCGCGAGCGTAGGCCGGAGCGCAGGCCGTCAGTCGACGGCGAGGGCCGCGACCGGGGAGACGCGTGTCGCACGGCGGGCGGGCAGCAGCGACGCCGCGACGGTGATGAGCAACGTCACGAGCAACACGGCGGCGACCGTCACCCACGGGATGCTCGGCAGCATGATGCGCCCCACCATTGATCCGAAGGTGGCCTGCGCGCCCACCCACCCGTAGAAGACGCCCAGCAGCAGACCGAAGAGCGCTGACGAGGCGATCATGGCGACGGCCTCGGTCACGATCATCCGCCGCACCTGCCCCGCCGTGAACCCGAGCGCCCGCAGCAGGCCGAGCTCGCGCCTGCGCTGCATGACGCTCAGCGACAGGGTGTTGACCATGCCGACGGCGGCGAGCAGCACCGAGAAGCCCAGGAGCACGCTCATGATGGCCGTCGTGACGTCGATGACCTGCTCGAACGCGGCGTACATCTCGGGCTCCATCTGCCCGAACTCGAGGGTGATGGTGCGGAACGTCTCCGTGGCGACGGCGAACATCGTGACGAGCGTGATGCCGATGACGAGGCCGATGACCGCCCGGCTGCTGCGCGATGGGTTGCGCACGGCGTTGGCGGCCGCGAGCCGCGTCACCGGGCCGCGCCCGAGGGCCCTCCCGGCGAGGCTCATGAGGGGCGGGAGGATGACGGGCGAGCCGATGACGACACCGACGAACGACAGCATGCCGCCCACGACGCTCACGAGCACACCGGTCGGGCTGGAGAGGCCCAGGTAGACACCGCCGACGAGCATGGCGACGCCCAGGGCGATGAGGATGACGGCCGTGATGCTGCGCCCACGACCGGCGCGCAGCTCCTGCATGGTCGGCTCTGCCGTGGACGAGGTCGCCGCGATCGGGGACACCGAGAGGACCCGGCGCGAACCGACCCAGGACGCGATGATCGTCGCGGCGGTCACGGCGATGACGGGGGCGAGCACCGCGGGATGCACGATGGGGAACGCGAACGGCTCGAGTGCCCCGTTCATGATCGCGAGCTGCGCACCGAGGGCGGTCAGCCCGACGCCGAGGACGGCTCCCGCGAGCGCGCCGGATGCTCCCTGCACGAGTCCCTCGCGGACGGTGCGGGCTCGGAGCGACTTCCCCGAGGCGCCGATGAGGCGCAGCAGCGCGATCTCCTTCGTGCGCCCGGCGATGACGGTCGCGACCGAGTTGGAGGTGACGACGGCGCCCACGAAGAGGGCGATCGTGAAGAACAGGGCCGCGACGGTGCCGAGCACCGTCGCGAGCTGACCGATCTCGCTGAGACCCATCGCGTCGAAGTAGGCGGCGAGGTCGGCGACGATCATGATGAGCACCGTGCCGAAGGCGGCCGAGAGGGCAGAGACCAGCACGACGGCCGCGCCGCCGCTGTTCTGCTGCGACTCCGGGGCGCGGCGCGGCTTGCCGGCGCTCCTGGTCCCCGCACTGCTCGCAGCGGTCGCGGTTCCGGCGGCGCTCATGCTGCCGTCTCCATGGAAAGCATGAGGTTGGAGATCTCGGCGGCGCTTGTGCGGGGCCGGTCGGCGACGACCTTGCCGTCGGCGAGGAACACGACACGATCGGCGTGGCTGGCGGCGATCGGGTCGTGCGTCACCATCGCGATCGACTGGCCGTACTGGCTGCTCGCCGTGGAGAGCAGCGACAGCACCTCTCGCCCCGTCTTGGAGTCGAGGTTTCCCGTCGGCTCGTCGGCGAAGATCAGCTTTGGCCGCGTCGCGAGGGCTCGCGCGATGGCAACTCGCTGCTGCTGCCCACCGGACAGCTCGTAGGGGCGGTGCGCGAGTCGCTGCGCCAGGCCGAGGGTCTGGATGAGGTGCGTGATCCACTGCTCCTCGTCGCGGGAGACGGACCGGCCGTCGAGGTCGAACGGCAGCATGATGTTGCCGCGCACATCCAGCGTGGGCACGAGGTTGAAGGCCTGGAAGATGAAGCCGACCGCTCGGCGCCGGAGCACGGTCAGCTCGGCGTCGTTCATGCCCGTGATCTCGGTGTCGCCGAGAAACACGCGGCCGGAGGTGGCGCCGTCGAGCCCCGCCATGACATGCATGAGCGTCGACTTGCCGGAGCCGCTCGGGCCCATGATCGCCGTGAACTCGCCGCTTCGGATGCCGAGGCTGACGCCATCGAGGGCCGCGACGCTGCCGTGGGTGCCGTAGATCTTTCGAACGTCGACGACGCTCGCGACAAGGGAGGATGTGGTGTTCATGTCCACGACGCTACGGATGCGCCCCGCTCGGCCGCGTCCGCCCCTGGTCGCCCGCGCATGGTCCTCTGGGATGACACTGCCGCGCCTCGCGTCCAGCCTCCGGCCGAGGTTCGAGCAATAGCCTTGGCGCATGGCCTCCCCTACGCTCGTCTGGTTCCGTGACGACCTGCGCCTCCACGACCACCCGGCGCTGCACGTCGCGCTCGAACGCGGCGGGCCCGTCATCGCGCTGTTCGTGCTGGATGAGGAGTCCCCCGGCGTGCGTGCGCTCGGAGGGGCAGCGAAGTGGTGGTTGCACCACAGCCTCGATGCCCTGCGCGCGAGCCTGGACGAGATCGGCGGCTCGCTGGTGCTGCGGCGCGGGCGCGCGGACGAGATCGTGCCGAGCGTCGCCGAAGAGGCTGGCGCGGGGCTCGTCGTCTGGAACCGCCGCTATGGCGGGGCCGAGCGCGACATCGACGCACGCATCAAGCAGGGCCTCATCGATGGCGGTGCCGAGGCCCACAGCCTCCCCGGCTCGCTCCTCACGGAGCCGTGGCAGATCCAGACCGGGCAGGGTGAGGCGTACCGCGTGTACACGCCCTTCGCCAACGCCTGCCAGAGCCGCTTCGACCATGAGCCCCCGCGGTTGCCCCTGCCGGCACCGGACGCGCTCCCCCGCGGCTCGAAGGCGACCTCGCTCGACTCCGACGCGCTCGACTCCTGGCAGCTGCTGCCGACGAGGCCAGACTGGGCCGAGGGACTTCGGGAGGAGTGGACGCCCGGAGAGCGGGGCGCTCACGACCGGCTCGAGGAGTTCCTCGACGGGGTCGTCACCGACTACAAAGCGGACCGCGACCGACCGGACCTCGTGGGCACGAGCCGGCTCAGCCCGCACCTCCGCTGGGGTGAGATCTCCTCCGCGCAGGCCTGGCACGCCCTCGATGGGCGCACCGGAGAAGGCGCCGCGACCTTCCGTCGCGAGCTCCTCTGGCGCGAGTTCGCCTGGCACACGCTCTACAGCTTCCCCGAACTCCACACGCGCCCCTGGCGCGCGTCCTACGAAGACTTCCCGTGGCCGGAACTCGACCGCGACGCGCTCGAGGCGTGGCAGCGGGGCACCACCGGGATCCCCATCGTGGATGCGGGCATGCGGGAGCTGTGGCGCACCGGCAGCATGCACAACCGCATCCGCATGGTCACCGCCTCTTTCCTCACCAAGCACCTGCTGACCGACTGGCGGCGCGGCGAGGAGTGGTTCTGGGACACGCTCGTCGACGCCGACCAGGCTTCGAACCCGTTCAACTGGCAGTGGGTCGCGGGTTCCGGAGTGGATGCCGCCCCGTACTTCCGTGTCTTCAACCCGGAGCGCCAGGCCGAGCGATTCGACCCGCACGGGGCATACGTGCAGCGCTGGGTGCCTGAGGCGGGAACCGACGAGTATCCGGCACCGATCGTCGGCCTGAAGGAAGGTCGCGAGGCTGCGCTCGCGGCTTGGCGGGAGGTTCGGTGACCTTCATGCCGCCGCAAGGCCCGTGACTGTCCGAACTGTCGGTGGCCGGTGCTACATTGCCCGCACGTTCGAGTCGCAGGGGACTCGAGCGCCGCAGGACTCATGCACGAAAAGGGGAACACCATGGTTGAGTACCGCATCGAACTCGTCGGCCTCCCGGTCACCGACGTCGACCGCTCGCGAGCCTTCTACGGCGAGACGCTGGGCTGGCCGGTCGACAACGACCAGGTGGTGAGCGACGAGATCCGCTTCGTGCAGGTCACCCCACCCGGCTCCGCCTGCTCCATCGCCTTCGGCAACGGCATCAGCGACATGCAGGCTGGTTCGCTGCGCGCCCTCCAATGCGTGGTCACCTCCATCGAGGAAGCGCACGCCGATCTCACGCGCCGCGGCGTCGAGGTCAGCCCCATCGACGACCAGCCCTGGGGGCGCTTCGTGTACTTCGCGGACCCGGACGGCAACACCTGGTCGATCCAGGAGCTGCCCGACTACTCGAAGATGGCCGAATGGCAGGAGGGGCAGGGCGCTGACGCTCCCAGCTGACCGGCCTCCACGCAACCCAGCAGTCCCACCACAACCGAAAGAAGGACGCAGAACATGACTGAGAAGAAGAACGGCTACGAGGAGTTCAAGGTCTCCGGCGAGAACCTGCTCGGCAAGGTCAAGGAGCTCATCCACGAGGGCAACGTGCGTCGCGTGTTCATCAAGAACGACGACGGCACCACCCTCCTCGAGATCCCGCTGACCGCGGGCCTCGCGGTCACCGTCGTGGCGGCCGCGCTGGCCCCCGTCCTGGTCGCCGTCGGGGCCATCGCGGCGCTCGTGACGCAGGTGACGGTGGGCGTCGACCGACGTGAACCCGGATCCGCGTCTGACGCGGACGAGAGCCCCGTGGGCGCCGATGGTGTCCCCAAGACCGACTCCGTCGCGCCCGCACCGACGGCGCAGGCAACCGACCCCGACCTGGGCCCGACGACGTCCTAGCCCACTGGACCCTCGGGAACAGACCACGACCGCGGGCTCTGCGACGACCCGGAATGCCGACGGCATCCGGGTCGTTGCACCCCGCAGTCCACTTCGACACGACGGAAGGCGACCACATGAAGGTGTTCCTCACCGGGGCGACCGGTTATATCGGCTCTGCAGTGCTTCGGGCGCTCCTCGCGAATGGTCACACCGTGACCGCCGCGGTGCGCACCGAGGAGAAGGCGGCAGCCGTGCGGGAGGCGGGCGCGCGGGCCGTCGTCGTCGACCTCACCGACCGCGTCGCCCTGGCGCCGCTGCTCCGCCAGGCGGAGGGCGTCATCCACACGGCGTCGGCGCCAGACGTCGACCCGGTCTTCGTGCCCATCGTGCTCAACGAGCTCGTGCACTCCCCCACCCAGTTCGTGCACACGAGCGGCATCTGGCTGTTCGGGAACAACCCGGCCATCACTGAGGAGTCCGAGCCTGAGCCGCCCGAGATCGTGTCGTGGCGCGTGCCTCTCGACCGACAGGTCATCAACAGCAACGTCAACACGGCCATCGTCGCGCCCGCAGTCGTCTACGGGGGGCAAGGTGGTGTCACGCAGCTCCTCGCCGGGAACGGGTCGGCTCCGACAGCTCTGGTCGGCGACGGCGGCCAGCGGTGGACGCTGGTGCACGTCGACGATCTGGCTGAGCTCTACGTGCGCGTCCTCGAGAAGGGCGCCGCCGTCGGCTACGTCATCGGTGCGAGCGGGGAGAACCCCACAGTCCGGGAGATCGCCGAGTCGGCTGGCCCTGGCACCCAGGTGCTGGAGGAGGCTCCGGATGCGAGCCGCGAGCGCCTGGGCGCACCCTTCGCCGATGCGCTCCTGCAGGACCAGGCCGCGACTGGCGCGTACGCGAAGGCGGCCTACGACTGGGCGCCATCGCACGGCGACTGGCTGAAGACGGAGCGTGCCTGACCTCGCCAGGAGCGGCCGGACACGGACCCGCAGCAGCACCCGCAGGTCGACTCCGTAGGCTTGCCCCGTGTTCCCCCTGAAGCCAGTGGATGTGCCCGACGTCGACCGGCGCAGTCTTCCTGTCTTCGAGGCGGGCTCCATCGACGTGCCGTACGTCATCGACGGCATGGACGAGGCCATCAGTCGGAACACGTTCTGGGAAGAGCATTCGCATCCGACGCACGAGCTCATCTGGAACACGCGGGGCGCTTCCTCACTGACGGTCGGCTCCCGCACCTGGACGATCACGCCGACGGTGGGTCTCTGGATCCCGGCTGGCGTCCGCCACACGGCTTGGACGCCAGCCGGCACCTGGTACCGGACCGCCATGTTCAGCGTGCAGAGCACCGCCCCCATCGCAGACGGCCCGGTCGCCGTCGACGTGACCGACCTGCTGCGCCTCCTCCTCGACCGACTGGCTGAGCCGAGCCTCGAGGGCAGTTCGCGGGCGACGACCGAGGCGATGGTGCTCGACGTGCTCGCCCCATCCCCGCACGAGCTGCTCCTGCGCATCCCCGACTCCGAGCTCTTGGCTCCCATCGTCGAGGCGGTCCGTGCGGATGTGCGGGATGCCGGCACGCTCGAAGCGTGGTCGGCGCGGCTCGGGGTGAGCTCGCGCACCATTACCCGTCAGTTCCGAGCCGAGACGGGTCTCGGCTTCAGTAGCTGGGTGGCCGCGTTCCGAATCCAACGCGCGATCGTGTTGCTCGCGGGCGGCGACAGCATCGACGAGGTGGCGATGACGGTGGGGTTCCGCTCGGCGAGTTCCTTCGGGACGGCGTTCAGACGGGTGACCGGGACGAGCCCCGGTCAGTTCCGCGTGCGGTGACGTCGCGCGCCGGAACGCGCACGGTAGTCACCCGCACCTTCGTGCGGCAGCCTCACCGGAACATGTCTGTTTCGCGGTGATTCGTGTCGTTTTGGCTCGATTGCAAAGCAGACCCGCGTCGCCTAGCTTTGGTAAGGCACGCCTAACCGGACCCGCTCTCGGGTCGAGGCTGCCACCGACTTCGACGACCCGTCCGCCGTCGCTGCCGTACTGCGGCGGCGATCGTTGTGCGGGAAGCTCCTCAGGTCCACCCCCGAAAGGACACCATGCCCCGCGCCTCCAAGCTCGTCGCGCTCGCTGCGACCGCGTTGCTCACCGCAGGCCTCGCCGCCTGCTCGACCTCCCCTGCCGCCGACACCGGCGCGGAGCCCGGTTCGGCGAGCGGCGACTTCACGCCGATCACCATCGAGCACGCGCTCGGCACGACCGAGATCACCGAGAAGCCGGAGCGTATCGCGACCGTCAACTGGGCGAACCAGGAAGTCCCCCTCGCGCTCGGCGTCGTCCCCGTCGGCATGGCCCGCGCGGACTTCGGCGACGACAACGGCGACGGCATCCTCCCCTGGGTGAGCGAGAAGCTCGACGAGCTCGGCGGCGAGACGCCCGTGCTCTTCGACGAGACCGACGGCGTCGACTTCGAGGCCGTCGCCGACACGAACCCCGACGTCATCCTCGCCGCCTACTCGGGCCTCACGCAGGAGGACTACGACACGCTCTCCGAGATCGCGCCGGTCGTCGCCTACCCGGAGACGGCCTGGGCGACCTCGTGGCGCGACATGATCCGCCTCAACAGCCAGGGCATGGGCCTCCAGGCCGAGGGTGACGCGCTCATCACCGAGCTCGAGGGCGAGATCGAGGCCACGGCCGCGAAGTACCCGTCCATCCAGGGCAAGAAGACGATGTTCCTCACGCACGTGGACGAGACCGACCTCAGCCAGGTCAGCTTCTACACGACGCACGATACGCGCAGCGCCTTCTTCGAGGACCTCGGCATGACCTTCCCGCAGAGCCTCGTCGATGCCTCCGCGAGCACCGACCAGTTCTCGCAGACCATCAGTGCCGAGCAGACCGACACGCTCGCCGACGTCGAGATCATCGTCACCTACGGCGGCGAGGAGCTCGTCCAAACCCTCCAGGGCGACCCGGTCCTCTCGCAGATCCCCGCCGTCGCGAACGGCTCGATCGTCAACCTGCCGGGCACCGAGCCCCTCGGTACGGCCGCGAACCCCACGCCGCTCTCCATCTCCTGGATCCTCGACGACTACGTCGCACTCCTCTCGCAGGCAGCCGACAAGGTCCAGTGACCCTCACCGCTCCTCCCGCAGCCGCCGGGGGTGTCGCCACCGTGCGACGTCCCCGGCGGCTGCGGGCGCTGTGGTTCGTCCTCGCGCTGGCCTCGTTGGGGGCGCTTGTCGTCGTCTCCGTCATGATCGGCTCGCGCGACGTCAGCTGGGCGGATGCGGTGGCCGCGCTCGGCGGTTCGACCGACGGCTTCGACGAGGCCGCGGTCGCGAAACGCATCCCGCGTACCTTCCTCGCCGTCGCGGTGGGCGCCGCACTCGGTGTGTCCGGCGCTGTCATGCAGGGCGTGACGCGCAACCCGCTCGCCGACCCGGGCATCCTCGGCGTCAACATGGGAGCATCCCTCGCCGTCGTCACCGGCATCGCCTACTTCGGTCTGACCTCCGCGTCCAGCTTCATCTGGGTCGCCATCACGGGCGCCGCCATCGCGGCCGTCTTCGTCTACGTGGTCGGCTCGCTCGGCAGAGGCGGCGCGACACCGCTCAAGCTCGCACTCGCGGGCGCGGCGACCTCCGCGGCGCTCGCCTCATTCGTGACGGCCATCATCCTGCCCCGCGGCGACATCAGCCAGAGCGCCAGGTCGTGGCAGATCGGCGGCGTCGGCGGCGGAACCTGGGACAGCATCTCGCAGGTGCTCCCCTTCCTCGTCGTCGGGTTCCTCATCAGCCTCCTCTCCGCGAAGGGGCTCAACTCGCTCGCGCTCGGCGACGACCTCGCGGCGGGCCTCGGCGAGAAGGTCGCGCTCACTCGAGGCGCCGCGGCCCTCGGCGCCGTCATCCTCTGCGGTGCCGCCACCGCCGTCACGGGACCCATCGCGTTCGTCGGCCTCGTCGTGCCGCACGCCTGCCGCCTCATGTTCGGCGTCGACCACCGCTGGGTGCTGCCGTTCTCCGCCGTCGTCGGCGCGTCGCTGCTGACGGGGGCCGACGTGCTCGGCCGCATCCTCACGCGCCCCTCCGAGATCGACGTCGGCATCATCACGGCCATCATCGGAGCCCCCATCTTCATCTGGATCGTCCGCCGCTCGAAGGTGCGTGCCCTGTGACCGCAACGCGTGCATCCGGGCAGCGCTCTCCCGCCTCGTCCCCCAAGTCCCTGGCACCGTCCTCGCCGAATTCGGCGATCGAGGCGACAGCCCGCGCCGTCGCCGCCAGCCGCGGCCGACGCGCGGCGCGCCGCCGCCTGCTCATGCTCGTGCTGGTCACGCTCATCGCAGCCGTCTTCGTGTTCTCGCTCATGTACGGGCAGACGTTCTACGGCATCGACCAGGTCGTCGCCGTCATCCTGGGCCAGGACGTGCAGGGCGCGACCTTCACGATCGGGCGCCTCCGGCTCCCCCGCGCCGTGCTCGCGATCCTCGCCGGCCTCTCGTTCGGGCTCGCCGGCGTCACCTTCCAGACCATGCTGCGCAACCCGCTCGCGAGCCCCGACATCATCGGCATCTCCTCCGGCGCGAGCGCTGCGGCCGCGTTCGGCATCATCACCCTGTCGCTCGGCGCGAGCGAGGTGTCGTTCTTCGCGATCTTCGTCGGGCTCGGCGTCGCGATCCTCATCTACGTGCTGTCGTTCAAGGGCGGCGTCACCGGCACGAGGCTCATCCTCATCGGCATCGGCATCGCGGCCATGCTCGACAGCATCACCAACTACGTGCTCTCGCAGGCGGCGCAGTGGGATCTGCAGGAGGCGCTGCGCTGGCTCAACGGCAGCCTGAACGGCGCATCCTGGAACGCCATCACGCCGGTGGCCATAGCGATCGTCGCGCTCGTGCCCATCCTCCTCGCGCAGAGCCGCAGCCTCGCCGCGACGCAGCTCGGCGACGATACGGCGGCCGCCCTCGGGGTGCGCGTCAACCGCACGAGGCTCGTCGTCATCGTCACGGCGGTCGGCGTGCTGTCGTTCGCGACGGCCGCTGCCGGCCCCATCGCGTTCGTCGCCTTCCTGGCCGGCCCCATCGCCGCGCGCCTCTTCGGCGGGGGCGGGTCGCTCCTCATCCCCGCCGGGCTCGTCGGCGCGCTGCTGGTGCTCGTCGCCGACCTCGTCGGCCAGTTCCTCCTCGGCACCCGCTACCCCGTCGGCGTCGTGACCGGCGTGCTCGGCGCACCGTTCCTCATCTACCTGATCATCCGCACGAACCGCGCGGGAGGCTCACTATGACCGCAGACCACACCCTCCTCGTCGAGAAGCTGAGCCTCGGCTACGGCGACCGAGTCGTCATCGATGAGCTCGACCTCCTCGTGCCGCCAGGCAAGGTCACGGCCATCGTCGGCGCGAACGCGTGCGGCAAGTCGACCCTGCTGCGCTCCATGTCGCGGCTCCTCTCGCCGCGAGACGGGCACGTGCTCCTCGACGGCAAGGAAGTGCACAAGACGCCGGCGAAGCAGCTGGCGCGGATGCTCGGACTCCTGCCGCAGTCGCCGATCGCCCCGGAGGGCATCACGGTCGCCGACCTCGTGGGCCGCGGCCGCCACCCGCACCAGAACCTCCTCTCCAGGTGGAGCCACGACGACGACCTCGCCGTCGCCGCTGCCCTCGAGGCGACCGAGACGACGGCGCTCGCCGACCGGCACGTCGACGAGCTCTCCGGCGGGCAGCGCCAGCGTGTGTGGATCGCGATGGCGCTCGCCCAGCAGACCGACCTCCTGCTGCTCGACGAGCCGACGACCTTCCTCGACGTCAGCCACCAGGTCGAGGTGCTCGACCTGCTCACCGATCTGAACCGCTCGCGGGGCACCACCATCGTCATGGTGCTGCACGACCTCAACCTGGCCGCACGCTACGCCGACCACCTCATCGCGCTCGCCGACGGCGGACTCCACGCGGCCGGTCGGCCCGGTGACGTCCTCACGGTCGACACCGTTCGCGCCGTGTTCGGCCTCGAGAGCCTCGTCGTCGAGGACCCCGTCTCCGGCCGGCCCCTCATGGTGCCGATCGGACGACACCACGCGCCGGGCGCATCCGTCACGCACTCCGAAGGTTCATCCGCGACAATTGGTGCTCGCACAACCGTGTGATGCACGCGCGCCGGCACCGGGCCCGCCTGCCGGACGAAGGACAGGAGGCGGCGCATGAGCGATGCAGGCGTCGAAGTCCTCGCCTCCGTCTCGCTGCCCGCTGAGGGCGCGAGCAGCTCGGAGTCGCGGGCGCCGCTCGCGGAACGTGCCGAGGAGGCCGTGCCCGCCGGCTTCCCATCTCCCGCGCAGGGCTACTACTCGGGCCCCGTCGACCTTAACCGGCACCTCATCAACGATCCCGCTGCGACCTTCATCGTGCGCGTCAGCGGTGACAGCATGATCGGGGCCGGCATCTTCGACGGCGACGAGATCATCGTCGACCGATCACTCGAACCGCACGACGGCAACGTCGTCATCGCCGTCGTCGATGGCGAGCTCACCGTCAAGCGCCTTCGATTCGACCACGGCCGCGTACGGCTGGTGCCCGAGAACCCCGCCTACGCCGACATCGTGCTCGAGGAGCTCAGCGAGCTCACCGTGTGGGGCGTCGTCACGAGGTGCCTGCACCGTGTCTGAGGCGAGCCAGACTCGCGACGCGCCACAGTCAGCGATCGCGATCGTCGACGCCAACAACTTCTACGCATCCTGCGAGCGCATCTTCGACCCGAGCCTCGAGGGCACGCCCATCGTCGTGCTCTCCAACAACGACGGATGCGTGATCGCGCGCTCAGAGGAGGCGAAGGCCGCGGGAATCCCGATGGGCGCCCCATGGCAGGCCATCGCGCCGGAGGCCGCGATGAAGGGCGTCGTCGCCCGCTCGAGCAACTACGAGCTCTACGGCGACATCAACGCGCGCACGATCGAGCTCCTCGGCCGGTACACGCCGTCGCAGGAGGTCTATTCGATCGACGAGAGTTTCATCCGCCTTCCGGGCCGCCGCGCGGAGGCGCTCGCCGTCGCGCGCGAGATCAGGGTCGCCATGCGCAAGCTCATCGGCATCCCCGTCAGCATCGGCATCGCGCCGAGCAAGACCCTCGCCAAGCTCGCGAACCGCGGCTCCAAGTCCGAGCCGTCGCTCGGCGGGGTCTGCCACCTCGACGCCTACGGTCGGGAGCAGCTGAGCGGCATCCTCGGCACGATCGACGTCGGCGATGTGTGGGGCGTCGGCCGCAAGATGGCCGCGAAGTACGTGGGACTCGGCATCCGCACCGCCCTCGACCTCCGCGAATCGTCGCCGACCGCCATCCGGCGACGCTACGGGGTCGTGCAGGAGCGTGTCGTGCAGGAGCTCCGCGGCATCGACTGCCTCCCCATCGACGAGGTGCCGTCGGAACGCGAGCAGATCCAGTTCTCGAGATCGTTCGCCGTGCCCATCTCGACGGTGCAGGAACTCGAGGAGGTGCTCTCCGTGTACACGCAGCGCGCCTCAGCCCGCCTGCGGTCCCAGGGCTCGCTGGCCCGGGCGATGAGCTGCTACGCGGCCACCTCCCCCTTCCGCGAGGGGCACGAGTCGCACGCCGTCTCCGTCGCGTTCCCCGAGCCGACGGACGACCCGGTCGTTCTGTTCCGGGCGGCCGCCACGGCCCTGGGCCCGCAACTGCGCAGCGACCTGAAGTACGTGCGCGTGGGCGTCTCGCTGTTCGAGTTCGTCGCCCGCGACTCGTACGCCGCGCTCGACATCTTCGGCGAGCGCAGCGAGGACCGGCGCGTGGGAGAAGCCCTCGACGCCGTCGCCGCGAAGTTCGGGCAGGAGTCGCTTGGCCTCGGCGTCGCCGGTCTTCGAGGTGGACGCAGCTGGACGATGCGTCGCGAGATGATCTCGCCGCGCGCCACGACGCACTGGGATGAGCTGGCCGTCGTCAAGGCGGAGTGAGTGCGGGGACCCCGGAGTTACAGCAAGTTCACTTGCTTGAACTGCTCGCCTTCGTGGCATACATACGAACACAGCTCGCTGAAGTCGCGTCCAGATCAGGTGATAGCCAGCGCGTGAGCCCGTGGAGAGCAACTCACGGGTGAGGAAGTTATCCACGAACCCGCAGAATGTCGGTGGTGCTCCGTAGGGTTGGGGGCATGCAGCAGCACCGCGATGGCCACGTTCCGGGCCTGGGGTTCGATCCCTCGGATCCGGGGTCGGTCGCGGCGCGGCGGTCGGAGGTTCTGGCTCTGGAGGAGGCGGCTGCGGCGATGCTGGCGGCTGGCACCGCGCTGCAGTTGCGGGCGCACGCGGCGGCGTACGAGTTCGGGCACGCACTCGATGTCGCTGAGGGATGTGCGGAGTCGGCGATGCACGTGAGGTCGATCGCGAACGAGGTGGGGCTGCTCGTGAAGCTCGCCGCTGGCACCTCGCGTCCGCGTCGGTGACGTTACGCGAGTTCCCGGCACTGGCCCTCGCGCTCGAGGAGAACCTGGCGACTCCCGCGCAGGTGACCACGCTCGCGAGTGTCGGGTTGAAGGTGAACCATGCGGACCCAGCCGAGCAGTCCGCGCGGCGCGCGGAATTCCTGCAGGTCATGCTGGAGCGGGTGCGGGTGGAGCCGTTGCCGCCGAGAGCGTTGCAGAAGGCGGCCGAGCGGGTCGCGGAGGAGCTCACCGGGGAGTCCATCGACGACCGCTACGAGCGAGCGAAGAAGCGCCGCCGCGCGACGGTCGAGGATCTCGGCGACGGCATGAGCGTGCTCCGCGTGCTGATGAGCTCGTTCGTCGCGAACGCGGTCCTCGACCGGGCACGGAAGCAGGGGAAAGCGATCATCAAGGCCCGCCCCAAGCCCGGCGCGCAGGCGGCAACCGGAGCGGGCGCAGCAGCCGACGCGAACGCGAACCCGTCGCACGCGGCGAGCGGTAGAGACAGCACGGCCCTCGCGCCCGACGAACGCACCCTCGATCAGGTCATGTCCGACGTCATCGCGGACATGCTCCTCACGAGCGACCCCATGGCGGCGAGCCTCGCGAAGGGCATCCAAGCCATCGCGCACATCAGCATCCCCGCGACGACGATGCTGGCCGGCCCCAACACCGGCGGCCCAGGCAGCACGGGCCTTGCCCCGGCGCTGCTCGATGGCATGTCCCCCATGCCGCTCGAGGAGGCGAAACGCCTCGCCGCCACCGCCCCAGCCTTCATCCGCGTGCTCACGCACCCCGTGACGGGCGCAGTGCAGGCCGTCGACTCGTACAAGCCGACCACGGCGATGCGGGCGTTCCTCCAAGCCCGCGACATCCACTGCCGCTTCATCGGCTGCCGACAACCCGCAGCCAGATGCGAACTCGACCACACCAAGGACCACCAATACGGCGGCGAGACCGCCGTCTGGAACCTCAGCGACTTCTGCCTCGCACACCACATCGTGAAACACCACACCGCCTGGAAAGTCCGACAACTCGGCGGCGGCGTCCTCAAATGGACCACACCCAGCGGGAAGATCTACATCGACCGACCCGAACCCTACGACGTGATCTTCAGACCAAGCGACGAGCTCCCACGGATGGCTTCGGGGAGCCCAACGCCCGGAGCAGCATCAGCGACGGCGACTACGACGACGGATGACCACCCACCAGGAGATGACCTGCCTCCGCGCCCACACGCTCCAAAACCACCGCCTTTCTAGGCTCGCCGGTTGCGAGAGAGCATGGCGAGATGGTTCCTGCCCGGTGCGGGCAGCCGAGTGGGGGTATCTGCGAAGGGGGCCCGGAACAGCTGCGAACGCAGCCGGGAATAGCCGCGGAGCGGGCCCGGTTGCAGTGCGTGTGACGACAGCAGCGCAGAACGCACCCCAGACCTCTCCGCAAGCCAGCCCAGAGCAGGCACCGATCCGCATCGACATCTGGTCGGACATCGCGTGCCCCTGGTGCTACATCGGGAAGCGGAAGCTGGAGAGCGGTATCGAGCAGTTCTCCGCGTCGGGCGACGCCCCGGCCGTGGAGGTCGAGTACCACAGCTACGAGCTCTCCCCCGATACGCCCATCGACTTCCACGGGTCGACGACCGAGTACCTCGCCGAGCGCAAGGGACTCCCCCTCGTGCAGGTGGAGCAGATGCTCGACCGTGTAACCGGCATCGCGAAAGACGTCGGCCTCGACTACGACTTCGACTCCGTGCAGCACGTGAACACTGTGCGCGCCCACGAGCTCATCCATTTCGCCAAGGCGAACGGCCGCCAGCTCGAGGCAAAGGAGCAACTCCTCAAGGCGTACTTCGTCGAGGGGCGTGACCTCAGCGATATCGCCGTGCTCGCCGACCTCGCAGAAGAACTCGGACTCGACCGGGCCGCGGCCGTCCACGCTCTGGAGGAGCGTGTGCACCACGACGACGTGCTCGCCGACCAGCAGCAGGCGCAGGCCTACGGCATCCAGGGCGTGCCGTTCTTCGTCATCGACGGCAAGTACGGCGTCTCCGGCGCGCAGGAAGCAGCAACCTTCGCGGAGGTCCTCGCCAAGGTCACGAGCGACCGCGACGAGGCGAACGCATGAACGCCGAGACCGGCATGAGCGACACCAGCACGAGCGACACCAGCACGACTACGACCACGACGCTCGAGGAGCTGCCAGGAGCAGGCGCAGCGGCCCCCGCCGACGGGGTCGCGCCGGCCGCCGGTGGCTTCACGATGCTCGGCGTCGCGGGCACAGCCTGCGAGGGCGACTCCTGCCTCATCTGAACGTCAGCTCGCCTCTAGTGTGATGGACTCTCCCGCATGGGATTCACGAGTTTCGCGGCCGTCGGAGACAGCTTCACCGAGGGCGTCGGCGACGAGCTGCCGGATGGACGCGTCCGTGGGTGGGCCGACCTGGTCGCGCAGGGCCTCGCCGTCTCGTCGGCTGAACCGGTCAGCTACGCCAACCTCGCGATCCGCGGTCGTCTGCTCGACGCGATCCTCGAAGAGCAGCTTCCCGCCGCCATCGCGCTCAAGCCACAGCTCCTGAGCCTCAACGGCGGCGGCAACGACATCCTGCGCCCGCGCGTCTCCATCGACGCCGTCGCCCAGCGCCTCGTCGACGGCGCCAAGCAGGCCCTCGACGCGGGCATCCATGTGATCCTCCTCTCGGGCGCCAACCCCTCCGACCACCTGCCGATGGGCAAGCGCATCAGCGCCCGCGGCGACGCCCTCGCGGCCGCCGTCCACGCGAAGATCCCCGCCCAGCCGGGCCTCACCTTCGTCGACAACTGGGCAGACCCCGAGCTCACGCACCTCGACTACTGGTCGCGTGACCGCCTCCACATGGGCGTCAGCGGGCATCAACGAGTGGCGGCCAACGTGCTCGCCGCCCTCGACGTTCCCGCGCCGGACTTCGGCCCCCGCGCCCCGAGCATCCAGCGCCCCCGCAACTCCGCGTACTGGCGCGAGTACGTCCTCCCGTGGATCGGCCGGCGCCTCACCGGGAAATCGTCGGGCGACACCCGCACGGCCAAGTACCCGACCCTCGAACGCGTCATCACGGAGTAGGCAGCCGACACCATGACCCCGAAGTCCGCAGCGCCGGTCAGGGAGACCCGGGCTTGGCCGGTTACCTGTAGAACCCTTCGCGGAGACGGATACCGTGCTCGAGCCACACCTTCATGGCCGCGAGCATGCCCGTCCACCCCATCGAGTTGCCAAACGCAGCCTTCGCACCGGCATCGCTCAGGCGCCAGGCCGCCTCGCTGATGCGCACTCTCGTGCGGGATCCGTCGTCAACAGGATCGAACTCGAACGTCGTCGTCGTGAAGCCTTGCCTCGCGCTGTCCTCATCGGCCTCCCACCGGACGACGATGCGGCTCGGTGCAACCGCCTCGATGACGTCGACGGGGAACGCCCCAGGGAAGTCCGCGAAGTCCCACTGCACTTCCGCTCCGGCCTCCAACCGCCCCTTCGCGCCTCCCGTCGTGAAGTACTCGGAGAGGACGGCGGGGTCGGCGACCGCCTCGTAGACCTCACGCACCGGCTTCGAGATGAAGCCCGAAACCGTGAAACCAAGCTCCGTCAACTCACCGCTCTCGCTCGCGCCGCCATCCTCGCCGACGCTGCTCTTCGTGTCATCGCTCATAAGAAAACCCTCTCACTCAGGCTTTGTGCCGTATAGTCGTGGAGTCGACGCATGATCACCCCGCTTCTCGCGGACATTCCAGATCTTGCCAGTCGCCATCCGCGCCACCGGATCCGTGGCCACCAGGACCCAAGTCCGAGACGCCGTTCCACTCAACAGCAGACGCTGCTCGCGAAGACGCTCTCCACGAGAGCACACGGCTGACCAGCACGCGCCCACCCGGGCGCACACATGCTTGAAAGAAAGCGCCCCGCCAACGCAGGCGGGCTGCGCCGCAACGAAACGAAGATTCGCATCACACTCGCACTACCATTCACTCTGCCCGCACCTCGAGTCTCCTGGCGACAAGCCGACGACGACGTGTACGCGGCAACCATCAGCGACGAGTTCGCTGGCTTCATCACGATCGCAGACACCGGTCTGCACACGCTGCAGGGCCCTCAAGGCCAGAGCATCGGCGACTTCGGGACGCTCGACGAGGCCCAGGAGGCACTGGCCGCAGCCCTGTTCCCGCTCGAGCACGACCAGACCGACGTCGCAGCAGCACGACCGCGTCCCCGCCGCGCGGGTCGACGCAGCGCCGTTGGCACGCGCACTGCCGGATAGCTAGGCGAACTGCTGGGTAGAGCTTCCGGCGCAACGGCCCCTTGAACGGGAGCCGCCGCCGTGGAGTCAACGCCGTCGCCGACAGCAAGTAGCCGCAGCCCATTTCCGGGCGGCGGCTACAGCCGTACCAGGGGCTAGAACTCGGCGTCAGGTTGAGACCGAGACGGCCGCTCAGCTCTCCCCCGGGTCGTCGCCTTCGGCCACTGCGACCGTCGTCGGCGCAACGGCCGGGTCCGCCACCTCCGGACGCGCCTGTCCCGGCAGCACCGGGTCAGGCCGCCAGCCGTGCGCGTGAAAGTGCGTGCTCTCCCCAGAACCGCCCTCGTCTCTCCAGCGCTCCTCGCCCTCGGGAACTCCCTCTTCGATGCTGTCTTCACCCATGATCGTCGCCGCCTCACTGCGCTCGGATCCCGCGGGCGACTGACTGTCGCCCGACTCATCCCAGAGAAGCACTCGAGGCTCCGAACCGGATGCACGCGAGTCGAGCAGTCGCTCCGCATCCGCACCAGCGCTCGCACGCCCACCCGCATCCAGCACCAGGCACCAGCAGCAGCACCAGCACCAGCACCAGCACTATCACCCGCACCAGCACCGGCACCGGCACCGGCACCGGCCGGAGCTAGTCCGCGAGCGGCTCGATCGCAGTGATCTTCGCCGACCACGGGCAGTACACGTCGCTCGTGACGGTTCCGTCCTCGACGTACTCGGGAAGACCGTCGCAGACCTCCGTCGTGAAGTCTGCGAACTCGAGCGTTGCCGGGTCGATGTGCCACGTCCACGGTTCGTTGACGGACGCGTCGCCGCGGACGACGGTACCCAGAGGGATCGACGACACGTCCTCGCCGTCGAGGAGCTTCTGCGCGTGCTCAACGAGCTCCGGGGTTGCGAGCTCGACCTTGAAGCTCTGATCGACGACCTGGAACGTGGCGACCGCCCGCGTGAGGGGCGCGTCCGCTTGCGGCGAGCATCCGCTCAAGGCGGCAACCGCCCCGGCACTCAGTAGCACCGCGAGGCCAGTGGATGCGGCGCGACGGGTCTTGGACATCAGGAACCTCCGTTGTCGGGGACGTGCTGTTCGAGCCAGCGTTCCAGCTCGGGAAGCGCTTCATAGGCGATCGTGCCGTGGCTCGCGCCTGGCACGGTCACGGCATGGACGTCGACCCCGATGGATTCCTCGTGGGCGACGAACGCCGCGGTATCGGCGGGCAGCACCAGCTCGTCCGCGCTCCCCTGCGCGACGAAGAGCGGCGCCTCGAACGCCTTCGCCCCGGCCGAGTTCTCTGCAAGGAGCGTCGCCCAAGGCTCAACCGTGGTCGGGTCGTGCAGCGTGAAGTCACCGACGAGCGGCTGCCCGATGTCGTGCAGTTCGGTGAGGCTCGTGAGGAGGCACAGCGAGTTCATCTGCGCGACCTTCGCGATGGCAGGTGGAGTGAGGATGCCCGAGAGCTCCACCCCCGGCACGTCCGCGTAGACCTCGGCGAAAGCCGGGAACGCGTACGAGCCGATCGTCACGCCCGAGATGTCGTCGAGGTGTGAGCCCATGAGTTTCGTCAGGTCCGCGGCGGGTGCCGCCGCCGCAACCGCCACGACCTTGAGCTCGGGCGCGTAGCTCGGCGCTTCCTGGGCCGCGAACAGCACAGCCTGGCCGCCCTGCGAGTGCCCCCAGAGCACAACCTCGGTCCCGGCCTCTGCTGCTTCGATCTGCTGCGCCGCGCGCACCGCGTCCAGCACGCTTCTGGCCGCCGTCTCTCCCACGAGGTACGAATCCCGCTCGGCCTGCTTGCCGTCGGCGGTCACAACGCCCATCCCGAGATAGTCGGTCGCGACGACCGCATAGCCGCGGTCGAGCATGAGCCGCATCCCCTCGATTCCGAGGAACGGATCAAACGCGCGTGAGGGAGCGCACGACGGGTCGGTGCCGGTCGTGGGGTGCCCCCAGGCGAGCACCGTGCGGCCCCCGGCGGGCGCCTCCCCATCCGGGACGACGACAACGCCCGTGACCAGCACCGGCGAGCCGTTGAGATCGGTCGACGAGTACATGATGCGCCACGCCTGCGAGCCGAGGGGTGTGCCGAGGAGCTGCTCGCTCCGCACGAGGGTGCCAGGCTCGCTCGGCGCGTCCCCGCCCGGCAGCTCGTAGAACGCGGCAAGCTCACCCTGCTCGATCGTGTCACCGCTCACACGCAGCACCTCGGCGCCCACGATGATCGCGACGAGAGCGAGCGCCCCGGTCAGGACGAACGCGGCAGCACGCTTCGGAGCTCGATCCCGGGTCAGAGCCCCGCTCGGCTGGGGCGGGCGCGAACCGGTCGCTCGACGCGGGGATACCTCTGGCGGGTTCGCTGGCATCTCGGCCACTGGCGGTCCTCTTCTGAACTGCTCCGGCCTCAACAGCTTCCTGAGGCGAGCTTCGACGCAGCCTGCGGGGATTCGAGGCTACGAGATCAGTGTCGGCCCGCCCAGGCAGGCGGTCAAGCAGCAGGCGTTACCGCGAGCGCCGGTTGCTCGCGCGGCACCTCTCCCCCTCGCGAACCGCGGCGGAGTTCACCGCCGGGCATGACGCCGGCGATCACCAGTGCGGCGAGCCCGGCAAGCGTCACCGCGGCGCCGGCCCAGAGCGGCGAAGCGTAGCCGAGCCCGGCAGCGATGGTCAGCCCGCCGATCCACGCGCCGAACGCGTTCCCGACGTTGAAGGCGGCGATGTTGGCGCCGGAGGCGAGCGTCGGGGCGTCACCAGCGAAGTTCATGATGCGCATCTGCAGTCCGGGGACCGTCGCGAACCCGAAGCCGCCCATGAGGACGAGCAGCACCAGCGTCGCGACCCGGCTCGACGCGAGCAGCGCAAACGCGACGAGGATCACGATGAGTCCGACCAGCAGGACCAGCAGGGTGCGCCCAAGGTTCCGGTCGGCGGCCCGGCCGCCGACGATGTTGCCGACGAAGAGGCCGACGCCGAAGAGCACCAGGAGCCAGGGCACGGTGGACGCCGCGAACCCGGACACCCCGGTCAGCGTGAAGGCGATGTAGCTGAACGCCCCGAACATGCCGCCGTAGCCGAGCACCGTGATGGCCATCGAGGCCCAGACTTGCCCGGAGCGGAAGATGCGGAACTCGGCGAGGATGCTGCCGCCGCCGCTGCGCCCGGCGGACGCGGGGATCAGCACCGCCATGCCGACGAGAGCGACGACGCCGATCGACGCGATCACCCAGAACGTCGAACGCCACCCAGTGGCCTGTCCGATGAACGTCCCGATCGGCACGCCGAGCACGTTGGCGACCGTGAGACCCGCGAACATCAGCGAGATGGCCGCCGCCTTCCTGTTCGCGGGAACCAGGTTCGCGGCGACGACCGCGCCGATCCCGAAGAAGGCGCCGTGGCTGAGGGCCGCGACGATGCGCCCGAGCATCATCACCTCGTAGCTGGGTGCCAGCGCCGAGAGCACGTTGCCCGCGATGAAGATGATCATGAGCCCCACCAGCGCCTTCTTGCGGTCCAAGCGGGTGAGAGCGACCGTGAGTCCGATCGCGCCGACTGCCACCGCCAAGGCGTAGCCGGAGATCAGGGCGCCGGCGACAGCCTCTGAGACGGCGAAGTCGGCAGCGACCTCGGGGAGCAGCCCCATGATGACGAACTCGGTCAGACCGATTCCGAACCCGCCGAGTGCGAGCGCGAAGAGCGCGATTGGCATGTTTTCTCCAGCGATATACGGCGCGTGCAGTAGTTGCACACGCAACGAAGATGATCGTTGCACACGCGCTATATCCGCGCAAGTGGAGTAGTATTGGCAGCCACGCACCTGAGGAGGGCACATGGGAATCGCCGACGACGCCGTGGAGATCCGCGCCAGAGGCTGGCGCACGCTCGCGGCCCTCCACGGACTCATCGAGATGGAGCTCGAGCGCTCCCTGCAACGCGAGCACAAGCTCTCAGTCGTCGAGTTCACCGTCCTCGACGCCCTGAGCCGCCAGGACGGATGGCACATGCGGATGCGTCAGCTCGCCCGCGCCGCCGCACTCTCGAGCAGCGCGACCACTCGCCTCGTGACCCGCTTGGAAGACCGGAAGCTGCTGACGCGCATCCTGTGCGACGACGACCGACGTGGCATCTACACGGAACTGACGCCGCTCGGGCGCGACCTCCTCGAGCGTGCACGTCCCACGCACGATTCAGTGCTCGAGCAGTCCTTGTCCGAGGCGGCGGAGGTGCCTGAGCTCGCACCACTCGTCGGAGCCCTCCACGCCGACACCCTCGTGTAGCCACTCCCGCCGAAGGGACCAACGGCCGGGGCTCGACACCAGGCCTCGGACCACAGGCCCGGAACCGAGGCTGCGACCGGGCGCTGAACAGGGGCGCCGTCGCCGCGCAGCGTCGGAGTGCGCGACCATAGAACAATGACCGCAACCCTCGTCGCCAAGGACCTCGCCGGTGGCCACGACCACCGAACGCTCTTCTCCGCCCTCGACCTCGTCGTCGCCCCGGGCGACGTGGTCGGAGTCGTGGGTGCGAACGGTGCCGGCAAATCGACGCTGCTGCGCCTCCTCGCCGGCATCGACGAGCCCCAGGAAGGCAGCGTCTCGCTCGCACCCGCCGACGCATTCATCGGCTGGCTGCCACAGGAGCACGAGCGCGTCGCCGGCGAGAGCGTCGCGCAGTACGTGGGCCGCCGAACCGGCACCACCGAGGCGACCAGAGAGATGGATGCGGCCGCCGAAGCCCTTGCCGAGGAGGCGAAGCCCGGCGCCCCCGACCCCGGCGAGATCTACGCGGTTGCCCTCGAACGCTGGCTCGCGAGCGGCGCTGCTGACCTCGAGGAGCGCCTCCCCGCGGTCCTCGCCGAGCTCGGCCTCGAACTGAGCGCCGACGCCCTCATGACGTCCCTCTCCGGAGGGCAGGCGGCCCGAGTCGGCCTGGCAGCGCTCCTCCTCTCACGCTTCGACATCGTGCTCCTCGACGAGCCGACCAACGACCTCGACCTCGACGGGCTCGATCGCCTCGAGGCGTTCATCCAGGGCCTTCGCGGCGGAGTGGTCCTCGTCAGCCACGACCGCGAATTCCTCGCCCGCAGCGTCACGCGTGTGCTCGAGCTCGACCTCGCCCAGCACAGCAACCGCGTCTACGGCGGCGGCTACGAAGCCTTCCTGGAGGAGCGCGCCACCGCGAAGCGGCACGCGCGCGAAGAGTACGAGGAGTTCGCCGAGAAGAAGGCAGACCTCGTGGGGCGCGCACGCACGCAGCGTGAGTGGTCGAGCCAGGGGGTGCGCAATGCGATGCGAAAGGCGCCGGACAACGACAAGATCCGTCGCACGGCGTCCACCGAGTCCAGCGAGAAGCAGGCCCAGAAGGTGCGCCAGATGGAGAGCCGCATCGCCCGCCTCGACGAGGTCGAGGAGCCGCGCAAGGAATGGCAGCTGCAGTTCACGATCGGCTCGGCTCCGCGTTCGAGCAGCGTCGTCTCCACCCTGTCGCGCGCGGAACTCCGCCTGGGCGACTTCACGTTCGGCCCCGTGTCCGTGCAGGTCGACGCCGGCGACCGCATCGGCATCACTGGCCCGAACGGCGCTGGCAAGTCGACCCTCCTGCGCCTCCTCCTCGGGCGCATCCAACCGGATTCGGGCACCTCGAGCCTGGGTTCGAGCGTCGCCATCGGCGAGATCGACCAGGCCAGGGCGGCCCTCGCGGGCCCCACGCCGCTCGCCGAGCAGTTCGAAGCGCAGGTGCCAGACTGGCCAACCGCCGAGGTGCGCACCCTCCTCGCGAAGTTCGGGCTGAAAGCCGACCACGTCGGTCGAAGCGCCGACGAGCTCTCCCCCGGCGAGCGAACCCGGGCGGGCCTCGCCCTTCTCCAGGCCCGCGGCGTGAACCTGCTGGTGCTCGACGAACCCACCAACCACCTCGACCTCGTCGCCATCGAGCAGCTCGAGCAGGCGCTCGAAAGCTACGACGGCACCCTCCTGCTGGTCACGCACGACCGGCGGATGCTCGAGACCGTGCAGCTGAACAGGGCCTGGCACGTCGAAGGCGGGCAGCTCACCGAGCGCTGACGCCGCGCAGGGACTTCCCGTGACGCACCGATTAGGGTGACTCGCATGGCCACCGTCATCCTCGTCCGCCACGGACGCACCACGGCGAACGCGAGCGGACTCCTCGCGGGACGTACCCCGGGAGTCCTCCTCGACGAGACCGGGCGGGCGCAAGCCGCCGCGACCGGGGCGAGGCTCGCGTCGGTGCCCCTCGCCCGCCTCGTCACGAGTCCTCTCGAGCGATGCGTCGAGACCGCGGCCGCGATCCGCGCGCAGCAGCCCACCGACCCCTTCGACGACCCTCACGTCGAGCCCTCGCTCGACGTCATCGACGAAGACCTCACCGAGTGCGGCTACGGGGCCTGGCAGAATCGGAGCCTCGCCGACCTCGCCAAGGAGGACCTCTGGGCGACCGTCCAGACGCAGCCGTCCGCCGTCACGTTCCCCGACGGAGAATCGATGGCCGCCATGCAGTCGAGGGCGGTCGCCGCGGTGCGTCGGCACGACGCCGACGTCGAGCGCGAGTTCGGGCCCGGCGCCGTCTGGGTCGCCGTGAGCCACGGCGACATCATCAAGGCCGTGCTCGCCGACGCGCTCGGGATGCACCTCGACCTGTTCCAACGGCTCGCCGTCGGACCCGCATCGACCTCGATCATCAGCTACGGCAAGGCACGCCCGAGCGTCCCCATCATCAACTCCGATGCCGGAGACCTGTCCTGGCTCGCCCCGTCGCACGCTGCCGCGGCAGGTGGCCCCCAGACGGGAGACGCGACCGTCGGCGGCGGCGCGGGCAGAGCCTCCTGAGCATAGGCTTGAGACCATGACGACCCTCGTGCACGAATTCGACTGGCCGGACCGATTTGTCGTCGGCACGCTCGGCAAGCCCGGCGAGCGAACCTTCTACCTGCAGGCACGCGACGGCTCCCGCGTCGTGAGCGTCATCCTCGAGAAGGAGCAGTCCGCTCTGCTCGCCGAGAAGGTCGACGAGATCCTCGACCAGCTCATGCTCGAGGACGGCAACCGCTACAGCGTTCCGAGTTCGACCCCCATCGAGCTCATCGATGAGGAGCCGCTCGACACGCCCGTCGACGGTCGCTTCAGAGTCGGCACGATCGGCCTCGGCTGGGAGCCGGCAACCGCGCAGGTCATCCTCGAGGTGATCCCCGTCGTCGAGGTCGAACTCGAGGTCGACGCGGACGTGGACACCGAGGCTCTCGAGGCTGAGCTGGCCCGCATGGCCGGCCTCGACGAGCTCGTCGAGGCGGCCGAACCCGAGGAGCTGCTCCGCGTGCGCATCCCCGTGGGCTCGGCCCGTGCCTTCGCGAAGCGGACCCTCGAAATCGTCGGCGCCGGCCGATCGCTGTGCCCCCGCTGCGGCCTCCCGATGGACCCGGAAGGCCACGACTGTCCGGCAGACGACGGCCTGTGACCGAACCCGAGCCGAACGAGGGAACCGCGGACACGGCTCAGGTGCCCGAGTCCGAGGGGCCGACGGCGTCCACGTCGATCGCCTCCGACCCGGGCGACGCCGACCCGGGTGACACCGCCTTGGGTGACGCCGCTCCGAGCGGTCCGGTGCTCGAGCTCACCGCCCGGCTCATGAGCGCGTCGAACGCGACCTTCGTCGGCACTTACTCCGTTCCAGGTGCCGACCCTGTCGACGTCGTCTACAAGCCATCCCGCGGCGAGAAGCCGCTCTGGGACTTCCCGAACAACGACCTCGCCAATCGCGAGGTTGCCGCGTACCTCGTCTCGGAGGCCCTTGGCTGGAACATCGTGCCGCGAACCTGGCTCGGTGACGGCCAGTTCGGGCCCGGGATGCTCCAGCTGTGGCAGGACATCGACGAAGCGCAAGACCCCGTCGATCTCGTCGCCGCGACCGAGGTGCCGGGAGACGGTTGGCGGACCGTCCTCAGCGGCGAAGACGAGACCGGTCGCGAGGTCGTCCTCGTCCACGAGGACTCCCCCATCATGCGGCGCATGGCGATCTTCGACGCCATCGTCAACAACGCTGACCGCAAGGGCGGCCACGTGCTCGCCATGCCGGACGGGCACCGCTACGGCGTCGACCACGGCCTCTCATTCCACGTCGAGCCGAAGCTGCGGACCGTCCTGTGGGGGTGGGTCGGCGAGCCGATCAGCGACGATGAGACGACGAGCATCCGGAAGCTCCACGAGGCGCTTGCCGACACGCGTGACGGCGGTCTCGGAGCCAGGCTCGCCGAGCTCCTCTCGGTCGCAGAGCTCGGGCAGCTCGCCGCCCGCGTTGAACGCCTCGCGGCCGAACGCGAGTTCCCGGCCCCGGAGGGCGACATGCCCGCGGCGCCCTGGCCGCTCTTCTGAGACACGACCCTCGGTTGCCGGGCTGCACGGCGCGCCGCCCAGTGACGAGGGACGGGGCCCGGTGACGCGCGTTGTCGAGGAGACTCCAACCCTGGGTACCTAGCCTTGCTGCAGGCCGACGAGCTGACCCCACCGTGGCCAGCCGCGACCTGAGTCGCGGTGACGCAGCGTCGATGAAGACAGCGTTCACGAACACGCAGAGGAGTCAGCCATGACCAGCCCGGAAGCCGTCGCACAGCCGGAGTTCGCCCTCAGCCGCACCGTCGCCGCTCCTCGCGAGCGCGTCTGGCGCGCGTGGACGGACGCCGACGACCTCAGCCACTGGCACCACCCCGTGAGCGTCTCGACGCCTCGCGAGACCATCAACCTCGATGTCCGAGAAGGCGGCGCCTACGCCTACACGATGGTGAACGACGACACCGGCGACGAGTATCCGACGGCGGGCACCTACCTGCTGGTTGACGAACCGGAACGCCTCGTCTTCACGTGGGGCTCGCCCGACGACGATCCGGCGGCATCCCCTGTCGTCAGCGTCGACCTCACGACGGGCGACCTTGAGACCGACACCGAGGTCGCACTGCACGTCCGGGGAATCCCCGGCCAGCCCGGTGACGACAACGTCTACGACGGCTGGATGCAGGCGCTCGACAACCTCGCCGCATACCTCGCCCGATAACCACACCAGTGTCAACGTGCTGAGGTGAGCATGGACAGGTGATCGTGTCGCATGTCAGCGTCCACCTGCTGTAATCTATCGAAAATCGATAGAAAAGCATCGCTAGACAGCAGGAGGTCACACCGTGGGCACCGTCACCATCTTCGTACTCAAGGCCGTCATCGCGGTCTCGCTCCTCGGGTCGCTCGCAGTCCAGCTTTTGCTCCTGCCGCTCGCCTGGGCGGACCTCGCGGGCGTTCCCACGCCGGCCCGAGTCGCTCTCGTCGCGCTCGCCGCGATCTTCGTGCTCACCCTGCAGGTCAGCGCTGTCAGCATCTGGCGTCTGCTGACGATGATCCGCCGAGGCTCGGTCTTCTCCGCAGGAGCCTTCCGCTACGTCGACACGATCATCGGCGCGATCGCCGTCGCCTCTTTCACCATCCTCACGCTGGCCATCCTGCTCGCTCCGGGACCCGCGGCTCCCGGCCTGATCGGCCTTCTCTGCGGTGCCGCGCTCGTCACGGCCGGCGGCGCCCTCCTCATGGTGGTGATGCGGATGCTGCTGCGCCTCGCCACCAGGCGCGAGGCCGAGGCCGAGGCGCTCCGCGGCGAGCTCGGAGAGGTCATCTGATGCCGATCGCCATCGATATCGACGTCATGCTCGCGCGCAGGAAGATGTCCGTGGGCGAGCTCGCGGAGCGGGTCGGCATCACCCCGGCCAACCTCGCCGTCTTGAAGAACGGCCGAGCCAAGGCAGTGCGCTTCACGACGCTCGAGGCGCTCTGCGTCGCCCTTGAGTGTCAGCCGGGCGAGCTCCTCCGCTGGGAACCCGCCGCGGCCGAGTGACTCCTCTGGACGAAGCTCAGCCGCGAGGCTTCAGCACGACCTTGATGCACCCTTCGGCCTTCTTCTGGAACACCTCGTACATCCGTGGCGCGTCCTCGAGCGGCATGCGATGCGTCACGAGATCCTCCGTGCCGAGCGGGTCGCTGCGGTCTTCCACAAGCGGCAGCAGCTCAGGGATCCAGCGCTGCACATTGCACTGGCCCATGCGCAGGGTCAGCTGCTTGTCGAACATCGTCATCATCGGCATCGGGTCGGCCGTGCCCGCGTACACACCGCTCAGCGAGACCGTGCCGCCCCGGCGCACCGCGTCGACGGCGAGCATGATCGCCGACAACCGGTCGACACCGGCGGTCTTGATGACCTTCTTCGCGATCGCGTCCGGCAGCAGGCCAGCACCCTTCTGCGCGAGCTCCGCGAAACCGGAGCCGTCTCCGGAACCGTGCGCCTCCAGGCCGACCGCATCCACGACGGAATCGGGGCCACGCCCGTCGGTGGCGGCACGCAGCGCATCAGCCGTCTCGTCGTCGTAGTCGAAGACCTCGACCCCGTAGCGCTCCGCGAGCGCTCGCCGCTCGGGCACCGGGTCGACCCCGAGCACCCGGTAGCCCAGGTGCTTCCCGATACGGGCCGCGAACTGGCCGACCGGTCCGAGGCCGACGACGGCGAGCGTCCCGCCGTCGGGAACGGCGGCGTACTTCACGCCCTGCCAGGCCGTCGGAAGGATGTCGCTGAGGAAGAGGTAGCGTTCGTCGGACAGCTCGTGCCCGACCTTGATGGCGTTGTTGTCAGCCAGGCGAACCCGCAGGTACTCGGCCTGCCCGCCGGGCACCGAGCCGTAGAGCTCCGTGTATCCGTAGAGGTCGGCACCGGTGCCCTGCTCGGTGTTCTGCGTCACCTCGCACTGCGTGGACAGCCCTGAATGGCAGGCGGCGCAGTCGCCGCAGGCGATCACGAAGGGCACGACGACCCGGTCGCCCACGCTGAGCTTCGTCACGCCAGAGCCGACCTCCTCGACGATGCCCATCGTCTCGTGGCCGAGGATGTCGCCCTTCGCGAGGAACGGCCCGAACACGCTGTACAAGTGCAGGTCGGAGCCGCAGATGGCCGCCGACGTCACGCGGATGATCGCGTCGCCCGCCTCCTCGATCGTCGGTTTGGGGACCGTCTCGACGGACACTTCGCCGGTCGACTGCCACGTGAGCGCGCGCATGGGGATTCCTCTCGTCGGGGGAGGCGCCATCGTCGAGCGGGCGCCGGACATTCGGGGGTACGCCTCGAGGCTACGAAGGAACGCCCCTCGGATGCGCGGGGTTGACTTCACAGGCGCGCCCGCGACTCGCCGATGGGGCCACGACGCGGTAGCGTCATGCCTGTGAGTCGACCGGGAGCCCATTGGCGCATCGTGCACGCGGAGCGCGCGGCGCTCATCGCCGACCTCCGCAACCTCGACGACGCCGACTGGGGCACCCCATCGCTCTGCACGGGGTGGACGGTGCACGACGTCCTCGCGCACCTCGTCAACGACGCGACGACGACTCGCCTCGGCTTCGTCGCGCAGCTCACGGCCGCACGCTTCGACTTCGACGCCCTCAACCAGCGAGGAGTCGAGGCGGAGCGTCGAGCGCATCCCCTCGACACGCTCGCCCGATTCGGTGAAGTCGCCGACCGCACGTCGAGCGCTCCGACGCCGGCCGCGACGCGCTACGTCGAAGCCATCGTGCACGGTGAGGACATTCGCCGCCCCCTCGGCATCGCCCACGACTATCTGCAGGACGCCGTCCTCGCCGCGATCGCTCATCAGCGCAAGACCCCCGTCTCGATGGGCGGCGGACGCGAACTCGCCGCCGGCCGCAGACTCGTCGCAACCGACGCGGTCACAGCGAATGGAAAGCCTCTCGCGCTCGGCGAGGGCCCCTCCGTCCGGGGAACCGCCATCGACCTGCTCCTCTGGCTGAGCGGTCGCGACATCGAACCGGAGGCGATCTCATGAACGAACGCGCAGCATCCGCCGCAGACACGCAGAACGACGCCGCGGGCTGCGAGCTGGCGAGCGCGCTCGTGATCGGCGAGGCGCTTGTCGACCTGCTGCCCGGTGACGAGCATTCCCCGGAGGGGCGGGCCCTCCCGGGAGGCTCCCCCATGAACGTCGCCGTCGGCCTGGCCCGGCTCGGCCACCGCTCTCAGCTCGCCGCGCGGCTCGCCGACGACGAGCTCGGCGGGCTGGTGATCGCCCACCTCGCGGAGTCCGGTGTCGAACTCGTCGATGGCGCGCTCGACGGCCAGCGCACCTCGACCGCGAGCGCCACCCTCGATGAGCACGGCAGCGCGAGCTACGAGTTCGATCTCGACTTCTCGCTGCCCACGCCAGATCTCACGCGCGTCGACGTGCTGCACACGGGGTCCATCGGCGCGGTCGTCGACCCCGGAGGCGCGGTCGTCCGAGCCGTGTTCGAGGAGGCAAGGGACCGCGGCGGCATCCTCACGAGCTACGACCCCAACGTGCGCGCGGCCATCATGGGCGAGCGCGAGGCGGTCGTCGAACGCGTCGAGGCCCTGGTCGCCCTCAGCCACGTCGTGAAGCTCAGCGACGAGGACGCCGCCTGGCTGTACCCGCAGCTGAGCCCCTCAGATGTGCTCCTTCGCCTCACCGAGCTCGGCGCCCGCCTCGCCCTCATGACGCGCGGCGGCGACGGCGCCCTCGCACGCACGGCCGAGCGCGAGTTCACCGTGCCGGCCCCGGCCGTCCGAGTCGTCGACACGGTCGGCGCGGGCGACGCATTCATGTCGGGCCTCCTCCACGCCGTCTCCACCCCGAACATCCGCAGGGTGATCCTCGGTGGCGCTCACGGCAGCACCTTCGACGACTCCTGGGTGGATGCTGCCCTCGCGACAGCCACGCAGAGCGCCGCCGTCACGGTGGCCCGCGCTGGCGCGAACCCACCGTGGCCGGACGAGCTCGACCGCGCGTGACGACGAGCCCCACGTGACGACGAGCGGCGCGTGCCGACGCTCGAGGCGTGGCGGGACCGATTCCATCCCCGCCAGCACCGCGCTTGTCGTCACGACAGGACAAGGACGGCCCCGGCCCTAGACTCGACAGGTGCTCGAGCTGATCCCCCAACTCCCCACCTTCGGATGGGTCCTGCTCGCAGTGGCCGCCTTCGCCGTCGGAATCTCGAAGACGGCACTGCCAGGCGTCACGACGCTGTCGGTCGCGACCTTCGCGGCCGTGCTCCCCGCCAAGCAGTCGACCGGGGCCCTGCTCGTGCTGCTCATCGTCGGCGACATGTTCGCGCTGTGGACGTATCGCCGCCACGCGGACTGGTCAACGCTCGTCAAGCTCATCCCGGCGGTCGCGGTCGGCCTGCTCGCGGGCGCCGCCTTCCTCGCCTTCGCCGACGACGACTGGGTGCGCCGCGTCATCGGCATCATCCTGCTCATCCTCGTCGCCATCACCGTGTGGCGCCGCTACCGCACCCCGGAGACGCCTGGCGACCGCGCCGCCAAGATCGCGCGTGTCGGCTACGGATCGCTGGGCGGGTTCACGACGATGGTCGCCAACGCCGGTGGTCCCGTCATGGCGATGTATTTCCTCGCCGCCAAGTTCCCCGTCAAGGCGTTCCTCGGAACGGCCGCCTGGTTCTTCACGATCGTCAACATCGCGAAGCTGCCGTTCTCGATCGGGCTGGGCCTCATCACGCCGAGCACCCTCGTGCTGGACCTGCTGCTCGTTCCGCTCCTCATCGGCGGCGCATTCCTCGGGCGCTGGCTCGCCCCGCGGCTGAGCCAGCAGCTCTTCGACCGCATCGTCCTGGTGCTCACGATCGCCGGTGCCGTCTACCTGCTCGTGTGAGGCACGCGGCACCGCGTGAGGGCGCCGCGGCTCTCGAGACGCCGCCTACTTCGCGCGGCGGAAGAGCGACTTCAGCCGCGACACGTGGCGGTCGGTGAAGTCGTTGGAGAGCTTCATCGTCTCGGCGGTGAGATTGCCACCGGACATGATGGAGCGCAGCGTGGCCTCGGCCCGCTCCTGCTGCGTCAGCTCGAGCGGCTCCGCCGCGGTAGGGGCGGCTGAGTCCACAGCCGAGTCCTCTGGCCTGTCCTCGACACTGCCCTCAGCGTCCTGCCCGGGAGCGCGCTCACGTCCAACCCCGTGCTCCCGCTCGCTCGGGACCTGCGCTGCATCAGCCATGTCGGCCAGGCTACACAGGAACGGGAGCGCCCCGACCCGCGGCGAGAGCACCAGCATCACGCCGCCCCGGCCGCGCTCCCCTCGCAGACTCCCCCGAACTCGCGCAGCCACCTGATGCCAACCTCGCGGGTGCGCGTCACGCCCTTGTACTCGGCCATGTCGGCTGGCAGCTCCTCGAGCACCTCGACCGTTCTCGCCGCCCACTCTGGCACGGTCGCGAGGGCCGCGAACGGCAGCAGGTAGCTGCGGATCAGGAACATGATGGCGTTCGACTCGGGGAGGCGGATGAGGTGCTGCACCTCGGTCCGCAGGTGCAGCCTGTCGCCGACCGCGACGAGCGGGCCGTCCACGAGCGAGGTCCGGTCCGGACCCCACTGCGGGTACGTCTCCGTCGACGTGTCGAGCTTGCCGTCGACGGTCAGCGTCCAGTTCGTGCGCCGGTAGCTCTGCCCGGGCTCGAGCCGCATGATGAAGGCCTGCGCCCGTGGGATGACCCCTTCGTCGTGGACACGCGGCACCGGTCCGTGGATCTCGAGGAACGACATCCCGACATCGAACCCGAACGACCAGTCCGCGGCGAACGTCACGAGGCCGGCGTCGGCCCACAGCTCCCCGTCACGCTGGTCGAGCAGCACAACATCCTCCTGCAGCTGCTGACCGATGAACCCGAGGGGTCCCTCGGGCATCGACGAGGTCTCGCCGACCGCGAAGCACCGGTCGATGCCGAGGAGAGCGTTGTGCCAGTGCCAGCCGCCGCCCTCCCTGGTGAGGCTCATGTGCTGCGGGTAGGCATCGGCGAGCTGCTCCATGAGCACGAACATCGCATCCCACGCGGCTGGCACCATGTGCGGCAGGCACTGCAGACGTGACGGGTCGGCGCTCAGGATGCGTGCCCGCTCGGCGAGCTCATCGCCATAGCAGTGGTCGATGTCAACCGGATGCTCGCCCCAGGAGCCGGCCGCCGTCGGCCGCAGCACAGACGCCGGCTCCACGTTGGTGCTGTAGCGGTAGGTCTCTTTCGGGAAGGGGAACGGGAAGCCGGCGACGGCGACGGAATGGTCGGCCTTGCCGGTGGCGGATGCGGTCACAGTTCGATCTCCAGGATCTCGCCTCTCGGGCGGGAGACGCACGGCATGAGGCAGTCGCCGCGGTCCTTCTCCTCATCGGTGAGGAAGCTGTCGCGGTGGTCGATCCCCTCGGGGTCGCGCGCGTCAGCGCCCTGCGAACCGGACGGCGCGCGGACGGCGACGCGGCACTCGCCGCACACGCCTTGCCGGCACAGGTTCGGCACCGGCACGTTCGCGCTGAGCAGCGCATCGAGCAGGGTGACGCCGGACTCGACTCGGATCGTCCGGCCGAGGCCCAGGAGCCGCGCCTCGAATGGCTCGCCCGGGTCGAGGGCGGGCGGGGTGAACGCCTCTGCGTGGAGGCGCGCCTCGGGCCAGCCGGCCGCGCGAGCGGCTGCCTGCACCGCGTCGATCATGGCGACCGGACCGCAGACGTAGAGGTGCGCGCCGAGCGGCTGCTCGAGCAGGGCCGCCGCGAGGTGCGTGTGCAAGGCGGCGCGGCTCGCGCAGACGGTCAGGCGGCCCCCGCTCAGGCGCTCGAGTTCATCCCGGTGCGCTCCCCCGCCATCCCCGTACGCGTACACCACGTCGAAGGAACGCCCCCACTCGGCCGCGGCCCTGGCGTGCGAGAGGATCGGGGTGACCCCGATGCCGCCCGCGATCAGCAGGTGGTGGCGTGCCGCGAGCACAGGCGGGAACGCGCTGGATGGGGCGCTCACCGTCACCTCGTCGCCGACGCTGAGGCCGTGCATCCATTTCGAGCCGCCCCGGCCCGCGTCGTCGAGGCGCACCGAGATCGCGTAGTGGTCTGGGCGCCGCCCGCTGCCGGTCAGCGAGTAGGAGTTTCGGCCGCCGTCGCCGAGCTGCACCGCGATGCTGCTGCCCGGCGCGAACGATGGAAGGGAACGGCCCCGCGGGTCGCGAAGCGTGAACGAGCGGACGCCCCTGCTCAGCTCCGCGATGCCGGAGACGACGAGGTGAAGCGCGGCGCCGGCAGCAGGACGGCGAGTCGTCGCAGCGTCGGCTGCGGGAGCGCCGGTCACGCGAGCACCGGTTCGCTCTGGCTGGGCGCAACGGCGACGAACCGGGTCGGGATGCCGGCAGCGCGCGCCCCGTCGGACTCGGCAACCTCGGCCTCAGCGAAGTACCCGAGGTAGGCACCCTGGCGGCGCGAGAAGTGGGGGTAGACGGTGAGGTGCAGGCCGCATCCCGAGCACGGCACGCTTCCGCCTGTCGGCGCACTCGTCTTCGCCTGGCAGTGCCCGCAGTGCACGAGGACCTCGGCGACGCCTGGCTCCGGGGCCGTGAGCGCGAACTCGATCTCCTCGTCGAGCACGCCGGCGTCGTGCAAGATGGCTCGCAGCGCGCCGAGCGCGAGCTCGTCGCCGACGACTCGGAACCGCCACCCCGTGCGCGCGGCCCGGAGCGCCTCGAGGATCCGGGCTCGCGACGCGGCCGAGGTCGCGTCCTCGAGCTCGACCGGCACCGTGTCACCAGACGTCGACCGCGCCGTCTCGGCGGGCCGGGAGTCGCTGGAAGCCGTGTCGCCTGGCCCTGACTCGTTGGGAGCACCGCGTTCGGGCACCCAGCCATCTGGCGCCGCGCCGACCACGAACGTCATGGTGCGCGCTGGGCAGACCGCGTCGCATCCGGAGTCGGTCGCCTGCTGGTTCCCCGCTTCGAGCAGCCGCCGCCATCGAGCTGAACTGGTGGCGGTTGCGCTCACGCCCGGCCCGACCTCGGCCGGTTGCATGGTGGACATCGCCATGATCGTCAGGGAGCGACGGAGCGGTGGCCGACGTAGAACGCGAGCGCCGAATCCTCGGTGCTGAAGAGGATTCGCGACCCCTTCGGGAAGAAGATCGCGTCCTTCGGGCCGGCATACGACACCTGTCCGGTGTCGACGTTCTCGAGCCGGAACGTGCCGGAGATGACGACCTTCATCTCGTCGTAGTCGTAGAAGTAGTCGAGCGGGGCGTCGGTGTGCGTCAGCGCGAAGTAGCCGGCCGACATGGCGGAGCCGTCCGGGTTCGAGTAGACGTCGGCGATGTAGCCCTCAGTGCCGGGGTACTGCTCGAGCGGCATCCTCGGCAGCTGTGACCAGAAGTCCGGGGTCACGCGGAACGGTGGAACGGCGGTGGCCACGGCATCGGTGCTCATGAATTCTGTGCTCATGAACCAAGTATCGAGTGAACACAGTTTCCTGGGTGTAAACACTGGTGGTCGATCATGTGCCCGAGCGACCCGCCGCGATTGGCAGCGTCAGACGCTCTCCGGGGTCGTCCGGTCGAGCTCGTCGAGCTCAGCGAGCGCCTCCCGGGCCCGCTCGAGTCGAGCCGCCTCCGGTTCCTCCCACCAGCGCGGACCGCGCTCGCCCAGCCCGTGCTTCGCGAGCCCGACGCGCTTGCGCGACGCCGCCACCGCGGAGTCGTCACCCCGCCGCTTCGCAGCACCCACGCCCGATCGCCCGCGGCCGAGATGCGACTTCAGCCGTTCGACGACGTCGGTGGGGAGACTCGGATCGGTGCGCCGCCAGCGCCGGCCCTTGACGACGAGCCAGCGCTCGTCGTCGGAGTACTCGTCGCCGACCGCCAGACCATCGACCCCACTGCTCGTCCCGCCAGTCGTGCTGCCAGCACCCCCGGCGGCACCTCCTCCTGCCCCGCTCACCTCGCCCATAGGCGCCGAGCCTACGCGGCGTGCGAGCTTCCGTGACCGGGGATGGCGTCGATGAGCTTGCGCGTGTAGGGCTCCTGCGGCTTCATGAGGATGTCGCCGGTCTTGCCCAGCTCGACGAGCACGCCGTTCTTCATGACGGCGACCCGGTCGGAGATCTGCGCGACGACGGCGAGGTCGTGCGTGATGAACAGGTAGGTGAGGTCGTTCTCCTGCTGCAGCTCAGTGAGCAGGTCCAGGATCTGCGCCTGCACCGACACGTCGAGCGCCGAGACTGCTTCGTCGAGCACGATGAACTCGGGCTCGAGGGCAAGGGCCCTCGCGATCGCCACGCGCTGGCGCTGCCCGCCGGACAGCTCGTCCGGGCCGCGGTTCAGGAACAGCTGCGGCAGCTGGACCTGGTCGAGCAGCTCCCGCACCCGCTTGGCCCGCGACTTCGAGTCACCGAGCTTGAACGACACGAGGGGCTCTGCGATGAGCTGCTCGATGGAGAAGCGGGGATTCAGTGACGCGTACGGGCTCTGGTACACCATCTGGAACCTGCGGCGAAGGGCTCGCAACCGTTCACCCTCGAGGTCGGTGATGTCCTGGTCGTCGAAGACGATGCGGCCGGAGGTCGGCTTCTCGAGGCGCAGCACGAGGCGCGCCGTCGTGCTCTTGCCGGAGCCGGACTCCCCCACGACCGCGAGCGTCTCGCCGCGGTGCAGGTCGAAGCTCATGTCGTCGACCGCGGTCAGCGTGCGCTTGCCGCCGCGCCCGCCGGGAAGCGCGAACTCCTTGGTGAGGTTCTCGACCCGCAGCAGCGGCGCGGTGATGTCGGGAGCCCCAGCACCCGCATCCGCCGCTCGACTCGACGCCTTGCCCGTCGCCTTGTCGGTCACGAGCACGGTGCGCGCCTCGTGGCTGTGCAGGCTCGGCGCGGCACGCAGGAGCTTCTTCGTGTAGTCGTGCTGGGGGCGGAGCATGACGTCGTCGGCTGTGCCCGTCTCGACGATCTCGCCCTTGCGCATCACGATGATGCGGTCGGCGCGGTCGGCCGCGACTCCGAGGTCGTGCGTGATCATGAGCACGGCCGTCCCGAGCTCCTTCACGAGCCCGTCGATGTGGTCGAGGATCTGCTTCTGCACCGTCACGTCAAGGGCACTGGTCGGCTCGTCGGCGATCACCATCTCCGGCTGACCTGCCAGCGCCGTCGCGATGAGCGCGCGCTGCTTCATGCCACCCGAGAACTCGTGCGGGTACTGCTGAGCACGGGCCGCCGGCTCGGTGAGGCCTGCCATGTCGAGGAGTCGCACTGCCTCGGCGTGCGCGTCCTTGCGGCTCGCGAGTCCGTGGATGAGGAGCGGCTCGGCGACCTGGGCGCCGACCTTCGTCGTCGGGTTGAGGGAGAGGGCCGGGTCCTGCGGGACGAGGCCGATGCGCCGACCGCGGATGCCGCGCCACTGCGCGTCGCTGAACCCCTGGATGGGCTCCCCGTCGAACTTGATCTCTCCCGAGGTGACCGTCGCATTCGGTGCGAGGAGGTTGATGAGCGCGTGGGCCACCGTGCTCTTGCCGGAGCCGGACTCGCCGACGACCGCGAGCACCTCGCCGGCGTACAGCTCGAACGAGACGTTCCTCACGGCATCGACGGCGCGTCCGCCGATGCCGTAGGAGATGCAGAGATCGCGCACCGAGAGGAGCATGGCCTTCTCCACTTCTTGATCGGATCGAACCTGATCGGGTTGAGCCTGGCCGTTGAGGGCCTCGCCATTCGGGGCCACCTCGTCCCGGCTTCCAGCCTGGCCGGCCGTCGCGGCCAGTTCGTCGGCCTGGAGCTGCTGCTGCGTCATTCGCTGGTCCATTCTCACACCTCGTCGTGTTGGATTGGTTGCTCTGGGGTGCCTGCGCCGCGTCCGCTAGGCGCGGATGAGGGCAGGCCGCTTCGGGTGGAATGCCCACTCGGGCATGAAGGTCTTCATCGCGAACGCGTCGTCGCGCGCCGAGTTCTCGAGGCTCAGGTAAAGCTCGTGAGCGCGGTTCACCGCGCCGTCATCGAGCGTGACGCCGAGGCCGGGTGCCGTCGGCACCTGGATGACGCCGTCCTCGATCTTGGGGGCGGCCGTCGTCAGCTCCTCGCCGTCCTGCCAGATCCAGTGCGTGTCGATCGCCGTCGGCGTTCCAGGGGCCGCCGCTGCGACGTGCGTGAACATCGCGAGACTCACGTCGAAGTGGTTGTTCGAGTGCGAGCCCCAGGTGAGGCCGAGCTCGTCGCACAGCTGGGCGACGCGCACGGAACCGCTCATGGTCCAGAAGTGCGGGTCGGCGAGCGGGATGTCGACGGCCTGCGAGCGGATCGCGTGCCCCAGCTCGCGCCAGTCGGTCGCGATCATGTTCGTGGCGGTCCGCAGCCCCGTGGCGCGGCGGAACTCCGCCATCACCTCGCGTCCCGAGTAGCCGCTCTCCGCGCCGACCGGGTCCTCGGCGTACGCGAGCACGCGCTTCAGGTCGGGGCCGAGGCGCAGCGCCTCGGCGAGCGGCCAGGAGCCGTTCGGGTCGAGCGTGATGCGCGCATCCGTGAACTCGGCGGCGAGGTCGGTGACGACGGCGGCTTCGACGGCCGGTTCGAGCACGCCGCCCTTGAGCTTGAAGTCGCGGAAGCCGTAGCGCTCCTGCGCGGCCTTCGCGAGCCGCACGACTCCCTCGCTGTCGAGGGCGCGCTCGCGGCGCACCGTGCCCCACGCGTCGCTCGTGTCGTCGCCGCGCAGGTAGTCGAGTCCGGTCGCGTCGGGGTCGCCGACGAAGAAGAGGTAGCCGAGCACGTCGACGGCCTCGCGCTGCCTGCCGTCGCCGAGGAGCGACGAGATCGGCAGGCCGAGCTGCTGCCCGAGGAGGTCGAGGAGCGCGCACTCCCAGGCGGTGACGACGTGCACGGTCGTGCGGAGGTCGAAGGTCTGCGCTCCGCGGCCGGCGCTGTCCTGCCACGCAAATTCCTGGTGGATGCTGCGCAGGATCGCGCGGTAGTCGGCGACGGGCTTGCCGACGATGAGTTCAGCCGAGGCGATCAGCGTCGATCGGATGCTCTCCCCGCCGGGGACCTCGCCGATGCCGACGCGCCCTTCGCTGTCGGTGAGCTTCACGAGGTTGCGAGTGAAGAGGGGCGCGTGGGCTCCGCTGAGGTTCAGCAGCATGCTGTCGTGGCCCGCGACCGGGATCACTTCCCACGTCTCGACCGTCACCTGGTTCATAGCTCCGCCTCCATCGCCGCGCTGAGTGGTCACGCGTGGCTTGGGCCACGGTGCCGTATTGACACTCTAAGGAGCCGCATCCATTCGATCGAGAGCGTATTCGGCATGACCGGATGCGCGTTGAGCATCAATGCCGTCCGAGGCCGCGCTCACGCGTTGCGCTGCATGAGCTCGACGACCGCCGCCACGAGCGGGTTGTCGGAGTCCTCCCGCCACGCGATGTCGAGGTGCACGCGGTTGTACGGCTCCGACCGGTCCCCGTCGGCAACCGGCCGGCAGATGACGCCGTCGGGCGCGAGCTGCGTCGCGGACTCGGGGATGAGCGCGACGCCGATGCCAGCGTTCACGAGCGCAAGCAGTGCAGGCACCTGACCCGCGTACTGCACGATGCGCGGGTGGCTGGACGAGGCGACGAACATGCTGAGGAGCAGGTCGTGGAAGTAGCGAGCCCCGCCCGGCGAGTACATGAGGAGCGCCTCATCGTTGAGGTCGCTCAAGAAGATGGGCCCGGTGAACTCCGCGAGCCGCGACCCCCGCGGGAGGGCGAGCACCAGGCGCTCGGTGAGCACCGTCGTCGACTGGACGCCTGGGCGGTCCCGCATGGGACGAAGGAGGCCGATGTCGACCGTGCCGCGCTCCAGCTCGTCCATCTGGTCGACGGTCACCGACTCCTGCAGGATGAGCTGCAGCCCGGGCAGCTCCTCCGCCGCCGCCCGCAGCAGCTTGGGCAGCACGCTGTGGGCCGCGACCGCCGTGTACCCGACGGTCAGCGTGCCGGTCGCCCCCTCTCCGACGGCGCGGACATCGGCCGCGGCCTTCGCCGAGAGGTCGATGAGCTTGCGTGCGCTCGGCAGGAGGGTGCGCCCGGCCTCGGTGAGCGCGACACGGCGGCTCGTGCGGACGAACAGCTGCGTGTCGAGCTCGCGCTCCAGCTGCTGGATCTGGCGGCTGATGGGCGGCTGCGTCATGCGGAGGCGCTCGGCGGCCGCGCCGAAGTGCAGCTCCTCGGCGACCGCGACGAAGCACTCGAGCTGAACGAGGGTAAACATCAATTCACTCCCAACATTGATTCATCCACACTTTAGTTTGTTTGCGCATCCATAAGACCATAGCGTCGCAGATAGCCGGGCAACCAACTCGGAACAGCCGCACCGTGCAACGACGCACCGCGGAGACACGCAACTAAGGAGATCGACGTGCTCGACAGAATCCTCTTCTTCCCGGTCACCCCCTTCACGGCCGACGATGCCGTCGATGTCGCAGCCCTCGCGCAGCACCTCGAACAGGGGCTCGCCCACGAGCCGGGCGGAATCTTCATCGCCTGCGGCACCGGCGAATTCCACGCGCTGAGCCTCGACGAGTACACGACCGTCGTGGACACGGCCGTCACGACCACCAAGAAGGCCACGCCGGTGTTCGCCGGGGCCGGCGGGACGCTCGCCGACGCCAAGGCGCAGGTGCGCAGCGCCGAGGCAGTCGGAGCCGACGGCATCCTCCTCCTCCCGCCATACCTCGTCACCGGCCCCAGCGAAGGCCTCGTCGCCTACGTCGAGCAGGTCGCGGGTGCCACGACGCTGCCCGTGATCGTCTACCACCGCAGCACGGCCCGGTTCGACGAGCACACCGCCGTCGCCGTCTCCCGCATCCCGAACGTCATCGGCCTCAAGGACGGCGTGGGCGACATCGACCTCATGTCCCGCATCGTGCGCTCCGTCACCGACGAGACCCAGTCGCGCGGCGAGGACTTCCTCTTCTTCAACGGCCTCCCCACGGCAGAGATCGCCCAGGAGGCGTACAAGGCCATCGGCGTTCCCCTCTACTCTTCGGCGTCGTTCGCGTTCGCCCCCGACATCGCCCTCGCGTTCTTCGACGCCGTCGAATCCGGCGACAAGGAGCGCCTCGCCGAGCTCAACCGCAGCTTCTACCACCCCCTCGTGCGCCTCAGGAACTCGGTCCCCGGGTACGCCGTGTCGCTCGTCAAGGAAGCCACGAAGCTCGCCGGCATCAACGCCGGCCACGTGCGCGCGCCCCTCATCGACGCCAAGCCCGAGCACGTCGAAGAGCTCAAGAAGCTCATCGACGACACCAGGGCCCTCCTCGCGAAGCGCGCGGCCACCCCGGCCGAGCAGGACCGCGTCGCGACCCCCGTCGCCTGAGCCTGAGCGCACCCGGTTGCGCTGACGAAGCGCAACCGGGCGCGCCCGCCCGCAACGACGAACACACCTCGTTCAACGACGAACACAGGGAGACGACATGACCGCGCAGAGCACGTCCACCGCATCCACGACCGCATCCGAGTTCGCGTCCACTTCGACTGCCGCC
Organism: Pseudoclavibacter sp. RFBB5; assembly: GCF_002931555.1. GTDB lineage: Bacteria > Actinomycetota > Actinomycetes > Actinomycetales > Microbacteriaceae > Pseudoclavibacter. Next base: position 131,528 of record NZ_PSTZ01000007.1, on the reverse strand, counting down.
GCGGCGGCGGCCTTCGACCGGAACCCGCAGAACGAGATCGCCGCCGTCACGATCACGCCGGTCGCCTTCAAGGACCCGCCCCTCCTGAACACCGTCGGCGTGCACGAACCGTACGCGCTCCGCGCGATCGTGCAGGTCACGACCCGCTCGGGCCTCACCGGACTCGGCGAGACCTACGGCGATGCACCCCACCTGCACCGCCTGGCCCTCGCGGCGGACGCCGTCGTCGGCATCAACGTCTTCGACACCAACCGCCTGCGCTTCGCGGTCGCGCAGGCGCTCGCGGCCGACACCTCGCAGGGTGGCCACGGCATGAGCGGCATGGTGACCGGCTCGAGCACGGCCGACCGCGTCCTCTCCCCCTTCGACGTCGCCGCCCTCGACCTGCAGGGCAAGATCCTCGGCGTGCCCGTGAGCTCGCTCCTCGGCGGCGCGATCCGCCCGGAGGTCGCGTTCAGCGGCTACCTGTTCTACAAGTGGGCCGGCCACCCCGGCGCCGGCGCCGACGAGTTCGGCGAGGCGCTGAGCCCAGAAGGCATCGTCGAGCAGGCACGCCAGCTCGTCGACGGCTACGGTTTCTCCGCGCTCAAGCTCAAGGGCGGCGTCTTCGAACCCGACCAGGAGATCGCCGCGATCCTCGCCCTCGCAGACGCCTTCCCCGACCTCGGGCTGCGCCTCGACCCCAACGCCGCGTGGAGCGTCGAGACGTCGCTGCGCGTCGCGAAGGCCCTCGAATCGTCGCTCGAGTATCTCGAGGACCCCACCCCGGGCCTCGCCGGCATGGCCGAGGTGCGCCGAGGCACGACCCTCCCCCTCGCCACGAACATGTGCGTCGTGAGCTTCGCCGACGTGAAGCCCGCCGTCGAGCAGGGCTCCATCGACATCGTGCTATCCGACCACCACTTCTGGGGAGGCCTCACCCGGTCGCGCACCCTCGGCGGCCTCGCCGAGTCGCTCGACTGGGGCCTGTCGATGCACTCCAACTCGCACCTCGGCATCAGCCTCGCGGCGATGGTGCACCTCGCCTCCGCGACGCCGTCGCTCAGCTACGCGTGCGACACGCACTGGCCCTGGAAGCAGCCGGACGAGGACGTCGTCACCCACGACCTCTCCTTCGTCGACGGCTCGGTGCTCGTGCCGACCGGGCCCGGCCTCGGCGTCGAGCTCGACGAGGACGGCCTCGCGAAGCTGCACGAGCAGTTCCTCGACAGCGGCATCACGCAACGAGACGACACGGGCTACATGCAGCGCTTCCAGCCCGGCTACACCGTCGCCAGCCCCCGCTGGTAACGGCAGAGCTCGACTTCCCCGCCCAGCCGCCGACCCACCCCCGGAGAGAGTCAGAGACTCCGCATGCGCATCCTCGTCACCGACCCGATCATCACCCGCTTCGCGGAGCTCCTCGCGCAGACGGAGCGCGCGCACGAGTGGAGCTTCACCGCCGAGCTCGGCCCCGCGGAGCTGGACGACGCGCTCCGCGGGGCCGACGTCGTCATCGCCTCCGTGCTCACGCCGGAGCAGGCGGCTTCGCTTCGCCCGGACGCGCTCCTGCACGTCACGGGTGCCGGCGCCGACCGCGTGAGCGTCGATGCGCTCCCGCCTGGCGTGACGATCTGCAACACCGGCCACCACGGGGCGGCGATCGCCGAGCACGTCGTCATGACCGCGCTCATGCTGCGCCGGCGCGCGCTGGAGGCGGATGCGCAGATGCGCGCGGGCCGGTGGCGCACGATCGGCAACGACGCGAGCATCCCGTTCCACCCCATGCTGCGCGGCACGACGATGGGCCTCCTGGGCCTCGGCGAGATCGGTACGGAGGTCGGGCGCCTGGCGCAGGCCCTCGGCATGCGCCTCACCGCGCTCCGACAGCGACCGGATGCGCCCAGTCCAGACGGGCTCGACGTCGCCGAGGTCTACGGCCCCGACCGGATGCCCGAGTTCGTAGGGGGCGCCGACGTGCTCGTCGTCTCCATCCCCCTCTCCGATCGCACACGCGGCATGATCGGCGCGGCCGAGCTCGCGGCTGCGAAGCCCGACCTGCTGCTCATCAACGTGGCCCGCGGCGGAGTCGTCGACGAGGACGCGGTCTTCGACGCGCTCTCCGAGGGCCGCATCGGCGGCGCCGGCATCGACGTGTGGTGGGGAGCACCCGACTCTGAGGGCCGCGTTCCCGCATCCGTCGACCGCTTCTCGACCCTCGACAACACCGTGCTCACGCCCCACCACTCCGGCCACGCACGCCAGGTCTTCGAGCAGCGCGCCGCCGACATCGCGCGCAACATCGACCTGCACGCGGTCGGGCTGCCCCTGGAGCGCGTCATCCGGTAGCCGGCGCCCCGCTCGCCACCCGCCCCGCCCCGTTGTCCCGCTCGGCGCACAGACATACGACAGATGCAGGTTCGTCCCCCAACGAACCTGCATCGCTCGCATGTTCGCCCCTCCGCTGGAGGTACAGCGCGGGTCGTCAGCCCAGCAACTGCAGGTTGGTTCGTCAACCAACCTGCATTTCTCGTGTGGCTGCGCCGCGACTCAGGCAGGACGGCGCTGTCACCCGAGCAGCTGCACGAGCTGCGTCGCGACGAGCAGTGCGCAGCCGAGGAGGGATGCGCCGAGTGCGAGCCGCTTCGTGCGCGTCTTGTCGAGGTGCGGGGTGATGAAACGGCTCGCGACGAAGCCCAGCAGGACGACGGGGACCATCCACAGCACGACCGTCCACGTCTGCGGTGCGACGGCACCGAACGCGAGCAGCAGTCCGAACGAGATGATCGACCCGACCAGCAGGAACGCCGAGAGCGTGCCTCGCAGCCGCGCCGAGTCGGAGCCCTGCCAGATGATCGCCATGGGCGCCCCGCCGATCGACGTCGTCGTGCCCATGACACCGGAGGCGGCCCCGGCCACGATCTGCGACCAGCGCGTCACCTTCGGTGCCCAGCCGCGCAGCGAGAAGACCACCCCAGTGACGACGGTCGCGACGACGACCCAGGAGAGCGCGGCCGGCGCCATGACGGTCACGAGCAGGGCCCCGGCGACGCTGCCGGGCACCCGCCCGACCAATGCCCACCCGGCGCCCCTGAGATCCAGCGAGTCCTTCTCCGCGACCGTCACGATCGAGGTGAGGAGGATCGACATGATGATCACCGTCGCGGGCAGCAGCGCCGGGTCGATGAGGGCGATGAAGGGTGCCGCGAGCATCCCCATCCCGAAGCCGATGCCGGCCTGCAGGCAGGAGGCCGCGAAGAAGATGACCACGAGGGCAGCCCAATCGGCCGGAGTCATGCTGCGACTCCGGCCGATCGGGCGTGCCCGGCGCGTGGCACCGGAAGGCGTTGCTGCGGGAGGATGAGGGTCACACCTCGCCGGCGGGCTCGCGCGTCGGGAGCGACGGGCGGAGCTTCACCTTGGCGGACTTCTGCATGAGCCGCCACTTCTGGTTCGGGTCGGTCGCGATGCGCAGCCAGGAGGCGAGCACGTTCGCGGCGACGGCCGTGATGACGATCGCGAGGCCAGGGAGCACCGAGAGCCACCACGCCTGCTGCAGGTACTGGCGTCCCTGGGCGACCATGAGCCCCCAGCTGACGTCGGGCGACTGCACGCCGATGCCGAGGAAGCTCAGCGAGGACTCGGCGAGCATGACGTAGCAGAACTCGAGCGTCGCGAGCGTGACCAGGGTGGGCACGACGTTCGGCACGATGTGGCGGAAGATGATGCTGCGTGGCTTCGTGCCGAAGTTGGTGGCCGCGTCCACGAACATCCGCGACCGCAGCTCGGCGGCCTCGGCCCGCGCCGTACGCAGGTAGATCGGGATGCGGGTCAGCGCCAGCACGGCGACGATGTTCGCGAGGCTCGGGTTGAAGACGTACAGGATGACGACCGCGAGCAGCAGCGACGGGAAGCTCATGATGATGTCGGCGATGCGCATCGACACCGACTCCCGCCAACCGCGGAAATAGCCGGCCCAGACGCCCCAGATGGATCCCACGATGAGGGCCACGAGGACGGCGGGGACCGCGACGCCGAGCGTTGTTCCCGTCGCGATCACGAGGCGCGCGAGCATGCTGCGCCCGAGCGAGTCGCTGCCGAGGATGAACGCCCAGCCGTTGTCGAGGCTGAACGGGGCCAGGTTGATGGCCGTGAGGTCCTGCTTGGAGGCGAGCTCCCCCACGAGCAGCGGCCCGAAGACGGCCACGAGGGCGATGAAGGCGAGCACGGCGGCCGCGACCGTCGCGACCTTGTCCTTGAGGAGCAGCGTGAAGAGCGTGGGTCGCTCGGCGCCGTTCCGCTCGCGCTTCTCCTTCTGCAGGAGCACGTTCGTCGTCGCGGGCGGCTGCTGCGGGGCGGCGCCCGTGCTGGGGCCGCCGGGGACCTGTGGGTTCTGCGGGTCAGACATGCGCCTTGCCCTTCTCTGCGTCGCTGCTCTCGGTGCCCTTCGCGGCCGACTTCCGTGCGGCCGCTCCGGCGGCGTCGCGCTTCGCATCCTTGTCCGTGGGACGGATGCGCGACTGCTTCGCCACCGGTCGCACCCGCGGGTCGAGGAGCGCGTAGCCGAGGTCGATGAGGATGTTGAGGATGAAGATGGACAGCGCCGTGATGAGCACCGCGGCCTGGAGCACGGCGAAGTCGCGCTGCAGGATGGAGTCGATCATGAGCTTGCCGATGCCGGGCCAGCCGAAGATGGTCTCGACGACGACCGCACCGTTGATGAGGCCAACCGTGAGGTCACCGGCGACCGTCAGCGCGGGAGCCGCGGCGTTGCGCAGCGCGTGCTTGAACACGACGCGGAGCTGACCTGCGCCCTTGCTGCGGGCCACCTTGATGAAGGGCTGCCCGAGCACGCTCACCATGGAGCCTCGGACGATCTGCGTGAGCACCCCGACGGGCCTCAGCATCAGCGTCGCGATCGGCAGGATCCAGGAGAGGCCGCCGCTGTCGACGCCCGAGGTGGGCAGCCAGCCGAGCGTGATCGCGAAGATCCAGATGCCCATGATGGCGAGCCAGAAGTCCGGCACGCTGGCGGCGGCCATCGAGAAGAAGCTCGCGATGCGGTCGGCGACGCCGTTCGGCTTGAGGGCCGCCCAGCTGCCGATGATGATCGCGAGGACCACCGTGAGGAGCATCGTGACGCCGGCGAGCTGCAGCGTGGCCGGGAAGGCCCGCAGCACCATGGCCGCCGCGGGCTCTCCCGTGCGGAGCGACTCGCCGAAGTCGAAGCGCGCCACCCCGGAGAAGTAGTTGACGATCTGCATCCACAGCGGCTGGTCGAGCCCGTTGCGGACCGCGAAGTCCTCTTTCATCTGCTCCGTCGCGTTGAGCGGCAGGTACAGGCTCGCCGGGTTTCCGGTGAGGCGGGCCAGCACGAACACGCCGAGGACGACGGCCACGAGTGGCAGCAGACTGGAGACGATTCTGGTTCTGAGATAAGTCCACATGAGCGGCTGCTTTCTCCAGGGTGGCGGGCGGCCGTCAGGCCGCTGGCTTCACCTCGGCGATGCGCAGCTCGTCGCCGCTCGCCGAGTTCGGCTCGTAGGTGATGCCAGACGCGATGCCCAGGAGGCCAGTCTGGTGCGCGATGTGCGCGAACTGCACGATCTCCTCGTTCTGGTCGGCGAAGATCTGCTCGTAGGCGGTCTGCCGCTCGTCGCCGGAGGTCTTGGCCGCGGCGTCGAGCTTCTGGTCGAACTCGGGGGTGCCGAACGTCGACTGCGCGCCCGTGGAGCTCATGTACTGGTCGACCGTGAACTGGGCGTCACCGGCCTGGTTGCCGTGCTGCACGAGCAGCGCGATGGGGCCCTCGTTGGTGACGAACGGGCGCAGCTGGTACTGGAGGTGCTGCGTCGTGTCGACCATGCGGAGTTCCACGTTGAGGCCGGCCTGGCTGAGCTGCTCCTGCAGCACCTGCGACAGCTCGTTGACCTTGGGGAACTGCGCCGTGCGGGTCACGAGGGTGATCTTGGTGTCGACGGGGACCCCGTCGGCCTTGGCCTCGGCGACGAGCGCCTTCGCCTGGTCGAGGTCGAACTCCCACGGCTCGAGCGAGTCGTTGTGGCCGACGACACCCTCGGGGATCAGCTGGGACGCGACGACGTCGCCGTTCGGGTAGAGGGAGGCGATGATGCCGTCCTTGTCGATGGCGAAGTTGATCGCCTGGCGCACCCGGATGTCGTCGAGCGGGGCGATGTCGCCGGAGAAGCGGAGCGCGATCGTCTCGTTGTTCGGGTAGCTGACGCCGTTCTCGCCGATGCCGTCGTCCGGGCTGAGGCCCATGGCGATGTCGGCTTCGCCGCCGGTGATCATCGCCGCGCGGACGGTGCCCTCACCGCGCCACTGGTACTCGACTGATGGGTAGGCGGGAGCCTCGCCCCAGTAGCCGTCGTAGGCGCCGAGGGTGAGCTTCGTGCCGACCTCCCACTGGTCGATCTGGTAGGGGCCGGTGCCGACGGGCTCGCGCACCTTGTCGGTGGTGCTCGTCGACGTGGGGACGATCTCGATGAACGAGAGCTTCAAGGGGAGGATGGGGTCTGGTTCGGGCGTCGTGACCGTGAGGGTGGTCGCGTCGACCGCGTTGACCTCGAGGTCGGACTCGCCGAACACGTAGCCCTCGACGTTGCAGCCGAGGTCGCTGTTCACGGCCCGGTCGATCGAGAAGGCGGCCGCTTCCGCGTCGAAGGGGGTGCCGTCCTGGAAGGTCACGTCGTCGCGGAGGGTGAAGGTCCACTCGTTGTCGCTCGTCTGCTCCCACTCGGTGGCGAGCAGCGGGTCGAGGTCACCCGTCGTGGGGTTGCGCTCGATGAGCGGCTCGGTGATGTTGGAGCGCACGACGACACCGGTCGACGTGAGGTTCGCCTCGCAGGGCTCGAGTGTCGGCGGCTCCTGCTGCAGGACAACACGGAGGGCGCTGGCCGCACCTCCGCCACCGCCTCCGGCCGCGCCGTCGGAGTTCGCGACGGCGCAGCTGCTGAGGAGCAGCGCGGCGGCACCGACGGCCACCGCCTTGCTGACGGATGCGAGGGGGCGGCGCGCTGGGGACGGCTTGTTGGATGCGGTGCGCCCGAGTGTCGGGGATGGTTCGTGTGAAGAAGACATCGTTGTTCCTCCGGTGTTGTGAACTCGAGGGCCGAGCCCTGAGTCAGTGGTTCTCCTCGTTGAGACGCCTTCAGCTTGGGCGCGTCGATTCGACTGCGTCAACACGACTGGGCGAGGGAGCCGCGGGGGACGGCGGGAGGCGCGGGGCCGGAGTCAACCCTAGCGACCCGCGTGCCCTAGTGATTACTGGCAAGACTCGCATCCATGCGCCGAGTGGATCAATCAATGCAAAGTGCATCTTGGACCAGCATCGGTCCTGCGACCTACGATCCAGACATGGAATCCCCTCTCGCAACGACGCCAGACGCCGCCCCCGCCAGCACTGCCGCGGCCACCGCCACCCCAGCGGCGACCACCGCGACCCCCACCGTGCTGCGCGTCGGTCCCCTTATGCCGCAGCTCGAGCGGGAGCTCATCGCCGAGTTCGATGCGCCGATCATCTCCGCCGTCGCGAGCGAGCTCACCGCCGAGCAGGAGGCGGAACTCGCCGACGTGCGCGTCGTCGTGACGGGCGGCCGGTTCGGGGTCTCACGCGCACTCATGGAGCGGCTCCCCTCGCTCGAGGCGATCGTGAACTTCGGCGTCGGATACGACACCACCGACACGAGCGCAGCTCGTGATCGGGGCATCGCCCTCAGCAACACCCCTGACGTGCTCAACGACTGCGTCGCCGACACCGCCCTGTCCCTGCTCCTCGACGTCTACCGCGGCATCAGCGCCTCCGACCGCTACGTGCGGGCCGGCTCGTGGGCGAGGTCCGGCAACTTCCCGCTCACGACGAGATTCACCGGCACCCGCGTCGGCATCGTCGGGCTCGGGCGCATCGGAAGCGCGATCGCCAAGCGCCTCTCGGGCTTCGACTGCCCCATCAGCTACCACAATCGGCGTGAAGTCCCCGGCTCCCCCTTCCGGTACGTCGACTCGCTTGTGGAGCTCGCACGGAGCAGTGACGCGCTGGTCGTGGCAACCGCTGGGGGCGCTGACTCGCAGAAGCTCATCTCGGCCGAGGTCCTCGAGGCGCTGGGGCCGGACGGCGTCCTCGTGAACATCTCCCGCGGCTCCGTCGTCGACGAGGATGCGCTCGTCGCGGCACTGCAGGCTGGCACGATCCGGGGCGCGGGTCTCGACGTGTTCGCGGACGAGCCGAACGTCCCCGAGGCGCTCATCGGTCTCGAGAACGTCGTGCTGCTCCCCCACCTCGGCAGCGGCACGCGGGAGACTCGCGACGACATGCGGCAGCTGGTCGTCGACAACCTCAGGTCGTGGCTCGCGAACGGCACGCTCGTCACCCCGGTCAAGCTCTAGCAGCGCGGCAAGCGGGTCGCGCCGAGCAGGCCTCGCTCGGACGCCGCACGGAGGGAGCTCACCCGACCGGGTGAGCTCCTTCCGCGTTCGACGCGCTGCGACCGGCGCCTCGGGGTTCGTGCCTCGGGGTTCACGCCCAACGAAGCGCATCAGCACTTCGTTGGGAGCTGGGGCTCAGTACCCGCTCGGCAGCTGGATGCGTCCCTCGACGAGGCGCGGCACGCCCCACTCGTTCGCGTCGCGCAGCGCCTCGGGCAGCAGCGCGTCCGGCACGTCCTGGTAGGCGACGGGGCGCAGGAACCGTTCGATGGCGAGCGCCCCGACCGACGTGGAGCGCGTATCCGACGTCGCCGGGTACGGCCCGCCGTGCACCATCGAGTACCCGACCTCGACACCCGTCGGCCAGCCGTTGAACAGGATGCGCCCGACCTTGCGCTCGAGCACCGGCAGGAGCGCGCGGGCCGCGTCGGTGTCGTCGTCGGTCGCGAGGACCGTCGCGGTGAGCTGGCCTTCGAGCTGCTCGGCGAACTCGCGGAGCTGGTCGGCGTCGTCGTAGCGCAGCACGAGCCCGGCAGCACCGAAGATCTCGCCCTCGAGCGCCTCGCCGAACGCCTCGACGGCTTCACTGAAGACGATGGGAGCCGGTGCGTTCAGGGTCGAGTCGCCCTGCCCCCTCGCGACGACCGTCGCCCCGGACGCCTCGCGTTCCGCGACGCCTTCCCGGTAGGCGTCGCCGATGCCGTGCGTGAGCATCGTCTGCCCGTTCGCCTGGGCGATGCGCTCGCCGACTTCGCGCAGGAACGTGTCACCCGCGTCGCCGCCCGGCACGAGCACGATGCCGGGGTTCGTGCAGAACTGTCCGGAGCCGAGCGTGAGGGAGCCGACGTAGTCGGCCGCGACCTTCTCGGGGTCGGCCGCGAGGGCGGCCGGGAGCACGAAGACCGGGTTGACGCTGCTCATCTCGGCGTACACGGGAATGGGCTCGGCCCGCTGCTGGGCGATGCGCACGAGCGCGAGCCCACCCGAGCGCGAGCCGGTGAAGCCCACCGCCTTGATGCGCGGGTCGGCGACGAGGCCCTGCCCGATCACCCGGCCAGACCCGAACAGTTGCGAGAACACGCCGCTGGGCAGCCCGGATGCCTCGACGGCGCGGGCGATGGCGTGGCCGACGAGCGATGCGGTGCCGAGGTGGCCGCTGTGCGCCTTCACGATGACGGGGCTCCCGGAGGCGAGCGCCGACGCCGTGTCTCCACCTGCGGTCGAGAAGGCCAGCGGGAAGTTGCTCGCTCCGAAGACGGCGACGGGGCCGAGGGGGATCTTCCGCTGGCGGATGTCGGCGCGGGGCAGCGGGGTCCGATCCGGCAGTGCCTCGTCGATGCGGGCGCCCTGCCAGCCGCCTTCGGCGACGACCTTCGCGAACAACCGGAGCTGGCCCGTGGTGCGGCCGACCTCACCGGTGAGGCGCGCGACGGGAAGCCCGGTCTCCTCGTGCGCTCGGGCGATGATCTCGTCCTTGTCGGCCTCGATCTCCGTCGCGATGCGCTCCAGGAACGCCGCCCGGTCGGCCGGTGACGTCGCGCGGTAGACGTCGAACGCGTCGTGCGCGGCCTGCACGGCCAGCTCGAGCTCCTCCGCGGTGTTGCTGCGGAAGGCCGGCGCGAGCACCGCCCCGTCTGCGGCGCGACGGGCGATGAGCTCGTCGCCTCCCCCGAGCTCGCTGCTTCCGGCGATGAGCGAATGTGGTGCCAGCGTCATTGCGTGCCTTTCGTCGTGCGTTGGAGCCTCGTGCGGCGACGAGCCTCGTGCGGTACTGAGTCCTTCTTCGAGGCTATGGCCGTCCGCCGACACTGGCGCTTCAGATTCGGCATGACCCGATGCAGTTTCGACATGCTCCCGGCGTCGGCATCGGTGTCGACCCCGAGCGAAGCGACACGGGGCCGGGAACCGCCCCGAGCGACCGACCGGTGGGTTTTGTCGTACACTTCAGAGTCGATTCAGGGGGAACGATCCCCCAGGCGAGCCCTGGGTCGTGGGACGAGCACCCTCGTTCCCGAGATCACCGCGCGGTGAGAATCCTCATTCCACCCGCCCACCTCCTAGGAGCATCCATGACCACCGATGTTGCAATCGCCGACGTCGCCATCGAACGCGACCCCTCGACGACCAGCCGCCTCGCCGCCGAGTTCTTCGGCACCTTCCTGCTCGTCTTCGGCGTCATCAGCGCCGCGATCTTCGCCGCCGCCAACGGCGTCGCCGAGACCGGAATCGGCTGGGTCGGCGTCTCGCTCGCCGTCGGCATCACCGTGATCGCAGGCGCCTACGCGGTCGGCCACATCTCGGGCGGCCACTTCAACCCGGCCGTCACCGTCGGTGCCGCTGCCGCCGGCCGCTTCGCGTGGAAGGACGTGCCCCTGTACGTCGTCGCGCAGATCCTCGGCGGCATCCTCGCCACGACCATCGTCGTCCTCATCGCCTCGAACGGCCCGGACGGCTTCCTGGCCGCGGCGCAGGCGGGCGGCTTCGCGTCGAACGGCTACGGCGAGGCGTCGCCAGGCGGGTTCGGCCTCGTCGCCGTCATCGTGACCGAGATCGTCGCGACGGCGCTCTTCCTCTACGTCATCCTCGGCGTCACCGACCGCCGCGCGCCGAGCGGCTTCGCTCCCCTCTCGATCGGCCTCGCGCTGACGCTCTTCCACCTCATGACGATCCCCGTGTCCAACGCGTCGCTCAACCCGGCCCGCTCCATCGCGACGGCCGTGTTCGGCGGCTCCGAGCCGCTCGCGCAGCTGTGGGTGTTCATCCTCGCCCCCGTCGCGGGCGCCCTCATCGCTGGCTTCACCTACAAGCCGCTCTTCGAGGGGCTTCGCAGGTAGGGCCCTCCATTCGGACCACCGCTCGCCTCGAGCGAAACCGCCGCGGGGCGGCACCAGTTCCTGCTGGTGCCGCCCCGCTGTGGTCCGCTCGCGCTGCCAGCGTCAGGCGTCAGGCGTCAGGCGTCAGCGCCGACGGTGCCGGCCGCGTACTCCGGCAGCTCTCTTGCGTCGCCTTCCCACGCTTCGAGCACGGGCGTCACGATGCGCCACAGCTCCTCGGCGACGTCGCCGCGCACCGAGAGCAGCGTGTTCCCGGTCAGCAGGCCCGCGATGACGCGCGCGTACGGATCGGCGCTGCTGTCGCCCGCAGGGGCGCGGAGCGGGATGCGCGTGGGCGCCGACCCGTCGCCAGGGGTCAGGACGATCTCCTGCCGCGCCTCACCGATGGCCTTCGCGGAGCGCAGCACGAACGGCACGCCGCGCCACCTGGGGGTGTCGACCTGCAGTGTGATCTCGGCGAGCGTCTCCGTCCCGCGGTCGGCATCCACGTCGTCCTCGTCGACGTACGCCCCGAGCGGCTTCCCGTCGACCTCCCCGGCCGCGTAGCGGGCGCGGCGGGCGGACACTGGATGCTCGTCCCACAGGCGCACGGCCCGCAGGACCTCCGCGAGGGCGTCGTCGAGCCCACCGGGCTCCCCGTCCGGCTGCTCCATGGCCGTCAGCGCGAGCATGAGCATGAGGTGGCTCTGCAGCATGTCCCGCAGCGCGCCGGTCTCGTCGTAGAAGGCGCCTCGCCCCTCGATGCCGAGGCCTTCCTCGAAGATGATCTCGACGCGGCCGGGTGACTCCGCGTCCCGAGTGTCCTCCGTGTCCTCCGTCTTCGACCCAGCGTCGGCAACCGGCACGCCGCTCGCCTCGATGCGGTCCCGCGACCGGATGAGCTCCACCGCCGCCGGGGTCCCGAGGAAGTGATCGATGCGCCACAGGCGGTCCTCCGGCACGACGGCGGCGAGCGCCTCGTTGAGCGCCCGCGCGCTTTCCTCACTCTCGCCGAACGGCTTCTCGATCGCGATCCTGAGGTCGTCGGGGAGATCCAGTTCGGCGAGCGCCGCCGCGACCTTCTCGCCCATGACCGGCGGCAGCGCGACGTAGAGCAGCGGCGAGCTCGGGCACGCTTCGAGCAGCTCCCGCAGCTCGTCGGCGGAGGACGCGTCGGTCGGCACGAAGTCCGAGCGGGACACGAGCGCGTCGATCGTGTCCTCCGAGACGCCTATGCCCTCGAGGCTCTGCCGGACGACGTCACGCCACTCGTCGCGCGACTGCGGGGTGCGGGCGGCGCCGATGATGTGCAGCTCGACGTCCGGGCTCGCGTCGGCGACCCTCGCGATCCCCGGCAGCAGGAGGCGCTCCGTCAGGTCGCCACCCGCGCCGAGGATCGCGATCGTCCGCCTGACCTTGCCGCCGGTGGCGACCTCTGGAATCTCGGTGCTCGTCTGCATGTGACCTCCGGGTGCTGGCTTCCTCGGCTGGGCTGTTCCGGCGCGAGACTACGCGCTCGTGCCCGAGAATCCGCCGGTCATGTCAGGGCTCGCTGACGGTCACGACGTCGTACGCGAATTCGCCGACGTAGCGGAACACGTCGCCGATGATCGGCGACCGCAGGCGCACGTCAACGCATTGGCGACCGTCGCCGTCAGGATGCGCCCGCTCGTCGAGCGTCATGGTGACGACGCGAGGCAGTGGCACGCGAAGGACCGCGACTGCGCCCGGGACCCGCATCCGGAGCCACAGGCGCGTCGAGCGCATCCGCACACCGCCCTCGTGCACTCGGACCTCGAGCTCGACCTCGAGGCCGCGTCGGCGACCGAGCCGGTCGACGAGCCGCGGCCTCCCGCCCGGCACTGGGATGGCCCTCATCGTGTCCTCCATGACGCGCGTGACGAGCGGGAACGCGAACTCACGCCTGGCGGAGAGGGCACCATCGTCCTCCGGTCGGTTGCGGATCGTGAAGGGAACGCTGCGCCCGCGCTCCGGGAACAGGACGTGCCGCCAGGCGAGCCAGGCGAACACCGGCCGCAGCACCGTGTGGCGGGGGCCCGCCCACGAGTAGACCCCACGACCCCGGCCCTCGTGCCCGGCGGGTATGAGGCCGAAGTAGCGGCGGAGCTGCGGGTGGAGGAGTTCGATCTGCGACCCGAGGGCCTGCTCGTAGACCGACTGCAGCGGCTGGGTGCAGCGCTCGTCGACCGCGTTGCGTCCGCACGAGGCCGCTCCGGGTCCGAACACGGAGCGCGCCATCAGGCGCGCACCTCCCCAGCGAGCGCGAGCAGCTCCCGCAGCGGCGCCCGAACGACGGGGATGCGCGTGAGCGGCAGCGTCATGCGCAGCAGGTTGAGGGCGCGGTCGAGGATGCGGTGCGTGCGCTCCCGCCCCGGCGATGAGTCGTAGACCCAGAGGAGCGCCAGCAGCAGGTGGCTCAGCACCAGAACCTGCGGGAGGCCGGTCTTGAACTCGTCGGGCAGCGGGGACTTCGCGTCGTCGACGGCGCGCTCGAAGAGGCCGCGGATCACCGCGAGCGCGGGCGCGGACTCCTCGGAGAGCGGGTTGATGGGCGACCTCGGCGACACTGCGGCAGCGAGGAACTCCGGCGCGTGCGGGTGGTAGGGCTCGAGCTGCTCCAGGCCGGTGCGGTAGACGATGGCGAGGCGCTCGGTGAGCTCGCGGACGCCCTCCAGCTGCGGGATCGCGGCGTCTGCGTGCGATTCCTGCACGTCCAGGTACAGCTCCTGCACGAGGTGGTTCTTGGTCGCGAAGTGGTAGTTGGTGGTGCCGACTGACACCCCGGCCTCTTCTGCGATGCGACGGATCGTCGTCGCGTCGTAGCCGCGCTCGCGGAAGGAGCGGAGGGCGACGTCGCGGATGAGCGCCCGGGTGCGCTCTCTCTTGGTGGACGGCACCGCTGGTCCTCGCTCTTCTCGGGGTGCCTTGTCGACGGAACCGCCCGAGTCGGCGCTGCCACCGGATTCAAAACTGAACATGTTCAGAAAGTACTACACTCGGCCTCATGGAACAGCACAACCACGCCAGTCACGGGGCAGAGCGCCCCGACGCGCTCCGCGTCGTCATCGCGGGAGCGAGCGGATTTGTCGGCCGAGCGCTGGAGGACGACTTCGAGAGCCGCGGCTGGGAGGTCGTCCGCATCGGCAGGCGCGAGGCCGTGCGCTGGGGCGACGCAGACGCCATCCAGCGCGCCATCGACGGTGCCGAGGTGCTCATCAACCTCGCCGGCAAGTCCGTCAACTGCCGCTACAACGACGCGAACCGCGCCGAGATCCTGCGCTCCCGCGTGGAGACGACGGCCGAGCTGCGGGCCGCGGTCGCAGCAGTGCCGAACCCGCCGCGGGTGTGGTTCAACGCCTCCACTGCCACCATCTACCGCCATGCGACCGACCGGCCGAACACGGAGTCCGAGGGCGAGCTCGGGCAGGGCTTCTCCGTCGACGTCGCCCGCAACTGGGAACGTGCATTCTTCGAGGGCACCCTCCCGAAGACGCGTCGCGTCGCGCTGCGCATGGCCATCGTGCTCGGCGACGGACCCGCCGCGAGCACCCTCTTCACCCTGGCCCGCCTGGGCCTCGGCGGCCCGAACATCGACGGCTGGGCCCCGAACCACCGGCGCTACCGAGGCATCGGTCCCGCACCGAGCGGCGACGGGAGTGCCCCGCAGTACCGGACGCGGGGTCGGCAGAAGTTCAGCTGGGTGCACGTCGACGACGTCATCGGCGCCGTCAGGTTCCTCATCGACCGCGACGACCTCGACGGTGTCATCAACGTGAGCAGCCCCAACCCGAGCGACAACCGAACGCTCATGGCGAGCATCCGCCGCGTCGTGCGCGCCCCGTTGGGGCTGCCATCCTGGCGGTGGATGCTCGAGCCCGCGATGGCCGTGCTGCGCACCGAGCCCGAGCTCATCCTGAAGAGCAGGTGGGTGACACCGCAGCGGCTCACGAATGCCGGCTACCACTTCGTGCACCCGGAACTCAACCCCGCGCTGCGCCAGGTCGCGCGGGAGCTAAGATAACTCGCCCCCCACCCACCTCGGCAGGTTCGGAGACCTCTCCCCTCGATGACGCACGCCACCGCACGCCTCGCGCACTACGCAGACTTCTTCGCCTCCGGAAGCGACCCGTCTCCTGCCGGGGACGACCGGCCCATCGGCCTCACGATCGGCAACTGCCAGGCTGAGTCCCTGCGTCTCGCTCTCGGCGACGACGTGCGCTTCGTGCGCACGCCGCCCGTGCACGAGCTCGAGCCAGCCGACCTCCCGCACCTGGAGTCGTGGCTCGCACGCGCCAGCTTCCTCGTCGCGCAGCCCGTGCGCGACGACTACCGGGGGCTGCCCGTCGGCACGAAGCAGCTCAGCACCAGGCTGCGCGCCGGTGCACGCACCGCCCTGTTCCCCGTCATCAGGTTCGCGGGGCTGTACCCGTTCCAGGCGATCGTCCGGCCACCATCCGACACCTCGCTTGTGCCTCCCCTGGTCCCCTACCACGACCTCCGAATCCTGGCAGAGACCGCGGGCCTGGATGCGCTGCCCCAGTCGCCGTCGCGCGATGCGATCAGGGCGGTCGGCGCCGAGTCGATCGCACAGCTGCGGGCCCGCGAGGACCGCCACGGCACCGTGCGCGTCTCCGAGCTCTTCGCCCGCCCCTCCTTTGCGCAGGCTCGTACGATCAACCACCCGGGAAACCCCATCTGGCTCGCGACCGCGGAGCGCATCCGCGAGCGCCTCGACCTCCCGGAGCGGGAGCTCACGCTCGACCGGGAAATCCTGAACTCGATCCACGCGCCGCGCGAGCAGGCGGTCATCGACGCCTGGGGCCTCGACGCGGAGGCGACCGAGTCGTGGACACGCGACGGCGAGCCGATCGACAGCGAACGCATCCGTGCCGCTCACCTCGAGTGGTACGCCGAGCATCCCGACGCCGTTGCGGCCGGATTCGCGAGACACGGCGCGACGATCGAGACGTTGAGGGCCGCGTGAACGCCCCTCCGCTGCTCCTGCACCGCGACGACGAGACCCACGGTGTCGACCAGTACGCCCGCGCCGTCGCGACGGCCGTCGCGAAGCTCGACTCCGCCGTGACCTACCGCAGCGCGCACGGGCTCGTCTCGTCGCAGCTCGCGCACGTCCACTTCACCGACCGCCTGTGGGGTAGCACGCCCGAGCGGGCGGCTGAGCGGTTCGAGCGTCTCGCCGCGCGCGGCCCCGTCAGCGTCACGCTCCACGATGTGCCGCAGGCCTCTGACGGAGCGAATGGCTTTCCGCGCCGCACCGAGTGCTATCGCCGAGTCGTCGCGGCAGCCGCCGGTACCGTCGTCAACAGCACGCACGAGCAGCGCCTGCTCGAGGTCGCTCTCGGGAGCCGCGTGCAGGTGCACGTCGTGCCGCTCCCCGCGCAGCCACCCCAGCCGCGACCCGACGGGTGGCTCCCGACCGACGAGGTCGCCGTGCTCGGCTTCTACTACCCAGGCAAGGGGCACCTCGAGGTCGTCAACGCGGTCGCCGCCATTCCGAGCGAGCGGCGGCCGCGCGTCGTCGCGCTGGGATGCGCGTCGGCCGGACACGAGCAGGAGCTCGCGGACCTGGAGCGGTACGCGGGCGGGCTTGGCGTGGAGTTCTCGAGCACCGGCTTCCTCTCGCCCGAGGAGCGCCTCGAACGCAGCCGCAGCGTGGCCGTTCCGATCATCGCCCACCAGCACGTCTCCGCCTCCGGCTCCCTCACCGACTGGCTCTCCGCAGGCCGCAGGCCCCTGACCGTGGACTCCGCCTACTTCCGCGAGATGGATGCCATCCGGCCAGAGACCATGCACCTCGTTCGGTCTGGCGAGCTCGCAAGGGCGCTGCAGCTCGCGCTCCTGCAGCCCGAGTCGACGTGGCTCGACGACGGGACGTCGACCTCCCCGAGCATCGACGAGATCGCCCGCGCCTACCTCAGCTGGTGGGCGGCGCTGTGACCATCAGCACCCCGAGCCGCCCGCCGTTCGGACGCACGGTTCCGGGCAACCGCTGGGACCTGGCGGATGCGGACGGCGCTGACGGCGGCGCATCCGCCAGGTCGGTGTCGGTCATCGTCGCGCACTTCGAGCAGCAGGCCGAGCTCGACCGCACGATCGCCGCGCTCGCCAGGCAGACGCATCCGACGCAGCTCATGGAGGTCATCGTCGTCGACGACGGCTCCCGCGTGCCCCCGACGGTCCCGGCCGACGTTCGAGTGCTGGCGCAGGAGAACCTCGGGTTCCGGGCCGGCTCCGCCCGCAACCTCGGAGCGCGGGCTGCGACGGGAGACATCCTGTGCTTCCTGGACGCCGACACCTCCCCCGAGCCCGACTACGTGGCGCGCATGGCTGCGCTTCCGTCGTCGCTGCCGGAGGCGGTCGTCGCGGGCCACCGCAAGCACGCCGACTTCACCGGGGTGGACGTGGATGCTCCCGTCGAGACTGCCGGGCCGGCGCGCGAGCTCACCGAACCCAGCTGGCTGGCTTCCGCCTACCGCGCGTCGAGGGACCTGCTCGACGCGGACGACCGCTCCTACCGGTTCGTCATCGGGGCCGTCTTCTCCTGCACGAGGTGGTTCTTCGACGAGACCGGCGGATTCGACGAGGACTTCCTGGGCTACGGCGGTGAGGACTGGGACTGGGCCAGCCGCGCCTGGCTGGCCGGCGCCGTGCTGGCGCACGAGCCTCTCGCCGTGGCCTGGCACGACGGTCCGGACTGGGCGGGACGGAGCTCAGGCGACGCGAAGCGGCAGGAGCAGAAGAACGGGGAGACGTTGCTGCTCGCGCAGAAGATCGGCGTCGTCGGCTCACGTCCGCGCGCCCTCCGCACGGTCGCCGCCGACGTCGTCGCGGTGCTGGCGTCCGCGCCGAGCGACGGCGCGGCCTTCATCTGCGTCGACAGCCTGCTCGAGCAGCTGCCGCACGCGAGTGTCGTCGTCCCGGCTGAGATGCATCCCTTGTTCGCGGCAGACCCGAGAGTCCTGTCCGCTTCGGGGCCGATCCCGCGGGGCCGCGTGCGCATCGACGTCGACGCCGCCGTGCGCTTCGGCAGCCCTGTTCGGTCTGTCCAAGAGACCGGGGCTGCGACAGGAACGGAGTCCCCCGCGGTCGGGTCGACCGCCCTTCAGGACGCTGCCGCCCGAGTCGGCAGCTCCGACCTCGGCGCCGTGCGCATCGGCGAGCACGTCACCGTGCGGTCCGAACGCGCGCTGCGACGCGAGGAACGCTGGGGCGAGTCAGCGGGCTGGCGCACCGAGCTCGTCACCGACGACACTGTTCGCCCGCTTCCCGCCGACGTCAGTGTGGCCGCCCACCTCGGCGGGTGGCTCTCGCTCGACTGAGCAAGGAATCGGAAGACATCGGTGTCAGCCCAGACGTCAGACTCGGACAGCCTGACACCTCTGCACCTCACCGCTCACTGGCCCACCGTCGCAGTCCAGACCCCGTGCGATCAGTCCCTCATAGTGACTGATCTTGTTCTCCAACGCCGATGCCGCCAGCTCAAGTTCCGCTCGTCGCGCCGCCAAGAGGGCCTGCCCCTCCTGCAGCAACGTGATCCTGCGCCCGTGGCTCGCAGCCCCCTCAGCGAGGAGCTCCACGAAGTGCTTCATCCCGGCCGTGCTCATACCGGTGTCGCGGAGTGCGATGAGAAGGTGCACCAACCCCTGCTCGCGCGGACCGTATCTCCGGTGGCCGGCACCCGTGCGGGCGACGCGCGGCAGTATCCCCTCACGCTCGTACCACCGGAGCGTGTCCGCGCTCAAACCAGTTGCGCTCGCCATCTGCGTGATCGTCAGGTGAGCTTCCGTGTCCATCCGCCGATGCTAACCCGGCACGATCCGGCGACGAGCGACCTCGGCTGCAGCTCCGGCGAGAGCCGCCCTGAGCATGGCCCCGACTCGACTTGCCTTGGAGCGCACTCCAGTTCCTAAGGTCGCCACTGCGCAGACCGCGCAGTCCCGACAGCAAGGAGAAGCCATGCGAGCCCTCACCACCACGACAACTGGCCACGACCACAGTTTGCGACTGACCGAAAGGCCCGTGCCCAACCCGCAGGCAGACGAGGTCACCATCGACGTCGAGGCCGCTGGGATCGGCCTCATCGACGCGTTCTGGGCCTCTGGCTACATGCCTCAGCAAGCAGGATTCGTGCCTGGCCTCGAGGTCGCCGGCACGATCCGTGAACTCGGGCAGAGCGTGGCTGGCTTCCGGGTCGGGCAGCGCGTCGCCGCCCTCCTGACCGGGGCGGGAGGCTTCGCCGACGTCGTCCGAGCGACCCCGGCTCTGGTCACGCCGATACCCGACGGGCTGACGACCACGCACGCCGCTGTCGTTCCCGTCAACACGGTGACCGCTCATCTCGCCCTCACGAAGGTCGCCCGGCTCGAAGGCGGCGAGTCAGTGCTGGTCCATGCCGGAGCCGGTGGGCTGGGATCGCAGTTCGCGCAGATCGCGCGTGAGCTGGGCGCTTCCCGCGTGGATGCCGTGGTCGGGAGCGCGGCCAAGCGGCAGGTCGCTGGCACACTCGGCTACGACAATGCTCATCTCCGCGACGAAGTGTCCACAATTCCCGATTCCACCTACGACGTCGTGATCGACCCCGTGGGTGGCGCTGCGACCGAATCCGCGTTCCGTCTCCTGCGCAGCGGCGGGCGCCTGGTGCGGGTCGGCAACGCGTCACAGGCCGACGATGTGAGCCTGAGCGGGATGGACCACTGGCTGCAGAACAAGACGACAGCTGGATTCAACGTCGGCGCCTGGCTGGGCGAGCACCCGGACCACGGCACCCAGTCGCTTCGCTGGGCGCTTGAGGCAGTTACCAGGGGTGCCATCCACGTGGACCTGTCGCGAACGGGGTCCTTAGACGAGCACGAGGCCCTGCTCGCGCCGCTGCTCAGAGGAGAGACCACCGGGAAGCTCGCGTTTGTCCTCAAGGGCTGAACGCACCAGGCCCCTGCCTTCGGTCAGCGCCACCGCCCGGCAGCCTGCTCCGCCAGCTGGCCTCGAAGTCCGGATGCTCGTCCCACGTCGCCGCGAGCGTCACGAGCAGCTGCAGGCTCAGCCGCTCGCCCTCGCTGGCAGGATCCGCGCCGAAGAGATACTCGAGGGCCTTCTCTTCTTCATCGGCCCCGAGCAGCCAGTCGACGATGTCGTCATCCTCCCCGCCGGTGACGGCCTCGCCCGCGAGAGCGAGCAGCCGCCGATACGTGCGCTCCACACCGTCGGGCAGTCCGCCTTCGTCGAGCCGCGCCACCACGAAATCCCTAGGATTCATGCGCTCATTCTGACGCGACTTCCCCACACATCCATGGGGAGTGGGCGGAAATCGCGATTGTAGGGAAAAATAGGAAGGTCGCCCTCACCACGGGCGTCGCTCGTTGCGGCTTCGCGCATCCGGAGCGCCCCGACCGAAGCCGCCAGGAGGCCGCCGCGTGCCAGCAGCAGCTCAGACGACGGGGCCGCGTCGTCTCATCGTGCAGACCGCGCTCAGCGTGAAGCGCTGGCTGGCGCCCGCGACCACCCTGTTCGTCTCGCACCAGCTGTGCGAGGTGGCAGTGCCGGTCGTGGTCGGGCTCGTCATCGACCGCGGCATCGTCGACCGCGACCTCCCGCAGCTCGCGGTCTGGGCCGCAGTGCTCGTCGGTGTGTTCGTGCTCCTCGCCTGGTCGTACCGGGCCGGCGTGTACTTCCTCGTCAACGGCATCCAGCGCGCCCATCACGAGTTGCGCATGCGCGTCAGCGAACGCTCCCTCGACCCGCGCGGCTTCGGCGACCGACAGCGGCCCACCGGCGAGCTGCTCGGCATCGGCGGCTCGGATGTGCAGCGAGTTGCGTTCGGCGGCCTCCTCTTCGTGCACCCGGTCGCCGAACTGGCGGCGGTCGCGGCGGCCGGAGCCGTCCTCATCAGCATCGCCTGGCCGCTCGGCCTCGCCGTCATCCTCGGCGGCCCCGTGTTCCTGCTCCTGCTCGACCGCTTCGGGCGGCACCTCCGTGCGAGGGCCGAAGACCAGCAGCGGCTCACCGCAGACTCCGCCTCGCTGGCGGCGAATGCCATCGCCGGCTTCCGCACGCTCACCGCCCTCGGAGCCACGGGGCGCGCCTCGCGCAGCTATGCCGAGGCCAGCGAACGCGCCCGCGTCGCGGCGATCGCGACGCGCCGCGCAGAGGCGTGGTTCGTCGCCGTCTCGAGCACGGCGACCGGCATCTTCGTCGTCGCGATCGGCGTCATCGCCGCGGCCCTCGCGTTCCAGGGCGCCATCACGGTCGGCCAGCTGATCACCGTCGTGGGTGTCGTGCAGGTCGTCATGGGCCCGATGGAAGCGCTCGCCGTCAACGTCGGAGCGGTGTGGGCCCGCGCGGGGGCCTCCGCGAAGCGCGTGCTCTCGCTGCTGGAGGCCCCGTACGCGAGGGAGGCGCTCGTCGACACGAAGAGGGTCGGCGAGCAGCACGTCGACGATCGCCGCGCGAAGGGCACGGAGCCGGCCCTCGCCGTCGCCCGGCTCGGCGGCGAGCACCTGCGCGACCTGAGCTTCACCGTCGAGCGAGGTGAGACCGTCGGCATCGTCGCCGAGGCCCACGAGGCGGCCGAGCTCGTGCAGCTGCTCGGCGGTCGCATCCACCCGACGCAGGGATCCGTCACCGTCGACGGCCTGCCCCTCGCCGAGGTCGACGCCGCCAGCCTCCACGAGCTGGTGACCGCGCCTCCGCACGCCGCGCACACGCTGCCCGGCACCGTCGCGGCCAACGTCGTCGGCATCGGCGCAGCCTCCCGTTCGCTCCATGAGGCGCATGAGGCGCTCGACGCGGCGTCGTTCACGGATGTCCTCGACCAGCTCCCCCATGGCATCCGCACTCCGCTCGGCGGCGCGGGCAGAACCCTCTCCGGCGGCCAACGCCAGCGCCTCGCCCTCGCGAGGGCCCTCGCGGCACCAGCTCCCGTGCTCGTCCTCCACGAGCCGACCGGTTCCGTCGACGCCGTCACCGAGCAGCGAATCGGCGAGCGGATGCGCGCCGCCACCGCGAGCCGGGCCACGGTCGTCGTGTGCTCGAACCCGCAGCTGCTTGTGCGCGCGCACCGCGTGCTGGTGGTCCGCGACGGCGCCCTCGCCGCCGAAGGCACCCACGATGAGCTGCTCGCGAGCAACGCCGACTACGCGGAGGCGATCGCGTGAGCGCCACCACCCCGGGCTCGCAGGCCGAGGCCCGCCCGACCGTTCCGGATCAGTCCACGGTTTCGGAGCGGCCAATCGCAGCAGGGCTCCCCATCGCAACGGGGAAGCGCTCCGCGCGCCTCGCCTGGCACCTCCTGACGCTGCGCCCGTGGATGCTCGTGCTCGCGATCGTGCTGCTCGGCGCGGCCGCCGCGGCCGCCCTGCTGGTCCCAGCGGGGCTCGGGCGCCTCGTCGACGCCGTCACGGGTGTCGACCGGAGCCTCGTCGAGGTCGCCCTCATGCTGCTCGCCGGTGTTGCTGGCAGCGCGGCGCTCGGAGCGCTCGGGTCGATGGCGCTCGCCGCGGTCCTGGAGACGGCGCTGGCACGGCTCCGGGAGGACTTCGTGGCGGCGTCGCTCGCCCTCCCCGCCGTGCTGGTGGACGAGGTCGCCGACGGCGAGCTCGTCTCGAGGGCAACCGACGACGTCGACACGGTCGGCGAGGTCACGACGGGCGCCGTTCCCGCGGTCGTGTCCGCCGGCCTGGCGGTCGTCGCGACGGGCGTCGGGCTCGCCGTGCTGAACCCGCTGTTCCTGCTCGCCATGCTCACGGTCGTTCCGGTGCACGCGTTCGCGCTCTGGCGCTACCTGCGGAAGGCGCCGCGCCTCTACGCCGCGGAACGCGTCGCCATCGCCTCGCGGTCCCGCGAGATGGTGTCCGCCATCCAGGCCCTCCCGACCGTGCACGCCTACGGGTGGGGCGGGGCTGTCACGGAGCGCATCCGCACCCGCTCCTGGAACGTGCTCAGGTGGGCGCTGCGCACCCGCATCGTGCAGAGCCGGTTCGGGTTCCGCATGAACATGGCGGAGGCGGTGGGCCTGACCTCCGTGCTCCTGGTCGGGGCGTGGCTCGCGTTCACCGGTGCCGCGACGATCGGCGAGGTCACGACGGCGGCGCTGCTCTTCCAGGCCTTGTTCGGCCCCTTCATCTCGCTGCTCATGCTCGTCGACGACCTGCAGTCGGCTGGCGCCTCGCTCGCTCGCGTCGCGGGTGTCATCCAGCTGGCGCCGGTCCCACCGGACGAGCAGCCGCGTGTGCGCGTTGCCCTCGGGGAGAGCCTCGCGAACGCGGGCGCGGCGATCGCCAGCGCCGCCGCCGGCGAACCGCCGGCCCCCGAGATCGCCCTCGAGTCCGTGGAGGCCGCCTACCCCGGGCGCCCGGTCGTGCTCTGGATCGACGAGCTGCGCATCCCCGCCGGCCAGCGGGTTGCCGTGGTCGGTTCGTCCGGCGCCGGCAAGAGCACGCTCGCCCGCGTGCTCATGGGCCTCCTCGAGGTGCGCGATGGGCACGTTGACGTCGGTGGCCTCGATCCGGCAGAGATGAGCGAGCTCGAACGCGCGAGTCGCATCGTCATGGTGAGCCAGGACGTGCACGTCTTCTCCGGCACCCTCCGCCACAACCTGCTCATCGCGAGGGAGTCGGCGAGCGACGACGAGCTGCGGGATGCGCTCGAGTCGGTGGCGGGCCCCCGCTGGCGGCACACCTTCACCGACGGACTCGACACGATGATCGGCGAGGGCAACGCAGAGGTGAGCGCAACGGATGCGCACCGCCTAGCCCTCGCGCGTGCGCTCGTGACGCGGGCGCCGATCGTGATCCTCGACGAGGCGACGGCGGATGCCGACACCGCCGACGCTCGCGACCTGGAGGCCGCCGCGGGGCGGGCGCTCGCCGGGAGGACGGTCGTGACCATCGCCCACCACCTGTCGCAGGCGAGCAGCGCCGAGCGGGTGCTCGTCATGGAGCACGGCCGGGTCGTCGAAGATGGAACGCACGACGAGCTGCTCGAGATCGAGGGACCGTACCGCGAACTCTGGGCTGCCTGGACCTCGCACCGCGCGTAGGCGGAGGGCGGCGGTGAGGGTCAGCGCTGAGCACTACCCGGCCCGCTCGGAGTGGCCTGTCGCCCCGCCACCTCGCTACAGGGGTCCGAGCACTGCCGCCGGGTCTGCGTCGAGAGCCAGCGTCTCCAGCACCCCGAGCAGCTGGCGCTCCTCGTAGCGGAAGTGCGACTCCATGATCGCCGCGATGCCCTCCAGGTGCCGGTCCAGCTCGCTCGGCGACTCCCCCGCATCCACGGACGCCTGCAGCCCGGAGATGAGGTGGCCGATCATCGAGTGGTCCTGCTGCAGGCGGGCGAGCGTGTCGCGCAGCTCGGGATGCGCTGCAGCGATCGCGGGGAACAGCTCGCGGTCCTCGCCCCGATGGTGACCGTCGAGCGCGGTGCAGAAGCCGTGGCAGTACAGCAGCAGGTCGCGGGTGGCGGGCTCAGCCGGGTCTCCGCGCTTCACTGCCTCACGCGTGACGGCCAGGGCCTTGCGCAGCCGCGCGTGGACGGCCCTCAGCTCGCTGCTCCACGCGGCCAGCCGGTCCTTCTCCTGTGCACTCATCTGATCGCCTCGCTCACCAAGATAGTCATCGCGTGGCAAGTACGCTCGACGGCATGAGTGCCGCCGACAGCAAGACCCTGCGCGACCGCTGGACCTCCTCGGAGCTCTCGTCGCTGCGGACCCAGCTCGCGCGGCTCTCCGGGGTGGTTCCAGGGCCGCATCGCATCACGCCCAGCTGGCACGATCCGGCATCCTCGGTGACCGACCTCCGAGGGCTGCAGGCCGGCAGCCTCGGCGTGAGCATTACCCACCTCGAGGTCTCCGAGGTCGACGCGAGCGGTTTCACGGGCGGCCTCACCATCCGGGACAGCACGCTCACGCACGTCCGCTTCGAGCACGCGAAGGTCGCGGCGCACGCACGACTCGAGGGTGCTCTGCGGGCCTGCACCTTCACGGGGGCGAACATCCCGCAGGCGTCCATCGGACCCGAGGTGTCGAACTGCTCGTTCGCCGACTCGAAGCTGCGACGCCTCCGCGCTGTGCCAGGAACCGTCTTCTCGAACTGCAGCTTCGACGGCGCGGAGCTGTCGGGGGCGGAGTTCACCAACACGCGCTTCATCGACTGCAGCTTCACCGGCGCGAAGTTCAATGCGGCCACCACGTTCCGCGGCTGCACGTTCGTTGGCGCGTCCCCGAAGTTCGGCAAGGCGAGCGAGACGGGCACGAAGATCGAACCGCTGGCTGGCTGACGTGGCCCGCCACACCCGGGAGCGCGCGGGCTGAGAGAGTCATAGCAACCTCATACGCGCTGGTACGTACTGAACGGGGCCGTGCTCGAGCCTTCCACGCGCAGGCACTGCGTTCAACGGCGCGTGACTGGTTCCGTGAACGGCGTTTCTCATGCCGAACTCATGACCCGGGTCGTTCCCCGGGTTTCGTGGTGGCACAGTCGGCCGCCCTCTCAGCATTCAGCTGAGGGGCCTTCCTACCGTCGAGCGCATGTCATCTTCAGCGAACGCCGCACTGCTCATCCTCCGACTCGCCCTCGGCGCCACCATGCTGCTGCACGGCATCCAGAAGCTCACGACGACCGGGATCGGCGGCGTGCAGGAGATGCTCGGCGGCCTCGGCATCCCCCTCGCGGACGTCGCCGGGGCTGCGCTCCCCTTCGTCGAGATCGTCGCCGGCGCCCTGCTCATCGTCGGGCTGTTCACGCGAGTCGCCGCCGCGCTGCTCGCGGTCGTCTCCCTGGGGGCCATGTTCACCGTGCACTTCACTGCTGGCTTCTTCGCCCAGGACGGCGGGTACGAGTTCGTGCTCGTGCTGGCGCTCGTCGGCATCGCGCTCGTGCTGACCGGTGGGGGCCGCTGGGCGGCGGATGCGCTCATCCGTCGGCCTCGGAGCAACCGCGAGAGCCACCCCGAGAGCCACTCCGAGCGTCGGTCTGCAGCTCAGGTGGCCTGATACCTAGTCCGCCTAGCTACTTGCGGCGAGTCGCGCCCGAGTGGCCGAGGTTTGCGATACGGTCCAATCCACCGGCCCCCCTGCTCCGAATTTCCTCGCACACGGGTGAAGTGACCCGGCGCGCGAAAGGCGGCTGCAGTGCTGGAATCGACAACCCCTCTCCTTGTGGGCCCCGAGACCATCGGATCCGCGGGCACGTACCGAAATGTGACCGACCTGCTCGTCCGACGCCTGGAAGTCGCGCCAGATCACGCCGCATTCGACGTGCCGAGCGACTCCGCTGACCGCTCCGCTCCCTGGCGTCAGGTCTCCACGCGCGAGTACACCGACGCGGTCCGGGCTGTCGCGAAGGGCCTCATCGCCCTTGGCGTGCGCCCCGGTGATTCGATCGCGATCATGGCGCCCACCCGGTACGAGTGGGCCGTCGCCGATCTGGCGGTCTGGTTCGCCGGGGCCGTCGTCGTGCCCATCTACGAGACGTCGGCGCCCACGCAGGTCTCCGCGATCATCCACGACGCCCGCGTCGTCCTCGCGTTCGGCGGCAGCGCGCAGCACGTGCGTCTCCTCGAGGAACCGCTCACCGAGCGCGGCAGGGACGCCCTCGGCGTCTGGTCGATGGATGCGACCTCTGGCCGGAACGAGGGACGCGACCTCGACCGCCTCGCCGCGCTCGGGGCCGGTGTGGCGGATGAGGCGCTCGAGGAGCGCCGACTGCTCGCGACGCCCGACTCTCCCGCGACGATCGTCTACACCTCCGGGACCACCGGCGAGCCCAAGGGCGCCGTCCTCACGCATGAGAACTTCCTCGGACAGGTGCTCAACATCGCGGCCGCCTACGGCGAGGTCGTGCACCCTGCCGGCAACACGATCATCTTCCTGCCCCTCGCCCACGTGCTCGCGCGAGGCCTGCAGCTCATCTGCCTCGCCAGCGGCATGCGCATCGCCCATCTCGCCGACCCGGCCGCTGTCGTGGGAACGCTCGGGCAGCTCACGCCGACATTCCTTGTCGTCGTGCCTCGAGTGCTGCAGAAGATCCAGGCCGCCGCGGGGGCCAAGGCCGCGGCCAAGGGCCTCGGCAAGGTCTGGGCTTCGGCGCAGCGCACGGCGGTGCAGTGGGGCGCGTTCCGCGAGACCGCCAGCCCGACGACGCGTGCACCGATGGGTCTGCGCCTCCGCCACGGCGCCTTCGACCGGCTCTTCTTCAGCCGCCTCCGCGAGGTCATGGGCGGCCGCGTCACCCACGTCCTCTCCGGCGGCGCCACGCTCGATGCCGAGCTGTCCCTGTTCTTCGGCGGCATCGGCGTGCCCGTCATCGAGGGCTACGGTCTCACCGAGACCACGGCGCCGCTCACCGGCAACCTGCCGAACGACATCCGCTCCGGCACCGTCGGCCGGCCGCTCCCCGGGTCCACGGTCCGCATCAGCGACGACGGCGAGATCCTCGCCCGCGGCATCGGCGTCTTCAGCGGCTACCGCAACCCGGAACACAACCGCGACGCCTTCGTCGACGGGTTCTTCCGCACCGGCGACCTCGGCCGCCTCGACGAGCAGGGGCGGGTCGTCCTGGAGGGCCGCCTCAAGGACGTCATCGTCACCTCGAACGGCAAGACGATCGTGCCCATGAGGTGGGAGTCGTCGGTCGAGTCCGACCCGCTCGTCTCGCACGCCGTCATGATCGGCGAGGGACGCAACTACCTGTCCGCGCTCATCATCCTCGACCCGGAGGCGCTCGCCGAGTTCTCGGCGGAGATCGCCGCCGCCACCCACCCGGACCCCGCGCACCACGAGCTGCTCACCGTCGTGGACGCCCGTGCGCGCGACCACGTGCAGGCGGCCGTCGACCGGGCCAACGCGCTCGTCGCCCGAAGCGAGCAGGTTCGACGCTTCACGCTCATCGCGACCGACCTCGAAGACCCCACCTTCATCACGCCGACGCTGAAGCTCAAGCGCGCCGCCGTCCTGCAGCGCAGCACCGACGCCGTCGCGGCCCTGTACGCCTGACGCACGGCCCCACCGACTTTTCCCGTTCACCCGGCGCCAGTTCCAGGCGCCCGACGCCTCGAGAGGCACCAGCATGAGCAGCGAGACCACCGCGAGCAGCAGCACCGCCGGCAAGAAGAACAGGGCGACGATCGTCACGATCCTCATCGCCCTCCTCATCGGGGCGCTCGTCGCCCTCGCCGGGAGCCAGGGCGGAGCGCAGCTCGCCGGCATCCCCCTCTACGCGTGGGCGGTCGCGGCGGCCTTCCTCATCCAGGTCCTCGTGTACCTGCCGTCCGCGGCAGCGAAGACCGAGCGCTTCTTCGACCTCACGGGAAGCGCGACGTTCATCGTCGTCACGATCGGCCTCCTCGTCGCGGCCCCCGAACCGGATGCGCGCGCCTGGGTCCTCGGCGCCATGGTCATCCTGTGGGCGCTCCGCCTCGGGTCGTTCCTCTTCGCGCGCATCCACCGCTCCGGCTCCGACGACCGCTTCGACGACATCAAGGGCGACAAGCTGCGCTTCCTTCGCGTCTGGATCATGCAGGGGCTGTGGGTGAGCCTCACTGCGGCCGCGGCCTGGATCGCCATCGCGGGCGGCACCGACGACCGCGAGCCGTTCGGCTGGCTGGGCGTCGTCGGCATCGTCGTGTGGGCGGCCGGGTTCATCATCGAGGTCGCCGCCGACCTGCAGAAGAACGCCTTCAAGGCGGATCCCGCGAACAAGGGCCGCTTCATCCGCTCGGGCCTCTGGTCGCGTTCGCGCCACCCCAACTACTTCGGCGAGATCCTGCTCTGGGTGGGCGTCGCCATCGTCGCCGCGCCGGTCCTGGTGGGCTGGCAGTGGGTTGCGCTCATCTCCCCCATCTTCGTCGCACTCCTGCTCCTGCGCGTCAGCGGCGTCCCGCTGCTTGAGGCGAAGGCCGACAAGAAGTGGGGCGGCGACGCCGACTACGAGGCGTACAAGCGCGAGACGCCGGTGCTGCTGCCGCGGCTCACGAGCCCGAAGGCGTAGCGCCCGGACGGGGGTCCTCAGGACGAGGGTCTCCCGGACGCCCGCCGCGCTTGGCCAGGCGGGCGAGGATCGCACCCGTCACGATGCCGAGGACGAGCCCGAGGGCGAGGCCGATCGCCCAGCTGTCGAGGATGAGGGCGAGGGCGACGCCGATCGCGAGTCCGACAGCGATGCCGGTCCCCATCTGGGTCGACCCGTTGGTGCCGCCACCTCGAGTGCCGTCCTGCTGCGTGCTGTCCATGTCATCTCCCATCGTCGTTTCCGTTGCGCTCAACGCTACGGAGCCGACGCGGGCCGTGCTTCCCCCCGGCGGCTGACATCCCTCCCCCTGGTGCCGGAGATGCGACTCACCACAGCGGAGGACGGTGGCGCACCTGCGGGCGGATGCGTGTCCGCACCCGCCCGCCTGTCCACCGTCTCGCGGAGGTCCTACGAGAACTCCGGGACGACCTTCTCGATGAACAGCTCGAGCGAGCGCTTCTTCTGCTCGTGCGAGAGCGAGTTGTCGCTCCAGAAGCTGAACTCGTCGACGCCGAGCGCCTCGTACTCGCGCAGCCGAGCGATGACCTCATCCGCCGTGCCGATCATCGCGGTCTTGTGGAGCGCCTCGGGCGTGAACTCGGGCCGTTCGGCGAACTTCGCCGCTGGGCTCGGCTCGAGGAACCCGTCGACGGGGTCGGTCTTGTTGCCGAACCAGGCATCGAACGTGCGGTAGAACTTGTTGACGCCCTCGGCTGCCGGACGCCACCCCTCCGGGTCGGCGTCGTCGTGCACGTAGGTGTGGCGCAGCACCATGATGTCGGGGCGTGCAACCTCCGGATGGTTGGCGACGGCCGTCTCGAACTTGCTCACGAGGTCGGCGACCTCCTCGTCGCCCTTCATGAGCGGCGTCACCATGACGTTGCAGCCGTTGGCGACGGCGAAGTCGTGCGTGTCGGGGTCGCGGGCCGCCACCCACATGGGCGGCGTCGGCCGCTGAACGGGTTTGGGCACGCTCGTCGAGACGGGGAACTGCCAGATCTCGCCGTCGTGCGCGTAGTCGCCCTGCCACAGCTCGCGGACGGCGGGGATGAGCTCGCGCAGGTGCTGCCCGCCTTCCTTGCCCGGCATGCCACCGGCCAGGCGGTCGAACTCGAACTGGTACGCACCTCGGGCGAGCCCCACCTCTGCGCGGCCGCCGCTGATGACGTCGAGCAGCGCCGTCTCGCCGGCCACGCGCAGCGGGTTCCAGAACGGGGCGATGATCGTGCCGGCGCCGAGCCGGATCCTCGTCGTGACCGCTGCGAGGTATGCGAGCTGCGGCATGGGGCTCGGCGAGATCGTGTACTCCATGGAGTGGTGCTCGCCGATCCACACCGTGCTGAAGCCGGCTTCCTCCGCGAGGAGCGTCAGCTCGACGAGCTCCGCGAACAGCTGCTCGGTGCTGACGGAGTCGTCCCAGCGCTCCATGTGGATGAACAGAGAGAAACGCATTGTCGTGTCCTTTCGAGAGTGGATGTGCTCCGCGGTCAGCTGCGGCGGGCTCGTTCTGCGATCGTCGTGTTGCCGCGCGACCAGTGCTCGTGCTCGATCTCGCGGACGACGACCGTGATGTTCTCGGGTGCGGCCCCGACGGTCTCTTCGGCGACGCGGTGGACGCCGTCGATGAGGGCGCGGAGCTGCTCGGGTGTGCGCCCCTTGGCGATCGAGATGTCGATGAGTGGCATGGCCCCTACCCCCGCATCACGAAGGGGTCGGCGACGGGTGACTCGTCGGTGTTGATCCACACGCTCTTGAGGCGCGTGTACTCGTGCATCGACTCGATGCCGTGCTCGATGCCGACGCCGGAGCTCTTGAAGCCCTGCCTCGGTGACATGGGCGACATGGCGCGGTAGGTGTTGACCCAGATCGTTCCCGCCTCGAGTCGGCGAGACATGCGGTGCGCCCTGGCGAGGTTCTGCGTCCAGACGCCGGCGGCGAGGCCGAACTCGGTGTCGTTGGCGAGGCCGACGACCTCATCCTCGGTGTCGAAGGGCATGATCGCGGCGACCGGTCCGAAGATCTCCTCGCGGACGACGCGCATGCTGTTGGTCACGTCGGTGAGCACGGTCGGCTCGAAGTAGTAGCCGGGGAGGGCCACGTCGGGTCTGCCGCCGCCCGCGTAGAGGGTTGCACCCTCGTCGACGCCGATGCCGACGTAGGAGCGGACCTTCTCGAGCTGGTCGCCGAACGCGAGGGGCCCCAGCTCGGTCGCGTCGTCGAGGGGGTCGCCGATGACGATCGACTTCGCCCGCGTCGAGACGCGCTCGAGCAGCTCATCGTAGACGGACCTGTGGGCGAAGACGCGGCTCCCGGCGATGCACGTCTGCCCCGCGGCCGCGTAGATGCCGGCGATGACGCCCATCGCCGCGTTCTCGATGTTCGCGTCGTCGAAGACGATGTTCGGGCTCTTGCCGCCGAGCTCCAGCGTGCACCCGATGAACCGGGCCGCGGCGCTCGCCGCGATCGCGGAGCCCGTGCGAGTCGACCCGGTGAAGGAGATCTTCGCGATGGTGGGGTTCTCGACGAGCGCGGCGCCCGCCTCTGCCCCGAAGCCCGTGACGACGTTGACGACGCCGTCGGGGAAGCCTGCCTCGCTCGCGAGCTGCGCGAAGCGGAGCACGGTGCGCGACGTGTACTCGCTCGGCTTGATGACCACGGTGTTCCCTGCGGCGAGCGCCGGGGCGAGCTTGGAGGTCGTGAGCGTGAGCGGGGAGTTCCAGGGCGTGATCGCGCCGACGACGCCGAGCGGCTCGTGCTGCGTGTAGTTGAGGATCTGCAGGTTGCTGGTCGGGATCTGCGAGCCCTGGATCTTGTCGGCGAGACCGCCGTAGTAGTAGAGGTACTCGGGCAGTGAGGCGAGCTGGCCGCGCATCTCGCGGAGGAGCTTGCCGTTGTCGAGGCTCTCGAGGCGGGCGAGCTCGTCGGCGTTCTGGGCGACGAGGTCGCCGAGACGCCGGAGGAGCTTCCCTCGCTGCGTCGCGGTGAGGCCGCTCCAGCTGGGCGCCTCGAACGCGCGGCGCGCGGCGGCGACGGCCAGCTCGACGTCGGCCGCATCGCCGCGGGCCGCCTCGTAGAGCACCTCGAGGGTCGCCGGGTTGATGCTCTCGAAGTAGGCGCCGCCTGCGGGGTCGCGCCAGGACCCATCGATGAAGTGTCCGTAGCGGTCAGTCATGGTGTGCTCCTTCGTGATGCCGTTGGATGGAGAGTTCTGCGTCGCCGATGAGCGCTTCGAGCTCGTCGACGAGCGTGGAAGGTGCTTCGACCGGGAGCATGTGCCGCACGCCGGGGACGACTTGGGTTCGCGTGCCGGGGATGGCGTCGGCCAGCCTGCGGGTCATGTCCGGGGTCGATCCTGGGTCGAGCTCCCCCGTGATGGCGAGGGCCGGCGCCGTGATCGCGCCGAGCGCGTCCGACACCTGCTGGTCGCCGGTCGCGAAGATCTCGTACGCGTGCCCGAACGACTCGACGTCGTTGGCTTCGAGCACTCGCCTCGTCTCGGCGATCGTCGAAGCGCTCACGCCGCTGCCCGAGTACCAGCGTTCGAGCGACCGCTCGACGGTCGCGCCGAAGTCGGTGCGCGCCGACGCGAGACGCTCGAGCACCGCGGCACGTTCATCCGGTGTGCGTCGGCAGACCGAGCTCACGCAGGTGAGCGTCGCGACGCGCTCCGGTGCGCGGCTCGCGATGTGCTGCGCGGCGAGCGCGCCGAGCGAGAAGCCGACGAGGTGGATCGGCCCGTCAGGCAGTCGCCCTTCGATGTCGGCCGCGAAGTCGGCGAGCGAGGTTGGTGCGCGCAGCGGGGGCTGGGCTCCGTGGCCGGGAAGATCGAGAGCGACGGCCCGCTCGCCGAGCAGGGCCTCGACCGGGGCCCACATCGTGCGGTCGAGCCCCACACCGTGCAGCAGCACGATGGGGGTCTGCTGCGCCTGGGTCGAGCTCACGGTCGCTCCCCTAGAGCTCGGTGGAGAGCGCCGCGAGCCGCTGCTGCGGGCGTCCCTGCGCCGCGCCTGCCAGCGCGATGAGGATCTCGTCCGGGTGCGGCGCATCCGCGATGCGCACCTCGAACGACTGGTGGTGCGAGCGGATGGTCGCGTCGGTGAAGTGCTTGAGGGGGATGTCGAAGGCCACTCCGGCCGGCCCGCGCTTCTCGACGGCGGGGAGCAGCGTGCTCGCGTTCGCCGCCTTGCGGAAGTGATCGCCGAACTTGAGCGTGTGGATCAGCGCCGACCCGTGCTCGACCTCGCCGTTCAGGCCGATGATCGCCGCCTTGCCGTAGGCCTCGAGCGGAGCGCCGAGCGCCTCGATGACGCGGGGCGCGAGCAGCTCCCCGAGCTCGGAGGCGACCGCGTCGATGCCCGCGGTCAGGTCCTCGACGAAGCCCTGGCCAGCCCACGGGTTGTCGATGATCGCCGCGACGACCGCTGTGCGTGCCGCCGGTGAGACCTCGCGGCCTCCCTCGATGAGCGTCTCGTCGACGATGGTGATGACTCTGCGAACCTTCATGCGGTGATTCCTTTCAGGATGTCCGAGGTGACCGGCACGTCAGTCGTGCGGTCGCCGATGCGGGGATGTGGGCGGGGTCCAGAGGAGGCGACCGCGATGACCGCGATCTCGTCGCGGTGCGGCGCATCCGCGAGGTGCACGTCGAGCGATTGGTAGTGGCTGCGCGTCGCGGCCGCAGTCTTGTGCCAGAGCGGCACACGGAGGTCGCCGCCGGCATCAGCCCTGGTGTCGGAGAAGCAGATGATCGAGGTGCCCTCGAGGAACTCGCGCAGCAGGTTCCCGAAGTACGGGGTGTGGATGAGGGCACCAGCGTGCTCGATCTCGCCCTCGAGCCCGACAACCGCCGCCTTGCCGAAGGCCTCGACCTTGCCGGCACCCCCGAGGGCAGCGAGGAGTCGGTCGCTGAGGAGCTTTGCGACGACCGGCGCGACCTCGGCGGTCGCTTCGGTGAGGTCGGCGAGCTTGCCCTGCCCGATCCACGGGTTGCGGACGACCGCAACGGCGCTTGCCTGCCGGATCGCCGCGGGCGCGTCGACGCCGCCGTCGGAGATGACGTCCTCGTACGCGGTGAAGA
The DNA here is from genome assembly GCF_002931555.1 of Pseudoclavibacter sp. RFBB5. Lineage (GTDB taxonomy): Bacteria > Actinomycetota > Actinomycetes > Actinomycetales > Microbacteriaceae > Pseudoclavibacter. Next base: position 97,173 of record NZ_PSTZ01000007.1, on the reverse strand, counting down.
TCTTCCGAACCCCGAGCGCGACGGCCCGTTCGAGCAGGGCATCGCCGTGCTGCTCTGTTGCAGTGACGGTGGTGGTCATGGTGGCTCCTGGTCTTCCTATCGTTCGCGAGCGAGCGCCAGCGGGTCAGGCGTGCGCCGACTCGCTTTCGGCGGGGTTGCCGTGGTCTTCCGGTGCGAGCGCTGCCCGGCTCGAGGCCTCGACGTGGGTGCGCATCGCGAACTCGGCGCCGATGGCGTCCTTCTCCACGATCGACCGCACGATGGCATGGTGCTCATGGTCGGATGCGAGCAGACGGCCGGGGCGCTCGATGGTGCGGAGCACGATGCGGTGGTACGCAAGCTGGTTCATGAGGCGCTCGTAGTGCTCGGCGAGCTTCGCGTTGTCGGCTCCGAGCACGATCGTCCAGTGGAACTCGTGCACGAGGCGTGCGTACTCGGCCGTGTCGTTCGCGCGGACGGCGGCATCGCTCTCGTCGAGGTTGCGTGTGAGGGCCGCGAGCTCTGAGGTCGGCCCGCGCCGGGCGAGCAGGTTCGCGGCGAGGCCTTCCAGCGACTCCTTGAGTTGGAAGAGCTCCACGATCTCGCGCCGAGTCGGTGTCCGCACGAACGTCCCGACGCGGGGGCGGATCTCGACGAGGCCCTCGTTCTCGAGCTGCTTGAGCGCCTCGCGGATGGGCGTGCGGCTCACGCCGAACTCCTGCGCGAGCACGAGCTCCGGCATCGGATCGCCCGGAGGGTACGTCCCGCTCGTCACGAGGCGCCGGAGCCGCTCGAGGAGCGGGAGGTCTGCGTAGGCCTCATCACCGAGACCCAGGGGCGTGATCTGTTGCATACAAGAAAGCTAGCTGGCATGTCACAGGATTGTCAACGGGCCCCATCTTTCCCAGGAAACCCAACGTTTACAACGAACCGTTGACGCATACATGAACCCGGGGTTACGCTCCGTTGCATGCAAGCAAACATCAAAGATGCTGTCGCAGCTGCATGGTCCGACGCGTGGGATCGGGGTGACTTCGGTGCGTTCGAAGCTCTCGTGACGGAGGACTATCAGCGCGAGAGCACACGGTCAGGTCGAGTCTCCGCGCTCGACGAGTTCAAGCAGGAGGTCACCGAGGTGCGCGCCGCGTTCCCGGATCTCGTCACGCGCATCGATCGAGTCCTGGTCGAGGATGACGCCCTCGCCGTCTTCTGGACCTCCGACGGCACGTTCAGCCAGCCGCTCGGCACGGTCCCCCCGACGGGCAAGCGCGTCGTCACGAACGGATCCAACTACGGCACCCTTCGGGACGGGCTCGTCTCCTCCGAGCGTGTGACCTGGGACTCCGCGGAGCTCCTCGCCAACCTCGGCCTGCCCTCGCTGCGCTCGGCGTTCGAGGACGCTGAGGATGACTACGCTGACGAGTCTGCGGCGCCCCCGCGCGAGATGCTCAAGGCGTTCAACAAGCAGTTCATCTCCGGCGTCACGGTCGTGACCACGAAGGATGAGGAAGGCAAGCCGCGCGGTCTCGCCGTGAGCGCCTACTCCTCGGTGTCGCTCGACCCGCCCCTCGTGCTCGTCTGCGTGCAGAAGTCATCCTCGACCTACCCGTCGCTCTTCCGGTCGACGAACCTCGGCATCAACATCCTGTCGAGCGAGCAGCAGGATGTGCTCGCCACCTTCGCCTCGAAGAGTCCAGACAAGTTCGCCGACATCACGTGGCACGAAGGGCCGGATGGCAGCCCCCTCATCGACGGCTCGTCCGCGTCGATCGAGGTCGAGATCAAGGAACGCTTCCAGGCCCTCACCCACACCATCTTCATCGGCCGCGTGCACCACGCGACGACCACCGACGACGCGCCCATCCTCTACAAGGCCGGCAAGTTCTTCGATGGACGAGGGCTCTCAGAGCTCTGACCAGGTCATCACAACCGCGATGACCGTTCCGCCCTCCCGGGCCTGCCTCCTCCGAAGTGGAGCAACACCATGACTCTTCACCATCCCCCGAAGCCCGAGCTGCATGATGACGACGCACTCGATGGTCACGGGCTCGAGCCGACGTCCGGCCCGAGTCGAGCTCAGGCGGCGGCCGACGCGCTGCGTCACCGCCCCGGCGTCGTCTTCTGGGTGTCGATCGCCCTCATCCTCGCGTTCGTGTCGTGGGCTGCGCTGTCGCCCGAGACGCTCAACGCGTCGATGACGGGAGCCATCAACTGGGCCTCGGCAACCGTCGGCTGGTCGTACCTGCTTGTCACGACCGGCTGCATCGGCCTGCTCATCTACCTCGCGTGCAGCAGGTTCGGACGGGTCCGGCTCGGGGCCGACGAGGACCGCCCCGAGTTCAGCACGTGGGCCTGGCTCGCCATGATCGTCTCGACCGTGATGGGCGTCGGGCTCATCAGCTACGGTGTCGCCGAGCCGATCTCGCACTTCGTGCTGCCGCCGCACGCACTCGCCGACCCGGGCACCGCTGAGGCCGCGGTCGTCGCCATGCAGTACTCGTACCTCGACTGGGGCCCCCACGCCTGGGCCGTGTTCGGCGTCTTCGGCGTCGCGATCGCCTACTCGACGCACCGCAAGGGCAACACCGGTCTCGTCTCCCCCATGCTTCGACCCATTCTCGGCAAGCGCGTCGACGGGTGGCTCGGCAACGTCATCGACGTCTTCGCCATCATGGCGACGCTGTTCGGCACGACGACCTCGCTCGGCCTCGGAGCCTCGCAGATCACCGAGGGCCTGAACCGGGTCTTCGGCCTGCCCGCAGAGACCTTCACGCAGATCCTCGTCATCGCCGTCATCACGGTCATCTTCACGCTCTCCGCACTGTCGGGTGTGAACCGCGGCATCAAGTACATCAGCCAGTTCACGATGCTCGCCTCGATCCTCCTCGCCATCTACGTCTTCTTCGCCGGCCCGACGAACTTCATCACGAACCTGTTCTTCCGGTCGACGGGTGCGTACTTCGCCGACTTCTTCTCGATGAGCCTCACGACGCCGCTCACGGCAGAGGACGGGCAGTGGATGCAGTGGTGGACGTACTTCATGATGGCCTGGTGGCTCAGCTGGGGTGCGTTCGTGGGCGTCTTCCTCGCGAAGATCTCGCGCGGCCGCACGATTCGCCAGTTCGTGATCGGGGTGATGGTCGTCCCGAGCCTCGTCTTCTTCGCCTGGTTCACCATCTTCGGTGGGTCGGCGATCAAGTTCGACATGGACGGCGTGGGCAGCATCGGCGAGGCCGCCAGTGCCGACGTCAATACGGCGTTCTTCGAGATGCTCTCCAACCTGCCGCTGGTGGGCATCACCTCGGTGGTCGCGATCATCCTGGTCGTGCTGTTCTTCGTCTCCGGCGCTGACGCGAACACGTTCGTCCTCAGCATGATGTCGTCCCGCGGCGCGCTCGAGCCGACGAAGCTGGTGCTGGCGATCTGGGGTGCGCTGACCGGCCTCTGCGCGGCCCTGCTGCTCCTCACCGGCGGGTTGCAGGCGCTGCAGCAGGCGGCGATGCTCTCCGCGCTGCCGTTCACGGTCATCGTCGCGCTGCTCGCCGTCTCACTGGTCATGCAGTTGAAGAAGGACCCGCACTTCGACTACACGCGGGACGTGCGTCGGGAGGACCTCCGCACCGGGGTCCTTCGACTGCCCTTCCACGGCCCCGCGCGGAAAACGGAGTCAGATTCAGCGCCTGAGCCACCGGCCTCGGCGGGTCAACGGCCGCTCCTGCCTCCGACGCCGTAGACGACGATCGCGGGAATGGGGATGGGGATGGCGAGGAAGAAGATCCACGCCCATCCCCATCCCCATCCCCCGGCGTCTCGCCCCGAACCCGCTTTCGCTACTCCGAAGCCAGTTTCTCGGACAGCTCCGCCAGCGCTTCGGTGACTGCGCCCCAGCCGTCGAAGAAGCCGAGCTCCGCGTGCAGCGCACGTGCTGCCCCATCCACGTGACGGGCGAGAGCAACGTATTCGGTGCCCTCTGGGTGCTCGAGGAACAAGAACGATGCCACGATCGAGACTGGGGCAGGCTCGGCTGGGCGCAGCGCCGACGTGACCGCGTTCGTGAAGACGAGGCGTTCCCCCTCCTCCACGATCAGGAAGATGCCGTCGGTGTGCGGGACGAACATCTCGCCGTCGTCGCTCATCTGCGTCGTCAACGCGCCACCGGGCCGGACATCGAGCTGCTCGACGCGGGTCATCGTCGGGGCGGGCGTCCACCAGCTCGCGAACAGCTCCGGGGTGGTCCAGGCGCGCCAGACCACGTCGCGTGGTGCGCGGATGACTCGACTCAGGGTGAGGTCGAGCTCGGGGTCGAGTGCTTCAGCTGTCATGTGCGCTCCAGTTCTACGATGACGAACAGCCCGATCCTGGCAGACCGCGAGCGTGCAGTCGACAAGGACCGGGCTGAATCGCCGTTCAGTTCCCGAAGAACGAGGTGTGGCTCCTGGAGCCGGCGCTGGGAGCGGACCTGTGGTCACGTCAGCTGCGTCTTGACGACCACACCGCCGCCACCGGTGCGTGGTCCGTCCGGGCCCCAGCGCGTTATTCGACGAGCTTGCCTTCGACGGAGACCTCTCCGATGAGCTCGGCGATCTCGGCAGGCACCGGCGGGATCTCCTCACGCGTGATGCCGCCCTTCGGCGACCACACGAGGTTCACCTGCATGGCCGGGTCGAGCTCGGGGAAGTCGCTGCGGTTGTGGCAGCCGCGCGTCTCGCGACGCTCGAGGGCCGCCTCAAGCGTCGCCCGAGCGGCGAGGGCGGACGACTTGAGGTCGAAGGCGTGCGCGAGGTCCTGGAATCCGGCGATGTCGGGGTGGATGCCGACGTCCTCCATGCGCGACTCGATGACATCCAGCGCTGCGATGCCCGCCTTCAGCCCTTCTTCGTCGCGAACGACGCCCGCGTACTCGGTCATCGTGTCGCGGATCGCGCGCTGCAGGGCGCGCACGTTCTCGCGTCCGTCGGCCGAGAGGAGGTCGTTGATCTCGCCGCGTGCCTGCGCGACGGCCGATGCTGAGCGGCGCTGCGCATCCAGTCCCCCGGAGTGGGCGACGGCTGCCTGGCCGACGATGCGGCCGAACACGAGCAGCTCGATGAGCGAGTTGCCGCCGAGGCGGTTCGCGCCGTGCAGGCCGCTGGATGCCTCACCGATGGCGTAGAGGCCGTCGACGTCGGTGCTGTGGTCGTCGGGGCGAACCCACACGCCACCCATCGAGTAGTGCGCGGTTGGCGCGATCTCGATCGGCTTCTCGGTGATGTCCAGCATCTGCAGCTCGAGCATCTGCTGGTAGATGCGCGGCAGGCGGTTCATGATCGTCTCGCGGGGCAGGTGCGACACGTCGAGCCAGACGCCGCCGTTCGCGGTGCCCCGCCCCTCCTTGATCTCCGTGTAGGCGGCGAGGGCGACGCGGTCGCGCGTCGAGAGCTCCATGCGCTCCGGGTCGTAGCGTTCCATGAAGCGCTCACCGAGGCCGTTGGTGAGGATGCCGCCTTCGCCGCGGGCGGCCTCGGAGACGAGCGTTCCGGCCGCGTTCTCGGGCTCGATGATGCCGGACGGGTGGAACTGCACGAGCTCCGGGTCGCGGAGTCGCCCGCCGGCCTCGACGGCGAGGCGGAACGAGTCGCCCGTGTTCTCGTCGCGGCGTGAGGACGTGCGCCGCCAGATGCGGTTGTGGCCGCCGGCCGCGAGGATCACGGAGTCGGCGTGGATGAGGTACCGGGTTCCGTCGTTGATGTCGAAGCCGTACGCGCCGAAGACGACGTTGTCGCTCACGAGGATGCGCGTGATGTAGACGGTGTCGAGGATCGGGATGTCGAGCTGCTCGCTGCGTGCGACGAGGGAGCGCTGGATCTCGAGGCCGGTGTAGTCGCCGGCGAAGGCGGTGCGGCGGAACTTGTGGGCGCCGAAGAAGCGCTGTGAGATGCGGCCGTCGCCTTCGCGCTGGAAGCCCATGCCGTAGCGCTCAAGGTCGCGGATGCCCTGCTCGGCTCCGCGGGTCACGATCTCGACGGTGTGCGGGTTGGCGAGCCAGTAGCTCTCCTTGATGGTGTCGGCGGCGTGCTGCTGCCAGCTGTCCTCCTCGTCCATGGTTCCGAGGGCGGCGTTGATGCCGCCGGCGGCGAGGGAGGTGTGGGCGTCGTGCTTGGGTCGCTTGCCGACGGCGAGCACATCCACGCCCTGCTCGGCTACTTCGATGGCGGCGCGCAGCCCGGAACCGCCGGTTCCGATGACGAGCACGGTGGTGGAGATCTGGCGTTCGATGGACGTTGTCGCGGTCATGACAGCAACGCTAGAGAGCTTCGTGTGATTACTCCAATGCATAGTCCTGCTCGTGGTGATGCGCGTAGGCTATGGCCATGAATTTAGACCAGTTGCGGAGCTTTGTCGAGGTCGCCTCGCAAGGGCACTTCACGCGGGCGGCGGAGGCGCTGCATCTCGCGCAGCCCTCGCTGAGCCGACAGATCTCGACCCTCGAGCAGGATCTCGGGGCGCCGCTGTTCAACCGCACGCCCGGCCGGGTCGCGCTCACCGATGCCGGCGAATCCCTGCTCCCCCTCGCGAGGCGAATGCTCGCCGACGCCGACTCGGTGCGCCGGGAGATGGCGGAGCTCGCCGACCTGCAGCGAGGCACGGTGCGCCTCGGCGCGACCCCGTCGCTCTGCGTGAGCCTCGTGGCGGATGCGCTGCAGTCGTTCCACGCATCGCATCCCGGCATCGAGCTGCACGTCTCGGAGAGCGGCTCGCAGGGGCTCATCGAGCAGCTCGCGGAAGGCGCACTCGACCTGGCGCTCATCACGACCCCCGAGTCGCGGCAGTCTCCGCGCGCGACGCTGAGCCGGATCCCGCTGCTCAACGAGGAGCTGCTCGTCGTCTCCTCCCTGACGGGCGACCGGGCGCTCGACGCCCAGACGCTCACCCTCGCCGATCTTGCGGCCAGGCCACAGGTCGTCTTCCACCGTGGCTACGACCTCCGCGCGACGACGGAGGCCGCCTACCTCGAGGCGGGTCTGAACCCGAACGTCGTCGTCGAGGGGCCGGAGATGGATGCGGTGCTCCGGTTCGTGGAGCTGGGCCTGGGCGTGGCGGTCGTGCCGGCCATGGTGCTCCGCGGACGGCAGGGCTTCCGCTCGGCCCGCCTCACCGACTCGAGCCTGCAGCGCACCGTGAGCCTTGCGCACCGCAGCGACGTGCCCCTCTCCCGCGCCGCACGCGCCATGGCGGCGACGATCGAATCGATCGCCGCCGCCATGGTCGGCCAGACGCCGGGAACCAGCAGCGTCTGACCCAACACGTCCCCGAGGGTTATCGTGCGTCGGAGCTCACGAGCTCCTTCTCCTCCTGCTTCGCACGCTTGCGAGCCACGAGGCGGCCGCGCACGGTGAAGGCAAGCACCAGCGCCAGGAGGGTGTAGAGCGCGATCGCGATCGGCCCCTGCACGAGCACGGAGAAGTCGCCATTGGCGCTCATCGCCGCATCCCGCAGGCTCGTCTCGGCCAGTGGGCCGAGGACCATGCCGATGATGAGCGGTGCGATCGGGAAGTCGAGAGCCCGCATCAGGAAGCCGAGCAGGCCGACCCCGAGCAGCATGAGCAGATCGAAGGTCGAACCCGACGTGGCGTAGATGCCGAGCGCGCAGAAGATCGTGATGCCCGCGTACAGGTAGGGGCGCGGGATGAGGAGCAGCTTCGCCCACAGCATCGCGAACGGCAGGTTCAGGACGAGCAGCACCACCATGGCGATGAAGAAGCTCGCGAGCAGCGCCCAGACCAGCTCAGGGGCGCGGTCGAAGAGCAGCGGGCCCGGCTGCAGGCCGTACTGACGGAACGCGGCGAGCATGATCGCTGCCGTCGCCGAGATGGGGAGGCCGAGCGCCAGGAGCGCACCCATCGCCATGCCCGTCGTCGCGTTGCCAGCGGCCTCCGGGGCTGCGAGGCCCCTGATCGCGCCCTTGCCGAACTGCGGGTTCGTGCGGCGCGCATCCAGTCGCTTCTCCAAGCCGAAGGCGAGGAACGTGGGGATCTCGGAGCCACCGGCCGGCACCACGCCGAACGGGAGACCGATGACGGTGCCACGCAGCCAGGCCGGCATGGCCTCCTTGAACTCCTTGCGGCTCAGCCACGGGCGCCCCTTCGGACGGATCAGACCCTTGTCGTTGACGTGCCGCTCGAGGCAAGCGACGTAGATGACCTCGCCGAGCGCGAGGACCGCGACCGTCACGGTCACCAGCGATATGCCGTCGAACAGCTGCGGGGAGTCCATCGTGAAGCGCGGGGCGCCGGAGACGCCGTCGATGCCGATGACGGCGATGCCGAGGCCGATGAACAGGGCCGTGAGCCCCTTGACGACGTTGTCAGTGACCACGGTGGAGGTCGCCGCGAACGCGAACACTGCGAGGGCGAAGAACTCCGCCGGCCCGAAGCTGCTGGAGAAGTCGGCAAGCGCGGGGGCCAGGAAGACCACCACGATCGAGGCGATGAAGCCGCCGATGAAGGCGCCGATGGCAGCAGTCGCGAGCGCCTGAGCGGCCCGCCCGTTCAGCGCCATCTTGTGGCCCTCGAACGTGGAGGCGATGGCTGACGCCTGGCCGGGCGTGTTCATCAGGATGCCCATGGTCGAGTCGCCGAAGAGGCCGCCGAAGTAGACGCCGGCGAACATGATGAACGCGGCCGTCGGCTCGAGGGAGAACGTGACGGGCAGCAGGAGGGCGACCGCCATCGAGGAGCCGAGGCCCGGCAGCACGCCGACGGCGGTGCCGAGGAGGCAGCCGACGAAGACCCACATGAGGTTCTGCCAGGTGAGGGCACCGGCGAACCCCTCCATGAGGAGTTGGAGCGTTTCCATGTCAGATACCTCCGAGGATGCCGGACGGGAGCGACATGCCGAGTGCCATGTCGAAGGCGATGTAGGCGAGCGAGCTCAGCGTGAAGCCCACGACGAGGCTCGCCACCGGCTTCGTGGAACCGAAGCCGCGGGCCACGCACCAGAAGAGGAGGGCGGCTGCGATGACCCAGCCGAGCAGGTCGAGCGTCAGCGAGAACACCAGGAACGAGCCGACGACCCAGGCGAACGATTTCACGTCGACGCGCACCTTGCGCGGGGCGTCTGCTGCACCCGCCGCGGCGAGCGCCTCGTCGTCGGCCAGTGCACGGGCGAGAAGCTCCTCCTCGGTCATAGTCGACGCGGAGGCCGCGGCCGCGGTCGCGCGCATCTCCCGGACAGCACCGACGGCGAGCAGAGCCGCGAAGAGGTAGAGGCCGGCGGCGATGAGGCCGGGGAAGAACTGCGGTCCAGGGAAGTCGGCGCCCTCTGGCACCTTCATCGTGACGATGCCGAAGACGAGGTAGGTGGCGAAGGCTGCGATGACCAGCGGCATCGTCAGTCCCTTGAGGAGGGTGGCCGTCTTGCTCGGGCCGGCGGCGAAGGTCAGGTCTCCGCCGATGACCGCTGACGCGGCCGTCGGGTTCGCGTGGTGCGTCATTGTCCCATCTCCTCGTAGAGCTCCTTGATGCGCAGTTCCTCTTCAGCGAGGAAGGTGTCGAGCTCGTCGCCCGTGATGAGGCGCTCGTTCCAGTGGTACCTGTCGATGGCGTCCTGCCACTCGGGCGTCTCCGTCGTCTGCACCACGAGTTCGGCGAGCGCGTCCGTCTGCTCCTCGGTCAAGCCGGAGGGAGCGTGAATCGATCGCCAGTTCGTGAGCGAGATGTCGTAGCCCTGCTCGGCGGCTGTCGGAATGTCGACGCCTTCGATGGGCTCCTTCGCCACGACCGCGAGCGCCCGCAGCCTGCCGGCCTCGATCTGGTCGATGTTGTCCGCGTAGCCTCCGGCCGCGGCCTGCGCCGTTCCGTTGAGGAGCGCCTGAATGGCCTCGCCACCGCCATCAGATGAGATGTAGGTGGTGTTGACGGGCTCGATGCCTGCGCTCAGCGCGAGGTCGGTCACCACGAGCTGGTCGAACGAGCCACCGCCCGTCCATGGAATGGACTTCGGGTCGGCCTTCCATGCCGTGGCGAGGTCCTCGAGGGTCTCGTACGGCGAGTCGGCGGGGACGACGATGACGTCGTACTCCTCGACCATCACCGCGAGCGGCGTGACGTCCTCGAGCTTCGCCGCGGAGTCGTACTGGATGGTGGCGGCCAGCAGGCCGGTTCCTCCGACGAGGAGGTTGTTGGGTTCACCATCGAGCACGCTCACGTTGCCGAGCGCGATCGTTCCGCCGGCCCCGGGCATGTTGACCACCTGCACGTTGTTGACGAGCCCGTTGGCTTTCTGCGCCTGCTGCAGTTCGCGGGCGACGGTGTCCCAGCCGCCACCGGCAGCTGCCGGGGCGATGATCGTCATGGACGCGTTGATGTCCTGACCCGCCGCGGCGGACGTGATCGAGCCGAAGCTCGCGACGGCGATCGATGCGGCGGCCACGACCCCGCCGATGACGCGGCCGATGACGCGGCCGATGACGCGCCCGCCACCGGACTTGGCCCGCCGGCCAGGTTCGTCCGGTACCACCGGCTCTCTCGTTGCTCGGATCATCATTGCTCCATTCGCGCGGACATCGTTGTCTCCGCAATATCGCCCTAGGATTGCATCGCGTTCGAACGTGGGGAGCTCCACGAGGAGTTGTGCTCATAAGTGCTCGTAAGCCCGGTGCGAAGAGGCATCGCGTGGCGGCAGCGGGCCGGAGGCGAGAGCGCGGGAGGTGAGGATGACGTTGCCGTTCAAGCTCAGCCAGCGGGCCGTGCGCCTCGGGATGCTCGTGGTGCCGAGTCTCATCACGCTCGGTTCCGTCTCGATCACGGCCGCGATCGCGTTCTCGGCGCAGGAGCGGGAGCTGCGCGACACGACCGCCGAGCGCGTGCAGGAAGTCGCGTCGAGCCTCGCGGAGCTGGATGAGGTGCGCGGCGCGCTCGAGGGCGTCGCGAACGCGGGAACCGCGTCGGCGCTCGCTGACGCGGATGACCTCGCAGTGGCCACCGATGACCTGCAGCCGCTCGCAAGCCTCGTCGAGAACGCGACGGGCGTCTACTACGTCGTGGTGACCGACGACGAGGGCGTGCGCATCACGCATCCGGACCCCGCCGAACGCGGGGTGCAGGTCTCGACGGCCAATGCGTCCGTGCTCGCCGGTGAGCCGTACCTCGGGACGGAGGAAGGCGCATCCGGCCCCTCGCTGCGCGCGAAAGTCCCGGTGTTCGGGGACGACGGCGCCATCGTCGGAATGGTCGCCGTCGGCGTGCTCGAGTCAAGCATCTCCGCGGAGGGCGCCGAGGCCCTCGGGGAGCTCCTCCCCTGGACGATCGGCGCGCTCGTCCTCGGCACGCTCGCCAGCTCGGCCCTCGCGTTCGCGGTCGAGCGCCGCTTCCGCAGACTCGACGCGCTCTCCGCCGAGCACGCGCAGATGCAGCGGACGACAACCGCCCTGCGGGAGCAGTCGCACGAGTTCAGCACCCGCATGCACGTGGTCCACGGCCTCGTCTCGAGAGGCGACGCCCAGGACGCCCTCGAGTACATCGACGAGGTCGTGCCGGTGCGCACGGCAGGGGTCGGTGCCCCCGACAGCACCGACTCGAGCATCCATCTTCCCCTGCTTGACGCCACGACACAGGCGGTGCGGGCTGAGCTGCACGAGCTGGGAACGCAGGCGAGCTTCGACCTGGAGCTCGACGACGACATCGACGACGGAGTCGTGACCGTCATCGCGAACCTCTGCCGCAACGCCGGCGAGGCAGGCGCATCTCGGGTGCGCTGCACGCTTCGCGAGAGCGACAACCGCATCATCGGGCTCGTCGACGACGACGGTCCAGGTCTGGATGCCGAGGCGAGCGGCCGCATCTTCACTCCAGGGTTCTCGTCCAAGGCGGACCCCACTGGGCTCGGACGGGGCATCGGCCTCGAGCTTGTCCGCCGGACGGTCACGTCGCGCGGCGGCACCATCGAAGTCGGGGCGTCCAGACTCGGCGGATCGCGCTTCGCCTTCGAGATCGAGCGTCTGAGGTGAACGCGATCGCGGAGGCAAACGCAGGCGCAGACGCCGACGCCGACGCCAACGCAGGCGCAGAAGCGGCGGCGGCAGCAGCAGCAGCAGCAGGAGCAACATCAGCGCCGAAAGGGATGAGAGGAGCCAGATGAGCGATCGAGGAGACGGCAGCCCGCAGGCGACTGCGAACCCGATCAGGGTGCTCGTCGTCGACGACGATCGCGGGGCTCGGGCGCTGCACAGCGGGTTCGTCGCCGACATCCCCGGGTTCGCCCTCGCCGGGACCGCCAGCACGGGTGAATCCGCGCTCGCGCAGAGCATGAGCGGCGTCGACCTCATCCTCCTCGACATGCGGCTTCCCGACATCAGTGGGGTGGAGGTGCTGCACCGGCTCAGAACGCTCGGCGCGAAGGTGCCGGATGTGCTGGTGATCAGCTCCTCCCGAGACCAGACCACGGTGAGACAGGCCCTCGCGGCGCACGTCGTCGGCTATCTCATCAAGCCGTTCACGCAGGCGGCCCTGCAGGAGCGCCTCGACCTCTACATCGCAGAGCGTCGGGCGAGCTCGGCGAACGACCGAGAGCGGCCCCTCGGCCAAGGCGAGATCGACCGCCTGCTGGCCACTGGCAGCATCCGCCAGCCCGCAGCGCCGCGAGGCCCCTCGAGCGCGGCCCGAAGCGGGGCATCACCGTCCACCGAGCTTCCCAAAGGGCTGGCCCAGGTGACGCTCGAGCGGGTCGTTGCTGCGCTCGACCCGGTGATCCCCGCGACGGTGCTCGACGTGGCCGAGGCATGCGAGATCTCCCGTGCGACGGCCAGACGCTACCTCGACCACCTCGTGGTCACAGGGGTGATCGACCTCGCGCATCGGTACGGCAAGCGCGGGCGGCCGCAGGTGCTCTACCGGTTGTCTCCTTCCCCCGAACGCTGATCGGCGGTCGCGGGCACCGCGTTGCGCGACTCCTACGTGCAGCGCTTCGTGTGGATGTCAGAGACGAGGTCGGTGGTCGTCCCGACGATGCTGTAGTTGGCACCCGGGTACTTCGCGGTGACCTCACTGGCCCCCGCAGGGACGCACGATTGCTGGGCGAGCACCAGTGGATTCCCGGTGCGCGCTGTGACGAGGAGGGCCACGGCGATGTCAGCGGCACTCCCGGAGTTCGCGATCGCGAAGCCCTTCGGGCGGACGCTGCCGGCATCGAAGTCCTTGAGCAGGGCCGCGTTGACGCTGAAGGCCTCCGAGGAATTGACCCGAGTCGTCGCCGCGACCTTGGCCTTCACCTCGTTGAAGACCGCCGCCGAGATCGATGTTCCTGTGCCGATGACGCGGGCCGAGGTGACCTTCCCGGTCGCGAAGTAGGCCTTGAAGTTGGCGCTGGTCTGCGTCGGGCCGGTCAGGAGCAGGGGCGCCTTGGCGAGTGCGGCCCGCCCGGCGGCGTTGGCGATGTCCGTCGCCATGCCGCTGTTGGCGATGTACACGGCGGGGTCGTTCGGGAAGAACCGCTTCGCCACCGCCAGCGCGGTCTCGGACTTGTCGGCCGCCGCGACGACCTCGAGCCTGGGAGTGAGCTTCCCGAGCGCCGTCTTCTGCGCTTCTGAGATCTGCCCGATCACGAAGATCGCCGAGGGTTTCAGTCTCGTCAGCTCCGCGGAGACGTTCGTCGGCAGCGCGCTGGGTTTGGTGAGCAGCATGCTGCCGCCGATCTTCGCGGCGACCGGGGCCGCGAGCAGCGCATCCACTCCCCCGTCTCCGCTGGCGATGACGAGCTTGCCGCCGACCGTGTTGAACTTCCCGGATGCCGTGACGGCGTTCGCGTACGTGTCGGCCGAGCCGATGCGCTCGGCGACCCCGCGCTGCACCGTCGGCGTCGGCGTGGCCGTCGCGGTCGGGGTGGCGGTGGGTTTCGGGGTGGAGGTGGGCGCGCCGAACTGCGGCAGCTTCGTGCTCGAGGTGATCTCGCCCCACTTGGTGAGGGTCCACGGGATCTTGTTGATCAGGTCGACGTTGCCGTGCTTGTTGTGCACGATGCCGCCAGGCAGGTACGGGTTGGGCTTGCCCTGGGCGGTGAAGGTCACGGGATGCTGCAGATTGAGCGCCATGGTCCAGTAGTTCTGGTCGGTGACGATGCCCCCGTACTCCTGCAGATTCTTGACGACGACCTTCTCGAAGCTGGAGAGGCCGAGGGCCGCGATCTTTGCGTTGGTCGCGGCGTCGTTCGGGATCCAGAACCGCTGCCCCATCTTCGGCGCATGCACCTCGCTCAGCTTGCCATCCGTCTGATAGGCGGGCCACATCGCGGCCCCCGAGCGGGTCGATGGGAAGGTCCAGCTGGTGATGTGGTTGATCGACCCGGCAGCGATCTCCTCGGCGCCCGCCATGAGGAACTCGTTCATGACGCCACCCACTGAGCTCGTGCCGCGCTCCGTCTTGAGCCACTCGTTCTGATCGAACCAGTTCGTCGACTTCGGCGAGTTCAGCGTGGTGAGGTAGCCGCCGCCCATGAGCCAGGACCCGTCGGCCTGCTTGTCGGCGACGTAGTAGCCGCGCACGATGCCCGTGGCGATGTCGACGACGGTCATCGACTTGTCCCCTCCGGGCAACGGCCCGCCTGGTTCGGCATGCGCCGGGATGACGACTTTCCCGTAGTTCTTGGCGTTCGACTGGAACGGGGTGATCTGGAAGCCGTAGGTGCCACCGGTGGCCGAGGCCGTCGCCTTGCCCTCCATGACGGGATGGATGTCCGGGTAGAGCGCGTAGCTCTGCATCTTGACGGTCACCCAGTTGGCGTCGGCCCTCGAGCTGTCGACCGTGTAGATGGGGATGGTGAAGTTCTCCCGGTTGGTCGAGGTCTTCAGGCGCCCCTTCCAGAAGTCGTTGAGGTACCGGTCGGGGAGGGTGTCGACCATCGCCGCGGTCTGCGCGGAGAGCGACGAGACCGGCGCGCCCTGGGGTGTGGTGGTCGCGTAGCTGCCCTTGGCGACGTAGTTCGCGGGCGACATGACGTCCTGGTTCACGACCCCGAAGGACGCGGCCTGCGCGGGCGTGGTTCCGAGGAACGTGAGGGCCGAGGCCGAGAGCAGGAGCGCGGCGAGGAGGGAGAGCGCCTTTTTCATGGTCACATCCGGGTTGTGTGATCGAGCGGTGGTCCCCCCAGGGTGAATCGTAGGGTGATTTCTGGACGAAACGCCGTTTTGCGTGCAGATTCACGCGGATCCGGACACACCGAAGCAGAGGTAGCGTTGCTGGCATGGCCAACTTCGACGGACATCTCGGCCTCGGCGGATGCACGATCTGGTTCTCGGATACCGGCCCCGGTGCGGTGCCGGGCTCCGTCGTCTTCCTGCACGGCGCCGGCGCGGACCATACGATGTTCGAGCGCCAGGCCGCCGCGCTCCGTCGCGCCGGTCACCGTGTTGTGCTCGTCGATCTGCGGGGGCATGGCCGGTCACGCCCGACCACGATCGCGATCTCCCCGGAGCTGCTGGCGAGCGACATCGAGCGACTCATCGCCCACCTCGACCTCGGCGAGGTGTCGCTGGTGGGGCACTCGCTCGGCGGCAACCTCGCGCAGGAACTCGTCCGTCGCGCGCCGGAGCGCTACGGGAGGCTCGCGGTGCTCGACGCGACCTGGAACGCGGGGCCGCTGACTGTCGGCGAGCGCGCCGCGCTCCGGCTCGCGGGGCCGATGCTGCGGCTCATCCCGTCAGCCCGACTCCCGCAGCTCATGGCAGATGCCTCGGCGACCACGGCGTCCGCGCGAGGTGCCCTGACTCGGACGTTCGCGTCCATGTCGAAGGGCGAGTTCATCGCCGTCTGGCGCGCGACGACCGAGTTCGTGCGTCCGGACGCCAGCTACCGCACCCCGGTGCCGACCCTGCTGGTGCGGGGCGAACGCGACACAACCGGCAACATCGCACGCGCCATGCCGGCCTGGGCGGCCGCCGACCGACTCACGGAGGTCGTGATTCCCGACGCGGGGCACGTCGTCACGATGGATGCGCCGGAAGCGACCTCAGAAGCCCTCTTGACCTTCCTCGCCTGAACACCCCAGCACCCCACGTCCCAGCGTCCCAGCACCCCAGCGTCCCGAGGGCGCTCTCGTTGCGCGTTGACCAGCTCCTGTGCCGTTCACTGAGGGGCGAGGACCGATGGCACCTCGCGCTGACGCTGTCGCAGCGGCGAGGCCTGTCTGCGTGCTCGCACAATGTGCAGGACGAGCGCGAGGAGCCCCGCGAGCACCGCGGCTCCGAGGGCAGGGGGCGCGAGCTCCCCCGCGAGCGGAACGAACAGCGTCCTCGCCAGATCCGACATGAGGTACACGTCTCCGAAGGCGTTCCGAGTGCCAAGCGCGTACTGCACCGAGCCGAAGACGACGGGAAGCAGCCAGACGGCGGCAAGCGACCCCGCCCAGACGCCGACGCGTGCCCACGACGAGACGCCGAGCATCCCGAGCACGACGCCGACGGCCAGGCCGGGCGCCCAGCGAACGAGCTCGTACGAAGCCACCCCGCCTCCGGCCGGGCCGACAGAGAGCATGTACCAGAGGCCGAGCCACGTCCCGATGGGGATCACGCCGAGGCAGAGGCCGAGCGCCGAGACGGGCGCCCGACGCGAGCTCACCAGCCAGTAGATCGCCTGGGACGCACCGACGACGGCGAGCGTGCCGAGGAGCATCCCGCCCGTGTAGGCGAGCGCCCGCGTGCCCATGCCGAGACCGAAGGCGAGCCCCAGGCCGAGGCCGCCCGTGAGCGCGAAGAAGCTCTGGAAGACGGCGAGGAGCTGGACTGCGACGAGCGCGAGCGCCGCCGCCCGCCGAACCTCTGATGCGCGCTCGCGGAGCAGCCGGACGGCGAGGCCGGCCAGGGCCCCACCGAGGACGAGCAGGGCGACCAGGTCGATGGCGAAGTACTGGTGGATCGGGAGCAGCACTATCGGCATGTCAGCGGGCAGCGTGTCGGACGACCAGAGGTTCTGCCCGGGCAGGTTCGCGCCGGTGGCGAGCCAGGGCGCCAGTCCGAGGACCCCGGCGACGACTCCGATGATGGTTCCTCTGCCGGGGCTTCTCATCTGATCATCCTCGCATCAGCCACCGACATCGGCGCGGGCCCGAGGTCGCGGTCGAGGTCGCCCGGGCCTTCCAACCGCAGCTGCGGCCACTGCTCGGTGTCCCGAAGCAGCTGGCGGTCGTGCGTCGACAGCAGGACGGCGGCCTGCGTCGCGCCGAGCGCCTCCGTGAGCTCGTCGACGAGCGCGATCGAGAGGTGGTTGGTCGGCTCGTCAAGCAACAGCACGTGAGGCCGCGAAGCGAGGACCATCGCGAGATCCAGTCTTCGCTGCTGCCCCATCGAGAGCTCGCCGACCCGTTTCCCGGCCTCCCTGGAGCGCAGCAGCCCGAGGTGCGAGAGACCGACGGTCTCGCTCGCGGCGAGCATGCCGGATGCCTCGAGTTGTCCGAGATGCGCCTCGAACAGCTCGGCGGCGCGGCGCTCGGCGGGGAGTGACGACTCCTGCGACAGAACCCCGACCCTGGTGCCAGGCTGGACCCGCACCACCCCGGAGTCCGGGGGCAGCTTGCCGGCGAGCAGACTCAGCAGCGTCGACTTGCCGGCACCGTTCGGACCCGTGATCGCCAGCCTCCCCTCCCGTGAGAGCGCCACGGATACGCGCTCGGCGAGACGCCCGGCGACGGAGACGCCCACCGCCGTCAGGAGCTCGGCGCCCGCCCTCGCCTGGAGTTCCGGGAATCGGAAGCGCTGCGGCGGCACTGGCACCGTCACGGCATGCGCCTCCAGCGCTTCCTGCCGGCGATGCACGCTCTGCGTCAGGCCGGCGGCTCGGGTCGCGCGCCCGTGCTTGTTCGCTCCCTTCTCGGGCCGCCACCCCGTGACGAGCCGGTTCTGTGCGGCGCTCAAGCTGTCCTGCAGCCTCGCGTGTTCGAGCTGCTGCCGTTCGTACGTCTGCTCCCAGCGCTCGCGCTCCGCGAGCCGCCCCTCGCGGTAGCCGTCGAACCCGTTCCCGTACACGCGGGGAAGCCCATCCGGTGTCGGGTCGAGGTCGACGATCGTCTCGGCGACGTCTGCGAGGAGGGCCCTGTCGTGGCTCACGATGACCACCCCTCCTTTGCGGGATCGGAGCTGCTCGGTGAGGAAGTCGAGGCCGGAGCGGTCGAGGTGGTTGGTGGGCTCGTCGAGGAGCAGGAAGTCGAGGTCGGCGCCCAGCAGGCAGGCGAGGCGGACCCGGTAGCGCTGGCCGACCGAGAGCTCCGCGAGCCGTCGAGTCTGATCGGTCTCCGCGTCGAGCGCTTCCAGGGCGATCAGGACTCGACGTTCGGCGTCCCACGCGTCGAGCGCTTCGGCGGATTCGAGGGCCGCCGCGTAGCGGTCGTCGGCACCGGGTCCGCCCTCGGCGAGTGCGGCTCCGGCCAGGTCGAGCGCGGCGAGCGCGGCGATGGGTTGGGCGATGGCGTCTGCGATGGCCTGCCCCACGGTCCGGTCGTCGTCGGCGCTCATCTCCTGCTCGGCGATGCCGAGCGTTCCGACCCGATGCACGGTGCCGCTGTCAGGGGCGAGTGTGCCCGCGAGCACGTGGAGGAGCGATGACTTGCCTCGCCCGTTCTCGCCGACGATCGCGGTCCGCGACGCCGGCGTGACCGTGAGATCGACAGAGGTGAGGACCTGTGTTGCGCCCCGCATCAGCGAGACGTCCGAGAGGGTGAGCTGCGCGCGGTGGCGCGCTGGAAGAGCGATGGAGGCGGCGTGCATGGTGGTTCCTTCGAGCAGGCGCACACAGCGCTGCCAGGCCAGGCGGTAGCTGGCCTGCAGCAGGGTGCACAGAACGGCGACCCGGGGGGGGCAGAGCTTTCGGCCGCCGCCTGCTCGGAGGGTCTCGAGGAGACCGAGCTCAACGAGCGCGGAGGGCCAGCTCAGCCGTTAGGAGAAAAGCAAGAGGAACACGCGTTCACCGTACCAGCGGTGTCGAGCTTCGTCGAGGGGCCTCAAGGCGTCGAGCACGGATGCGATGGACAGCGAGGTCGGCCGCGCAGGCGAGCACGCCGGCGAGCGCGTAGACGAGGAGGTCGCGCGGGTCGAACCCCGCCCCGAGCACCAGTCGGGTTGGCGCGAACGCCTCGGCGGCGCGATGCGGCAGCTCCGTGAGCTGGAGGAACTCGACCGCGAAGGACCAGCCGACCGCGAGCGCGGCGAGCAGCCATGGTCGAGCCCGAGGTGCGAGCAGCATCACGCCGAGGTAGACCGCGACCGTGTACAGGGCGTCGCCGGCGATGTCGGAGACGGCCCCCTCCGGAAGCAGGAAGTGGGTCGCGAGGCCGAGGGCGACCGTCACAGCGAGCAGCACTGCGGCGGTGGCGCGACGGCGGCCAGCTGGCTTGACCCGTCCGGCGCTGTCGGGCTGTTGGGCGCGGGTCTTCATCGCGCGCCGCGCGCAGTCGCGCCCACGGGTTCGAGTGCTCGAGCCGCGCGCAGCCCGGAGACGACGGCGCCGTTGAGGGTCTGCTCGAGGCCCGTGTGCTCGCCGGCGAACGCGACGCGTCCGGCTGGGGCGTCGAACGCGTCGAGGTCGGTGGGGGTCCAGTCGAGGGACGCCGCCGAGTAGGAGCCGTGAGTCCACGGGTCGGCGCTCCAGTCGGTGAGCAGCACGTCGCCGTCGATGACCAGCTCGGGGCGCAGGGTGCGCAGCTGGCCGGCCCAGGTGTCTGGCCCGTCGGCCGTGCGCAGCGCGTCGAGCGTCGTGCGGCTGCCCGCGAAGCACGAGAGGGCAGGGATGCGGTGCTCCCCATCCGCAGACAGGGACCGCCACGACCACCAGCTCAGGTCGGCGCTCTGCAGTGCAACGTCGTCGTCGACCGCGGTGAGCGGCACGCCGAGCTTCGCAGCCGTGCCCATGATGCGGTGGTCGAGTGCCGCCTGCTGCGCATCCGGCAGCTCGAACCCGATCCGCAGTCCGCGCAGGATCGGGAGCGGCACCGCGATGACGGCCGCGTCGCCGTGCAGCGCGGAGCCGTCGGACAGGGTCACCTCGACCCCGGCCGCGGACTGGTCGACGGCCGTGATGGGATGCTCGAGCCGCACGGCCGCCCCCAGCCGGCGCGCGAGCTCGATCGCCAGTGACTGGTTGCCGGCGACGAACCGCCCGCCGTCGTCGATGAACGGCTGGCCGGCGTCGGGGTCGTGGAGGAGGGCCGATTCGGCGCTGACGAGCCTCGGGTTGTTCGCGAGCGACGTGACCACGCGCCGGTACACCGGGTCGTGTTGGTAGCCGCGGCCGAGCGCCTCCCTGTGCGCCTCGTCGACGGAGACTCGCGTGGCCCCGTCCGCGAGCATCCGTCGCAGCGTCTCGGTGACGCGCGCGGTCGTGGCCTCGAGCTCGGCGAACGACACGTGCCGGCCGTCGAGGGTCCGCCTGGCGTAGCGGACATTGTGGCTGAGGATGGGCACCCCAACCTCGGCGGCGAGGCGGCGGATCGCGAACTCGGTGGGGAACACGTACTCGCCGCCGCGCTCGGTCAGCTGCCCGTTGCCGAGTCGCTGCGACCAGGTGCGGCCGCCGACGCGGTCCCGCGCCTCGAGCACGGTGACCTCGTGGCCGAGCTTGTGCAGTTCCCACGCGGACGTGAGGCCGGCCAGGCCGGCTCCGACGACGATGATGCGCATGCGTTTTCGGCCACCTTCCTCAGCGGCCGGAGTTCGGTCGCCTCCCGATTCTCGCGCAGCTCGACCGCGTTCGTGCCAGCTTGGCGGAACCGAGCTCGCCTGGCTGCGTCGAAGCCGTCTGGCGGAGCCGCATCCGTCAGCTCTGGAGCTGCGCGAGGCCCCCGTCGACGAGCTGCACCGACGAATGCAGGCTGGGGAGGTGCGTCAGGTCGTGGGTGACGAGCAGGGTGGCGGTGTCGAGCTCCCTGCTGAGGCGCAGGACGAGCTCGATGATGGCCGCTCCCCGCTCCTGGTCGAGCGCGCTGGTCGGCTCGTCGACGAGCAGCGCGCTCGGACCGTTCATGAGGGCTCGCGCGATGTTGACGCGCTGCCGCTGGCCACCGGAGAGCTGGTGCGGGCGCTTCGCCCGGTGCTCGGCGAGGCCGACCGCGTCGAGCAGCTCGTCAGCGCGGGCGGACACGTCCCGCCGGCGCTCGCGACTGCCCGGCTCACCGAGCTCGTTCATGACGAGGAGCTGCTCGCGCGCCGTCAGCGAGGGAAGGAGGTTCGGCTGCTGGAAGACGATGCCGATGGAAGAGCGGCGCAGGGCGGCCGACTCGGAGCGGCTCAGCGCGCTGGCATCGACGTCGCCGATGCGCACGCCGCCTGAGTCGGGGCGGATGAGGGTGGCCGCGACGGCGAGCAGGCTCGACTTGCCGGAGCCGCTCGGCCCTGTGATGCCCGTGACGGTGCCGGGCGCGGCCGTGAGGCTGACGCTCTCGAGCGCCGTGAGGCGGCCGGCGCCGTCTGGGAAGGTGAGCGTGACGTTGTCGAGGGTGATCATCGGTTGCCTCCGAGGGCGGTGAGCGGGTCTGCTGAGGTGACGGATCGCAGCGCGAAGGCGGCGCCGGCGAGGCCGAGCGCGACCATGATCGCGCCGGGAACGAGGGTCGTGAGGGGGCTGAGCAGGAACGGGAGCGCCTGGCCGGCGAGGGCGCCAAGGATCGCGACGAGCCCGATGCCGGTGCCGATGCCGACGAGCAGGACGAGGAGCGCCTGCCCGAGCGCATCCCGAGCCAGTGATCGTGTGCTCGCGCCGAGCGCCTTGAGGACCGCGACATCACCCTGGCGCTGCATCGTCCACACGGTGAAGAACGCGCCGATCACGAGGCCGGAGATGCCGAAGAGCATGGCCACCATGAGCAGCAGCGACCCCACTTCGGAACGGAACGCGGAGAGAGCGGTGAGCGATCCGACCAGGGTCTCCGAGACGACGCCGGCCTCCGCATCCACTGCGGCCCAGTCGGGGGCACCGGAGACGGCGAGCACGGTGGCGAACGCGTCGGGTGACCCGGTCGCCTCGGCGAGTGCGCGCCAGTCGGTGATGCTGATCTCGACGACGGGCGTGTGGCTGTACCAGGCGTCCGGGCCGACGCTGTCGACCCTGAACGACGTGCCGCCGATCGTGACGTCGTCCCCCACGACCGCGTCGAGTTCGTCTGCGGCCGCCTCGGAGAGGGCGATCGTGCTCTCGGCGGGTGCGGAAAGGGCGTGCGTGCCTGGTGCTGGCTCGGGGATGGTGTTCGTGCCGTCCGAGGGCACGGAGAGGGGGCTCGTCCCCTCCGAGGGCACGGAGAGGGGGCTCGTCCCATCCGAGGGCCCGAAGATGCTGAAGTCAGCGGGCACGCCGAACACGGCGACTGCGGCGCCCGTGGTCGGGCTCTCTGCGCGGAGCTGGCTGATTCCGAGCGGGTCGACCCGAGTCACCCCCGGCATGGCGGCGATCGTGTCGGCCTGGTCTCGGGTGGGCGAGGACGTCGAGAAGCTCGGAGCGTCTTCGCCGGTGGGAACCGTGAACGCGAGCCGGTCGGCGGGCAGCGCGAGGATGCCCGAGATGTTCTGGGTGGCGAGGCCGCCGGTGAGGCCGCTGAGGAATCCGACGAGCACGGTGATGAGTGTCACGACGGCGCCGATGAGCAGGAATCGGCCGCGTGCGAAGCGGAGGTCGCGGAGGGCGACGAACATGGTGGTCCTTTCCCGTCGCCGGTTGCGGCGACTCAGGCAACCTTCTCGCCGCGGGTGGGGCGCGGGCATCGGCCGTGGGCACGGACCTCCTGTTCCGCAGGGAGGAGCGTCCCGTCCAACTTTCGAAGGATGCCGGTGCTCCGACTCGTGTCTAGGCTGAGCGGCATGTCCCCCTCTGCGCTCACCCCTGTCTTCGTGGGGTTGCGCACGGGGCTCCACGTGCTGCTGTTTGGCCTGCTCGCGCTCGTCGCGGCTCGGGCACTCCTGGCGCCGGATCCGAGCACGCCCGCTGTGCTCGGCGCGGTTGTGCTGTTCGGGGTGACGTACGCCCTCGGAATCGTCGCGAGTACCCGCGCCAGCGGCGAGCCTGTAGCTCGCGCCGAGCGTGTAGCCAGCGCCGAGCCGGGCGCTCGCTTCGAGCGTGTAGCTCGCTTCGTGCCTGTAGCTCGCTTCGAGCGTCGGCGCCTGCTGTGGCTGACCGCGCTGACGCTCGAGTGGATGCTGCTCCTGTGGCTGTCCAGAGAGGCCGCGTACCTCGTCTTCCCGCTGTTCTTCGTGGTCCTGCACGTGCTCGGTCGGCGTGCCGGGATGCTCGCGGTCGCCGCGATGACCGCCGTCGCCGTCATCGGGCTCGGCCTGCACGAGGGCTGGTCGGTGGCTGGTGTCATCGGCCCGTGCATCGGGGCCGGCGTCGCCGTGCTGATCGGCCTCGGCTACGCGGCGCTCGCGAAGGAGGCGAGGGAGCGGGAGGCGCTGATGCGGGAGCTGCTCGAGACGCAGGCGCATCTGGTCGCGACGGAGCGGGAGGCGGGGACGCTCGCTGAGCGGGCGCGGCTTGCCCGCGAGATCCACGACACGGTCGCTCAGGGGCTGGCGAGCATCCAGATGCTCTTGCACGCCGCCGAGCGCGCGGACCCGGAGGGGCCTGGCGTCGGGCACATCCGTCTCGCCCGGGAGACGGCTGCGGCTGATCTCGCGGAGACGCGGCGCTTCATCCGCGAGCTCTCGCCGCCGGACCTCGACGGTGCTGACCTGGAGCAGGCGCTCCGTCGGCTGGGGGAGGCGACGACCGCGGCGCACGGTCTGCGTGTCGACGTGCGCGCGAGCGCCCACCCGCTGCCGATGCCCGTGCAGACTGCGCTGCTGCGCATCGCCCAGGGTGCGCTCGCGAACGTCACCCAGCATTCGGGTGCTCGCCGCGCGACGATCACGCTCGACGAGACGGATGCCGGACTGGTGTTCACGATCGCCGACGACGGCCAGGGGTTCGATGCGGATGCGGCTTCGAGGGCGGCGCGTCCGAGCTCCGACTCGTTCGGTCTCGTCGCGACCCGCGACCGTGTGCAGCAGCTGGGCGGCACTCTGGCGTTGGCGTCCATGGCGGGCCGGGGCACGACCCTGACCGTCACGCTCCCTCGCGAGGTCGCCGCATGATCCGCATCGTCATCGCCGACGACCACCCTGTGGTCCGTGCTGGCCTGAGGGCTCTGCTCGGCGGCGAGTCCGACATCGAGGTCGTCGCTGAGGCTTCGACCGCGGAGGAGGCGGTGCGCGCCGCGGTGGATACGCGGCCGGACCTGGTGCTCATGGACCTGCAGTTCGGGGCTCGCGAGAACGAGACGGGGGCTTCGGCGACGAAGCGCATCCGCGCCTTGCCGACTCCCCCGCACGTGCTCGTGGTGACGAACTACGACTCGGACGGCGACATCCTCGGCGCCGTCGAGGCCGGTGCCAGCGGCTACCTGTTGAAGGATGCGCCCCCGCACGAGCTGCTCGCGGCGGTGCGCGCGGCGGCGGGAGGCGCGAGTGCGTTGGCCCCGCCGATCGCGTCGCGCCTCATGGATCGGCTGCGGGCGCCGCAGCAGAGTCTCTCGCCGCGGGAGATCGAGGTGCTCGAGCTCGTCGCGGCCGGCCGTTCCAACACGGAGGTCGCTGCGGCCCTGTTCGTCACGGAGACGACGGTGAAGTCGCACCTCGCGCACGTCTTCACGAAGCTCGGCGTGACGTCGCGCACGGCGGCGGTCTCCGAGGCGAGGACGCGCGGCGTTCTCCGCTAGTCCCCGCTCGTCCCCGCGGCGGCCCTTGCGTGCAGGTATGACCGCGCGCAGGAGTCAGGAGCAGCAAAGAACACGGCAACGGCCACGGCCACGGCCACGGCGGGACTAGAACGGTGGAGTCGCGCTGCTGTTGGGCCGCGGCGGCAGGGCTTCACTGACGGGACGCGCACGTTCGCGTCGCTCCGAGTGAACGGGCTCGCCTCTCCTGGGTTCTTCCGTCGGTCTGAAGAGTTGGTCGGTTGGTGTGAAGATCACGCCGTGGGGTTCGGGTCTGCTGATGTAGATCCTCCCGCTTGGTGTGGTCCATTCGAGGACGCCGCCGTCGAGTTGTCGCACTTTCCAGGCGGTGTGGTGTTTGACGATGTGGTGGTTCTTGCAGAAGTCGCTGAGGTTCCAGACCGCGGTCTTGCCGCCGTGCTGGTAGTCCTCGGTGTGGTCGAGCTCGCACCTCACGGCGGGTTGTCGGCAGCCGATGAAGCGGCAGTGGATGTCGCGGGCCTGCAGGAATGCGCGCATCGCCGCGGTCGGCTTGTAGGAGTCGACGGCCTGCACGGCCCCGGTGATCGGGTGCGTGAGCACGCGGAGGAACGCTGGTGCGGTCGCGGCGAGGCGCTTCGCGTCCTCGATCGGCATGGGTGTCATCCCGTCGAGCATCGCGGGCGCCCGGCCCGGCTGGTCGCTCGCGGAGTCGCTGTCGGCGAGTACCGTCGTGATCGGGATCGAGAGCTGCACGTTGGCCTGGATACCGGCGGCCGCGGAGTTGCCCATCGGGTCGCTGGTGAGGAGCATGTCGGCGACGACGTCGGACATGACCTCGTTCAGACTCCGCTCGTCCGGTTCTTCGCCAGCTTCCGCGGAAGCGCGAGCATCATCGACGGCTACCCCGAATGCGCTTCCGGCTGCGGACGCTGCCCCGGCGGCGTCGGCGGCCGCGGCGTCGGCGTCGGCGTCGGCGGCGATCTGTGTCTCGGCATGAGGTGCTGCACCGACCCTCTGGCGCGCCTTGATGATCGCGAGCGCCTGCTTCCGCACCCGGTCGCGGATCGCGTGCGCGACGAACGTGTCCGTCGTGACCCGAATGATGCTCATCCCGTCGCCAAGATCTTCGACCGTCGCTCGACGCTGCAGCCTCGCCCGCGCATGCCGCTGATCGATGGACTCGCCAGTCAGCTCCTCCGCGACCCGCTCCGCAGCCTTCCGCAGTGCCTGCGGCGGCAACGGCTCCCGCCGAACCCGCTCAAGCATCACCTCCACGAACAGCGCACGCCGCTCCGCCTGCTCGACCGGATCATCGTGGTTCACTTTGAACCCCACCTCGACCAGCTTGTGCACCTGCGCGGGCGTCACGACGTTCTCGTCCAACGCGACCGCCAGCGCCGCGAAATCCTGCTGCGTCATCGACGCGAGCGCCAGCTGTCCCTGAGCAGCCCCGGACGTCACCTGCATGACCAGCGCCACCTCGTTCGCGATCGACCGCACATGCATCGCCGACTCCGCGCATCCCTCCGCCGCATCCAACACGTGACCGAAGTCGTACGCCGCCGCATGCGCCCGCAACTGCAACGCGGACCCTGCCGCGATCATCGCGGCCGCCCGCTCCTCCAACGCCAGAATGTACGACCTACGCGCAGCAACAGACGCCGGATCCGAAGGGTCAAACCCCGGGTTCGGGAGGTCGTGCTCGCGGTGCTGTTGCATGTCCCCAACGCTACGGACAACCACCGACATTCTGCGGTTTCGCGGATAACTTTCCGCACCGATCGCGACCGAAAATCGGCCGCCCTTGGACTTATCCCCAGACGTGGGTGGAACCTAGATTCCCGACTTCCCGAACATAGCTTCGGATCAACGGGTCAGGCAGTGCAGAAACGATGTTCACTTACTTCTTCTGTGCGTTGCCAGATCCGGGCGCCTCAGTTCCTGCAGCCCCTTCATGCACCTCTCCGCGCAGCAGCTGCACGGGATCGACGCCCTGCCTGCGCAGGTGCCGGTTGGTGAGCGCGCAGGCGACGGCGATGACCGCGGTCATGCCCAGCGTCGCGAGCAGCTGCTCCCGAGACCCCTCGTTCAGCATGGTCAGCACGACGATGACTGCGAGGATCACGGCCGCCAGGATGCTCAGCCAGGGGAAGCCGGGCATGCGGGCTGTGAGGGTCTCGCCGCGCGCATCCGCTCGCCGCCGCAGCACGAGCTGGGAGGCGGTGACCGTCGCCCACAGCACGATGAGGGTCGAGCCGACGATGTTGAGGAGGGTCGGCAGGACGGCGTCGGGCGCGAGGAAGTTGAAGATGACGGTGAGGAAGCCGACCCCGACGGAGACGAGCACGGCGACGGTCGGCGTGCCGTTGCGGGCGAGGCGCTGCATTCCGCGGGGCGCGAAGCGGCGCTCGGACAGCGAGTAGACCATGCGGGAGGCGCCGTAGAGGTTCGCGTTGAGTGCCGAGAGCAGGGCGATGACGATGATGGCCGACATGATGAGGTCCACGCCGGGGATGTTCGTGAGGGCGAGCACGGCGGCGAACGGGCCGGCGACGACGGCCGGGTCCATCCACGGCAGGGCGGCGACGATCACGAACACGGAGCCGATGTAGAAGAGCAGGATGCGCCAGAGCACGCTGCGCACGGCGCGGCGGATGCTCGTGGCGGGGTCGCGGGTCTCGGCGGCGGCGATCGCGGTGAGCTCGGTGCCGCCGAAGCTGAACATGACGATGAGGAGTGCCGCGGAGATGCCGAGGATGCCGGTCGGCGCGAAGCCGTCGTGCGCGACGAGGTTGGACAGGCCGGGCGAGGGCACGTCGGGGATGAGCCCGACGAGGAGCGCGGCACCGAGGGCGAGGAAGCCGATGATGGCGGCGACCTTGAGCACCGCGAACCAGAACTCGAAGGAGCCGTAACGGCGCACGCCGAGGAGGTTGATGAGGGTGAACGCCACCATGAAGGCGAGCGCCCAGATGCCCTGCGGGATGCCGGGCGTCCAGGCGGCCACGATGGCGGCGGCTCCCGTGGCCTCGGCGGCGATGACGATGACGAGCTGCATCCAGTAGAACCAGCCGAGCGTCGCACCCGCGGTCGCGCCGAAGGCCTTCGCCGCGTACACGGAGAAGGCACCGCTCTGCGGGTCGGCGGCGGCCATCTCGGCGAGCATGAACAGCACGAGGATGACGAGGAGGCCCGCGACCGCGTAGGACACGATGACGGCGGGTCCGGCGACCGCGATCGCCTGCCCGGAACCGACGAAGAGGCCGGCGCCGATCGCCCCGCCGAGGCCCATCATCGCGAGCTGCCGAGGCGTCAGCGAACGCTGCAGGTGGTGCGCGTCGCTCTTCTGGCCGGCGACGGCTTGCGGTTCGCGCGCGGCCTCATGCGGGTTGCTGTTCTCGGATGCGCTTGCGGAAGTCACAAGCCGGAAGTCTCTCACGAATGGCGAGCGCGGCCCGTCGCCTGTCGAATCCGCCGACCAGGCGGGTATCGTCCGCGTATCGAAACCCGCATACGCTCCCGCAACACGCCCCTCGAGAGGCTGTAGCCATGAGCTACAGCCGCGCAGACCAGACCCTCGAACTCCCGACGACCGGGGCGTTCGTCAGCGCCCAGCGCCAGCCGCGGACGCGTCGCCCGTCGCGCGCGCCGCGCTTCCTCGTGGCCGTGCTCTTCGTCGCGTACCTGGTGATGCTCACGTGGCTCATCGTGTGGAAGCTCGAGGCCCCGTTCGTCGGATGGGGTGAGATGCGGGCACTCAAGCTCGTCCCGTTCGTCGCGAGTGAGGGGTACGCGGCGAGCCTGCCGCTCGAGGTGCTCGCGAACGTCGCCGTCTTCATCCCGTTCGGCCTCTGCACGGGCTACCTGTGGCGTCGGTCGCCCGGCCCGAAGACGTTCTTCGCGGCCGGGTTCGCGAGCCTCGCCATGGAGACCACCCAGTTCGCGCTTGCCGTCGGCAGCTTCGACACGAGCGACATCATCGCGAACACGGTCGGCGCGCTGATCGGTGCCGCGGTCGTCGCGCCGAGCGTGCGGCGCTCGGCGTTCAGCTAGGCGCTGCCGCCCGCCGGTGCGCCCGTCGCGGCATCGGTGGCAAGCGGCAGCCGCACGGTCACGCGCAGCCCGCCGCCGTCTCGCGCCGCGAGCCGCATGGACCCGCCGTGCGCCTTGACGACGCTCTTCACGATCGCCAGCCCAAGCCCGACACCGGCGTGGTCGCTGCGCGCACGCTGCTCGCCTCGCTGGAACGGCTCCGTCAGCGTGGCAAGCAGGTCGTCGCCGATCGAGCTGCCGGAGTTCTCGACGACGAGAACAGCCGCAGCCGCAGCAGTCGTCGCGACCACCGCATCCGTCGCCGAACTCGTCGTGAGGGTGACCGAGCCGCCCTGCGCCAGGTTGTGCACGATCGCGTTGTGCAGCAGGTTCGTGGTGAGCAGCGAGATGAGCGCGGGCGAGCCGATCGTGGTCGCGGCCTCCCCCGCCGTCTCGATGGCGACGCCGCGCTTCTCGGCGAGCGGCAGCAGCGTCTCGGCGGCCTCCTCGGCGACGAGCGACAGGTCGACGCGCTCGGTCGCGAAGGTGCCGTGCTCGGTGCGGCTCAGCACCAGCAGCGCCTCGGTCAGCTCGATGGCGCGGGCGTTCACCGAATGCAGGCGCCCGAGGACCTCGTCGTGGTCGTGGTCCGGGTCCTTGCGGGCCACGTCGAGGAGCGTCTGCGAGATGGCGAGCGGCGTGCGCAGCCCGTGCGAGGCGTTCGCGGCGAACCGCTGCTGCTGGGCGACGTGCGCCTCGAGCTGCGCGAGCATCGCGTCGAAGCTGTCGGCCAGCTCGGTGAACTCGTCGCTCTTCCCGTAGAGGCGGATGCGGTGCGACAGCGACCCGGCCGCGGCGGCCCGCGTCGCGGAGGTGATGCGGGTGAGCGGGGCGAGCATCCGCCCGGCGAGGAACCAGCCGCCGACGAGCGCGAAGACGAGCAGGAACAGCAGTGCCCACGCCGCGGCGGGAACGAACGCGCGCACGAGGTCGGTGCGGCCGGGGAAGAACGTCCACTCGCTGGCCATCGCCTCGGCGGGCACGTAGCGGAGCAGGAACGCGTAGACGACGGCGAGCAGCAGCGCGCCGGCGATCATGAGGAAGCCGGCGTAGCTCAGGGCGAGCTTCAGCCGCACGCTGAGCCCGCGCTGCCGGGTCACCGCTGGTCGTCCTCGTCGAGCACCGAGTTCGCTTCGGCGTCGATGCGGTAGCCGACACCGGGCACGGTCATGATGAGCCAGGGCTCGCCGAGGCGCTTGCGCAGGGCGGAGACGGTGATGCGGACGGCGTTCGTGAACGGGTCGGCGTTCTCATCCCACGCCTTCTCGAGCAGCTCCTCGGCGCTGATCACTCCCCCGCCCGCGCTCATGAGCACCTCGAGCACCGCGAACTGCTTGCGCGTCAGCGCGACGTAGCGTCCGTCGCGGTACACCTCGCGGCGGAACGGGTCGAGCTTCAGGCCAGCGATCTCGTGGATGGGCGGGCGGCTGTGCGCGCGGCGGCGGTTGAGGGCGCGCAGCCGGAGCACGAGCTCCTGCAGCTCGAAGGGCTTCGTGAGGTAGTCGTCGGCGCCGAGCTCGAAGCCGGACGCCTTGTCATCGAGGCGGTCGGCGGCCGTGAGCATGAGGATGAGCACGCCGCTGTTCGACGCGACGATGCGCTTGGCGACCTCGTCGCCGGAGGGGCCAGGGATGTCACGGTCGAGGACGGCGACGTCGTAGTCGTTGACGCTCAGCAGCTCGAGCGCGGCGTGCCCGTCGCCGGCAATGTCGGCGGCGATCGCCTCGAGGCGCAGCCCGTCGCGGATCGCCTCCGCCATGTAGGGCTCGTCCTCCACCAGCAGCACACGCATGTGCCGATGATACGAGCCGCGGCATATTGCCGGCGTATGCGAAAGAGGCAACACCCCGGCAACGTGCGCGCACGTGGACTTGTCGCATGACGCTCACCAGCCCGACCCGCCACCAGCGCACCGACGACGACCAGCCACCTCGCAAGCGAGGCGTGCGACTGTTGCTCGGCGGTGCATCCCTCGTCGCCCTCGCAGGCCTCGGAGTCGCGCTGTTCTCGGCGCAGCTCGGTGAGACGACGGCGTCGCACACCGAGCTGCCGGTGCAGGACACGGTGCTCGCGGAACCCTCAGACCTCGGGCCTGTCGAGACCGGCGACTCACCTGTCTCGGAGACAGACGACGCCGAGAACCCAGACGGGCGCCTCCAGTTCGGCACGACCGCCTTTGACACCGAGTACGCGGGCATCGGCAAGCTGTCTCCCGAGCTGCGTGATGCGCTCCAGGCAGCGACGCGCGACGCGCAGTCGGCGGGCGTGTCCGTCATGGTCAACAGCGGCTGGCGCTCCGTCGAGCTCCAGGAGCAGCTGCTGCAGGATGCGGTCGCCGAATACGGCTCAGAGGACGAGGCGTCGCGGTGGGTCGCCTCGCCCGAGACGTCGCTCCACGTGTCGGGCGACGCCGTCGATGTGGAAGGCAACGGCGCATCCGACTGGCTCGCCACCAACGGCGCCAGCTACGGGCTGTGCCTGACGTACCTCAACGAGCCGTGGCACTTCGAGTACCAGGCTGGCGCATCCACGAACGGATGCGCGGAGCCGTACGCCGACCCGACGGACGACCCGCGGTTGCGCGGGTAGGTCAGCGGCCCCGCGTCGGCTCCCCCGCCTCTTCCTCCTCGTCGAGCAGGTGCCCCGCCTTGATGGCGTCGCGCGGATCGGCGAGCGCGAGCGGCTTCACGCCGCGCAGCGCCCAGGTGAGGCCAAGGTAGAGGGCGAAGCTCACCGCGAAGGCCGGGATGTTCGCGCCGATGGGGCTCGGCGCGACGTACGCGAGCACGTAGGAGAGGGCCGCTCCGACGATCCATACGGCCACGGCCACCCAGTTGATGCCGCGCATGTACCAGTAGCGGCTCTCGCGCCGCTCCTGCAGGATCTGCCGCGAGTAGCTGCGGCGCTTCAGCAGGTAGTAGTCGGCGATCATGATCGCGAAGACGGGCACGAAGAACGCGCTGATGATGAACAGGAAGTCGGTGAACTGGTTCAGCAGGCCGAGGAACGTGGACCCGATGATCGAGATGATGCCGAGGATGATCGCGGTCGGCAGGAAGCGCAGGTGCCACTTCGACTGCGCGTTGATGACCGAGGTGACCATGCCGAAGACGACCATGGTGTTGGTCGCCATGACCGACAGGAAGATGGCGATGCCGAGCGGCCAGCCGAACTCGGCGACGATGACGGTCGGGTCGAACGCGATCGCCTCGCCGCCGCGAAGGAGCACGACGCTGAAGGCGACGAGGCCGAGGAACATGGCGATCGTGGTCGAGAGCGTGTAGCCGACTCCTGAGCCGATGACTCCGGCGACGCTGTTCTTCGCGTGCCGGTTCATGTCGGCGGAGAGGACGGTCCACGAGATCGCCGTCGCGATGACCAGGTCGAGGGTGATGAACGCGGTGCCGCCGAGCTCCGCATCCACGGTCATCGCCGCGAAGTCTCCGGGGCTGAACGCGCCGAACGCCGCTGCGAACACGAAGCCCATCACGACCAGGATCACGAGCGCCAGCCACGGTTCGACGCGCGAGATGCCCGTGTGGCCGAAGATCGCGAGCACGACGACGATGCCCTGGCAGATGGCGGAGAACAGCATCGGGTTCGAGAAGCCCGTCGCCTCGAACACGAGGTAGTCGACGGTGACGCCGGCGAGCATCGCCTGCACCCAGCTCCACCCCATGAGCACGATGAGGTTGGAGGCCGCCGGCACGAGGCTGCCGCGGATGCCGAACGCACCGCGCGTGAGGGCCATCGTCGGCAGGCCCGTGCGGGTGCCCATGTTGCCGATGAGCACGAGCACGATGACGCCGAGGAGCGTGCCGAGCACGATCATGCCGGTTGCCGTGCCGAACGAGACGCCCGGCACGAAGAGCGTGCCCGTGAGGAGCGTCGTGACGACGAGGTTCGCGGCGAGCCAGATGAGGGCGATGCGGATGAGCGACTGCGTGCCGCGGACGGGGCCGGCCGAGTCGTCCTGGCCGTCGAGGTTCAGGGCCATGGTCTTCGGCCCGGTCATGAGGTGGCCTCCGTGTCCGTCGTCGGCGCGGACAGGTGCTCGTGGATCGCGAGGAGGGATCCGTCGTCGCCGACCGTGAAGACGATGCTCTCCCGCTCGAGGTACGAGTCGGGGCCGTCGGCCGAGTCGATGCTGGTCGCAACCGTGTGGCTGAAGACCGCGCCGCCCGGGAAGACCTGCACGAGGCGGTCGGTGGATGCGCAGGAGGTGACCCGCCAGCCGCCCGCGATCCAGCCCGCCCACAGCGCTTCGTACTCGGCGCGCGAGTCGAGCCGCGCGGGCTCCGGGTGGAAGATGAACGACGCGTCGGGCGCGAACCCGGCGAAGTACGCCTCGGTGTCCGTGGCGCGGAACGCGTCGATGATGGCGTCGGCGGCGTCGAGCACCACGTCGTGTGTAGGTGTGGTCGACATTCAAGTGCTCCCTTGGACTTGGCGTGCCCTGCTGCGCAGGTGTCGCACGGCGATGATGCATGCGACTGCCGCACTGCGGCCGCCGCTCTACACCAAGGAAACACCCGCTGCCCGAGTCTCGTCCAGGGAACAATCGAACAAGTTTCGGTTCTTGAGGGGCGATTCGCCCGGACGACCGTGGGCTTCGGTCGCCGTCTTAGTCGGCGGCCGGACGCCTGCGTTGCGCCTTGGTCGCGGAGCGCTGGCCCTTCGATTCGAGCCTCCGCCGCTGCGAGCCCTTCGTCGGCTTCGTCGCCCGACGCTTCGGTCCGGGCGGGGCGAGGCCTTCGCGCACGAGGTTCGCGAGCTTCTCGAGCGCCGCCTCCCGGTTGCGGAGCTGCGAGCGCCGTTCGGAGGAGGCAACCGTGAGCACGCCGTCGACGAGGCGCTTCCCGAGGCGATCCAGGAGCATCCGGCGCCGGTCATCGGTCAGCACCAGGGATTCGCTGATGTTCCAGGAGAGCTCGACGCGACTGTCGGTGGTGTTGACATGCTGCCCGCCCGGCCCTGAGGATCGCGAGAACCGCCAGCCGAGCTCCGCGGCCGGAATCGTGAGCGAGCGCGACACCTCCAAGTCCATGCGCCAAGCCTTCCACGCGCACGCAACCCGTGCCGGCCGCGGAAGGCGCAGCGCCTCGCGGGACGGCCGTCGGTGCCTAAGGTGGCCCCATGTCGCAACCGCATCGGAAGCTCGTCGACCTCACGCATCCGCTCGCCTCTGGGATGCAGATCTACCCCGGCGACCCGGAGGTGCGGATCGCGCCCGCCACCTCGCTGGCCGAGCACGGGGTCGTCGTCCATGGTCTTCAGCTCGGCACGCACGCGGGCACGCACCTGGATGCACCCTCGCATTCGATCGCCGGCGGAGACACCGTCGACAGCCTCGACCTCGCTCGGCTCGTCGCGCCGCTGCACCTCGTCGACGTGACGGCAATTGCGGCTCCCTCGCGTCGGATCGCGCTCGCCGAGGTCGCCTCGCAGCTCGATGCGGTGCAGCCTGGCGCGATCGTCGTCTTCAGAACGGACTGGTCAGCGCGGTTCGGGCAGCCGGACTACCTCGAGCATCCCTACCTCGACGTCGCGATCGCCGAGCGGCTGCGTGCTGCGGGCGTGACGGTCGTCGGTGTCGACACCCTCAGTCCGGACCGAACGGACCCGACCGCGGAGTCTGCCGAGCTGCCGTTCCACGAGGTCTTCCTGGGCGCCGGCGGCGTCATCATCGAGAACCTCACGAACCTCTCCGCCATCGACCCAGCGCGTGGCCCCTGGATCTCGGCCCTGCCGCTGCCGTTCACGGGCCTCGACGGGTCCCCGGTTCGGGCGGTCGTGATGCACCGCGCCTGACCGGCGAGATCGTGAAGGGGGTGTTCACCGAGCTGGTCGCCCAGAACGACGCCGACCTCATCTCGGGCTCGTGCTCCCCCGACCTGCTCATGCACTCGAGTGGCGTCATCTGAAGCGGGAAACTGCGCTCGGGCGCCGTGCTCACTCGAGCCTGCCGACGGGCAGGCGCTTCGGTCCGGAGGGGAGCATCAACGACCCGGGCAGGCGTCGTTCGCGCCTGGGCGATCCGTAGGCGAGGACGCTGCAGACGAGCTCCTTCACGATCGCGCCGGGTCTGCCGGTGATCCTCAGCGGTCGGGGTTCGTCCGCTTTGCTGAGGAGCTGGATCAACCCGTCCTTCCGTCCGATGCTGATGCACTGGGCGCCGAAGCCCACATCAAGGCACTTCAGGGGCTCGCGGCGGAGGGCGCGGAGGATGTTGTCGGCTGCGTGAGCGCCGAGCGGCATGGCGACGGCGCATCCCATGCGGAGGTGGGCACCGACTGACGCCGGTGGGCGCACCGCGTCGCCCGCCCCGAAGATCTCCGGGTGGGCGGGCACGCGCAGTTCTTCGTCGACGAGGAGCCGACCGATCGGGTCCACGGCGAGGCCACTCTGACGGGCGAGCGCCGGGACGGCGAACGATGCCGTCCACACCGTGACGTCGCTCGGCACGAGTTCGCCGCCGTCGAGCTCGACTGCGCGCTCCGTCACGCTGCGGACGCCGGAGCCCTCCCTGACGGTGACGCCGAGCTTCTCGAGTGAACGCGCCACTGATCTCCGCGAGCCGACCGGCAGGTGCCCCAGAACAGCGCCCCGCGAGATCAGAGTGACGGATGCGCTCGGGCGCTGCTCGGCGAACTCGGCCGCCGCCTCGACACCGGTCGCCCCGCCGCCGACCACGAGGATGCGCTGCTCGGGCGCTCCTGCCGCGATGGCGCCCCGCGCCGCGTCGGCACCGTCGACGTTGCTGAGCAGGTGCGCGAATTCCTCTGCCCCGGGGGCGCCGAGCGCGGCGACGCTCCCCACCGCGTAGACGAGGGTGTCGTAGGACTCGTGGGTCACGCCCTCCCCTGTCTCGATGGAGAGCATCCGCGTGTCTGCGTCGATGTGGCAGACGGTTCCGATGACGACTTCGATGCGGGCGTGCAGCATCTCGTTGAGCGGTGTTGCTGCGGTTGCTCGGGCCCCTGCGGCGACCTCGTGTAGGCGGATGCGGTCGATGAAGTCACCGGTCGAGTTCACCATCCTGACCCGCACCCGTCGCGCCTCCGCGGGTCTCAGTGACGCTTGGATGCGGTTGGCGGCGAGGATGCCGGCATACCCGGCTCCGATGATGACGACGTTGTGCTGGGCTTCGTGGGTCACGTGTGCTCCTTTCGGGAACTGCTTCTCCAGTAGTGACCGGTGGCCGTCCCGAAATGTGACAGCCCCTCCGGGACCAGGGCACCGGTAGTACGTTGGGGAGCGCTCGTGGGGCGTCGGGCGTCACGGATCGGAGGACGATATGAGCTTCGCCGCTGATGACACCTCGGTGGGCGAGCTGCGCGCGCTCGGCGAAGAGTTCCAGGCGTTGCGCCCTCGCCTCTTCGGCATCGCCTACCGGATGCTGGGAAGCGTCGCCGAGGCGGAGGACGTGGTGCAGGACGCGTGGGTTCGGTGGCAGACCACCGACCGGGCGAGCGTCCGCACGCCACTGGCGTTTCTGACGACCATGACGACTCGTCTGGCGATCAACGTCGCCGAGTCGTCGCGGGTGCGTCGGGAAACCTACATCGGTCCCTGGCTGCCCGAGCCGGTGATGACCGATTCCGACCCGACGCTGGGCGCGGAGAACGCGGAAGCCCTCGCGGTGGGGATGCTGCTCCTGATGGAGCGGCTGACTCCGACTGAGCGGGCTGTGTACGTGTTGCGTGAGGCGTTCGATTTTCCGTTCTCCGAGATCGCCGAGGTGATCGATACGACGGAGGCGAATGCGCGGCAGCTCGGGCGCCGCGCGCGTCTGCATCTGCAGACGGCGGGCGCGCGGGAGGTGCCCGCTGAGAGACACGATCGCCTGTTGCGGTCCTTCCTCGAGGCTGCACAGACGGGGAACCTCGAACGGCTCCGGTCGCTTCTGACCGATGACATCGTCTACTACGGGGACGGTGGCGGAGCAGTATCGGCGGCGCGACGGCCGGTCGAGGGCCGCGACCGGGTCGGACGCTTCCTGCTGGGCGTCGTGGAGAAGGCGCAGGGCGCCTTCCAGGTCGATGTCATGTCGGTGAACGGCGCGGATGCGGTTGTGCTGCGCAAGGACGGTCAGCGCTACCTGGTGGGCATGATCGGCGTCAGCGACGCCGGGATCGACCGGATCTACTTCGTCATGAACCCGGAGAAGCTCAGCGCGTTGCGGTTCGCAGCCTGACCTGCTCCGCTCAGGTGCCAGAGGAGGCCGATCGCGTGCGCCAAGGGGGGTGCGGGGGTGGCCATCGTCAGTGTCAACATCGGACGCTCTCCGCCCCTGGCGGACAATCCCAGATGTGGGGCGACTTGCCGCCTAGGCTGAGCCTCCTGCCTAGGGGAAGGAACCGCTATGAGCATGGAAGGCGCGGCCTGGAGTTCGCTCTACAAGATCTCGTCCGCGAGGGATGGGAAGCACGGCTTCTCGCGTGAGTCGGTGCGGCGCATCCTGACGTTCGCGGTGCCCTACCGGTCGAAGCTGGTGCTGTTCATCGCCCTCTCCATCGTGGGCGCGTTCCTCGCGGTCGCGACGCCCGTGCTCGCCGGGCAGGTGGTCGACGTCATCGTCGCCAAGGGCGCGCTCAGCACGATCGTCTGGCTCGCGGTCCTCATCGCCATCGTCGCCGTCGCCGACGCAGGCGTGTCGCTCGTGACGCGCTGGTACTCGGCGCGGATCGGCGAAGGCGTGATCCTGGACCTCCGCACGGCCGTGTTCAACCACGTGCAGAAGATGCCGATCGCCTTCTTCACGCGCACGCGGACGGGCGCCCTCGTGAGCCGCCTCAACAACGACGTGATCGGCGCGCAGCAGGCCTTCAGCGGCACACTGTCGGGCGTGGTCACGAACCTCGTCGCGCTCATCCTGACCCTCATCGTCATGCTCAGCACGTCCTGGCTCGTGACGGTGCTCGCCGTCATCATGCTCCCCATCTTCCTCATTCCCTCGCGCCGCATGGGCAGTCGCCTGGCCGCGCTGCGCCGCGAGGCCGCCGACCACAACTCGGCCATGAGCACGCAGATGACGGAGCGCTTCTCGGCGCCCGGCGCCACGCTCGTCAAGCTGTTCGGCCGGCCCGACGAGGAAGCCGAGGAGTTCCGCGTCCGCGCGGCCCGGGTCCGCGACATCGGGGTCCGTACCGCGATGCTGCAGTTCGTCTTCTTCACCGCGCTGATGCTCGTCTCAGCGCTGGCCCTCGCGCTCGTGTACGGGCTCGGCGGTGCCCTAGCGCTCGGCGGCCAGCTGGAGACGGGTGACGTGGTCACCCTCGCGCTGCTCCTGACCCGCCTCTACGCGCCGCTGACGAGCCTCGCGAACGCTCGCGTGGAGATCATGAGCGCGGTGGTCAGCTTCGAGCGCGTCTTCGAGGTGCTGGATCTCGAGCCGCTCATCAAGGAGAAGCCAGACGCTGTCACCGTTCCTGAGGGGCCGGTTTCCGTCGAGTTCGACGACGTGCACTTCGGCTACCCGTCCGCGGACAAGGTGTCGCTCGCCTCCCTCGAGGAGGTGTCGACGCTGGATACGCGTGGCGGCGAGGAGGTGCTGCACGGTGTGTCCTTCCGCATCGAGCCGGGGCAGACCGTTGCCCTCGTCGGCACGTCGGGTGCCGGCAAGTCGACGATCGCGCAGCTCCTGTCGCGCCTCTACGACGTCGACAGCGGCGCTGTGCGCCTCGCGGGGACGGACGTTCGCGACGTCACCTTCGCATCGATGCGGCACACGCTTGGCATGGTGACGCAGGACGGCCACCTGTTCCACGAGACGATCCTCTCCAATTTAAAGCTCGCGAGGCCGGAGGCGTCCGACGATGAGGTGTGGGATGCGGTGCGCCGTGCACGGCTCGAGCCGCTCATCCGGTCGCTGCCTGACCAGCTGGACACCATGGTGGGCGAGCGCGGCTACCGGCTGTCGGGCGGTGAGCGTCAGCGGATGACGATCGCGAGGCTCCTGCTGGCCCAGCCGCGGGTTGTCATCCTCGATGAGGCGACGGCAGCGCTTGACTCGACGTCGGAGGCGGCCGTGCAGGCGGCGCTGAGCGAGGCGCTCGAGGGGCGGACGGCGATGGTGATCGCCCACCGCCTGTCCACGATCCGTAGCGCGGACATGATCCTCGTGGTTGAGGACGGCTCGATCGTGGAGCGCGGCACGCACGAGGAGCTGCTCGCCGCGGCTGGGCGGTACGAGGAGCTGCACCGGACGCAGTTCGCCGTGCAGAAGAAGCTGGCGGCGGATGCGGATGCGGATGCGGCGGGTGGATCCTGAGTTCGAAGCGGGAAGGTGTTTCTCGGGCACCTGACCTGAGCGCGGTCCGCGTAGGGTGAGGTGATGTCTGACATGCCCTCTTCAGTTCCTGCGTCCGTTCCTGTAGACCTCCCGCTCGAGCAGCGGTTGGCGGCTGCCGTCGAGCGATACGGCCAGTCCGAGTTCATTGAGCGAGTGCTCAACCTCATCAAGGGGTACGACGAAGGCGACGACCTTCTCCTCTATGTCGGCGGCGATCACGCGCAGGGAATCCTCGATGGTGCGCCTGTGCTCTACTGGCCCGAGCTCTGGGGCACGCGAGCGCTGCTGTATGTCTGGGATGAGTCGGCCGCGCCTGCGGTGATCGGTACGCTCGGCAACCCGGCTTGGCGCGTCCGTGAGATGGGGGCAAGGGTTGTCGCAGCGCGCGAGCTCCCAGCTGCATCCGAACTGGCCGGGCTGCTCGGAGACAGCGTGGCTCGAGTGCGATCGGCAGCCGCGAGGTCCTTGGGAGCCGTGGGCGCGCTCGAAGACGTGGATCGCCTGCGCCCGCTGCTCAAGGATCCCGAAATCGATGTGCGGCGAAGCGCGCAGCAGAGCATCGAAGCACTGCGGGCGAGGTTTCCGAAGGACTAGGGCGGGTCACGCTTTGGCTCGATCCACCGACTCCGGGGGTGAGGTGGAGTCGGCTATGACGCTCAGAGCACGAGATACAGGAGGGCACGCTGACGAGCTTTAGCGGATCGTGGCGGTTGGTGCTGATGCGCGGATTAGCCCGGCAAGGGTCGCGGCGGCGAGCGAGGTTGAACGCGAAGCAGAGGTCGACCGAAGTGCACGACATTCAGAAGTGGAGATTTCCTCGTGGGAGTGACTTCTCATCGAGGATGTTCTGTCGAACTGACAGTGACCTGTTGCAGGACAGGCACACGCGTTGTCGCGAGACATCCGCAGCCCCTTCGTTTATTCCATGCCCGACAAGCTTAAAACCATGGTGGGCGAGCGCGGTTGCCGCCAATCAAGTGGTAAGCATCAGCGGATGACCAGTGCGAGGCTCCTGCCCACTATGCCACGAGTTGTAAGCCTCGATAAGGCGACCGTCGCGCTCGACTCGTCCTCGAAAGCGGCCGTGCAGGCTGCGCTGAGCGAGGCGCTCAAGGGACGGACGGCGATGGTGATCGCCCACCGTCTGTCGACTATCCGCGGCGCCGACCCGATACTCGCGGTCGAGGAGGGCTCGATCGTGGAGCCCGGCAGGGCGGTATAAAAAGTTGCACCTAACCCAGTTCGCCGTGCAGAAGAATGTGGCGGCGAAAGAGGATGCGCTGGGAGGATGCTGGGCGTTCGGACAGACTTCACGACAATTGCTCGAGAGCTACTCAGTCGACTGGCTCGGCACGCGAGACGCGAACCGCGTCAACGACAATGATCTCGCAAGACCACGTCTCACCGACGTTTCTATGTCGAAGTGACGGGATTTGAAGCTGCAACCTCTTGCAGGATCCGACCAATTCCCGGCCGGCACGATCGGCTCGGCAACTCGCGGTTTGCCTGTGCTGACGGGGACCCGAGAGGCTCGCTCCCTCCGTTTGCACGCGGCCACATCGATTCGTCGCTGTTGTTTTAGATGGGTAGACGGTGGGATGCCCAGCCTGTCAGACACAGGCCCCCACGGTGTCGTCTCTCTAACCGCTTGCGAACAGTCGTTGAGCGGTACTGTGTCCTGCGTTCGGCTTTTCGGACTCATCTGTCGTCCAAGCACGTTGGCCGCCTTATCCATGCAGGTGTTGATGGTTGCGTGCGTGCCAGGGATACGGCAACTTGTAGTGAACTTTGATCGTGGCCCATGCCGCTGTTCGTGACTCGCCGCGAAGCGTGGTACGCGGCGCCTTGTCTTCGAGGCGTCATGATGGGCTTTGAATGTGACGTCAGCGTTGAAAAGGGGTAGGTGGGCCGCCGTGCAGGAACTTGAGATCGACCTCAAAGCGTTCGGAGATCTCTTCGCGACGATTCAGAGCAGTCCTTTCGCCCTCGTCGAGATTGATGCGGAGCAGGCAGCAGCGCTCGCCGGGAAGCTCGGTGTTCCCGTTCGCCGCTGCTACATCGGAGACGGAGCCCTTCACGAGCGCACGGCCATGACTGGGTCCTCTGCGGGGGCAATCATCGGCGCTAAGCTGCCCGACCGGGGGTCAACGATGGCTGGCGACTTCGGGGAGATTCTTGCTGCCGTGTTTCAGGCCGCTCGCGAGTATCCGGGAGAGGTGTTTGATCCGAAAAAATGGCGGCTGAAGCAGGACCGCACGAAGCCGGCGCCTGGTTCCGATGTCGTTCAGTTGATCCTTCCGCACTGGCCAAATCCATCCGATGAGGACCGTGTCATCTGTTCCGAGGTGAAGACGAAGTCGACTCGGGGGAACTCGAAGCCAGTTGCGAGTGCCATCGAGGATTCGAGAAAGGACAGCTCGCGACGCTTCGTGAAAACGTTGAACTGGTTGAAGGAGCGCGCACTGGACACCGGCCTCTCCACTGTCTCCGTGGATCAACTCGATCGGTTCATTCACGCGGTCGACTATCCGGCGGCTAAACGCGAGTTCCGAGCCGTCGCGGTGATTTCTTCCGCACTGGTTGAGTCAGAGTTGGAAGGTGTCGAGGCCCCGCCTGGGGACGAG
Organism: Pseudoclavibacter sp. RFBB5; assembly: GCF_002931555.1. Classification (GTDB taxonomy): domain Bacteria; phylum Actinomycetota; class Actinomycetes; order Actinomycetales; family Microbacteriaceae; genus Pseudoclavibacter. The sequence continues at coordinate 55,509 of NZ_PSTZ01000007.1, read as the reverse complement.
AGGGTGTTGATTGTGATCTCCGTGCCCGATCTGAAGGCGATCTACGAGTCGGTGTATGACGCGGCGTTGGTCAGCGCTGAGGAGTCCCAGGCTGTCGCATGAGGGAGACCTTGAGACGTTGGATCGCGGATGCGGAGACCAACCAAGCGATTGATGATTTTCGGCTTAACACGCGCCTGGCTCAGCTCGACTACCTCGTGGATCGCAACAAGGACCTGTATTACTCGCTTGTCGGTGAGCTGTTCGACATGGTGAGGGACGGAGCCGCTGATCCGGCAGACTGGGCGTCGGTCGGTCGCGGTCTCGACTCTGTGAGCCATGAGCTTCAGCAGGGCGCCGGAGCGGATGCCTTGTTTTTCTCTTCGATCGCGTTCTACTTGGGTGGCTTTCCTGCGTCAGCCGTCATGACGATGCGTCGGGCTGATCCAGAGTATTGGGAGACCAGCGTTGAGGCGGCGGCGTATGAGCTTCTGACTCGTGGCATGAATTCAGGCTCGTCCCTAACGGGTGCTCTCCTGCGGTCGGTGCGGACCGGTGACCTCCAGGTAGTTAACGCCGCGGTTGCCACGGCGGAGGCCAGTGTTGCCCAGGCCCTCGATACCGGACCCGAAGAATGGGTGGCGCACCGGCTGTACTTGGCGCTCTTGCAGCGGTTCCAGCAGACCAACTTGCGCGCAGTGCTTCCGGATGGCGTGATCAAGAGGTGGGATCCTCTCGTTGAGTCGTTCCTCGACAGACAGCAGCCAGTCTGGGACTTCTTCCCTTCCCAGATTGAGGCGATCAATGCGGGTCTCCTGACGAGTTCCCAGTCCTACTCGCTACAGATGCCCACCGGAACAGGGAAGACTGCGCTTACCGAAACCCTCATCTTCGACCACCTCACGCGCTCACCCCACAGCAAAGCAGTTCTGCTCGTGCCTTATCGTGCGCTGGCTCGGGAGTTGCGCGGAAGCGTCGGCCGGTATCTGACCTCCATGGGGCTACGTTCTCGGACGGTTTACGGAGGCACCGTGCCTGGAATTGAGGAACGTGAGGAGCTGGTCGATGTTCGCGTCATCATCGCGACGCCCGAGGCCCTCACCGGCCTCATCGGAGCGCACCCGGAACTTTTACAGACCATCTCGCTGGTGGTGTGCGACGAAGGACACCTCCTGGACAGCGGAGCGCGCGGCGTAGGGCTTGAGCTTCTGCTCGCGCGTCTGAAGGCTCGGAACCCGAGCCCGCGGATCGTGTTCATATCAGCAATCGTCCCCAACGTCGAGGAGATCAACAGCTGGCTCGGTGGATCCGACGCGACCGTGGTGAGAAGCGACTACCGACCGTCCATCGCCGAGTTCGCGGTGCTGCGTCCGTTCGGCTCTGGTCGGACGGCGACTATTGGGTTAGAACTTCACGAGCCAGTCACGTCGGTCCCGTCGCACACGTTACCGGAGTTCCTGCGACCCACCGACTTTCAAGACACGAATCCGATCACGCGTAGACGTAACAGCTACGCCCACTCATCAACGAAGACCAGAGCTGTAGCCGCTGCGCGGAAAGCGCTCGCACTCGGACCGGTTGCAGTCTTCGCGACCGAGAAGGGAGGAAACAGGGGTGTCGTGGGATTGGCGAACGAGCTTCTCAAGCAGATCGACTCCGGTCTCGCCTTACCCGCCCCCTCGAGCTACGTGAACGACACGCAGATAGTTGAGTCAGTCGTGGCCTACCTGTCTCACGAGTTCGGGGACGGCTGGATTGGCACCCGGGCGCTTCACGCTGGAGCGATCGTGCACCACGGCGATATCCCACAAGAGACCCGCGAGGTGCTTGAAGAGTTGGTCTCGAACCGTCATGTCTCTATGGTGTTGTGCACCAGCACCCTGGCCGAGGGAGTCAATCTTCCACTCCGGACGATGGTGTTGTACTCAGTGAAGCGCAGCTCGGACGGGAGGGCACCCGAGGCAATGCTGGCGCGAGACATCAAGAACCTCGTTGGGCGTGCTGGCCGGGCTGGAAGCTCCACTCGGGGGCTAGTGATTTGTGCCAACCCTGACGACTGGAAAGTGGTCAGCCCGGTTGCTGAAGGACAGCCCGGTGAGCCGGTGGAGGGTGCCGTCATTGAACTGATCCGTCGTCTCGCACGAGCATTGGCCCACAGTGAGCGACAGCTGACCAATGGGGTGCTAGAAGCGAATGCGCCCTTGTTACCGCTCGTAGATGGTGTTGACGCGGCACTCATCGAACTAATTAGAGACGAGCTAGGTGAGGACGAGTTCATACAGATAGCGGAGAATCTCGCCGATGAGACGTTCGCGTCCGCGAAGGCAAACAACAACGAGCGTGCAGTGCTGAACACCGTGTTTGAACTGCGCGCACGGCGCATGGTCGAGATGCGCTCGACAGGGCGTCTCGCCCTTACGCGCACCAGCTCTGCCCGGCCACGACTGGTTGACCGGGTGATCAATGATTTGCTTCCACGCTATGAACGCTGGAGAACCACGGACTCAGCCGTGGACGTAGAACTCATCCGTGTTCTCGTGGATTGGGCGCTGCAGCAGCCCGGGTTCACGAGCGACGCTGAGACCGAGTACCGCCGAACCGAAATTACGGACCTCGGCGGATCGCTGACCACCCTGGTGCTCGCCTGGCTGGAGGGCCGCTCATACGAGCACATCGCTGAGCGGGTGGGCGTCAGCGCAGACACGCTTCTACGAATTCACGCGAAAGTAGTGATGTACAACTTCGTCACTCTCGTGGAGCAGGCGATCGCGCTCATCCAGGAGCATCTCGCTGTGACAGGCGACGAAGCTCTTGCCCCGGTCATCGCTGCCTTGCCTGACTTCCTACGCTTCGGGGTATCCACATCGGCCGCGCGAGAACTAATGGCACGTGGCATGCGGCATCGGCTCGCAGCGGTCGCCCTCGGCACAGATCCAGCAATGGACAACACCTTCAACAACATCTTCGCGACCCCATGGTCGATCGCGCGGGACCTGCTCGCAGACGAAGACACCTGGCTTTCCCGGCTCGGTACGCTTGTTTACCGCCGCACCGTTTTAGACGTTGCCGTCAGGCGAGGAACATAGGAGCATATCGACTCAGCGCTTGTCGCCCTTACCTTCATTTCACCCCTAGAACCGTCAGGCCCGCATCACACCGATATCGAAAATCGCCGCGAGATCGGCAGCCTCGGATGCAGTGGTGGCGGCAGCCCTGAGCAGCACGTAACTGGCTGGAGCCACACACGCCCGGGCGCTATTACGACCGAAGAGACGTACTACGCCAACCTAGCAATCGGCTCGAAGATGACGGACCTCGCATTGTTGGTAAAGTTCCGCCAGCAAAGAAGCCGACAACCGGAGAACCATGAAACTGACGAACATCCGTATTGAGAATTTTCGAGCTCACGCGGACACAACTATCCCCCTGACACAACTTGGATGCTTGATTGGCGAAAACAACGCTGGCAAATCTTCCGTGCTCCACGCCCTGCAATTCGTACTCGAAGAGAGAAAGCTCACCCCAAACGACTTCCGGGCCCCCGACGAAACAGTCTCTGTCACCCTCCGGATAGACGACATCGACGCCGATGATCTGTCCAGGGTTGCCGAGGCTCATCGAGAGCGGGTTGCGAGCATGATCCGAGATGGCTCCCTGACACTTGTTCGCACTCAGGGCAAGACAACGACCGCCGAGTCCCGTTACTGGGACTTCGAACCGAAGTCCGCCGACTGGGATGACGCCCGGCTAGAGGAAGCGATTGGAGGGAAGAAGGGGGCCGGGCTTCGAACTGCTGCCATCGAGCTTCAACCGCGCTTCAAAGATGTACTGGGCGATGCTCCAAAAATCGGTGAAGTTCGAGAGCAATGGAAAAGGCTTAAACGGGAGCTGCCGGCCGAGCAGCTAGTAGCGGTGCCAGCAAAATTCGCCACTGGCATAAGCGCCGGCCTCAAGCCTCTTCTGCCCAGTGTCATCTACATCGAGGCGGTCAAGGACGCAACTTCCGAGGCCAGGCCGACTGGGACAGCCACGTTTAGCAGGTTGCTCGAGCTGCTGTTCACTGAGGTGGAGGACCAGCTGGGAAACATTGAGACACAGTTTGCGGGGATCCACTCCAAACTGAGTCGGGTCCTGGTAGCCGACGGCAAAGAATCCGATGAGCGACTCCCCGCCGTGAAGCTCATCGAAACGACAATCGAGCGGTTCGTCCAAAACAGCTTCCCCGACGTCACACTACGCATGAACGTGCCTGCCCCGACTCTGGCCACAATTCTGAGTGGCACTGAGTTAACCGTCGACGACGGTCATCGCGGAATGCTCGCGAGCAAAGGGGACGGACTGAAGAGAACGGTCCTTTTCGCCATCTTGCGCGCGTATACCGAGCTTCGGGGACGTGGCCTTGGCGCCGAGCCCGCAACTGCCTCGAAACGACATGCCTACATTCTTCTTTTCGAGGAACCTGAACTTTACCTACACCCGCGCGCGCAAAGACAACTGATGGCCGCACTCGAAATTTTCGCCCTCGACCATCAGGTCCTCGTTACGACTCATTCACCCGGTTTCTTCACTCCCACAACCAGCGGTTTCGCAAAGCTCCAGAAAACGGATAGTGGCGTGTCTGCTTACCCTGTCGAGATATCCATGCAAGCTCGTGACGCTTATCAACTGATCCATCACGAGAACAACGAGGCCGGCTTTTTCGCTAGAAAGGTTGTCCTCGTCGAGGGAGATAGTGACACCATCATCTTCCCACATCTAGCGAGGATACTCTCCGCGAAGTGGGACCAATACGACCGAAATGTGATGTTCGTCAAGATTGGGGGCAAGGGGAACATCACACGGTACCGCGACTTCTTTGCTAAGTTTGAGGTTCCCGTCTACGTTATCACTGACCTTGACTCTTTGGTCGACGGATTCAACCACCTGACGTCTGACAGCGAATTAAAGCTACAGCACTCCGACCTCATGTCAGCTGTGCACAAACACCTCCCTTCGGAGAGCACCCCGAATGCAAAGACGGTGAAGGCCATAGCCACACGACGCAATGCTGCTGAACTGTGGAAAGCAGCGCAAGGCTATCTGACTGAATGGCGCGAGTCGCGTCAAGAAGAGCCCGCCCGGGCTCTTGAAGAAGCCCTATCCGAACTCTTTGACCTCGGTCGAGGCGCCTATAGGGAGAGCATCTTAGCTTCGCCACCTACCGGCCCAATCAAGGAAAAACGAGACGCCCTCGTGCAGGGGCTTGCTCGGGAGCGTGTGCACGTCCTAAGACACGGAGATCTCGAGGCGTACTGCGGCTCGGTGACCACCTCTGACAAAGTCGAGGCTTCCATCCAATTTTGCCGGGAAGTCACAACGAAGGATGAATATGCGAGACGACTCGGGGACGAAGCGGCTTCGATACTCCGCGAGCTTGAAGAGATATTTGCCACAGTGTTCGCCGATTAGCCTCAGTTCACATTGACGCCAATCTCGCCCGGGAATCACGATTATCCCCAATAGACCAATCCCTCGGGAATCAGGTTTCATAGCGAATGAACAGTTAACCATGTGGTGCACCTGAGCGACGCACGGCCCGTCCTAGACAACGCAAATCGCGCAGATCACATTCGGGCTACACTGATGAGTCGTCGGCGGGTCACTCCATTTGAGGCGCGCATTTCAGTGGATACCGTTGAGTCGACAGCAGAAACCCTCGACCGCATCTTCACTGCGCAATCCTTATCCTCGCAGGTCAACGGTGAGAAGAGGGCATGAAGTTGAAAGATTCTGATTGAGAGCTTTTCAGGTACTCAGCAGTCGCCTGTAGAACGAGAAGGAATTCAGGCGCCCAGCAGCCTTGAAGTTGTGCGGCGAGCTCAGCCCAGAGAAGTAGCGATCTCGTAGGTGCGACGGTGCTGCCACCGTGACAGCACCGCCCTCACTTCTCGTGCCAACTGAACGCCCAGTCAAGCAGCGAAGCCGTTTCCGTGTTCACCCTTTTCGATGGATGTGGGGCGTCACCGTGTCCGTCTGGCCGGGAGGTTCTGCCGCGAGCTCGACGCTGGCGTTGACGTGGACCTCACGTGCGGCGGAACATGTGTAAAACCACAGCGTCGCCCACCGCTCACCAGAGTATTCGTGGCAACTCGCGGCGCACGTTCACGGCTCTTAGCGGCATACCGTCGCGCGACCGGAACAGCAGGGAGCTCAGCTCGAGGCAGCCAACGTTGGACGTGAACGTGGGAAGCGCGACGCCCCGCCTGTACGGTGCGGTTTCGGGGTGGTCCTGCCGGACGGTCCGCTCGCCGTTCCCACTGCTGCTCGTTCCTGCCAGGCATATGACCGGCACGGCGCTACACCTATGCTCGGCGTTGGCTTGTCTCGTAGGCGCCATCGACTTCCATCGCGGAATCATCATCGGGAGTGACTGCTGGCGCCTGCCTGCCTAGCTCACGACAGCAAATTCCATCACATGGGTATCGGACGAACCCATGTCAAACACCTCATCCAAGTCTGCGATGTGACCGTCATCAACGCCACCACCGGGGAAGTCCTCCGCGAGCTCACCACCGAACTCAGCGAGGACTACCAACCCACCGGCAACTCCGGAGGACCCACCCGAAAAACGAAATGGCTCGAACCCGCAACTGCAGGTTCGAGCCATTTCGGCGTCTTGCGACATCTCACCGTCGGGCTGACAAGATTTGAACTTGCGACCCCCTGACCCCCAGTCAGGTGCGCTACCAAGCTGCGCCACAGCCCGTGGCTTTCGTTCTCCGCGAGGACAACTCGACCATCCTAGCGGAACCTGGAGCGCTCTGCGCACCACCGTGTCGAACGTGTCGCGACAACCAGCCCACCGCATCCACTTGCCCGATTGTTCGCACATTCGGCTGCCTGGGAATAGCCTGGTACCTGCGCAGCGTTGCGAACCCAGTCCCCGAACTCAGAACCAGAGGTCCGCAACATGCAGGTCATGCCCGAACTCACCCCCTTCCGGCGAGGAATCGCCCTCTTCGCGCTCGCGCTCGGAGGGTTCGGCATCGGCGTCACCGAGTTCGCCACCATGGGCCTGCTGCCCGACATCGCCCGCGAGCTGCTCCCCGGCTTCGAACAGAACCCGGATGCGGTGATCGCGCAGGCCGGCATCCTCATCTCCGCCTACGCCCTCGGAGTTGTGGTCGGTGCCCCCGTGTTCGCGGTGCTCGCGGCCCGCATGTCGCAGACGAAGCTCGCCTTCTGGCTCCTCGGCATCTTTATCGTCGCCTCGGCCGCATCCGCCCTCATGCCCGACTTCGGCACGACCGCGATCATGCGCTTCATCGCGGCGCTCCCCCACGGCGCCTACTTCGGCGTCGCCTCGCTGCTCGCCGCCCGCATCATGGGCCCAGGCAAGCAGGGCCAGGGCGTCGCCCTCGCCCTCTCCGGCCTCACCATCGCCAACATCTTCGGCGTGCCGCTCGCAACCTGGCTCGGCCAGGCCAGCGGCTGGCGCTACGCGTACATCCTCGTCGCCGCCATCTTCTTCGTCACCTTCCTGCTCGTCTTCTTCTTCGTGCCCCGCTACCCCGGCAACCCCGAGCGCAGCGCCATGAAAGAGCTCATCGCCTTCAAGAACCCTCGCCTCTGGATCATGGTCGCCGTCGGCGCCATCGGCTTCGGCGGGTTCTTCGCCGTCTACTCGTACATCGCCGAAGTCACCACCCGCGAGACGGGCCTCGGCCCCGGCATCGTGCCCTGGGTGCTCGCCACCCTCGGCGTCGGCATGACGCTCGGCAACCTCATCGGCGGATGGGCAGCCGACCGCAACCTGACCCGCACGATGTTCATCGGCTTCGGCTCGTTCATCGCCTCGCTCGTCTTCTACAGCCTCATCGCCTCGAACCCGATCGGCCTGTTCATCGCCGTGTTCTTCCTCGGCCTCACCTCGTCGTCGCTGCTGCCGGCCATCCAGTCGCGCCTCGTGCGCATCGCCGACGAAGCCGCCCTCCTCGGCGCGGCCATCAACCACGCCGCCTTCAACGTCGGCAACAGCCTCGGCGCGTGGCTCGGCGGCATGGTCATCGCCGGCGGCCTCGGCTACCTCGCCCCCGGCTGGGTCGGCGTCGTCCTCGCCGTCCTCGGCATGGGCCTCACCGCACTCGGCGTCTCCGTCGAACGCCGCGACAAGCGCCACTCGCTCGACACCACCGGGCTCCGCACGATCCCCGCCGCCGAGCGCGCCGACGTCGGAGCCTAGCCGGGCCAGCGGCCTGCCTCGCTACGCTGTCGCCTCCGCACGCTTGCGGAGCCGCGGCAGGAAGCCGACGTAGCTCGGCCGCGACAGCCAGCCGAAACCGACTAGGGCTTCCACGCTGAGCGCCGTCACCGCGCACCACAGCGGGACGCAGAGCCACACCCACGCGAGCGCACTCGTCGCCGGCACGCTCAGCACCTCGAGCGTCACACCGAACTCGGCCACGAACATCCCCACCGCCACGACCACAGAGCTCACCAGTGAGCCGACGGCCGCGAACACGACCGCCCAGCGCGCGTCCCTGGCCCCGCCGACCACCCACGCGGCAGCCTCCGCGAAGATCACCGCAAGCACCGGCAGCAGGAACTCGCCACCAGCGACCGGGCGGATCCCCTCCTCCGGTGTCGTCCCCCACACGCCCCACAGCACCGACACCGCGAACGTCACCACAAACGCCAGCAGCTGCGCTCCGAGACTCGACGCGTACCAGGCAAGAGCCGGCCGAAAAAGCAACCCACGAACCCCCATGAAGACCCCCATCCCCCGCGCCCGAATGTAGCACCGGCCAGAGACACCCAGCCCCTGCCGGGCGCCAGCGAGTCCACATAGGTGCGCCAGCCTCGGAACTCCGAGAAAGCGGCCACGCAGCCGCGATCACCGCCTGTGTTTTCAATCGCCGAGTCAGGCTCAGAGGTTGGGAACTCAGGCAGCGAGAGAACGCCCCTAGGATTCAGAGGCCCCCGACGATCGGACATCCGATAGCGGGAGCCGCGTAGGCTTTCGGCGTGAACCGATACCCGAGACCGTTCGCATTGACTATGGTCATCGCCGCCAGCCTCCTCCTCATCGGCTCCGTCGTGGTGATCGCGGGAGACCCGAGCCAGTTCGGCCCGTGGCTCACCGCCGGCGCGATGCTGCTGATCGTCGTCATCTTCGCTCCGTCACTGCGGCGCGACCGCAACGACTGAGCACCCGCGCCTACTGCACGGTCGACGCGAACATGTTCAGGCCGAGCTTGTTCGAGAGGTGCCTGGTCGCGCGGATGCCGCGCACGCTGTTGCCGGCCGCATCCAGTGGCGGTGAGAAGGTCGCGAGCGACCCCTTGCCGGGCGCGATCGTGACGATGCCGCCCGAGACGCCGCTCTTGCCCGGCATGCCCACCTCGAACAGCCAGTCGCCGCTCGCCTCGTACATGCCGTTCGTCGCCATCACCGACAGCACGTCGCGGCTCACCGACGGATCGACGACATCGACGCCGGAGATCGGGCAGTCGCCGCCGTCGGCGAGCGTCGCTCCCATCGTCGCGAGGTCCTCGGCGGTCACGAGCAGCGAGCACTGCCGCGTGTACAGCTCGGTCACCTGCGTCGGGTCGAGCGAGATGTGCCCGTAGCTCTCGAGCAGCCTCGCGATGCTGCGGTTGCGCGTGTTGGTCTGCATCTCCGACTCGTAGACGCGCTCGTCGATCTCGAGCGGGTGGCCGACGAAGTTCGACAGCCCCGCGTGGATGAAGTCCCACTTCTCATCCCACGTCTTCCCGGGCACGAGCGACGTCGTCGCGATCGCCCCCGCGTTGACGAGCGGGTTCATGGTGCGTCCGCCGTTGAGCTCGATCGCCATGACCGAGTTGAACGGCAGCCCCGTGTTGTTGACGCCGATGCGCTCGCGCACCTCCTCATGCCCCAGCTCCTGCACGACCAGCGCGTAGACGAACGCCTTCGAGATCGACTGGATCGAGAACTTGAGCTGCGCGTCCCCGAACGAGAATCGGTGCCCCGTCGCCGAGGTGAGGCTCAGCCCGAACCAGGACGAGTCGGCCTCCGCGAGCGCAGGGATGTAGTCGGCGACGGCGCCGTCCTGCACGTGGCGGTACCGCTCATACGTCTCGGAGAGCATCTCCCGCACATGCTCGGCATCCGGCAGACTGCCGGTCGACACCACGCGGGTGTCTGGATGCACGAGGTCCGGCTCGCTGGGGAACGCGGTCGGGTGTTCCGGCAGGAGTGTCTGTTCGGGGAGAGTCGTCACGACCCCGAATCTAGTCTTGAACGGTGCCTGACGCGAAGAGGTTCATGCCGAGCTCGTTCGACAGGTGCCTGGCCGCCTTGATGCCGCGCACGCTGTTGCCGGCGTCGTCGAGGCGCGGCGAGTAGCTCGCGAACCCGCCCTTGCCGGGGGCGATCGTCACGAGACCGCCCGAGACACCGCTCTTTGCGGGCATCCCGATCTCGTACAGCCACTCGCCGCTCGCCTCGTAGAGCCCGTTCGCGGCCATGACGGCGAGCGCGTCCCTGGATGCGCCCTGCCCGATGACCTGCTCGCCCGTCTTCGGGTTCCTGCCGCCGTCGGCGAGCGTCGCCCCCATGACGGCGAGGTCCTCCGTGGTGACGAGCAGCGCGCACTGCCGCGTGTACAGCTCCGTCACCTCGTGCGGGTCGAGCGTGATGTGCCCGTAGCTCTGCAGCAGGCGCGCGATGCCCTGGTTGCGGATGTTGTTCTTGCGCTCCGATTCGAACGCGTCCTCGTCGATCTCGAGGTCACGCCCCGCGAAGCCGGAGAGGCCGCGGAGGATGAAGTCCCACTTCTCCTCCCACGTCTCCCCCGGCGCGAGCGCCGAGGTCGCGAGCGCGCCCGCGTTGACCAGCGGGTTCATGGTGCGGCCGCCGTTGAGCTCGATCGCCATGACCGAATCGAACGGCAGGCCCGTGTTGTTGACGCCCACCAGCTCGCGCGCCTTCGTGTGCCCGACCTCCTCGCGCACGAGCGCGAACACGAACGCCTTCGAGATCGACTGGATCGTGAAGAGCAGCTCCGCGTCGCCGCGACTGTAGCTCTGCCCCTCCGTCGAGACGATGCAGATCCCGAACAGGTCAGGATCCGCATCCGCCAGCGCAGGAATGTAGTCGGGCACCTCGCCGTCGTCGACCGACGAGAACTGCTCGTACGTCTCGTCGATCGCCGTCTTCACGTCGTCGGAGTCGGGCAGCTGGCCCGTCGAGATCGCCGAGCGGCTCGAGTGCACCATCTCCGGCTCGTCGCCGAACATGTGCGTTGCGTCTATGGAGCCGTTCCCAGTGTCAGTCACACGGGAAGGCTAGTCGAGGCGCACCGGAGCAAGCTCCGCCCACACGTCCCCCGGTCCAGGGTTCTCGGCAGCGGATGCGCCGCCCAGGTGCTTCGCGACGCCCCACACGGCGTTGAGTGCCGTCGTGACGGCGCCCTCCGCCCAGCCCGCCGTGAAGGAGATGTCGTCGCCGGCGAGGAAGATGCCTCGCTGCTCGGCGGCGAGCTCGTCCTGCACGAAGTGCCCGAAGAGGCGCTCCTGGTACCGGTAGTGGCCTGGCAGGTTGTTCTTGAAGGCGCCCATGTAGTTGGGGTCGGCCTCCCACGACACGGTGATCGGCTCGCCCACGATGTGCGCGCCGATATCGAGCCCTGGGTAGATCTTGTCGAGTGAGTGCAGCATGAGCCGCGTGCGCTCCGACGCGTCGAGGGCCAGCCACTTGAGGGCGTCGTCGTTCCACGTGTAGGAGAGCAGGATGACCGCCGGCTTGTCTGGCCCCTCGTCGATCAGATAGGTGGCGCGGGGCAGACGGTCGGTGAGGGTCATGCTCATGACGGGCTTGCCCGTCGCCGGGTCGAGGTCGCGCCAGAACGGGCGGTCGACCATGACAAACGTCTTCGACGAGAGCATGTAGTGGCTCTTCTCGATGGCCGTCCACATCTCCGGCGTGAACAGCGCCTCGTCGGTGTCGATGCGGGCCGAGAGCAGCCACGACTGGCACGTCACGATGGCGGACGCGAACTCCTGGGTGCGCCCCCACTTCTCCGTGATGCTGACCCCGCCGTTCGCGCCGCGCCTGATCGCGGCGACCGCGCCGCGCGGCACGCCGCCGTGAAGGCTCGCGAGGCTCGTACCCTCCGGCCAGTGCTCGAGCTCGGTCGGCTCGTGGTGCCAGAGGTCGACGGGCAGCTTCTGCGCACCACCCACGATGCGGCGGTGCGCGTCGTCGGCGTTCGTGAACACGACCCGCAGGATCTCGAGGATCGAGTTGCCGAAGTCGGTGTCCCATCCACCCGTGCCGAAGCCCACCTGCCCGAAGGCCTCGATGTGCTCGAAGCTGAGATCCCTGAAGGCCGCGCTCTCTGCCACGAAACCGTAGAACGAGCGGTTGTCGAACTTCCCCACCAGCTCGTTCCAGGCGGCCTTCAGGGTCTCGGTGTCACGCGCCCGGATGGCGTCCTGGATGCGAACCAGGTCAGCCTCCTCCGTCAGCGCGCGCTTCCACGCCTCCGCCACCTCCGTGAAGAACGGGGGCAGATCGGCGGGAGTCTCCGCGTAGAACGACCTCCCGGCGAGCTCGATGACGGTCGACGGGGTCACCTCCGCGAGCGGGTTGGGGAACGCCTGCGTCTCGAGCCCGAGCAGATCGACGTAGTGGTAGAACGCGCGCCCCGACTCGGGGAAGCGCATCCCACCCAGGTCGGCGATGACGCTCGGAGCGGCGTCGAACGAGCGCGTCTTCAGGCGCCCACCGATGCTGTCAGCCTCGAAGATGACGGGCTTGAGCCCCATCTTCATGAGCTCGTACGCGGCGACGACACCTGCGACTCCGGCGCCGACCACGGCCACCTCGGTGCCGTGGCGGTGCTCCGGCACCGAGCCGAGGCCAGCCGGGTGCGCGAGGAACTCGTCGTAGCTGAACGGGAAGTCCGGGTTGAGCATGGTCACCGGCTGCGGGTCCTGCGGCGTGGATGCGCCTTCAGCGCGCTGGGGGCCGCTCGGCATCGGGGTCGCGATGGTCACTTGTGCTCCTTCATGATGACGGGGGTCGCGGCCGTTGCCGCGTTGACGTAGTCGTTCTCGCTCATGGCGCCGACGATGGAGTGCTTCCGACCGTACGCGAAGTACAGGGCGACGCCCACGACCATCCACAGACCGAACACCATCCACGTGGTGCCGCCCAGGGTGACCATGAGGCCGAGGCACATGACGATGCCGAGGATGGGAACGACGGGGAAGAACGGCACCTTGTAGCTGCGTGGCAGCTCGGGGCGTGCCCGGCGCAGGTAGATGACCGAGAGGTTCACGAGCGCGAACGCGAACAGGGTGCCGATGCTCGTCGCATCCGCCAGCTCGCCGAGCGGGATGAAAGCGGCCACGATCGCGATGATCGTCCCGACGATGACCGTGCCGGCGACCGGGGTGCCGGTCGAGGGGCGCACGCGGCCGAAGATCTTCGGCACCATGCCGTCGCGCGACATGCGGAACAGGATGCGCGTCTGCCCGTAGTAGACGGTCAGCACGACGCTCGCGATGGCGATGACGGCACCCACCGAGAACATGAGGGCGAGCGCCGGCTGGCCCGTGATGTCGGTGAGGATGCGCACGAACGCGGCCTCCCCGTCGTTGAACTCGGTCCACGGGAGCGCGCCGATGGCGGCGACCGCGACGAGGATGTAGACGACCGTGACGATGATCATCGACAGGATGATGGCGCGCGGCAGGTCCTTCTGCGGGTTCTTCGCCTCGTCACCCGCCGTGGAGGCGGCGTCGAAGCCGATGTACGAGAAGAAGAGGCGGCTCGAGGCGGCCGCGACACCGGCGGCGCCCATGGGGGCGAGCGGCTCGAAGTTCTGCGTCGTGAACGCCGTGAAGGCGATGAACACGAAGATGAGCAGCACGATGACCTTGATGGCGACCATGACCGTGTTCACCCAGGCGCTCTCCTTCGCGCCGCGCACGAGCAGCAGCATCGCGACGATCACGAGGGCCGCGGCCGGCAGGTTGAAGAAGCCGCCGTCGAGGCCGATCGGGTTCGCGAGGGCCGGCGGCAGGGCGAGGCCGAAGACACCGAGGGTCTCGTTGACGTACTGGCCAGCGCCGACCGCGACGGCCGCGACGGACACGCCGTACTCGAGCACGAGACACCAGCCGCACACCCAGGCGACTCCCTCGCCCATCGTCGCGTACGAGTAGGAGTAGCTCGAGCCAGACACGGGAACGGAACTCGCCATCTCGGCGTAGGAGAGGGCGGAGAGGAGCGCCGCGAGACCGGCGACCGCGAACGCGATCCAGACGGCGGGGCCCGCTAGCGGGACCGCGGTGCCGAGGATCACGAAGATACCCGTGCCGAGCGTCGCCCCGACGCTGATCATCGTCAGCTGCCACATGCCGAGCGTGCGCTTCAGGCCGCCCTCGCCAGACTCGGTCAGCGACTCGTCGGTGAGCTGCTCCAGCGGCTTGCGGCGCAGGAGCTGCGCGCCGAGCGGCGTGCGGGACCTGCCGGTCGTGGTGGGTGATGTCGCCATTGACGGTTCCGTTCTTGATCAGGGATCGATCAGCTCTGTTGAGCGTGGCCATCGTATGGTCGCACCGAGCAGCGCAGACACGGGCGATATGCTCGGTTCGTCGCGAAGATGCGACAGAATGCACGGGAGCTCGCATGCCATCACCCTCGTCACCGCACGGCCAGGTCACCATCGCCCAGCTGCTCGCACGCCCCGAGCTGCACCTCGAGGCGCTCGTCGACGGGTCCCTCGACACGAGCATCCGCTGGGTCGCCTCGAGCGACCTCCCCGACCCGACCCCGTACCTTCTCGGCGGAGAGTTCCTGCTGACCGCCGGCGTGGGCCTGCGCGGCCTCGACGAAGCCGGCCTGGCCCGCTACATCGAGCGGGCCGTCCGGGTCGGCGTCGTGGCGATCGGCTTCGGCATCGACCCCGTCTTCACCGAAGTTCCCCCCGCGCTCGTCGACGCGTGCCGGGCGCACGCCCTCACCCTCATCCGCATCCCGAGCGACACCCCGTTCGTCGCGGTCACCCGCACCTTCGCCGAGATGACCGAGCTGCGGCGAGTGGATGCGCTGCGCACGCTCGCCGACGCCACCCGCAGGCTCCTGCGCGCCGCATCCGCCGACCAGCCGGAGACCGCCGTCGCAGCGGCCCTCGCCGAACGCCTCCACTCGTGGGCCGCCGTCGTCGGCCAGGGCGGAACCGTGCGCGCCCGGGCGGGACAGGTGCCGCCGGCGCCCGTGCTCGGCGCCCTCGCGGAGGCCGCCGACCCGACCAAGAGCGGACACGCCATCTACCCGCTGCGCAGCCTTGGCGGCGCGTCCCTCGGCACCCTGCTCGTCGAGGCCGCTCCCCCGGCCGGCTCGACAGCCCACGCGTTCCTCACGACGGCCCACGGCATGCTCGAGCTCATCGCCCGACAGCGCACCTCCGGCAGCGTCGCGCCCGGGCAGCTGCTCGTGCCGCTGCTCCTCGAAGAAGGTGACGTCTTCGCGCGCTCGAACGTCGGCCAGGACGGCGAGCTCTGGCGCGAGCTGCTCGCGCAGGCCGCAGGCGGTGATGCGCGTGCCCGGACGCTTCGGGTCGTCGTCGCCTGCGCACCATCCGCCGCGAAAGGCACCAGCGAGCTGCACCGCTGGCGGAGCCTCTTCGACACGAAGCTCGTCACGATCTCCGCCGAGCACGCCACCGTGACGCTCATCACGCGCCTCGACGTCACCGAACGACGACTCTCATCCCTCGTCGACGAAGGCTGGAGCTTCGTCGTCGGGCGGCCCGTCGCACCCGAGCAGCTGCGCGCATCCGCCGCCGAAGTCCGCGCCCTCGAGCGTCGCGCGCGCGAAGACGGTGGAGTGGTGCGCGTCGGCGCCGACCTCGCCCCCGTGCACTCCTTCATCGGCACAGCCTCAGGCCGGGCGCTCGCCGACCGGCGCCTCGAACCGTTGCTCGCCCTCGACGCCGTCGCGCGGGATGCGAAGCTCGCGCTGCTCCGAGCCTGGCTGCACGCCAACGGGCACTGGGACGCGACCGGTCGCGAACTCGGGATCCACCGCAACAGCGTGCGCCGCGGCATCGATCAGCTGCGGGGGCTGCTCGGTCTCGACCTCGACGACGCGCGCGTGCGCGCCGAACTCGTCATCGCCCTCGACTACGTCGAATAGCTAGCCGGCGAGCAAGTCGGTCAAGGCCCAGAGCAGCACCAGCGCTGCGACGACGATCGCGAACGCCGGCGCTCCCGCCACGAGAACCTCGCCGACGCTCGCCCCGCCCCGGTACCGGCGCCGCACGCGCATCGGCGAGAGCGGTTCGCTGATGCGCGTGACGCTGCACCCCGCCGCCAAGAGCGCGTCCACGACCCGGAGACCATGCGGCGTGAACGCCGCGATCGTGTCGTCACCGCGCCGCAGAATCACTCGCGCGGCAGTCCCCGGGCCCGTCCTCGTCGGAAGCAGCAGGCGCTCGACGACGACGACCTCGTCGATGACGTCGACAGGGATGACCCGCTCCCTTCGCCGCACGGACCTGATCACGAGACCGGCCCCCTCGACCCTCGCCTCGACGAACCGACCGAAGAGCACCGCGCCCGCGCTGAGCGCCACGGCCCCGAGCAGCGCCAGCACCGCGCCACCCGTCGAACCCTTCGCCCACGGCCCCGCGACAGCCTCGACGAGCGCGAACCACGCGAGGCCGGCGATAAACGCGACGGCCGCCACCACCAGAAACCACCGCCCAGCCCGTACCGACACGCGTCTCCTCCGCCCAACCCGCCGCGAGTGCCCAGCACCGGTCCACTCCGTCACCCGCGCCCACGGCGAGCAGCCGCCCGCACGAGCAAACCACCAGGGTAGCCCGCGCGACACCGCGGGGATAAGCTTCGTCCACGCTCCCCCAGCGCGCAGCACCGCATCTCCGCGAGACGAGCGCTCGCGGGACGCACCGTTGCATTTCGTGGCCTGAGCCGAGGTGAGCTCGACGTGACCCGATCCACCGATGCCCGAGCAGCACGAGTCCCCCTCCGTGCGACGCGAGGCGATGCCCTGCGCCCAGCCTTGCTGCTCATCGCCGTGCTCGCGATCGCCCTCGGCGGCATGCAGCTCGCCGTCGGCGTGGATGCGCCCGCCCCGTTCTGGGTGCCGGTCGCGTTCACCGTCGTCTTCTTCGTCTGGACCGCCGCCGGCGTCATCGCGTGGTGGCGGCGGCCGCTGAGCATGGTCGGCGGTCTGCTGCTCGTCGGCGCGATCGCGATGTTCCTTGGCGGGGTCGGCAACCTCGGCCTGCCCGTGCTCGTCGAGCTGAGCACCGTCTTCGCCACCCTCATCCTCTCGGTGACCGTGCACCTGCTGCTCGCGTTTCCTTCCGGACGGCTCCAGGGGCGGCTCTGCATCGCCACGGTGTCCGTCGGCTACGGGGTGACGCTCCTGCTGCAGATCCCGCTCTACGCGCTGCCGCCCGACTCCACCTCGCACGTCATCGCCGTCTGGGTGCAGGCGGCCGTCGGACTCAGCGTCATGGGCGTCACCGCCGCGCTGCTCATCCGCCGCCTCCGCTCCGCCGACCCGAAGAACCTGCGGGTGCTGCTCCCCCTGTACCTGTACGGGATCCTGGCGGTGCTGAGCATTCCCCTCTCCGCCAACGTGCTGCGTGTCCTCGGCGCTCCGGGCGAGGTGATCGGCTCCATCCAACTGGTCGTCATCGCGGGCATCCCCGTCGCATTCCTCCTCGGTGTGCTCATCGGCGGTTACGCGCAGACAGTGGAGGCGGAGGCGCTCAGCGCCTGGTTCAGCCTCGCCGGCTCCGCGCGCACGGTCGTCGGCCCGGCGCTCGCCCGTTCCCTCGGTGACGACTCGCTGCGTGTCGCGTACTGGGCGGACGAGCGGGAGGCGTTCGTCGACGAGGACGGGCTCGACGTGGATGTGCGCGCCCAGTCCGAGCCGCGCCGCTGGCAGGAGGTGCACGTCGAGTCCCGACTGGTCGGTGCCATCAGCTACGACGGGCGGATGATCGCCGACCCGGAGAGCGTGCGCCGGGCCGGTCGCGTGCTCGCCATCGCACTCGACCGCGAACGACTCACCGCGGCGCTCCTCGCCAGCAACGAAGCGCTGCAGCAGTCGAGGCTCCGCATCGTCGAGACCGCCGACCGCGAGCGCGGCCGCATCGCCCGTGACCTGCACGACGGGCTCCAGGTGCAGCTCGTGCTGCTCGCCCTCGAAGCGCAGCAGATCGCGAACTCCGCCGACGCGCATCCGTCGACCGTGACCGAGGCGACCGCCTTGCGGCACCGCATCGACGTCGCCGCCGCCGACCTGCGCAGCCTCGTGCACGCCGTACTGCCGTCGGCGCTCGTGGAACGCGGCCTGACCGCGGCCGCGGAAGACCTCGTCGACCGGCTGGAGATCCCCGCCAGGCTCGTGAGCGACGCCGACGACGCCGCTCTGCCCTCCGCCACCTCGCAGTCGGCGTACCTTATCGTCGCCGAGGCCCTCACCAACGCCGTCAAGCATTCGGAGGCGCGCTCAGTGGAGGTGCGCATCACGCAGACGGGAAGCCTGCTGAGCGTCTCGGTGCGCGACGACGGACGCGGCGGCGCGCGCCTCGAGGGCGGCTCCGGGCTGAAGGGGCTCGTCGACCGCATCGACACCCTCGGCGGGTCCTTCGCCTTGATCTCCCCCGTCGGGTCGGGAACGGAAGTACGAGTGGAGCTGCCATGCGAGTCGTGATCGGTGAGGATGAGGTGCTGCTGCGGGAGGGGCTCGGGCATGTCCTCACCAACGACGGCTTGGAGGTGGTCGCCTCGGTCGGGACGGCGGTCGAGCTGGAGGTCGAGGTCGAGCGGCACGTCCCCGACCTGGTGATCACCGACATCCGGATGCCGCCGAGCTACACCGACGAGGGTCTCGTCGCGGCGCTCCGCATCCGCCAAGCCCACCCCGAGGTGGCGGTCGTCGTGCTCTCGCAGCACGTGCAGCGGCGATACGCGAGCGAGCTCATCGGGCAGCGCGACGGGGGCGTCGGCTACCTCCTCAAGCAGCGCATCGCGGATGTGCGCGCGTTCACCGCGGACCTGCGCCACGTGCAGGCCGGCGGCACGGTTCTCGACCCCGACGTGGTCGCCGTGCTCGTCGCGCGCGCGAGCAAGCTCAGCGGGCCCGTCGGAGACCTCACGCCCCGGCAGCTCGAGGTGCTCGGCCTCATGGCCGAAGGGCGCAGCAACAGCCACATCGCCGCGCGCCTCGGGTCGTCCGAGAAAGCGGTGGTGCACCACACCTCGAACATCTACGACACCTTCGGCCTTCCCGTCGCCGCCGACGACCACCGCCGCGTGCTCGCGGTCGTCCGCTACCTGGCGGCGGCGGGCGACCTGGATGGCGGAGCCGGCATCCACTGAACGCACCCGCGTGTCCGTCGACCGCGATCTGCGCGGATTTGTAACAGTCGCGCGTTTCTGGGCATGTAGGAGATGTGAGCCCGAACAGACTCGAGAACCACCGCGCGGAGCGATTCTCCGCGCTGTACGACGACAGCTACGTCGACGTGCTGCGATTCCTCGCCCGCCGCACGTCTCTCCACGCGGCCGAGGACGTCGCTCACGAGGTCTTCCTGACCGCGTGGCGCCGCCTCGACGACGTGCCGCCACTGCGCGACGAGGCGCGCGCCTGGCTGTTCGGCACGGCGCGCAACTGCCTGCTGCGCGAGTGGCGCGAGAGGGGCAAGCGGAACGACCTCAGCGTGCGGATCGCGGACGCCGAGCAGACGCTGCCGTTCAGCGACGAGGCGCGGGCAGCTGACACCCGCCTCGACCTCGCCACCGCGTGGAGCCGACTCGACCCGAGCCACCAGGAGGTCCTCTCGCTCGCGATCTGGGAGCAGCTCCCCTCCTCCCTCGCCGGGACGGTGCTCGGCATCAGCGCACAGAGCTACCGCGTCCGCCTGCACCGCGCCAGAGCCGCGCTGCGTCAGCACCTCGAAGAGCCGACACCACCACCGCATTCCCCCTCGACCGTCACGGAGCACCAGGCATGAACGTCGACGACGAAACCCTGAAGCAGCTGCGCAAGCTCGACGCTGCACCGTTCACGACCCTGACCGAGAACCAGCGGGCACGAGCCGCGACGGGCAAGGCGAGCATCCTCGCCACCCCTCTCGAGAGTGAAGCGCAGCCGGTCCCCTCCGCCCGTTCTCGCAGAGGCCGCGCACGCACTCGCTCGCGCCTCGCGTGGAGCGTCGGCCTCGTCGCGGTGACGGGCGCAGCCGTGGCAGCACTCGTGTTCGCCGCGACCACCTATCTCGGCGCCCCGGGCCCCGTCGTCGGCACCACGCCGGACGCGACGAGTGAGCCGTCACCGTCGACGCCCGCGCCCGCAGAACAGCCGCAGCTGACCGAAGCCGAGGCTGTTGCCGGATGCGTCGAGGCGTGGCGACCAGATCCGTCCATCCAGTCACCAGAGCGGTACAACGCCACCTACGTGAACGACAAGGCCATCGCGAACGTCGTGGACGGCGAATGGCAGATCACCCTCGTTCCAACGCGGCAAGTTGAGGCCGAATGGAACCTCTTCTGCAACTCGTTTGGCGAGGTCGTGACGACGTTCACCAACGGCTACGAGGATTGGCCGACGCTCCCGTCACTCCTGGCGACAACCACCGGTGAGACCGTGCTGCTCACACCGGAGCACTCGCCCACGCGCCCGATGTACAACCAGGTGATGGGGACACTCGAGTTGAGTGACACCGGCTGCTGGTACCTCGTCGATGGCCGGAGCCGGGCGCTGCTGCAGTTCCCGTTCGGTTCCGTCCTGAGCGACGACGGCCAGAGCGTCGACGTTCCAGGGCTCGGCACCGTGCGCGCAGGCGTCGCGATCGATGGGACCGGTGAAGTCGGATCGGCCCCGTCTGATACCCCGGAGAGCTGCGGCGGACCGGCGCAGCCGATGGCGTTCTGGCACGTGACCTCGTGACGCGCCGGCCCCAACCTCTTCAAGACGCCGACACGTCCGGTGCCATAGGTCGTTTTCACCCCATTCGACCGCCCCAAGAGGGGTGAAAACGACCCAATTGCGGGGGCGCGGGCGCGGGCGCGTGCGCGTGCGGACGCTAGCCCTCCACCGGCTTGCTGTAGAGCGCCCCGATGAGCGCCTTCGCGATCTCGGTGGCCGGCCCCGCGCCGTTCGCCGCCGGGGCGAGGTTCGCCCACACCACCAGCGTGACGTCGGCCTCCGGGTCGTAGCCCATGAAGGAGTTGAAGCCGGGAAGCTCGCCCGTGTGGCCGTAGAACTGGCCGAAGTGCGCGATGTTGTAGCCGTACGACGGGTCGGCCGGGTTCTTGCTGGTCGGCTGGAAGCTGTCCATCCGCGCCTGCTGCATGTCCGGTTCGAGGATGTCGCCGCTCTTCCCGCCGAGCGCTTCCACCCAGTCGGCGAGGTCGCCCGCGGTCGAGAGGCCGGCGCCAGCCGACCACGCCCACGACGGGTTGTCGAGGGTGCCGTCGTTGGGCGTGAACGTGCCCTCCTCGACCTGCTTCATGAGGTCCGGCGGCAGCTTCGACGAGCCGAGCGTGTTGACGTTCGTCCACCAGAAGTAGCCGTCCGAATGCGGTGACGGGATGCTGCTGTCGCCGATCTCGGGGAACGACGTCTCGTCGAGGCCAAGCGGCGTGAAGATGCGGTCCTGGTAGATCTCGGCGAGGGGCTTCCCGTCGAGGTCCTGGGCGATGAGGCCGAGCAGGATCGTGTTGGTGTTCGAGTAGTGGTAGTCAGTGCCCGGCTCGAAGTCCACGGGCAACGGCAACGCCAACTTGATGAGCTCCTCCGGCTGCCACACCCGGTCGGGTTCCTCATCCAGTGCCGTGTTGAGCTCGAGCGTCTCCGTGTAGTTGGCGAGCCCGCTGCGCATGAGCAGCATCTGCTCGATCGTGATGCTGTCGCCGTTCGGCACGTCTGGGCGGTACTTCGACACCGGGTCCTCGAGCGCGATCTTGCCCTCCTGCACGAGCTGCAGGATGACGGTGCCCGTCCACGTCTTCGTGTTGGAGCCGATGCGGATGTGGTCGGCGACCGAGACGGGCGTGCTGCCGCCCGGCTTCGTCACACCGTAGGTCGCCGTGAACTCCCCCTCCGGCGTGCGCAGCAGCATCACGGCGCCCGGCTGCCCGAGCGCCTCCGCGGTCTCCTCGAAGACGGCCGTGACCGCGGCTTCGTCGAACGGCTTGAGCGTGGATGCGGGTGCCGAGGCTGCCGGCGTCTCAGCCGCGCAGGACGCCAGCCCCAGAAGGGCCACCAGTGCTGCGGCGGTCACCGTCGTGCGCTTCGCGATCGTGGACATGTCCTGTCTCCTCATCTGGTTCGTGCGCGTGCATCCTGGTCGGTCAGTAGGCCTGTTGGATGATCGCCGCGACCTGGCCGACGTTGTCGTTCGCCTCGAAGACGCCCGGCATGCCCTCGTAGAAGCCCTGGTTCACGATGATCGTGAAGGCCAGGTTGCGGCCGGACTCGGTCTGCATGACGCCGCCGAGGGTCTTGGTTGCGAGGCGGAGCCGATCGTTGAAGGCGTCGCCGCCCACGAGCGTGCCCGTCTTCGCGTACACCCTGCCCGCGGCGGGGCTGTCCTTCTGCACGTCGGCGAGCGACCCGTCGACGCCCAGGATGGGCATCGTGTCGCGCCACCGCTCGGCATCCGGCCGCTCGGCCATGAGCGACTGGATCTGCACGGCGTTCTTCGGCGTGATGTAGTTGCCCTCGAGGCCGGAGCCGTCGACGAGCGAGGCGCCAGTCGTATCGAGGCCGGCCTCGGCCCAGATCGCCTGCGCGACGCCCATGCCATCCTCGTCGCAGTCGTTCTTGCCTGCGTCGACCGCGAGGCGGCAGATGAGGGTCTGAGCGCCGCGGTTGTAGCTGACCTTCATGACGTAGGTGATCTCTTCGGCGAGTGGGAGCGACTCGAGCTCGGCGACCGCGGGCAGCGCCTCGACGGCATCCCACTCGGGGAGCGCCGACGTCGGGTTTTCCGCGAACGGGTCCGCACTGACCGTCACTCCCGCGCGTTCGAGCGCCTCGATGAAGGCCGTACGGGCGAACGTCGACGGGTCGTCGAACTCGAAAACGCGCAGCACGGGGTCAGCATCCGCGGCGATCGTGCCGGACACGACAAGCGTGTTGGGGTCGCTCGCCGATACCTTCGGCGCGGAGACCTTGGACTCCTCGCCCGCAGGCACCGTCTCCACCTGCAGGTCCAGCGTCCACTTGCCGACGGCTGGCGTCAGCGCGGCAGTCGCAGGCTGGCCCGCCTCGCCCGGCGTGACGAGCACGTCGAGGAGGTTCTGGTTGATGACGATCGGGGTGATGGGCTGCTCGGCGAGCGTCCCCTCAAACAGGCGGTCGTCGATGATCACGTCGCCGTTCACCGTCGTGATGCCGGACGCCTTCACCTGCCCGGCCAGCTCGTCGAGGCCCGTGAGCGGGTCCTCCGGGGTGAGCGTCGCGCCCGGCAGCGGGTTGGCGTCGTTGTGATCGAGGTTCGCGAAGCTGACCGTGCCGTCGTCCTTCGTGCGCCCGCCCATCGTCAGGTCTCCCTGCCCGACGAGCACGAGGTCGCCATCGAGGGTGCCCGCCGAGACCTCACCGGACTGCTTCACTGGCGTCGTGACCGTGTGGTCCGGCCCCCACTTCACCCACGCAGCTCCTGCGCTGTACGTCTTCACGAACGAGCCAGGCTCGGCGAGCTTCCCACCGTCGAGATCGATGAGCGTCTCCCCCGTGTCGAGGTCCTCGACCGAGATCGACCAGCGACCGCTCGCGAACTGCGGCTGGTTCATCACTTCCAGCGCCTCATCCGGGAGCCCGGGAACCGAGACGAGCGTCGTCCCGTCCCACACCGGGACCTCCGCGTCGTTCGCGTCGGCCGCGACGCACCCCGTGAGCAGCAGCATCGCGACGGCCCCCGCCGTCAGAACGCTTGCGCCGCGGCCGAACTCTGGTCGGCGCATCCGCCCGGCGCGCTCGCCTGGGTTCGCTGTGCCGAAGATCATGCGCCCGTTCCGTTCGCGAGAACCTCGGCGAGCGCGCGGAAGCCCTGATCCGCTGGATGCGCATCCGGGTTGTTCGAGACGTTCATGTAGACGACGATGCTCGCCCCGGTCGCCGGGTCGTGGAAGGTCGCGGCCGTGAAGCCGAGGCCCTCCCCGTTGTGCCCGAACCAGCCGTTCGTCTCCCCCATGCCGACCGCGTACAGGTCGTAGGGCGGGCTCGGGATCTTGTGCCCGATCTCCCGCAGCTCCTGCGTCTCCGGCTTCAGCAGCGCGCCCGTGCCGAGCGTCTCGGCCCACGCCCTGCCGTCTTCGAGGGTCGAGAACAGCGAACCGGCCGGCCCGAGGATCGAGGAGTTCTCCTCCATCGGCATCGGCTCGCCGTCGATGACGTACCCGGTGGGATGTGGCTGCGCCCAGTCGTCGACGTCCGTGATGTACGTCGTGCCGGTCTGCCCGAGCGGGGTCAGGATGCGCTCCTGGATGGCGTCAGCGTAGGCCGCGCCGGTGACCTTCTCGACGACCGCGCCGAGCAGGTTCGTGTTGGCGTTCGTGTACACGTACTCGGTGCCGGGCTCGAACTGAGCTGGCTGGTCGAGGACGAAGCTGTTGAGCTCCTCGAGCGTGTAGACCTTCGTCGGGTCGGCCAGGAACTTGTCCTGGAAGGCTTCGGTGACGTAGTCGGCGTTGCCGCTCGACATGTTCGCCAGCTGCAGCAGCGTGATCTTGTCGCCGTTCGTGACGCCATCGACGTACTGGTCGATCGTGTCGTCAAGGCTCAGCTCGCCCTCGTCGGCGAGCTGCAGGATCATCGAGACCGTGTACGACTTCGTGATGCTTCGGATGGGCCACGACATGTCGGTTGTCGTCGGTGTGTTCGCCTCCACGTTCGCGAGGCCGGCAGCGGTCGTCCACGAGCCCTGGCCCGGAATCCACACACCGACAGCAGCGCCCGGAACGTCGTACTCGGCCATGACCTCGTCGAGCGCTGCCCGCAGCTCGTCCTGGAGCTCAGCGGGCAGCTCGCCCTCCGGGGCGCCCGACCTGGTCACCTGCGGCGAGGCCGGGTCTGCGGAACTGCCGCCGCCGTCACCGCCGGCACTCGTGCATCCGCTCACCAGCAGGCCGAGGACGGTCGTCAGCGCCGCGAGCGGCAGGATTCGGGAGGTTCGGTGTGGAGCCTGGTGCGTCGGCATGATTCCTCATTCGTCGAGGTTCCCTGAGACGCGTCGGGGGCGTGTGGCGTCTCAGGAAACAGACTCGCGGACGAGTGCGGGGCGCGGAAGGGACCTAGGTCCCTGCTGGTCAGGCGCGGTCGAGAGGCTTCTCGGAGGTGATCCTCACGTTCAGTAGCATCGCGCTCATGAGCGAAGCGCGCGTGAGGGCACGACGAACCGAGGCAGGCCGGGCGCCGGCGGCGAGACGACGCCGCGGGGTCAGCGTCGTGCTCGGCGTCGCGCTCGGCGTCGCGATCACCTTCGGAGGGGCACTCACCGCGTGTGCGCCGACCGCGCAGCCATCGGAACCGGGCGAGACGATCTGGCCAGCGCCGGGGCCCGCGAGCACGAACACCACCGACACGACCATCCTCTACGCGGCTGGCCGCGAACCGACGTCCGTCATGGAGGCGAGAGTCACGGGCACGCTCGCGCTCAGCGAGGGCGGATGCTGGGTCGTGGGCACGGGCGATGAGCAGACCTTCGTGCAGTTCCCCTTCGGCTCGGTGCTCGCGCCCGGCGGGCAGAGCATCGACGTGCCGGGCTTCGGAACCGTCGGCGCCGGCGACACCATCGACGGAGGCGACGGGTACGGGAGCGCGCCGGCTGATGCGCCCGAGGCCTGCGGGGCCCCTGGTCAGCCGATGGTGTTCTGGCAGACGACCTGAGCGGCCCCGGAGGGCGAGCGGTGGGGCTCAGACGGAGGGGTCGGCTTCACCCGGAGGCGTGGACCTCAACCGGAGCGGGTGGGCTTCAGCCGGAGCGCGAGCGACGAGGCCTCAGCCGGAGGGATTCTCCACCGGGAAGCCGTCGGCATCCGTGCCGGCTTCAGGGTTTACCTCGCTCGGCGGGGTGGGCACGCTCTCGTTTCGGGCCGCGTCCGGGTCGCCGCGGTCCTCGCCCACGGCGCGGACGCTTCTCAGCGCGTCGCGCTCGGCAGCTTCGGCCGCCTCCGCTGCGCTTGGACCCTCGTCGGACGTGTCGGCACCTGCTGGCTCATTGGTCATGGCCCGGACGCTACGCGACGAAGATCTGTGGCCCCGAGGGGTTGCGCGCCAGCGCTGGCGGTGCATCCCTCCGCGATCAGCGGCGGCCGGTGTCCTGGTCGCCGCCCTCACCCGACGAGACCTGTGCGTCGCGTCGCCGGCGGGCCGCCTCACGGTAGACGACCCAGAGGAGCGTCGTCGGCAGGATCAGCAAGATGCGATGGAACAGGTCCCCGGTCTGGAAGGACGCGGCGACGACGAGTACAGACAGCAGCACGAGGCCCGCGAGAATCCAGCGGCGTTCGGTCCTGGTGTTCATATCGACCTCCGGTGTTCGACATTGTGGCTCGCGTTCCGGTCGCGCTCCCGTGAAAGCGCTCGCGACCCAGCCAACCAGTCGTCGCTCCGCGTTCGCTCCGCACGCTCCCGCGCATCTGTCAGGAACGTTGGTATGGCCATACGGTGACGCTCCAGCAGTCCGGCGTACCGGCGGTCCGGCGCACCGCCGACGGAAGCCCGGGCAAGGCTGCGCTCACGCCGAGCCGGTTCGCACCGTGTCAGAGTGCATCGCCGTCTGCTGGAGCGCCGAGCGCAGCGAGAAACCGGCGAGCTTCTCCCAGCCGGCCGACCACGTAAGGCGCGAGGCGATCTCGAAGATCGAGGCTTCCGGCAGGGCGGCGAGGGCGTCCAGCACCTCATCGGTGCGCTGCTGGTGGTGGCGCGCATGCTCGACGCACCGCTGCGCGAGACCCGTGAACCGGTAGCCGTGGCCCGGCACAGCCTCGTCGACGCCGAGGCCGCCGAGGCGCCGCAGCGAGCGCTGGTACTGCAGCACCGGGTTGGTGCCGTCGTCACCGCCGAGACCAAGCCCGGGGTGCAGCACCGGCGAGACGTGGTCGCCGGTGAAGACCAGGCGAGCGTCGTCGTCGACGAGCGAGAGGTGGCCCGGCGTGTGTCCCGGCGTGTGGACGGCGCGCATCCGCCGCCCAGGGACGTCGAGCAGCTGAGCATCATCGACGAGCACGTCGGCCTGCAACGACACGGGCGTCGCCGACCGCCCCACGAGCGTGAGGATCTCGGGGTGGCGTTCAACCGGCACTCCCCACGCGGTGAGCCGCGTGCGTTCGGCGGCGACGTTCGGGCGGTCGGCCGCGAGCCGGTCGAGTGCCGCCTGTTCGGCCCGGTGCAGCACGATCGGCGCCCCCGTCGCATTCCGAAGCCGTTCGGCCAAGCCGAGGTGATCGTGGTGCAGGTGCGTGACGATGATCGATCGCACCTGGTCGAGCCGGTGTCCGGTGGCCGCGATGGCCGTGGTGAGGACGCCGAGGTTCTCATCGGAGTCTGAGCCTGGATCGACGACGTGCACCCCGCCCGCATCATCGGCGACGACCGATGCGATCGTGCACGGGATGCGCCCGCCCGGCGTCGGCCCCGGTGGCATGGGAATGCCCACGGTCCAGATTCCGTCCCGGACGAGTTCGAGCGGCGCGACGGCTCCCGCGTTCCAGGCCGCTTCCTGCAGTGCGCTGCTGGCTACGACCCCGGAGCTGCTCATCGCTCGTTCACCAGGTCGGACACGATGCCGCACGCAGTGCTTCCCATGCCTGAAGCCTAGGACGTCGCAGCCTCTGGCTCACCGGGGGCGTCCGGGCGGCTCGGAACGGCAACCCGCCGCGCCCTGCCGCGCCTCGTGTCCAACATCAGTGCGAAATCGGCCGAAACCGCCTCCAGAACGTCGATCGGGCCCGATATTGCACTGATGTTGGACAGCGAACGCGGCGAGCGCGCGCCGGTGGACGCGCTAGCTGCGCACTGCGAACATCGACACGAGTTCGTACACGACGTGGGCCGCGGCGACGCCGGTGAGTTCCGCGTGGTCGTAGGCCGGCGACACCTCGACGACGTCGGCGCCGACAACGTTGAGGTCAGCGAGTCCGCGCAGGATCTCGAGGAGCTCGCGGCTCGTCATGCCGCCTGCCTCCGGCGTTCCTGTGCCCGGCGCATGCGCCGGGTCGAGCACGTCGATGTCGATCGAGATGTAGAGGGGGCGGTCGCCGATGCGCTCGCGCAGCTGCTGCACGACGGCGTCAGCTCCACGGCGGTAGATGTCGGCCGAGCTGACGATGCCGAAGCCGAAGCGCTCGTCGTCCTCGAGGTCCTGCTTCCCGTAGAGCGGCCCGCGCGTGCCGACGTGGCTGAGCGCATCCGTGTCCAGCAGCCCCTCCTCGAACGCGCGACGGAACGGCGTGCCGTGCGTGTAGGCAGCCCCGAAGTAGGTGTCCCACGTGTCGAGGTGCGCGTCGAAGTGCAGCATCGCGACGGGGCCGTGGATGCGCGCCATGTTGCGCAGCAGCGGCAGCGCGATCGTGTGGTCGCCGCCGATGGTGACGATCTTCGCGCCCGTGTCGCTCAACGCCTTGGCTGCTGCCTCGACCGTGCCGAGCGCCTCCTCGATGTCGAACGGGTTGACGGGCACGTCGCCCGCGTCCGCGACCTGCTGGGCGGCGAACGGGGACACATCGAGCGTCGGGTGGTACGGCCGGAGGAGGCGGCTCGACTGGCGCACGTGCGCCGGACCGAAGCGGGCTCCGGGGCGGTACGAGACGCCACTGTCGAAGGGAACGCCGAGGATCGCGACGTCGAGCTGCTCGACCTCGTCGACACGCGGCAGCAACGCGAACGTCGCGGGGCCCGCGAAGCGCGGAACCTGCGCCGAGTCCGTCGGTCCGATGTTGCCGTTCTGCGTCACCCGAGGCGGGTTCGTCCAGAAGAAATCGTTGCTCACTGTGGGGCCTCCTTGCCGCGTGCTTCTCAGTCGAAGCTAGCGAAGGTGGCCTGTCGTGATGCGCGCGCTTTGCACCGTCGCCTACAACTGCCGGTGCAAAGCGCACCCGTCCGGGCGATCTCGTCCCGACCGGTGCCGACGGCCGTGATTCTGCGCATCCACCCCCGCGCCCGACCAAGCCCAGCCAGGACCAGCAGAGACCAGCAATGCCCGGGCTGTGTCGCTCGCGACCGCGATCGCTGCCAGCCGAAGCGCCCTTCAGAACCGCCGTATAGGGCCAATTGGGTGGCAGCGATCGTCGCAGAGTCAGCCGGAGCGGCCAATTGGCTGGCAGTGATGGGCGATGTGCGAGCGGATGCATCCACCTGGCCGGCGGCGACCAGCGAGCACGGCCCGCTCATGCACGGGTCTCACCCAAACAATCGCGATCACTGCCAGCCGAAGCGCCCTTCAGAACCGCCGAAAAGGGCCATTTGACTGGCAGCGATCGTGGCAGAGCCAGCCGAAGGGGCCATCTGGCTGGCAGCGATTCGGCCCGTCGGCAGCGGATGCGGCCGCACTGGCAACGGATGCGCCCACACCGGCAGCGGATGCGGCCAACCGGCTGGCAGCGATCAGCGTCCTAGGAGAGCTCGCCCCGAACGAGGCGCCGGACGACTTCGGTGAGCACGTCGAGCCCTGAGACGAGGTCGTCGGGCTTCGTGTACTCGCCTTCGTTGTGCGAGATGCCGTCGACGGAGGGCACGAAGAGCATGACCGTGGGCACGAGCTCCTTCATGTTCGTCGAGTCGTGGCCGGCGACGGTCATGATCTCGTCGTTCGAGAGCCCGAGCTCCTCGGCGACCGAGCGCGCCAGCTCAACGCCGGCGGGCTGGTACGGGTTGACGTCCCACGAGTGCGAGAGGGTGCGGTCGATCTCGACGCGGGCCTTGGCCTCGATCTCCGCGAAGCGCGCGTCCAGGAGGGCGTTGGCCTCGGCGAGCAGCTCCTCGTCGTCGCTGCGCAGGTCGAGCAGCAGCGTGACCTCGCTGGCGACGACGACGGGCGAGTTCGGGTACACGTCGAGCTGCCCGACGGCCGTGTGCAGCTTGCCGGGGAAGCGGTCGGTGAGCTCCCGCGCGAAGACGACGAGCAGCGAGGCGCCGTAGAGCGCATCCTGGCGGTCTTCCATGACGGTCGCGCCGGAGTGCGCCTGCTCGCCCTTGACGACGACGCGGTACTTGCTCGCGGCCCAGGTCGCAGTGACGAGGCCGATGGTCGTGCCGGCGTTCTCGAGCAGGCGCCCCTGCTCGATGTGGATCTCGGCGCAGAGCGCGGCGACGGGGCCGTTGCCCTCGCCGAGGAATCCGGTCGGGCGCAGCGCCTGCTGGACGCTGATGCCCGCCTTGTCGCGCACGGCGAGGGCATCCTCGAGCGGCAGCACGCCCGTGTACACGGAGGACCCCATCATGGAGGGCACGAAGCGCGACCCCTCCTCGTTGAACCAGTTCACGACGGCGACGTTGTACCTGGCGCCGGCGACCCCGCCGGAGACAGCCTCATCCGCGATCCGGAATGCCGCGTGGGCCGCGGCGAGCACGCCGTAGGCGCCGTCGTACTTGCCTGCCGTGGGCTGCGAGTCCATGTGCGAGCCGATGAGCACGTATGGCGCACCGGGCACCAGCTCGAGCAGCCCGAACTGGTTGCCGATCCGGTCGTACTCGACCGTGAAGCCGTGGCCCTCGAGCAGGCCCTGGAACCAGCGGCGCTGCTCGTTGTCGGCGTCGCTCGCGGCCTGCCGGTCGACGCCCCCGTGCCCGGTGGCCCCGAAGTCACCCATCGTGTCGAAGTCGCGCAGGAAGCGCTCGTGCGCGTCGGAGAGGAGGATGCTGCTGTCTGTCATGAGGGACTCCAGGTGGGGTCGGCGGGTGCGCCGAGCTCGGCGATGATGTTGAGTGCCGGCTGGGCCTCGTAGCCGGCGAGGGCCGCATCCGACCACCAGGCGGTGTGCGGGGTGATGAGGGTGCCGGGGTCGGTGCGCATGGCGTCGCTCGGATGCGGCGGCTCGCCGTCGAGGACGTCGGCCGCGTAGGTGCGCAGCGCACCGCTCGCGAGGGCAGCCTGGATGGCGGCCTCGTCGACGAGGCCCGCCCGTGAGACGTTCACGACCACCGCGCCGTGCGGGAGCAGGGCGAGGGCGGCTGCGTCGAGGATGCCACGCGCTTCGGCGGTGAGCGGCAGGTGGAGGCTGAGCGAGTCGGATTCCCGCAGCAGGTCTTCGAGCGAGTCGACGAGCTCGACACCCGCCGGTGCCCCCTTGGCGTAGGGGTCGAAGGCGAGCACGCGCCCGAAGCTGGGTCGAGCGATCTCGGCGAGCCTGCCGCCGATGCGACCGAGGCCGACGAGTCCGAGGGTGAGGGAGCTGAGGCGGCGCGGAACCTGGAGGCGGGCCGTGGCCTCGTCGGTCCACTCGCCGCTGCGCACGAGCTGCAGGCTGCGGAGCAGCGAGCGCTCGGCGGCGAGCAGCAGGGTCAGCGCGTGCGCCGCGACCTCCTCGGTCGCGACCCCGGCGAGGGTCACGACCTTCACGCCTCGGGCGGCAGCCGCATCCGCGTCGATCATGTCGGTGCCGACGGAGCTCGTCGCGAGCAGGTGCAGCGACGGGAGCTGCGCGAGCACATCCGCCGTGATGCGCGCGTAGCCGACGATGGCCGCGACCGCGTCGAGGTGCTCGCGCGGCACGACCGCGTCGAGTCCGGGCGAGGTCGGCAGCTCGAGGTGCGCGGTTGCGTACCCCGCCTCTCGCAGGAGCCTGACTGCAGGCTCCTGCGAGAGGTCGGTGGTGTCGGTGAAGATGACGAGGGGACGTGTCATGTCAGCTCTCTCACTTGAGGACGCGTGCGAGGAAGCGCTTCGTGCGCTCGTGCTGCGGGTTCTGGATGACGTCCTCCGGGGCACCCTCCTCGACGATGACGCCGCCGTCCATGAACACGACGCGGTCGCAGACGTCGCGTGCGAAGCCGATCTCGTGGGTGACGACGACCATGGTCATGCCCTCCTTCGCGAGCTTCGTCATGACCTGCAGCACCTCGCCGACGAGCTCCGGGTCGAGCGCGGACGTCGGCTCGTCGAAGAGCAGCACGCTCGGCTTCATGGCGAGCGCGCGGGCGATCGCCACGCGCTGCTGCTGTCCGCCGGAGAGCTGCGACGGGTAGTTGTCGCCCTTGTCTCCGAGGCCGACCTGCTCGAGCAGCACCTTCGCGTCGGCGATGGCCGCCGACTTCTTGTGGCCGAGGATCTGCACGGGCGACTCGATGATGTTCTCGATGGCCGTCATGTGCGGGAAGAGGTTGAAGCGCTGGAACACCATGCCGATGTCGCGCCGACGCTTGGCGATCTCGTTCGGACGAAGCTCGTAGAGCTTGCCGTTCTTCTCCTTGTAGCCGACGGGCTCCCCCGCCACCCGGATGACGCCGCGGTCGGCGGTCTCGAGGTGGTTGAGGCAGCGGAGCAGCGTCGACTTCCCTGAACCGGAGGGGCCGAGGATGCTCACGACCTCGCCCGCGTGGACGTCGAGGGAGATGTCCTTGAGCACCTCGACGCTGCCGAACGACTTGGCGACGTTGCGCAGCTCGATCATCGGGGCGGACCCAGTGGATACGGGCATCAGCGGAGTCCCTCTCTGCTTGTTCCTACAGACCTGCGGTTGGGCAGAATCGAGTTGAGCACTCGCTTCCACACGGGTTCGGGGGTCGCGAAGCCGCGGGACTTGCCGAGCTTGCGCTCGAGGAAGCCCTGGCCGATGCTCGCGATCGAGGTGAGGATCAGGTACCAGATGCTCGCGACGAGCAGCATCTCCATGCGGCTGAAGTCGGCGGCGCCGATCTGCTGCGCCCTGGTGAGGAGGTCGCCTGCGCCGATGACGGACACCAGCGAGGTCTCCTTCAGGAGCGTGACGAGCTCGTTGCCCATGGGGGGAACGATCGAGCGAAGCGCCTGGGGCAGGATGATGCGGAACATGATCTTGCCCTGCGTCATGCCGAGCGCCTCAGCCGCCTCCTTCTGACCTGGGTCGATGGAGATGATGCCGCCTCGGATGATCTCCGACATGTAGGCGGACTCGTTGGCCGCGAGCCCCAGCACGGCCGCGGTGAGCGGCAGGATGAGCGCGTTGGTGTCGAGCTGCACGAACACGAGGTCGATCTGCGGGAAGAACAGCGCCAGGTTGAACCAGATGAGGATCTGCACCAGGATCGGCGTCCCGCGGAAGATCCACACGAAGCCGCTCGAGATGGCGCGGAGCACGGCGTTGCTGGAGATGCGCATCACGGCGAGCGTGATGCCGCCGATGATGCCGAGGATCATGCTGACCACGGTCAGCATGATGGTGATGAGGAGGCCCTGCATGATGGCCTCTGCGAAGACTCTCGAGCCGACCTTCTCCCAGCGGATGCTCGATCCCGTCGCGACGTCGTAGACGAGCTTCGCGAGGAAGAGGAGCACGATGGCGGCGAAGATCCATTGGCCGTAGTGCCGTAGCGGGACGATCTTGGGGGCGTCGGCCGCGGGCGCGGCGGGGGCGGTGGTGACCGCTCCCGTCGCGCCCGTGGAGGGGCCGGTCGAGGTGTTCACTGTTCTTCAGCTCCGTTGTTGTTCGTCAGCTCCGCGGGCGCTATTCGGCGCCGTTGATGGTGACTTCTTCGACGGCTCCGCCTTCCTGGCCGTGGGCGGCGAGGATGTCGGTGTAGGTGCCGTCGGCGACCAGGGACTGCAGTGCGGCCTGGATGGCTGCGCTCAGCTCGTTGTCCTTCGCGACTGCCATGCCGAGGGGCTCAGGCTGGAAGGGCTCCTCGTTGGCCAGCTCGAAGCCGCCGGCCTGCTCGACGTTGTAGCTCGCGACCGGGTACTGGCTGACCGACGCTGCCGCGCGGCCGGACTGCACCTGGATGAGGGCGTCGTTGTCGGTGGCCTGCGCCGAGATCTCGATGGGGCTGGAGGCGCAGATGTCGCTGTTGAAGGCTTCGAGGATGCCCTGCTGAGCGGAGTCGCGGAGCACGGAGACCGCCTTGCCGCAGAGGTCGGCCTCTGCGGTGATGCCCTCGGGGTTGCCTTCTGCGACGACGATGCCCTGGCCCGCGTTGAAGTAGTCGACGAAGTCGTAGTTCTCCTGGCGCTCCGGGGTGTCGGTCATGGCTGCCACGACGACGTCGTAGCGGGCCGTGTCGAGCGACGGGAGGAGCGTGTCGAAGGCGACGTTCTCGATCTGCACCTCGAGGCCGAGCTTCTGGCCGACTGCCTTGATGAGGTCCATGTCGAGGCCGATGACGGTCGCGCCGTCAGCGTCGAGGTACTCGTAGGGCGGGTAGTACGCCTCGGTGCCGACCGTGAGGGTGCCGGCGTCAGCGATCTCCTGCGGGAGGAGCGCGACTGCGGCCTCGTCCACGGCGACCTCGGAGACGTCCGCCTCCGGTGCATCGCCTGACGAGCATCCTGCGAGCAGTGCGGTGAGGGCGACGAACGAGGCGCCAGCCAGGCCCGCCTTCATGAGCTTCTTGGATGCCATGTGAATTTCTCCTTCTCTCGATCACCAGCGGTGATCATCTGTAGGCAACATGCGTAATCTAGGAGGCAACTTGCCGCTGGATGGGCCAAGTCACGCAGGGTTTACAAGGGTGTTACGTGCCGAGCGAACGTTCGGTCTGCCAGGGAACCGACAGTACTGCGTGGATGGAGCTCAGGTGGTGCCTCCCCACGCTGCGGGAGCGAGCACCCAGAGGAGCTCGACCCCCTCAGTCGAGTCGCGTGTGTGCCACGTGTGCGGTTCGCGCCCGTCGAGGGTGATCGAGTCTCCGGACTCGAGCTCCCACGTCTCGGAGGCGAGGACCACGGTGATCGATCCGCGCAGGACGTGCAGGAAGTCGACCTCGCAGTTCACGGAGTAGAGCTCCGCTCCCCCGGTGCCCGACATGCCGGCGTCGACTCGCGAGCGCACCACCTGGAAGCGCGGATCGTTGCGGGGGCTGAGGAGCCGCTCGTACACGTTCGTGCCGCCGAGGTTGATCTGCGGCGCGTCCTCGAAGCGCACGAGCTGCGCATCAGGCGCGCTGAACAGCTCGCCGACCTCGATGTTGAGCACGTCGCAGAGCAGCACGAGCGTCGACACGCTCGGCGACGTCTGGTCGCGTTCGACGCGGCTCAGGAAGCTCTTGCTGAGCCCCGTCGCGCTGGCGAGCTGCTCGATCGTCATCTGCCGCAGCTGGCGCACCGATCGGAGCCTGCCGCCGATGGCGGCCGGCTCGTTGCGGGGAACGACGGGCAGCGCCCTCATCGGTGCACCGCGGGCCGATGCGTGTGGGTCGCCTCGAACAGCTCGAGGGTGGCGGGCAGCACGAGCACTCGTGGGCCGGGGGTGCGGATGCTGTCGGCGAGCTCCTCGGCGAGCGTCTCCATCTCCACGGCCCGCGACTCGACGCCGAAGGCTCGGGCGACGGCGAGGTAGTCCGGCCCGGTGAGCTCGGTGGCCGTCGCTCGCCCGTACGCCTCGTTCATGTAGCCGCGCAGCACGCCGTAGCCGCCGTCGTCGACGACCAGCCAGGTGACGCTGAGCTGCGACTGCGCGAGCGTCGACAGCTCGGCGACGCCGTACAGGCCGCCGCCGTCTCCGGAGATCGCGACGACGGGCGCACCGTTGGGGTTCTCGCGCGAGCGCGAGGCGAAGGACGCGCCGATGGCACCAGGCAGGCCGAAGCCGAGGCCGCCGCACTGCCCGTTCTCGTACACGCCGCCGCGAGCATCCCACGCCGACCATGCCCAGTAGGCGCTGATCGTCATGTCCCAGAAGGTCGCGACGTCGTCCGGGATCGCCGAGCGGAGCGTGTCCAGCAGCTCGCGTTCCTTGGCGAGGGGCTGCGCATCCAACCGCGTGCGGACGGTGGCGAGCAGCTCCTCGATGGCGGGGCGCGCATCCGCTCGCTCGCCGACACCCATCGTGCGGAGGCGGTCGAGGATGCCCTGCAGCGCCAAGCCTGCATCCGAGCGCAGCGTGATCGTGCCGTCGTGGTTGGCGCCGAGCACCCGCGCGTCGGCGTCGATGTGGATGACGGTGCCTTTGGGCGCCAGGCGGAAGTAGTTCGAGGAGAGCTCGCTGAGGCCCGTGCCGATCACCAGCAGCACATCGGCAGCCTCGAGGAACTCGGTGGTCGCGATGTCCTCGATCCAGCCCTCGGCCGACAGCGGGTGCGCCCACGGGAACGCGCTGCGCCCGCCG
The DNA here is from genome assembly GCF_002931555.1 of Pseudoclavibacter sp. RFBB5. Lineage (GTDB taxonomy): Bacteria > Actinomycetota > Actinomycetes > Actinomycetales > Microbacteriaceae > Pseudoclavibacter. The sequence continues at coordinate 19,270 of NZ_PSTZ01000007.1, read as the reverse complement.
TACGTGGTGACGACCGGTGCCTGCAGCTGCTCCGCGAGCTGCTCGAGCAGCTCCCCCGCGCCGGAGCGGACGACACCGCCGCCCGCGTAGACGCGGGGTGAGCTCGACGCGGCCAGCAGCTTCGCGACGGAGGCGAGCTGCGTGTCCGATGCCTCCGGCGCGAGCGCGTAGGCCTCGGCCGCGATGCCGCCGAGCTGCCCGTCGACGAGCTCGATGCTCGCCTGCTGCACGTCGTGCGGCACCTCCACGTAGACGGGACCGGCCGGCGCGCTCTGCGCGGTGCGCCACGCGTCGACGAGCATCGGCACGATCTGGTCGACCGAGCGGATGCTCCAGGTGGCTTTCGCGATGCCGCGGAAGTGCGCCTCCTGGTCGCGCAGCTCGTGCAGGTAGCCGTGCGCCTGGCCGCCGATCCCCGGGGTCGGGACCTGCGCGGAGATGAGGAGCACGGGCGAGCTCGCCGTTGCCGCTTCCTGCATGCCAGGCAGCGCGGTGAGCGCACCCGGCCCGGCGGAGAGGAGCAGCGGGGTCACGGTCCCGGACACGCGGGCGTGCCCGTCGGCCATGAACGCGGCGTTGTTCTCGACGCGCGCGCCGAGGTAGTCGAGCGAGCTGTCGCCGAGCGCGTCGAACATGGGCAGCGCGTGCTGCCCTGGGAGCCCGACGACCCGTTCGGCGCCGAGCGCCTCGAGCGTTCGGATGACGAGTTCTCCGCCGGTGACGTTCTCTGACATCGCTTACCAGTCCCTCTGCAGTTCCATCGTCGAGCAGTGCAGCCCGCCGCCGTTCTTGTTGATCTCCCGGTACGTGACGGGGATGATCTCGACCCCGTACTTCGAGTTGAGGAGCTCGGCTGTGCGCGGCAGGTGCGACGGGAAGAGCAGCTTGCGGCGGTCGAGGGTGAGCAGGTTGCACGCCCAGTCCTCCTGCGGCGCGACATCCACCGTCTCGATGCCCAGCTTCCAGAGCGCGTCGAGGAAGTCGTACGGCGCGATGCGCGAGTTCACGAGCGCGAGGTCGTCGTCGAGCATGGCGCAGCACAGATCGAGGTGGATCTGGTAGCCGGGCATCTGCGAGTGGATGAGCTGGATGCCCTGCTCTTCGAGGATGTTGCGCAGCTGGCGGTAGCCTTCGACGTTGCAGCGCACCGACGTGCCGAAGAACGCGAGGTCGGGGCGCACCTTGATGAAGCTGCCGCCCTCGACGAGGCCGGTGCCGGTGATGGTGCCGAGGATCGGCATGCCCTGGGCCGCGACCGTCTGCGTGATGGACTGCTCCTCGCCGCGGCGCATGCGCGGGGCGAGTCGTCCGATGATCGCGCCGCCCGGGATGGTGACGAGGGGGTCGCGCGTGAACACCGACTTGGTGAAGCTGGGCGCGAGGTCGGGGGCCATGACCACCTCGACGTCGTTGTCCTCGAGCACCGTGACGAAGCTGTCGAACTCGGAGTGCAGCTTCTCGAGGTCGGGGAACTCGCGACCTGACCAGTACCAGCGGCGGTCCGGGTCGACGTAGGCGCCGATCTCCGGCATCCAGGTCGACTCTCCGGCCTTCTCGACGGCTTCGAGGCCCGCGCTCGGGCGGCGCATCATGATGGTGCGGAGCCGTCCGACCTCATCCTGCGCGCCCCATTTGCGACCCCAGTATGCGGGCAGCTCTGAGTCGGCGAGGAAGCCCGGCTCTGATTCTGGGCCGAGGAGGCGGTGGAAGGCGCCGTCTGACATCTCGAGAGTGGGGTCGACGTCGGTCATGTGAAAACCTTTCGTGGTCGCGTCGTTGCGACTCCAAGAGTTTCGCTCACGACATCATGCGTTGTCTAGTGCGAAACTACGGCCGCTGTTTTCCGAGCGCGTCACGCCCATGTTTCCGGCCCGTAACTTCTGCTGAGTCCACGCATAGCCACGTTTCTGTCACTATGCACGCATGACCACGTACGAAGTGCAGCGCGAGGCCGTGATCCCCGCGGACATCGAGCGTGTGCACGCGCTCATCGACTCCTTCCACAACTGGAGCTCATGGTCGCCCTGGGAGGACGTCGACCCGACGATGCGACGCGAGCACTCCGGACCGCAGGCTGGGCCCGGCGCCCACTACGCGTGGGAGGGCAACCGCAAAGCCGGCAAGGGCTCGATGACGATCGTCGCCTCCGCGCCGCAGCGGATCGACCTCGTCATCGACTTCGACAAGCCCTTCAAGGCGCACAACCCGACGTCGTTCATCCTCGAGCCCGTCGACGGCGGCACGCACGTTCGATGGCTCATGACGGGCGAGCACAGTGGCGTCGCGGCCATCGTCTTCCGGTTCATGTCGATGGACAAGCTCATCGGCCCCGACTTCGAGCGCGGCCTCACGCGACTCGAGGCGGCGGCCACCGCCTGACGCGTCCGTCTAGGGCAGCGGCAGGTCCTCCGCTGGTGCCTCGCCGAGCGCCTCGCGCAGCAGCGGCAGCGCCGCGGTCCACGCCATCGTCTCGATCTCCGCCGACGTCGAGTCGGCGGCAAGACCCTCGAGACCCTCGAAGCCCGAGTGGCGCACCGTCAGCGCGGAGCCGCCGTCGGCCGGTTCGATCGTGAACTCCACGACCGTGCTGTTCTGCGGCTGCGGGTCCTCCTCCGGCACGGCCGCGAGCCGGTAACCGAAGCGGCGCGGCGACTCCACGAGCATCACCTCGCCGCGGAACGTCCCGTGCTCGGGCCAGTGGACGGCGAGCACGCCGCCAGGCTCGGCCTCGATCGTGGCGCCGCCGAACGCGTACCAGCTGGCGAACGACTCCTGCTCCGTGAGCATGCTCCAGAGCCGCTCCGGCGCGGCCTCGAAGGTGACGGACTTCTCGACGATCTCTGGGGCTTCAGCCATGGTCGCTCCTCAGCGCGGTGGATGCTCGACGCCCCATCTTCGCAAACCTCGCCGGGAGGTGCGCCCGAGCGGGCACGCAGAAGGGCCCGGCACCAGAGGCGATCTGATGTCGGGCCCTTCTGATGCGAAGCGCTGAGCTCAGCGATCGCCGGATGCGCCTAGTGCATGGCCGGCGCTTCGGCGCCTTCACGCTTCGGTGTCGCCTTCACGAAGAACGCGCCGACGATGGTGACGATCGAGATGCATGCGCCAACGAGGAACGCGGCGTGGATGCCCTGCGCCTCCGCCGCGATCGGACCGAAGCCCTCACCTGCGGCAGCGACCGTCGAGTTCGCCATGACCACGACGAACATCGCCGTTCCTGCGGCTCCCGCGAGCTGCTGGGCCGTCGAGACGACCGCCGAGCCGTGGGAGTACCGCGAGCGGGGCAGGTCGCCGAGCGCGCTTGTCATGAGCGGCGTGAACATGAGCGCCAGGCCCACCGAGAGCGTGACGTGTGCGGCGATGACCATCCACTGCTCGGAGTTCTCGGTGAGCATCGTCATGCCCCAGATGGCGGCGCTGACGATGATGGAACCGGGGATGATGAGCGGCTTCGTGCCGAGCTTGTCGAAGAGACGGCCGACGAACGGCGCGAGCAGCCCCATCGTGAGACCACCAGGCAGCAGGGTCAGGCCGGCGCGGAGCGTGTCGTAGCCGAGCACCTCCTGCATGTAGATGGGCAGCAGGATGATCGTGCCGAAGAGCGACATGAAGCTCACCGCGAGCAGGACGAGCGACACCGTGAACTGGCGGCTCGTGAAGACGCGGAGGTCGAGCAGAGCCGAGTCGGTCTTCTGGCGGGAGATCTGACGCCAGATGAACGCGGCGAGCGCGAGCACGCCGACGAGGATCGGAACGAAGGCCGGCATGACGGCGGTTGCCGAGCTCTCGCCGAGGCCCGAGAACCCGTAGACGAGGCCACCGAACGCGAACGCGGAGAGGATGACGGAGAGCACGTCGATCTTCGCCTGGCGCGGCTCGGTGACGTTCTTGATGAACAGCGCGCCGAGCACAAGCGCGACGAGGGCGATGGGCAGGACGAAGCCGAACATCCAGCGCCATTCGAAGACCTGCAGGATGAGGCCGGAGACGGTCGGCCCGATGGCCGGGGCCACGGAGATGACGATGGAGATGTTGCCCATCGTGCGCCCGCGGCGCTCCGGCGGCACCATGTTGAGCACCGTCGTCATGAGCAGCGGCATCATGATGGCCGTGCCGGAGGCCTGCACGATGCGGCCGAGCAGCAGGATCTCGAAGCCCGGGGCCAGGAAGCAGAGCAGCGTTCCGAGCGAGAAGAGGATCATCGCGGCCATGAACACCTGGCGCACGTGGAAGCGCTGCAGCAGGAAGCCCGTGATCGGGATGACGACGGCCATGACGAGCATGAACGCCGTCGTGAGCCACTGACCAGTCGCCAGCGGGATGCCGAGGTCCTGGTTCAGGGCGGGCAGCGCCACACCCATGATCGTCTCGTTCAGGATGACGACGAACGCCGAGACGAGGAGGAGCGGGATGACGAAGCGAGTGCGCGGGTCGGTGCCCGGCTCGCTCGCGGATACGGCTGAGCCCGCGGATGCGGACTCGGCTGGGGTCGGTTCGGCGTCGCGTGTCGCGGTGCGCGAGTCGGTCACAGTACTCCTTGAGAGGTTCAGATCTTGGCGTGCGGGCACGCCCGCACGTTCGCTCCTAACGCTGAAAGCGCGCGCGGCATTCCCCGGCGCGTCGCTCAGCGGGTCGCGGCGAAGGCGACGTGAGCGGGTGGAAGGTGGACGATCACCGACTGGCGTTCTCGCAGTCCCCCTGGAATGCGCGAGCCGGTGTCGAGCGGAAGCCGCGCCGTGAGGCGGGGCGTCGTCTGCTCTTCGCCAAGAAGGAGTGTAGCCGTCACGGAGCCGAGGTCGCGCTCGAGGCGCAGGACTTCAGCGTGCCAGGTGTTCGGGGCGAGCGGCCGGGCCTGGGCGACAGGCCCCAGAGCATCGTCCGCACCGGGGAGGACGAGCTCAAGACGGTCAGTGCGGATGCTCGCGAACAGCGGCTCGCCCGGTCCGGCCCGCCCGTCAGACTCCCCTGGCGCGCCCGCCTGGCCGACGAGGTGGCCACGGATCTCACCGAGATCGCTGTGCGTCGCGAGCCCCGGCTCCCGCAACTCCACCTCGAACCCGGTTCGCCCGACAAGCGCCGCGACGTAGGCGGTCGCCGGCCCCGCGGCGATGGCTTCCGGTGTGCTGAGCTGCGTGATCGCGCCTCCTTCGACGATCGCGATCCTGTCGGCCAGCGCAGCAGCATCCGCCGGGTCGTGCGTGACGACGAGGGTCGCACCCTCGAAATCCGCGAGCACGCGGCGCAGCTCGGCACGAACTTCCGAGCGAGACTCCACGTCGAGGGCGGAGAGGGGCTCGTCGAGCAGCAGGACACGAGGCGAGGTCGCCAGCGCCCGGGCGAGCGCAACCTTCTGCGCCTGCCCTCCCGAGAGCTGGGCAGGGCGACGAGACGCGAGGTCGTGGATGCCGAGGCGCTCCAGCCATTCGGCGGCGACTCGGCGCGCCTCGCCGCGGCCGATTCCCCGAGCGCGCAGCCCGAAGGCGACGTTGTCGAGCGCGCTGAGGTGGCCGAAGAGGACGTAGTCCTGGAAGACGACGCCGAGCTGTCGCTCCCGCGCGCCGAGCCGGACGCCCCCCGGCGCCTCCTCCGCGAGACGGCCCCCAAGCTCCAATGTTCCCCGTTCGAGTGCCGCGAGGCCGGCGATCGCGCGCAGGAGCGTCGACTTGCCTGCCCCGTTCGGGCCGAGCACGGCGAGCACCTCGCCCGGCCGCACCTCGAGCTCGTAGCTCGCGTGGAAGCCGCCGACGGCGACGCTCGCGCGGATGGCCAGCCCCGCGCTCATCCGCGCCGCCCCGAACCCCTCGCGCGCACCGACGCCGAGGCGCCGAGCACCGCTGGAGTCCCTGCGACGCCGGACACCCAGCGACCCCGCAACGCGAAGAGCACGACGACCGAGACGAGCAGGAGCAGGAGCGCGAGGGCGATCGCCGCATCCGGATCCGACTGCATGGCGAGGTAGGTGGAGATCGGCATCGTCCGAGTGACCCCGGGGAGGCTGCCCGCGAGGGTGATGGTCGCGCCGAACTCGCCGAGGGCGCGGGCGAAGGCGAGCACCGCACCGGCCCCGATCGCAGGCCCGACCATCGGCAGCGTGACCCGCGAGAAGGTGAACCAGCGGGTCGCGCCGAGCGTCGCCGCCGCGTCCTCGACCCGGCGGTCCGCCCCGAGCAGCGCCCCCTCGACAGCGATGACGAGGAACGGCAAGGCCACGAACGTCTGGGCGACGACAACCGCGGCGCTCGTGAACGGAAGGCTGAACCCGGTGAGCTGGGCGATCGGGGCGCCGAGCAGGCCGGAGCGGCCGAAGAGGAGCAGCAGTGCGAGGCCACCGACGACCGGCGGGAGCACAAGCGGCACAAGCACCAGCACCCGGACCACGCGATAGAGGCGCTGACCTGGCAGCTCCGCGAGCGAGACGAGCCACCACGCGAGCGGCACCCCGATGACCAGGCAGACGGCCGTCGCCACGACGGCGCAGGAGAGCGAGAGCCACAGGGCCTGGCCGACGACCGGCTGAGCGACGATCTCCGGGAACTCAGCCCACGGCACGCGGAGGACGAGGGCCAGGATGGGCAGCGCGAGCAGCGCCAGAGCCACGAGCGCGAAGGGCGTCAGCGCCGCAGGCGGGCGGCGGCTCATCCCGGTCATGTCAGGCTGAGGAAGCCGGCTTCCTCGAAGACCTCGACGCCGCGGGCCGTCAAGATGAACTCGGTGAACGCGGCCGCCGCCTCAGGGTTCGGCGCCGCCTTGAGCGGGACGATGCCGTAGTTGTTGACAGCGTCGAGCGCTTCAGGGAACTCGATCGGGTCGACCTCGAGAGCCGCCGACTTCGCGTCGGTCGCGTAGACGAGGCCGGCGTCGACCTCCCCGAGACTCACCTTCGTGAGCACTGCCTTGACGTCGCTCTCGAGGGTGTCCGGCTTCGGCACGATGTCGGTCTGCTCGAAGATCTTCGCCGCGGCGGCGCCGCATGGCACCTCTTCGTCGCAGAGCGCGATCTTGAGCTTGGGATCGGCGAAATCCTTCAGCCCCGTGATGCCAGCCGGGTTTCCTTCCGGGGTCACGATGACCAGCGCGTTGCGGGTGAACGTCGCCGGTGTCCACTCGACAAGCCCCGCATCCACGACCGTCCTCATCGTCGTGTCGTTCGCGGATGCGAAGACGTCGACGGGCGCCCCGCCCGTCACGATCTGCTCGGCCAGCGTCGGGCTGCCACCGAAGTTGAGCGTCACCGTGACGCCGGGGTGGTCGGCCTCGAACTCCTCCGCCAGCTGCGTGAACGTCTCGGTGAGCGAGGCGGCCGCGTAGACGGTGACGGTACCGGTCGGGCCTGTCTCGGTGGGCGATGGCATGGGGTCGGCGCTGCCGGAAGGTGTCGCCGGACCACCTGCGGGCGCGCAGCCCGCCAGGGCAGCCAGCAGAAGCGCGCCAGCGGAGGCGGCGAGCGCGCGCACCATCCCGAGTCTCCGCGTCTTACGCACTGTGCACTCCTTCGATTCCCACGTTGGTGGCCTTCACGCTCGCCACGACAAGGCTTCCGACCACGAGGCCGAGCTCGTCGACGGCCTCGCGCGAGACCAGTGAGACGATTCTGAATGGCCCCGCCTGGACGTCGACCTGGGCCATGACGGTGTCGAGCGTCAGCTTCGTGACGATGCCGCGCATCCGGTTGCGAGCGGATGCGGGTGGCAGCTCCACGAGGTCACCGCGCGCGTCGCTCTCCGCGAGCTCCTTCGCGAGGGAGGCGAGCTGCACGCCGGAGACCGTCTTCGCGCCAGCCTCGCCCTCGAGGTCGAGGCGGCCGCTCGCGCCCCAGCGTCGCAGGGTGTCATCGCTGACTCCGAGGAGCGAGGCTGCCTCGCTGACGCGGTATCGCTGTTCTGGCATGGGGGCATCTTCTCACGGTGAACCGCAGATGCGTCCGTCGAGTCCGCTTTCGACCCGCAGGTGCGCTCAGGATCGTCGGCTGAGCGCGAGCTCGCGGCGCTACCGGAGGATCTCGACGAGCAGCACCCACGCGTTGAGGGTCGCCCCGGCGAAGGTGAGGAGGAACCCAGCGGCCACCCAGGAGAGCGCCTCCCACGTTCCGAACGCGAGGACTCCGCCGATGAGCATCGGCAGGAGCTGCAGGACGGTGAACGCCACACGGAGGATGTGCTCGCGCAGGTGCCCGTTCGGATTCCTGAAGCCGATGACGCTCGTGCGCCAGTACAGCGCCGCCACGACCAGCGTGACGGCGAGTGTCACACCGCCGAACGCCATGTTGCTGATGCCGGGGATGAGGCCGGCCGCTCCGACGATGACGATGAGCAGCAGGGACGCGATGGTCGCGCCTGCCCTCGACGGCATGCTCTTGATCTTGATGATCATCGCGACGTTCACCGACATCGCCACGATGATGAGCCCGGCCAGGGCTGCGCCAGCGCCGACCGTGGCGACGAAGAAGCTCTCCCAGGCGTCGACGCTCATGCCTTGACCTCTTCCGTGGGCAGGATGCGGTCGGGGCGCGAGTAGATGACCATCGACTCCCCGCGGAGGAAGCCGATCAGCGTCATGCCGCCGGCTTCGGCGAGCTCGGCGGCGAGCGATGACGGCGCGGAGACGGCGGCGAGGATGGGGATGCCCGCCATCTTGGCCTTCTGCACGAGCTCGAAGCTCGATCGCCCTGAGACCTGCAGCACCGTTCCAGTGAGGGGCAGCCGGTCGTTCTGCACGGCCCAGCCGACGACCTTGTCGACGGCGTTGTGGCGGCCGACGTCCTCGCGCAGCACGAGCAGCCTGCCGGTGGCGGCGTCGAAGAGCGCGGCGGCGTGCAGGCCGCCCGTCTTCTCGAACACCGCCTGCTGCTCGCGGAGCTTGTCGGGGAACGTCACGAGCAGCCCCGCATCAAGCGTCACCGGGTCGCTCGCCACCTCGTAGCTGGAGGTCAGCTCGACGGCGTCGATGCTCGCCTTGCCGCAGAGCCCACACGAGCTGGTCGTGTAGAAGTTGCGCGCGAGGTCGGGGTCAGGCTGCGGGGTGTCCGCCGACAGGAGCACGTCGAGCACGTTGTAGGTGTTGAGCCCGTCGGCAGTGCCGTCGGCGCCCGCGCAGTACATCGCTGACCGGAACTGATCGCCTCGGGCGATGACCCCCTCCGAGACGAGGAAACCCGCCGCGAGCTCGAAGTCGTTGCCAGGCGTGCGCATGGTGATCGCGAGCTGCTGGCCTCCGACGCGGATCTCGAGGGGCTCTTCGGCCGCGAGGAAGTCGGCCTTCCGGCTCGGGGGCTTCCCGAGACTCAGCCGCGTGACGCTTCGCCGCACCGTGATCCGACCCACGCGCCCATGCTAGCCGCCCCCGCGCATCCGCACGCGGACCTGCACCGGAACGACGCCGGTCCCGGGCGGCTCGGGATGCGGCGGTAGGGTGACGCCATGCGTCTCGCCCCGCTTGTCGACCCCTCCCCTGAACTCGGTGGTGACGAGCTCGCCCGCACGGCACGCCAGCGCCGCCTGCCGGAGCTCGGCGAGATCGGGCAGCGTCGCCTCGCGGCGAGCAGGGTCGCCGTGCTCGGCGCCGGCGGCCTCGGAGCCCCCGCCCTGCAGTACCTCGCGGCCGCCGGGGTCGGCACGGTCGGCATCATCGACGCGGATGCGGTCGAGCCGAGCAACCTGCACCGGCAGGTCATCCACGGCATCGGCGACGTCGGCGCTCGCAAGACCGCGAGCGCTGCCCGCAGCCTCCGCGAGCTCGCGCCGGACGTCACCGTCATCGAACATGACGAGCGGCTCGACGAGTCCAACGCGACGCGCATCCTCGGCGGCTACGACCTGGTGCTCGACGGGGCAGACAACTTCGGGACCCGCTACGCCGTCGCCGACGCCTGCGAGCATCTCGGCCTCCCCCTCGTGTGGGGGTCTGTGCTTCGCTTCGACGCGCAGCTCAGCGTGTTCTGGTCGGCGCCGCCTGCCCCCGCCGTCGGCGTCACGCTGCGGGACGTCTTCCCGGAGCCGCCGCCCGCCGGGTCCGTGCCGTCCTGCGCCGAGGCCGGCGTGCTCGGCGCGCTCTGCGGCATCGTCGGCTCGATGATGGCGGTCGAGGCGATCAAGCTCGTCACAGGCATCGGCGAGGTGCTGCTCGGCAGGCTCGTCGTGGTCGAGGCGCTCACGATGCGCGTCTCCGAGCTGCCGCTGCGCGCGGTCCCCCAGCAGCTCCCCGCACAGCCCTCGGCGCGGACCGCTGCCCGGGATCAGCCGGCGGCGTCCCCACCAGGACAGCCGAGCCCGCTCGATTTCGACCCGACCCGGGACGCGCGCGGCCACTTCGTCGACGTGCGAGAGCCGGACGAGTACGCGGTCGACGCGATCCCCGGTGCCCATTCCCTCCCGCTCAGCGAGCTGATCCACCTCGAGCGAGAGCCAGAGGCTCTGACCGCTCGCCTGCGCCACCTCCTGCGTGAAGATGAGGCCGAGGTCCCCACACCGCTCAACCTCTACTGCGTCTCGGCGACGCGGGCACGACGTGCCGCGCTGCTGCTCGCCCCGCACGGCTACGAGGTGCGCGTCGTCCAGCCGTCGGCGCTCAGCCTGCTCCGGGCCCCAACCGGACTGCCGGACGCCGACGCAGCTCAGGCCGGGACGCTCGCATGATCGAGGTCGAGACCCAGCTGGCTCGCGTGCTCGCGGAGACACGGCCCCTGTCGAGCGAGACCGTTGCGCTCGCGGCAGCCCACGGGCGCGTCATCGCCGAGACCGTCGCCTCGAGGTACGCGCTGCCGCCGTGGACGAACTCCGCAATGGACGGCTACGCGGTGCGCTCCGCCGACGTGGCCACCGCGAGCGCGGACACCCCCGTCACCCTCGAGGTCGTCGCTGATCTGCCCGCCGGCGCGTCGGCGGACCCAGCCCTCTCGCCGGGGCAGGCCGCACGCATCATGACCGGTGCACCCGTCCCGGCGGACGCCGATGCGATCGTGCCCGTCGAGGCGACGGACGGAGGCGAGCGTCGAGTGAGCGTCACCACCCCCGCCGCCCCCGGCGTGCACATCCGCTCGGCTGGGGAGGACCGCCAGCCGGGTGATGCGCTCGTCTCGGCCGGGTCACGCGCCGGAGCCGAGGTGCTCTCCGCGCTGGCATCCGCCGGCTACGGCAGCATCGCCGTGGCTCGACGCCCTCGAGTCGCCGTCATCGCCACGGGCAGCGAGCTCGTCGCCCCTGGCGAGCCGCTCGACCGCGGCCAGATCCCTGATTCCAACTCGCTGCTCATCTCCTCGCTCGCCATCGAGCACGGTGCGGAGCTCGTCGAGGTCGTCAGGGTCTCCGACGACATCGCCGACCTCGACACGGCGCTTCGGCGGCTCGCCGGCCGGTGCGACGTCATCGTGCTCACGGGTGGTGTGAGCATGGGCGCCTACGACCCCGTCAAGGAGCTCCTCTCTCCCGGCGGCCAGGTGAGCTTCGAGAAGGTCGCCATGCAGCCGGGCAAGCCGCAGGGCTTCGGCCGCCTCGGTGACCCCTGGGTCGGAGCGGGCGAGCCCGGCCCCCTCGTGTTCGGCCTCCCCGGCAACCCCGTGAGCGCCTGGGTCTCATTCCTCGTGTTCGTGCGGCCGTGTCTGCGCGCGCTGCAAGGCGCATCCCTCGTCGAGGATCCGCGGCTGAGCGCGCGAGCCGAGACCGGATGGCGCACCCCGCCGGGGCGCCGCCAGTACCTGCCCGCACGCATCCGCCTCACCGATGCGGGAGTCCTGGTCTCCCCGGCAGCCGCCCGTGGGTCCGGCTCGCACCTCGTGGGCAGCCTCGCCGACGCGAACGGCTACGCCATCGTCGATGCGAGCGTCGAGCGCGTGCAGGAGGGTGACCTGGTGCACGTCGTTCGGCTGATGTCGGACGTCGGTGCAAGACTCTGAGCATGACGAACTTCACGCACCTCGACGCAGCCGGCCACGCACGCATGGTCGATGTCACCGAGAAGCAGCCGACCGTGCGCGCCGCGACGGCGTCCGGCATGGTCTTCTGCGGCGAGCAGGTGCTGGAGGCGCTCACGAACGACGCCGTGCCGAAGGGTGACGCGTTCGCGGTGGCGCGCATCGCCGGCATCCAGGGCGCGAAGAAGTGCGCCGAGCTCCTCCCGCTCGCCCACATCATCGGCGTGCACGGCGCGGCGGTCGACCTCGAGCTGCGCGACGACGGCGTGCTCATCACGGCGACCGTGCGCACGGCCGATCGCACGGGCGTCGAGATGGAGGCCTTCACCGCCGTCTCGGTTGCGGCGCTCGCGCTGGTCGACATGGTGAAGGGCATCGACAAGTCGGTGACCATCGGCGACATCAAGCTCATCGCGAAGACCGGCGGGAAGTCCGGGCCGTGGAAGCGCGAGCAGTAGGGCAGTCGCCCGGCGCGCCCACGGCGTCTGTCGGGTTCGACGCCGTCATCCTGGCCGGTGGCCGCGGCTCGCGCCTGGGAGGCGTGAGCAAGGGCGAGCTCGAGATCGGCGGTCGTCGCCTCGTCGACATCGCCGTTGTCGCCGCGAGGGATGCCGGGGCGAGACGGATCATCGTCGTCGGTCCGGTTGCCGTGGCTTCACCTGCCGTGGTCGTGCGCGAGGAGCACCCGTTCGGCGGGCCGGCGGCTGGGCTGGCGGCGGCTCTCCCGAGCGTCGAGTCACCGCGTGTCCTGCTGCTCGCCTGCGACCTCCCGCGCGCTGCAGAGCTCGTCGCGCTGCTGGTCGGGCGCCTCGAGTCGCAGCCGGCCGGGCTGTGCGAGGCGGACAACGCCTCCGGCCCGGACGGTGCTGTGATCGTCGACTCGGATGGGCGCGTGCAGTGGCTCGCTGGGCTCTACCGCGCCGAGGCGGTGAAGCATGCGCTCGCGAACTCTCCGGGATCGGGCGCGCACGGCCTCCCTCTCCGCCGGGTCCTCGAACACCTCGAGCTCGCGCGAGTGCTCGACGAGACCGGCGCCGCCGCAGACATCGATACCCCCGAGCAGCTGGAGGCGGCACGCGCCCTGGCCGCCGCCTCCGCCTCCCCAGGCCTGCCGACAGACCAGCCGACAACGAGGAAGGAACCGTCAGCGATGACCGAGAAGCCCAAGCATCTGCCCCCTGAGGCGCTCGACGCGTGGCTTGCCGAAGCCAAACGCGTGCTCGAGCTCGACGACGACATCGACGTCGCCGTCGTCCTCGATGTCGCCAGGGACGTCGCCCACAACGTCGCTCGGCCCGCGGCGCCACTCACGACGTTCGCGCTCGGGCTCGCGCTGGGGCGGCAGAGCTCTACCGCAGACTCCCCCGAGGCGTTCGCGCGCCTCGCCGAGCTCGTCACCGAACGGGCTCTCGTCTGGGAGCATCAGGCATGAGCGCGGCGTCGCGAGTGCGCGTCTTCGCCGGCGCCGCCGAGGCCGTGGGCGGCAGCGAGTTCGCGGTCGAGGTCGACTCGATCGGCGCGCTGTTGACGGCGCTCAACCCGTCGGCTGACGCTCACATCGCCGAAGTCCTCGCGCGCTGCTCCTTCCTCGTGGACGGGGTGCGAACCTCCGACGCCGGCGCGACCATCGCGCCCGGAGCATCCGTCGACGTGCTCCCGCCCTTCGCTGGCGGCTGATCGCTGCCGACCGCCAGGCGCGGCGCGAACGGCCGACTGCGCGTCGCCCGCTAGCCGCCGATCGCGTTCATGCCGCGGGCAGGCTGCAGGAAGCTGGGGTCGTTGATGGCGTGCCCGGGCAGCTTGTTGTGGATGCACGAACGCAGCATCGCGTCGACCGCCAGTTCCGAGTCGGTCCAGTTCCCCGCCGCGTGGCGTGCTCGCGCGGCATCGTCGGCGTCGAGCGCGAAGCTCGGGTCGGCGCGGAGGATCGGCATGAGGTCGTACTCGCTCGTCGAGAACAGGCAGTTGCGGAGCTGCCCGTCAGCCGTGAGCCGCAGGCGGTCGCAGTTCCCGCAGAACGGCGCCGTGACGGAGGCGATGACACCGACCGTGTGCGGCCCGCCGTCGATGGTCCACCGTTCGGCCGGCGCACCGCCGCGTCCGGGGACCGGGGCGAGCTCGAATCTCGCGCCGAGGGCCTCGAGGATCTCCTCCCGGGTCACCATCTGCATGCGATCCCAGGTGTGGCCGGCGTCGAGCGGCATCTGCTCGATGAAGCGCATCTGCGCGTCGTGCTCCATGGCGAACTCCACGAGCTCCACGATCTCGTCGTCGTTCACGCCGCGCATGGCGACGGCGTTGAGCTTGAGCGGGCGCAGCGACGACGCCTGCGCGGCGCGGATGCCGGCGAGCACCTCGTCGAGCTTGTCGCGCCGGGTGAGGGACGTGAAGCGGTCGCGTCGCAGGGTGTCGATGGACACGTTGAGACGGTCGAGACCCGCGTCGATGAGCTGCGGCAGCATCCGCGGCAGGAGGATGCCGTTGGTGGTCATCGCCACTTGCACGCGTCCGTTCGGCCCCTCGATCGCGGAGATGCGCCGCACGATGTCGGCGGCGTCGCGGCGAAGGAGCGGCTCCCCGCCGGTCAGTCGAAACGTCGTGATTCCGGATGCGGCGGCGAGCTGCGCGATGCGCACGATCTGGTCGGTCGTGAGGATGCTGTCCTTCTCGAGGAACTCGTTGCCCTCCGCCGGCATGCAGTACGTGCAGCGCAGGGAGCACTTGTCGGTCAGCGAGATGCGGAGGTCGCGGTGCACGCGCCCGTGCGTGTCGACAAGCGGGGCCCCGGGCGCAGCTGCGAGCTGCGGCTCCACGAGCCGTGGCCTGCGCGAGATCGTGACGGGCACTGCGCTCATGGCAGGCCGACCCAGGATGCGGCGCCGTCAGCCTCGTGCTGGTGCTTCCAGATCGGCACCTCGGACTTCACGTCTTCGACGAGGGCGCGGCTCACGTCGTAGGCCTCGCCGCGGTGGGCGCTCGAGACGCAGGCGATGAGTGCGATGTCGCCGACCTTCAGGTGCCCGATCCGGTGACTCACGGCGATTCGGACGCCGTCTTGAGCATGGGCCGTGACGAGCTCCTCGAGCACGCGCTCGGCGTCTGGGTGCGCGGTGTAGTCGAGCGAGACGACGCGGCCGGCGGCCTCCGGGTCGTGGTCTCGGATCTGCCCGACGAAGGTCACGACGGCGCCCGCTCGGGGGTCGTCGACGGCGGCGAGATGCTCGGCGAGCAGGAGCTCGTCGGTGGTCACGCGGGCGAGGGGGGTGCCGGTCACGAAGGGTGGTCTCCGCCACGCAGCTGGTCGAGGATGTGCGGGATGAGGGGCGCCAGCAGCGCCACGCCGTCGCGGGCCGCGCCAGGTGAGCCCGCGAGGTTCACGACGAGGCTCGGCGCTCCGCGGCCAGGCCGGTCGATGATGCCGGCGAGGCCCCGCGAGAGGACCGCGGTCGGCACCCGGTCGCGGGCTGTGGCCCTGAGCGCTTCAGCGATGCCGGGAAGCTCACGTGTGATCAGCGGCCAGGTGGCCTCCGGCGTCTCGTCGCGCGGCGAGAGCCCGGTGCCCCCGAGCGTGACGATGAGCTGCGCGCCCGCATCCGCTGCGTGCGCGATGGCATCGCGCACGACGGTCGCACCGTCCGGGACGACCGAGAGGGCGACGGAGGTGTAGCCGTGCCTCGCGAGTGCGTCGACCGCCGCGGGACCGGAGAGGTCATCGCGCTCGCCCCGAGCCGAGCGGTCGGAGACCGTGATGACGGCGATCGTCGCCTGCTGCTCTTCGTTCGATGCTTGCCGCTCGAGGGACGCTTCCTGCATGGGTCGAGCGTACCTGCTCGGCTCGCGGGGAAGCCCTGCTCAGGCCGCGAGCGCGCCGGTCGCTGCGGCGATGCCGAGGAGCACCACGGCGAGGAGGGGGAAGCTCCCCTGGATGCTGCCCGCGCGCAGCTTCGTGCGGTCGCTCGTGACGAGCACCAGGGCGGCGAGCAGCATGGACCCGGCGCCGGCGAAGATCAGCGTCGCCCCGATCGCTGGGTGACCTGCGACCGTGAGCACGACCCCCAGGCCGGCCATGATCGCGAGGAACAGGTTGTAGAAGCCCTGGTTGAAGGCCAGCGACTTCGTGGTCTCGGCGACCTCGAGCGACGGGATGCCGAACGTTCTCCGAGTCGATTCGGTCGTCCATCGGAGGGATTCGAGGATGAAGATGTAGACGTGCACGAGGGCCGCGAGAGCGGCGAGGACGAGGGCGGCGACAAGCACGAGATGCTCCTAGATCGGTGTATTCTGAAACGAACGTTACAGTATCGGAGGTCAGATGGCACGCACGAAGAACTTCGAGCAGGATGACGCAACTCGAGGGGCGCGCACGCTCTTCTGGCGCCAAGGCTACGACTCTGCATCCACGAGCGACATCGAGGCCGCAACCGGCTTGAGTCGGTCGAGCATCTACAACACCTTCGGCAGCAAGCGAGGACTCTTCGACGCCGCCGTGCAGAGCTACCTCGACGACGTCGTGCATCCCTTGCTCGCACCGCTGCTCGCCGAACCCGTCTCCGCGTCCGCCCTCGATGACTACCTCGCGAGACTCTCGGCAGCCGTCGCCGCACAGGGTCAACGAGACGACGTGCGCGGCTGCCTCCTCCTCGCCACCGCCGCGAGCTCACTTGCACGAGACCCCGCGGTTCGCGACACCATCACCGACTATCGCGCGACACTCGAGCGGGCGATCCTCCGCGGCACCGCCGCACTTGGCCACCCCCGTGAGACCGGCTCCCTCGTGACGTCAGCGGTCGTCGGGGTGCTGACCATCGCGCGCGTCGACACCCGCGCGGCGACGGATGCACTCGAGGCCGTCCGCGCCGCCGTCCGCACCTGATCCAGTGACCTCTCTGAGATTCATCAACTCAGTGGTTGACAAGCGTTCAACTCGGTCGCAGACTTGGGCCATCAACCATCTGGTTGACAAAACACCCCGAGGAGCCATGGACCACGACGCGCTCTCCCCCGTCTTCGCCGCACTCGCCGACCCGACTCGACGAGACCTCATCGCCAGGCTCGCCGATGGCGACGCGACGGTCGGCGAGCTCGCCGCCCCCTACGACGTCTCCGTGCAGGCCATCTCGAAGCATCTCCGCGTTCTCGAGGATTCCGGACTGGTCTCCCGCACGAGCGACGCGGTCCGCGCTCCCCGCCACCTCGAAGCCGAGGTCCTCAGCCTGATGACCACATGGATAGAGCGCTACCAGGCGACCGCCGAGGCCAGATTCCGCCGACTCGACGCGCTCCTCGAGTCCCAGACCGACCAGACCCCACCCACAGCAGCAGCACCCGAGAAAGGAACACCATCATGAGCACCACCTCAGCCAAGGACACCGTCGTCACCGTCGGCGAGGACCTCCCGAACATCACCGTCGTCCGCGAGTTCGACGCCACACCCGAGCGCGTCTTCTTCGCGTTCATCGACCCCGACCTCTTCACCAAATGGGTGGGCCCGCACGACGTCTCCACCAACATCGACCACTGGAACGCCGTCACGGGAGGCGCCTACCGCTGGGTGAACCTGCAGGGCGGCGAGGAGATCGCGAGGTTCTTCGGCTCGTTCCACGAGATCCGCGAGAACGAGCGCATCGTGCAGACGCAGACCTTCGAGATGATCCCGGACGGCGTCCTGCTCGAGACCATCACCTTCGAGGCACTCGAGGGCGGCCGCACGAGGGTCACGAGCACGAGCCTGCTCGAGTCCTTCCAGATGCGCGACGGCCTGGTCGCGAGCGGCATGGAGCACGGCGTGCGGGACGGCTACGAGAAGCTCGACGCGCTCCTCGCCGCGTGAACGGCCCTCCCGACGCGCGCATCTGACGCCAGGCCCTGCCGGTTTGCGTGCTGAAAGCCCCGAGATCCAGCACCACGTGCCGGGTCCGGGGCTTTCATCACGCAAGCTGGTCAGGCGAGGAGGAGGCCAAGCGCGGTGCTCAGGCCGCGAGCGCCGCCCGGGGCAGCCGATCGAAGAGCTTGTCGAAGACGGCCAGCCGGTCGAACTGCAGTGCGTAGTCCCTCGCCTGGACGGCGAGCAGTCGGCGTTCGGCGGCGCTCGTCTCGAGCACGGCCGTGTTGAGCGCCTCTGCGATCGACGACGGACTGTTGACGGGCACGATGATGGCGTGGTCACCGACGGCCTCCCCCACCCCTCCCGTGACGGTCGTGATGACGGGGCCTCCACCTGCGAGCATCTTCTCCGCGAGCGCGATCCCGAAGGTCTCGATGAACTCCGGGCGCGGCTTCGTCGGCAGCACGAACGCGGCGCAGCCCGCCATGAGGAAGGGCTTCTCCGCGTCGCCGACGTCTTCGAGGAAGTGGATGCGGTGCGCGAGCGGTGACGCGGCCCCGATGGCCTTGAGCTCCTCGGCCTGCGGCCCGCGCCCGGCGATGACGAGCTGGATCTCGGGGTCGTCGGCGACGCGGGACTGCTCGAAGCCCGCGATGAGGTCCTCGACGCCCTTCGCCTCGGTGAGGCGCGACAGGAACATGACGTAGCCGTCGCGCTTCAGCCCGCGCGCCTCGACGGCCGCGGTGACGTCGGTGTCCGCGAGGCCGACGTAGGCGCTCGAGTCGATGGCCGGGTAGGAGATCTCGATGCGGTCTTCGCACTGGGGCGCGTAGCGGGTGCCGTGCTGCGCGTCCACCTTCGCCGCCTCCCCCACGATGAGGTCGCGCGTGTACTCGGAGACGGCGACGCAGACGTCCTGCGACAGGTAGGCGGAGAGGATATGGGCGGCGGCCCCGAGGCGGCCTTCCTCGACGGCGTGCTTGACGACGTTGGTGACGTCGGAGCCGACGGCCTCGGCGATGGTGGTCACGTTGACGGGGAGGCCCGTCGAGCGTGCGACGGTGAGCGCCTCGGCCACGGCGAGCGTGTGCGGGCTGAGGTACAGCGACATGCACACGGTCGGGACTCCGTCGGTGAAGAGCTCGACGAGGCGCCCGATGAGGCCGGCGAGGTAGCGGCCGTCTGGCACCTTGTAGTCGCCGACGGGTGCTGGTCGGTCGACGAAGATGCCGTCGCTGTATGGCATGACGGTCTCGAGCGGCTTGAGCGGCAGCCCTGCCGCTTGGAGGCGCTCGATGGGCCAGGTGACGATGCGGACTTCGTCGAAGCCGCGCAGGCGTGCGGCTTCCGCGAGGTTGCGGGCTTCCACGGAGTGCCCGCAGATGACCGGATCGGCGCGGACGACGATCACGAGGCGGTTCTGGATCTTGTTCATGAGGGCCCTCCCGGGGTTGGTGTCGACGGCAGGCCGTCGGCAGCCCACCCGGGCCGGCGCTAATGAGAGAGTCGCGCAGGCCGGCAGGGAACTTGGTCGTGTGTGA